>DASRGN010000014.1:0-394344 GCA_035651015.1 Pseudolabrys sp. | reverse complement strand
GGGCGCCCCAGTAGATGTCCGAGCTCTTGACCTCCTTCGGGGCGACGCCGCGCAAATAGAACAGCGCGAACCCGAACGGTGGGTGCATGAACGAGGTCTGCATGTTCACGCACAGCATCACGCCAAACCAGATCAGCGCCGCGTCAGGGCCGACGATCGGCGCGAGCACGTGCTGCGCGGTGGGCGCGATCATCGGGATGATGATGAAGGCGATCTCGAAGAAGTCGAGGAAGAAGGCGAGGAAGAAGATGAACAGGTTGATGAAGACCAGGAAGCCCCAGGGACCGCCGGGCAGCGAGGTGAGCATGTGCTCGAGCCAGACGCCGCCGGAGCAGCCCATGAACACGACCGAGAAGCAGGTCGAGCCGATGAGGATGAACACCACCATGGTGGTGATGCGCATCGTGGTCTCGTAGCCCTGCTTGATCAGATCGAACAGCGAGCGGATACGGAATGCTTCGACGCAGATCCACACCACCGCGATATAGGTGATGGCGAAGGCGATCTTGAAGACGAGGTTCTCGGAAAAGAAGATGCCGACCATGGTGCCGATGCCGCAGGCGATCATGCCGACGATCAGCACCTTGTGGCCGGTCCTGCTGAATTTCGGATCGTGCATGGTGGCGAGCACGATGGCGCCGACCGCGCCCATGGCGCCGGCCTCCGTGGGCGTCGCCAGGCCGAGCATCATGGTGCCGAGCACGACGAAGATGAGCACGGCGGAGGGAATGATGCCGAGCAGGCACTTCCTCCATAACGCCCAGCCGGTGAGCGTGCGCGCCTCCTTCGGCACCGGCGGCACGTCGTTCGGCCGGAAGATGCCGAGCACGAAGGTATAGGCGACGAACAGGAAGATCTGGAAGATCGACGGGCCCCAGGCGCCGAGATACATGTCGCCGACCGACTTGCCGAGCTGGTCGGCAAGGACGATGAGCACGAGCGACGGCGGCACCAGTTGCGTGATCGTGCCCGAGGCGGCGAGCACGCCCGTGGTGTAGCGCATGTTGTAGCCGTAGCGCATCATCACCGGCATGGAGATGAGCGCCATGGCGATCACCTGCGCCGCCACCGTGCCGGTGATGGCGCCGAGGATGAAGCCGACGAGGATGACGGAGTAGCCGAGGCCGCCGCGGATCGGGCCGAACAACTGGCCCATGGAATCGAGCATGTCCTCGGCCAGCCCGCAGCGTTCGAGGATCGCTCCCATGAAGGTGAAGAACGGGATCGCCAGCAGCAGTTCGTTCGACAGCACGTTGCCGAAGATGCGGCCGGGAATGGCCTGCAGGAAGCTGAACTCGAAGAAGCCCTCGTGGATGGCGATAGCGCCGAAGCTGAAGCCGAGCGCCGCCAGCGTGAAGGCGACCGGATAACCGATCAGCATCAGGATCACGAGACCGCCAAACATCAACGGCGGCATCCACTCCAACGGGATCATTGCTGCGGTCTCTCGTACTTCGCGTCGATGCGTGTCAGGCCCTCCAGCGCGGCGATGCGCTTGATGACTTCGGAGACGCCCTGGATCGCGAGCATGACGAAGCCCGCGGGCAGCACGAACTTGATCGGCCAGCGGATGAGGCCGCCGGTGTTACCGGACACTTCGCTGGTCAGATACGACTCGTGGAAGAACGGCCAGGACAGATAGGAGAGCATCAGGCAGACCGGGATCAGCACGAACAGCGTGCCGATGAGGTCGAGCCACAACTGCGCCCGCTCGGAAAGCAGCAGGTAGAAGATCTCGACGCGCACATGCTCATTGCGCTTGAAGGTATACGCCGCGCCGAACATCACCAGCACGGCGAAGCAGTACCACTGCAGCTCCAACCAGGAGTTGGAGCTCATCGAGAAGGCATAACGGATCATCGCATTGCCGGCGCTCACCAGACAGGCGATCAGCACCAGCAGATTGCAGACGTAACCGATCCTCTCATTGAGCTTGTCGATGGCCGTGCTGACGGCCAGCAAAAACCCCACCCCTCGTCCCCTCTTGTACGCGTTCCCCCCAATTGGACGTATCAGGACCGCGGAGCGGCTGGCAAGTATTTACGTCCGGGAACAGTCGGTCCCACGCTGCCGCGATTTTAGGCGGGCGCGCGATGGGCGTGGGCGCGCGCGAAATCCATGTGCAATATCAGAGGTATAAAACGGCGGCGCGCGGCGACCCGCCGACCGGCCTGGGACCACGCGCCGCGGAGCCGGACCTGAAGCTGCGCGATTTTTACGCCGGCTGTTCAGCCGTGATCTGCTCCAGCACACGACCCTTGGTTTCGATCCCGACCGCCCATAGCGCGATGGATGCAATGAGGAAGGTCAGCGCGAAGGTGTGCAGCACGTAGGCGCCGAAGCCGTATTGCAGCATGAAGCCGACCACCGTCGGCGCCAGGAACGAGCCGACGCGACCGATGCCGAAGAACCAGCCGACCGCCGTGGCGCGCAGATGCGTCGGATAAAGCTCGCTGACATAGATACCGTTCGAGCCGTAGACGCCGGGATTGACCCAGCCGACCGCGGCGATGGCGAAATAGATCCAGATGCCGGTCGCCTGCGCGAACCAGAGATGGAAGAACGCGCCGACGAAATAATAGAGAAATAGCACCAGGCGGCGGCCGTAGGCATCAATGAGGAAGCCGCAAGCCGTGTAGCCGACGAAAGCGGCGACCGCCTGCACGAACAGAAAGCCGAAGATCTCGCGCAGCTGGAAGCCGCGCTGCACCAGGATCTGCGGCAACATGAAGATGATGCCGTTCGAGGACCACAGGAAGCAGAACGACACGATCCACAGCAGGATGGTGCGCCGGCGCCGCTCGGGTGTGAGCAGTTCGAAGACCGTGACGCCACGCTCTTCGATGCCGGCCGTCACCGGCGCGGGCGGCGGTAGCGGCTTGCCTTCCGCCGCCTTCTTCTCGATGTCGGCGACCGTCTGCTCCGCCTCTGCCACCCGGCCGCGGCTCACCAGGTAACGCACCGATTCCGGCATCACCAGGCGCACGAAGAACAGCAGCACCGCGGGAATGACGCCGATGACGAACACCGTGCGCCAGCCATAGGTCGGGATGATGAAATAGGCGATCGCCGCGGCGAGCGCGAGACCCATCGGGAACGCCGCCATCATCGAGCCGGTCATGCGTCCGCGAATACGGCTCGGGCTGTATTCCGTGGTCAGCGTCAGCGCCACCGGCACTTCACCGCCGAGGCCGAAATTGGAGATGAAGCGGAAGATCGAGAGCGAGAGTACGTTCCACGACACGGCGACGAGCCCGGTGAACACCGAGAAGATGCCAACCGTGGTGGCGAAGGAGGTGCGCCGTCCGATGTAGTCGGAGATCGTCCCCCAGAACAGCGCGCCGAGGAAGGCGCCAACGAGACCGACGGTGGCGAGCAGACCGGCCTGCGCCTGGTTCAAGCCGAATTCGCGCGCCACCGGCGGCAAGGCCATGCCGAATAGCGCGAAGTCGCAGGCGTCGAACATCACGCCGACGAAGCAGAGCGCGAACAGGTTGCGATGCCAGCGCGAGAACGGCAGGCGTTCGAGACGGCCGAGCAATTCCGCGGACTTGCTGTCACTGGCTGACATGCGTTTCCCCCCGGCCCCGCCTCATTGTTTTGAGACGCATTTGGCGGGCGCCGCACTCAGTAAATCGTGAACGCAAATCGCTGACAAGCGGCGGGAGGCTTGATGGCTTGCAACGGCGTCACCATCGCGCGTAACGTCCGCGCCAGTTCGGGGCATTCGCGTGATCATCGACATCTTCAATCATTTCATGCCGGCGCCTTACTTCGACCGGCTGCAGAAACTCGTGCCGCAGATGCCCGCGGCTACCGCCTTCCCGCGGCTGAAAACGCTGTGGGACCTCGACGCACGCCTGAAATTGCTCGAGGCATTCGGCGACTTCGCCCAGGTGCTGTCGCTCGCCAATCCGCCGCTCGAGCTCATTCCCGCGCCGGCGCGCACCGCCGACCTCGCGCGCATGGCCAATGACGGCCTGGCGGAGATTTGTCGCCGGCATCCGCAGCGCTTCCCGACATTCATCGCCTCGCTGCCGATGAATGATGTCGAGGCCTCGCTTCTCGAGATCGATCGCGCCATTACCACGCTCGGCGCCAAAGGCATCCAGGTGTTCACCAATGTGGCCGGCAAGCCGCTCTCCGCGCCGGAATTCCGGCCGATCTTCGCGCGCATGATCGAGCACGACTTTCCGGTCTGGGTGCACCCGATGCGCGGACCGCAATTTTCCGACTACGCCGGCGAGACGGCCTCGGAGAACGAGATCTGGTTCACCTTCGGCTGGCCCTATGAAACCACCGCCTGCATGACGCGGCTCATTTATTCCGGGCTGTTCGATGAGTTGCCGCGGCTCAAGATCATCACCCATCACATGGGCGGCATGATCCCCTACTTCGCCGGACGGATCGCGCTCGGGTTCAAGCAGATCTTCTTCGGCGAGCCCACGCGCAATCCGGAAGCGGCGGTGTTGAAGAAGGCGCCCAGCGACTACTTCAAGATGCTCTATGCCGACACCGCCCTCAATGGCGACACCGCCGCGACCGCGTGCGGCCACGCCTATTTCGGCACGCCGCGCTGCATGTTCGCGACTGACGCGCCGTTCGACGCCGAGCACGGCCGCGGCCTGATCACCAAGACGATCGCCGCCGTCAACGCGCTCGACATCAGCGCAGAGGAAAAATCCGCCGTGTTCAGCGGCAACGCCCGCGCGCTCCTCAAGCTTTGAGGCAAACGTCCATGCAAACGCAAAACATCCGGGTGAAGCTGCGCGACGGCGAAATGGGCGCATATCTCGCCATTCCCGACAAGACGCCGGCCGGCGCGATCATCGCCATCATGGAGATCTGGGGCGTCAACGACACCATGCGCCACCACGCGCATGAGTTCGCCGAGGCCGGCTTCGTCTGCCTGGTGCCCGACCTGTTCTGGCGGCAGGAGCCGGGCGTCGAGCTTTCCGACAAGAATCCCGAGGACGTGAAGAAGGCGTTCGATCTCTATTACGATTTCGACTACGACCTTGCGGTCCGCGACATGGAGGACACGCGCGGCTATCTGCAGGCGCTGCCGCAATGCAACGGCAAGGTCGGCGCGGTCGGCTACTGCCTCGGCGGCAAGTTCTGCTACCTGATGTGCTGCCGCACCGAGATCGATTGCGCGGTCGCCTATTACGGCACCTATATCGAGCACAACATCCGCGAGGCGCCGAACCTGCACCGGCCTTTCGTGCTGCACATGGCGATGAAGGATCGCTGGGTGCAGGCCGAGGTCAACGAGCTGCTGGAGCGGCGCCTGTCACCCAATCCGCAGGTGACCATCCACAAATACCCGGGTGCTGACCACGCCTTCGCCCGGCATGGCGGCAAGACCTACAGCAAGCCGGAGGCGGATCGCGCGTTGGCCTTGTCGCTGGAGTTTTTCGGCAAGCATTTGCATCGGTGATTTGTCATGCCCCGCGCACGCGGGGCATCCAGTACACACTGAAGGCGGCGATTACTGGATTGCCCGCCTTCGCGGGCGATGACGCCTGAGGGCGCAGCAGCGCTCAGGAGTCGCTCTAATCCTGGAGAAAACCCCGCATCAGCGCCAAGGCCTCGGCCGGGCGCTCGATCACCGAGGCATGCCGCGCCTTGGCGATCCAGGCGAGCTTCGCGTTCTTGATGTTGCCGGCGAGCCAGCGCGCGGCATCGAGGAAGCTCGGAATGTCGTCGTCGCCGCAGACGACCAGAGTTCGTGCCGCGATCCTCGACGCCCCCGCGCGCAAATCGGCGGCGGCGAGCGCCTCGCAGGCGAGCGCATAACCCTCGCCGGAGGATTGCGCCAGCGTCGTGCGCACATAGCGGACGCCATCGGTGTCGGCGGCAATCGATTGCGGTGTGAACCAGATTTTGAGCAAGCCCTCGACCATCGCCTTGACGCCCGCCGCGCGCGCCGTCGCCGCGCGCTCAGCCCACATGGCACGCAGCTCGTCCGTGTAGCGCGGCGTGGTGTCGACGAGGATCAGCCGATCGACCAGCTCCGGCCGCGCGGCGGCCAGCTGCTGCGCGATCAAGCCGCCAAGCGAGATGCCCACCACATGCGCGCGCGCGATGCCGTGGCTGGTCAGTAGTGCCGCGAGTTGCGCCGCAAGGTCCTCGATGCCGTAGGGGCGATCGGGAACAGGCGATTGGCCGTGCCCCGGTAGATCGTAGGAGAGCAGCGTGAACTGGGACGCCAGCGCGTCGGCGAAATCCCAGAAATGCCGGTCGACACCGAGGCAATGCAGCAAAACCAGCGGCGGGCCGGCGCCCTGCCGGTGCAGCGTAATCGCATCGATGTCGAGCGTCGTCATGCGGGATGGCAGCGATCTATTGCGGCTTGATGCCCGCGGCGCGGACGATCGGCCACCACTTCTCGATCTCCTGCCGCTGGAACGTGGCCAGCGCTTCGGGCGACTGCTCCTCCGGCGGGAAGATATCCTGCGAGAGCTGGGTCAGCCGTTCGCGCACCTGCGGATCGGCAAGCGCATTGCGCAGCGCGGTGTTGAGCGCCAGCTTCGCCTCGCCCGGCGTGCCCTTAGGCACCCAGAGCGCGTGCCAGAAGCTGAAATAGTAGCCCGGCAGCCCCGCCTCGTCGGTGGTCGGAATGTCCGGTGCGGTGGGGATGCGCCGCTTGGCGGTGACGGCATAGACCTTCACCTGCCCGGCCTTGAGCTGCTCCATGGAGACCGCCGGCGTGTTAAGCAGCACGTCAATCTGGCCGGAGACGATCGCCTGCGTCGACTCGCCAGCGCCGCGATAGGGGATCATCTGGATCGGCGAGCCGATCGCCTTCTGGAACAGGACGCCGGCGACATGGCTCGGCGAGCCGACGCCGGAATTTCCCTCGGTCGCGGTCTGCGGATTGGCTTTGATCCAGTCGATCAGCTCGCGCAGATTATTCGCCGGAAGCGACTTCTTGCCGACGATGAGGAACGGCTGCGTGGCGATCAGCCCGATCGGCTCGAGGTCTTTCAGCAGGTCGAAATTGAGATTGTAAATGGCGCCAGTCGCGACATTGGTGCCCCACTGGCCGATGAGCATGGTGTAACCGTCGGGCGGCGCGTGGACGACACGCGCGACGCCGATGGTGCCGCCCGCACCCGAGGTGTTCTCCACCACGATCGGCTGCTTCAACGTCTTGCGCATGCCCTCGGCGATGAGCCGCCCGATCACGTCCGTCGAGCCGCCGACACTCAGCGGCACCACCATGACGATGGGGCGCGAGGGATAATCGGCGGCCTGCGCCGCTGCGATGAATGATGCAATGACGACAGCGATGCGCAGAAAAACTTTCACTGGAACTGCCTCCTGATGATCGCGGAAGCGTCCTTACACCCGGGGCGCGGCATGCGCATCCCCTCGCGACAAAATACCTCGTATGATGCAAAGGGTGTCCCGACAGGTGGTGGAGCGTTGCAATGAGCCGAGCCGAAGCGATCGATCTGGTGCGCGAGCATTTTCGCTCCGGCGCGTTCCTCACCGAGCTGTCCCGCCGTGTCGCGTATCGCACGGTGAGCCAGAACTCGACGCGGCGCGACATCCTCACCGATTATCTGACGCAGGAGCTGCAGCCGACGTTCGCCGAGCTCGGCTTCACGACCGAGCTTATCGACGCGCCGTCGCAAAAGGGCCCTGCCCTGATCGCGCGGCGCGAGGAGGATTCCACGCGGCCCACGGTGCTGATGTACGGTCATGGCGATGTGGTGCCGGGCATGGAAGGCCAATGGCGCGACGGGCTCGAACCGTGGCGCACGACGACGGAGGGCGAGCGCGTCTATGGCCGCGGCATTGCCGATAACAAGGGCCAGCACAGCATTCTCTTGTCCGCCTTGCGCAGCGTGCGCGATGCGCGCGGCGGCAAGCTCGGCTTCAATGCCAAGTTCATCGTCGAGATGGGCGAGGAAACCGGCTCGCCGGATCTGCGCAGCATCTGCGCCGCGCATCGCGATGCGCTCAAGGCCGATCTGTTTCTCGCCTCGGACGGCCCGCGGCTCTCGGCGCAGCGGCCGACGATCTTTCTCGGCTGCCGCGGCGGACACCGCATCCATTTGACCATGAACCTGCGCGATGGCGCACATCACTCCGGCAACTGGGGCGGCGTCCTCTCCAACGCCGCGACGATCCTGAGCAATGCGATCGCCGCGCTGGTCGATGCGCAGGGACACATGCTGCTCGATGCGCTCAAGCCGCCGCCGATCAGCAACGCAGTCCGCGCCGCGCTCGCCGACGTCAAAGTCGAGCCTGGCCCCGACGAGCCGCAGCTCTCCGAGAACTGGGGTGAGGACGGGTTCACCCCGGCTGAGCGGCTTTATGCCTGGAACACGCTTGAAGTGCTGGCGCTCAATGCCGGCAACACCAAGGACCCGGCGAACGCCATTCCCGGCCATGCGGAGGCGGTGCTGCAACTGCGCTTCGTCGTGGGCACCAAGATCGAGGGACTGGCGGAGGCGATCCGCGCACATCTCAAGGCGCATGGGCTTGCGATGGTGCAGGTGGAGGTGGCGCAGCGCTTCATCGCCTCGCGCACCGACATCGATAATCCGTGGGTCGCCTGGGCGGCACAATCGATCGAGCGTACCACGGGGAAAAAGCCGGCGCTGTTGCCGAATTTCGGCGGCTCACTGCCCAACGACGTATTCGCCGAGGTGCTCAAGCTGCCGACCATCTGGGTGCCGCACTCCTATCCGGGCTGCAGCCAGCACGCGCCCAACGAGCACATCCTGCTGCCGATGACCGAAGAGGCCTTGTGCCTCATGGCCGGCTTGTTCTGGGACCTGGGCGAGGCGAAGCGGCTCACGTAGGATCAGCTTGGGCGTTGCGCCATCCTCGGGCGTCATGCCCCGCGAAAGCGGGGCATCCAGTACTCCGCAGCGGGCCCTTTTGAATACTGGGTCCCCCGGTCAAGCCGGGGGACGACGCCGAGCAAGCGGAGCGCGAGTGCGATGAGCGGAGGGCGTGCGTGAGCCAGGTAGCAAGTACATCGGACAACGTCACGGCCGCACCGCAGAGCAGCGTGCGCACGCTGATCGTCGCCATCTCGCTCGGCAACATGCTCGAGTGGTACGACATCGTCGTCTACGCCTTCTTCGCGGTGTACCTGTCGAAAGCGTTCTTCCCCAACACCGATCCGACGGTCTCCCTGCTGGTGACGCTCGCGACATTCGGTTTGGCTTACTTCGTTCGCCCGATCGGCGGGCTCGCGCTCGGCACCTATGCCGACCGCTATGGCCGCAAGGCCTCGCTGATGGTCTCGATCGTGCTGATGACCATCGGAACGCTGTCGATCGCCGTGATGCCGACCTACGAAACGATCGGCCTCGTCGCGCCGATCGCCGTGCTGCTGGCGCGACTTCTTCAGGGCTTCTCGGCGGGCGGCGAGTTCGGCTCGTCCACCGCCTTCCTGGTCGAGCGCGCGCCAGGGCAGCGCGGCTTCATCGCCAGCTGGCAATTCTCCAGTCAGGGTTTTGCGACGCTCACCGCCGCGCTCATCGGCTTCGCGCTGTCGTCGCTGCTCACGCCTGCCGACCTGCAGGCCTGGGGCTGGCGCATCCCATTTTTCTTCGGTGCGCTGATCGGGCCGGCGGGCCTGGTGATCCGCAGCCATCTGCACGACGTCGCCATTCCCGCGGCGAAAGAGGATGCGCCGGTCAAGGAGGTGCTGCTGCAGCAGAAGTTCGCGACCATCCTCGCGATCGGCGCCTTGGCCTTCTCCACCGCGGTGAACTATCTCATCATCTATATGCCGACTTATGTGGTGAAGACGCTGAAGCTGCCGGCATCGATCGGTTTCACCGCGAGTCTCGGCGCCGGCGTTCTGCTCACCGTGTTCACCCCGATCGCCGGGATCATCTCCGATCGCATCGGCCGCACGACGCACATGCTGATCGCCGGAGCGGTGCTGTTCCTTTCCATCTATCCGTCGTTTCACATCCTCACCAGCAATCCGACGCCGACGGTGATCGTCGCCGTGGTGCTGTGGCTCGCGCTGCTCAAGGCGCTCTATTACGGGCCGCTGGCGGCGCTGATGTCGGAATTGTTTCCTGCCCGTACACGCGCGACCGGGCTCGGGCTCTCCTACAATATCGGCGTTGCGGTGTTCGGCGGCATGGGCCCGGCGATCATGGCCTGGCTCGGGACTTTCGCGGCCATCGGCGCGCTCGCGCCGAGCTATTACCTCTCTGCCGTGGGCGTGCTCAGCCTCGCCGCGCTGGTCACGATCCGGGCGCAGGGACGAGCGGGTTAGCGACCCAAATTGGGCGACCCAGCTCTCCCTTGATTGTCTGGTATTGTTGGGTATCATCAGGTTATGCCTGGACTGGGCGACCTGATCGATCGCGATGTCCCGCTGCCGATGTACGAGCAGCTGGCGCGGATCATTGCCGGCCAGATCCATGACGGGCAGATCGCGGCAGGCGGACGTTTGCCGACGGAACTCGACCTCGCCAAAGACTACGGGATCAGCCGCGACACCGTGCGCCAGGCGATCGGCGCGCTGGAGCGGCGCGGCCTCCTGATCCGCCGCCGCGCCAAAGGCACCTTCGTCGCCGCACCCCGTGTGAGCCAGGATCTCGCCGAGCTGCGCAGCTTCCGCGGCGGGCTCGTCGAGCACGGCATGGTGCCGCAGATGGAGCTTCTGGAATTCCGCCCGGCGAAGCCGCCAGCCGAATTCGCGTCCGCCTTTGCCGAGGGCGACGTCATGCGCCTGCTGCGCCGCTATCGCGTCAACGAACGGCCGCTGGCGATTGCCGACATCTATCTGCATCCGATGGCCAAGGCGATCCCCTGGGAAGTCGCCGAGCGGCACGACACCTATACGATCTTCGACAAATTCCTGAACACGCCGGTGGCGCGCGCCGCGGCGACGATCCGCGCCGACGTCGCCGGACATGCGATCGGACGGCTGCTCGACCTGCGGCCGTCGGCGCCGCTGCTTGAGCTGGTGCAGACGCATTACTCGGCATCCGATGAAGCACTGGTGCGCTCGTCGCTGCGCGTGCGCGCCGATGCTTACGAGCTCAACATCGATCTCACCGGCGGGAAAGCGTTCAAGGATGGGTTGACTGGCGAGCCGGCGCCGCAACGCAAAGGGGGACGCTGATGGAAAAGACACCGATGGCCCGCGTCGCGGCAGCAAGCGCGATCGGCACGATCCTCGAGTGGTACGACTTCGCCCTCTACAACGCGATGGCGGGTCTGGTCTTCAACAAGATCTTCTTCCCATCGTTCGATCCCATGATGGGCACCGTGCTCGCCTTCCTCACCTACGGCGTGGGCATGGTGGCGCGGCCGGTCGGCGGCATCATCTGCGGCCGGCTCGGCGACATGATCGGGCGGCGGCCGATGCTGATCGCAACGGTCTGCATCATGGGCGCGTCGACGGCGCTGATCGGGCTGCTTCCCTCCTATGCACAAATCGGCGTCGCTGCGCCGATCCTGCTCGCGCTGCTGCGCTTCGTGCAGGGCATCATGCTCGGCGGCGAGTGGGCCGGCGCCGTGCTGCTCTCGGTCGAGCACGGCTCGGTCAAGCGCCGCGGACTCAATGCCTCGTGGACGCAATGCGGAACGCCCGGTGGAACACTGCTCGCTACCGCGACGCTTGGCATCACCACCGCCCTGACCAGCAACGAAGCATTCCTCGGCTGGGCCTGGCGCATTCCCTTCCTGATCAGCATCGTGCTCATCGGCTATGGCGTCTGGCTGCGCCGGCGTGTCGGGGAAACGCCGCAATTCACCGCGCTGCAGGAGAAGAAGGAAATAGCGCGGGCTCCGATCACGGAAGTGCTGGGCAACCATTGGCGGCGCGTGCTCATGGGCTGCAGCATCAAGTTCGGCCCTGATGCCGTGGGCGCGCTGATGTTCGTTTTCGTCCTCACCTATATGACGCAGGTGGTGAAGGTGGATCGCTCGCTGGCGCTGTCCGCCGTAAGCATCGGATCGGCGGCGAACCTCGTCACCATTCCTCTGTTCGGTTCGCTGTCAGATCGCTTCGGCCGGCGCCCCGTCTATCTCACCGGCATCGCCCTCGCGATCGTCTGGAGCTTCATCCTCTTCCGGCTGCTCGACACGGCAACGCCGGGAATCATCATCCTCTCGGTCGTCATCGGTCTCGTCATCCACGCGTCGCTCTGGGGCACACAGGCCTCGTTCATCACCGAGCAGTTTCCGACAAGGCTGCGCTACACCGGATCCTCGCTCTCATACACGTTGGCCGGCATTGTCGCTGCCGGCACCCCGGCGGCGATGACGGCGCTGCAAAGCCATTATGGACGCATCGGTCCCACGAGCTATGTGGTGTTCCTGCTGGTGGTGACGGCCTTCGCGATCCTCGTCGGCACCAACCGTCCGGTCAAAGACGACGAGGCGTGAGCGGATGGCGCGTGCACGGATCGGTATCGACGTCGGCGGCACCTTCACCGATCTCGTCCTCGTCGACGAGAGCGGTGCGCCGACGTTCCACAAGCTGCCCTCGACGCCGAAGACGCCGCATGTGGCGCCGATCGATGGGATCGCGCAGCTGCTCAAGATCGCCAAGGTGGCGCCGGCGGACGTCGATTTCGTCGGGCTCGGCACCACGGTGGCGACCAACATGCTGCTCGAGCGCAAGGGTGCGCCGACCGGGCTGATCACCACCGAGGGCTTCCGTGATCTGCTCGAGATCGCGCGGCAGAAGCGGCCTCTGGTCTTCGACCCGTTCACCGCCAAGCCGAAGCCGCTGATCGCGCGCGAGCACCGGCTCGGTGTGCGCGAGCGCGTCAGCTACGACGGCAAGGTGCTCAATCCGCTCGCCGAGGATGACGTTATTCGCGCGGCTAAAGCTTTGCGTGAAGCGGGCATCGTCAGCCTCGCCGTCTGCTTCCTGCATTCCTACGCCAATCCGGCGCACGAGCAGCGCGCCGCGGCGCTGATCCGTGAGGTCTGGCCCGATGTGCATCTCGTCACGTCGGAAGCGCTCATTCCGGAGTTCCGCGAATTCGAGCGACTCACCACCACGGTGCTCAATGCTTATCTCCTCCCCGGCATGCGCGATTACCTGGCGGAATTCTCCGCCGAGGTGCGCGCGCTCGGGATCGCCGCCGAACCGCTGATCATGAGCTCGAGCGGCGGCGCGCTGCGCGCGCTGCTCGCGGCCCGGCGGCCGGTCGACACGCTATTCTCCGGGCCGAGCGGCGGGGTGAGCGGCGCTGCCTTCGTCTCCGCGCTGACCGACATCAAGGACACCATCAATTTCGACATGGGCGGCACCTCCACCGAGGTCTGCGTGGTGCATGGCGGCACGCCGGAGCTCGCGCATCAGCGCGACATCGAGGGCTTCCCGGTGCGCTCGACCTCGATCGCGGTGAACACGATCGGGGCAGGCGGCTCGAGCATCGCGCGTATCGACGAAGGCGGCCTCCTCCATGTCGGCCCGCAAAGCGTGGGTGCCGATCCGGGCCCGGCCTGCTACGGCCGCGGCGGCACGCAGCCGACCGTCACCGACGCCAACGTCGTGCTCGGCCGTCTCAACCCGCAATTCCTGCTTGGCGGCACCTTGCCGATCGATGCCAAGCGCGCGGCCGCCGCGATCGAGCAATTCATCGCACGCCCATTGCGCATCGGCATTGAGGAGGCGGCGGCGGCGATCCTTGCCGTGTCCAGCAACAACATCGCGCAAGCCGTGCGCGTGGTCTCGACCAGCAAGGGCCTCGACCCGGCCGACTACACCCTCGTCGCGTATGGCGGCGCCGGACCCCTGCACGCGGCGGCAGTCGCGGAGGAGCTCGGCATTTCCCGGATCCTTATTCCCGCGGGCCCCGGCATTCTCTGCGCCTTCGGGGTGCTGACCAAGGACGTCGCCATGGACCTGAGCCTGAGCCGGCTGATGACCGACGCCGGCGCCGAGCTCGCGACGAGCGTACGCGCGGTGTTCAGCATGATGGAAGGGCGCGCGCGCAGCGAGCTTTCCGGCAGCGGCGCGCGACTCGAGGGCCTGACTTTTCGCCACGCCATTGATGTGCGCTATGTCGGACAGAATTTCGAGCTTCCGGTTTCGGTGAAACTCGACGACGACGCCCTGCGCGAGCAGATTCGCAGTCTCTTTCATGCCGCGCATCGCCAGGTCTATGGCTTCACGCGGGAGCAGAGCGTGCTCGAACTCGTCACCTTCCGGCTGCGCGCAATCCTGCCGACGGCGCGGCCGAACCGCTCCAGCGAAACAGCGGCCATAGCGATGGGCAACGCAAAGACGGCGGGCCGCCGCCTCGTGGTGTTCGACGAGACGGCGGGCTCCATTGCTTGCGACGTCTACGATCGCACGGCGCTTGCTCCTGGCGATCGCATTGCCGGACCCGCAGTGATCGAGCAGATGGACACCACGACCATCGTGCCCGCCGGCTTTGCCGCGGTAGCGCATGCCAGCGGCAATCTGCTGTTGGCGAAGGAGCGGGCGGCCTCATGAGCACGGCAGTTAAATCCGCCCGCGTCGAAATCATTGCCGGCGCGCTGGAAGCGGCCACCGCGGAAATGTGCGCGAGCCTCATTCGCAGCGCCTACTCGCCGAACATCAAGGAGCGCGCCGACTGCTCGACCGCGCTGTGCGACATGGCCGGCCGCACGCTGTCGGTCGCAACCCACGCGCCGGCGCAGCTCGGCTCGACGCTCACGCTCATCCCCGCGCTCATCGAGCGCTTCCCCGTCGCGACGCTAAAGCCCGGGGACGTGTTCTTCGCCAATGATCCGTATCTCGTCGGCGTCACCCATCTCAATGACTGCACCGCGGCGGCGCCGATCTTCATCGAGGGCAAGCCGGTCGCCTTCGCGCTCGCGGTGGCGCACCACTCCGACGTCGGCGGCCGCGTGCCGGGCAGCGAGTCCGGAGATTCCACCAGCATCTTCCAGGACGGCGTGCGGCTGCCGCCGATGCGGCTCGTCGACGGCGGCGTGCGCCGCGATGACGTCTGGGAGATGTTTCTGCTCAATTCGCGCACGCCGCATTTCAGCAATGGCGACTTGCTGGCGCAGCTCGCGGCGCTGGAGCGCGGGCGCATCCGCGTCGAGGAGATCTTCGCGCGCTACGGAACGCAGACCACGCAGGCCGCGATCGAGCGCGTGCTCGACGCCACCGAGCAGCGCATGCGCAAACGGCTTTCCGAGGTGCTGCGACCCGGCACCTATACGGCCGAAGACTGGTTCGACGACGACGGGCTCTCCGATACGCCGTTCAAGCTCGCGGCGTCGGTGACCATCGATGATAACGGCGTGCTGTTCGATCTCTCGGGATGTCCGCCACAGATCGGTTCCGGCAAGAACGTGCCGTTCACCCACACCATGGCGACGGTCATCTACTGCCTCAAGGCCGTGGTCGATCCGACCATCGCCAACAATGATGGCGTCTATCGCGTCATCAAGCTCAATGCGCCGGAGGGCAGCGTGGTCAATCCGCGCCCGCCCGCCGCGGTCGGCTCGCGCAATCCGACCGCGGTGGTGCTCGCCGATGTGCTGCTCCGCGCGCTCGGCCAAGCGGCGCCGGTGCGCGCCATGGCGGCGAACGGCACGTTCCAGGGCACGATCCTCGCCGGCATGGACAAGGAGCGCGGTCGCTATTTCGTCAATTACGAAAACTTCGCCGGCGGGCAAGGCGCGCTGCCGACCCGCGACGGCGACGATGCCATGCACGTCACCATGACCAACACCTCGAACCTGCCGATCGAGGCGATGGAGATGGAGTTTCCGCTGCGCGTCGAGCGCTACGAGCTCGTCGCCGGTTCCGGCGGCGTCGGCCGCGAGCGCGGCGGGCTTGGCGTCTGCCGCGATTATCGCATCGTCGGCGACGGCATTGTGCTGGCGACGCGCTCATCGCGGCAGAAGTTTGCGGCGCAGGGGCTCGATGGCGGCGGCAAGGGTTCGCTCGGCGCTTTCATCCTCAATCCCGGTACGGCGGACGAAAAGAAGCTGCCGGGCACAGGCTCGGAGATCCCGCTGCGCAATGGCGCGCTGCTGCGCATCGTCACGCCGGGTGGTGGCGGCTATGGCGATGCGCAGGCGCGCGACGCAGCAGCGATTGCCGCCGATCGGCGCGCCGGGAAGGTGTCGGGATAATCCGGCAACGCCGCTCCTGCCCCTTGCGCTCCGCAGGTGGAAACCGGACCATGGTGCTCAAGCCGGTCTGAAAAGCCGGCATGGGAGGATCGCCATGAAGCTCGTCTCCGCGCTCGCCGCGCCCTTGTGGCTGCTGCTGACGCTGCCAGCGGCCGCCATTGACGCACCGAAATTCCAGGTGGACGCGTCGTGGCCGAAGCCGCTGCCCAACAATTGGATCATGGGGCAGGCCGCGGGCGTCGCGGTCGACGCGCAGGACCACGTCTGGGTGATCCAGCGACCGAACACGCTCACCGACGACGAGAAGGCAGCAACCTTCAACCCGCCGCGCACCAAATGCTGCAAGCCGGCGCCACCGGTGCTGGAATTCGACCAGGAGGGCAATTTGCTCAAGGCCTGGGGCGGACCTGGCGAAGGCTATGACTGGTTCGAGAATGAGCACGGCATCTTCATCGACTACAAAGGCTTCGTGTGGATGGGCGGCAACGGCAACACCGACGGCCAGGTGCTCAAGTTCACGCAGGACGGCAAATTCGTGCTGCAGATCGGCAAGCGCGGCCCGCTCACCGACAGTGGCGACATCACGCGCCTCGGCCGTCCCGCCGACGCCGAGGTCGATCCCGCAACCAACGAGGTTTATATCGCCGACGGCTACAAGAACCATCGGGTGATCGTGTTCGACGCCGACACCGGTGCGTTCAAGCGGCAATGGGGCGCCTACGGAAAACCGGCGACCGACGACAAGTTGCCGTCCTACGATCCCGCCGCCGCGCCGGCGCAGCAGTTCGGCAATCCGGTGCATTGCGTGAAGATCGCCAAGGACGGGCTCGTCTATGTGTGCGACCGCACGCAGGACCGCATTCAGGTATTCAAGAAGGACGGCACCTTCGTGAAGGAGTTCTTCATCGAGAAGAACACGCTGCAGCAGGGCTCGATGTGGAATCTGGATTTCTGGCCCGACGCCAAGCAGACCTTCCTGATCAATGTCGACGGCGCCAACAACGAGGCGCGCGTGCTCTTACGCGATACCGGTGAGGTGCTCAGCGCATTCGGCCGCAACGGCCGCAATGCCGGTGAATTCCACTGGGTGCACAACGTCGCCGTGGACAGCAAAGGCAATGTCTACACGACCGAGGTCGACACCGGGAAACGCGCGCAGAAGTTCAGATATGTAGGGCCGCCGATCGGGAAGTAATCGTGGCTGATCACATTCAGATCTATGTTTTCCGCGATCCACGGTTTGCGCCCGCGGGTGATACTGTCGTCAGCGCGGCTTCCATCGACGCAGTCGTGAGAACGTATGGCGGCGGTGGGCTCAATGACACAGCTGGCTTGTCCGCCGCATTCGGCGGCGCTGCCGTCTTTCGCGACGAACATAATGCTCACGTGTATCTGGGTGTTTGGGGCGCACGCAAAGCTGCAAAGTTTCGTACCGCGTTGAGGCGCCCCGGTGCAAAAATTGAACTGATTAGAACGGCACCTCCCGGAAGATTGGTGTGGTACGGCAGCAGCCGTAGGTCGCGAAAATGGCTTAGAACAATCAGGCCCCTCGTCTCTTAGCTGTAGACTCACCTGACGAGGCGCGCATCTTTCGGAATATCGTGCTGATCGGGGAACACATCGTCGGGAAGCTCGCTGGTCGCAATCCAGTCAATGCTTTGCGGGCGCGTGCCGTGGTCCTGCAGAAACTCCTTCACCGCTTCCCACGCTCGCTCAAACGGGACGTACAGTCCGATCGGATTCGGATCGCTGTGCTCGGTGCGCACGAACTCCTTTAGCCGTTCCAGGTCGCCCTTGGATGCGTAGTGCTCGGCGTAACCGCCTCCCGACATCGACCAAATCAACAGCACGCCATATTTCAAATTGCCCCACAGCATCAGCTCGACCGTGATCCGGTCTTCCTGTTTTGGATGCGCGGTTTCGATCAGGAAGCCCGCTGTGTCGTTTCCGGTTTCATTGAACCAGCGCCGTCTCGGCGCAAACCAGCTGCGTCCGGGGATGCCGCGAAAATAGGGCTCGATCTCCTGCAGCGATGGCCAACCATCGAAGTCGCGCGAGGCAAAATACGCATATTGACGCATGACCTACTCCGCCGGCTTGATGGTCCTGTCGCGGATGATGCGTCTTGCGCCGGTGGGATCGGTAAGTGTCAGCGTCGGGTTGCCCAGGTCATAGGCGAGATTGGGCAGCAGCCTCAGACAATTGTAACAAGGCGGCCGACTGGCATTGATCTCGAAAGCCATCCCCGACAGCGTTCCTCCGTTCGCCGCGGCAGTCCGCATCAGAACGGCCGCTTCGTCGTGAAACGTCACACGCGCGCGCCACGCTTCCATGTTTTGCCCCCGGTACTAACGCTATAGAACAAAACAGGAACACAAAATCGAGCAACTGACAAGAGCGTATTTTAAGTTTTACAACCAAGCTGCCGACGAGCCCGCCGAAACGGAAAGAGGCCGCCAGTCAGGCGGCCTCGCAGTTCAGCCGGCCGTCATTTCCAGCCGGCTTCCTTGTCGCAAGCTTCCCGCTCTTTCCGATGGGTCTTTTCCCATTGGGTGATGGATCGTGTCTCGTTGTCGTCCATCTTCTCATTCATGCAGATGCAATATTTGCGGGCGATTGCCGGTGTCGCGCCGGGCTCGCCCTTGCTGTCTTCGATGCACTGATTGATCCACTTCACATCGTCCGCATTCATCTTTTGCGCCGCTGCCGGAACGGCAGCAAAGCCCAGCACACATGCGGCCGTGACCAACAAGTATTTCATGATGGAAATCCTTCTGCTCTCGCTCCCGCCCCGAAAGGGAGACAGCGCAGCCACCAGTGGCGCATTTTCAAAGCAGCCCATCGCTGATTCAATAAGCGGAGCTGTTCATGACGTGCGCACGGATGCCTTCAAGGACGGCCTAACCGGATCGGGAAATGTGTCCGGTGGAAGCTCGCGACTGGCGATCCACTGGATGCTCTTTGGGAGCGCGCCGTCGGTCTCGAGAAATTCCTTGACCGCTTTCCACGCTGCTGGGAAAGGCACAAACAACCCGATGGGCAAAGGCGTGCCCTGCATCGTGTGCACCAGTTCTCGAAGCCGATTCAAATCGCCTCGTGAAGAATACGATTCGTTGCGCCCCCCGCCCTTCTTGGACCAGAACAACTGCACGCCGTGCTTTGGATGTCCCCATAATGCCAGCGAAATATTTATTCGGCCTTTGCCGAGTTCGAGATGTTCGGTGCCGTCAACGCCATCCGCGTTGAAACCCGCCGTATCGTTTCCGCCTTCGTAAAACCATTCCTGGCCGGGAGGAGCGAGAAAATAGTCTTCGATCTCGGTGGGTTCGGGCCAACCATCATAATTCTCGGAGGCAAAATAGGCGCGCTTCTTCATAGCCCCGCTCCCTGCCCCACCATCTCCCCCTGCGCCGTCTTCGCGCGGCCGGCCATCGCCTCGCGGATGGCGCGCTCGAGCGCTGCGATGTCGTAGGGCTTCTGCAACACGCTCATCCCGGAGCTCCGCGTCACGCTTGGCGATGTGCTACGGGATCAGGAAACGTGTTTGGCGGTAAATCGCGGTTGGCGATCCATTCGATGCTCTTGGGAAGCGCACCGTCATTTTCGAGGAACTCTTTCACCGCTTTCCACGCTACCTCGAACGGCACAAACAATCCGACCGGCAACGGGGTCCCATGTGTACTGAGAACCAGTTCGCGCAAACGGGAGAGATCCCCTTTCGACGAATACATTTCTTTATGACCGCCGCCCCATTTCGACCAAATCAGAAGCACGCCGTACTGCGGGTGACCCCACAAAGATAGATCGATGTCAATTCGGCCTGCATTCGGTTCAAGATCACCACTGCCGTCAACGCCCTCTGCACTGAAGCCGGCGGAGTCGTTGCGGGTCTCAAAGAACCAACGCTTTCCGGAGGGCGCAAGGAAATAGTGCTCGATGTCCGCCGGGCGCGGCCACCCTTCAATCTCACGTGACGCAAAGTAAGCATCTCTTCGCATGACTAGTTCACCACTCTCAGCGTCTTGTCTCGATAGAGACGCCGGGTACCCGTGGAATCTGTAAAGATGACCGTTGGATTGCCAAGTTCGTAGGCAAGATATGGAAGCATCCGCCTGCAGCTCCAGCAAATTGGTCTATCAACGTACACTTCCAGGGTCTTCCCGCCCAGCGTGCCTCCATTTTCTGCTGCGGCCCTGAGAAGAAGGGTTGCTTCAGCGTGGAATAGAGCATCGTTGGGCTTTTGCGTGATGTTGTCGGTGTTCATCACCTCCGGATATTTCCTGATCAAGATATCCAGATATTGCATGGCGGCGGATCGGTCGTCGTCGCCATAGGTACGATATCTTCGGTCCATCTCCGGGTAGGCGCGATAGGCCGGATCGGTGACGTAGCCGGAATTCACGCCGTAAACATCCCGGCCATTCATTCTTGTGACAGCGACAGTTGTCGGAGACGGCGGACCTTTCGTTCCAAAGATATCAAGTTCGCGGTTCTGTGCCCGAAAGACCCTGACGAGGAGCGCATAGAATTTGATCAAACTCACTATGTACGGAGTCGGAAATCGAGGCCCTTCAGGCGGCGTCTGCGCCGGCTGGTCATCCGACGGTTTTTCCAACTGACGAGGCGGCTCATCATTCGCCGCAACCTTCGTCCATCGCCCACCTCCGTCGTGATACTTCGGGATGCGCGGTTCATCACGCCAATGATCGTTGCCTGCTGCATCGTCCCGCTGCGTGATCAGCGGTCGTCGGTCGGTCGCTGTGCCGTCGAGAGTGGAGAAATTGGAAAAGCCCATGTGATCCTGCTTGAACAAAACAGGAGCACGTTACGCTCACCCGTCGAGAGCGTCACCCATCTGGGGTTGTTTAAATCGTGAATTACACGCTTTCCACATTCGGTTGTTGGTAACCGAGCGCCCTACCCCACCATCTCGCCCTGCGCCGTCTTCGCGCGGCCGGCCATCGCCTCGCGGATGGCGCGCTCGAGCGCCGCGATGTCGTAGGGTTTCTGCAGCACGATGACGCCGGCGCGCACCGCGTCCTGCGCGCTGGCGCTGTACCCGGTGGTGAGCAGGACGGCGATGCCGGGATATTGCGCGCGCACGGCGCGGGCGAGCTCGAGCCCGTTCATGCCGCCGGGCATCAGGATGTCGGAGAACACGAGATCAATGTCGGTGTTCTGCCGCAGGCGGTCGAGCGCGGTGCGCGCATTGTCGACGGTGAGCACGCGATAGCCGAGCTGCTTGAGATAGGCGCCGCCGACCTCGGCGACCTCGGGATTATCCTCGACCACCAGCACATTGCCGCCGCTACTCACCGTGGCGGTCGCCGGCGCGTCCACGGCGACCGGTTGCGGCGTTTCCTGACTGCGCGGCAGATAAAGCATGATCACGCTGCCGCGACCTTCCGCACTCGACACCGACGCGGTGCCGCCGGACTGCTTGGCGAAGCCGTAGACCTGGCTCAGGCCGAGGCCGGTGCCCTTGCCGATTTCCTTGGTGGTGAAGAACGGCTCGAACACCCGCGGCAGGATGTCGGCGGGAATCCCGCAGCCAGTGTCGGCGACGCGCAGCGCAACGAACTCGCCACGCAAGCCGTCGGCCACCGCCTCGCCCTTGAGCGTCACCGGCTTGATGCGCAGCGACAGCGTGCCGCCCGAGGGCATGGCGTCTTGCGCATTGACCGCGAGATTGAGCAGCGCGAGCTCGAGCTCGCCGGGATCGACCTTCACCGCGCAGGGCTCGGACGGCACCTCGACCTTGATGGCGATGTCGCCGCGCAGCGAGCGCATCAGCATTTCGCGGATCTCGGGCAACCGCCGCGTGAGGTCGATGACCTGCGGCGTCAGCATCTGCCGGCGCGAATAGCTGAGCAGCTGGCGGGTGAGGTTTTCCCCGCGCTGCGTCGCCGTGGCGATCATGTCGAGCAGGCGCTTGAATTTCTCGTCGGGGAGCTCGCGGCGCAGCCGCTGCACGGCGCCGCTGACGATCATCAGCAGATTGTTGAAGTCGTGTGCCACACCACCGGTGAGCTGGCCGATGGCCTCGAGCCGTTGCGACTGCCGCAGCGCGCTCTCCGCCGCCTCGCGGCGCTCGGCCTCATCGTGCAGCCGCTTGGTCCGATGCAAAGCGAGCCCGAGCACGGCGAACATCACCGCGGTCGCCGGCAGCCCGAAGATGAGATGGCTGCTCATGGTGCCGAGCCATTCGGCCCGGATCGAGGCGAGCTCGGTGCCGGCGAGCACATAGATCGGGAAGCCGGTGAGCTTGCGCGCGCCGATGCGCCGATCGATGCCGTCAACCTGAGAATCCACCGTGAAGATCCAGCGGCGGTCGCCGGCCATGACGCCCTTGCGGAAGGCGCTGTTGTCGTCGAGCTTGGCGGCGCGATCCGCCGGGATCGGATAACGGGTGAGGAACCGGCCGTCCGCGGCCAACATGGCAAAATAGGCGCCCTTGTCCGAGGAGATGCGCTTATAGAAATCCTCGAAATAGGTCGAGCGCACCGGCACCACGATCACGCCGTTGAACGCCCCATCGGCGGTGGAGCGGCGGCTGGACAAGGTGAAGAAGTCGACCGCGATCACGCCCATGCGCGGCGGCACGATCGGGCCGACCAGCGTGCCGGTGGCGCCGTTGCGATGCGCCTGAAAGAACTCACGGTCGGAAAAGTCGAGCTCGTGGCGGCTCGAGGCCGTCGCCGAGGTCGCGAGCAGGTGACCGTTGCGATCGATGACGGTGATCGCCGCGATCTGCGGCAGCGATTGCGCGATGCGCAGCAGACGCGCATGGATCTCCGCTTCATTGGCGCGGACCGCGTCGTCCGGCATGTCGCGGAGGATTTCGTCGACCTCGGCGGTCGCCCGCTCGACGGTCTGAAACACCTTGAGCGCGTGCTCATGCAAAATATCGAGCGAGCGCTCGATGCGCTCGTCGGCAGCGAGATGCACCGTGCGGTAATTCACCCAGGAGGCAAAGATGAACAGAATTGCCGGCAGCACCAATGATGCGACCATCATCAGCTGCAACAGCCCGATCGCAGCGCCGCGCGCGGTTCGCGTTTCAGTAGCGATAGTGATCACCCCGAATTACAGACCTGCATCCTTCCACAATTCGACCGCCGCGACGAGACAATTGATCTCGCCGCTGGTCCGAATTTGGCCAAAATTACATCAAAGCCAGTGATAAACGCTGCGCTGCGGAATCAACTGGAACAGGCGGCGATTCATCCGCTCACAGCGGTCGGCGCCAAGGCGTCGATGTCGGTGACGACGTCGATGATCACGGGTCGATTGGCGGCCAGCGCCTGCGCCAGCGCCGGCGCAAGGCCGTTGGGGTCTTCGACGCGGATGCCGAGTGCGCCCATGTCCTCGGCGAGCCGCGCGAAATTCATCTTGGTGTAGGTCCACAATTCGCGGCCCTTGTCGGTCTGCGTGCCGCCATAGGCGCGGTCGAAGCCGCGCTTCGATTGGTTGCCGCCGCCATTGTTGTTGACCACCGTGACGCTGTTGAGCTTCCAGCGCACCGCGGTCTCCACTTCGCCAATGTGGTACCAGAATCCGGCGTCGCCCGTGAACGTGACCACCGGACGATTTGGGCACGCCGCCTTGGCGCCGAGGCCGGCGGGAAACGCCCAGCCGAGATGTCCGGCGCTGCGCATGTAGCTTTGCGTCGGCGCGCGAAGATCGTACATGCCGCCCATCCACATGCCGGCATGGCCGGTGTCGACGACGACGATGGCGTCGTCGGGCACATGCTGCGAGAGCTCGTGGCAGATGCGCGCAGGATTGATCGGCGCCGCCGATGACTCGAGCATCGGCTTATATTTGGCGTACCACTCGCCGCGGATCGCCGCGGCCTGTGCGACCCACGGCTTGCGCCGCGCAGCGCTGGCTTTGTCGGCCTGCTTGAGCATCGCCGCGAGCGTGACCTTGGCGTCGCCGTTGACCGCGGCCTGCAGCGGATAGTTGCGGCCAAGCGCCTCGGCATCGATGTCGATCTGCACCGCGGGAATACCGATCTTGGGCACCGCCCAGAAATGCGTGGTCATGCCGCCGGTCTCGGTGCCAATGAAGCAGACGAGATCGGCCTGCGCGACGATACGGTTCGCGCTCTCGCGCGAATAGGAGCCGACGACGCCGACGGAGAGTGGATGCGTGCCGGGGATCGAGTCCTTGCCGTTGAGCGAAGTGGCAACCGGGATCTGCAGCGCCTCGGCGAGCGCGACGAGCTCAGGCCCGGCGCCGGATGCGCGCACGCCGCCGCCGGCGACGATTACCGGACGCTCGGCCTTCTGCAGGATATCGAGGGCGGCGGTGACATGCGCCGCTTCCGGCTGCGGACGGAACGGTGGCACGCGCTTGAACAGATCCTCGACCACACCCTCCATCTCGGCCTCGTCGAGATCGAGCTGACCTTCATTGCCGCGGAATTGCAGATGCACGGGTCCCGGCGTGCCGGAGGTGGCAACGCGGAAGGCCTGGCGCACCATGTCGGGAATGCGCGCGACGTCGTCGATGGTGGCATTGAACTTGGTCACCGGCTCGAAGGCCGGCACGTCATCGATCTCCTGATAGACCTTGCGGAACTTGGTCTTCGGATCCCGTCCGCCGGTAAAGGCGATCACCGGCGAATGCGCGAGCCAGGCATCGCGCAGCCCCGCGGCAAGATTGAGCGCGCCGATCACTTGCGCCATGCAGATGCCGGGCTTGCCGGAGGCCCGTGCATAGCCGTCGGCCATATAGGCGGCGGATTTTTCGCCATGTGTGTGCACGCGGGCGATCGAGGTGCGCCGCTCCATCTCGACAAAGGTCCGCCGCAACACTGCGGGCACCATGAACACATGGGTGACGCCGTAGCCGGCAAGCATGTCGGCGAGCACTTCGGCGCCGAGACGTTTCTGGTTGTGACCGATTTGCATGGATGTGCTCTCTCGTATCTCTCGCCCTCATCCTGAGGAGCGCCCGCAGGGCGCGTCTCGAAGGGTGAGGGGCAATGACTTCGGGATTCTCGGGCCTTCATCCTTCGAGACGCCGCGCTCGCGCGCGGCTCCTCAGGATGAGGAGATGGACTTATTTAATCGCCAGCGGATTGGTCGGCGAGCCGACCGCACCGGTGATCGGGATCGCCGGCGCCACGAACATAAACTCGTAGATCCCATCCTTGGCGCAATCGTCGGCGAGCTCTTTCACATTGAAGATCTCGCCCATGGTCATGCCCATGATCGGAATGGTGATCCAATGCCAGGGCTGGTTGATGCCGGGCTCCGTCTCGTTGGGCCGCACCTCGCAGCCCCAGGTGTCGCTGGCCAGCGCCGCGAGCTGCGTGTCGCGGACGAAATCGAGCGTCTCGAAGCCGAAGCCCGGCGCGTCGCCGCCGGGATAGCCGTCCCAGCTCCCCGCCTTCTGGCAGCGCTCCATCATGCCGGTGCGCACGACGATGTAGTCCCCGCGCTTGAACGCGACCTTCTGCTTCTTCGCCGTAGCATAGAGATCGTCATTCGTGATGGCATAGCCGTCATCGAGCGACTCGACGCCCTTGTAGCGCGCGACGTCGAGCAACACGCCGCGGCCGACCATCTTGTCCTTGGTCTTCTCGATGCCGCATTTCTGCGCGCCGGCGGTGGTCACCTCGCGGCAGTCGTAGCCGTTCCACATGTGGTCTTCATAAAACACGTGGCCGAGGCCATCCCACTGCGTGCCGCATTGCAGCGGCATCACCACCATGTCGTCGGCGGCGCGGATGCCGCGCTTATCGAGCACGCCGGAATAGGCGTCGGTGCCGGTGCGCAGCATGGTGTGGATCGGATTGGTGCGGCCGAGCGAAGGATATTTGCTCTTGGCGCCCTGCGGGCCGGTATGGTCGAAATTCAAGGCCAGCGAGATCACCTTGCCTTTCTTGACGAGCTGCGCCGCGGCGATGATGTCCTCCGGCTGCGTATAGTTCAGCGTGCCGATCTCGTCATCCGCGCCCCATTTGCCCCAGTTCTTGTATTTCTCCGCGGCCTTGCGGAGATCGTCGCGGTTGAGCTTGCGAGCCGGCATCTTCAGACCCCTTTGAACGCCGCGCTGTCCCGGCATGCGGACAGGCGCCGGCAAAAAAGAAACTCAATCATTGGCAGTGCCGGGAAAGCAAGGGGCAGCGGCCTCCGCAGATGTTCTAAGACGCGAAGCCCTCGAGCACGATCTTTCCCCTGGACCGTCCGCTCTCGATCAGCGCATGCGCGCGCTTGAGATTCGCGGCATTGATGGTACCGAAGTTGTCGGCGAGCGTGCTCTTCAACGTTCCGGCATCCACCAGTCTCGCGACCTCGTTCAACAAGGCACCTTGCTGCACGATGTCGGGCGTCGCGAAGACCGAGCGCGTGAACATGGATTCCCAGTGAATCGACACGCTCTTGCCTTTGAAGATGCCGATGTTGAACGGCTGCGGATCGTCGATCAGGCCGAACCGGCCCTGTGGCGCGATCAGATCGGCGATGTCGGCGACATGCTGATCGGTGTTGGTCGTTGCAAACACGAAGCCAGGAGCGCCGAGCCTCAGCGTCTTCACCTGCGGTGCCAGCGGCTTGGAATGATCGAGAATATGATGCGCGCCGAGCTTCTGAACCCAGTCCCGGGTCTCCGGCCGCGACGCCGTCGCGATGACCGTCAGCGAGGTGAGTGTCCGCGCCAGCTGAACGGCGATCGATCCGACCCCGCCCGCGCCGCCGACAATGACGACGGCGGACGCGGCGCCGGGCACGGCTTTGCGGATGTCGAGACGATCGAACAGCATCTCCCAGGCGGTTATGGCGGTGAGCGGCAGGGCCGCCGCCTCGGCAAAGCTCACGCTGCCCGGCTTGCGGCCGACGATGCGCTCATCGACGAGATGCAAGGCGCTGTTGGTCCCGGGCCGGTTGAGCGCACCGGCGTAAAACACCGCGTCGCCTGCGTTGAACAGCGTCGCGTCCGGGCCGGCGGCTTTGACGATGCCCGCCGCGTCCCATCCCAGCACTTTCCAGGCTGGAGCCTCGGCTCCGGCCCGCTTGCGGACCTTGGTATCGATGGGATTGACCGAGACACTGCGGACCTCGACCAGGAGGTCGTGCCCCTTGGGCTCCGGCACCGGAAGCTCGATGTCGGTCAGCGCATCCTCGCTCTCGATCGGAAGCGACTTCCGGTAGCCGACGCCGCGCATCATCCCAGCTCCCCCTGATCGGGCGGACTACATCACCCGCGGCGTGGGGAAGGCAATATGTGTCTCAGCCGCACGCGCATGCGAGCGCCGCAAGGCTCAGGCGGCGCGGATGCGGGGGCGCAGCTTCTTCAACATCGCCGGGACTTCGGACACCGGCTTCGGCTTGCTGAACAGATAGCCCTGCGCCTGAGTGCAACCCTCGGCGCGCAGCAGCTCGAGCTGCTCCTTGGTCTCCACGCCTTCGGCGGTCGTGATCATGCCGAGGCTCTGCCCGAGCTTGGTGATGGCGCGGATGATGGCGATGCCCTCGTTGTTCTCCTTGCCGAGCTCACGGATGAAGGAGCGATCGATCTTGATCTTGTCGAAGGGGAAGCTGCGCAGGTAGCGCAACGACGAGTAACCGGTGCCGAAATCGTCCATGGAGGTGCGCACGCCGAGCTCGCGCACCTGATGCAGGATGTCGAGCACCGCCTGGTCGTCCTGCAGCAGCACGCTTTCGGTGATCTCGAGCTCGAGGCGCGACGGCGCCAAGCCGGATTGTCCAACCGCCGCGACGACGGAGAGCGCAAGCGTTGCGCTGCGGAACTGCACCGGCGACAGGTTCACCGCGACGCCAATATTGCCGGGCCACTGCGCGGCATCTTTGCAGGCCTGGCGCAGCACCCAATCGCCGAGCGGCACGATGAGCCCGATCTCTTCGGCGACGGAGATGAAGGAATCCGGCGGCACCAGACCGCGTTCCGGATGATTCCAGCGGATCAGCGCCTCGAAGCTGGCGACGTCGCCGCTCGCGATATCGACCAGCGGCTGGTAGTAGAGCTCGAACTGGCCCTCGGCGAGCGCCTTGCGCAGATCGAGCTCGAGGCCGCGGCGCGCCTGCAGCTGCGCGTCCATCTCCGGCTGGAAGAAATGATAGGTGCCGCGGCCGTCGCTCTTGGCGCGATAGAGCGCCATGTCGGCGTTGCGCAGCAGCTGGTCGGGCTCACTGCCGTCGGTTGGCGCCATGGCGATGCCGACGCTGGCGCCGATCACCACCTGATGGCCGCGCACCTCGAACGGCGCCGAAAGCGTCTCGATGATGCGGGCGGCTAGCTCGGTCGCTTCGCTCGGCGCAGCGCCCATCTGGACGATAGCGAATTCGTCGCCGCCGAGCCGGGCCACCATGTCGCTGCCGCGCACCGCGGTCTGCAGCCGCTTGGTGACCGCGCAGAGCAGCGCGTCGCCGATCGGATGGCCGAGCGTATCGTTGACGCTCTTGAAGCGGTCGAGATCGATGAACTGCACGGCGAAGGTCTCGTCGCGGGACAGTGCCTCTTCCATACGCTCGCGAAACAGCACGCGATTGGGCAGGTTGGTGAGCGCGTCGTGGCGCGCCATGTGGATGATCTTGGCCTCGGCAGTCCGGCGCTCGGTGACGTCCTCGTAGGTCGCGACCCAGCCGCTGCCGCCGCTCGGAGTGTGCACGCAGGCGATGACGCGACCGTCCTTGAGATCAAGGAAGCGTGTGCCAGTCGGGTTCTCGCGCATGAATGCCGTGCGCTCGGCAAGATAATCATCCACGTCCTTGCCGGGCGGATGATTTTTCGCGACGCTCAGCTCGAGAATTTCGCGGAAGGTGACGCCGGGCACGATCTTGTCGCGCGGCAGGCCGAAGATTTCGAAGAAGCGCCGGTTGACCACCTCGAGCCGCTGCTGTGCGTCGAACAGGCACAAGCCCTGCGACATGTTGTCGAGCGCGGCGTCGAGGCGGCGATTGGTCTGGCGCAGGACCGCTTCCTGTTCCTTGGACGCGCTGATGTCGCTGCAGACGACGATGAAACCCTGATCGCGGGTGGCGCTTTGGCTGATGCGCAGCCAGCGGCCATCAGGCAAAGCGACTTCGCCAGTCACCTGCTCCTCGCCAGCCTGGCGCATGAGCACGCGGCCGGCGCCAACCGAGCTCGATAGTGCCGGCTGCAGCGTCGCGAGCGACGTCCCCGGCGTGAGCAGATCGGCGGAGACGCCGAGGAAATCCGCGGCGCGGGCGTTGGCGAGCGCGACGCAATCGTCGGCGTCGACGAGCACCACGCCTTCCTGCGAGTTCTGCAGCGCGTCGGCGAGCCGCGACTGCGCCGAGCGGCGCTGCGCCACCTCGCGCTCCATCATCGCCTTGATGTTGTCGCGCATCACGCCCATCGACGCGAGCAGCGCGCCGAGCTCATCGGCGCTGCCTTTGGGAATGGCAATGTCGAGACGGCCCGTGGCGATGCGTTCGGCGACATCGGAGGCGACCGCCACCGGGCCGACGATGCGCCGCGCCAGCGTCCACGCGACCAGCGCAGACAATAAGAGCGCCAGCACCGTTCCAATGATATTGAGCTTGAGATCGCGTGCGACGGTTGCGCGCGCCTGCTGGCGATAGATGAAACCGTCGCCGGCGGTATAATTGACCAGCAGGTCGATCTGCTCGTCGACCTTGTGGGCATATTGGTCGAAAGTTTTCCAGTCGACGTCGAGCGCATCTCCGTCGATCATGCGTTCGCGCAGCTCGGTCCAGGCGGTAACCTCGCGCAGCACGTCGCGCGCGGCCGCCTGGGCCCGCGTCGACTGGGCGCGCTGCAGGGCGACACCAAGATCGGCTGCCAAAGTCCGGGTGAGCGTGTTGATCTCACCGTCGAGCTTGGCGCGCGTCGCCGCGTCGGTCGACGTCCAGCGCCGCGCGAACGCGGCCTGCATGGCCGCGAAATCCGCGGCCGCGGCGCGCGCATAGTTGATCGACATCAGCGATTCATCGAACGTCTTGTCGACGAGAATGCCGGCGCCGCGGATGCCGAGCGACGCATAGCCGCCGAGCGTCGCGGTGAGCGCCGCCATCACCATGAAGGCGATGAGAATGCGGCCACGAATGGTCATGCCGAGCGCCGCGGCCCATGTGGCCCCCTGGCGCCAGCGCGACAGTGCATCAATCACTCGTGACGTCGTATTTGTCCGCCGCATGCCGTAACCGGCTTGTAAATCCCCGCCTCTACCTAAGGTCGTCGGGTTAAGTTCGTTTGAGCGGTGGTTCCGATCTTCGAGAGTTCGTTAACGCCGCCTTAACCGCGCCGCCGCAGGCTGCGGACACCGGGCGAAACAGTGGGAATCGGCGGTGCATTGATGCCTATTTGCAATCTGAGCACGTGGACGCGGACCTCGATCAGCATCCTGACAGCGCTCGCCTTCCTGTTCGGCGGCCTGAGCGGCCTCGCGGCTTTGCCGCTGATCACGATTTCGCAGAAGGGCCGCGAATTCAAACCGCCGGAAGTGTCGATCAAGCGCGGCGAGGCGCTCGACATCGTCAACGACGATGCCGACCTGCTGCACCATGCCTATGTGGATTCCGATACCTTCCGCTTCGATTCAGGCGATCAGAAGCCAGGCACCAAGACCAGCATCACATTTCCGGTGACCGGCACGTTCGAAGTGCTGTGCGCCATTCATCCGAAGATGAAGCTCCTCGTGCACGTGCAGTGATCTACAGCACCGAGGTGCCATAGATCGCGGCATGCGCCACGTAATAGAGCGACAGAAACGCCGCAAGCGCTGACGCGTAGCCGACCGGCGCCAACCACGGGTGGCGCACGAGCTTGTGCTCGCTGCCGCGATCGGCGATCAGCGCCAGCAGCACCGCGACGATGAGCGTGTGGCCGATCATGTCGATCTTGCCGAACTCGGCGACAGCGCTGACAAACATGCCGGTGAGCATCACCGCGGCGACGCGGCGCACCAGCGGCGTCCAGATGAGCGCGAAAGCGAGCGCGAATTCGACGGCGCCGGCCGCGCGCATGTAGAACTCCGGATCGAGCCCGAGCGTCAGGCGCGGATGCGTCAGCAGCAGCGGGAACGACCATTCCGGATAGGCCCACTTCTCGATCGAAGCCCACATCAGCGTGATGCCCGCGGTCCAGCGCAGCACGTCGACCGGCCGCATGCCGAACAGCTCGTCCTTGCCCAGACCGACAAGCACGAGATAACCGGCGACCCCGAGGAAGATCGGGTAATCGGCAAGATGAAAGGCGCCGTATTGCCACGTGGCGATCGCGAACAGGGTGGCGATGCCGAGACCGCCGAGCGGCATGGTCCGCCGCGACAGCATGCTGGCGGCGATGCCGAGATGGATGGCGCCTACGATCGGCGCGCTGGTCTTGAGCTCGGGGGTGAGCAGAACGCCGCCGACCGCCCAGATCGAAATGAAGAAGAAGCCGCAAGCGGCGCGCAGGACCAGCTCGGAGTTCTCGTAAAGGAGCCGCGTCGCGCGGTCGATGGCGCGCAGCATAGCGGCGCCGATCGTCGTCCCTTCGAAGAGAGCGCCGGCCATCAGGCCGAGGATGGAAAGCCCGACGAGGAATTCGAAATCCGGGCAGAGCACGTTCTCGAGCCCGCGCGGTTGCCCGGCCTGGTCATAAGCGCAGAACCATTTGACGTGGGCGCTGGCGGTGCCAGCGGCGATGATGTTAACCAAAACGGCGAGCGGCCATATCGCCACACGCGGCAGCCAACCGGGCAGCCGTCTCATTTCAACGCCTCCAACACAACAACAACGCACAATTGCATACGTGGTAGTTGTATCGCGGAAGCGATACATCCTGCCAGTGTCTTAATGTCGCCCAGGACGTATTAGCATATTTCTTAGTGTTTTGATAACCTTACCGGCCTGACTTTAAGTCTTGGTTAACCTTTGGCGGCAGGCGGATGACGGCAAATCCCCTTCAATTGCCGGATCAAAGCGGCTCTTAAGGATTGTGGCCTATGACAACCGGCAGTTCGGGGGCCCTAATGCCCCCACCGGAGCCGCCCATGCTCGCCGCCGTCGACGCCATCGGTCTTCTGCTCGGCGCTGCTCTCGCAGCCCTCGCCGAACGCTTCCCGGCCCGCACTGAAGTGATCGAGACTTGCGCTGGCTTCCTGGTGATCGGTGCGCTCGCCCTCGCCGGCGCGGCGCTGCCGGCAATGCTCTAAGCCCGGTTCAGCGCGGCAAAGCCGAGATCGAGACCGCTTCCGGCGCGCCGTCGAGCGTGCGCAGGAATGCGAGCAGATCGGCCTTCTCCTGCTTGGTCAGATGCAGCGGCTTGATGCGTTCGGAGCGGCTTGGGCGATCGATGCCGCCACGATCATAGAGCGCGATCACCTCGTCGAGCGTCGGCACCGAGCCATCATGCATATACGGCGCGCGCCGCGCCACGTCGCGCAGCGTCGGCGTCTTGAAGGCGTAGCGCAGCTTTACCGAGCTCGGAAACAATTTGCCGCGGCCGATATCGTCGCCTTTGGCGACACCGATGTCGTGGAACGAAGCGTCGGTGAAAGCCCAGCCGCTGTGGCAACTGTCACAATGCGCCTTGCCGTTGAATAGATCGAAGCCGCGTTTGGCCGGCTCACTGATCGCGCTCTCATCGCCTTTGACCCAACGATCGAACGGCGCCTCGCCGGAGACGATGGTGCGCTCGTAAGTGGCGAGCGCCAGCTCGATCTTGCGTCGCGTGATCTCGCGCGATCCGAATGCCGCGTTGAATGCGTCACCATAACCGTGGATCGCCGTGAGACGACTGATCAGAACCTTCTCCGGGAGATTCATGTTGTTGGCGGCAGCGATCGGCCCGAAAGCAACGGCTTCGAGATCGCGGAAATGTCCGTCCCAGCCGAGCTTCGGCGTCAGCGCCACATTGAGCAGCGTCGGCGAGCGGACCGCCAAGACTTCCTGCTTTTCGCCGACCGCACGCGGCAAGCCGTCGCCCCATGACAGCGCCGGATTGTGACAAGTCGCGCAGGAGCGCACCTGCGAACCCGACAGGGTCGGATCGAAGAACAGCAGTTGGCCGAGCCTGGCTTTGGCTTCGGAGTAGGGATTGAAATCAGGGTAGCTAATTTCCGCGGTGCGTCTGTACTTTTCCAGTACGGCGATCCGATCGGTCCGTGCATCGCCGGACACCGAGATTCCCGCCCAGAGCAGCAGAACGGCGACAACCACAAAGCCGCATGCCGCCACGGCGATAGCGGACCGAAGCGGGTTTCGCATAAGGCGACCGTCGTCGATCAGGGTTGACGATGTGTTAACGGCGCGTTCTGGCCCGCGCGGCAAATCGCCCGATCCGAAAGTACTAGGTGTTTTCTTATTGGCGCATGATCTTGGCCGAAAACCGGTATCCACTTTTCGGGATCATGCGCTGCCGCCGCGATTCCAGCCGCGCGCGCGATCACCGTAGATCTCGTAGCCGGTCTGCGTCACGGCGACGGTGTCCTCAAGCTTGATGAAGCCGCGCTGCGGATGCTGCAGCGTGGTCTCGACGGAAACGACGAGGCCCGGCTCGAGCGGGCGGCTCGCATCATCGGCCGGATAGGGCACCGGGCCCGTCGCGGTGAGGCGCGGCGCCTCATGGCTGACGAGCCCCATGCCGTGCGCGAGGAAGTGCATGTGGTTGTGCTGCTTCGAGCGCTTGAGCGCTTGGTCGCCCGCCGCATAGATCTCCGCGCCCATCACACCGGGCCGGATCGCCTTGAATGCCGCCTGCTGGATGGTCTCGACCTCGCCAAGCAGATCCTCGAGCTCGGCATCGGGCTCGCCGTGGATGGCCATGCGCGTCACGTCACCGATATAGCCGTGATAGTTGCCACCGGAATCGAGCGAGAGGATCTCGCCCTTGCCCCAGGGCTGATCCGACGGTGCGCGGTTCAAGCTGGTGCCGGCCGTGAGCAGGCAATATTCGAACATCATGCCACGATTGGTTTCCTCACGGCGTAACGCGTCGGAGAGCTCTTGCTTCGTCGTGCCCGGACCATGGCCGCTGATCACCGCGAGCATCGCATCGATCACCAGGTCGGACGCGACCTTGAGCATCTCCAGCTCGCGCGGCGATTTCACCGCCCGCTGACGCTCGAGCACATAAAGTGCGTCGACGAGCTCGGCTTCGGGCAGGGCCTTGCGCAACACGTCGGCGGCATCCATCGGCAGGAAACCGAACTCGACGGCAACGCGCCTGGTCTTGATGCCGGCGCGGTGCACATAATCGAGCGTTTTCTGCATGGCATCGACGGTGCCGGCGGTAACCGTCTGCGTCTCCGGCGTCCAGAACGGCTTCACCTGGCGCTGATAATTCTCCAGGCGATGGCCGATATAGGCCGATTTCTCCGGCGCGCCCTTGGCATAGACGAACACCGGCAAATAACGAGTGACGCCGGTCGCATCCATCACCTCGAAAAACAGCGAGCGGTGACCGCCGAGCAGATACGAGACATTGTGCTTGGAGGTGGCGAGGATGACGTCGATGCCAGCCTCGTCCATGAGGCGATCGAGGCGTTCGCTGTCGAAAGGAATGGTGTCGGAGCGCTTGGCAGGGGTCAGCATGATGAAGCTCCCGAGGGCGTCTTGCTACAGTCAGTATAACGTAATTCGGCATAGAAAGGCTGCACGGCTGCCGCGCCGATTGCGCAAGCCCGGCCAAGCGGGCATGCTTTTGGGTGCTTTTCAAAACAAGAAAATCGAGGAGGAAACGCATGCGTTGGATCGGCCGTTTCATCTGCGGCATCGCGTTGCTTGCGGCGGGAGCCGCGTTCGCGCAGGGGCCCGGCGGGTATCCCAATCACCCGGTGAAAGTCATTGTACCGTTCGCGGCCGGCGGCCCCACCGACGTGATGGCGCGGCTGGTCGCGCTGAAGCTGTCGGAAAGCCTCGGTCAGCAGTTCTTTGTCGAGAACCACGCTGGCGCAGGCGGCAATATCGGCATGCTGATGGCCGCCAAGGCCGCGCCCGACGGTTATACGATCGTCATTGTATCGTCGAGCTACGTGGTCAACCCGAGCCTCTATGCCAAGAAGCCCTACGACCCGTACAAGGACTTCACGCCGGTGACGCTCGCGGCGGCTTCGCCGAACATCCTGGTGGTGCATCCCTCGATCGAAGCGAAGACCGTCAAGGAGCTGATCGATCTGATCAAGGCTAATCCCGGCAAGTACAGCATCGCCAATCCGGGTATCGGGACCACGCCGCATCTCGCCAGCGAGCTGTTCAAGCTGACTTTCAAGCTCGACGTCACCTCTGTGCCGTTCAACGGCGCCGCACCCGCGATCCAGTCGGCGATCGCGGGGCATACGCCGATCGCCTTCAGCGCGCTGCCGCCCACGGCCCCGCAGGTCGCGGACGGGAAGTTGCGCGGTTTGGCGGTGACCAGCGCCAAACGCTCCGGCGCATTGCCGCAAGTACCGACCATCGTGGAGGCCGGCTTGAAGGAGCAGGAATCGGAGACGATGCAGGGCGTGTTGCTGCCTGGCGGCGCGTCGCCCGAGCTGGTCAAGTTTCTCAATGCGGCGATCGTCAAAGTGATGCAGCTTCCCGACGTGAAGCAGAAATGCGCGCAGCTCGGCTTCGATCCAGTCGGCAACACGCCGGACGAGTTCAAGGCCTACATCAAGAAGGAAGTGGACAAGTGGAGCGGCGTCATTCGCGACGCCAAGATCCCGCAGATCCAATAGCTCCAGCACCAGCGCAATGCGCATCGTCGACATCCGCGAGACCGCGATCCCGCTCAAGTCACAGCTGCGTAATTCGAGCTTCGATTTCTCGGAAATGACGACGTCGGTGGTCGCGGTGATCACCGACGTGGTGCGGGGCGGCAAGGCCATTTGCGGCTTCGCGTTCAACTCCACCGGCCGCTATGCCTGTGGTGCGCAGATGCGCGCGCGCTTCATCCCGCGCATCCTCGCCGCCGATCCGCAAAGCCTGCTCGACGCTGCGGGCGACAATCTCGATCCGGCAAAAATCCTCGCCGTGATGATGCGGCGCGAGAAGGCCGGCGGGCACAGCGAGCGCTCGGTCGGCATCGGCGCCATCGAGGTGGCGATCTGGGACGCTGTCGCCAAGATCGCGGACAAGCCGTTGCACGTCGTGCTCGCCGAGCGCTTCAACGGCGGCAAGATTGCTGAGAAAGTGTTCTGCTATGTCGGCGGCGGCTGGTACTTCCCGGGGCAGGCCATCGCCGACCTGCAAGATGAGATGCGCCGGCATCTCGCCTCCGGTTACACACAGGTGAAGATGAAGGTCGGCGGGCTGCCGCTCGACGAGGACGTGCGTCGCCTCGAAGCCGTGCTCGCGGTGATGGGCTCAGGCGAGCGGCTCGCGGTCGACGCCAATTGCAAGTTCGATCGCACCGAGGCGCTGGCTTATGCCAAGGCGCTGGCGCCGTTCAAGCTGCGCTGGTTCGAAGAGCCTTGCGATCCGCTCGATTACGCGCTTCTCGCTGAGATTGCCGGCGTCTACGCGCCGCCGCTCGCCACCGGCGAGAACCTGTTCTCCACGCAGGACGTCGAGAACCTCGTTCGCTTCGGTGGCCTGCGGCCGCACGACATCATCCAGATCGACCCGCCGCAGGCGTACGGCATCACACAATATGCGCGCACGCTGGACATGCTGGCGCGCCGCCAATGGCCGCGGCGCTCACTGTTTCCGCATGGCGGCAACCAGATGTCGCTCGCCATCGCCGCGGGCTTCGGGCTCGGCGGCGCGGAATCCTATCCCGGCGTGTTCGGCGATTTCGGCGGCTTCGCCGACGACGCGAAGATCGAGGACGGGTTCATCACCCTTTCGGATCGCCCTGGCATCGGCTTCGAGGGGCAGGCCGCGCTCTATAAGATCATGCGCGAGCTGGTAGCTTGATCAGCCACATTCGGGCAGCAGCGTGGATTTCGAAAACTACTAGTCCCTGATCCAGTTATCGACTTCTGTTACCGCAGCTTGGCCAGAAAGCTCGACCTCGATTCTCAATGCGTCGCCCGACCAGGTAATCTTCGGCGACTTAAGCGCGACTTGCTGCAGGCGCCACGCATCGATCTGCCGCCGCATTGGATCGATCAATTTCGATTTGATCCAGGAATTAGCAATCCCGATGACGCTTCCAACCTTCGTGGTGACCTCGCGCTCGCTACGGTCTCGTACAAGGCGATCTGGAACGCGAAAACCGACCCGCCAATACAAATTGTGGCTTTGCAGCGTAGCGCCCTTGTTTTCTAGAACAATCTGCTGGTTCTTCACACTGATTTCAATTGGCACAACAAAAGTGGCATCCCCTGCCGCACCATCATCATGCACCTGGAGCACGGCCTCCAACTTCAACCTGTTGTCTGGGCTCGCAAAGTCGAATTGCGGACGAATTTCTGTCACGACGAATTTATCTGGGCTCCCAACGGCCTTGGCAATCCGGCGGTTGAGCTCGGGCATCATCGCGGCAAGCACATCGGACGCATGGCGCAACTCGGCTACGAGCTTGGCCGAGCCGGCCACATTGTTATTACGATTGTTACGGTCTCGAGAGAGCGTAACGTCGGAACTGAAAAAGAAGTTGAGCGGCTTTTTCTCGAGAATAGCCTCGGCGGTGAACTGGCCTCTAACCGGAGCGGTCGTTACTAAAATCAAAGTTGCAAGGCCGAGTACGAATGTCCTTACCATAAACGCCCCCCGTATTGGTCGTCATAGAATAAACGGGCGGCGCCAGCTATGCAACCATAGACTGTATTGCAAACGAAGCCCTGATCAAGAGCGGGGCCTGCGCTCGTCGACATCCCGAGCCAATTCCAGCAGTTGCGCAGCGACTTCGATTGGATACGCCATTGGCTCGAGCCGCCGCAGCGGCTCGGGCAATGATGCAAGCTCCTTCGCCGCATACGCGCGCAGGGCGTCGAGCGTCGGCGCCGGAGCAAGGCGCTTGCCGCCGCGCATCACCGGCTCGAGCAAGGATGTGCCGTCCTGCCTGTCGTCCTCGACCGAGAGCACGTCGCCGGCCATGCGGCCGTCGGCATAACGCCGCCACACCTGCTTGCGCCCGGGCCAGGTCTCCTTGCCGGGCGAGCGCTTGCGCCGCGCGCTGCCGGCATATTCCTGCAGCTTGTAGGTGCCATCGAGCGCCGGCGCGTCGATCGAGGTGGTCAGGCTGGTGCCGATGCCGTAGCCGTCGATCGGTGCACCGCGCTTGATGAAGTCGGCGAGGACGTCCTCGTCGATGCCGCCGGAGACGAAGATCGCCGCATCCTGCAGCCCACCGGCATCGAGAATGCTGCGCACGCTGCGCGCACAGGCGACGAGATCGCCGCTGTCGATGCGCACGCCGCGGATCTTGATGCCGGCGGCTTTGAGCTTCGGCGCCAGCGCCACGACCTTCCGCGCGCCCGCATCGGTGTCGTACGTGTCGATCAGCAGGATGACGCTGTCCGGCCGCTCACGCGCGAAGTCCTCGAAGGCCGCGCTCTCGTCATGATGCGTCAGGATGAAGGAGTGCGCCATGGTGCCGAAGATCGGGATGCCGAACTCCTTGCCGGCAAGCACCGTCGCCGTGCCGGCAAAGCCGGCGATGTAGCTCGCGCGCGCCGCCTGCATCGCCGCTTCCGCGCCGTGCGCATAGCGCGCGCCGAAGTCGAGGAGGAGCTTGCCGGGCGCTGCCAGCACCATGCGAGCCGCCTTGGAGATGATGGCGCATTGGAAGTGCAACAAATTGACGACGCGGGTCTCGATCAGCTGCGCCTGCGGCAGCGGCGCGGTGATGCGCAGCACCGGTTCGTCGGCAAAGAACACCGTGCCCTCGCGCATCGCCTGCACGTCGCCGGTGAAGCGGAAGTCGCGCAGGTAGTCGAGCAGCTCTCTGCTGAACCGCTTGGTGCTCCCGAGCCAATCGATCTCCTCTGGCGAAAACTGCCCCGTCTCGAGGAAGTGCAGCACCGACTCGAGCCCGGCGGCCATGAGGAAACCGCGGCGCGCCGGCAGCTTGCGCACGAAAAACTCGAACACCGCGGTCTCGGTCGCGCCGCGCCCGAGATAGGCCTGCAGCATGTTGAGCTGATAGAGGTCGGTGAGAAGCGGGCTCATGGCCGCTTGATAGCGTGCGCGGCAGTTTCCCTCAATCGATGAAAGCGAGCGGGCGGGCGACGCTTTCCAGCGACTTCTTTTCGGCCGCGACGCCCCAGCGCGCGGCGACGAGCCCGCCGAGGATCATCAGCACGGCGCCGATGAGGTAGCCGCCGAACACGCTCATGCGCGAGCCGGTGTCGATGAGCACGCCGAACAGCCAAGGACCCACGACACCGCCGACGCCGGTGCCCACCGCGTAGAAGAAAGCGATCGCCAACGCCCGGATTTCCAGTGGAAACGTTTCGCTGACGGTCAGGTAGGCGGAGCTCGCGGCGGCCGAGGCGAAGAAAAAGATCACCATCCAGGACAAGGTCTGCATTTGCGCGGACAACAATTCGTGCGCAAACAAATATCCCGTCCCGGTCAGCAGCACGCCGGAGAGGATGTAAGTGAAAGCAATCATCGGGCGGCGGCCGATGGTGTCGAAGAAGCGGCCGATCAGCACCGGACCGGTGAAGTTGCCGACGGCAAAGGGCAGCAGATACCAGCCGACCTCTCCAGACGGGATATTGTAGAAATCGGTGAGGATCAGTGCGTAGGTGAAGAAGATCGCGTTGTAGAAGAACGCCTGTGCCGCCATCAGGCTCAAGCCCACGGCCGTGCGCTGGCGATGATCGACGAACAGCGTGCGCATGACTTGCGCGAGCGGCGTCGCGCGTCGCGCTTTGAGCTTCACGCGCGGCAGCGGCGTCTCCGACGCCGAGACGCCGACGCGTGCTTCGATTCCGGCGACGACGCGCTCGGCCTCCTGCGCGTGACCATGGGTCATCAGCCAGCGCGGGCTTTCCGGCAGCCACAGCCGCATGGCGAAGATGATGAGCGCCAGCGTCGCGCCGATCAGGAAGGCAAGCCGCCAGCCAACGTCCGGATCGATCACCGCGGGATCGAGCAGCACGATGGAGCCGAGCGCGCCGAGCGCGGCGCCGACCCAGAAGCTGCCGTTGATGCACAGATCGGTCCAGCCGCGCACGCGTGCGGGGACGAGCTCCTGGATGGTCGAGTTGATCGCGGTGTATTCACCGCCGATGCCGGCGCCGGTGAGAAAACGAAACAGCGCGAAGCTCGCGACATTCCACGATGCCGCCGTCGCGGCGGTCGAGAGCAGATAGACAGTCAGCGTAACGAAGAAGAGCTTCTTGCGGCCGAGCCGGTCGGTGAGCCAGCCAAAAAAGATGGCCCCGAGCACGGCGCCGACCAGATAAGCGCTGGCGACAAAGCCGATCTCGGTGTTGCTGAAGTGCAGAACCGGGCTCTGCTTCAGCGCGCCGGACAGGGCACCGGCGAGCGTGACTTCGAGCCCGTCCAGGATCCAGGTGACCCCGAGCGCGACCACCACCAGCGTATGGAAGCGCCCCCAGGGCAGCCGCTCCAGCCGCGCCGGGATGTCGGTCTCGACCGTGGTCAGATCGGGGGTTCGCATCCAGCGGCATAACGCCAGGGCGGCAAAAGCGTTGCGTCGTCTGCCTTTTCCGGGGCTGTGACTCGAACGCCACGGTAACGGGAAATCCTCCGAACGCCCGCGGGTTAACGCTGGTAAGTGCGCGACTCAGATATCTCTAAGGGGGATTCCGATCGGTGCATGGTCTTTGCCGAAATCCGGTGCCCACTTTTCGGGACCATGCGCGGGGTTAAAGGGGCCGCGGATGAACCAGACTCTGGATACCGAACCGTATGATTGTCAGCCGATCACCACGCAGCGTTCGAGCGAGCCGGAGCGCGATTACGGTCCGCTGATGACTCCCGCTCGCCGCATGGCGCTCGAAGCGCTCGAGCGCGAGCTCGGCGAATTCCTCAAGGCCGTCCGGTAGCTGAAAAAGCTAGAGCAGCGATCGATCCGCAAGGCGATCAAATCGCTCGCTTCTATTTCTCGCTTTCCCATGGACGCTGCCGTCCGGTGTGACGGACGTTGCGAATGATCAACTCGCCATTGTGGGCGACATAGAAGATACGTAATTAGAATCGGGCAACAAGCTTTGCCCGCACGTCGCCGGCGTAGACGACAGGAGATGACAGCGGTCGCGCTGCAGCCCGCGCAACGGTCTGCCTGATTGCGGCGGCTACTCTCGCAGCCGCTTGCTGGTCGTGTTGCGCGATATAAGAAAGAATTTCTCGATTTCGTCGAGAGCGGTCTGCGTGAAGCGGATATTCATGTGCCGCGAAAGCGGTCGAACAACGCTCGTACAGCTTCATCCGCGGCAAAGCGTTCCTGTCGGACGTCCTCGGCACTTCGCTCGAGCGCAGCACGGTCGCTATCCGTCAACGCGTAGGGTTCCCGGAATTCTTCTTCAAACGCTTGCAAGGTTGCAGCCGCTTCGTCTTGAGCCGCTTCGGGCCAAGTGTCGATGCGATCCAGGATCGTTTTCAGCGCTTTTGTGACCATATGAACAGTCTACCTCACTGGCTTGAACTGATGAAGCCTTGTCGTTACCGATAGCTGAGCAATCGCTTCCTCTACCCGGGTCTCGTGATACCAAGGCTTTGTTCTGCATGGAAACCGACAGCGACACGCTCCGGCGCCTGCATTATGCCGCAGCGGTGGCATGCGGCGTGCTGGCGGCGCTGGCCATGCACATCCTCCTCACCGTCCTCGGCGTCGGCTTGAGCACAGCACTGCGCGACCTGATCCCCAGCGCCGGCGACCAGTTCATCTCCTCGCTCGCCTGGTGGGCGATCGGCGGTGCCGGCTTCGTCGCCGGTTGGGGGACCGGCGCTTATCTGATCGCCGCGACGCGCGAGCGCGAGCTCATCCACCGCCTGGCGCGGCGCATCCTCATCGCCGTCGTGCTGGTGGTAACGACGGCGGCCGGCATTCTCAGCAAATCGGGCGGCGGGCCGGCGACGAGCGAAGTCATAGCGAGCCTTGCCGCATTGGTGGTGGGTTCGCTGACGGCTTATTGCGGCGCGCGCTTCGCCTATCTCAACGCCGAGCAAATCTGAACGAACGCGGACGTCGCCGCCCGCGCCCTGCGCAATGCGCTCACGCACTTGCAGTGAGCGGCGCGATCAATCCCAGCGCAGTTCATGCTCGTAGATATAGAGCACGCTGACCTTGCAGTAGTCGACCGGCGTATCGAAATACGTCCCGTCCGTGAAGTGGATCTGGGTGCGCACCGTGCAGTCGCCTTCTTCGCTGCCGAAATCCATGTTGAACGTGTCGCCCGGCTCGATGCGGTCGCTGATCCAGTTCTTGCTCCACTCACCCTCTTCCTTGGTGCGGAATTCGTTCGCGGCCGTCCTCGATTTGTTGATGACCTTGAACTTCCAGTGCTCGGCCGCCTGCGCGGTCGAGACGGCGCTCGCGCCGATCACCACCGCTGCGGCGATCGCTGCAAATTTCCACATCGTCCTTCACTCCCCCTTTAAAACCGTGAGACACGACCCCCGAATAGGAGCCGTGTCTCTCGTAGCAAATTACTTGCCAGCTTGCGTGACCGCGGCGCGTAAAGGTCGCGTAAAAAAGTTCAAAACCGCGCGATGGGAAGCGCCACGTTTGCGCTGAGCGGGCGAGCGCTGGCGATTATTTGCGTTCGACGAAAATCTGCCTGCAATCACCACTGTCGACATTCTCCGCCGAATGCGCGGGAATGATTGGAACGGCCGCGACCGTGCCAGCCTTGGCATCGCGCTCGGTCACCTTGCCGTCGGGCGTATAGACCTTCGTCTTGCAGTCGGTCAGGTTGTAGACGACTGCCCGCACCGGGTGCCCATGCGTCTTGTCGTGCACACCCTTCTTGCGCACGGCTTCGATCACGCGAAAATTCGCATCCTCGAAGATCAGCTTGTAGACGTCGGGATCGCCCTTGTAGGTCGGCGGCGCGGTCTGCGCCATGGCGCCTTGCGCCATCGCGGCCGAAGAGACGAGGCAAAACGCGGTCACCGCGCCAAGCGCGAGTGCACAAGATCGAACCATCATTGGTCCCCCTTTGTAAGAAGGCACGCGGCAAATTCGCGTGCCAAGACGCGGGGACCCTAAAGGCGATCGCGTGCTCGCGCGCGGAACACATTGCGCATATCGCGCGGCACGCCTGATCGGCACGGCGCTTGCCCGCGTGTCAAAAACAGAGATTGGTGACGACGTTGCCGCGCTTGTCCTTGACAACATACGGACACTGGATGCGCTTGAGCGCCGCCTTGGCCTCTTCGTTGCCGAGCGCGGCGGCCTTTTCGTAATAGGTCTTGGCTGCGCCTTCATCCGCCGTTCCGCCGCGTCCGGCCATGGTGAAAGCACCCATGCGCTCGAGCGCACCGGCATGACCCTGCGCCGCGGCCTTCTCAAACAGCGCGCGAGCGCCGGCATCGTCCTTGGCGCCGCCGGTGCCGTCCGCCAGCATCAGGCCGAGCTGATATTGCGCTTCTGCGGAATTCGCGTCCGCGGCCTTAGCCAACAGCTCGCGCGCCTTCACCGGATCCGATGGCGCTCCGGTGCCGCCGCCGCCGAGCGCGGCAAGGTTGGTGACGCCGCGCGGATTGCCGGCCTGCGCCGCACGCTCGAACAGCTTGCGGGCTTCGGCCGTATCCTTGGCAACGCCGGCGCCGGTCGCATAGAGCACACCGAGCTCGACCATCGCCGAGCTGCTACCTTTGTCGGTCGCCTTGCGCCAAGCCGCCATCGCCTCGCCCGTCTGCCGGTTGGCGGCATAGGCACGGCCGAGCTCATAGAGCGCGCGGCGCGACCCCGCGGCCGCGATCTTGCAGAACTTGATCGCGGTCGCGATATCGCCGGGTTCGATCGCCGCCGAGCCTTTGACGTCCGCGGGCTTGTCGGGATCGGCAGGATCCGCGGCGATCCGGTCGCAGAGCACGAGGTCCGCCGACTGCGCACGCGCGGCCGATAGCGGCGATATTGCGGCGAGCGCAGCGAACACGCCGATCGCCCCGATCACGCCGAAGCCGCAATGCAGGGCAAACCTGTGCTCGTGTTCGATCATGTTCCCATGTCGGCCTGCGTACCCGGCCGCCGCCTCGCGCGAAAAAGCTTAGAGGCGCATGCAAGCGCCGGCAAGCGCACACGCATCGAGCGAAGCGCATCGCGCAGTCGCGACCATGGAGCGCAATCCATGCGGAAGTTCCCAGCGATGCATGAAATGACACTGCGCACCAGATTAATTCTTGGTCAGGTCGTCGCGGAAATCGCGCGCCATCACTACTTCAGTACGGCGAAGAAGAACGAACAAGCGGCGCAAACGCGCAGTCGACCCCATCCATGATGAGACCGCTGGACGAAACCGAGCTTGCGGCCTTGCACCTGTTCGCGAATGGCCGCAGCACCGATGAGATTGCGGCGACGTTGAGCGTCAGCAAGAGCGTCGCCACTCATTATCTACGTGTCGCCGCGCGCAAGCTCGGGGCGCGTAACCGCGTGCATGCGGTCGCGATCGCCGTGCGCCAGGGCCTGGTGAAACCATCCCCCTCGAGCGAGCTCGTGAAGCCGTCCGCCTCGAGCGAAGAATAAGGGGATTACGCGGGGACGCCGCCGCGCGGCGCCCCCCTGGCGCCAACGGCTTACGCGGCGTGGCTCTGTGACGGCGCGGTCTGCGACGCGACCATCGGCAGCAGCGCCGCAACAAGTCCCTGCACCTCGAGCTGCGCGGTGGCATGCGACAGGCTCGGCCGCGTGCCGAGCGTCTCGGCGTCGAGCGTGTCGACCGCGGTCAGGCCCCGCGGATAGAACTCGCGGAAGATCACCCGTTCGGCGAGGCCTTCGATGCAGCGGAACCCGAGCTGCCGCGAAAGATCGGCGAGCGCGTTGCCAACGAAGCGCTTGTTGCGCGACGACAGCGTCGACAACCGGTTGCGCAGAACGACCCAGTCGGTATCCGACTTGCCGGCAAGCTGCCGGGCGCGGCGCGCCGCTTCGACAATGCCCGCATAGTGGCTGACGCCTGCCACCGTAAAGGTGCGCGGCTCGACGGCGGCGAGCACGTCGAGATCGACAAAGCTGTCGTTGAGCGGCGTGATCAGGGTGTCGGCGCGCTCATGGGCGTAGCGCGTCAGCTCGTGATTGTGGCCGGGCGTGTCGATGACGATGAAGCCGTGGCTGGCGGCAAGGTTCTCGATCGTGTCGGCCAAAGCGGCGCGGCTGCCGGGCAGGTCGTCCGCGAACTCCGCCTCTTCGTCGAAGCAGACATGGTCGGGGGTCGGCAGCGACACACAAATGTCGCGCGACCAGGCCAGCCGGTTGTCGATATAGTGCGTGAAGCTGCGCTGGCGCGTATCGAGGTCGACGGTGGCCACACTCGCGCCGGACTTCATCAACGCGACCGCGAGATGCATGGCGACGGTCGACTTGCCCGATCCGCCCTTCTCATTGGCAACGACAATCACGCGAACGCTACCGGCACTGACCGAGCCTTCGCTGAACATGCGCGCGCTCCCTGTCCGGGTTTGGGGTTTGGCTTTTTAGCCGACTCAACTTGCAGTGATTCGCGTCCGCCGCGGAAAGTTTTTTGTTACCGTTTTCTGACACGAGGCCAATGAGATGACTCGTGTTGCACGCAAGACGCAGCTTCAGGAACCGTGTAGTCTCGCTTTCCCACCACGGACTACCATTGCATGAATCATATCAGCGGGCGCTCGGCCTTCCTTGCCCTCCTCAAGGACGAGGGCATTACGCATCTGTTCGGCAATCCGGGAACCACCGAGCTGCCGATCATGCATGCACTCAATGAGCATCCTGACCTCACCTACGTGATGGCCATGCAGGAAAGCCTGGTGGTGGCGATCGCCGATGGCTTCAGCCGCGCCTCCGGCCGGCTTGTTGCCTGCAACGTCCATGTCGCCCCCGGGCTCGGCAATGCCATGGGCGCGCTCTACAACGCCAAGTTCACCGGCACGCCGATGATCCTCACCGCCGGTCAGCAGGAGCAGGGCCACGGACTGACCGAGCCTCTGCTTTACGACCCGCTGGTGCGGATCGCCGAGCCGCTGGTGAAATGGGCCATCGAGGTGACGCGACTGGAGGACCTGCCGCGCATCGTGCGCCGCGCCGCCAAGATCGCCACCACGCCGCCGACCGGGCCGGTGTTCATCTCACTACCTGGCGACATCCTCAACCGCGAAGGCGCCATCGAGCTCGGCCGCGCGACCCGCATCGAGACTCGCGTGCGGCCCTCGGACGAGCTGGTGGCGCGCTTCGCCGACCGCATTTTGCGCGCCAGGCGCCCGGTCATCGTGGTCGGCGACGAGATCGTGAAGAGCGATGCGCTCAACGAGGCGGCGCAATTCGCGCAAACGCTGGGCGCGCCGGTCTACCAGCAGAGCACGCCCTATGGCGCGCATTTCCTCTCGGAAAGCCCGTGCTTCATGGGCGCCCTCACCCGCATCCAGAAGCAGGTGCGCGAGATCCTCGGCGGCCACGACCTGCTGATCGGGCTCGGCACCGAGCCACTGCGCATGTCGGTCTACAGCGAGATCGAGCCGCTGCCCGAAGGCATGCCGATCGTGCAGGTGGGGCTCGTCGATAACGACATCGGCAAGAACTATCCGGTCGAGATCGCGGTCAAAGCCGACGTGCGCGAGACCCTGCGCGCGCTGACGCCTGCGCTCGTGCGCATCAGCGGCGCCGAGCTCACGCGCCGCGCGCGGGAGAACCTCGCGCGGCTCAAATCGAACAACTGGTCATCGCGCCGCGCGGCGCTGGCCGCCGAAATCGCCAAGACCAAGGACCGCGTGCCCATTGATCCCGATTGGCTGTGCCTACAGCTAATCGAAGCGATGCCGCAGGACGCCATCCTGGTGGACGAAGGCCTCACCTCGGCGCGCCACCTGCCGGCGTTGCGCGCGCATCGGGACCGTTACGGCTTCCACGGGCTTGCCTCCGGCGGCATCGGCTGGGGCCTGCCCGCCTCAGTCGGCGTCAGCCTCGCCAACCCGTCACGGCGCGTGGTCTGCTATTCGGGCGACGGCAGCGCCATGTATTCGATCCAGGCACTGTGGACAGCGGCGCATCACAAGTTGCCGCTCACCGTGGTGATCGCCAACAACGGCGGATATCGCATCATCAAGCAGCGTCTTTTGTCGTTCCACAAGGACTCGCATTTCGTCGGCATGGACTTCGCCGATCCGCCGGTCGATTTCACCGGGTTGGCGACCTCCCTCGGTGTGGCGGCGATGCGCGTGGACAAGCCAAGCGCCCTCGACGCCGCGCTTGCCAAAGCGACGGCGCACAGCGGGCCTGTGTTGCTCGACGTGATGGTGGACGGCTCGGTTTAGCGCATGATCCCGAAAAGTGGGCACCGGTTTCCCGCCTGCACGAAGCCCACGGTAGAGCTTCTCGTGTTTCCGAAAGCTTCGGCGGGCGAAGGCAGGTCGGAAAAGATCATGCCTCAACAAGAATCTACGCGGCGACGCGAATGCTGCCGTCGCGATTGTCGACCATCACCGGCGAATGCAAATATTCGATGACCGGCGGCGTGCCGTATTTTCTCTCAATCATCTTGCACCAGTCCGTGGTGTAGACGCGCTCGGCCGCCTCGCGCGTCTCCCAGACATAAATCCCGCCGGCACGACATCCATCTTCGCTGAGGAAGTAATTCTTGCGCAGCAAGCCGGGCAGCCCCTGATATTTCGCCGCCGTACCTTGAAAGGTTTTGGTGATCTCTTCGAGCGTGGCCGGTTGCGCCAGCTTGAAGGTGACGATGGCGATGATCATGGCTTACTCCTCCAGGGGGTCAGATCGGCCGTTCTCGCAGTGTATCAAGCTTCACACGCTGCGCGAAACGCTCACGCTGCGGTTTATTTTCGCCACGCCAGCGTATATGCATCTCCCGCCAACCCGAAGGAATCACCCCCCATGAAGCTCATCTGCACCGTGCTCGGCCTCGCATTGATTGTCGTCGCCGTGATGTATTTCATGATGCCCGCCGACTCGCTGCCGAGCTTCTTTCCCGGCCATGAGGCGGGTGTTACGCGCGTTCACATGAAGCACGGCATCGTCGCGGGCGTCGCCGGTATCGTGCTGATCGCGATCGGCTGGTTCACGGGCCGGAAATAAGCAAACGCAGCGGGTGCGGCGACGCGCCTTACGGAATGAAGCGGCGGCGATTGGCCGCCGCGATAGGCGACAGCTCCGGTTGCGCGCGCCGGATCGGCACCACGACCGGCGGTGCTTTCTTTTCTTCCTTGTTGACGAGCCCGCGTAGCGCCCGGACCAACCGTACCAGCAAAAACACGGCAAGCGCGAGGACCGCGCCGAACAGCACCAGCACCTGGGACAGGCTCAGCAGAAAATACACAATTTCCATACAAACGATTTCCAGGCCCGCCGCGGGGCGCGCTTTTCTATCGATCCTGACGAGGGATAGCAACTCGGCCGGCTTCCCGTCGCGGGCGAGAATAGTGGCGGATCAGCCGTGCTTCTTGTGGTGCCTGCGCGGATGCGGCGCCGCCTCACCGCGGTACCATGGATTGGCCATGCAGGTCCCGCGATTGCCGGCGATCACGGCCTGCGTGCAGGCCTCGAGTGTCGCGTAGCGGCAGTCGTCGCGCGACCATTCGGCGCCGAGATTCTCCTTGGCGCACCACGGCCCGTTCGGCCGATCCGGAAAGAAGAACGCGCCGAGCGATCCGTCGTAATTGCCTGCCCGGCTCGCAGTCGCTCCCGCAAATGTCGCGGTGACGACGGCGGCAGCGATCAACGCGCGGCGCATGAACGATCTCCTGATTAGCGTTCCAGGAGATCGTGTAACACAAAGCGCGGCGCTAGTGCACCATCACCCAGGTCGGACCGAGGATCGGAAAAGCGATGAGCCCGATCACCGCAGTCACAGCGATGAGCAACGGATTGCTCACCTTCCAGCGGAATAGCACCGCCAGCGACAAAAGACCGATCAGCGCCGTAAGCCAGTCGCCGATGGCGATCTTGCCGAGCAAAATGCAGGCGCCAAGGATGGTGCCAATCGCGGCCGCATAGGCGCCTTTCACGAAACCCTGCACATTGGCGTTGCCGCGATGCCGCGCCAGCAAGGGCGCAGCGATGAGCACCAGCAGGAAGGACGGCAGGAAGATGCCGACGGTCGACACCAGCGAGCCCCAGAAGCCGGCGACAATGTAGCCGACGAAAGTCGCCGTGATCACCACCGGCCCCGGGCTGATCATCCCGATCGCGACCGCGATGAGGAATTGCCGTTCGTCAAGCCAGCCAAATTCCTTCACCAGGCCCTGCTCGAGGAACGGCACGATGACGAGTCCGCTGCCGAAAGTGAGCGAGCCGGCCTTGAGGAAAAACAGCAGCAGCTTGCCGAGGGTGCCGCTCGCAGCCGTCGGCGCCATCTGCGCCAGCACCGGCGTTGCGGCGATCGGCAATGCGAGCTTCGGCGGTTTGCGGACGAGATTGCCGTAATAGAGGATGCCGACGATGCCGGCGCCGATGAACAACAGCGCCACCTCCGCCTGCAGCACCACGGTGACGACGAGGCACACCGCCGCGATCGCCCATTGCAAATAGTCCTCCATGCCGAGCTTGGCGAGACGCCAACAGGAATGCAGGATCAGCGCGATCACCGCGGGGCTCACGCCATAGAAGATCGCCGTCACCGGCTGCAGATCGCCGAGATGGAGGTAAAGGGCGCCTAGCGCAGCGACGATGACGAAATTCGGCAGGATGAAGGCCCAGCCGCCGGCCCACGCGCCCCAAAACCCGTTGCGCAGATAAGCGATATAGATGCCGACCTGAATTGCCAGCGGGCCGGGCAGAGACTGGCAGATGGCGATCGCCTCGCGCATCTGCTCCTTGGTCAGCCATTTCTTGTCGGCAACGAGCTCGCGCTCCATCTGCCCGACCAGCGCAACGGGGCCGCCGAAGCCGAGCAGCCCGAGCCGCAGGAAATAGAGCACCAGCTCGCCCATGCCGGGCGCTGCCGTTGCCATTTGCGGATCGCTGGGATTTTTGCCAATTCCGTCCATGCGCAATCACCTCGAAAATCGAGTGTTGCACAGTGCTTGGACGGGAGAACCGTCTAGCGGGGAGACTGCGATGTCCCCGTACGCGCCAAATTTAGCCAAGACGCCTCGCTGGCGCAATCGCCCCAATATTAAAGGTGCCCGCTCAGCCGTCCGTGGAACGCCAGGCTGCGCTGGTCGAGACCGATGAAGGAGACCTTGGCGCGCAACGCGCGATATTTGCTCTCGATCGCATCCAAAACCGCGACCGTCGACGCATCCCAGATCTGCGAATGCGTAAGGTCGATCGTGACCTCCGCCGGATCGTCGCGATATGAGAACCGTCCGACGAGATCGTTGCTGCTGCCGAAGAAGAGTGGCCCGCGTACCGCATAGCTGACCGCACGGCCGTCCTCGCTCGGCGTCCGCTCCACATGGATCACATGCGCTACGCGCCGCGCGAACAAAACCATCGCCAGCACGACGCCGACGGCGACACCGAACGCCAGATTGCCCGTCATGACCGTCACTGCGGTGGTGATCAGCATGACCACGGTCTCAGGGATCGGCATGCGCTTGAACGTCGCCAGCTTGATGCTCTGCCAGTTGATGGTCTTGAGCGCGGCAATCATCATGACCGCAGCCAGCGCCACCATCGGGATCTGCGCCATCAGATCGCTCAGCCCGGTGACCAGCGCGAGCATGACGAGCGCGGCGACGACAGTCGATATCCGGCTGCGACCGCCGCCGATTTTCACGTTCACCACGGTCTGCGCGATCATCGCGCAACCACCGATGCCGCCGTAGATTGCCGAGGCGATATTGGCGACGCCAAGCGCCCAGGATTCCTTGCCCTTGCGCGAGCGCGTGTCGGTGAGTTCGTCGACCAGCTTGGCCGTCAGCAGCGTTTCCAGCAGTCCGACGAAGGCGACGCTGAGCGCGGTCGGCCAGACGATGTGCAGTGTTGCAAGATTGAACGGGACGACCCACGCTGTCAGAGCCGGGAGGCCGGGAGTCATACTGCCCTGACCACCCACATTGGGCACCGACAGATGTCCGGCGATGACGATGAGTGTGACGATGACAATGGCAACCAGCGGCGCCGGCACCGCGGTCGTGATCGACGGCATCACCAGCACGATGGCGATGGTGAGGACGAACAGCGGGTAGACCAGCCAGGGAACATTGAAGACGTGCGGGACCTGTGCCGCAAAGATCAAGATACCGAGCGCATTGACGAAGCCTATCATCACCGAGCGCGGCACGAACCGCATCAGGCGCGCCATGCCGCCAAGGCCAAAGGCAAGCTGGATGATGCCAGCAAGGATCAATGTCGGCAGGATGTAACCGACACCGTGCACCTTCACCATCGGCCCGATGACCAGCGCCACCGAGCCCGCAGCCGCAGTGACCATGGCGGGACGTCCGCCGATCACCGACATCACCAGGCAGAGCACGATCGAGGAGACCAACGCCGACTTAGGATCGACGCCGGAAACGAAGGAGAACGAGATCACCTCGGGAATCAGCGCCAGGGCAGTGATAATGCCGGCGAGCGTCTCGCGCGTCAGCAGCGCCGGCGAGCGCAACACCGAAAGTACGGACGGAGGGTCCGCGAGATGCGTCTGCACCGGTTCGGCGCTCGCGGAGCGGAAGGCCGGCATGCGGCGGGAGATGACCTCGCTCAGCGACACGTCAGTCCTCGCAACATGATCTTGGTGCTCGATCGCCGCGCACGATACAGCGGAAGCCAATGTGCGAGGTCGCCGTATCCACGGTCTGGCCCTGCCGAGCGGCGGGCCGAAACCGGAAGCAATAATTCGGTGCGCAGAGATGCGAGCCCCCCTTCACCACGCGGCGCGCGAATGCGTCGGCCTGCTCGCTCGGGCCACAGCAGGATTTGGCTGCTTGAGCACCAGGCGGCGTGAACGGGCTCGCCGTCCACTCCCAGACATTGCCGATCATGTCGTGGATGCCATAGCCGTTGGCCGGAAAGGCATCGACCGGTGAGGTGCCCTTATGGCCTTCGGCGCCGAGATTCTCGAATGGGAAGCGCCCCTGCCAGGTATTGGCCATAAGACGGCCCTGCGGCCGCTCCTCCTCGCCCCACGCGTAGGTCGCGCCCTCAAGGCCGCCGCGCGCGGCGAATTCCCATTCCGCTTCGGTCGGCAGTGCCTTGCCCGCCCACATGGCATAGGCGCACGCATCCTCGTAACTGACGTGGACCACCGGATGCTCGTCGCGTCCGGCAATGTCGCTGTCCGGGCCCTGCGGGTGCCGCCAATCGGCGCCCGGCACATAGGTCCACCAAGCCTGAGCGTAGTGCAGCGAGACCGGACGATCGGGTTTGCGAAACACCGCGGAGCCCGGCACCAGCAGCGCCGGGTCCGCATCCGGATAGAGCGCGGGATCCGGCATCCTTTCGCTGGTTGTCACGTAACCGGTGGCGGCGACGAAGGCGCCAAACTGCGCATTGGTCACCGGAAAGCGATCGATCCAGAAACTCTCGACTGATGCCGGTCGCGCCGGCCGCTCTTCACGATAGAACTTGTCGGAGCCCATCAGGAAACGGCCACCGGCCACCCAGACCATGTCCGGGTGGCCGCTGACGGCTGCCGCCGTTGCTATGTTAAGCGTTGTTTGCACGGATGCGATAAGGCGCGACGTTGCGCTTCGGGACGAAATCGAGCGGCGCACCCGACGGGATCAACTCCTCCTTGCCGGTGCTCTCCTCGAAAGCACGCACTGCCCTGTGCGCGTGCTGCATCACCCACCAGCGCACGTGCTTCTGATTGACCGGCTCACGCTCCTTCGGGTCATCCATCAGGTGGGTGATACGGGCGAAGCCCATCCCGAGCTCGGGATCATGGAAGTGCTGCTGCCGCTTGAAGCTGATCTTGAAGTCCTTCCATTTCACGGCGTGCAACTCCTCGTTCAGCCACACCATGCAGGTGTCGCGGTTGGAGGCTTCCTGCTTGCCAAGGAAGAATGAGGTCTGGTCGGCACCATCGATGATGCGGTCCTTCGGCGTCTCGCAGCCGCAGAACTTGAGCAGCGTGGTGAACATGTCGGTGACATGCACCATCTCGTTGGTCTCCACGCCGGCCTTGATCTTGCCGGGCCAGCGGATGAGGAGCGGCGTGCGGATGCCGCCTTCGGCGGAGGAGAAGTACGAACCGTCGAAGAAGCCGCCGGTGCCGCGACCCGCGAGATGATCCTCGGCGCCGTTATCGCCGCAGAGGATGACGATGGTGTTCTCGCGGATGCCGAGCTGATCGACCTTGTCGAGCAGCACGCCGAAATCGTGATCGAGCATCAGCAGGCAGTCGCCCCATTCGCCGTTCTTGCTCTTCCCCTCGAATTCGGGACGGGTGACCATCGGAAAGTGCATCAGCGAATGATTGAAGTAGAGGAAGAAAGGCTTCTTCTCCTTCACCGAGCGTTCCATGAAGGCGGTGCCGCGCTTCAGGTACTCGAGGTCCATGTCCTTCTTCATCTGGACCGTGAGCTGCTGCGACTTGATCGGCTTGCAGGGCCCGCCCTTCGTGCCCTCGTGCATGTACGAGTAGCCGTCGCGTTCCGCGACATATTGCGGATCATCGAGCCACATGCATTCGTCGTAGGTGCGCAGCGGCCCATACCATTCGTCGAAACCGTGGTCGGTCGGCCAGCGCCCGTCCTCGGCGCCGATGTGCCATTTGCCCTGGATCGAGCTGGCATAGCCCGCCTCTCCCAGGATCGAAGCAATGGTCTTCTCCCAGCGCACGATACCGCCGGCATTGCCGCCAAGCGCGATGGTATGGTTGCCGGAGCGGATCGGGTAGCGCCCGGTCATCAGCGCCGAGCGCGTCGGCGTGCATTGTGGCTCGACCACATAATGGGTGAGCTTCATTCCTTCCTTGGCGAATGCATCCGCGCGCTTGGTATCGGCGCCGCGCAGAATGCCGCCGCCGTAGCAGCCGAGCTCGCCCATGCCGAGATTGTCGACATGGTAGAACACGATATTCGGTCTCTCAGAAGCCATTGCTCACTCCCAGTTTGCGTCTGTTGAAGCGCGCATCGCCGCGAGTTGCCGCGGCGCGCCCGCCCGTGATTCAAGTTTGCTCGGAATCTGCGCTCTCCCGCGAAGAGACCAGGCGGCTCTTCGGCCCGGCGCCGCGCATGTAGTGGCGCTCGGGGCGATAGCTGTCGAACATGCCGGCAAGCGGGGTGGTCGCGAATTGCCGCCGCAGGAAACCGCGCAGCAGCGTCAGCGCGACACTCAATTTGCCGATCATCAGAAGATCCCCGCCCGACGTCATGTCGGTTGCGACCCGCAATGCTCGACATGCGCGCCCATAGTCGGTCGACGAAAATTTGCGCGGCACCGTCATCGAAAACATCGCTCTGAGTCCCTCTCCGTCTCTCCTGATTGGCTTAAGCCCGCCCCCATGGAGCGAAAAGCAATTTATTGCGTGGATTGAGCGTTCTGCTTTGGGCGTGCTTGCGAGGCCAGAAAGGTCGCCAATGCCTCGATGTCGGCATCGGACAGCTTGCCGGCGATCGCCGGCATGGTCGCACTGACGTCATTGGCGCGCTCGCCGGAGCGCCAATCGCGCAGCTGCTTGGCGAGGTAGCCGGCATGTTGCGCCTTCAACAGCGGAGTATCGGTGCGCTCCGGCGCAGCATCGTCGTGACAGGCGCTGCACGCGAGCACGCCGGCCCCAGCATCACCCGCGCGATAGAGCGCGGCGCCGCGCCGCCATGGTTGCGTTTCGGCCGCCAACGAGGCATCCGGTGGCGGCGGCGGCAGAGCGGAGAAATAGCCGGCCGCCTTCACCAGGTTCGCGTCGCTGATATCGGCGGCGTTCGAAGCCATCTGGCCGCCGTCGTTGCGGCGCCTGTCTTCGCGAAAATCGCGCACCTGCTTGACGATATAGGCCGCAGGCTGGCCGGCAAGCTTGGGAAATTTCGCGGTCGCGCTGATGCCATCGAGTCCATGGCACTCGGCGCAGACCTCCCACGGCTGCATGCCGTCGGTGATGAGCATGTCCGCGCGTGCTGGCCAGATCATCGCGCCGACAGCGATGAGGCCGACAACGAATCCGCATCTCCGCCCTCGGGAGATGTGCAGGGTCATTTGCGCTACTCAACTCGTTCGCACGCGGATACGTCAGCTCAATGATCCTGGTCCTCGAACGACTTGAGGCTTTCGGCGCGGATGATCTGCAGCAGATGCCGCTTCAGAGAATTGAAATCGGGATCGGTCATCATGTCGGGCACGCGCGGCCGTCCGAGCGGCACGGTTACGTCCTCGATGATGCGGCCGGGGCTCGCGCCCATCACCAGCACGCGATCGGCGAGGAAGATCGCCTCGTCGACATCATGGGTGACGAAGATCACCGTGATCTTGAAGTCGGCCCAGATGCGCAGCAGGTTTTCCTGCATCCTTGCGCGCGTCTGGGAATCGAGCGCGCCGAACGGCTCATCCATCAGCAGCACGGCCGGCTTGTTGGCGAGCGCGCGGGCGATGCCGACGCGCTGCTGCATGCCGCCCGAAAGCTCCGCCGGGTAACGATCGGCGAAACGCGCAAGGCCGACCATTTCCAGGAGCTCGTCGGCGATAGCGCGGGCCTTGCCGCGACCGGAGCCTTTCGCATACGGGCCGAAAGCGACATTGTCGCGGATGGTCTTCCAGGGAAAGAGCGAATACTGCTGAAACACCATGCCGCGGTCGGAGCCGGGACCGAGCACCTGCTCGCCGTCGACGCGCGCCCAGCCGGTCGTCGGCTTCACATAGCCGGCAACGGTATTGAGCAAGGTCGACTTGCCGCAACCGGAAGGCCCGAGCAGGCAGACGAAGGAGCCCGGCGCGATATCGACCGAGGTGTTCTCCAGCGCGTGGTTAACGGTCGAGCCGCGGCGAAAGGTCACCGAAACGTCCCAGATTTCGACGTGCCCGAGCGGTTCGCCCGCTTCCGAGCGTGGCCGGCTCCAGGCGCTGATCGCGGCGGATTTCTCCAAGCTCGGCGTATTCAAGAGTGCTGTGTTCATGATGTCATCCGTGCAAATCGGGTCGGCATCGGCATTTCTGTTTCCGGTTGACGTCCGGACAGCCGCGAGGCGAGCGCGATGGCGATGGTGGCGAGCAGCAGGATGCCGAACAGCGACAGCCAGCCGCCGATCGGCGCGATCTCAAAGGCGGTCCCGACGCTGACGCCGAGAAGCGAGAGGCCCACGACCCAGGTCGGCGCCGCGCAGCAGACGACCCAGGTGATGGTCATGGTCGTAAGCGCCGCCATCACCGTGCCGCTCGCGGCCGCGAAGGAGGCGCACAGCCGCTCAGGCAACGGACAGGCGCGGCCTGCCGTGCGCAGCAGCACCACGTCGGTCGCCAACAGCAGCGCGATCGCCAGCATCACCGCAGCTTTGCCGGGGAGCAGAACGAAGCTCCATTCGGCGACGCCGTGGCCGTAGGCAAAATTCATCGAGCCGATCTCGATGAACCATTCGTCGAGCCCGATCGAGACCATGTCGGCAATCGACGGTGTCATGCGCACGATCCGCGCGATATTGCCGGCCCAGTCATGCACGATGAAATAGTTGGGAAGCTCACCAAAACGGCCGACCAGCAACGCAAGCTGCAAGAGCTGCGACATCGCAAAGAATGCGATCACCAGCGTGAGCCAGAGGCCCGCATGACTGCGAACCTCACGCTGGATGATCGCGATTGCGCTCATCTGGCTTTGCGCTGCCAAGCCAGCGCCGGACGCGCGAGCAGCTGCACCAGATAGGTGGTCGAGGTTCCAAGCAATCCGATCGCCAGCATGCCGACGACGATGTCGGGATAGTTGATGATCGAGTAGGCGTTCCAGGTGAAGTAACCGATGCCGTACTGGCCGCTGATGATTTCGCCGGCGAGCAGCGAAAACCACGATACGCCCATGCCGATCGCCAGTCCGGCGCAGATGCTCGGAAGCGCGCCGGGCAGGATGACGTGACGGAAGATGGTGGGCTGCGACGCGCCGAGCGATTGCGCGGCGCGAATGAGCACCTCCGGCGTCTGCTCGACGCCGTGCATGGTGTTCAGCACGATCGGGAACAGCGCGCCGAGGAAAGTGATGAAGATGATCGACCCTTCCTCGGTCGGCAGCAGCAGGATGGCCATGGGAATCCACGCCACCGCCGGGATCGGACGCAGAAGCTCGATATACGGATAGACGATATCGCGGACGACCTGCAGCCGCCCCATTAGCAGGCCGAGCGTGATGCCGAGCGCGGCAGCGAGCGCGTAGCTGATGGCGATGCGCTCGAGGCTCACCGCGATGTGCATGTAGAAGGTCGATTCGGCGAGATGCTGAATGAGCGCCTGGCCGGCCTGCAGAGGTCCGGGGACGTTGTCGAAGCGGACATATAAATGCAGGCTGGTGACGCTCGCGTATTGCCAGAAGGCAAGCCCCGCCAGCAGCGCGAAGAAACGCACCGCCCAATGTGCCGCGGTTTTCTTGAGCTGCAGCACCCATTCCGACTGCGATACGGGCGCGCCGGCTTTCGCAGCCGACGTCGGATTTGTCGGCGGCAGCGAGGGCGATGCCGCCGTATCGGCTTCAGAGCTGTCGATCACCGCCGCCCTCGCTATTGCCTTGCTTGCCATCGGTCATTCCATTCGTCGAAAACGATGTGGCTGATCAAGATCCTGCGCTGGCCACCGCCTGCTCGAAGCTCAGGAGCTTGCCATTGGCCGTGGCCGCGAATTGCTCCGCCTCACCCTTGCGCAGGAAGCTCGCGAAATTGCCGTCGGACTTGCGCACGTAGAACGCCGTCTTGCCGAACAGCTTCAGCCCGGTGGCCTGATCGTAGACATAGGTCGCGTTGAGCTTGACGCCGCTCGCCTGGAATTCGGCGACGGCTTTGAGGAATTCTCTCAGTGTCGGGTACGACAGAATGCCGTCGCGCGAATGCCAGATTTCATCCGGTCGCCCGGCATTGGACTGCAGCGTGTCGACCATCTTCGCCTTGTCGGCTTCATAGTCGACGCCCATCTCTTTGTAGGCTTCCTTGATGTAGTCTTCTTTGACCCACGCGCCGAAATCCAGATCGGAGGCGAGGTTGTCCTTCACCAGCACCTTGTGATCGAACTTCAGCGTGTCGAGCCACTGCGGCTTCATCGTCGGGTCTTGCGTCAAGGTCCCGCCCTTGGAGAAGTAGAGATAGAGGACCTCTTTTTCGACGCCGGTCCATTTCTCCATCATCTCGGTCGCGCGCTTGGGATCTTCATCGATCCATTTGCCAGCGTCGTAGACCGCCTTCACGACAGCAACGACGACCTCGGGATATTTCTCCGCGAAATCCTCGCGCACGACCATGCCATGCAAATAGGGAACGCCGGTCTCGCTGCCGTCGTAAATCTTCCGTCCGGTGCCGCGGAATTCCATGATCTCCGACCACGGGCAGAAATCGGAATGCGCGTCGATCTTGCCGGTCGCGATATTGGCCGCGCCGACCGCGGGCGCCTGGTTCTTCAGCTCGATGCTGGAGAGCGGCATGTTCTTGTCCTGCAGCGCCTTCACCAGCATGCCCCAGGACGCACTGCCGACCGGCGTCGAGATCGCTTTGCCTTTCAGATCTTCGAGCTTGTAGTAATTCGACGCGACCGGAACGACGATCGCGTTGCCGGCGCCCTTAAGATTGTAACCGGTGCCTGTGAACAGGACCGTCCGCAGGCTCTTGGTTTCCTGAAACTTGGATCCGTTGACGATGAGCGGGTAGTCGCCCATCGTCCCGAAATTCAGCTTGCCGGCGAGCATCTGATTGGTGATTGGACCGCCGGAGGCGTAGTCCGCCCAGGTGATGTTGTAGGTGACGCCGGCATATTTGCCGTCATGCGGCAAATGCTTCTCGATGAGCTTGAGCTCTTTCATCACGATGCCGCCGGTGTACGTATCGGTGCACATGCTCTGGTGCCCGATCGAGACATCGATGGTCTCGGCCGCCGCCGGCGTTGGATGAAACGGCAGCAACATCGGTGCGAGGAGAAGAGCGCATTTCAGAGTCGTCGACGGCTTGGCGCTGTTCACGATTGCCGTCGCAAAGCTTTGGCTTCCCATGGCTTCCTCTTTCTCCGGCACAAAGAAATTTGTCGGGTCGTCTCCTTACGTGCGGCGATTATTGGTTTCGGGTTGCAGTGCCGCAAACCAGAACTGCCCGCCGCGGTCATTAGTTGCCGAAAAAAGCCCGCTGCGCATTTTTGCGGCAGTTCTCAAGGCACGTTCGCTCATTCGCTAGGCAGCGAGCGCAAGGCCAGAAGCGCATCCGGCCGCCGCACGACGATTTGTGACTTCCGGCAGTGCAGAATCCCCTGCTCTTCCAAGCGGCGCAGGCTGGTGGTGACCCATTGCCGTGTGGCACCGACCATGTGCGCGAGGTCGGCATGCGTAAATGCCGCTGCAATGAGCACGCCGCTGGATTCTTCGACCCCATAGGCGTCGACGAGATGCAGAAGCAACTGCGCGAGCCGCTCGGTGATCGAGCGGGTGCCGAGCATCTGCACCAGCGCGGAGTAACATTTACCTTTGAAGGCAAGGCCTTCAATGATGCCGATACCGAGTGCCGGAATCTGCATGACCAGGTTCCGCAGCGCCTTGCCGGGAAGATGAACGACGCTGCTGTCAGTGGTGGCCACGCCCGACCAGATGTGGACACCGGTGCCGAAAATGTCCGGTCCGCCGACGAAATTACCCGGATGCCAGTAGGCCAGCGTGATCTCGCGGCCCGACGGCGCATTATAAAAGACGCGAATCCGGCCGCTTTCGATGAGGTAAATGCCTTCGTGCGGCGTGTCCTGGTTGAACAGGGTCTGGCCGCGATTGATCACACGGCGCCGGCCGTGACCAAGCACCAGATCCCGTTCGCGCGGCGACAACCCCTGCAGCAGCGCCGGCGGTCCTCCGGCCAGCGTGCCGCTCTCGCTCAACAAGAGCGGCTGGCTGCGGGATGGTGATGTGCGCGCTGCCATGGGACGGTCCCGGTCCGCACCAGCGGTACTGAACTCCATACGCTCCTCCGCTTGCCGAAAGACTATGCAAGCGGCGCGCCAACGCCGGAATCCGGGTTAACTTCCTGCAGAAACTTGTGAAACCAGAGCGAATGCAATCGCCGGCTGCCGTTACCAGCCGGCGGCCTGCGAGGGTTGCGGCAGCAGCGTGTCGAGCGTCACGGCCTTGCGAATCAAGCGCAGATCGAAGGCATGCCTGAACCACGATTGCAGTTCATCCCGCTCGACCGGTTTCAACGTGAGATCGACGTCATCGAGCCGCGTAACGTGATAGCTCGGCGTTTCCGCGATGACCGCGCGCACGAGACGCCGCGCAATGCGCGATTGCTCGCCGAACCACTGGCTCGCTTTCTCGGGATGCGTGGCGGTGTAGTAGATCGAAGCACGCAGTGCCGATTGATAACGTCCGGCGATACCCGGATGTCTGCGCATGCAGGAGCGGCGCATGACTGACAGAAAGCGCATCGGCCTTGTGCGCAATTCGCGGGCACCGAGCTCTTCCTTGACGTGCAGCAGCTGCGGTTGCCGGATCATGATCGCGTCGGCAACACCGTTGGACAAGGCCAGCGGTAACTGTGCCACCGGAATGTTGAGCAGAGTGAAATCGCGCTCGGCGTCGAGACCTTCCTCCTTCGCGGCAATGAAGAATTCAAGCTGTTCGGCCGAATGGAACGCGAAGCCAACGCGCTGTCCACGCAGATCGTGCAGCACCTGCGCGCTGCTTGCCTTCGGTACGACAAGCGAAAGCCGCGACATGCCGAGCGCGGCGATGATTTGCATATCATCGGGGGCACGCGAGGCGCAGTCGGCGACCGCCATGTAACCGAGTACTGCAGCATCGATTTCACCAGCGACCAGAGCATCGATGACGGGTTCACCGTGCGGAAAGGTGATGAACTCGCCTTCAAAGCCGTGCACGCGATCAAGACCGACACGCTGCATAACGACCGGGAGCTGCCCGTGCATTCCGGGCGGATATCCGATCCGGATCTTGTCGGTGGCGCGACCCGTGCCCGCTGCGGCAGCCATGGCGAGTGCCTCACTTCCAATATCGCATGCTAGCACGGCGGGCAGCCGGCTCGCGGTGTCCCGCTGATCGGGACAATGATTTTGAACCCGGTGGCCGCGTCGTTTCGCCCGTATTGCGAGCCAGGAATGCCCAAGCTACGATCCACACAACCGCGACCAAAAACGCGGGTTGTAGGGACTTGGGATAACGCCAGCGTCGCGCTTTCTTCATCGCCTTTCGGGCCGATGCAGCGAAGCTTCGGGAGGGCCGCGTGCGCCAAACCTCTCGTGACGGCCATGCGAGGCATCGCTGCTTTGTTGAGTTGAAGCGGCGGCGGGCGCCTGTTTCCCGAAAATTCCACATCACCGATGCGGACATGGGGCTGCAGCATGCGGCCGGGGCGTCGTCGCGCATAAGAACACAACCGAGGAGCACGTCATGACCGGATCGAAGTTCTCGCGACGCACGCTCATGCAAGGCGGCGTTGGATTGACCATCGCCAACTTCCTGCCCGGCACGATGCCGTTCGCGCAGGCGGCAACCATGGAAGAGAGCACCATCGCCGCGGCGAAAACGGTTCAGGCAACGGACGTCAGCGGCATGATCTGGTCGCCGTATCTGGTGCCGATGCAGCCGGTGATCGCCGACTTCAAGAAGGCGACCGGCATCGGCGTCGGCGCCGTGCAGGACATCTCGATCTTCGACGCGCCGCAGCGGGCGATGGCGGAAGCGCTGTCGCGCTCGCCGCAATTCGATTTCATCCACATCGATTCCAACATGATCCCGTCGCTCGCATCGGCCGGCTATCTCGAGCCGCTCGACGAGTACATGAAGAAGGCCGACTTCAAGATCGAGGCGGTCGCCGACTACGCCAACTTCATGACCTACAAGGGCCAGACCTACGGCATCCCGACCGACGGCAACGTGCATATTCAATATGTGCGCAAGGACCTGCTCGAGGATGCCGACAACAAGAAGAAGTTCGCCGACAAATACGGCAAGGAGCTGAAATTCCCGCAGACCTGGGAAGATGACTTGAAGATCCAGGAAACGCTGATGGATCCGTCGAAGGACCTCTACGGCTCCGGCAATCTGCGCAATCGCGCCAACGGGCCGACCTGGTGGTACATGATCTTCTACAGCGCCGGCGGCTTCACCTTTGACGACGACATGAATCCGACGCTGAACACGCCGGCCGGACAATATGCGGTCGACATCTATCTCGCCGACAAGAAAGTCGCGCATCCGGAGTCCGCCGGCTGGGGCACGCCGCAGATGATTCCGCGCATCGCGCAGGGCCATGTGGTGAGCTGCCAGTACTGGGACGGCACCGCCAAGCTCAATGAGAATCCGGCGAAGTCGAAAACCACGGGCAAGTGGCTCTACGGCCTGGTGCCCGGCTCGGATTTCTCCGGCAAGCGCATCCACCGTTCGATCTCCTCGCCGCTCGCGGCGATCCTGATCAACAAATACAGCCCGCGCAAAGCGCAGGCGGCTTACCTCGCGCTCTGGCTCGGCTCCGGCAAGAACTCGATCCCGATCGTGTCCGATCCAGTGAACACGTTCCACGACGTCTGGGCGAAGGAGCAGCTCAAGGCGCCGCAAGTGATCAAGGCTTACAGCGCTCCGGCGATCAAAGCCATCGAAGCCAATTTCGAGGTGGTGTCGCCGCCGACCTATCTCACCGGCTATCTCGAATTCCAGGACACGCTGGGTAAGAACCTGTCCGAAGCCTATGTCGGCCAGCTCCCCGCCAAGGACGTGCTGAAGAAGACCGAGGAGGAATGGGCAGCGATCGTCAAGCGCATCGGGCGCAGCAAGCTCAAGAGCGAGCTCGCGAGCTACAAGGCCGTGATGCCCAAGCGCGACATGCCGGCGTGAGATCGGTGAACTGCAAAGTCCAGTGAACGCGCCGGAGTCGTTTGCATGAGTGTGGCCGCCGTCCCGGCCGCGTCCGTACCGTCGAAGCCCGCTGCGCGCACCCGCGCGCGGCGGCATTCGATCCGCGTCTTCCGCTGGTCGATCCTCGCCCCGCTGATCGCGCTGCTCGCCTTCATATTGCTGCCGGTGCTGTTCCTGCAGCTGTACTTCTCGTTCCATCAATGGACGGTCTATCTCGGCAGCTGGTGGGAAGCCGATTACGTTGGGCTCGACCTGTTCAAGGAGGTTCTGTCCGATCCGCGCTTCGGTTGGGCCGTCGTGCGCTCGCTCGTCTTCGCCACCGGCTCGACGATCGGCTGTTTTGTCGTCGGCTTCGCGCTCGCCTATCTGATGGCGAAGCCGTTCCGCGGCCAGGCGGTCTACTACCTGATTTTCATCCTGCCAATGCTCACCGTGCCCGTGGTCGTCGCCTACACCGCGGAAATGCTGCTCTACCAGAGCGGGCCGATCAACGACCTGATCAGCCGCATCATCGGCCTCGACTTCAAGCCGATGTGGCTCACCGACCCGAACATCGCGCTGCCGACGGTGATGCTCTTGGAGATTTGGAATTGGGCGCCGTTCTCCTTCATCATCATGCTCGCGGGGCTCGCCGCGATCCCGAAGGAGCCGATCGAGGCCGCGGAAATCCTCGGTGCCTCCAAATGGCGCATCTTCTGGGAGGTGCAGCTGCCGCTGCTGCGCCCTGTCATCTTTCTCGCGCTGGTGCTGCGCTTCCTCGAGGCGATGGCGGAATTCCCGAAAACCTGGGCGCTGTTTCAAGGCGGACCGGGCACCGCGACGGAGACGCTGCCGGTCTACATCTTCCTCACCACCTGGCAATATTTCGAGATCTCCAAGGGCGCGGCGATGTCCTACATCGTCATGCTGCTGATGATCGGCATCGTGCTCATCGCCATCCGGCTGCTGCGCCGGGAGAAGAGCTCGCTCGACAGCATGTATGGTCAGGCGGCGCATGCGGAGCCTCCCGCATGAGCATGACCAAGACGCAGCGGCGGCGGATTTCCGCAACAGTGCGCTACAGCGTGCTGACGCTGTGGGCGATCATCGCCTTCTTCCCGATCTATTGGATGGTCTCGACCTCGTTCAAGATCGACACCCAGTGGTTCTCCTGGCCGCCGGTCTATTTCCCCGATCCGCCGACGCTCGCCAATTACCTCAATGTCTGGTTCGGCGCCGAGCAATATGCGGCGACCCAGTACGCGATCTCGTCGCAAAAACCGCTCATCTCGATGATGAACTCCTTCGTCATCGCCACCACCTCGACCTTCCTGGCGGTGTTCTTCGGCGCCATCATCGCCTACGGCGTCTCGCGCTATCGCATCCTTTCTGAAGCGCGCATGTTTCAGCTCCTCATGCTGCGCATGATCCCGCCTATCGTCGTGGTCGCACCGCTCTCGCTTTATTACTCCGCGATCGGGCTGCTCGACTCCCGGACCGGGCTCATTCTCATCTATTTCCTCACCACGCTTCCCTACGCGGTGTGGATGACCAAGAGCTTTATCGACGAGGTGCCGCGCGAGGTCGAGCAGGCCGCGGAAATCCTCGGCGCCTCGCGTTGGCGCACGGTATTCGAGATCGTGCTGCCGCTCATTCGCTCCGGCCTGGTCGCAACCTTCCTGTTCATTCTCATCCTCACCTGGAGCGAATATCTGCTGGCGCTGATCATCACCAAGACCCAGGTGACGACGCTGCCGATCGAGCTCTCCAAATATCAGGGCACCACCGAGGGCCGCGTTTATGGCCGTCAGGCGGCGCTCGCCGTCGGCATCACCGTGCCGCTGATGATCATCGGCCTGATCATCCGCAAGCACCTCGCCCGCGGCTTCTCCTTCGGCATGGTACGGAGATAAAGCGTGGCGCGTATCGAGCTCGTCGACCTGAGCAAATTCTTCGGTGCCGTGCCGGCGGTGAAGAATGTCAATTTCGCCATCGAGGACGGCGAGTTCGTCGTCTTCGTCGGCCCCTCCGGCTGCGGCAAGACCACGACGCTGCGGATGATCGCCGGCTTCGAGGAGCCGAGCGGCGGCGAAATCCGCATCGACGGCCGCGTGGTCAACGATCTCGAGCCGCGGGACCGCGGACTCGGCATGGTGTTCCAGACCCACGCGCTGTTTCCGCACAAGACCGTGCGGCAGAACATCGAGTTCGGGCTGCGCATGAAGAAGGTATCGCGCGAGGAGCGCGCCGCACGCGTCCGCCAGGTCGCGGAGATGGTCCGCATCTCGAGCCTGCTCGACAAGATGCCGGCGCAGTGCTCCGGCGGCGAAAGCCAGCGCGTGGCGCTCGCCCGCACCCTGGTGACCAACCCGTCGACCTTTCTGCTCGACGAGCCGCTGTCGAGCCTCGACGCCAAGCTGCGCCGCGAGCTGCGCGCCGAATGCGACCGGCTGCACCAGGAGCTCAAGCGCACCTTCATCTTCGTCACCCACGATCAGGAAGAGGCGATGACCCTTGCCGATCGCATAGTGGTCATGCGCGCGGGCGAGGTGGTGCAGGTCGGCTCGCCCATGGAAATCTACGCCAACCCGGTGAACTACTTCGTCGCGGATTTCTTCGGCTCGCCCTCCATGAACCTCATTGCCGGCGACATCGTGCATGAGAACGGCGCAGTGCGCTTCCGCTCGCCGCGTTTCGACGTGGCCCTGCCGGATTCGCTGAAGAGCGCGCGGGCGGGCACGGCGACGCTCGGCGTCCGCCCGGAGCATGTCGGCGTCAACGTCGGGAGCAATGGCGGCACCGAGCTCGCGGTGCGCCTGGTCGAGCCGCTCGGCCGCGACACGCTGCTCTATTTCGACATCGGCAGCGAGCGCGCCTTCGTTGCCATCAGCGAGGGGCTCAGGCTCGCCGACCTCAACGCCGGCGCGCCGGTCTCGCTCTCGTTCGATCCAGCCCGCCTTTATCTCTTTGGCGCCGATGGCCGGCGCATCACCGCTTAACGCCTTTCCCGACCTTCCAACCCCGAGGACGTGATGGACTACCGCGAAATCAGTGAGATCCGCGATGGCATGCGCAGTGATTGGGACATGCCGATCAAGATGGAAGATGGCGTGGTGCTGCGCTGCGACGTCTATCGCCCGGTCGCCGAAGGCAAATACCCCGTGATCATGACCTACGGGCCTTACGGCAAGTGGCTGCACTTCGACGATCTCTATCACGATCAATGGAAGCGCATGTGCGCAGCGCATCCCGACGTGCCGACCGACTCGACCAACAAGTATCAATGCTGGGAGGTCGTCGATCCGGAGAAATGGGTGCCGGACGGCTATGTCTGCATCCGCGTCGACAGCCGCGGCGCCGGCCGCTCGCCCGGCGTGATCGACATCTGGTCGCTGCGCGAGGCGCAGGATCTGGCACAGTGCGTCGACTGGGCTGGCGTGCAGCCGTGGTCGAACGGCAAGGTCGGCCTCAACGGCATCTCTTATTATGCGGAGAACCAGTGGCAGACGGCGGCGCTGCAGCCCAAGCATCTCGCCGCGATCTGCACCTGGGAAGGCGCCGCCGATTTCTACCGCGACATGGCGCATCACGGCGGCATCTTCTGCCGCGGCTTCGTGCAGGACTGGTCGCGCAATCAGGTCTATACGGTGCAGAATGGCCGCGGCACGCGCGGCTTCAAGAGCCGCATGAACGGCGACTGGGTGTCCGGCCCGGAGACACTGACGGAAGAAGAGCTCGGGAAGAACCGCCGCGACTTCTACGAAGACTGCATCTCGCGCAAGCTCGACACCGATCCGTACTGGCAGTCGCGCATGCCGGACTGGACCAAGGTGAAGACGCCGCTGCTCTCCTCCGCCAATTGGGGCGGCCAGGGCCTGCATCCGCGCGGCAATTTCGAAGGCTTCGTGCGCTCGGCCTCGACCGATAAATGGCTCGAAGTGCACGGCATCGAGCACTGGACGCATTTCTACACGAATTACGGCCTCGCGCTGCAGAAGAAGTTCTTCGGCCATTTCCTCAAAGGCGAGGACACCGGCTGGGGCGAGCAGCCGAAGGTGCTGCTGCAGGTCCGCCATCCAGGCGAGAAATTCGTCGAGCGGCACGAAAGCGAATGGCCGCTCGCGCGCACCAAGTGGACCAAGTTCTTTGTCGAGCCCGGCGATCTCACCATGTCGACGGCGCCGCAGAAGACGGCGAGCAGCGTCACCTACGCGGGCCTCGGCGATGGCGTGACTTTCATCACCGAGCCGCTGGAACAGGACACCGAGATCACCGGCCCGATCGCGGCGAAACTCTGGGTCTCCTCCGCGACCGAAGACGCCGATCTGTTCCTGGTGGTGCGCGCGTTCACCGCGGACCTCAAGGAAGTCACCTTCCAGGGCGCGCTCGATCCGCACACGCCGATCGCGCAAGGCTGGCTGCGCGTCTCGCACAGGAAGCTCGATCCGAAGCTGACGCTGCCCTATCGGCCGTATCACACCCACGATGAAGAGCAGAAGCTCAAGCCGGGCGAGGTCTATGAAGTTGACGTCGAAGTCTGGCCGACCTGCATTGCGCTGCCCAAGGGCTATCGCATCGCGCTCTCGGTACGCGGGCGCGACTACGTCTATCCCGGCGAGGCCGGCGAAGGCGTGGAAACGCTTGGCAAGGTGTGGACCGGGTGCGCCATCTTCACCCACGATGATCCGCGCGACCGTCCGCCAGCCGTGTTCGGCGGCGACGTGACGCTGCACGCCGGGCCAAACCGCCAGGCCTATCTGCTGCTGCCCGTCATTCCGAAGAAGTGAGAAGAGATTATGAGCTACCGTGAAGTGAGCGAAATCCGCGACGGCATGCAGATCGATTGGGACATGCCGATCGAGATGGAAGACGGCCTTGTGCTCCGCTGCGACATCTTCCGTCCGGTCAAGAAAGGCCGCTGCCCGGTGCTGCTGAGTCACGGGCCTTACGGCAAGTGGCTGCACTTCGAGGACGGCTACAAGACCGCCTGGGATCGCATGAAGCTCAAGCATCCCGACGTAATGGCCGGCACCAGCAACAAATATGCGAGCTGGGAAGTCTGCGATCCGGAAAAGTGGGTGCCGCACGGCTATGTCTGCGTGCGCGTCGACAGCCGCGGCTGCGGCCGCTCGCCGGGTTATGTCGAGCACTGGTCGCCGCGCGAGACCAAGGACTTCGCCAACTGCATCGAATGGTGCGGCGTGCAGCCGTGGTCGAACGGCAAGGTCGGCCTGTCCGGCATCTCCTATTACGCCATCAACCAGTGGCAGGTGGCGAGCCTGCAGCCGAAGCACCTCGCCGCGATTTGCGTGTGGGAAGGCTTCGCCGATTTCTACCGCGAGCTCAGCCACAATGGTGGCATCTACAACACCTTTGCGCAGAACTGGTACGACATGCAGGTGAAGACCGTGCAATACGGTCTCGGCGAAAAGGGCCACAGGAGCCGCATGAACGGCGACTGGGTCTCCGGGCCGGAGACGCTCACCGACGAGGAAATGGGCGGCAACCGCTACGATCTCGGCAAGACCTATCTCGCGCACCCGCTCGACGACGACTTCTACAAGGCGATGCTGCCCGACTGGTCGAAGGTGAAGGTGCCGCTGCTCTCCGCCGCCAACTGGGGCGGCCAGCCGCTGCATCCGCGCGGCAATTTCGAAGGCTTCTTCCGTTCGGCGGCAAAGCAGAAATGGCTCGAGGTGCACGGCATCGAGCACTGGACACATTATTATACGGATTACGGCGTCGACCTGCAGCGCCGCTTCTTCGACTATTTCCTCAAAGGCAAGAGGAACGGCTGGGACAAGCAGCCGAAAGTGCAGCTCAACGTGCGGCACCCGGGCGAGCAGTTCGTCATCCGCCACGAGGAAGCCTGGCCGATCCCGCGCACGCAATGGACGAAATTCCATCTCGGCGCCGGGAGCAAGCTGGCGACAAGTGCGCCGAAAGGCTCGGCGACGGTGACCTTCGATGCCCTCGGCGATGGCGTCACGTTCCTCACCGACCCGATGCAGGAAGCGACCGAGATCACCGGTCCGGTCGCGGCGAAGCTGCACATCTCCTCGTCGACCAGCGACGCCGACATCTTCCTGGTGCTGCGCGTGTTCTCCCCGGACCTGAAGGAAGTGACCTTCCAGGGCGCGCTCGATCCGCACACCGCGATCGGCCAGGGCTGGCTGCGCGCCTCGCACCGCAAGCTCGACAGGAAACTGACGCTGCCGTTCCGGCCGTATCACAGCCACGACGAGAAGCAGCCGCTCAAGCCGGGCACGGTCTATGAGCTCGACATCGAGATCATCCCGACCTCGATCGTGGTGCCCAAGGGCTATCGCGTCGGCTTGAGCGTGCGCGGGCGCGACTACATTTATCCCGGCGGTTCCGGCGGCAAACTCTCCAACATGAAGAACGAGTTCACCGGCAACGGGCCGTTCCTGCACAACCATCCGGCCGACCGCCCGGTCGAGATCTACGGTGGCAAGACCACCATCCATCTCGGTACGGCTGAAAACTTCCTGTTGCTGCCGATCATCCCGGAGAAGAAAACGCCGGCGGCGAAACGGACAGGGAAAGCAAAGCGGCGGCGCTAGCCGCGTTCTACCTGCAAGAGAATTGCCGGGCAGCGCGCCGCTCTGCGCGACATTGTATGATGACCATATCACCCCTATAGTCGGCAGTTCAGACAGCGGGGGCATCACAACAATAAGAAGTGCCGCCCGCGCACGCCAGGGAGACACCCAATGACGCTGCGAATGCGAAGCGTTGCCCTTTTCACCGCCGCCGCCTGCGGCCTGCTGTGGTCGCCCGTCGCGATGGCGCAGGAAAAGCTCACGGTCTGGTGGGTGAAAGGCTTCTACAAGTCCGAGGACGACGCGCTGTTCGCCGCGGTGAAGAAGTTCGAGGACAAGTACAAGATCCAGGTCGATCTGTCGCAATACGCCGTTCAGGACATGATCCCGAAGACGGTTGCCGCGCTCGACTCCGGCTCGCCGCCGGATGTCGCCTATGCCGATGTTTATGATTTCCAGGTCGCCGGCAAATGGGCGTTCGACGGCAAGCTCGAGGACATTTCCGACGTTCTCACGCCGATGAAGGCGACCTTCGCGCCCAACACGCTGGAGACCACCTATCTCTACAACGACAAGACCAAGAAGAAGGCCTACTACGCTTTCCCGCTGAAGCAGCAGACCATGCACGTCCAGTATTGGATCGACATGCTGGAAAAAGCCGGCTTCAAGGAAAGCGACATCCCGACCGGCTGGAAGGACTACTGGTCGTTCTGGTGTGACAAGGTGCAGCCCGCTTATCGCAAGGCGACCGGCACGCGCACTTTCGGCATCGGCCAGCCGATGGGCGTCGATTCTTCGGACTCGTTCTACTCGTTCCTCACCTTCATGGACGCCTACAACGTCAAGCTTGTCGATGACAACGGCAAGCTGCTCGTGGACGATCCCAAGGTGCGCACCGGCCTCATCGGCGCGCTCAAGGACTACACCGACGTCTACACGAAGAGCTGCACGCCACCGTCGTCGACAAGCTGGAAGGATCCCGACAACAACGTCGCTTTCCACAACAAGACTACGGTGATGACGCACAACGCGACGATCTCCATCGCCGCCAAGTGGCTCGACGACGCCAACAACGAGACGCTCGCCGCAGACGTGCGCGCGCAGGCGAAGAAGAACTACGATCAGCTGATCGCGACCGCCGGCTTCCCGAAGAAGCCCGACGGCACGCCGATGCTTTATCGCGCTGCGGTGAAAGTCGGCGTGGTCTTCGCCGATGCCAAGAACAAGAAGGCGGCGCGGCAGTTCGTCAGCTTCCTGCTGCAGGAGGAGAACCTGACGCCCTATGTGGAAGGCGCGCTCGGCCGCTGGTTCCCGGTGACCAAGAAGGCGCAGGACAGCGCGTTCTGGATGGCCGACCACCACCGCAAATCCGTGCACGACCAGTTCAAGGCGGGCACGGTGACCTTCGAGTTCACCAAGAATTACAAGTTCACCATCCTCAACAACGAGAATGTGTGGGCCAAGGCCATGAACCGCGTGGTCAACGAGAAAGTGCCCGTCGACAAGGCGGTCGACGAGATGATCGCCCGCATCAAGCAGGTCGCGGGCTGACGCCAGATCCGGGCCGGCCGCCGTACTCGTGCGGCCGGCCCGCGGAATGGACGGCAAGCAATGTCGGTGCTGACCCATCCGAGCCCGGCGGCCGCGGCGCGCGTTGACGCGAGCGCCGACCGTCCGGCGCCATGGCAGACCTGGGGCGTGCTCCTGCTCACGCCCTATCTGCTCGTCTTCATCCTCTTCGTGCTCTATCCGATCGGCTACGGGCTGTGGATCGCGCGCAATCCGGCGAGCTACGTCGCGCTGTTCGACGACCCGATCTTCGCGCGCTCGGCGGTGAACACGCTGATCTTCCTCGTCATCGGCATCAATCTGAAGATGGCGATCGCGCTGATGCTGTCCGGCTTCTTCGTGCAGGCGCGCACCTGGATCAAATGGCTCTCGGTTATTTTCATCCTGCCGTGGGCGGTGCCGTCGATCCCGACGATCCTGTCGCTGCGCTTCATGCTCAACCCGGAGTGGGGCGTCATCAACACGCTGATCTTCCGCTTCACCGGCGAGGACGGACCGAACTGGCTCAACGATCCGACCATCGCGCTGTCGATGGCCATCGCCGTGCACATCTGGAAATCGCTGCCGTTCTGGACGCTGATCCTGATCGCCGGACGGCTCGCGATTTCCGGAGATCTCTACGAGGCCGCCTCGGTTGACGGCGCCAGCAACCGACAGAAGTTCATGTATGTGACCTGGCCGTCGCTGCGCACGCTCTACCTCACCTGCACCATCCTTTCGATGATCTGGACGCTCGGCGACTTCAACAGCGTTTATCTGCTCACCGGCGGCGGACCTGCGGACCTCACGCATGTGCTGGCGACCCTCGGGATCCGCTATCTGCGGCTCGACCAGGTCGACATGTCGATGGCGGCGATCGTCTGCGCGCTGCCGTTCGTGCTGCCGCTGGTGTTCTTCATGATGAAGCGGTTGTCGCGATGACGCTTCCCTCGCTGCGCGCCGTCACCACCGAGGCCAAGCTGCTGCTCATCGGCATTCCCGTGCTGATCTGGACGCTGCTGCCGATCTATCATTTGTTTTTGTTCGCGATCTCGCCGAAGGAATCCGCGTTCTCCGGCGCGCTGTGGCCGGAGCATCCGACGCTGCACAATTTCGTTGTGGTGTTCGGGCAGCAGCATTATTTCCTCGCGCATTTCTGGCGGCAGCTGTGGAATTCGCTGTTCATCGCGATCACCACCGGCGTGCTCACGCTGCTCATCGCCACGGCCGCGGCGTTCGCCATCAGCCGACTGAAAGTGCGCGGCGGCCGGGCGGTGATGAACCTGGCGCTGTTCACCTATTTCATCCCCGCCGCGTTCCTTGCCGTGCCGATGTACCGGACCATGGGCTTCTACGGCCTCCTCAACAATCAATGGGCGCTGATCCTCGCCATGGTGACCATCGCCGCGCCCTACTCGATCTGGGTGCTCAAGCAGGCCTCCGACAATCTGCCTTACGAGCTCGACGAAGCCGCGATCATGGACGGCGCTTCGGCGATGCAGCTCTTCCGCCTGGTCTATCTGCCGCTGATGATGCCGTCGCTGGTCGCCGTCGGCACCTACGCGCTGCTGCTCGCCTGGAATGAATATCTGTTCGCCTTTCTGCTGCTCTCCAAGGACACTGCGGTGACCTTGCCCGTCGGCCTCGGCAACTTCCTCGCCGCCGACGATTCGCCGTGGGAATTGCTGATGACCACCGGCTTCATCTATGCGCTGCCGCCGGCGGCGATCTATTATGTCTTCCGCCGCTACATGGTGTCGGGTCTCACGGCCGGCGCGGTGAAGAATTAGCGCATCCGATTGTTGCTGACCGTCAGCTGCTCGTAAGTGCCGACGCCCTCCTTGACGAGGTCGCCGGTCACCGCCTTGCCCCACTCCATGCCGACGATGGCGGCGCGGCGGGCGCCCGAAATGAGGTTGTCGCTGATCACGGCGTGGCCCGCGCCCTTCACCACCGACACGCCGATGCCATAAGGCACGCTGCGCACGATGTTGCCGGTCACCGTCACGTCGCGCAGAAACTGCCCGAAGCCCAAGGAAATCCCGACACTCGCGGCATTGTCGACGACATTGCCGGTGACCGCGGTGTCGGCCTCGACCGCGATGCCGACGCCCTGCCCGCCGGCGCCTGTGGCCGGCGCGCGCTGGTCGATATTGCGGAAGATGTTGCCCTGCACGAGCGCAAGGCGGCCGCCCTTGTCAAAGTTGGTGACGGAAACGCCGGCCGAGGCACCGTCGACGACGTTGTTGGCGATCACCGCGCCTTCGAAGGCGAATTCCGAATAGAGCGCGACCTCGCCAAGATCGCTGCAGCTGTTGCCCTCGATGATGATATTGGAGGCGGCATTGCCGCGGATCGCGGAGAAGGCCGCCTTGCGGATGCGGTTGCCCTGCACGATGACATTGGCCGCGCGAAACACGTTGATGGCGTTGCCGTTCTCGCCGTTACCGCCGCCGCGCGCGCTCGTCTCCTCGATGCGGTTGCCGCGCACGATGGTGCCGTCGTCGCCTTTGTCGGAGCGGAAGATGCGGATGCCGCCATTGCCGGCGCCGCGCACGATATTGTCGGTGATGAGCAGCGCGCGCGCATTCTGCGAGAAGATCGCCGTGTCGGCGGCATCGGTCACGGTGTTGTCGGAAAGCTCGCCGCTCACCTGGTCGACGCTGATACCATGGGCGCCAGCCTGCAGCACCGCGCAACCGCGGATGCGCAGATTGCCCGAGGCGAAGATGCTGACGAGCCCGCGTCCCTGCACCGCGATCTTGCGGCCATCGAAGCTCAAGCCGGAGAGGCTCACGTCATCGGCGTGCTCGGCCGACATGATCGCGCCGGCGCGCGCGAGGACGAGCCTGCTGGCGCCGCGCACGCCGACGAGTTGCGCGCCTGCCGGCAAGCGCAGATCGGTGACGAGATAGGTGCCGGGGCCAAGCACCAGCGGCAGGCGCTGCGCCGCCGCCTGGTCGATCGCCCGCTGCAGCACGCGGCTCTGGTCGTCCGCCGCGCCGGCGCGCACGCCGAATTGCGCGGCATCGAGACCGGAGGCGGAGAGCGGCTGCGCGGCGGTGGCGGCGCGTGGCGCGACGCCCGACACGGCAGCTCCGGCGATGCCAGCAAGGACGGCGCGGCGATCAAGAGTCATGGGCTTCGCTCCAATACATTCGGTCCGCCGTTAGAGACATCTCCAAGGGCGCGCGGGACGTTCGCGATCCGACGGGATCTACGGGCCTTCGCTCCGTCGGCGAAGGCGCCCTCGCTCCGTCGAAGCGAAGGCAGGGGGCAGTGCCGCAGGTCGCGTCAGATACGAACATCCCGCGCGCGATGGGTTACGGCTTGCTTCGCGGACCCCCGGAGGCAAAACTGTTGGTGACCTCCGCTACGGGGCTGCAGGAGATTTCGCTCCTCACACCACACATAACGCCGAAGCCCTTCGGCGCCAGGATCGTCGCGACTTGGGCCGCCGGTCTTGATCGGGATGTCGGCCCGATTTCAACCGGCCATCGCCACCCTCCCCGCATCAGTGACACTGCAGATGCCCCTTGGATTGGGAAGGGATAACGAACTTTATAACGGAACAAAGATAGAACGCAAGTGATGTTTGAGACTTTGCCGAAGTTGTACGGGTAATCCACAATCGCCCGCACACGAACATCATAGGTCCTTGGTTTTACTCATGAAAATTCTGGTCCTTGGAGGCAGCGGCTATATCGGCGGCTCGGTGGCGGAGCGGCTACGCGCAGAAGGCCACGCGGTGCTGGCGCAGGTGCGCTCGGCGGAGAACGCGGCGCGCGTCCGCGAACGCGACATGGAGCCCGTGCAGGCGACGCTGACGGAGCTGTCCGCGATCGCGGCCGCGGCGAAGCGCGCCGACGCGGTGATCAACGCGGCGGACGCCGAGAACGCGATGCTGGCGCTGAGCGTGCTCGACGCGCTCGCTGGCTCCGGCAAATGCTTCATCCAGACCAGCGGCTCGAGCGTCATCGCCGACCGCGCCTGCGGCGAAGGCAGCGAGGCGATCTTCAACGAGGACACGCCGTGCACGCCGCTGCCCGAGCGCGCGGCGCGGGTCGCCATCGACAATCTCGTGCTCGCGGCCGCGCAATGCGGCCTGCGCACGATCGTCATCCGTCCGGCGCTGATCTACGGACGCGGCCACGGGCTCAAGCGCCATAGCATCCAGCTCCCGAAGCTGATCGAGGTCGCCAGGGCGTATGGCGTCGCGCGGCATGTCGGGCGCGGGCTCAACATCTGGTCGCATGTGCACATCGAGGACGTCATCGCGCTGTATCTGCGCGCGCTCAAAGACGCACCGGCCGGCTCACTGTTCTATGCCGAAAACGGCGAGACCTCGTGGAAGGACATGGCGGCGAGCGTGTCGCGCGCGCTCGGCCTCGGCGGCGCGACACAAGACTGGCCACTGGAAGAGGCGCTCGCGGCGCTGGGTGTCGGCGCCATCACCAGCTACGGCTCGAACAGCCGCGTGCGCGCCGACAAGGCGCGGCGCATGCTCGGCTGGACGCCGAAGCATTCAGCGATTCTCGATGAGATCGAGCGCGGGTGCTATCGCGAAGATTTCGGGCCGCGCTAACGCGGCCCGATTGCAATCACCAACGGCGATAATACGGTCCGGGGGGCGGAGGCGGATAGCCGTAGACCGGCTCCTCGACCACGACGGGTGCGGGCGCAACCACCACGGGCGGCGGCGGGCCTTGCATAAGATTGCCCTTCGCCGTCATGCACTGCGCATACGTCGTGTCGAAGCGCTGCTGCAGCGATCCACCGGCCTGCTGCGCCTGACCGGCCCCGACCACACCGCCAGCGGCAAGGCCGGTGCCGGCGCCGATCGCGGCGCCCGCGCCCATATTGCCCGAGGCCGAGCCGATGGCCGCGCCGGCGAGCGCGCCGAGCGCGGTGCCGACTGCGGCGCTTTGCACCTGGGCCTTATTCGCTTCCTCGCCAGGCGACTGATAGTTGATCGAGGCCTGCGCCGTCTGCTGGCAATAAGCGTCGTCGCGCCGGAAGGCTTCGTAGCTTTTGCCCTTGCCCGGCATGGAAGCAAAGGTCGGCGTGGCCGGACCGGTCGACGCGCAACCGGCCAGCACCAGCGATCCAAGGCCGATCAGGCCCAGTGACAAAGTTCCGTAACGCATTGGAAGTCCCCCAACGTGCTTAGCGATAGGATATCAAGCCACGATTGTGGCGAATAGCGGACGCATCGATGGCCAATGATCAAGACAAAGAATTAAGAAGTATTGGACCGTCCGGGTCGGTTGAAGATCCAGCGTGTCCTCAAGGGTCAAGCTCACAACTGAAACTCCTCGAATTGGTGGGGCAATTCGAATGGGACTCGAGCTTTGACTATAAGGCTGAGCGATCACGCCCCGTGACGCCTCCAATTCGGCACACCAATTAGCGCACCCGCTCACGCTCCACATTGGCGCTGCGCGCCGGCAAGCCGAATTCCTTGCGGCAGACGTCGGCGAGCACGGCGATGCCGGCGCGGATTTCGTCGTGCGAGGGGCTGGCGAAGCAGAGCCGCAGGCGGCTGCAGCTGTGCTCGACACTTGTCGACCACTCCGGGCCCGGGTTGATGGCAACGCCAGCCGCGGCCGCAGCCTGTGCGAGCTTCCGCGTGTCCACGCTGTCGGGCAGCTTCACCCAGAGAAAGATGCCACCGGGCGGATCGCCGAACTCGGCTGCGGTGCCGAATTGCTCGGCCAAGGCTTCGCGCAATGTGTCGAGCTTGGCGCGCAACGCGCGGCGCAGGACCGGCACATGCGTTGCGAAATGCGCCGCGCAATATTCGGCGAGCACCATCTGCTCCAGAGCGCCCGAGCCTGCATCGGTCTTCAGCGCCAGCATGCGCGACATGATCTGCCATGGCGCCACCAGGAAGCCGACGCGCAGCGCCGGCGCGATCGTCTTCGAGAACGAGCCGATATGGATCACGTTCTCGGAGCGACTCATGGCGTGAAGCGCGGGCGGGCGTGTCCCGTTCCAGGTGAGATCGGCGTAGCAGTCGTCCTCGATGATCGGCACGCCGTATTCTTCCGCCAGCTGCAGCAACTCCTTGCGCCGCTCGGGGCTCAAGATGGTCCCGGTGGGATTCTGCACCGTCGGGATGGTGTAGATGAACTTCGGCTGCACCTTTCGCTGCGCGAGATCGGCCAGCGCTGCCTTGAGCGCATCCATGCGCATGCCGTCGGCGTCGAGCGGAATGCCGATCGCGTTGACGCCGAGGCGCTGCAAGCGCGTGAGCGTGCCCTGGTAATTGTCCTCTTCGACGACGACGGTGTCGCCGCGCGTGAGCAGCGCGGCGTTGACGAGGTCGAGCGCCTGCAGCGACCCGGAGACGATGAGAATGTCGTCGGCGGTGGCGCGCATGCCGGCGTCGCGTCCGAGCTTGGCCGCGAGAAAATCGCGCAGCGGCCGATAACCTTGCGGACCGCTGTGCAGCCCGTATTGCGATAGCGCCGAACCCTCGCGCTGCAGCACGCTTTGCGCGGCAGCCAACAGCCCGCCGACCGGCGTCTCGTCGGGGTCATTGTTGCCGCCGATGAAGTTGTATTTCGGTCTTCCGGTCCAGCGGGCGGCTGCCGGTGGCAGATCGGGCGGCAGCAGCGGCGTGAAATCGAATGGCATGCGTCGGCTCCGTGGCTTTTTCCTGGGAGAGACTTGCGGCGACAACCCCCAGTCAAGCCCGATCGTCAGGACCGAACTTCGTGCCTACGTCATCGTAAAATGTCAAAAGCCGCCATCGCTTTTTCGAAAACTCACTGGCCATATCCCTGCCGCGCGCCCTTCAGCTTGATCGTCAGCTGGCGCGCCGGAACCCGGCACAATGGCTATTCGAGCGTCGGCCTGCCTGCGAAGCCGCAATAACCGTGCTGCTCCGATGCATCTTCGTTGCCCTTTACGTGAGACATATGAAATTCTCGCCAGCCCATGCATTCACTGCCAAGGCAGTGATAAAGCTTGTTTGTATTTACAAAACCATCAGTCATCGTGTTGTAGAAGCGGTTTCCGTTATCGATGCGCACAAACGGGCACCACTTGCTGCGTGCTGTCGTTTCGTTGGTCAACATGGTCGCGGTCCTCTAACGTTGGTTCTGCTATCGTGACCCGCTTTATTGCTTCCGCGGGAAGCAAGATTGCGCTGTTAGGCTTTGCGTCGGCATGCCGAAATAGGTCGTTAGAAACCGATAGGTGTATACCGCCGTCACTCTGTTTCCACATGCAGGGCTATCGATAGTGAAAGTCGATGCCGGCAAACTGATCCCATAGGCCTGCTGCGCGGCGTAGTTTTGGATGCTCTCAGCATCGGCACAAGTCAGCGTGTCAACGCTTGCGCATCGGGCGGCGATCGCCACCGCGCGCTGAAGATTGATTTGCGACCAGAGCAGCAGTCCCCCTTCAATGACGCCAAAGACAAGCATCATGAAAAGCGGGGCCGTCAGCGCGAACTCGACCGCGCTCGTGCCGTTAGAATTTGGACAGAGTTGTATGGACATCACTGGATTCTTACCGTGGATCGTCCGATCAAAGTGAAGCTGTCTGGCAGCATCGGGTATTGAAGAATGGGTTTGTACGTTGCGCGTGTGGAAGCGATGACATATGTGCCGGGAGCCTGGCCGCTCTCGCAAACCGCGCCGCAGTCGGCCGCCGTTACCCCAGCATTGGAGGGGCAGCCGCAGAATTTCGTCGGCGGCGGGCTGGCGACAATCTCGGAGTAAGAGGTCGCGCTCGCAATCGCGCCAGCAATCGCAGTTTGATCGAATCCATTGATAGCGGCATATTGTGTACCAATTTGAGCTGCATTTTGGACTTGCATCTTACGATAGATTCCCAAACCTAGATCGACGCTGCAGATCAGGAGCAATGCCAAGATCGGACCAACTACAGCGAACTCGATTGCCGTGGCTCCGCCCCTGTTTCGAAATAGTCGGCCGAAGTCTGGCAGGAGGCCCCTCGCCAAGAAAATAATCCGATGTCGAATGCCGCTTGACATGCAGCGCTCCTATTCGACCAGACTTGCGGCCGCTGCGCCGATCGGCGCCGTACCATAGCCGCTGCAATCGACGGCCAGCCGAGAGTTTCCAGAGAAAGAAATCGTGTCGACGATCACCTCTGTGCACTTGGTCGAGGAATTCGATCCGCCCGCCCAAGTTACCGCAGCTCTCGGCAGGTAAATTGCTCCTGCAAATATTTGAGATGACCCGCCCGTTAATTTAAATTGCGTCCCCAAGGGCATGTTTCGATCCCCAAGAATGACGATGCCCGCTGTCGGCCCAGAGGTTGGCGCAGTCAGATTGATGACGGCATCGCTGTTGATCGTCGCTTTCGCCCAATCGGTCCCACTGCTCGAGGTGAAAACCAATGTTACGCGATTCCCGGTCAGGCTCGCGCCGCCGGCAATAGTCAACCCTCCGCCGTCAAGATAGTAGACGCCCGGAGCGAGCGTAACCGCGGCTCCTCCGTTGAGAGTCATTCCTCCGCAGTAAACTCCAGGGCTGGTCAGGACCACCGATTTGGCGACAAAGCCTTTCTGGTCGCAGCCGTCGAATCCCGGAAGCGAGAGGGTTCCATATGGGTCTGCTAGAGGTGTTGTCCCAGTCCGCACGCCTGCGACAGCAGTGATTTTAGTGGCGCCCGATATGCCGCCGACGACATTAACAGAGAGCGCATCGATCGAAGCTGAGCCACCGACGATCAAGGCAGCAGGGTCTGCGGAATTGTCGTAAATACTGCACCCGATGAGGACGACGCGGGGATTTCCTTGCACCGTGATGGCACCGCCGGCGTTTCGATCGAGCGCGACCAAGCATCCGTATCCAGCGCTTGCCACGGCGACGGCACGAGCTGACACCATGGTCGGTTTCGACAGCCATAAGCCGGAAAACACAGACGATTGCGGCTGTTGGAGCACAACCTCGATAGCATCGGTAGATGTCGTACGGCGACCCGATTTCGGCGGCCGGTTGACCAAAACCATGACCCCATTCACACCGTTTTGGAACCCGTATGAAGCCGCGATTGCATTGGCTTCATTGACGGGATCTCCGTTGCCTACGGCTGTGGCGGCGCTGAAGGCCGCCGCGTCAGCCGCAGACTGCATCACCTGTTGCACTTCAAACCAAAGGCCCGCATCGATGGCCAATCCGACGCAGCCGATGAGCATCGGCATGAGCAGTGCCGTCGTGATCAAGTAGTTTCCCGATTGGGTATCGCGAAACCGACCAAGCAGGGACCAAAACGCTTGGGCCATCCGTCCGGCTGCCAATGGCGAGGCACGGCGTGCCCGTGCGCGATGACGGTCGCGCGCGCGGTCGCGACCTGCGCCAATCTGCTTGAGCGTACTGCTTGCGGGTCTGTTCATCGCACTTTGCAAATAGAGAGCGCAAGGCGCACTTTGACGTTGATGCACGTCAATTCAGCGGTGAGCCAACATAGATGGTTCACAACAGATGAATTGTCCTTCGCGCTGATTTGGATCACCCGCGGCAAGCGACACCGATCACGAGCACGGTCTCACGCTTCATCAAAATCGCTGCAATGGCGCCGGCAGCTCGCGCTCCGATTGCTTCGTTAAATATTTGGAAACCAAAAATCTAATTCACCTGCCGACTAAGGGCCTGCCCTGAAGTGTCAGTATCGGGCACTAGGGCCAACATCGATCGCGAGCGCGCATCTCACGCATCGAAAATATATTCCGCGATCGAAGGAAACGGTCCAATGAAGATCGGATGGATCACCGAGACTTTTGGAAATTTAGCGCGGATTAAAATCGGAATCGCACTCGCTGCGCTGATCGGCATTTCGATTTCATTGGGCGTGTCGTATCAGGTATTCGAATCGGAAACCCGGCTAGATGCGCGTGAATTTTACGGTCGCGCCAAAAATCAGGCGGCACTTACTCAGGAGCGCGTTGACGATTATTGGGACACGATGCGAGCCGTCCGGGCCCTTTTCGAAGCTTCACACGACAAGGTCTCGCGAGACGAATTTGAGACGTTCACCCGGTCACTGTTGCGGCGATATCCAGCCATTCTGAACGTGTCATGGTTGCCTCGTGTCAGGAGCAGCGAGCGAGCCGCCATCGAGGCCGCGGCGAGGGCGGATGGAATACCGAATTATCGCATACGCGATGGCGCCCCCGGCGGCTCGCTGTCGACGGCTCCGGAGCGAGACGAGTACTATCCGAAATTCTATTCGACCGAGGGGCCGACATCACCCGTTTACGGCTTCGATGTCCTCTACGACAAGCCGGATAGAATCATGCACATTCGCGATACGAGCGAATTGTCTTCGTCATCGCCTGTGTTGTTGTTCATCGGTGAAGGCAGCCGAACCGGCTTCTGGGCCGGACTGCCGATTTACGCTCACGGTCAACCTCACGACACGGTCGAGGAGCGGCGCCGCAGCATCCTCGGCGTCATCCAGGGCGTCTTCCAGGTCCATGTTCTGTTTGACTCGATGTTGACCGCCGTCAAGACACCGGTTCGCATCCATGTCTTTCCACCGAACGCGGACGCGGATGCGATGCCTATCTATTCCGCATCTCGCCTCAGTAACTCGAGTCTCGAGCCAAGACCGCAATCCGAACTCGTCAACGGCCTGCACCTGTCCGTGCCGTTGAAGATCGGTGACGTGCCGTGGACGTTGGTTCTCACGCCTGAACCGACAGGGTCGCCGCTCGTGTCGCATCAACGTTCGGCAATTATTCTGCTTTGCGGCCTGCTCCTCACCGCCCTGTTGGTCGCATTTGTCAGCGCCCTCGGCCGTTGGGCAGATGCGCTCAGGATAGCAAATGCCAACATCACGACGCAAAACCAGAAGCTCGATGCAGCACTGAACAACATGCTGCAGGGTCTCCTAATGTACGACCGCTCTGGGAGCTTGACGATTTCAAACCAGCGTTTCGCCCAAATGTTCGATCTGCCATGGGATGAGTGGCACTCGAGCTCGATTGGATTGACGATTGTCGAAACTTTGAACTACGCGAAACAGTTATCGAAGCTCGAAGTGGCGAATGAGCCGGAAGCGCTGGCCAGGCTGCAATCCATTTTGGAGCAACGTCGGACCGGCTCCGTCGTTTTTGAACGCACAGACGGGCATACATATGTCGCGACGTGCGTACCCATGGCGAACGGCGGCTGGGTCATCACTTTCAGGGACATCACCGAACGGCGGCGTAACGAAGAGAAGATCGCCCATTTGGCCCGGTATGATGCACTGACCGATCTGCCGAACCGGGTGCTCTTTTACGAGAGGATCGGTGAATTCCTACACGACCTCGGACAACGGCACCGCGTCGCGGTTTTGAGCCTTGATCTCGACCATTTCAAGAGCGTGAACGATACGCTCGGGCATCCGATCGGCGATAAACTTCTGCAAAGCGCGGCCGAGCGTATGCGCGGCTGTATACGGAATTCCGACATCGTTGCCCGTCTCGGCGGGGACGAGTTTGCGGTTGTACAAGGTACCATTGCTCAAACGTCGGATACGACGGCGCTGGCGAGGCGCTTGATTGAAGCGGTCAGCGCGCCATACGAAATCGACGGGCACCGCGTCGTTATCGGCACCAGCATAGGCATCGCTGTCGCGCCCAGTGATGGCACGGCGCCAGACGAGCTCATGAAGAATGCCGATCTTGCGCTCTACCGCTGCAAGGCGGATGGCGGGAATACCTACCGGTACTTCGAAACAGAAATGGATTTGCGCATGCAGGAGCGCCGAGCACTCGAACTCGATCTGCGCAAGGCGCTGGTGAACAACGAATTCACGGTAGCGTATCAACCACTTGTCACGCTGAAGACTGGAAAGGCGACGTCCTGCGAGGCGCTCATTCGCTGGAATCATCCCCAACGCGGCTCGGTGCCACCGGCGAGCTTCATCCCTATTGCGGAGGAAACCGGGCTTATCGTGCCGATCGGAAATTGGGTTTTACGACGCGCCTGCGCCGACGCCGTTCAATGGCCGGGCGACATCGCGGTTGCCGTGAATGTATCGCCCACTCAATTCAAAAGTGACAATTTCATCGACACCGTGACGAGCGCCTTGAAAGAAACCGGACTGCCGGCGAGCCGGCTCGAACTGGAAATCACTGAATCAGTCCTTATGCAGGAAGGTAATGCGGCGAGCTCGACGCTGCACCGCCTCAAGGCACTCGGGGTGCGGATAGCGATGGACGACTTCGGCACCGGATATTCGTCTCTGAGCTATCTGCGCAGCTTTCCTTTCAACAAGATCAAGATAGATCAGTCTTTTATCAGAGACGTTTCGAGCAACAAAGACAGCCTTGCCATACTGCGCGCCGTGATCGGGCTTGGCCGCAGCCTCGGGATCATTACCACGGCCGAAGGCGTCGAAAACAAGAAACAGCTCGAGGTGCTCCTAACCGAAGGATGTACCGAAGCACAAGGATTCTTCTTCAGTCAGCCGAGACCGGCATCCGAGGCGAACGAGTTGCTGCATTCGTTCGCCAACGCGGACGCCGCCGTCGCATAAAGGGACTTTTTGAAATGCGCACTTATCTCGCAGTCGATATCGTCGGTGACGAGCGGGTCCAGCAATCCCTGAATGAGCCTCCGCGCGGACTGCCGCATGCGGATTCATCCGAAATGTCGTTTGAGATAAGAAACAATTCCACACTACTCGCCGATGACCTCGCGAAGCCGAGAAGTGGCGCAATGAATCCAGGGTTGAGGTGGTCAGCGGTCGACGCCGGACAGCGCTCGCGCAGCGCAAATAACGTGCGACAGATGCAGATCAAAGCGGATCGCGGCGCGGTCTCTCAAGAACTGTGCAACCAGAACTTGGTATAATTGCATGCAGCCGCGACTCTGCACAGATGCTGTTCGGACCAGTTCGCCAGGCATTGCGCCATGATCGACATGGACCAGAAAATTGGCGGCTGCCACCATTGCATCGGTGCGGCATACACCATGACCGCGCTAATTTTCCATTTCTTGCACCGCAAGGCGGTCACCAGTGGCAGTCTATCGCCTGCCGACATCGCCGAGCTGCGTCGCAGCCTGCTTGAAAGTTACGCATCCGGCGTCGAGCTCTTCGAAGCGATCCATGGCGAGTGCATGGCAGCCAGCAAGTGCGGCCATTCGAATGTTTTGTCGTCACACGAAAGCATCCTGCCGGCCCTGCTATCAACGTGCGGACACCAGGCGGCACATACCAGCTTCAAAACCGCGATCACAAAATGTGGATCAACTTGGCTCGATGACTTCTTTGCAGGCCTTGCGCATTTCGTGATGGCGAGCCTGGGCCCCGCGGCCGGGGCGGAGCTGACGGCGGCATTCCTTGCCGCAGCAGCGGCACACAAATCCCAGCTCACCCTCACGAAGCTTCTGCAAGAACCGAAGATGGCTGCGTTCTTCGCGCGCTGCCTGGAAGTGCTCAATCCCTATTCAGAGCGGACCGACTTGCCAGCGACAATTTCGACAAGCATCAATTCTTACATCATCGCTCATCGACGCATTCCCCAGGCACATCCGGCGCGGACCACCGCGCAGGAGATGCGTTATTTTCTGGAGCTGCTACCCAAGGAAGCGCAACTGGCAATGGCCGGACTGCCCGACGCGGTGAATGCCTCGCGATGATGAGTTGTTGCATTCGCGTGGAAGCGCGGAAAGTGCCATCGCATCGACGGATCAATTTTTGGACGTGCGCCTGCGCGGGAAGAGCAATCCGCAGAGATTTCGGTGGAAGACGCTTTGCACGGCAATTCAACTCGCTGGCGGACGATAGTCATCCGGTACATTGATCCGTCGGGCCGCGCTGTAGGCGCTGATTTCATCGCGTAGCAGGCCTGTAATCGCATCGACGAAATTCTCGACCATCCACTCTGCGTCAAGGCGCCCGTCACGGGTCGGAAGACCAACCATGATGAGCAGTACATCGAGGTCGTCGCCGACGGCTTTTTTCAGAAGCTCGGTGCGGTTGTCATTGCAGCGCTGGGCGAGATCTTCGGCAAAACGCACACCGGCGACGAAGGCAATCATCACGAGACCGTCCGACGGCACGCGTAGTGCCCCGAGTTCCTTGCGAGCCCGTTGCCAGGCCTTCGCGGCGAGGAACGACGACAAATAGGGATCGATTCGAGCGGCCATCGCCCGGCTGCGAACGTCGGGATCGGCGATCGCAAGTTCCCCTGAGGCCAGCGGCGCCACCGCAGCTGCAAACTCGTCGTAACCGGCATCTTTTCCGTAGAGCGCAAGATCCCGGAGCCAGTGCGCCGAACCATACGCATAAGGTCCGCCGACCGGGGCTGTTGGGTCGCGCGCAGCATCGGCCCCATATGTCCTACTCGCGAATTCGGCACGCTTCATGAGCGCGAAGAGCAATGCCGGATCTGTATGCGTCTTCTGCGCCGCAGCGGCGACGGAAATGGCAAAGTCCTTGGAGATGAACTGATCGCGCTTTATTTCGACGCGGCCGGCCGCATCAGGCTGCAATGCCGGCAGAAGCGGTGCGGCTTGACGCGCGTCAGCATTGAACGCCGCGGCCGCGAGCAGAAATGTCAGGCCAATAAACCGAATATGTGTCATACGGGCCCCCCAAACCCATAATTCACGATTAAATCACATCCCGATTTCGCGAGCCCTAAGCACCTCGATAAGATTGTCCATAATGGATTCATGCGTCAGTCTCCGCTCGACTGCGGCTGCGATCGCCGCGGAAGACGCTTCGGCTACAGCTCGGACTCGATTGCCTTGAACACGCGGAAGCGCAACGCCCCGTCGTCGTTCTTCAACGAGATGACGAAGCGAGATCCTGGGCGGCAAGCATCTCATTCGCGACCTTGAGCGACTTCTCGAGGCTGACCGGGCCACCGAAGCGGTGACCACCGATCTCCCAGGAAGGTCTGGTTGGCGGTGTAGTTGAGCCGCGCTGATTGCGATGTCCGCGATTGGCGGACCACGCCCCCTACCCCAAAATCGCCGGCAGCCAGGTGGCGACGATCGGGAAAACGAGCAGCGCGATGAGGAGCACAAGACTCATTGCCACGTAAGGGACGATGGCCTGGAAGATGTGCCCCATGGTCACCTGCGGCGGCGCCACACCCTTCATGGTCATCAACAGGAGGCCGTGCGGCGGCAGCAGGAGGCCGAGCTGCATGCAGATGAGATAGAGCACGCCGAACCAGATGAGGTCGATGTCGAGCCGCTGCACGATCGGCATGAACACCGGCAGCGTGATCAGCATCATGCTCACCTGATCGACGAAGACGCCGAGAAAGATGAGCAGCGCGAGCATGCCGAACAGGATCGCATTGGGCGACAGGCCCTGCGCGAAGATCGCGGACACGATGCCTTCCGTCGCACCGGAGAAGCTCAGGATCTGCGAGAAGGTTGTGGCGCCGAGGATGATGAACAGGATCATCGCCGAAATCGAGACAGTGCCGCGCAGTGCCTGGATCAGCGCGTCGAGCGACAGCGCGCGATAGGCGGCAGCAAGGCCCATGGTGGCGATGGCGCCGAGCGCCGCGGACTCGGTCGGCGTGGCGATGCCGCCGGACATGGCGCCGACCACGACGACGAAGATCGAAATGAGCGGGATGACGTAGATGACGAGCAGCTCGTATTTGGCCCAGCCGTGGCGTTCTTCGATCTCCGTCGCCGGCGCCAGCTTGGGGTCGAGCATCACGCGCACGACGATATAGGCGACGAAGGCGACGCTGAGGATCAGCCCCGGGACGACCCCGCCGATGAGCAGCTTCGAGATCGAGATACCGGAGAGCGAGCCGAGCAGCACGGTGAGCGCCGAAGGCGGGATCAGCATGTCGACGGCACCGATGGCCATGATCGGGCCCGCGGCCATGGTCGGGTGATAGCCGCGCGAGAGCATCACCGGCAGCATCAGCGAGCCGAGCATGGCGGTGGTGGCGATGGTCGAGCCGGAGATCGCGGAAAACACCGTGCCGGCGACGACCGCGACGACGGAAAGCCGCCCGGGCACCTGCTTGATCAGCCGCTCGATGCCTTCGATCACCTTCAGCGCGAGCCCGGTATGGAACAGCACCTCGCCCATGAGCACGAACAGCGGGATCGGCGAGAGCGAGAAGTTGGCCACCGCCACGAGGCTGTTGCGTACGATCTGCTCGATGCCGAAGCCGCCGCCGAGATAAAGGATGGCGCCGACGATGTTGATGGCGAGGAAGGAGAAGGCGACGGGAATGCCGGCGAACAGGAGGACGGTCGAGCCTCCGAGCAACAGGATCGCCGCCCACTGCCAGGACATGATCAGGATGCCGAGACGGCGTCGGAGCGCGGCACGCGCTCCGCATGCGCCAGGGTGTGCATGCGGAAAATGAATTCGAGCGCCAGCATCAGGAAGCATATCGGCATCGGCACGAAGAGCCACCATTCCGGCATCACCAGCGTCTTGATCGATACCGATCCGGCGAGCCAGCTCGCCAGCGTCACGCGCACGCCGTACCAGACGAAGACGAAGCAGCAGGCGATGCCGGTGAGATCGCCGACCCATTCGATCATCCAGCCAAGCCGCGGCGGGAACATGCGCAGGAAGATATCGATGCGGATGTGCTGGCCCCGGCGCAGCAACCCCGGCGCCGCGAGCAGGGTGATCAGATAGAGCACGTATTCGGAGAGCTCGTTGCTCGGTGGAATGCCGCCGAGCCCGATATTACGGAAGAGGACATCGAAGCCGATCAGGAACGTCATCGCGAACAGCAGCGCGCAGGCGACGAGCAGCATGCCGTCGAGCAGGCGACCGTAGAGGTGGGCGAGGCGGGAGATCATGACCTGCCTGAGCTCATAGTCGGTGAGAACCGCGCGGCGTCGGCAGCGAGCTCCCTCTCCCCGTCTACGGGGAGAGGGTTGGGGTGAGGGGCAATCTCGAGAAGCTCAGATTCGCGGGGACGCCCCCTCACCCGACGCGCTGCGCGCGTCGACCTCTCCCCGCACGCGGGGAGAGGTAAGGCCGAAAATGTCGCGCCGCTCTGCCGAACCAGCATGCTACGGCTTGGAGAAGAACGTGCGCAGCTTCGCGCCGTGCTCGGGGCTCTGCCGCAGCACGCCGGCCCAGCCGGCCTCGTAGGCCTTGGCGTAATAGGCCTTGGCGTCGGCATCGGAGAACTTGATCACCTGGATGCCGGCCTTGGCCTGCTTCTCCGTGTCGGCGGCATTTTCCTTGGCGAATTCGGCAGCGGCCTCGTTCTCGCCTTGGTCGGCGGCGGCGCGCAGCACCGCCTTCTGCTTGGCGTCGAGCTTGTCCCACACCGCCTTGTTGATCAGCACCGAGACCTCTGCGGAGTAGAAGCCGGGATCGACGCGATACTTGGTGCGCTCGTTCCAGCCGAGATCGAAGATACCGGTGATTGGCCAGCCATAACCGTCGACGACGCCGCGCTCGAGCGCGGTGTAGACCTCGCCTGGCGCCGTCTGCACCACGGTGCCGCCGAGCGCCTGGAAGAAGTCGCGATAGACCGGCGTGATGCGCAGCTTCAGGCCGGTGAGATCCGGCTTGGTGATCTGCTTGTTCAGATAGAGGTGAAACGGATTGTTGTCGACGAGGCGGGCCAGGAAGATCGCGTTCATCTTCTGCGCATAGAGCTGCGCCATATAATCGTAACCGCCATTCTTGCGCAGCTCGCTCATCGGACGCTGCGTGAGCTTCCACGCATCCGCCTCGGGCATCAGGTTCGTGTAGAAGGCACCGGTGGCATTGGCGATGTCGACGACGCCGTTCTTCAGCGCATTGCCGACCTCGAAGGGCGGCATCGCCTTCGGCCCGCCGATGTAATTGATCTGGATGACGCCCTTGCCGCTCTGGTTCACCCGCTCGATGAACTTCTCGAAGCCTTTCGAATAGGTGGTCTTCTCCGCGAAGGCGGAGACCCCGCGCAGCGTGATCTCGTCGGCCGCGGCAGCCGCAGTGAGCGAGACAAGAAACACGGAAGCGAGCAGAAAGTCCGAGCGGATGCGCATGGTGAGCCTCCCCGAATGGCCCGCCGGTTCCTTGTTTTTCGCGGGCTTTGTAGGTTTACAAACGATACTGGACCGTCACAGTTCGTGAGGTCAATGCCGCGCGTCGGCGGGCTAGTGATGATTTGCTCCGAACGGTGTCCCACACTGAGCGTCATCGCCCGCGAAAGCGGGCGATCCAGTAATCACTGCACTACCGGTGTTTACTGGATGCCCCGCCTTCGCGGGGCATGACGCCGGAGAGTGTGGCGATATTTGCGGCAACATCACGCGTTGAGAAACGAGTCGACGGTTTTCAGCGCGCCGTCGAGCGTGGCCTCGCCTTCCTCGGCCAGCGCCGCGGCCATCAGCCGGCGCGTCCAGTCGGCGGCATCGGGGCGGCCGGCGAGCCACCGCGAGGCCGCGAACGCCTTGTCGAATTTCGACTGCCCGCGCGCATGCGTGTCGGAATAGCCCTTCACCAGCCGGCGCAGCTCGATGATGCGTACTGCATGCGCGTAGTCGTGCCTCGCGATCTCGCGCGCCGCGGCAAGCCAAGTGTCGCGATGCGCGGCCTCGCGCTGGTGGCGAAGGAGCCCGCGGCGGAAACGACGCAGACCACCGAGGACATAAAGCGGAAGAAACCAGCGGATGGTGTTGGTCTGCACGCGGCGGCCACGATTGACCACGCGGTCGAGCTTTTGGAACAGACGCGGCCGCGCCTCGATGAAGCGGCCGAGCGCGACTGGCAAGGTGCTGACGACCTCCTCCATGCGCGGATGCATGAACTCGGTGGTGGTGACGAGCTGATCCGGCGCAGCCTGCACCTCGGCGCGCACGCGCGCGAAGCGGCTGCCGCGAGTTTTCAGATCGGCAACGCGAATGACATCGTCATAGGCCATGGCCACTGCGATGTATTTCGCGGCCGCGCGCGTGAGCTCGGGATCGGCGCCGCGCTCGAAGGGCAGGAAGCCCGCGACCAGGTCGAGATACTCGCGGCCGTAATCGACGTCCTGATAGTCGACGACGCGACGCAATCCCGCCGCGAGCATGGCGTGAGCGCCAGCGGGGAATTCCTGTGTCGCACGGCTGACGAGTGCATCGAAGCCTGAATGACCGATCGGGTTGAGCGCGATCTCATCTTTCGCACTGACCGGTGCTTGCGGCGACGCGCTCGCCGCGGCGGTGGCGCCGTCGAAACCGGCGGCGAAGGCGCGGAGGCTCGCCTCGACGCCGACACCGGAGGCGCGGATGGTCTCCTCGTAGGCGCTGCGCGCGAAAGGCAACACCCCGGCGCCAGCGAGCGCGCCGAACATGACCGCCGAGATCGCGCTGCCGGTTTTCTCCGCCAGCGTCGCCATGTCGAAGGCGACGAAACGCTTCGAGGCCGCCTGCGCCGCCGCATAGACCTTTGATGAATCGCCAATGCCGTCGCCCGGCAACATTTTTTCCTGCACCGCGTAGGCGCGGTGCGAGGACGTGATCAGCGTGGTCCTCCCCGGCGTGACCAGACCGCGCTGCATGGCGCGGCCGGCTTCCATCAGCTCGGCGCCGACGACGACATCGACGGCGCCCGGCGACGGCATCAATGCCAGCACGGGATAGGCGCCGTCGGCGCGCGCCTTGACCATCTCTACATAATAGATGGTGGCGCCGGTGCGCTGCGCGACACCGGGCACCGAGGTCGACTGCGCGATGAAGCCCTGGCTTTCTGCAAGCGCGACGATCCAGTCCATGAGCACGCCGCCGCCTTGCCCGCCCATGGCCAGGACGGCAACCGAGATCGGCTTGTTGTCGACGGACGCAACAGGGACGGGCGCGTTCATGGCGGATCAGGTGAACGCGATGCGGCGCCTGGCGCGCCGGCGCTGCAGGAAACCGATCACCGCCATGCGCAAACGCGCGACCAAACGCTCAGACCAGGTCGGGTTGTAGACGATGTCGGCGCGATAGAAGGACGGGCAGAGCACGGCGGCTTCGGCCACCTCGCCGCAATTGCCGCAGCCGACGCAATTGTTGTCGATAGCGGCGACCGGATCGTCCTTGAGCGGGTCCGCGGTCTGCTTCACCGAGAGCGACGGGCAGCCGGAGAGCCTGATGCAGGCGTGGTCGCCGGTGCAGACATCCTCGTCGACACCGAAGCGCTCGCGCACCACGCGCGCGCCGCCCTTCACCGCCTTGTTGAACAGCGGCCGCACGCGGCGCTGCTTGTTGAGCATGCATTCCGAGGAGGCGACGATGATCTTCGGGCCTTCCTCCTTACTGGTCAGCGCTTCCTTCAGCGTGTCGCGCATCTTGGCGACGTCGTAGGTGCGGTCGATCTGCCGCACCCAGTCGGCGCCGACGCCTTTGACCGCGGCGGTGATCGGATGATTGGCCGAGCGTGACTGCTTGACGGCGCGCGAGGACGGCAGATCCTGCCCGCCGGTCGCCGACGAATAATAATTGTCGACCACCATGATGACGCCGTCGTGCTTGTTGAACACGGCATTGCCGATGCCGCTAGAGAGCCCGTTATGCCAGAAGCCGCCGTCGCCGATCATGGCGATCGGCCGCTTCTCGGCCTTGACGTTGAAGGCCGAGGCCGAGGCCGGGCCGAGCCCGTAGCCCATCGTCGTGGCGCCGATGTTGAACGGCGGCAGGATCGAGAACAGGTGGCAGCCGATATCGGCGGCGATGTGGTGCGGCCCGAGCTCCTTCTCCACGAGCTTCATGGCGGCGAAGATCGGACGTTCCGGGCAGCCGATGCAAAAGCCTGCCGGGCGCGCCGGCACGACGGAGGCAAGCGCCTTCACCTCCTCGCTCATGACGATCGACGGCTCGTTGGCGGCACGCACCTGATCCGGCAGCACCTCGGGGGCAGCGGCCTTGAGGAACGAGCGCACGCCGTCGCGCAGCACCTGCGCGGTATATTCGCCGGCCATGGGCAGCACGTCCTTGCCGAAAACCTTGGCGGCGACGTCGGCCTTGCGCAGGATCGCGTGCAGCGCCTGCTCGATGTAATCGGGCTGCCCCTCCTCCACCATGAGCACCGCGGCCTTGTCGGCGCAGAAGGCCACGATCTCCTCGTCGATCAGCGGATAGGTGACGTTCATCACATAGAGCGGGATGCGCGTGTTGCCCCAGATGTCGGCGAGGCCGAGGTCCTGCAGCGCGCGGATGACGCCGTTGTACATGCCGCCCTGCAGGACGATGCCGATCTTGCCGACGTCGCCGGCGAAGGTCTCGTTGAGCTTGTGCGTCTTGATGAACTCGATGGCCGCCGGCCAGCGCTTCTCGATCTTGTCCTTCTCGTGCACGAAGGCCGCGGGCGGCAGCACGATGCGGTTGGTGTCGCGCCGCGGGTTCTCCAGCGCCTGCGCCAGCGTGAAGGGCGGCGGCCGGTTGTCCTTGGTGATGAAACGGCCGTGCACATGGCAGGCGCGGATGCGCACCTCGAGCATCACCGGCGTGTTCGAGGCTTCCGACAGTGCGAAGCCATCCTCCACCGCCTTGACGATGCTCTCGAGATTGGGCCGCGGGTCGAGCAGCCACACCTGCGACTTCATGGCGAAGGCGTGCGAACGCTCCTGCATGATCGAGGAGCCCTCGCCGTAGTCCTCGCCGATGATGATCAACGCGCCGCCGGTGACCCCGCCGGAGGAGAGATTGGCGATCGCGTCGGAGGCGACATTGATGCCGACCGGCGCCTTGAAGGTCACCGCGCCGCGGATCGGATACATCACCGAGGCGGCGAGCGTCGCCGCGGCCGCGGCTTCCGAGGCCGAGGTTTCGAAATGCACGCCAAGGTCGGACATGATGTCCTGCGCGTCGGCGAGGACATCCATGAGGTGCGAGATCGGCGCGCCCTGGTAGCCGGCGACGTAACCGACGCCGGACTGCAGCAGCGCCTTGGTGATGGCGAGGATGCCCTCGCCGCGGAACTCGTCGCCCGCGCCGAGCTTCAGATCCTGCACTTCCTTGGCAAACGACCGCTCTGCCATGTCACCTCTCGCTGTCGGCGTATTCTAAAGCACGATCATTCAGTGCTGAAGCGGTACCACGGGCACGGCGTACTCCCTCGCCCGCTCTTGCGGGGAGAGGGTCGGGGTGAGGGACTCCTTCCAGCGCTGGACATGCGGCAAGGGCCCCTCACCCGGCTCGCTCCGCTCGCCACCCTCTCCCCGCTTCGCGGGGCGAGGGAAGATGAGTTCGTGGCGATTCCGTCCAAGACGATCATGTTCCAGCACGAAGTTCACGTCCCCGTCGGCTTATGCAGCGCGGTCAGCGTGCGCTGGCGGATCATCCATTGGGAACGGCCGGCAAGCGCGAAGAACGCGGCGCGCAGCGCCGGCGGCCAAGTGGTCGGCCAGCCGAGGAACCAGGAGATGCGCTGGGTGTGATCCGTGAGCGGGCGCTCGGCGCGCTCCCAGGCGGTGAGCGCATCCGGCATGTCGTCGTGCTGATCGAGGAAATAAGCCAGCGACAGCGCATTCATCATGCCACAACCGGCCCCCTGCCCGATGTTCGGCGGCAGCGCATGCGCCGCGTCACCAAGAACGACGACCCGCCCCGACGACCAGCGTTTGAGCTTGATCAGCGAGAAGCGGTCGTAGCGGCCCTCGTCGCCGATGCGATCGATCAGCGCCGACAGATGCGGGAACGAGCGTTTCCAGTCGTCCTTGCGCAGCGGCACTTCGCGCGCCGCCGCGTCGCTGTGCAGCATGGTGAGCGCGACGTAGAGCTTATCCTGGCTGCACGGCGTGTAGAGGATGCGGCGGCTGCCCGACCAATATTCGATGGTGGTGCTGCGGTTGGCGCGGTCGTCGGGCTCGTTGTCGATGAGCACGCGGATGGCGCCGTCCGCCAGCGCCCGGCGCTTCGCCAGCAGGCCGAGGCCGTCGCGGATCTGCGAGTTGACCCCATCGGCGGCGACAATGAGATCGGCCGCGACGCGCTCGCCATTCGCCAGCATGAGCGTGCCGTCCCGCGTTGCCGCAATGCCTTCCGAGCTGGTGATGATCTCCGCGCCATGGCGTCGCGCCGCGGCCGCGAGCGCGTTGATCACCTGCTGGCGCACGATCGAAAAGACGCGGCTGTCGCCCTTCCAGCGGTGCACCGCGACGGTGCGGTTATGGTCGTCGCGCACCTCGCGGGTCGAGGCTGGCGGCGCGCTCTCCACCGCCTCGGCATAGGCGCCGAGCGTCTCCAGCACGCGCAGCCCGTTCTCGTAGACATAGATGCCGGCGCCGGTGGTGCGCAGCGCATCGGCGCGCTCATGCACGCGCACTGACCAGCCGCGCTGCGCCAGCGCGCAGGCGGCGGCGAGCCCGGCAAAGCCGGCGCCGACGATTTCCGCGCGTCGTTTCATCGACCGTTCCACAGGGATGGTCTATCATGCCGCGAAACGAAATTGCGGGAGTCAGCATTCATGGCACGTCTGCGCCACATCGCCGTCTGCGTGAAAGACCTGGAGAAGGCCGCCAAGTTCTACGAGGACGTGTTCGAGCTCAAGCGCGTCGGACGCGAGGACATCGAGATCGGCTCGGCGATCTATATGAGCGACGGCGTGATCAACCTGGCGCTGCTCAATTTCGCCAGCACGAAGGGAAACGACCTCAAGGATCCGGAGAACGCGGTCGGCGCCAATCATTTCGGCTTCCAGGTCGAGGACCTCAAGGAGACGCAGCGGCGTATCGAGGCGGCGGGCGGGACGTTCTTCTTCGACCTCGGCGACGAGCGGCAAGGCAATTTCGAGCGCAAGTTCAAGGACCCCGACGGCGTCGTGTTCGACATTTCCCAGCACGGCTGGGTGGGAACCGACGGACGGAAGTAGTCGCCGGGGTCGTTTGCAGTCGCCAATGTCGCCACATACTCAGCGTCATCGCCCGGCTTGACCGGGCGACCCAGTAAACACTGGAATCGCCGTGATTACTGGATGCCCCGCTTTCGCGGGCATGACGGCCGAGTTTCAGGCGAGGCCCCGGACAATCGCTTTCTACTTCACGAACTCATTGGTGTAGAGCTCGTCGACCGGAGTCTTCTTCGGGATGATGCCCTTGGCGAGGTAGAAGTCCTGCAGCTTGGTCAGCCGCTCGACATTGATCTCGCCGAGCTGCTTCTGCCCGGGATAGACGAGCTTGGCGTAGTAGTTGAACGCCGCTTTCACCGCGCCTTCCTTGCCCTTCCACTCCGGGACGAAGCTGACGAAATCGGCCGCCGCCTTGTCGGGGTCATCCATGATGTCCTTCATGCCGTGCAGCGCCGCGTGCACGAACTTGCGCACCATGTCCGGCTTCTCCTTGATCACCGCATCGGAGACCGCGATCGCCTGCGCCATATGCGGGAAGAACTCGTCGGTCGGGATGATCCGCACCTTCACGCCCGCGGCCTGCACCGGCGGAATCCAATCCGGCACGCCGGCCATGCCTTGCGATTTACCCGCGGCGACGAACTCCCACACGCCGGTCGGGCCGACGGCCTGGATGTTGACGTCGTCCTGGGAGAGGCCGGCGCTGGCGAGCAGACCAAGCAGCGCATAGAAGGTCGTGTCCTGATAGGACATCACGGTGATGGTCTTGCCCTTGAGGTCGGACGGTTTGGTTATGCCGGAGTCCTCGCGCACGACGAGCTGCATGAAACCCTTGCCGCCGAACACCGCGACCATCTTGATCGGCACGCCATTGCCGCGGACCATAATCGGCGCGTCGGCGACGATGCCGCCGATCGGCGCATTGCCGGCGCCGACCTGCTTGGCGACGTCGACGCCACCGCGGCCGACGGCGAAGGTCACGTCGAGGCCGGCGTCCTTGAAATAACCCTTGCCCTTGGCGAGCTGGATCGGGCCGAAGGCCGGCAGGATCGGGGGCGCCGGGAACAGGTAAGTGATGCTCTCCGCAGCGGTGGCTGGCGTCGCGATGGGAAGGGCGACGATGCAGACGACCGCGATCGCCTGCAAGACCTGTGCAAACCGTTGTCTCGCGATGCCCAACATGTCCCCACCTCCATCAAACGCCCCAAGACGCATGGTCTCGCGCCACGCGCGGGGGCGCAAGTATTGCATGGCATGTTTTGGAGGGATACTGATGAGTATCGTTTTGTGAGAAGCCCCATGGCGATGACGCGGCTCGAATACCGGGACGTGACCATGCGTTTCCCGGATGCCGCGGGCGGCAGCGTCATCACCGCGATCCGCAATGTGAGCTTTTCGATTACCGACGGCGAGGTGGTGTCGCTGATCGGCCCGAGCGGCTGCGGCAAAAGCACGCTGCTCAATATCGGCTCCGGCCTGGCGCCGCCCTCCGAGGGCAAGGCTTTCGTCGACGGCGAGCCGGTCGAAGGCCCCAACCGCCACGTCGCCTTCATGCTGCAGAAGGATCTGCTGCTGCCGTGGCGCACGATCCTGCAGAACGTGATGCTCGGCACCGAGATCCAGGGCAAGAACAAGCCCGCCTCGATCACCCGCGCGCGCGAGCTGCTGCAGAACTTCCGCCTCGGCGAATTTGCGAACCACTATCCGCATCAGCTTTCCGGCGGCATGCGCCAGCGCGCGGCGCTGGCGCGCACGCTCGCGGTCGACCCTTCCGTGCTGCTGCTCGACGAGCCGTTCTCTGCGGTGGACGCGCAGACCCGCATCATGCTGCAGCAGGACCTGGCGCAAACGCTCAAGCGCGCGGGCAAGACCGCGCTGCTCATCACCCACGATCTCGCCGAGGCGGTGATCCTGTCCGACCGCGTGCTGGTGATGAGCCGGCGCCCCGGGCACATTGTCGACGAGATCAAGATCGACATCGGCGATCGCGACGATCCGCTGACGCGCCGCCGCGACAGCAAGATCGCCGCCTATCTCACGCAGCTGATGGAGCGGCTCGACATCGGGCATGCCGAGCTCGAGGAGCAGCGCGCATGAGCGCGAGAAGCCGCAGCACGCTGATCCGGCGAGGCACCACCGTGAGCGTCGCGCTGTTCGTTCTGTTCCTGATGAGCTGGCAATGGGGACCGGCGCTGCTCGGCGTCCCCGAATTCATCGTGCCGCCGGCCTCGCAGGTCTTCGCCGAATTCCTGCGCATGCTGAAACTCAACCATCTGATGTTCCACACCGGCGTCACCGCCGGCGAAGTGGTCGCCGGCTTCATCCTCGGCAGCCTGCTCGGCGCGCTATTCGGCTACACGCTGGCGATGTCGCCGGTCGCCGAATTCGCGCTGTCGCCCTATATCCTCGCGTTGCAGATCGCGCCCAAGGTCGCCTTCGCGCCGCTGTTCATTCTGTGGATGGGCTTCACGGTCTATCCGAAGATCCTGGTCGCGGTACTGATCGTGTTCTTCCCGGTGATGGTCAATGTGCTCACCGCGGTGCGCGGCATCGATCCCGATCTGATCAATCTTGCACGATCCTTCACCGCCTCGCGCGCGCAGGTGTTCTGGAAGATCGAATTTCCCTCCTCCATGCCGCCACTGTTCGCCAGCCTGCGCATCGGCGCGACGCTCGCCGTCGTCGGCGTCGTCGTCGGCGAGCTCGTCGGCGGCAATTCCGGGCTCGGCTATCTGCTCACCTTCGGCGAGGGGCAAGCCAATACGCCGATGGTGTTCGTCTGCATCCTGATGCTGACGCTGATCGGCGGCGTCGCGTATCTCGGGGTGATCCTCATCGAGAAGCGGGTGCTGCATTACATGCCGGCGCCGCCGATGGGCGGGCTGTAGCGGCGCATGTCGGTTTTCCTCAACTACAGCCAAAGCGAGCTCGACCGGCAGTACGACCAGCGCGCCTGGGTCGCAAATGCGGTCGAGGTGATCCGCCGCTACGCCACCGCGAGCGATAAAGCCCGCGCCCTGCTCGGCGAGCCGCAAAGCTTCGCCTATGGTCCCTCGGGCGCGGAAACTCTCGATCTCTATCGTGCGGCCCGCACGCCGGCCCCGCTGCACGTGTTCATTCATGGCGGCGCCTGGCAGCGGCTGAGCAAGCGCGAGAGCGCCTTCGCGGCGCCGTTGTTTGTCGGTGCCGGCGCGCATTTCGCGGCGCTGGATTTCGGCCTCGTTCCCGCGGTGACACTGAGCCAGATGGCGAGGCAGGTGCGGAGCGCCATCGCCTGGCTTTATCGCAATGCGCAGACGATCGGCGTCGACCGCGAGCGCATTTATGTGTCCGGGCATTCGTCAGGCGCGCATCTCGCCGCACTGGTGGCGACCTGCGACTGGGGCGCCTTCGACCTGCCGCCGGATGTGGTCAAAGGCGCGCTCTGCGCCAGCGGCACTTATGATCTCAAAGCGGTGCGGCTCTCCTCGCGGAACGATTATCTGCAACTGACCACCGAGACCGAGCAGGAGCTGAGCCCGCAGCGGCATCTCGACCGGCTCGGTTGCAAGCTCGTCGTCGCCATCGGCGGACCGGAGACCGACGAGTTCAAGCGCCAGGCGCGTGAGTTTTCCGCCGCTGCCGGCGTGCCGCTCATCACCGAGCCGGCGCTCAATCATTTCGAGATCGTCGAGACGCTGGCCGATGCGAACGGCTGTCTCGGCGCCGCCGCGCTGGGGCAGATGGGCCTAGCGTAAGACGTGGCGCAGCGCGGCGTCGATGCGCGCGCGGATGTCGGCGGCAGATGGCTCCTTGTCGAGGCCGAGCAGCACACGCAGATGCGCATAGCCGCGGAGGAGCTCGAGGAACTCTTCCGCCGAGCGGCGCGGCGCGCGGATCTTCAGACGCGCATCGGCGCGGTGCTTGTCGAAATAGGCCGCGAGCACGTCGACGCAGGCCTGCGGACCGCTGCGGTAGAACAGCGCTCCGAGCTTGGGGAAGCGGTGGCTTTCGGCAATGACGATGCGATGCAGCTCCAGCGTCTCCGGCGCAAACACCGTGTCGATCATGCGTTTGGCGAAAGCACGCAATGCCTGTTGCGGTTCCTGCTCAAACACGCGCTTGAGGTCGCTATCGACGATGCCGAGGCAGAGATCGGAAATGACGCCGGCAAACAACTCTTCCTTGCTGAGGAAATGCCGGTAGAGCGTCATCTTGGAGACGCCGGCCTCCTCGGCGACGCTGTCCATGCTGGCACCGCCGAAGCCCTTCTTGAGAAAGATCGTCTTGGCGCCACGCAGGATGCTGCGCCGTTTCCCTTCGCGCAGACGACCGCCATTGCGCACATTCGCTGTCGGCTTGGCCGGCATCCCCCGCTCCTTGCGAGAAACGATACTCTCCAGTATCGTTACGTCTAAAGCAAGTCAGTGTCCGGAGGAAGCCGATGCCGCAGCGCACGACCGACGACCTCGTCCCGCTGGTGCAGCAGGCTCGCGTCCACCGCAGCCTCTATACCGATCCGCAAATCTTCGAGCTCGAGCTCGAGCATCTGTTCGGCAAGGCGTGGCTCTATGTCGGCCACGAGAGCCAGATCAAGAACCCCGGCGATTATTTCTGCACGCGGATCGGGCGCAAGCCGATCATCGTCGCGCGCGATCTCGAGGGCACCGTTCGCGTCATCCATAACCAGTGCGCGCATCGCGGCGCGATGGTGGTGGCTTCCGACGCCGGCCACACCGACGAATTCCAGTGTTGCTATCACGGCTGGACTTACCACCTCGACGGCAAGCTCAAGGCGATCCCGCTGCAGCACGGCTATCCCGCCGACTTCGACCGCAGCAATCCGAACACCGCGATGCTCGCGGTGAAGCGGGTGAAGAGCTATCGCGGCTTCATCTTCGTCAGCGAGGCGGCCGAGGGTCCCTCGCTCGAGGAGTCGCTCGGCTACATGGCGACCTCGATCGACGACCTGATCGACCGCGCGCCCGACGGCGAGATCGAGATTGCCGGCGGCACCTTCCGCCACGCCTATAACGGCAACTGGAAGCTCTATCTGGAAAACCTATGCGACGCCGCGCATCCTTGGTTCACGCATCGCTCCTCGATCGACGCGGCGCAGCAGCAGCAGGACGACGTGTTCTCCGACGGCTCCGGCGAGATCGCCATCCGCCAGATGCGGCAGAACGGCGCGCCCTACAGCTTCTGGGAGAACCAGGTCGGCATCTGGACCTATCCCAACGGCCACAGCTATCTCGGCGACTATCACGACGACGCCAAGCTCGTCGCCGCGATGAACGACCCGGTGTTCCGCGAATACATCGGCGCGCTGGAGGCGAAGAAGGGGAAGAAGGAAGCGCGGCGCATCCTCGAAGTGCGGCGCTGGAACAGCAACATCTATCCGAACCTGTCGTTCATGAGCCAGTTCCAGCAGCTGCGCGTTGTGCATCCGATCGCCGTCGACAAGACGGTCGTGCACACCTACTGCTTCCGCCTGCGCGGCGCGCCGGAGCAGATGTTCAAGAACACCATCAGCTTCGCCAACATCGTTAACGGCACCGGCTCGCTGGTGCTCACCGACGATCTCGAGATCTACAATCGCATCAAGTTCGGGCTGATCAGCGAAGGCGCCGAGTGGCTGGAGATCGGCCGCGGCTATACCAGCGACGCCCGCGACGAGCATGGCGGGCGCAAGGGCAAGAACTCGACCAGCGAGGTCTATATCCGCAACATGTTCGACGCATGGCTCAACTACATGACCGGGCAGCGGCTCTACGAGGCGGATGCGGCGCAGGGAGCGGTCGCATGAGCGCGGTCCTCGCAGGCGAAACACCGGCCGCAATCGCGGCGACGGAGCACGGCGTCTATGAGGCGTTCCTCATCCATGAGGCACGCCTGCTCGACGACGCGCGTTTCGATGAATGGCTCGGGCTGTTCACGCCCGATGCGCAATACTGGGTGCCCAGCGAACCCGGACAGCAGGACCCGCACGACACTGTGTCGCTGATCTATGACGACCGTCGCCTCTTGGAGACGCGGGTGCGGCGGCTGGCCAGCCCGCGCATCTATTCGCAGGAGCCGCGCTCGCGCACGACCCGCATCGTGAGCAATGTCACTGTCGAGGAAGAGGCGAAGGACACCGCGCTGATACGCTCGAAATTCATGATGATCGAGTTCCGCCGCAACGAGCAGCGGCTGTTCGGCGGCACGGCATTTCATCGCCTGGTGCGGCAAGGCGGTCCGCTGCGTATTCGCTTCAAGCGCGTCGACCTCGTCAATTGCGACGCACCGCTCGACGGCATTGTTGTGCCGTTCTGAGCGCAGTTACCACAATGACGAAGAACGAATTTAGAGCACTGTTCTTAGAAAACGCCCGCCGAGCAATCGCGGAGGGTTGCAGCACAATTGCAACGCCGGCAAGCGACGAATTCGATATCGAACTCCACGGCGCGGGCGTCGCAGGAGAATCGGTATCGTTAGATCAGGCGGTCGACCGGATGTATTTGACCGAAGACTCTTTTTACTCGGTTATCGATGTCGGCGTAAAAAAAGTCGTTGCGGGAAAGCCAACTCTATTTGTCCGAATAAGCGCCTATCCGCCAACGGATTTTGACCATACATGGAATACTCCAAAGGGCGCCGGCCCGTTTAAAATAGTCCTGCCTCTCAATCTCAGATAGGAATTGCGTTCTGAGCAATTCCTCTGACGACGCTACCCGAGCCCGCCGAGCCGCTTCGCCAGATCATTGAGCTCCCAGGCCCGCGCCAGCGCGGCGGCCGTCGCCCAGTCCGGCTTCTGATCGCGCAAAGGCGGCAATGGCGCCTTGCGATCCATGGTGGCGATCGAGCGATAGAGCCGAAGATCCTTGGCATGGCCGGAATAGCGTCCGGATTTCAGCATCGCTTCGAGCGAGCCGTAGCGCTGAATGAGCGTCGCCGCGCCGGAGGCGCCGACGCCGGGCGCACCGGGAATCTTGTCGGAAGGGTCACCGCGCAGCGCGATGAAATCCGGCACCTGCGCCGGATCGACGCCGTAGCGGGCGCGGACTTCGGCAGGGCCGATGCGCGCCATCTCACCGCTGCCGCGCTGCGGGTAGAGGATGGTCACGCGCGCCGAGGCGAGCTGGAAGGTGTCGCGATCGCCGCTCGCCACCAGCGCCGTGCCGCCGCGCTTGTCCTCGCGCGTCGCGGCGCTGGCAAGGAAATCGTCGGCCTCGTAGCCGGCCTTCTTGGCGTTGGCGAAGCCGCAGGCGGCGACGAAGTCGGGCAGGATCGCGAGCTGCTCGACGATCGCGTCGTCGAACTCGCGTCCGCTTTGATAATCGGCGAAAGCTTCGTGACGGTAGGTCGGCTCATCGAGCGTGTCCCAGCCGACCCGCACCGCGCGCGGCTGCTCGTTGCGATAGAGCCGAATGACCATATTGGCAAAGCCGAGAATAGCCCCCGCAGGCCTGCGGCCCTTGCGCAGGATGTTCTTCGGCAGAGCGTGGTAGGCGCGATGCGCGAAGGAATCACCGTCGATCACCAGCAGCGGCCGTCGCGCGGCTTCTTTGTCCGGCTTCGCCGCAACCCTCTTCACGGGCGCGGCGCGCTTCGCCGCGCGCGGCAACTTGGCGTCGCGCAGCACGATCCAGGCGGGCGCGTGATCGCTGGCGCCATCCGCGCCACGCACCTCGCGATCGACGCCGGCCTCGAGCAGGCGCGACGCGGCGGATTGGCTCAGCAGCAAATGATCGAGCCGCAAGCCGGCGTCGCGCGGCCAGCGGTTCCGCAGATAATCCCAGAAGGTGTAGATCGTCGCATCCGGATGCCTGGCGCGGATGGCGTCGACCCAGCCCTGCGCGATCAGCTTGCGGAACAGAGCGCGGCCCTGCGGCTGAACGAGCGCGTTCTTGGCGTAGGACTTGGTGGGATAGATGTCGGCGTCGGTCGGCACCACGTTATAGTCGCCGGCGAGCACGGCCGGCACGCCGGCGGCGAAGAGCTCGGCGGCGTGCCTGAGCAGCCGCTCCAGCCAGGCGAGCTTGTAGGCGAATTTCGGCCCGGGCTGCGGATTGCCGTTGGGCGCGTAGAGCGAGGCGATGAGCACTCCGTTCACCGCGGCTTCGATGTAGCGGCTCTCGGTGTCGTCCGGATCGCCGGGCAGCGTGGTACGGGTGACCACCGGCTGCGCCTCGCGCGCCAGGATGGCGACGCCGTTCCAGGATTTCTGCCCGCGCCAGACCGCGCCGTAACCGGCTTTCTCCAGCGCCGCGGCAGGGAAATCACGGTCGGCGGCCTTGAGCTCCTGCAGACAGACCGCGTCGGGCTTCGCCGCGCGCAGCCAGGCCAGCAGGTTGGGCAGCCGCTTGTTGACGTTGTTGATGTTGAAGGTGGCGATCTTCATCAAGGCGCGAGCATAGCATTGAAGCCGGCCCGTTCGGGTCGATGAAGCGCCGCTTACGCGGCGGTCGCCGGCTCCGGCGCCGCAACGACCTCAGCGCCGGACAGGAAGCGCTGCTCGAACTCCGGCGCCGGCATCGGCTTGCCGTAGAGAAAGCCCTGCCCCTCGTCGCAGCCGAGCATCGAGAGCGCCTCGGCGGTGCCCTGATCCTCGATGCCCTCGGCGATGACCTTGAGGCCGAGCTGTCGGCTCATGGTCACCGTGGCGGCGACGATCGCCATGTCGTCGGCCGACTGGCACAGCCCGGCGACGAAGCCGCGATCGATCTTCAGCACGTTGAGCGGAAATTTCTTCAGATAGCTGAGGCCGGCATAGCCGGTGCCGAAGTCGTCGAAGGCAAGGCGCACGCCGAGCGCCTGCAGCTCGCGGAAGTTCTTCAGCGCCCGTTGCTCGTCAGCGAGCACGATGTCCTCGGTGACCTCGAGCTCGAGCAACGATGGCGAGAAGCCGGTCGCCTGCAGCACGGCGCTGACCACGGCCGAGAGATCGCCGGATTGCAGCTGGATCGGCGACAGGTTGACCGCGATGCGGACGTGGTGGCCCCGCTCCTGCCACGCGCGGCCCTGGATGCAGGCTGCCGCCAAGACCCAGCAGCCGACGTCGTGGGCCAGCGGTGAGGCGTTGACGACGGGAATGAAGTCACCCGGCGAGACCAGTCCGCGCGTCGGATGACGCCAGCGGATCAGCGCTTCGGCGCCGACCAGACGGCCGTCGCGCAAGTCGATCTGCGGCTGATAGAACAGCTCGAATTCCTTGTTCTCGGCGGCACGCTTGATCTCGGCTTCGAGCGAGAGGCGCGCCTCGAGATCCTTGCGCAGCTGCCCGTGGAAGAATTCATGCCGGCCGCGCCCTTCGGCCTTGGCGCTATGCAGCGCGAGATCGACATTGCCGAGCAGCTCCTGCGTGGTCGCTCCGTCTTCCGGATAAACGACAATGCCGATGCTGGCGCCGACGACGAGCTCGCGTCCGCCGACCGGCATCGGCCCCTGTTTGAAAGTCTCGAGAATCTTGCTGGCCAAAGCATCGGCGCGCTCCGCCGCGCCGCGGCCACCGACCACGATCGCGAACTCGTCGCCGCCGAGGCGCGCGAGGAAGCCGTCGTCCCCCGCCAGCGCCTTGAGCTGCTCGCCGACAGCAATGAGCACCTGGTCGCCATAGCCGTGGCCGAGAAGGTCGTTGATCTCCTTGAAGCCGTCGAGATCGATCTGCAGCACCGCCACCTTGCCGTCGTCGAACTGCGAGTCGGCGAGCGCGGCGGTGAGATGCTGATGCAACGTATTGCGATTGGGCAGACCGGTGAGGGTGTCGATTTCGGCGAGATAGCGGATCTTCTCCGCCTCGCGCTTACGTTCAGAGATGTCACGCAGCAGCACACCATATTGGAAGCCCTCGGCGCCCTGCCAGCCGGACAGACAGGCTTCGAGGGCGAAGCGCATGCCGTTGCGGCGTTGTCCGGTGAGCTCGATGAGCTGGCCGCCCGCTGCCTGCAGCTGCGCCTTCGACACCGCCAGCAGGGAGAATCGTTTTGCGCCGGCGGCGTCGGCGACAAAGATATCGTCGACTGCCCGTCCGATCATGTCCTGCGGCGCATAGCCGAAGATCGCCTCGGCACCGGGATTCCACAAGGTGATGCGGCCGGCGTGATCCGCACAGATGAGACCATCGCCGAGCGACATGGCGATGCGCTCGAAGCGGCGGTCGGCGATCCGGCTCAGCATGCCGCGAAAATCGATCTCGTCGAGCGCGATGACCACGAGATAAGCGGCGATCGCCACGTCCAGCAGCGAGGTGTCGAGCACCAGCGGCAGCTTCGCCTGCAGCAGTGCCGCGCCGGCCTCGATGCCGGCAACAAGGCCCAGCAGCAGCGCCGCGCGACCGCCAGGCGGAAGGCGCCGCCAGGTCGCGGCCATGCACAGCACCAGAAGCGCGATGCCTGGAAACGCGAAGACGTCGGACAGCCGCTGCAGGTCGCGGCCTTGCAGGATCGATTCCGCGGCCAAGGCCTGCACCACTGGGCCGGAAATGATGCGGCCATGCGGTGTGGTGAAGCGGTCGCCGAGCTCCACCGCGGTGCCGCCGACGATGACCTTCTTGTTGCGCAACGCGCGTAGCACGGACGGATTGCCGCGCAGCACGTCGGCGTAAGAAACGACGGGGATCGTGTCGGCGCGAATCCCGAAATCGATCCAGAACGAGCTGTCATGCACCTTGGCGCTGCCGGCGATCATGGCGGCCATCGAGGGCAACACGTTGCCGTCGACCGTGGCGCCGAAGGGATAGCGGCGCACCACGCCGTCACGCTCGGTGCCGACATTGACCAGCGCGAGCCAGGCGTTCTCGGCGAAGGCCTGCACCGGGCGATTGATATGGATGCCCGGTCCGCTGCCGGTGTTGGCGACCTTCTGCTTGAACACCGGAAGCACGATCGAGCCGCCTGCCTTCTTCAGCGCCGCGAGGAAGGCGTCATCGGCGGCGGGGACCGAGGGTGAGCTGAAATCGACGTCGAAGCCGATGTCGGTGACGCCGGCGCTTTCCAGCTCCTCGATCAGCTGACCGTGCAGGCTGCGCGGCCACGGCCAGGTGCCGACTTTTTCGATCGACGGCGGATCGATGGCGACGACGACGACACTGCCGCTTGCCGGCCGCGTGACGAAGCCGAAGCGCATGTCGGCGAGCGCATTCTGCAAAACGTCGTGCATCGCCGTGAGCCAGACCACGCCCACGACGAACACGACGAGAAGATGCAGTCGAGCTTGCTTCACGCCTCCGCCCCCCACCGCGGATCGCCGCTGCCGAATGCGGCAGCGGCCGACGTACGACGTTATTTCTTCTTGCCGAGCAGCCCGCCAAGCGTGCCGGAGACGAGGCCGCCAACACCGCTCACCGTGCTACCGACGGTGCTGCCCACAGTGCCTCCGACGCTGGCCACGGTGGAGCCTACGCTGGCCACTGTGGAGCCGACGCCTGCGACGGTACTGCCCAGTCCACCGCCGGTGGACGCAATCGCACTCGCGGCACTACTGCCGACGCCACTGCCGCCGGCATTGCTGAGGCTGCTGCCGCCGGCATTGCTGCCATTGCCGCCGCCGTTGCCGAGGCCATTGCCGCTGTTGCCGCCGCCAGCTCCATTGCCATTGCCGTTGCCGCCGCCGAGGCCGCCACCATTGCTCGAAGCACTGGCTGAGTTGCCGGAGCCGTTCGAATTGCCCGAGTTGCTATCGCCGCCATTGCTGCCGCCGGCGCCCTGATCCTTGCGGGAAGCGACCGCTGAGCCATTGTCACCGGATTCGTGCGCCAGCCCGTGCGTCGCCTTCTTGAAGTCGAGATGAACTTCGCCGAGCGCGGCGTTGATGCGGATGCCGCCATGCGCGGTGTGCTGAATGCTCTGCGAGCCAGAGGCGTCGGCGCGGGCGAAGGCTTTGTGACCGGCCTTTTGCGCGAATGGCGAGCGCAAGCCGCCCTTCGGCACGTTGAGCACGCGCAAGCCGCTGGCGCGCGGAGCACCTTGCTCGATCTTGTTGAGCTGCCCTTTGCCGCTGAGCGACAGGCCGCCCGACCCGAAGGCGGAAACCTTGGCCGACTGGCCCGGCAACACCAGCACGTTCTGCCCCGACTTGAAGTCGGAGACCTGCACCTGACCGCGGGTGACCTCGACATGGGCGCCGCGGCGATTGACGGTGACGCGGAACTGCGTGCCTTTCACCACGGCGGCGAGGTACGGCGTCTCCACCTCGAAGTGCTGCACGTTCTTCTTTTCCACCTCGAGCAGGATCGAGCCGGCCTGCTGCGCGATCGTGGTCGGGAAGCCATCACGGCCCTGCGTCGGAATGCCGATCGCCGAGTTCGGCGAAATGACGATGCGCTCTTCGCCGCGCGTGAGCAGCACGCGGCCGTTGCGGCCGGTGCGGATATTGTCGCCAGCGTCCAGGATGGTGTCGCTGCCAAGCGCGACGCGCTGCGTCTCGCCGCGCACGACCCACACTTCGCCGGAGAACTTGGCGACGTGCCACGGATCGCCGTCGCTCGCCTGCGCCACGGAAGGGATCGAGCAGAGCGCCAGCCCGATCAGGAAGAGTGCCAGTTTCTTGGTTCGCACGCGCATTGTCGCCTCACGCCATGGAACTTGGTGGATTGGAAACGCACAAATTTCGCTGCGATTAGACTGCAAAAGGATGTCGGATTTGGCTGCAAAACGCGCACAATCCGCGCCGTAAAATTTACCGTCTGTTCACCATAACGCCCCATGCTCGTTGGCTGAGGATTCGGGGGTCGAATCTCCACACAACAAAGCGGCGTGCATGGCTTGCGCCAGGTCCGGCGGGAATTTTTTCCTTGCGCCGAACAAGGCGCCGACGATCCTCGCTCTGTTCTGCGCCGCCGCCTTGTCCTCGATTATCAATCCCGCACATGCGCAGCAGGCGGCCCGCGCGCCGATCGATCCGCTGCAAAGCGAAAAGCGCCTGCAAGAGCTCGAGACCGAGCAGCGGCAGGCGAAGAAGCCCCCGCCGCGGGTGCCGCAGGTGCCGCGACAGGAGGCTGCAGGCACGTCAGTGCCGTTGTTCAAGCTGCGCGCGGTTTCCATCGAAGGCGCCCGCACCATCGCCCCCGAGACCCTCGAAGCGGCCTATCACCCCTATCTCGGCCGCACCGTGTCGCAACACGACCTCGAAGAGATCGCAGCCGCGATCAGCGATATCTACCGCAAGGCCGGCTACCACCTGAGCCGCGCGATCATCCCACCGCAGGACGTGCGCACCGGCGAACTGGTCGTGCAGGTGATCGAGGGCTCGATCTCCGACATTCGCGTCACTGGCGAAGGCGGCGAGACCTTCGGCGTGCGCCGCACGCTCACGCCGATCGCGCGCGAGCGGCCGTCGCGACTGTCGACCGTCGAACGGCAGCTGTTGCTTGCCAACGACACACCCGGCGTGCGCGTCGCCGACACCGCCCTCGAGGAGATCGCGCCAGCGAGCGGCGAATTCCGGCTGATCGTCAAAGTTGAGACCTGGCACATCGGGGCGGCCGTCGCGCTCGACAACACCGGCACCCATGCAGTTGGCCCGTTGCAGGCTTTCGGTGCGGCGGCGTTCAATTCATATCTGCTGCCCGGCGATAGCCTCGGGCTGGCCATGTCCACCGTTCCGAACGACACGCGCAACCTGCGCTTCGGCCGTGCGGCTTATGACGTTCCAGTCGCCGACGGGTTTCGCGTCGGCGTGTCCGCCGCGCACAGCGAGGTCCGGCCCAGCGACTTCGAGCGCCTCACCGATACGCGCACACTGACGCGCAGCTATGAGCTGCGCGGCAGCTTCGTCCCGTTGGCCACACGTGAGACGTCGCTGTCTTTCACCGCGGCATTCGGCATGACCGACTCTTCAGAAAACGAGGTGACCGGCACGGACTACAGCGACAAGATCCGCACACTCACTCTGCTGGCGAACTACAAGCTGCACGACCCGCTCAACGGCTGGAATTTCTTCGGCCTGTCCTGGAAGCAGGGTCTTCCCGTCCTCGGCGCGACCCACGCCGACGATCCGATGATCTCCCGTGACGGCGCGACGCCGAACTTCTCCGTGCTCGGCTACTCGTATTCGCGGCTGCAGCCCCTCAACGACGTCTGGTCGATCAAGGCCTCGATCGCCGGCCAGATGGCCTCGGGACCGCTGATGATCTCGCAGCAATTCTTCCTCGGCGGCGCCGGCTTCGGGCCGGGCTACTACAGTGGCGACAACGGCTATGCCGCATCCGCCGAGTTGCGCTTCGATCAGAAAGTCGACAGCGAATTCCTCAAGGCCTACCAGCTCTACAGCTTCGTCGACGGCGGCCAGGCGTGGAACGTGCACGACGGCAGGAATTCGCTCGTCTCCGCCGGCGTCGGTGTGCGCTTGCAACTCGCCAAGGACACGCAGGCCAGCATCGCGCTGGCGATCCCGGTCAGCTACAGCTCGCAGACCGAGGAGTTCAGCCGCTACCGCGTGCTGTTCTCAATCGCGAAGGCGTTCAGGACCTGCCCCGACCACCCGCAGTGGAGCTGCTTCTGAGGCAGCTTCGGGCGTAGCGAGTTACCAGCTTCATCATTCCTTAACGCTGCACGCCAATGTGGCGGAACCGACATTACTTCCCGGCGTGATTGCATTGTGCGTGGTTGCAATACGCAAGGTGCGGTCATGTCGCATTCCAAGATAAATCTACTTGTCGCCGACGACGCGCCGGCGGTGCATCAGATCATCGAGCGAGCCGCCGCGGCCTATCCCGGCGAGCGCATCGAGTGTTTCCGCGCGATGGACGGCCGTGAATGCCTGCAGGCGTTCACCGACGGCTATGTCGACGTCGCCTTCATCGACGTCATCATGCCGGAAATGTCGGGCCTGGAAGCGCTCAGCAATGTGCGATTCATGGGCAGCGAGGCCTTCATCACCCTGATGTCGGCGAAGCCCGACGAGCGCGCGTTTGCCACCGCGCGCGAGCTCGCGGCCTATGAGTTCCTGCTGAAGCCGTTCGGCACCAAAGACATCGAAGCGATCCTCAAGACGTATATGCGGATCCGCCGGCACATGAGCGTGCTGGTGGTCGACGATTCCGCCGCGACGCGTGCGATCATCCGCAAGGTGCTGGACCGCAGCATTTTCCGCCTGCAAATCGAAGAGGTCGCTTCTGGTGAGAAAGCCATCGCGGCATGCGAGACCCGTGCTTTCGATCTCATCTTTCTCGATTGCAACATGCCGGGTCTCAACGGCATCGAGACGCTCGATCGGCTGCGGAAAAACGATCCATCGAGCCGCATCGTCATGATGTCGGCACAACGCGGCCAATCGCTCGAGCAGTCCACGATGGAGCGCGGCGCCGCGGCCTTTCTCTATAAGCCATTCTATCCGACGGAAATCGACGTCATCATTCACCAGATGTTCGGTCTGCGGTCGCCACGCCTGAAGACCTTCCGGCCGGGGGCACTCAGCCGCTTCGACGTGTCGATCGTCGGCCGTACGATCGAAGCGCGGCACCGCGATAGCGGGCATCTCTATCGCTTCCTCTGGTTCCGCGAGGCTCCATATCTGCGCAGCGCGCAGATCATTGCCGACCCTCACACCCGCACCGCACCCATGTCGCTCGCCGGCGAGGCGGAGAAAGCCGCGATGGCGGAGCTGGTGGCGCACGGCTTGCTGACCGGTGCCGCATCGCAAGCGGCTCCGTCCGCGGGCGTGCCGCGCTTACAGCGCGTCGCCGTTTAGATGCTTTTCTCGCCGCGGGTATCGAGCACGCGAAAAACGAATGGGCGGCCGGCGACAGCGCTGCCCAAGGCGTCTGTGAACGGCAGTGGCGAGCAGCGCCTGACCATGTCCACGGCGGCGCCGTAAAGCAGCGCCCGGTCCTCCTCAGTCATTCTGCGAGTCGCATGGGTGACGCGGAAGCCGAAAATTTCGCCGTTGCGCCTGAAGCTCATCAGGATCGTGATCTCGAGGCCCGGATTGACGGCATAGGTCGGCGGCCATTGCCAGCAACGGCGCAACGCATTGAAAACGTCATCGATCGTATTGAGGACCGCCGGCGACGGCGCGCGGGGCGGCATGGATTTCGGATCTTCGGCCACCGCCCAGGAGGGGATCAACAGCCCCAGCAGAAGCGCGCAGAGCGGTGCTTTGATTTTCACGACATGGCTCCCGTCTCCGACCATTTTCATCATAGCAGCTCTGTGACGCACCGGCTGTGATGGGCGCAGCCTTTGAAATGCGCGACGCACATGGCAAGCTTCTTAAGCCTATTGCCAAGGACTTAGACCGATGAAGCGCATTCTCCTTCCCACCGTTGCACTCCTGCTCGTCGCCGCTGCGGCGCGCGCCGACGACTATCCGAGCCGCGTGATCACGTTGATCTCGCCATTCCCGCCGGGCGGACCGTCGGACACCGCCGCGCGGCTGATCGTCGGCGGCATGTCGCAGGCGCTGGGACAGCAGGTCATCGTCGAGAACGTCACCGGCGCCGGCGGCGTCATCGGCACGAGCCGCGTCGCCAAGGCGGCACCCGATGGCTACACGATCATGATCTCCGGCTCCGGCACGCACTCGGCCGTCGAATTCCTGCACAAGGACCTGCCGTACCATTCGGCGGATTTCACGCAGATCGGCCTGATCAACACCTCGGCCATGGTGCTGACGGCGAAGGGCTCGCTGCCGCCCAACACGCTGTCCGATTTCGTCACCTATCTGCGCGCCAATGAGAAGAAGGTGACCGAGGCCGACGCCGGGGTCGGCTCGATCTCCAATCTCGCCTGCGCCGTGTTCCATTCGCTCGCCAATGTGCATCCGACGGTCGCGTCCTATCGCGGCACACCGCAGGCGACGCTCGACCTCGTCGCCGGCAATGTGGACTTCGGCTGCAACCAGGTGGTCAACATCGTGCAGCACGTGAAGGCCGGCCAGCTCAAAGCCTATGCGGTGACGAGCGACAAGCGCTCGCCGATGCTGCCCGAGGTGCCGACGACCGCGGAGGCCGGCATGCCGGCCTTCAATGTCATGGTCTGGTTCGGGCTATCGGGCCCGAAAGGCCTGCCGGCGCCGATTGTCGAGAAGCTCAACAAGGCGCTGGGCGCGGCGCTCGACGATCCGGCCGTGGTCAAGCGCTTCGCCGAGCTCGGCTATGACGTGCCGCCGCGCGAGCATCGCAGCCCCGCTTATTTCGATACGTTCTACAAGAACGAAGTCACGCTGTGGTCGAAGGTGTTGAGCCAGCTCAACATCAAGAACTAGATCGCGGCATGAGCAATCCCACGCAGTGGCGCCCGACGCGCGAGATCGAGCTTGTCGCCGGCACGCCGCCGGGCGGCGGTCAGGACCGGCCGGCGCGCGCGCTGATCGAGGTGCTGCGCAAACAGCGCCTCGTCGACACTGAGATCAAGCTCGCCAATATTCCGGGACGCGGCGGCGGCAATGCCTGGGACTATCTGCGCGGCAAGAGCGGCGACGCGCATGTGCTCGCGGTCAATTCGCCGACCATCATCAGCAACCGGCTCACCGGTGTCAGCAGTTTCGACGACCGCGCACTGACCCCGCTCGCGAACCTCTACACCGAATATCCGATCTTCATCGTTCGTGCCGATTCGCCGCTCGCCGATATCGGGCAGCTTGCCGCGCGGCTCAAAGCCGATACCGCAAGCGTGCCGATCGCGCTCGCCACCGCACTCGGCAATCCGAACCACATCGCGCTGGCACGGCTGACCGCCCATGCCGGCGGTGACGTGAAAGCGCTGAAGATCTCGGTGTTCGATTCCGCGCGCTACGCCATCGCGCATGTCCTGGAAGGTAAGGCCGAGCTCGGCGTCATCACCGCGGTGAGCGCGGTGCCGGAGCTGACCGCGGGGAGATTGCGCACATTGACGCTGTCGGGCCCGCAGCGGCTTGGCGGCATTTTCGCCAAGGTGCCGACGCTCATGCAAAGCGACGTCGACTGCGCGGTCGGCATGTGGCGCGGCGTCATCGCGCCTGGCGGCATCGCGCCCGCCGCAATCGCCTTCTGGGATGACGCGCTCACCAAGGCGACCGCAACGCCGGAATGGCAGGCCACGCTGGCCGAAAAATACTGGGCCAACACCTTCATGACCGGCGCGGCGCTGCGCGCATTCCTCGACGAGGAACGCACGGTGATGACTGGCGCGTTGCGCGATCTTGGATTGGTCCCGGCATGAGCGTCACCTGGACACCCGAACGCACCGTGCAGCTCGTTGCCGGCACGCCGCCCGGCGGCGGGCTCGATCGTGTCGCACGCGCGCTGGAGAAGGCGATCATCGCGACCGGCCGTCTCGCGGTGCCGATCGAGGTGTTGAATGTACCTGGCGACGGCGCGCGGCGCGCCTGGACGCATTTTATCGATCAGCATGCTGGCGATGCGCATATCCTCGGCATCAGCTCGCCCAATCTCACGACCGATTATCTCGTCGGCGTTGCCGCCTTCGAGCATCGCCGCTACACGCCGATTGCGATCCTGGTCAACGAATACATCGCGTTTGCCGGACGCGCGGACGCGCGCTTGAAGACCGGCTCCGATTTGCTGCGCGCGCTTGGCCACGAGGCGGACAAGGTGACGGTGGCGCTGTCGACGGCGCTGGGCAATCCCAATCATGTGGCGTTGGCCAAGCTGACGCGGCAAGCGGGCGGCGCGGTCGATGCGCCGACGATCCACGTCTTCGACACCGCGCTCGACGCCGTTGCCGACGTCGTTTCCGGCAAGGCCGATGTCTGCGCGGTGACAGCGGCGAGCGTGCTCGCCGAGCTCAAGGCCGGGCGCGTCCACGTTCTTGGCATCTCGGCGCCGCGGCGGCTCGCGGGCGTCTTTGCCGACACGCCAACCTGGAGCGAACAGGGCAGCGATTGCGTGATCGGCGCCTGGCGCGGTGTCAGCGGACCGAGCGGCTTGGCGCCGGACCAGGTGGCTTACTGGGCGGATGTCTTGCGCGCGGCCACTGCGCAGCCGGTGTGGCAGGAGGAACTGGCAAAACTGAGCTGGTCACCAATGCTCATTGCCGGGGCCGAGCTCGAGGCTACACTGGCGCGCGAACGCGCGGAGTTCATCGCGGTGCTGCGCGATTTGGGCCTGCTGAAGACAAAAGAATTGTGAGAGTGGCTGGCGGGCTCATCAGGCCGATTTTCGCTGCCCGGCATACGCAAGATTGCCGCGCAGATAGGCCTCGAAGTCGATCGCGGAGAGCGGTCGCGCATAAAGGAAGCCCTGCCCTTCGTCGCATTGCTCTCCCCGCAGCAGTGCCGCCTGCTCGGCGGTTTCGATGCCTTCGGCGATCACCTTGAGCCCGAGATTGTGCGCCATGACAATGAGCGAGCGTACGATTGCGGTGTCTTCCGGGGTCGAGGCGGCCGTGATCTTGCGCACGAAACTCTGGTCGATCTTGATGCGGGTGAGCGGATACCGTGTGAGATAGCTCAACGAGGCATAGCCGGTGCCGAAGTCGTCGAAGGCGAGCTCGACACCGCGGTCGCGCAGCGCACGCAGGGGCGCCAGCATTTTCTCGTCGTGGCCGAGCGCGATGTTCTCCGTGATCTCGATCTCCAGCGCGTCCGCCGGCAAACCACTCGCCTTCAGTGCCTCCTCGACATCGCCGACGATCGTCGTGTCGCGAAACTGTGCCGGGAACAGATTGACCCCGATGCGGATCGGCGCCAGTCCTTGCGCGCGCCAGCTTGCGGCGTGACGACACGCCGCGTGCAGGATCCAGCGCCCGACATCCAGCGCTATCGGGCTTTCCGCCAGAGTCTCGATGAAGGCACCGGCGCCGAGCAGGCCGCGTTCAGGATGGTTCCAGCGCAACAGCGCTTCGGCGCCGACCACCACCCCATCGCTCAGCCGCAGTTGCGGCTGGAAATGAATGGCAAACTCGCCGGCGGTGAAGGCGCGGCGCAGCTCGGAATCGAGTTCGCGACGGGCCTGCGCCTTGGCGCGCAGCACGGGCAGGAACAGACGATAGGTGTGACCGCCCGCGGCCTTGGCATCGTAGAGCGCGAGGTCGGCATTGGAGATCAACTCGTCGACATGCGCCCCGTCCGCCGGCGCGACCGCGATACCGGCGCTGGCGCCGATGAACAGCCGATGGTCATGAATCTCGAAACGCTCGGTCAATTTGTCGAGCATGGCCTGCACGAGCCCGGCAGCAAAGGTCGGATCGCCGCAATCAGCAATCACCAGCACGAATTCGTCACCGCCGAGCCGGTAGACCCTCGCGCCGCCGCCGGCCACCGCCTCGAGACGCACGGCGACCTCCTGCAGCAGCCGGTCTCCCATCGAATGGCCGAGCGTGTCATTGATGTCCTTGAAGCCGTCGAGGTCGAACAACGCGATCGAGGTCGGCCGCGCGCAGGCGCCGTCGGCGAGCAGCTCGGCGAGCTCGTGGCGCAAGCTGACGCGGTTCGGCAGCCCGGTGAGCTGATCGTAATGCGCCAGCTGCCGCAGCTTCTCTTCGACAAGCTTATGCTCGGTCATGTCGCGACCGATGAAGAAATGCCTTTGCTCGGGTTCAGACCAGACGCCCGACCAGGCCAGTGTGACCACATGGCCGTCCCTGTGCGCGTATCGGGTCTCGAAATTGCGCATGTGCCGGCCCGAGCGTGCCAAGCGCATCTCCGCGCGTGTGCTCTCGAGATCGTCCGGATGCACAAATTCAGTGCCGTTATGTCCGATCAAGTCTTCGGGTGCGTAGCCGAGGATCGTGCGGCAGCTCGGGCTCACACGCAGGAAGCGGCCCTTTTTGTCGGTGATCAGGATCAGGTCGAGCGAAGTCTCGAACAACCGACGCCGCTCCTCGCTCTCCTGCCGCAAGGCATCGGAGGTTTGGCGCATGGCATCGTCGATATGCGCGCGCTCGGCAAGCGTTTGCGGCAACCAGCGGCGGAGTAGCAATCCGAGCACAAGACATGCGGCGCCGACATTCACCACTTTGGGCAGAATCAGAAGGCCTGGATTGCCGAGGACCTCCGCGATGGCGCCCGGGAAAAGCCCGTATTGAGAGCCGAAGAACAGCCCGAAATACAAATTCTCGACGATGTTGCGGGCGGTGTCGACGGCGAGCACGAGCAGCAGAAGGCGTGTGGCGCCGAAGTTGCGCGGATTGCGCAGATATGAGAGCAGCACGGTGGATAGCACCGCGAGCCACAGGGCGACGATGGCCCAGTAGATCAATGCCGCGGCGAGCTTCATGCGGCGCAAATCCTTCGTTGCGCCGGCATGAGCAATTTCGTCGGCCGGACACAGGATGGGATCATCGACGCACCCGATTCATATTCGACACACACGAGGTGCGCGACCATGGTGAGGAAACGCAAAACTGGCGCTGCGAGACAACGAATAACAATCTGCATCATGATGCTGCATTGTTAATGGACGGAGAATTCGGCATAGGTGGAATTACGCATAGCGGCGATAACAGCCCGATAACCATGACGGGGCGCCGACAGCGGGCGGAGTCGGCTGGACGGGGCTCCTGCCTGCACCTTCACCAACCGTCCGCAGACTTCCGGGAGCGGCAATGAAGCCCTTGTTTTCGGTTTACTGCGCGGCAGCGATCGCCATCGCGGTGGCGGCATCAGCGCCGCCCGCAGACGGCGCCGAGCTGAAGATCTTCGGCTCGCGCGTGACCAAGATGATCATCGAGGATGTCGGTCCGCAATTCGAGCAGGCGACGGGACACAAGCTCGTGGTGCTCACCGACGTCGCCGCGGTGATGAAGCGGCGCATCGAATCCGGCGAGGCGTTCGATCTCGCAGTGCTGGTCAATTTCCAGACCGACGGGCTGGTCAAGGCGGGCAAGCTCCTGCCAGACACCCGCGTCGACCTGATGAAGACCGGCATCGGCGTCGCCGTGCAGCGCGGCGCCGCCAAGCCGGACATCTCGACGGTCGACAGCTTCACGCGGACGCTGCTCGCCGCCAAATCGATCACCTATCTCAAGGAAGGCGCCAGCACGATCTATCTCGACAAGCTGTTCGCGCGCATGGGCATCGCCGACGCGTTGCGCGAGAAGACGGTGAAGCCGCCGACCGAGTCGGTGTCTGAGATGGTGGCCGATGGCAAGGTCGAGCTCGGGATCATCGTCATTCCCAACATCCTCTCGGTGCCGGGCGCGGAGCTGGTCGGCCCGATCCCGGACGAGATCCAGTCCTACATCGTGTTCACGGCGGGCGTCAGCACGAACTCGCCCAACCAGCAGGCGGCGCGTGACCTGCTGACGTTCTTGCATTCGCCCGCTGCGGTGTCGGCGATGAAGGCCAAGGGCATGATCCCGCTGTGATGCAAGGCGGAGCGATGTGATGACGATCTCGCGCCGAGAATTCCTGCCGCTGGTGGCCGCCGGCTCCTTGGTCGCGCCCAGGGCACGCGCACAAAGCCATCCGGCACGGCCGATCCGTCTGATCGTCGGCTTTCCCGCTGGCGGGCCAAACGACATCCTGGGGCGGCTCATCGCCGGCTGGCTGTCGCAGCGGCTCGCTCAGCCGGTCGAGGTCGAGAACCGGCCCGGCGGCTCGAGCAATCCCGCGACCGAAACCGTGGTGCGGGCGCCGGCGGATGGATACACGCTGCTTCTGGTCGGGCCCGCGAATGCAATCAACGCGTCGCTCGACAACAAGCTGCCGTTCGATTTCCTGCGCGACATCGCGCCGGTCGCTGCGCTCACGCGCGAGCCGCTGGTGATGCTGGTGCATCCGTCGGTCGCGGCGACGAGTGTCGGCGAGCTCATCGCTTTTGCGAAAGCGCACCCGGGCACGATCAAAATGGCCTCGACGGGCAACGGCAGCTCGCCGCATGTCTCCGGCCTGCTGTTCGTCATGCTCACCGGACTCGACCTGCCGATCGTGCAGTATGCCGGGGGTGGCCCCGCGCTCAAGGCGATGATCGCGGGCGAGACGCAACTGATGTTCGAGCCGATGTCGGCGGCGATCGCTCCGGTCAAAGCCGGCAAGCTGCGGGCGCTGGCGGTGACGACGCGCGAACGCGCGGTTGCTTTGCCCGAGATTCCGCCACTCGGCGACGCCGTGCCCAGCTACGAAGCGAGCGCGGTGACCGGTATCGGCGCGCCGCGCGACACGCCGCGCGGAATCGTCGAACGGCTCAATCGCGAGGTGAACGCCGCCTTCAGCGATCCGGCGATGCAGGCGCGGTTCGTCGAGAGCGGCGGTGCGCCGCTTCCCGGCTCGCCCGACGACTTCCACCGCGTGCTGATCGAGGAGACCGAGAAGTGGCGCAAGGTCATCAAGGCCGCCGGCATCAAACGCTGACAAATGCACGGTGGTCACACAGCAGCAGGCGACGCCGGCGATCAACCAGGCGTTCCCCGATCGTGCATCAGCGCAGAGCGCCATCGCGCGAGCGCGCGTCTGCGGCAAAAAGGAATAAGCGGCCGGCTAGCGATACTTCTCGTCGCGCTCCAATAGCTCGATCGACACGCCTTCGGGGCCGCGGATGAACATGATGCGGATGCCCGGGCGCGGGGTGTGGATGTCCTTGGTGAACTCCGCGCCCTTGGCTTTGAGATCGGCGTAGACCTTGTCGATGTCCTTCACGAACAGCCCGAAATGGTCGATGCCGGCATAAGGCGAGATCGGCGCGGCGCCGACCTTCTCGCCTGGCGCAATCGCCACCGTGAAGATCCTTTGTCCGCCGAGCTTCATGTCGACGCGCGGCTTGCCCTGCTGCGTGGTGCGGATCACCTCGGCGCCGAGCATGCGCTCATACCAGGCCGCCGTGGCCTCCGGATCGGGGGTACGCAGATGGACGTGGTCGAAGGTGCACTGCATGGCTGTTTCCTCGCGCTCGTTGGCGGCGGAGCTAAGCGGAATGCGATACCGTTGTCGACGGGTCGCTCGAGAGAGCGACCTCCACGCTCCAGTCATATCACGGATTATTGCTGTTGTTTGTCACGGCGGCCAAAATGACCCGATGCGGCAAATGCTCGGCACAAGCTTAATGATGTATTCAGCGCCTCGCTGTCATGCTGGCACCAGGCCGAATAGCGCGGTGCGAAACAGCGTGTCTCAAGACATCCCCCTACGCCCCTACGTCGCCGGCGGCTGGATGGTGCAACTGGCCGACCGCGAGGCCGGCCCGTACTTTTCCCGTGGGCTGGCGCTGCGTGTCGCCGTCGACGATGCCTGGGTCATTTCGCGTCAACGCCTGCGCGCCGCGCAACAACACCGGCCCGCGGACACGCGCGCCAAGGACCGCAGCGAACGCCCACAGCTCAATGGGTGGGTGCGCACGCGGCTGCGCACGGACCGCTTCGGCTTCTGAACCGCCAGGGTTTTCTACAACACGCGTTCGAGCGCGACGCCGCGGCAATCCATCTCGTATTCGATGTCGACGACAGGCGGGCGGCAATAGTGCCAGGTGAAGCCGTTGCGCGCGGCGCCGCGGCGCACGATCTCCTCGGCCGCAAACGGATGAATGTCGTGCACGGTGTAAAGCTGCACAGCGTTCGCATCCTTCCAGGCGAAGCCGAGCGCGCCCATGCGGCGTTCCATCTCGGCGAGCACGAAGCGCGCCTTCTCGCGCAAGCCCGACGGGCCGACATCGCCGAGCCGCACGATGTGGTCGCGATAGTTGGCGTGCCCCTCCTCCGCCTCGCCACTGCCCGCGACGACGAAGGACGGCGGGGCATTCGCATCGGGCTCAGTAAAGCTGAAGGCGTAGAGCGAAGGCTCCCGCGGCGGATCAATCGCCGGGCAAACATTGCTGCGCGCGACCGGATTGGTCTTGCCGTCATAGATTCCCCAGCGCGCGAGCGTGCCGACATAGAGCTCGTTGAAGCTCTTGAAGCCGGCTTCGGTGAACGGCGCCGGTGAGCGCAGCTCGCAGGCGGCGAATGCCGTGAGCGGCCGCCCGGCGGCGCCGATGATTTCCTCGACGCGCGCGAAGCCTTGCCCCAGCGGCAGCGGCTCGCGCAGCCGCACGTGCGTGAGCCGGTAGCCCGGCTGCGCGGCAACGCCGGCGGAATATTGGAAGACGCCGGAAATGAAGCGATAGTTGCCGGGGGCGTAGACGCGTGTCGTCATGGCCGATCAGCGCACCAGGCACGGACGCTTGTCGTCGAAGGTCCAGCCGGGAATCAGGAACTGCATGGCGATGGCGTCGTCGCGCGCGCCGAGCCCATGCTGCTTATAGAGCGCATGCGCGGCGTCGATGGCGGCGCGGTCGATCTCGATGCCGAGACCGGGGCGGTCGGGCACCGCGATCTTGCCGCCGACGATCTTGAGCGGCTCCTTGGTCAGCGCCTGGCCGTCCTGCCAGATCCAATGCGTGTCGATCGCCGTCACCTTGCCCGGCGCGGCGGCGCCGACATGGGTGAACATCGCGAGTGAAATGTCGAAGTGATTGTTGGAATGCGAACCCCAGGTGAGGCCGTTGTCGCGGCAGGTCTGCGCCACGCGCACCGAGCCCTGCAGCGTCCAGAAATGCGGATCGGCGAGCGGAATATCGACGGCGCCGAGCCGCAGCGCGTGCGTAAGCTGACGCCAATCGGTGGCGATCATGTTGGTTGCGGTCGGCAGGCCAGTGGCGCGGCGAAACTCCGCCATGATCTCGCGGCCGGAGAATCCAGCCTCGGCACCGCACGGGTCCTCCGCATAAGCGAGCACGCCGTGCATGTCCTTGCACAGCCGGATCGCCTCATCGAGCGACCAGCCTCCATTCGGATCGAGCGTGACCCGCGCCTGCGGAAACCGTTTGGCGATTGCCGTGACCGCCTCGATCTCCTCGTCGCCCCGCAATACGCCGCCCTTCAGCTTGAAGTCGGCGAAGCCGTAGTGATCGTGCGTCGCCTCAGCGAGCCGCACGATGGCGTCGGTCGTCATCGCTTCCTGATGGCGCAGGCGAAACCAGTCGATCTTTTCGTTATCGCCCGCGACGTAAGGCAAGTTCGTCTTGCGGCGGTCGCCGACATAGAAGAGATAGCCAAGCGTTTCGACGCTGGCGCGCTGCTGGCCCTCGCCGAGCAGCGCCGCAACCGGCAGACCGAGATGCTGGCCGAGCAGATCGAGCAGCGCCGCCTCGACCGCGGTCACCGCATGGATCATGATGCGCAGGTCGAAGGTCTGCTTGCCGCGGCCGCCCGCGTCGCGGTCGGCGAATTTGTCTCGGATCGCCGCGAGGATGGTGTTGCAGGCTCCGATGCTCTGCCCGATGACGAGGTCGCGCGCGTCGTCCAGCGTCTGCCGGATCTTTTCGCCGCCTGGCACCTCGCCGACGCCGGTGTGGCCGGCATTGTCGGTGAGGATGACGAGGTTGCGCGTGAAGAACGGCGCATGCGCGCCGGAGAGATTGAGCAACATGCTGTCGCGGCCGGCGACGGCAATGACCTGCATCGCGGTGACGACGGGGGCGCCGGAGATGCCGGCGCCGATTGCTTGCTGGACCATGACGGGCTCGTGCTCTTGCCGAGTCTTAGTGCTTCGTTGCCCGGTGGGCAAATGCTCCGCCCTCCGGCGGCCTGCTCGTGATCACCGAGCGTGCCACCGGAATGGTCGCGGCGGGTCTCCTATTTAGTTCGTCTTGTTCGCCGCGCGCACAAAGGCGGCGAGCTCGGCGTTGAAGCGCGGGGCGTCCTCATAGAAAGGCGCGTGGCCGACGCCTTCGTAGATCGAGAGCTTCGCGCCAGGAATCACGGAGGCGGTGTATTTCGCGGCGCCGACCTTGGCGTTGCGGTCCTCGGCGCCGTGGGTGACGAGCACAGGCAGCTTCAGCTTGGACATCATCTCGGTGGCGTCGAGCGCGCGCCCGCCAAGACCGGCGCGCACCTTCGGCGGCACCATCATGTTGAAGGCCAGCATGGTCTCGAAATCCTCCGCGCTCGGCTGCTTGGAGAAGCAGCCGTGCACGAAGGTGCGGGTTGCCGCGATATTGGTCGCGAGGTCCTCCGAGGTCATCAGCGGCAGGTTCTTCAGATTATCGCCAACCAACGCCGGATCGCCCTTGATCGGGGCGTCGACGAAATTGATGGCGGCGATCTTGCTCGTGCCATGGGTCGCGACATAGTCGGAGATCACCCGCCCGGCATACGACCAGCCGACCAGCACCGGCCGCTTCAGTCCGGCTGCGTCGATCACCGCCTGCACCTCGTCGCCCCATGCCTTGGAATCGCGATAGCGCGCGGGATCGAACGGCTTGTCCGAATTGCCGTGGCCGCGCAGGTCGTAGGTGACGATGTGGAATTCCTTGACGAGATCGCTGTCGACTTGGCGCATCCACGACATCCAGCTCTGCGAGAAACCGTGAATGAACAGGATTTCGGGACCGGCCGGATTTCCCCACTCCTGCGCCGAGATGGTGAGGCCATCGGGTGTCTTCACGCTGAGCGGCTTGTACTTCAGCGCATCCGCGGCGCTCGGCAGCGCGGTGGCAACCAGCAACGCCGTTGCAAGTGGTGCAATAGAGAGGCAGCGCGCGCGTGTGGACGACGTCATGAAATTTCTCCCGCTCGCATGTGATATGGCAGACACGCGCCGAGGGTAGCGTCCGATCGGTTCGAGTAGAATACGCAATCGACCAACCCATCTTTTTTCGTGCAGGCGACGTGGGCGGTGGGAGCTACCCAGCGCACATGGGCAACGGCTTGAGGCTCGCATCGGCGAATCTCGCCGCGGAAGTGACGCTGCCGCTCAGCGGCTACAAACTTCGCGTGCTGGAGAAAGCAATGGTGCCCAGGGGCGGAATCGAACCACCGACACCGTGATTTTCAGTCACGTGCTCTACCAACTGAGCTACCTGGGCGCCGACCCGCGAGCGGGGTCTAAGGAGAGCCGGGGCGTTATAGTGGCTCGGTCCCGGACTGTCCAGAAGCGATAAGTCCTCTTGGAATCTGCGATTTCCGGCCTATCCGCTGGGGCAAGCGGCGCCTATTCGGAACCGGGCGCGGTCGGCGGCGTGGGATCTTCATCCTCGTTCTCTTCCTCTTTCACCGGCACGGCGTAGACGCCGGAGAGCCAGCGGTTGAGGTCGACGTCGCGGCAGCGCTTGCTGCAAAATGGCTTGAACGGCGGGTCGGTGGGCTTGCCGCAGATCGGGCAGGACGAGGATGGCGCGGAGGTCGGTTCAGCCATACGCGCGATATAGTTAGTTTTTTCGTTGGCGCATGATCTTATCCGAAAACCGGTGCCCACTTTTCGGGATCATGCGCTAAAGCGCGTTCAGCCAGCCGAAATGGATCGGGAAACCTTCGCCGGCGAGCAGGCTGATGGTCTCATAGAGCGGCAGCCCGACCACATTGGTGTAGGAGCCGACGAACTTGACCACGAAGGTGCCGGCGATGCCCTGCACCGCATAGCCGCCGGCCTTGCCGCGCCATTCGCCGGAGGCGAGATAGGCCTCGATGTCCTCATCGGAGAGCCGCTTGAAGCGCACGCGCGTCTCGACGAGACGCTGGCGGAACGCCTCCTTCGGCGTCACCAGGCAGATCGAGGTGTGGACGCGGTGGTTGCGGCCGGAGAGCATGCGCAGGCATTGCGAGGCTTCGTCGAGCAGCTCGGCCTTGGGCAGGATGCGGCGACCGACGGCGACCACGGTGTCGGCGGCGAGCACGAAAGAGCCCTTGAGCTCGTCGTCGAGCTTCACCGCATCGAGCGCAGCCTCCGCCTTGGCACGGGCGAGCCTGTTGGCATAGGCGCGCGGGAGCTCGCCCTTCTTCGGGGTCTCGTCGATGTCCGCAGGCTTGAGCGCATCGGGCTCGATGCCGGCCTGGTTGACCAGGGCAAGCCGTCGCGGCGAGCCGGAGGCGAGGACGATTTTGGGGCGGCCAATCATGCCGTCTGTATGCGTGAACCTGGCGAGGCGCGCAACGGGTGCGCTTGCGAACGGGCGCGGAACCTAACCAAAACAGGGCTTTTTCTCAACGGCGAGCGATGGCGCTCACATTGCGGCATATTCGGCGGGACTCCCTCGCCCCGCTTTAGCGGGGAGAGGGCTGGGGTTCTTCGCGCTCGGTGTTAACCAGTGCCCCTCACCCGGCTCGCTACGCTCGCCACCCTCTCCCCGTAAGAACGGGGAGAGGGAAAAGAAGCATCACTCATTGCTCCCGGCGGAGCGCGTGAAGCGCTGCTTGATGCGTTGCATCAACTGGTCACGCACGTCGCGATAGGCGTCGAGCTGCTGGTCGCGAGTGCCCTCGAGGCCGGTCGGATCGGTGGTCGGCCAGTATTCCACCTCGGCGCCGAGCGTGCGGGTGAGCTCGAGCGCACGGTGATGCGCGCGCGGCGAGAGCGTGACGATGAGATCGAAATTGAGGCCTTCGAGATCGTCGAGCTCCTCGAAGGTCATCGGCTTATGACGGCTGATGTCGATGCCGAGCTCGCTCATGGCAGCGACCGCGAATGGGTCGAGCTCGCCCTTGAGCACGCCGGCGGAGGCCACATAGATGGTCTTGCCGAACATCTCGCGGAACAGCGCGGCCGCCATCGGCGAGCGCACCGAGTTCAGCCCGCAGGCGAACAGCACCGCCTGCGGCCGCGAGAGGCGGTCTGCTGCAGTCATTTTAAGTGGCGCCAGTCTTTATCGGACCTGCCTTCGCCCGCCGAAGCATCAAGGCAGCACGACAGAAGGTGCCTCGCTTCGCGCAGGCGGGAAACCGGTGTCCACTTTTCCGAGACGGGCGCATGGGATTAGCCCTTCCAGTGCAGCACGCAGATCAGCGTGAACAGGCGGCGCGCGGTGTCGAAGTCGACATCGACCTTGCTCTTGAGCCGCTCCTGCAGGATGCGCGAGCCCTCGTCGTGGACGCCGCGCCGTCCCATGTCGATGGCCTCGATCTTGTCCGGTGTCGCGGTGCGGATCGCTGCGTAGTAGCTGTCGCAGATGGTGAAGTAGTCCTTCACGATCCGGCGCAGCGGCGACAGCGAGAGCAGATGCGCCATCACCGGTTCGTCGTCCTGCGTGCGGATGTCGAAGACGAGCCGCGCGCCGGTGATGGAGAGGTGCAGTTTATAGGGCCCACCGTCATGGCCGACCGGCTTGAACGAGTTGAGCTCGAGCAGGTCGTAGATGGCGACCGCGCGCTCGTGCTCGGTGTCGGGATTGGAACGGCCGATCGAGGCCTCGTCGAGGGTGATCGCGACGAGGCGCTGCTTCGATGCGGCCTTGGCGCTCATTGGCGGCTCATGACGTTGGTCAGTCGAGGTTGAGGCGGATCGCGACCGAGCGCGCATGCGCGTCGAGCCCCTCCGCCTTGCCGAGCGCGATCGCCGCCGGCCCGAGCGCGCGCAGCTGCTCCGGTCCGCATTTGAGGATCGAGGTGCGCTTCATGAAGTCGAGCACGTTGAGCCCCGAGGAGAAACGCGCCGAGCGCGCCGTCGGCAGCACGTGGTTCGAGCCGGCGACGTAATCGCCGATCGCTTCCGGCGTGTGCGCGCCGAGGAAGATGGCCCCCGCGTTGCGGATCTTCCCCGCCAGGCGGTCGGCATCGGCCGCGACGATCTCGAGATGCTCGGCGGCGAGCGCATCGACCAGCGGGATGGCGTCGGCGAGCGTCTTCACGGTGATCACCGCGCCATAGTCGCGCCACGAGGCGCTAGCGACGTCGCGGCGCGGCAGGCTCGCGAGCTGGCGCTCGACCGCGCTCTCGACCGCCGCCGCAAGCGGCGCATGATCGGTGATGAGCACGGCTTGCGCGCTCGTATCGTGCTCGGCTTGCGCCAATAGATCGGCGGCGATCCAATCGGGATTGCCGGTCTTGTCGGCGAGGATCAGCACTTCCGAAGGACCGGCGATCATGTCGATGCCGACCTTGCCGAAGACCAGCCGCTTTGCCGCCGCGACGTAAGCGTTGCCCGGGCCGACGATCTTGGCAACCGGCGCAATGCTCGCGGTGCCGAAAGCGAGCGCAGCAACCGCCTGCGCACCGCCGATGCGATAGATCTCATCAACGCCGGCGAGCTTCGCCGCGGCGAGCACCAGCGGGTTGAGCGTGCCGCCGGGCGCCGGCACCACCATGACGAGGCGCTTGACGCCGGCGACCTTGGCCGGCACCGCATTCATCAGCACCGAGGAGGGATAGGCGGCGGTGCCGCCGGGCACGTAGAGGCCCACGGCCTCAATCGCGGTCCAGCGGCCGCCGAGCTCGACGCCGAGCGCATCGGTGTAAAGCTGCTCGGTCGGAAGCTGCTTGCGGTGATAGGCCTCGATGCGCTCGCGCGCGAGGCTCAACGCGTCGAGTGCGGCGCGGTCGCATTGCCCGGCAGCGGCATCGATCTCCGCCGCGGCGACGCGCAGGCCCTTGGCGTCGGTGTCGAGACGATCGAACTTCTTGGTGTAGTCGACAAGCGCCGCATCGCCGCGCGCCGCCACGTCGGCGAGGATCGCGCGCACGGCCTGCTCGACGTCCTCGGCGACCTCGCGCTTGGTGGCCAGAAAGGCGCGGAATCCCTGAGCAAAATCCGCAGATTGGCTGTCGAGACGAATGGGCATGGCTGTTTAGTGGCCCGCGCCCGCGCGGGCGTCAACCTAGCACTTCATCTCGTGGGGTTTGGCCCTCAAGCGCTCTGCTTGGCCGGGCTGCCGACGCCGTGCTCGGGGCAGCCGACCACGGTCCATTCCGGGCCGAGATCGGCCAGCTCGGCCTCCAGGCATTCGACCTCGAGACGCAAGGTGGCCCCGCCGGAGAACGACAGCAGCACAACGCCCGCCGGCGGCTCGCCCGGGGCGAATTCGATGGCCAGGAGGTTGAGCATGGCGTCCTTGCCGGCCGGATTGACGTCACGGCACTTGCAGGAAAGCACGCGCTCGAAGCGCAGCGCCGCGCGGCGGCGGCGATAGCCGCTGCAGTCGCCGTTCGCGGCCTCCCAGTCGAAGCGGTTGAGCCCGATGACCAGGCGCCTTTCCTGCGGACGCCAAAGCACGTCGGCGACCTTGACGACGGCATCTTGCAAATGCGTGGAGACGACCTCGAGGTCGTCGGTGTCGAGGGCGACGAATTTCAGGAGGTCCATGGCCGGCCCCGGCTCGGTGGTTTGCTCTGCGCCGTAATTAGGAAGGCGTGCAAACGCCTGCAAGGGCGATGCAGCGCATATCGCACTGCACCGGACTGCGAGAGCAGCGGCTTAGGGTTAGCCGCTGATGCGCTCGATGGCGGCGCCGCAGGCGGAGAGCTTCTCCTCCAGACGTTCGAAGCCGCGATCGAGATGGTAGACGCGGTTGACCATGGTATCGCCGTCCGCCGCGAGCGCGGCAATGACCAGCGACACCGAGGCGCGCAGATCAGTGGCCATCACCGGCGCACCCTTGAGCTTGTCAACGCCCTCGATGGTCGCGGTCTCGCCGTCGAGCTGGATGCGCGCGCCGAGCCGGGCGAGCTCCTGCACGTGCATGAAGCGGTTCTCGAAGATCGTCTCGGTGATGTGCGAGGTGCCTTTGGCCCGCGTCATCAGTGCCATGAGCTGCGCCTGCAGGTCGGTGGGGAAGCCGGGGAATGGCGCGGTGGACACTTCGACCGGGGCGATGCCGGCGCCGTTGCGGGCGACGCGGATGCCTTCGTTGGTCGGCGTGACCACGGCGCCCGCCTGCCCGATGACGTCGAGCGCGGCCTGGAGAAGCTCCGGCCGCGCGTTCTGCAGCAGCACGTCGCCTCCGGTCATCGCCACCGCCATGGCATAAGTGCCGGTCTCGATGCGGTCGGGCAGCACGCTGTGGCGCGCGCCGTTGAGGCGGGCAACGCCTTCGACGACGATGCGCGAGGTGCCGGCGCCGGAAATCTTCGCGCCCATCTTGTTGAGGCAGTCGGCGACGTCGCCGATCTCGGGCTCGCGCGCGGCGTTCTCGATCACCGTGGTGCCATTGGCGAGCGAGGCCGCCATCAGCGCGGTATGGGTGCCGCCGACGGTGACCTTGGGAAACACGACCTCACCGCCGCGCAGCCCCTTGGGCGCGCGGGCGACGACGTAACCGCCATCGATCTCGATCTGCGCACCGAGCTGCTCCATGGCCATGATGAGAAGATCAACCGGGCGCGTGCCGATGGCGCAGCCACCGGGCATGGAGACGCGCGCTTCGCCCATCCGCGCGACGAGCGGCGCGATCACCCAGAAGCTCGCGCGCATCTTGGAGACGAGCTCATAGGGCGCGGTGGTGTCGACGATGTTGGCGGCGGAGATGTGCAGCGTGCGGCCGCCATTCGGATGGTCACCCGGCCGCTTGCCGGCGATCGTGACGTCGACGCCGTGATTGCCGAGAATGCGTTGCAGCGCCGAGACGTCGGCGAGCCGTGGCACGTTGTCGAGGATCAGGGTGTCTTCGGTGAGCAGGCTCGCGATCATCAGCGGCAGCGTCGCGTTCTTGGCGCCCGAGATCGGAATGCTGCCGTTGAGCGGCCGGCCACCGGTAATGCGAATTCGATCCATTGTGCCCCACTTCACCATTCTTATTGCCGCGCCGGATCCTCACCAGGCTCGGCAGCGCGGCCCGCGCATCGGACTGCGGTCTTGGAAGTCTATCCGGTCGGCCGGATACCCCGCAAAGCTATCCAGATTTGAGGGTTACCCACCCTCGCCGTCCGATTGCGGCGAAAGTCGGACCCGGGACGGCGCCACCTTGCGCGCGGCGTCGTCCCGGCCCGGTTCCTCGGATTCGGGCATGCCGGCGCGCCCGCGCGCTTGCGCCTTGCGACGCTTGAGGTTTTCCCGCAGCGCCGAAGCAAGGCGCCGTTCTCGTCCTGGGTCCTTGGCCATCGTGGCCGGAAAAATAAGTGCCTGCGGCCCTAGAGAAAAGCCCGCTTAACGGGCTCCTCTCCGCTTGCGCCCACGGCGGCGGCATGGCAATGACCGGCCGCATCAGCCGCTTCGTTCTGGCCTGATCTGCTGCCGTAGCTCAGTGGTAGAGCACTCCCTTGGTAAGGGAGAGGTCGACAGTTCAATCCTGTCCGGCAGCACCAGATTTCTCTGAAATTTCAGAGTCCTTTAGCTGGCGTGCGCATTTGCTATCTGGCAAGTCGAAGCAGAACGAAACGCGAAGTTGCGGCCTCGATACGGGGAAAATCCGGGGACTTTGTTCGCGGACTGTTCGTGCAGGTCACGACGCCGCTTTGCGCGAGACCAGGCCAAGCTGGTAATCAATCCCCGTCATACGGATTCGCCACCGAAGCAGGTCGGGGCTCACCCCAAAATGTGTCGCCGCATCCTCATCGGAGAGCCGGCCGCGACGCATCCACAGAAGCGCGGGTCGCGGCAGCAAGAGCGTGCCGCCGAGCCATGCGGCCTCATCCTCTTGGTCCTGATTGTAGGTGCTCGGGATGAACTCGCCGCCGTCGGCGAATGTCGCGGACGCCAGATCATGTCCAAGAATTATGTGAGCGAGCTCGTGCATGAGCACACTATTTTGCCGGCGAGGAGACTGTGCGGAATTTACGACCACCAGGTGCCGCAGCCCGACGCGCAGCGTAAAGCCCGACCATTCTTCATGACCCGCACTGAGCAACTGTTGACGATCGCTCGCCGAGATTCCTTCCACGTCTTTGGGTTCCCAGATCGTGACATCGAAATGTTGCGCAACATCTCGCGCGGGGAGCGGGTCAATCGACTTGCGTGAGAGAATGCGCCGAAGTTCGATCGCGCGTTTCTCTGATTGGGATTTAAATCCACGTCGCAACACTACTGGTGACCAGCCGCGTCGATTTTTGAAAATTGCTGATATGCGGCGACGATTAGTTTCCCGAGAGCCTTGGATGTCGCCTGAGTTACCGCACGATCTTTTTTGAAGACGACCTGTAAGCTTGCTTCCTTGCTTGACCGCGCTTCAGGCGCAGATCCAAGGTACTCAGACGGATCGACTTCAAGCCACCGGCACACCTTCTTCAGCGTATCGAGATCGGGAACGCGGCCGTTCTCTATTCGCGAGAGCGTCGCCGGACTTATGCCGATTTCACCTGCTGCTGCTCGGATGCCCATGCTTCCCCGCTTTTGTTGGAGGCGATTTCCGAGGCTCTTCAGGCTCAAGCGGTCGGCGGCCATAGCGTTCCACGGTTGAAAAATGTGTTGCATTGGAGAAACGAGTCTGGAATCGTTTCTCCGGTGAGACACTCGAATCGAATCACGCCGCACACTCCCGCGTCAAGCATGGAGTGAGCGATCAGGGAAAGATTCTGTGATCACAAGGCAACTCGGAACCCACGCGGAGAACACCATGGGCAAGAAGCACTGCGACACTGGACTTGATAACCGCTGCCGTGATCGAGACGGCGAAATCCGCCAAAAGCGCGGCGACACCCGGATCGGGACGCTGCGGGAAACCTATCCGGACTTCGCGCCGGGCGCTCGAAGCGACATGCGCTTGGACACCCTGCGGGACCGCACCGGCAAATCCCTGACCGAGCTGGTCAAGAAACGCTGAGGAGCAGCACATGGCTGACGTTCAAATCACCTGCATCGACAAACCGCACCCGGACAGCCCGCACGAGCATATTACGCACGTCGGCAACCCGGGCGCGGGCTGGAAATGGCCGCGCGAACAGGTCATCGCCAGCATCGATGCGCAGAGCAATACGTTTTACGTCCTCGACCCGAGAACGGGAAAGCGCTCAAATGTCGGGGTCGTCCGCCCTACTGGACGGCCGGCATATCTCCGTACTCACGCCGATGGCGATTGGAATAACAATTTGCTGTCGCTCGATCAGTGCCCGGTTTGACGACGTAAGCTCGCTATCACGTCGGGCCGACTGAGCTCCTCGTCGGGGGCAGTCGGTCCCGCGTCCCGCCTGCGGCGTCGCTTTGCTGACGCTCCTATGGCTGCCCTTTTAACCGATCTCGGAGCACGCGACTGCCCTCCGCGGCGCTCGGCGCCGACGCTCCGCTCTCCGGGCCAGACGCTCCATTGTTCGTGTCGCGACCGGCCGCGACACATCGCGACAAGCCGCGGCAGGTTCACTCGACTTCTTGAGAGTCGGCCTTTACGAGCGGTTCCGCCTCGGTTTCAGCGATCTTGTTTTGCCGCGCAGCGGTCCACTCATCACCGGCCTCAGTGACGAATTTCTCAATTCGTTCGCTCAGTGACGAATTCTTTTCGACGTGCCTTACGTAATAGACGAGAGATGCAACGGCCGTGCGCTGTTTGATCGGATCCCATAGCTCGACAATGTTCAGCATATCGGCACGCGTGAGCGGGATCAGGCCCATTTCTCGAATTGAAGTTCGGGCCTCATCCTCGAAATCAAGTGCAGCAACCACTCCAAGCGCACCGCGCCGACCGGTGGCATTCGCGAAGCCCTCCAAATCTGGAATGTGATCGGCCTTGAGGGTGAATTGCTTTACCTCAGCTGATATTGCGAGTCTCGCACCTTCCCAACCGTCGACATCCCCGATCCGCTGCAGCCGTTTTGAGCCGGTGCGCACCTTGTCAATTTCGATCTGCAGGTGAGGGTTATCGGCGCGCAGAAATCCGAAGACGATTCCTTGAAATGACGCCCCGCTCGGCTCGCCCTTCCGGCTCGTGATGTCAAAAGACTTCAATACAAGTTGGAAAAGCGGCGGCTCGACGGTGATCGAAGACGGATCAAATTCTTGGCTTTTCAATTTTTCAAGAACAAAATCATTCACGTGTTCTTTCAGAGAGTCCAATTCCGCTTGGCTGTACGTCACGAGTGAATCGAGCCACTTCGGGTAATCGGCCCACGCTTGAGTCGCGTGGGGCGCTGCGCTCGGATAGTCGAAGCGTTTGTTTTCCGCACGATAGAACCGCTCAGCCGCGTTGTAAAACGGGCGTAGCGACATGGTGCTTTCGTCTTTAAGTCTGACGATCAGCGTATTCGCGCGAGCACCGGCAGCCGTTTCCGTTTGACGAGGATGGTCGCGGAGAAACGCTTTGAAGTGCTGATACTTTTTGCTGGGGGTCTGCAGTTTGGCAAAAAAGTCGATGTACGCGACGAGCAGACCTGCCACAAATTTTCGCTTTTCAAATGCCTTCTCGAATTCAGCGAAAAGCTCTTCCGGTGTCATGAGGCGCCCCCGACGAGCATTATTCCGAGTCGCAACGCTGAATGCGACTCAGAAATTCGGGCGTTGTTTTCACCAGCGGGCTTTCCGGCTCTTTGCCTTGCGGCCGAGCCGGTTGGGTGGCGCTGAATTGCGCGGTAGCTCCTCCATAAGGACGGGCCGTCCGCCTTTCAGCTCGATCCCGTCGAGCTGGTATGCCGCGCAGTCAGCGAGCTTTTCGGCCGGCGCCTTCACGCCGAACGTGTGCGTACGGCCGCCGCGTCCGGCACGCGCTTTGCTCGTCTCGTATTTCCAATCTGATTTTTTCAGAAACACAACATCGACGCGCCAAACGACCACCGGCCGTTTCCTCTTGATGCTGCATGTTGGGTCGACTAAATACCGCCACACTATGTACCATCCAGGATGGTTATAGTGCGATTGAATCGACCACGGCCGCGTGCTGCCTTTCGATTCGAGCGCCTGCGAAGCCGGTGGTCGCAACCGGCCTCGGAGCGAGAGATCGGGGAATCGCTGCTGCGCGATATCGGGATGCTTGTGCTTCCGATACGGGCTGACCGAGTGGAGCGCCTTGATCCCATAGATGCCGACGATGCCGCTGAAGACGTTCGCCTGCTCAAGGTAAATATCGACGAGCTCAGCGGTCTCGCGCTCTACGTAGTCGACAGCCCGCTCAATATGAATGGGCTTTAAGCCTTTTGGTAGCTTTGCCGCCACTGCTCCCCCCGAGCTGCGTGGGCGGGGAGATTGCATGATTCACATGAAGGGCGGCAAGCGCTGGAATGGCCTTACGAGCCATTTGAAAGTATGCGGGGTCTCGTTCGAGACCGACGCTCTCATACCCGACCGCATTCGCTGCAGCCAGCGTTGAGCCAGAACCCGCGAACGGGTCGAGGACGACACCCTGACCAAGCGGAAGCGCCGCGCGGACGATGCGGCGCAAAAATTCCTGCGGTTTCAGCGAGGGGTGTGGGGCGATCTTCCGCTCAGCACGAGGGGTTGGGTTCGACCGAAGCACATCCCCGAATGGTTGCTCTTTGTTCGGCCGCCGGAAGCCGCCCGTCTTCCACTTGCGCAAATTGTCCTGCACGCGACCTTCGGGAGCCTTCCGGAGGATCACCCACGGCTCCCACATCGACCGAGGCATAACGCTTACTCCATCAAACTCGTGATGGGCGTTCTTTGGTCGATCGCCGCCGCGCATAGTCATAGTGAGACGAGCGATGTACCCCCGAAGCTCCAGTCCGCCTTCACTCATTGCGGAACCGACGATGTGGCTCAGAAGCGGATTGCTCGCTACGACAACGTTTGCACCAGGAACAAGGACGCGCTCCAACGCCGCGCCTAGCCGTTTGAAAAACGCGTGCAGCTCTTTGCGGTCATTCTCATCCAAAACCGTGAAGCGCGGCAGCGGAGCTCGTTGGTGGCCGTCAAACGATGGCGGTATGCGCCATACGCCGCCTTTTCCCTTCCGGAGCTTCGATTGCTCTTTCTCGGTGTACTCCACCAGCCCGTAGGGCGGGTCAGTGACCACGGCGTGAATTGAACATGGCTCGCGCAGGGCCAACCAATCAAAGCAATCCGCCGGGATGAGTTGCGCCTTACCTTCCGTGGCCGTCAAAAAGCGGACTTCAGACCCGTTTTTCTTCAGTTTTTTTTTGAGCCGGTAGCGACCGCGGCCGGTACGCTCGAAAGTCCCCGGTACGTTCAAATTCAGGTATGACCGCACGGATGACGGCGAAACCGCGCCGAGCTTCTCGGAGATGGCATCACGAATTTGAGCCAGCGTGGCGTCGCCCTGCCCGTTCAGGAACTCGACGATCGCATCTCGAACAGTGCCAGGCGCTCGCGCCATCGAATCACCTCACTATTCGCTCTCCTATCTCGCGTTGACGTCTAGACGTCAAGTCCTACGATCGAGTTAATCCCCGCTCTTCACCGACCTCTGCAGCAAAGGTCGGTGGGGATAACCGGCGAGCTGTGGGACGAGCCGCGTTATCCTTTGGGCATGAGTGACGACGTGTCGCGGCATGCCGCGACAAGGCCCGACAGCGATTTCACCCTCAGCATCGACGAGGCTCTTGATCGGTACGCCAAGGCCGGCCTTCCTCGCACCTCAAGAAGCGTTCAACGCTACTGCGCTAAGGGCCACTTGGACTGCCGGCGCATCGAAACTGCGTTCGGCGAAAAATATCTCATCGATCCGGTCTCGATAGACCGCCACATCGCTTATATCGAAGAGGTGCGACAAGTCGCGACCGGTCGCGACGTGCCGCGACAAGTCGCGGCAGATGTCGCGCCTAAAGAACCCGAGAAAGACGAGGCTCGACAGGGTGCGACAAGCACCGACTTGTCGCGACAAGTCGCGACAGATATCAGCGTCGAGCATCTGACTAAGCGGCTCCAGGAAAAAGACGGCGAGATCAGCTTTTTGCGTTCAGAGATCGTAGTGAAAAACGATCAGATCAAAGACCTCACCGAGCGAGCGCGCGAGACCAACCTGCTCATTCACGGCCTACAGCAGATGCTTACGCCCCTTCTCGGTCGTCGTGACGACCCGGCGCAGAAATCATAGGATAGCGACGGGCTAACGGGGGCTGTATCGCGTGTCGCTGACCTCTGAAATCCGCAGGCCGGACGGTTTCGTCCGCGCCTTTATTGATCTCCAGTTTCCTCACCTAAAGGCTCTCGCTCGCGAATGTAACGAGCGTGCACGGACCCTCGGACTGTCGCGTCTCCCCAACCCGCATGAGAGAAGAGGGGCCTCGATGCTAGTCGGCACGGCAGTCGACTATCGCGTGCGCGCATATTTCGATCGCCACATCAATGACAGCGACGCGGTACTGCGTGGACTTACGTTCCTCTGCAATCTCAAGGAATTCAGAAAGCCATTCGTCGATCCGGCCACCGGTTCGCATAGGGAGGCAATCGGTAACGGACTTTATTGGGCCGACTACGTGATAACCGATAATCCGTGGTACTGGCGCCGCAGGAAGAAAATCGCGGAACGGCTATACTCATCGTATAGCCGCTTCTGCTCACGGGTTCGCCCCGAAGGGCGGAAGCTTTCATCCACTGATGAGGAGCGCATGTGCCGCTACTGCGCTCTGTTCGCGCTGCTCGATTGGGTTGGTCGTTCGCCGGTTGATTCGATCGTCGAAGGACTCGTTAAGTTGGCGAATCCAAAAGCGACACGCATGTTGGCAAAGATCGATGCTGAGGTAGTTCGCGACCTCAAGGGTCTTTCCCACCTCTTCTATTCGCAGGGGCGCGCGCTGTTCAAATCAGACAAGACCGTAGCGATCGGCTCAACACTCGCCGGATCACGCGATATCGGCGGCGCGGATTGTGACCTGATTGTCGACGGTTGCTTGCTCGATCTCAAGACTTCACTCAAGCCCACCATCCAGACAGCTCATTTGCGCCAACTCGTAGGCTACTGCCTGCTCGATTATGACGACGCGCTACGTCTTTCATCTGCGGCAATCATGTTGACGCGCCATTCGCTCACACACCGGTTCTCATTGGATGAGTTGCTAGGCTCAAGACGCAACCTCGCGGAGCTCCGCCAGGATTTTCGAGCTGGACTGCAACAGCAGTTCGCATCGAGAGTGCGTGTCGCGACAAGTCGCGGCATGTCGCGACCGCGCGCGACGCCGCTGCGAGCATGAATCGATTACGTGCCAGCAATGATGTATGCCGGAAAAGGGGATAAGAGCACATTGGAACGTGCACGCGCCGTATAATTCATTCATGCAGTTCAGCGGCGAGCGGCACATCGCGGATATTCTCAAAGACCGCAACATTGAAATTGTTGGTGCTGATCCTGCGACGCGCCATGGGTTCACACAGGTTCCGAATTTCATCCTCACGAAGAAGGATATTTCGGTCGGGGCAAAGCTCGCGTACGCGATGCTTCTCAAATACGCATGGGGTGAAGACGCGTGCTTTCCCGGACAGGTCAAGCTCGCGGAGGATATGGGTGCCACCGATCGGAGTGTCCGGACCTATCTGAAAGAGCTCGAGACCGCCGAGCTTCTTGAGATCAAACAGCGCGGCCTTGGCAAGACAAACCTGTATCGGTTGCATCTCACCGTTAAGCCCTCGAACGGCAAAGACCCTCGCCGGTCTTGACCGGAAATATTTTCCGGTCTGGACCGGAAACGGATGCCGTTCCTGACCGGCAACATCTTCCGGTCTCTCTATAGAAGAATACGCATTTAAGAATACTCATAAGAAGAATACCCAGTATGGGAATGCATTTCTCTTTAAGAAATCCATCAGCACGCAAATTTTAGGACAGCGAGCCACCGGTATCGAACGGTCACACTTGAATTGTCCGGCCAAAACCCATAGGCTGGCTTCGCTCAGGAAGGGCATGGTGCCCGCCTGGACCCCGTCATAATCGAAACATCACCGTTGCCTAAGCTGGAGGCGACGGGTTGCGACAGCCTAAGTTGCAACGATCTTCCAGCACTCGATTGATGAAGACGGGTCACAATCGAGGAAATCTTCCGGCTTCGGTCGGGAGGGTTCCTCGGTTATTTTTGACCAGCCCTCTCCCCAAAAGCCGGCCAGGCGGACGGAGAGGAGCATGTTCGAGACCGTTATCCTCGCTTTCGTCGGTGCGGCACTTGTGCTGGCCCTCGCTTCTGCCGCGGGCGCATTAGCGCTCCACTGGATGTATGGTCCCGATCTCCCTCAAGGCGTTCAACCCTTGGCGAATACATTCACAACGGTCTACACAACCGGCGCCGCCGTTCTGCTTGCGCCCTTCAAGGTACTTTCGCGCACCAGCGTCGCCGCTGCTCAAGGTCCCCCGACCCCGACAACGCCGCCCAATTTACCTGACTCAAACTCGAGGCAGATCACGAACCAATGACCTCGTTACCTGATTTGAGCTGCGCCTGCGGGCTATCGAACAGCGAGCCGTCCGATAGTCCTCGGCGCCGATCCGTACGGTACAAGGTGGGTACACCTGATTCGTACCCTTGGCTCCTGACCGTCGCCGATAAGTCCTTATAGTTCTTTCAAATTCGCCCCCGCTTTGTCGGGCTGGCCGCCCGACCCCGCGCCGCCACTCATCAGGCAAAGCCTGTATGAGCTGGCGGCCTGCGCGCCTCAGCCTTGGGCTTCGGTGCTCGGCTGGCGGCACGGGGTCGGCCGGCTGCGCCGGACGACGCGCACCCTGGGGGGTTCCCTCGGCGGAATATCGAACACGCGTCCAATAGTCCTCGCAGGCTGCGGGTTATTGGACACGCGTCACGATATCCGCCTTCGGTGCGCGTCTCCGACAAAGCGGGGGCGGAGAGCACAAGCCAAAAGCCAGAATGCAAGAGTTCTGGCGAGGACTGCGCGCAGTTCTCCCACGCGCGGCCGGATCGGCGCAGAGCGCGGATCCGGCCGCGTTCCCAACCCACCCGATGGAGCGCAATCCACACGCTATGCCCAGTAACGGGGGAAAGAGGGTGCGAGCGAGAGCGGTACAATAAACATCCACGGCATTTCTCAATGCGTGGCGGCAGTCTCTGGTAGTTCGCCGGCTAGACCCCACCACAGGTCGCCCAGCGAGCCGCAGGCTGGTTCCGCTCCCACAGTGAACCGGTCTGCACGAGTGGCAAATGCGAGCTGCGCCTGGCAGCGCGTGTTTTCACCGGCGACTTCCGCGACGATATGGAGCCTGAGCCTTTTCACATTGCAACGACGGCAAGCGGCGAGCCCGTTGTGTTCACGCGCGAGGAGCGTGAACGGCATGTCTACATCGTCGGGAAGTCTGGCTCGGGCAAAAGTACGTTTCTCTTCAATTTGGCGATGAGCGACATCAGTGGGGGACACGGTGTGGCGGTCGTTGATCCACACGGGGACTTAGCGCTCGACGTTCTAAACGCCATTCCTCGATCGCGCATCAATGACGTGTGCTATCTCGATGTGACCGACACGAAACGGCCCGTCGGGTTTAATCCCGTTGCACGAATTGCGCCGGAGCGCAGAGCGCTCGCGGCGGCTGGCATCGTGTCAGCGTTCAAGCATCTGTGGTCCGACAGTTGGGGACCGCGGCTCGAACACTTTCTCTATCACGGCGTGAACGCGCTGGTCTCGCGCAGGCACTCATCGCTCGTCGATCTGACCCGCGTGTATCTCGACGACGCATTTCGAGAGCGCCTGCTGCGAAGCGTCACTGATAGTGAGACGCTTCGCTTCTGGCGCCACGAGTATCCGAGCTACAGCAAGCAATTCCGAACAGAAGCAATTGCGCCGATCTTGAATAAGGTCGGACAGATCACCGCGTCGCCGCAGCTCCGGTTGATCCTCGGCCAGCTCGCGCCAAAGCTCGACATGTCGTTCACGATGAACAATCGCCGCATCCTGATCGCAAACCTGGCGAAAGGCGCGATAGGGGAGCAGGCGGCGAATATACTCGGCTCGCTCTTGGTCTCACACCTGCAGCTCGCCGCGATGGAGCGCAATGCACAGCCGCCAGCGGAGCGGATCGCATTTTTCTGCCACGTTGATGAGTTTCAATCGTTCAGCTCCGATTCATTCGCGTCTTTACTTTCGGAAGCGCGCAAATTCGCAACACATTTTGCGCTTGCGAACCAGTACACTGATCAATTGCCCGATGCGGTGCGAGCAGCGGTGATCGGGAACGCAGGAACGCTAGTGGTCTTTCGCGTCGGATCCCGCGATGCGCACCTCCTCGCTCCGGAGTTTCGCCCGATGGATTCCGGCACGCTTGCAGATCAAGAGCCGTTCACTGCCTGGCTGCGCCGCGAGATCGGCCGCGATCGTATCTTTGCGGCACCGAAGCTCTACGAGCCGCTCGGGGCTGCGCCACTCATCCGTGAGCAGAGTCGACAACGATTCGGCCGGACCCGTGAAGTCATCGAGTAGTGAGAAGGAGAGAGCGTCGATATGCTATAATGGTGTCCTATGGCGAAGAGTCACATCAAGCAGGTTTTCGATCGCGTCTTAAATTGGCCGCTCGAAGATCAAGAGAAAGTAGCGCGCGTCGTCCTCGAGCTTGAAGGGCTGCGTGCCGGCGACGACATCACCGATGAAGAGTGGACCATCATCAATGCACGATCAGCGCGACGCGACCTCGCGAGTGACGAAGAGGTTAGCAACCTCTTTCGGCGATATCGCAATGCATGAGGATTCGATACGAACGGGGAGCACTCGCCGACCTTATTGAAATCTTTGCTTACGTTGCTGCGCAAAATCGCGATGCGGCAGCTCGTCTCGTCAGCAACATAGAAGCAGCCGTCGCTCGCATCGCCTCCAACCCATACATCGGCGTCGCCACCCGCAACCCGTACTTTCGACGTTTTCGCGTAGCGCGCTATCTGATCGTCTATGAGATCAGCACCACGGAAATTATCATCCAATACGTTCGACACGACGCACGCCGCCACCCGTGGGAAGAGGATCGCTGATCACGCCGCCATAACGCGGCTGTGATCTTATAGAAAAGATATTTCCGTAACCTGCATCACCCCTTCTTCCGACAAATTCGCATCCCATTTTACGATGCTGGGCTTTGTTGTTCCTTCGGGGATTTTCCATGGCTTATAAGGGGCCTGAGAGTCGCGGTCACGGCGAGCATTTGCACAGCCCTGAGCCGCCCGCAGACGTGGGTGGACTTGTGGCGTCCGCGCCATTAGCAGACCGCATCGATGCAATCGAACTCCTTAACGGCTCGATTATGCAGGATCGCGCTTATCGTTATTTGTACATTAATCGGATTCACGCCGAAGAGCGCAATGCTCTGAAATGGACGACAGGGTATCAGGCAAAATATCAGGCTCATCCGACAGCTAGCGAGCTGTACAAGCTTCTTGACGCAGCCAACGGAAATACTGATCTCGAACAGTCCAAAATGTCTGTACCAACCGCCCGTGGCACGGCGACTAATGCGGTGGCCGCGAGTCTTATTTCAAAGGATAAAGTGGGGCGGGAGACTTTTTATTTTCTGACCCCGGAACAGCATTCGAAGCGGCGACAACTGCGCCAGCTGTTTGCAATCATTCGCAATGTTGTTCAGCTCCAAATCGAAGATCCAGACAACCCGACGGCTGGAAGCGAGCTTCTTCCGCCAGAGGTCTACTACAACATCATCAGCAAATTTCCGGTTCGAAAGGAGTAAGAATGCGCACGCTCAATAAACCTCAGTGCTCAGGTCGAAAAGACGACGAGCAGGCAGCCGAGTTGCTAATCGGTCGGATTTAGCAAATCGGTTTCTATTTTCCATGTTGCTGTCGTCTACCTAAGGAAGTGCTTTCCTCCCCACCAGAAGATTGGAGCACCCAATCTTCAGCAACGGTAGGTGAGCAGATGGAAATCAAAGCAGCAGGCCGCGTCAAGGCGGGAGTTCTCGAGGCCGGATACAGCAGCCACGGCGTCAACTTTGACGCCAAGAGCGGCAGGATCGTGTTTCCGAACAACGAGCGTCACGGCTACACGGCTCTTGTCTCGAATTCGGCAGAAGAGCCCTACATCACGACAACGCACTGGGTCGCGGAATTCGGCCCGAACTACATTGTTGTCAAGCAGCATGCGCTTGACACGGGCGGCGCGGGTCGGACTTTTCCGGCGTCCGACTTTACGTTCGCTATCATCATCGTCTAGCTGAGACGCGAAACTACGAGGCGGCTTCCGAAAGGGAGCCGCCTCCATGCGTCTATTGATAGATTGCAATTAATGGCTCTGTTGAGCCATTTCATAGCGTCGCACAATATCTGTTTTGCGACATCTAGATTCGATTTTGCCGAGACGGTTTGACGCCACTCAGATTAGCAGGGTCACCAAGTCTAAAAGCCGAGTTGATGGCGTAGCAGAAAAGTCGCCAACGGCGGTATAATTACCAAACTGAGATACAGCCAATATTCAGCTATCGAAAGAATCCCATACTTCACTAAATCGACCAAATACTGTATCCGGCCGATGTGGAGCTCTGACCTATTGCGGAGTTGGAATTGAAGATAATCGATATCTCTGTGATTTAGGGAAAAGCTATCAAGAACGCGGCTGTACTCATCTGTGAATTCGATTCTCCGCTCGTCTTGGACCTCTGGTGATAGTCCTTGGAACGTATTATAAATTCTTGAGATTTGAATAGAGCATTGCAGCATCTTCTCTCCTTCTCGATCATACTGTTTTGAGCCTTCGCGTAGCGTCAAAATAATCAAAAACACGGAAATGATTAGGGTAAGAAACACGACCATGTGTTGCGCGCCACCCGAGGCTATTTGTGGAAATATGAGCGGTACGCATGAAGCAGTAAATATGTAAAACGCTAGTATTGATGTTGCCCAAGTTGACATATTGTATTTTCTGACAAGCCGTAAGTGCGCATTAAATCGTGCACTCTTTGTCTTCCACATCTTTCCCATCAACGGATCGGTCATCCGCGTGCGCGATTCAGTCATTAGCCAGCCCCCCCCAGGAGAGTATTTGAACGATACTGCATCCGCAGCTTAGCTCACGAAGTACTAGTTTCGCTCCAGCTGCCCTAATCGTCGGCATACCAATCCGGCCACGTCCGCCCCATCCAAAATAACGCTAAGCTCTTTCGTTCGAGACGATTTCCCATAAATGTCGGTAGATAAGAAATTGTAGCTTCCAAGACAGACTGTCTCATCCGCAATTACCGCTTTCGCGTGCAGCCCCGGCGTTCGGTCAATCGTGCCGCCAGAGCTGGTCACGACCGCCTCGATTTCGGCAAATGCGGCCTCTTCAACTTCTCTTTGGCCGTAGAGCACTGCGAACCTAAACTCCGGTGACCGTGTCTTGCCGGTTGCAGTCACCAACCGAGTGCGAGCAGCAACGCCCAACTTGTGGGAAATCACGAGTAATTGGCGTTGTGCGGTGGCCAGCAATGTTCGCAAAACGGCATCATGGTCAAAGTCAATAACTAGGCGAGCCATTGCATTAGAGCGGCCGCTCCTCGGTTCAATTTGCGTCTGCAACTCCTCTAGACTGCTCGCCACACGCCGCCATCGATCAGGTGTTGCATCGAGCGCCTGGACATTTCCAGACGACCAAAGACTCGCAATAGACCGGATCAGTCTTGCAACAACAGCTGAACTTCGCAGTCGAACGGAAAGATTGGTGGCTCTCGATTCGTTAGCTTCTGACTGCGCCATTTTTGGGCTCACCGACAGCCAATTGTAAGAACCTATACATACCTCAAACGAATCAGCGTGGTCCCAAATGATTATCTTTGCATGCGATCCCGAAGCCGCGCGATTATAGTTGATCTTACCTCGATATCCTTTGCTACGAGCGTCGAAGGCGATTTTTTTAAGAATCTCCATTCCATCCGCTTCTCCTGACCGCCCGCTGTTATAGCCCCATAATACGTCGACAGCGACGCCACGCGACAGCGCAGCCATCAAATCGGTCGTCAGCGCTTCCAAACAGTTGGCTCTCATAAACGCTGATGCGATCAATAATTTGGAACGGACCTCGCGCAATGAATGCTGGAGATACACGATATGCTCGTCGTCGGTGGACAGAAGGTCCGTTTCTTCTATTAAGACCGCACAACGCTCTGGTTCGACACGCTCAGCACTGACGTCGCCCCTCTTGCTATTTTTTGGTGCTAGAGTTGGTCCTGAAGATGCTCTTACTTCCGCTTCTAAGAATTGGGGCGATCTTTGGGCCGCTTCAATTAGCGCAGACCCGACACGAGTTCTCCAAGCGAGAGGCAGATTGTCATCAAATTGCAACGTTGTTACGTCCAACGTCGTCGGCAACCAATGAGCTTGTCGAGACTTTAGATCGATCGAATTAATACGGTAGAGCCACTCATTCTTATCGCGAGGCAAGAATGAATCAATTTGCGCCTCGCTAATTTTCCGTTCGTGAACCTGCTCCGAAATCTTCAGTGCATTTTTTAGCATATCCGTTACTTGGTTGGTGCGTAGGTATCGCACCATTCCTTCGTTTATAAGCGCGCCAGTAAGGCGCTCCATCACAATCCACGTGCGCTGTGATGTGATGTTTCGAGACCGAGGCTCTCGGCCGGACGAAAAGGCTTCTTCGCCTGCTGATGTCAATTTGAAACCCTGAACGTCAGGCCCACCGACCGCCAGCCAGCCAGCTTGTGTGAGCGTAACTAGCGCCTCTAATATCAATCGCGGATGAACCTGAAATATTTCACCAAGCGCTGATACGCTGTTCGTGCCTTGATGAATGGCCCGCAAAATCAATTGTTCAAAAATTGAATACGGTCGACCAGCGGCGACTTGGTACTCTACTCGGTATCGACTAATGGGAAGTAGCAGCAGCATCTGATTCTACCACGGAGTACCTAGCTGGCATAAAGACAGCTCTTTTGGCTTTGAAATCGTCGTCCAATATCTGCAGCACTTTTTTCCAATGCCAAAGCGGGTGCGATTCGTCAGACAGATCAACATCAGATACTTGGAATTTATAAAAATCCCAGCTGCCGACTAACACCAAAAGCCTCTTTGCCCGAGACAACAAAACATTCAGTCGAGGCCTTTCTCCTAAAAAACCGAGGCCTTCGCCCGGAGGCAAGTAATTATTTCGCGTCAAGCTCACACACACAATATCCGCCTGATTGCCTTGAAAGGAATCAACGGTGTGCGCAAGCTGAGAGCTATACGGCAGTCCTCCTCCTGGCGGGCCTCGCCTCCTCGATGTGCTTGCCATTAGAGCGAGCGGCAGCCGTAGGGTGCTCCTATCAAACAGGTTGTTGAGCAAACCAACCTGTTGAACGTAAGGGGCAAGAGCTACGAGTTCAAACGGCCCCCCACCGCAGGAGCTGATCTTATTGCCGTCAGCTCTAAGGTCTTCGACGAAGCGGATCAGAGCATCCGCCTCCATCGAATTGGTCACCGGCGTTTCCCCTTCTGGCCTCCCCCGCTCGCAAAACTGTTTGTCCCTTGCTGCCCACTCCGTGTCCACCCAAACGATCGCTTTGTCCTCAATCCCAGTCGGCGACGTAAACGGATGCTTCACTCTTGCGACTGGGGCTCCCGCTATTTCGGTTCGATTTATCAACTCATCATCGTAATAAACGGTAGATATCAAATCTCCGATCGTTGGATGCATACGATGCTGCTCGGTTAGCTTTCCAGCGGCGGCCCCTATCGAAGTTCCGGATGTCAAACGCTCCTCTCCCGAGGACCGAGAGCACGAGGAGTAGAATTGCTTGAATGCATTCAACCAGCGGCCAACATAATTCTTAAATTCCTCGCGGTCCCTTGTTTCTAAGTCAGACCACCACCGGAGCCATTCGAAATCTACGGTTCTGTAATTTAGCCCAGGAAGCGCTTGTAGCGAGCTTGCGACCTCATCCAGCCGCTGAATAGCTTCTTCGTGATCGTCAAACTTGTAGGGGGGCAATTGATTGTGATCCCCGATCAATAACCATCGGTGTCCCATCTGCAGTGGAAGCGCTAGATCAAATGCATAAGCCTTCCCCGCTTCTTCAACGATCGCCCAGTCAAACGATTGGATCGAATCAGCCAATGCCTCAAGATCGCCTGCGCTTGTCGTGCAATATGTAATGCTGGCGCCTCTCTTCACAGTTTGGAAGAAATCGTCAACACCGGAGCTGGTGTTCTTCGGGTCGAGCATCTCATTTATTGCGCGTAACCACACTTGCTGCAGTTCTGACAAATTTTCGATCTGATCGAACTTTGTGCGAGCTTGCTTTAGAAGGTCCAGCCCCACTTGCCGCGCTGACCCGTCCACTGGATCGCCTTCATCGTCTCCTTCCCTTCCTATTCGCACTGACAAAGGCAGCTTATCGTCTGGAATTGTTGAGAACGCTTCATTGCGTACCTTTGACCGCAGAACGTCCACCGCGCTGTGCGCCTGGGCCGTAATTAGTATTTGCGCTACCGGATCCTCTTCGAAAATTTGTCTGAGGAGATGAGCAACCAGCGTTGTCTTTCCGGTCCCGGGCGGCCCCTGAAGGACATAAATTGGTCTCACGCGAAGAATATCTTCTAATGCCGCCCGTTTGGCGGAATCTACCTGATCCGGAAGTGGTGGGACCGGTAGCGGCGCAAGTCCGGTGTCCATATACACTTGACCTGGCGCGGACAATGAACGCAGCAAGAATGAATGTCTCTCAAGGCGATCGATCGCCTTCTTTCGCCGTTGGATTAATTGAAGTTGCCCAAACGTATCGGCCGCGCGGATGTAGCCGGACCTTGCCGGCTGCGGCGCGATTTCTGCTTCCACGATTTGGGACAGAACCACACGCTGATTTACTGGGTCGATTTGCTGAACGGTCCAGGTGTTCGCTCGGCGCTCTTTGGCGTCGACAAAAAACACATCTTGTTCTGACAGGACAACTTGTCTTGCTGTGGCGGTTGCTGAAACGATCTCTCGTTGAAGAAATTCGACCAACCCGCCTTCCTTCTGAAAGACACTCAGCATTGGCCGACTGCGATCTATTTCCTTTATGGTAATTGTCTGCTTGGTCTCCTGCAACTTCGGTTCACCAACTAGCTCGTAAGCGAATATTTCCGCGTCCATTAGGAGCAATTCAATTTGATTAGTACACCGAATGTAAGAGTAAAACTTGGAAAGACCGGCTCGCAATTTTGCCGCTAGGTCGGCGCGGGGTAGATACTTTTCCCAGTTCTTACTTATTCGTAACGGATATCTTTTGCGAATCTCCGCCGCGGAGCGGACCTCGATTCCTGGAGTTGAGAATTCGGTAGATGCTTCGGCGCCTCTTAATTCTGCCAGTCCAGAGCAATACGCTACGTTCCACGTACGTTCGGTCTGATTCGAATTACGATCCGTGAATTGGAACGGAGTTATACCCAAAACGAGATTTTGGCCTTCTAGAATAAAAAGACTTCGATTGCGGACCGCTGAAATTCTTATACTCGGCTCGGCGTCATCGAGGTCCTTTTGAATGAAGCTCACAACTCTGCCAACGTGAAGCGCGTCTCTCGGATTGTACGTCTCCTCAACATTTTCGGAATTGGGAACAAATCCCAAGTCCATTATGTAACTTAGCAAATCAGTATTGTCAGGATTTACCGCCAACACCAACCGTGATCGATCTTCCCCAGGTTGGAAATTATTTTCTAATCCAGCCAAAATCTCCTGAATCATTGGTTGGATGGTCTGAGGATCATTAAATCGCTCATGGGCGTCTTCCGTAATCAATCCAATCAATATTGTCTTTTCTAGATCACTCAGTTCTTTCGATGAGGCGTTTTCGAGTTGCCGCATGACACGGCGGTGCCGTTCCAGCGGACCCATTTTCTCAAGCGTCTCGAGCGGTCTAAAGCATCGCGTAGCCAGCATTCCAAACGCGTACCAGTCTGTTTCTGGCCGATAGCCAAAGGAGCGTTCTGTGAAAAATTCTGGCGGGGATGACCAACTAATCGGTGGAGCCCCTGCTGCCGAAACGCCTAAGCGAAGACTCCACTCAAATCCGCCCAAGCGAAAAGATTCAACTCCGATGTCGCTGCTGAAATAAACATGCTCCGCGTCAATGTTTCGGTGTAGCGTGTTTTGCTCGTGCAGTAGAGCAATTCCATCAGCCAGCCGTGCCATAGTCCTCCAGAGATCACGCCGAACCGCAATGTCTGTGGTACGAAGCCAGGCAAACGCATTCCGATTTGCCAGCGCCGTAGACAGTCGCTCATAGCCTCCGGCAAGTTCCGCTTCTAATACCATTACAAAACATCGCGCTCTGCGGTCGAGTCCGGCGTCTCTGATAACCAAAATGCTCTGATCAGCTCCAGGTGCGCTCGCAACGCGATAAAGTGTGCGCAACTCCGCATCCCAAAGTGCGCGCAGCAATTCGGGCGGATTCGCCTCCGAATACGGCCAGAGTCTTATAAGAAACTGTTTGTCATCTTCGCCCACCCCTATCCAGGACTCGCTGGTCGCCGAGATTTCTAGGCGTTTGTTCACCAGAGTGTATCTCTCTCTCAGCAGTTTGAGCCCTGCATCTATCGGCATGCGACCATTATCCTGTTTTACGCATGCGACTGGGCGCGCGAGGAGTTCACTCGTCGGCGGTAGTATCCCGCATCCACATCGAAGCCATACTAGTCTATCAATGGTTGCATAGTGAACGATACTCGTAAAGTGCGCGACGCCTGGTACGGCTAGTCCCCACGAATCCGAGGCTTTCGCGAGTTCTCGTAGACGTTGACGCTAGCCTCTTGGCATTCGGCTTGATCCTCGACACCCCGTTTGGTCGCATCCCGCGCCGGCGCCTCGCCCGTCAGCTCCCTTGCATCCGATCACGATCGGCGCAGCGATATGCTGACGCCGCTCGTCGGGATTCGACCGCTAAGCCTCGAACCGCTCGAGGAGCGCCTTCACTTCTTCTGCGAAAGCAGTCGGCCGATCAGCTTCTTGGGCGCTCGCTTCGGCAGGCGCGCATCAAGTGATGACCTTCCGTGTAGGCATCGTGCTCCGCCAATCCGGCAACGGCGACTTTCAATCGCGCATGAACGAGAGAGGTCGCCTCTTGCACGACAACGCGTATGCCGCCCTCGCGCGATCGATAGCAGAGCCAGAGGAGAGACATGCGGAGAGACCGCCATCCGTACGTGCAAGATTGGAAAAGAAGATACGTGATCGGTACCTGTAACGCGTCTGCGATTTCATACAAGCGTCCGCAGCTTGCGCGCTTGACCGCGCGTTCGTGATCGCGCAGCTCCTTTGGGCTGATCCTCAACGCGCGCGCAAGCTGCTCGTGCGAGAGCCAGCGCTGCAATCGTCGCATCCGGATGCGAGAACCGACCAGCCGATCAACAGATTTTGGATTCAATTGGAGCCGCTTCGCGGGCGCTGATTTAACGTCTGACGCACACCCCACCACCCTGGAACCCCGCCCCAATACGGGTTCATAGCTCGCCGCTCTCTTCATGATCGCGCGCCGCGGCGCGGCGTCAAGGCACCTGTGTCTTCCCTGCCGTAGTTTTCCACGCAGGGCTTCGGTGCCCTTGCCGTTTCCTCATTGGGGCCTGCCTCGTGACGCCGCACCGGCGGACGCGCGCTCCGACCAGTAGGTCGCGGCGAGAGGGCTGCGGCCGGTCGAAGTTACGAGCCAATCACAAACACCACTATGGAGACACCGAGCTTTGGAGAGCGCATCGAAGCGCTGAAGGAGATCGCAACCGCGCTGCGGCAGTTCGCCGAGACGATCATGATCGAGGCACAGCGGATGCAGGCCGTGCAGAGCCGCTTTCGCGAGCGCGTCGAGAAGCGCAGCGCCGGCCGCGCACGCCGCTAATACAAAACCCGCGCGGGTCTGCGCGGGCCTGATTACGAACATCATCATTCTACCGTATGGGATTAGACATGTTCCTCTCCAAGAGGACGTATGTGAAGAGCTGGGAGTGGACGAAGCCCGAAGACCGCTACGAGATCGCGATCACGAAAGGCGGCAAGCCCGCCGACATCAGAGCCGATCGTATCAAAGAAGTCGTGGAGCAGATCGCGTATTGGCACAATGCCAACGCGATACACCGCTGGTTCGTCGAGATTGCGCAATCGGGTAATGACGACGGCGGAGAATATTACGTCAAAACCGAGTGGCTTCGCGATCTGCTGTCGCGGTGCATGCTCGTTCTTGCGGGGTCGGAGTTGACCGAAGGCGAGATTACCAAGGGCTATCGGTACGTGGACGGCAAGGAAACGCCGATCATCGAGGCCGGCAAAGTCATCAAGGACCCGACCACTGCAATGACACTCCTGCCCACGGATGACGGCTTCGGCAGCACCGAGTATGACGAGGAGTACCTTGACGTCATCCGGTGCACGAAGGACGCGCTCGAAAGACTGCTCGCGGAGGAAGCCGACGGCGGCTTCTACTACTCGGCGACGTGGTGATCCAGAAACACCGGCCGCAGCCCACTAGCGGAGCCCCGCCGCCTCTCAGGCGGGGCGAGGGGCAGAGGGGCGGGATTCCCCCGACCACCCGCCCAATCGAGCGTCGTGCTCGACGCGCAGTCTGGGTGTGCGTCAGGAAACCAAATCAATCCTTGTAACAATGCTACTACAGTTGCGACGTGCGTGTTCGCGCAACGATAACCCGTTTCGATTTCGATCCTGGCGTATCGGCGATCACCTCGACGTCATCCAATGCGTAGCCTTCCTTTAGCTCGAGCTTGTGTTTCAAATCGAATTCTTTTTCTAGCACCGAGTGCAATCCCTTCACGCACTGCCATGCCTTCTTCGCATCGCCATACGCTTGCGCCATGCCGCGGATGAGGATGTCTAACTCTACCGAGCGCGGCTTTATTTGCGCCGACTGTTCTTTAGTCAGTAAGACTGCACCGAGGTTACCGTTCATTGCTGCCGGCGTGAGCGTGGCGGTCAGAGCATCGCGCTTCTCGCTGTATCGGCGGAAAATCGCAACAGTGTTGTTGTGGATTTCGTCGAGTGCCGCCACGTCATTAAAGAGTTTATTGTCGAGAGACAGTATGAGTGCCATCTCCTCTGGAGAAAACTTGATTTCAGCTGGCAACGGCACGATACCTTGCACACGAGGCCAGAGATCCTCATCCACTCCTTCTTTCTTCAGCCGCTCCAACGCTTCCGCTATTGGCTTCCCGATTTGCGCTAGACTCGACGTCGCTCTTATCAGCTTGAAGAACAGCGCGTACCCGAGCGCTTTACGGGCTTCTTTGCGATCTGCGTCGTGTTGCGCCTTTGTCGCAGCTAATGCGCGTCTTTGAAGCCAATAGCTGATCGATCCTCCAAGCACGGAGCCGATAATGGTTCCGCCGAATGCGCTCGCGACCGCCCACCAGGTGATCGCTGCATCAGCTGGGGCCGCCATCACGTCCTCCTACTTGCCCGCTTTTGCGCGATATCGCGCGACTTCAGCTTCGCTCACGTCACTCGGATAGCAATACGGTGCGGCACCGCCTGGCCGGCTGTATGCGCTCCGCTTCCCGCACCGACTTCCGTTTCGCGCTGAGTCTTCCGGACACGCGCACGGATGGCCCGTTCGATAATATGCGTCGCGGCTCGCTTGCACGATGATTGATCGAATCTGAGCATCGCTCAGTGAGGCCGGATCAAGCGCATGCGCTGGCAGCACTAGCAGCAGTGCGACGATGGCGCTAAAAATTTTACTCACGATAGTCACTCCCCTACCTACACAAGCATTCGTGGCGTCTCCTGCGGATCGGGCTCTCGTGTACGGAGCGCTTTGCTCTCCGCCATCCGGCTTCGATCCCTGACGCGTTTTAGCTTGCGTTCCCTTTTTGTTCTTACGACAATCCGCGCCGTTGGACAAGACCGGTTCTCTCGAATGTTCGCGCGCGGCGATAACGAAAAAGACCTGCCTCAATGGACGCTCCGCGAAATCATCGAGGCCCGCCACGTCCTCGTGATCGAATGCACATACTGCCATCGCCTCTGCTCCCAAGACGCGTGGGAGCTCGTCGAGAAGTTCGGACCAAACGCGACCCTCGCACAGCTCCTTGCGAAGTTTGGCTGTCGCAAGTGCAAGCGCAAACGAGCGCAGGCGCTGCTTCGCACGGGCAGTCGCAAGGATGATTGGTGGCCGTGTCGACCAGGAGCTTCGCGGTAAGGGTGTTAGCCGCGGGCGCGCCATGCGTCCCACACCCAACTCGCAAGCACCTTTTCGTCTTCGCCAGCGATCTGCGTATATATCGAGGTCGTCTCAATCGACGCATGCCCAAACCATCCTTGCAGCTTCGGCAGCGGCACCTTTACGAGGCACGACACGACTCCGAATGTGTGGCGAAGGCCTTTCGGCATCGCCGCCGCACCATGAATGCCTGCGTCTTTCATGACCGCCTTCACGCGCCGCCATCCGGAGGTACGACTCCATGCCCAGAGCCGCTCGTCTCTGAGCAGCTCGTCGCGTTGACGCTCAGCGAGATCAAACTGACGATTCAGTTCAGCTACGAGCCACGCAGGTAGAGGCAACTCGCGAACGATTCCTCGCCTGCGGCGCTTGAGCGTTAGCAACAGCACCGTACAGCCAACGATATCGATCGATGCTGGCGTAATCGCCAGTAGCTCTGATATGCGCGCGCCGGTTATTGCAAGCATGAAGCAAAAGAGGCGTGTTTCCGTCGCCGCTCGATCAAGCGCCTTGGAGAATCTCAAGCGTTCGCTTTCGTTGAGATATTTTCGCTCTCCGTGAGAACCGTACAGGCTCATCTCAGCGGCGAAGCTGCGCCGAGAACTGAGCACGGCTGATTGTTTGTGCACCACTTCGCGCAATTTTGGTGCAAGCAATTTTGTGTTGGCTTTCCGCGGATTTGAGCGATTAGCGATAAGGTTGGTGAACTTCTCGAACATACCGTGACGTGAAATTAGCTAGATAAATCAGCACATAAACAAGCCGCGAACGGAATTGCGCGTATTGTATCGGTTGTCTCCCAAGTGATCATGAAGCGTCAGCGGGCACGTCGGCTTCGGGGCGACAACAACAAAATCCTTCAAACGCCACTGGCGATCGCGCGCGCTGCCCATCGGGAGAAAGCCCGTGCGCACGCACCTCATCACCATTTCGTCAATTGTTGCCCTTGGCCTTGTTGCCTCCGTCGCATCTGCTGACGCGCAGGCTCAAAAGAAGGACTCACGGAAAGCAGAGCAGTCGACCGACAAGATGAAAAACTACGGCGACTGCATGCGGGTGGGCACCGAGCGCGGCATTCCGCCCAGCATGAGGTCGCGGTGGTGCACGCAGCACGGATACCACTGAGGTCCATCGTGCGGTGCACATTGTTGCTTGCGATGTGCCTGTCGGCGCTCGGGCCGGCGATGCCGGCACAGGCGCAGGACGACGGGTCGGCCACGCGCGCCGCGTGCTTTGCGTTTTGTCAGAAGCATGCTGCCGAGCGTGGCCTCCAAACCGGCGGCCAGATATCCGTGTGTGCCTACAGGTGCTTCAAGAATCGCACGTGGCGAAAGATGAGGACCAGCGACGCGGGCTCAGCGTTCGCGTCCGCCGGCATCGATCCGAGGTGCGTGAAGATGCGCGACCCGATCGGGTGCACCTGCGCCGTGAACAACGGCGGCGGCATCGATCGGATACGTGGCGGCTGGTACAGCGCCGTTGGCAAGCCGCCGAACCATGGCGGCACCTTCAACGAAAAGTTCGTCCAGTGCATGGTGCGCGCCGGTCGCAAGTAGTGATTTCAATCTGTCAGCCTTAAACGAACTCTCTTTCCGCTCATCCACTCAATGCTGAGCGGGTTGCTGGCGGAGATCGTTGCCTGGTCGGTGAAGAGGAACATATTTGAGCCCCGCCCCTCCGTGATGACGTTCAACGCGCTAAGCATCTTTTCGATTCGTGTCTGATCCGTCGTAACCGTCAGCACACGGAAATTAGGAAGGCCAAGATCGTGGATGTGACGCTGTTGTCGGCTCGCTTCGAGGTACGTCAGCATCTTTTTTGCAAAATACGTTCGATACGTATTCTTGTACCGCTCGACTGGCATTTCGCCTCGATCGATTTCAAGCATGAAATAGCTCTCGGTTTCGTCGTCGAACCGTAACCCGAAGAGCGCATCGGGTACCGCGGCATTCTTTCGCAAGGATCCGCCGATCCGGATGCTCGCTTCCAATTTCACCAATCGATCGCGCTTGCTTTTCGGCGCGTCTTCCAAAATCTCGCCGCGCTCAAGGAGCCGGACATCCGTTCGGTCTTTCAGCGCGAGCTCGAGCGATACGAGAAACTCAGACACGGCGACAGTGTGTTCGATGAACCGCCAACCAGCGCCCCGCTCCTTGTCGATCCCATCGAGCAGACGCCGGCGAACATCCGCGCCATGCTTTCGCAACAGCGCTGCGCCTTTACGCGTAAGCCCGTAGATCGTCGGCCGTGAGCCTTTGTACAAAAAGCGCGTTGTGACTTGCGCCACCGGCCGCTCGACATAGCCATTCTCGAAAAGCGCCAAGAGCGAACGCGATACATTTTGGGCACTTCCGCCATCGAGTGCTGCCAGTTGCGCTCCCGACGCCAACCGCAGCCGTGAGATATTCCGCAACAGCTCGATATCCCGAACCGTAATCCGCATCTCACGCGGCGAAGCCGGTCGCTCGAAGAAACGTCGTCGCTCCCTTGCCGCCGCATCCATGTCGTCCATTATACCTGCTCCACTCACGTCCTCTGCGCCGTCGACTGCATGGACGCTCCTTTCGGCGGATGGCGCGCCGGTCAAGGGTCTCGATCGCCGGAGGCGACGGCCGTTCGGCCGCCCTTGACCGCAGCGCGCGCTCCGCCGATCCCGCTGTCCATGCAATCGACGGAGCGCTCTACGCGCCCGCTTTCAAAAGACGTTTCTTTTTGACACGGAAGGAAGCGGGCGCTTCCACATCGAACGGCAAGGTCTCTTGCGTCGCACGCGCAATGAGCGCGCGCTCGCGCACGGCGATATTTGCCATCGCGGTCTCAATGGGCGTGGCGGACGGGCTTGCCTCGAATACGCGCGTTCGCAATTCCTCGAATTGTGCCGCCGGCAGCGCGCGGCTTTCGACGTTCGCCACCCTCAGCGCAGCTGTCTTCAAGCCGTCCTTGTCGACGAAGCTGACGGCCGCCGTGCCCGTCGTGAGGCTCCGGAGTACGGTGGCGGCCATGTAGCGGATGTTCTCTAGATTGTGCACGGCCGACGGGCGATCTTCATAGAGAGACTCAAACGCTTCCTGCGTGCCACGGGTCTGTGCCTGTCCGCGCGTCACGCCCTTGCCGACCGACGTTGCCGAGGACTTCGTGTGAGCAACGCCTTCGCTCCACGATGAGGCCGTCGTTGTGGCGCGCGACGACGTGGTACCGATCGAGCTGCTTGCGCTGCTGCCGCGTGCCGAGCTTGAACCGGCCATCTGCGAATTGCTCGCCTGCAGGCTATCGCTTTCGGATAAGCCGACGAGGTTCGTGCTTGGAAAGAAATCGCCGGTCGGCGTCATCATGTCGGTCGCCGTGAACCCGGTGCCGGAGCCAACCGCGCTCGCGCTGGACGCGGCCTGTGCCGCATTGGTCGCCTGGCTCTCGGCCGAGCTAATGGCCTCCCCTACGGTTTCAGCAACGCTCTGTGAATAGCTATAGCTCTCGGTAACGCTGGTGCCGTGCGTCTCACTCTGCATTTCCGTCACGGCAATCTGGTCGGACACGCTCTCCCCTTGCAACTTCGCGATGCGATGCCCAATCACGGTTGGCTTCACGAGGGCCTGCACGGGCATTTCGAGATCGTATCGAAGCACCATTTCCGCAAGTTCTGCTGACTCTTGCGGGTCTTTGGTTCGAAAGACCGCCTTGATATTCGTCGTGCTCTTGAGTGCATCGACGATATCGAGACCGGCGAGCTCTGTTTGAGCTAGCGTTTGATGACTTAAGACGACGGCAACACCATACTTGCGAATTTCCGCTAACAGCCGAGAGACGTCTCCGCTGAGGTACAAGTGGCATTCATCAAGCACAAAGACGAACGGTCGTTCGGGATGCTCGCGCCTCACCGCATGGAAGAACAACATGCGAGTGAGCAAGCGCCCGAGCAGCTGCACCGCCTTGTCGGAGGCGCGGGATCCCGGCGACAGGTTCGCGAGAATGATATGGCCTTCATCCAGCGCGGCTCGGAAATCGAGTGTGCGCTCTTGCTGCCCGAGCATTGTCCGAATTGATTCAACGCGCGTGAGCTTCGAGAGCCTGTTGCGTGGACCCGTCACCTCCATGCGAAAGTCCTGGCGACCGCGCGGCTCCGCAGCAATTTCGTGAAGCCATTCAAGCTCTTCGCGGGCCTCCTGATTTTTGAGATTGGCGATCGCCCACGCTCGGATGCCATGGCGGTCACTCGGATCAAACAACAGCCGGGCTTCGGCAAGGGTCAAGCCGAGCTCCGTCAAAGCCGTTAGGATGGCCGCCAGTACGCGCTGCAAAGTGGGCTTGGTGTTTTGATCTTCCTCACCCCATAATCGTTCGAGGGCTTCCTGCATGGCTTCCGCCACCACTGTGGCGTCGTAGTCAGGTGTTGGCAGGCCGAGCGGCTCAAGTCCGGTTGTGTGGGTCCCCGCGTTAGGGTCGATGAGGTGGATCGTTCGGGTCTTGGTGTAGCCGTCCTGATCGAGCCGCGAGAGCAGCGCCCTATACAGGCTATCAGGGTGGCCCCCGTGCGGATCAATTACGGCAACGCCACGGCCGTCGACGATATCCTGCCAAATCATATGTTCGAGCAGCTTCGTCTTGCCGCCGCCGGTCGTGCCGATGACGTGCATGTGCTCCATGCGCGCTTTAAGCGGAATGCGAAGCGGCTCGTTGTGCTCGTCGCGGCCGAGCACGATCGCGGAGCCATCGACTGGCGCAATCGGTGCGTCGGGACGAAAAATCATCGGGTAGTGATTGCGCAGCGCTTCTCGCCGAGACGCGCGCTCAGCAAGAAGCCGCTGGCGACGCGCAGACATGGCTACCGCTTCTGTACGCGCGCGAGCGCCGCGTCGATCGGGCCGGTATCGACGCCATCGGCGCGCAGCTGTTCACGCTTTGAAAGGAGCTGCTGGATAAGCTCATCTTCTGTCGGCTCTTTTTGCGATGGGTTTTGCGCCTCTCGCAGCATTGCGCGCCTTTCGGCCGCATCGAGCTCGATATCCAACAACTCCGTATTTCGCTTGCGCCAGGCGAGCTCGTGCGTGAGGTATCCGAACTCGCGCTGAGCTCGCAGCGCCTGCTCGGCATCTACAAGCTCGGTTTGCACGCGGGCGCTCTCGACTGCGCGGCGGTAAGCGGCAAGCTGGTACTGGTGTTCGATCTCACGCAGCTCCTCGGCTCGTGCAGCACGCCGCCGAGCGCGATCGTTTGCGAGGACTTCCGGCAGCTCCGCGAGGTGCTGCCCCGCTTGCGCGCGACGGATGTAGGCGTCAACCGCTTCGCATTGCGCATCGAAATACTTTGCCTCGGCACGGGTGCGCGAAGCGAGTGCGCCATAGACGCGCTCATGCCGACCCGCCTCCCACCGCGTGAGCGCGGATGAGATGATGCCGCCCGGGTTTTCGCGGGCGACGTTGACCGATAGCTCGCGGCCGGCGCCAGGCTCGGCCGCTCGTTGCACTCGAGAAGGTGGAATGATCTCGATTTCGTTCTTTGCCATGAGACGCTCCCTTATCGGCCTTGCGCTATGCGCTTAGCGCGCTCGTGGTCAAGGATTTCCGGCACTTCCTCGAGTTCGCCCTTGATGCGCATGGATTTCAAATAGCTCTCGGCAAGGTCGGTATCGGCGTCGAGCTTTTCCTTTAGTGCACGCGCGCGTGCGGCTTGCTCGGCGTAGTGATCGACCGGCTGCGGTGTCTGGATTTCGGGTGGGAGCGGCGGCGTGTAGTAGGTGTACTGCACCGGCGCGGGCTTCGATGCATACTCAACGACGATCGCGACTATGGTCCCGACCACAAAAACCGCGAGGAGAAAGAAGATCAGTGACAGAGGCATCACGAAGTACCTGCCGTCAGTCGTCTCAAAGACCAAATTTCCATGGTGGATGAACATAGTGTCCTCCGATGCTTCGCCGAAGCGAAGCATCGAATCGTTTTCGTCGAGTCGTCCAGGAAGGGAGGTTCTCGACATCTCCCTTGCCTTGTGACGGTTAGCTCGCGCGCTATACTTTTTTGAGTCCTCTCCGTCGCGTCGACCGGCATCTAACCGGATGTCGGTGTTCCGCGACGGAGAAAATAGAAATGCTGCAGAGAGACTCTGTTGTTGCGGCCGGCGATGCCGGTTCGCCCGCGAATCTCAAATCCATAATCCAGTTCTATTCCATCGAGGTCGCCCCGATGGCGGATGGCCGGCTCTATGTCGGCGTCACCGCCACCGTGTGCGAGCGCGAGGGAGAGCTTGATTGCATGGAGATGGGGTCAGGCCGCGTCGATTCAGTCGACAAGGCTCTCAACGTGATCCGCGAAGCGATTGCTCCGCATCACTAAACCTGAAGGAGAAGCACATGAGTACGACGACGCATGCCCTCGCCTATCGCGCTTACACTGTCATCAAGCGTGAGGGCCAGGAGGATTTCTGGCAACTTCTTGGAGCTGCATTTTTGCATCAGGACGGCGAAGGCATGAATGTGGTGTTAAATGCGCTACCAATCGACGGAAAGATCGTGTTGCGCGTCTTCAAGGACGAACAGCCGGCGGAAACTGGTCCGCACGTGGTCGCCGGCACCGCCGCGTCGGCGCAATTGAAGCCGTCGCGGAGGTCGCGATGACGATCATGGTCTCCGTCGGCATTCGCGCGTATCGGCCGGAGCAGATGCGTCAAGTTCTGGCGCAGATGCACAGTCGCTCACGTGACCCCGCTGTCTACACCGGTCACGAGTACACCGAGTGCTTCCACGTCGGCGACGAAATCGTCATCATGAACAAGCTTCGCAACAACAACGTTGAGCTTGTGCTTTGCGGTGACGATCCGGACGAATTGTTCGCGTTGTAATCCGGCTCTCGACGCCGGTAGCAGTCCGCGTCAGCGGGCAGACTCAAAAGCCGCCGGCGTGCCGGCGGCTTTTCTTGATTCACACGCTTATGGAAAAGTCCGCCTCAAACTCTGGTGGCAAATCGAACTTTCCCAACTCTCTGTGTTCCGTTGTGATTCTGCGAACGCTACCTGTTAGCGAGCGCATGACAATAGTTTCCGTCTCAATGAAGGGCTTTCGAAATCGCACACCACGTAGCAATGTTCCGTCGGTGACGCCGGTGGCAGCGAAATGGCAATCGCCGCGCACGAAGTCTTTGGTTCTGAATATGCGATTCACATCGAGCCTTTCAACGCGGTCGAGCTGACTAGCAGACGGGGCGTATCTTCCAATAAATTGCCCGCCCATACAGTACAGCGCCGCTGCGGCGAGAACTCCTTCGGGAGCGCCACCAATTCCCATGTAGATGTCCACGCCAGTTGCGTCTGGCTGGGCTACCTGCATGGCCCCGATGACATCTCCATCTTGCAGTAGCCGAACGCGCGCGCCCGTAGTCTTGACTGCTTCAACAATCTTGTCGTTACGAGGTCGTTTGAGAACCAAAACTGTAATGTCTTTAGGTTTGCCTCCCTTCGCTCTCGCAAACCGTTCGATGTTTTCTACTGCCGTATATCGAAGATCAACGACCCCTTCTTCATGTCCCGGACCAATTGCGATCTTGTCCATGTAGACATCCGGAGCACGTAACAGTGTTCCTTTCTCTGAGATCGCAAGGACGGTGACTGCTCCTGGCATGTTGTCTGCACATAATGAGCGACCATCGAGAGGATCGAGGGCGACGTCGACTTTAAATCCGCCTTCCTGCCTTCCGATCGACTTCCCCTCCATGCGCGTTGGTATTCCGTCACGCTCGCCTTCGCCAGAACTGACAATCGTGCCTTCGATTGGTAGTTTTCCGAGCTCTCGCAAGATTGCCTTGGTCGCAGCATTCACAGCCAAATCGGGAGATCGCAATCCTCGATACACAGCAGCCGCAACCGCGGCCCGTTCGGCGACGCGCGCGATCTCGATCGACAGTACCCGCGCAAAGAACTTGGCCTGAGGGACTTGAATAAATGGTTCCAAAACTGCCTCTCCGTGCTCTATTCAGCTAATCAATGGCCTGTTGTCGAAGATGGCCGTCCCCGCCATCCGTCGTCGCGCCCGCCACCAAAGCGCAGTCGCGTCGCGCTGCAGGATTTCTTCAATAGCAAAGCGGGCGACAACGAATCCGCGAACCGAGTTATCCGCTGCGCGACAGAGGACGTACGGGACAGCCAGCGGCTGTCCAACCGTCATTTTGAGTTCTGTGTTGGGGTCGGCTATCTGCCGAAGACTCTCAGCCACACTTCCGCTTGGAACAAAAAAATGGAGCTCAGCGAGATTCTGCCGAGTAAGTGCCCTGGCAAGACGGCAGAATACTGCTCCAGGCGTAAGATGTGCATCGTTGTCATTACACAATACACAAACCGAGCTGGCGCTCCGAGCTGCCTCAATCACCTGCTCATGTCCGTGCAGATACGAAAGGATTAGATCGCGCGGATCTCTTTCGGGGTGAGCATCTCTTGGCTTGGCGTGCGCTTTTCCAAGTCGATAATGTTGGTCGATAAGCGCGACCAGTGAGTCAAGCTGCCTAACGTCGCGGCGTTTGGCGTCACTCAAGATGAGAGCGACCTCGCCCGCCGAAAAATAATCCGATTGTTCATCGATGCTCTTGCTTACCGCCTGCCGCGAGCGACCTAGCACCCGAGCGGCCTCTGCGGGCGTCAGCTCAGCAATTGAAAGCAGTTGGTTGTCCAAATCTGACATCGCATTCCCCTGCTAGCGGAACCGAACATTACCCATTGCCCGCTAATCTGGCGCGTTGCGGCCAACCCTCCGGCGTCAACCTGCGTAGACACATTCTCACCTGTCGCAGCCTCGCAGGCCTTCGAACTGACCCCGTCTTGCCGGCAGCCTTATGCAATCCGGCAATCCTTCCGGATGAGAAGAGCAGCGTCCTAGTTAGAGCCCGGCGTCTCGCAAGGAGAAGCCGGGCGGGGAACGAGGCCAATCGTTCCCAGTAGCTACGACGCCAGACAGCGGAGAAACGTCATGGGTCGCAGCCAGTACAATACTACCTTCGATTGCGGTTCCCCACAAACCCTCGGAACGCTATTCGCCGAATTCAGGGCTGCCATTGCAGCGTGTATCAAGCGAGGCACGCTGCCTGACAGCGATGTCTTGAAGGTGTCCTGCGAAGCCCCGGATTTCAAAATCCGAGGGCTCATTCTGGAAAAGAGCATGGGGCTGCGCGCCATCTACGAGTTCGACGAACGAGGCATGCCCCGTCGTGTGTGCGCCCTAAACTACTGAGCGCCGCACATGACTCGACAACCGCCTTCGATGCCGAAGGACGAGGAAACGTCTGATCACTGGCACCAGTTGACACTGGCGCCGGCACGCACGGTCTGCTGCTTGATAGAACTTTGTGTGCCAACTGATTGCCGGTGCGAAGCGCAACAAACCGGTGGGCTTGCTGATCCCGACTGGTACTGCGGAGCTTAGGCTGTGCCGTCCAAGACGCTGCCCCGTCTCTACACGATTGACGAAGTTGCGGAGCAGTTTCGGGTCAGTCGCCGAACACTCCAGCAATTCCTCCGCCGCCACCCCTACTACCGACGACTCGGCCGGCGTAGACTCTTCACCGAAGAAGATATTGCCCGCCTTTATGAGGCACTACCGTCATGTCACTCAAGCTCATCCGACGTCACGAAGGACGAAATTGGTACATCCGTGGCACCATCCGCGGCGTCACTGTGGACGAGAGCACAGGCGTTGCTGACCGAAGTGTCGCCGAAACCATCCGCGCCAAGCGTGAATGGGCAATCATCCAAGAGAGCATCCACGGACGAAAGGAAACCGCAACGTTCCTAGAGGCTTCGGTCGGCTACATGGAGGCCGGTGGCGAGCGCCGTTTTCTGAAGCCGCTAGTCGATCACTTCGGGACGACAGCACTCGCACAGATTGACCAGGCGGCGATCGAACGCGCCGCCAGGACCCTCTATGCCGGCGCATTACCGGCGACGATCAATCGCCAGGTCTTCACCCCGGTATCCGCTGTGCTGAAGCACGCGGCGAAGCGCGGCCTCTGCGAGCTGCGGCCGATCGAGAGGCCTAAACAGCCGAAGGGGCGCATCCGGTGCCTCACACCGGCCGAAGCTGACCGGCTTGTCGGGAAGTGCTCGGAGCATCTGCGACCGCTGGTCGTTTTTCTTTTCTACACAGGCGCCCGCCTTTCTGAGGCGCTGTATCTCGATTGGCGTCAGATTGACTGGGCATTGCGCGAAGTGCGTTTCCTCGAGACCAAGAACGGCGACGATCGCGGCGTTCCGCTGCACCCGCGCGTGTTCGCTGAAATCGAGGCACTCCCCCACCGCAGCGGCGCAGTGTTTCGCCGGCCGGACGGCGAACCGTACGCCCGCAAGCGCAATGGCGGCGGGCAGATCAAGACCGCCTTCAACGGAGCGTGCCGTCGTGCCGGCATCAAGGATTTCTCGCCGCACGATTGCCGGCACACGTGGGCCTCTTGGCATTATGCCGCCAACCGCAACCTCCCGGCGCTCATGGAGCTCGGCGGGTGGAGCAGCGAGAAGATGGTCTTGCGCTATGCCCACGTGAACGTCGCCCATCTCGCCGACTCGATCTGCGCGCTACCGTGGGGAAATTCTGGGAAGCAGACTTCGAGCAACGAAAAATCTAGCGCGCAATCAGCTGCTTAAGCGAGATTGGGCGCCACCTTGGTAAGGGAGAGGTCGACAGTTCAATCCTGTCCGGCAGCACCAGCCTTCGCTCGCGACGCGTGCGAAGGCTGCCGCGCCGAAGGGCGAAGGCGGGCGAGTGGCCGCGAGCTACGGCTGGCAGGCCAATTTCGGCATTCGGCAACTGACGGCATAACGAGGCCGAGATCGCGCGCCAGACTTGGCACACGCGACCGGATCGTCAACCTTGTCACACGGTGGTTGCCAGAAACTCCCCGCGGATTTGCGAATTCTCGCGGAAGCAACCGAGCATGCGGCTCGTCACCAGATCGGTGTCCGGCTTGTGCACGCCGCGCGTCGTCATGCAGTGATGCGTCGCCTTGATCACGACGCCGACACCACGCGGCTTGAGTACGTCGTTGACGGTGTTGGCGATCTGCGCCGTCAGCTTTTCCTGGATCTGCAGGCGCTTGGCATAGACTTCAACGACCCGGGCAAGCTTGCTGATGCCGACGACGCGGCCATCGGGCACATAGGCCACCCAGGCACGCCCCAGGATCGGCGCCATGTGATGCTCGCACTGGCTTTCGAAGCGGACGCCACGCAGCACGATCATCTCGTCATAGCCTTCGATTTCGTCGAAGGACTTCTGCAGCATCGCGACCGGATCCTGATCGTAGCCCACGAAGGCCTCTTCCAGCGCCCGCGTCACCCGGGCAGGAGTCTCGAGGAGGCCGTCACGGTCGGGATTGTCCCCGCTCCAGCGAATGATCGTGCGCACGGCTGCCTCGACCTCAGCCCGACTGGGCTTGCCGCTGTCGCGCACGATCCGCATCGGCTCGAGCGCACGCAGATTTGAGCTCATGAACAATCCTCTTCTTTTGTCCGACGCGTGGAAGCGACGGCTGGTGTTTGTGTCGGAAGTGAGCGTTGCGGGATGAGCGGCCGGCCCATCTTTTCCTTTCCGGCATTGGATGCGAGGGCGAGGAAAAGGTTCCGGCTATCGGGCGGCGCCGTTGTATAATGCCGGCGATTCCATCGGGGGGTCGTCCATGATCGCATTCCGTCGCGGTTGTCTCGCTGCCATGCTTGCGTTGGCGGCGACGCTGTCGTTATCCGCACAGGCGCAAGCGCCGGATGGACGCTGGGTGCAGGCGGGACTGCTCAGCTGCAAGGTCAATCCGAGCGTCGGTTATGTCATCGTCGGGCATCAATCGCTGGAATGTTTGTACACGCCGAGCCCGGACATGGCGGCGACCACGCCGGTGCAAAACTATGACGGCGCGCTCAACACCTACGGCCTCAATGTCGGCATCAGCGGCGGCCGCGCGCTGGGCTGGGTCGTGTTCGCGCCGACCACCGGCGTCCCAGCGGGAGCGCTTGCCGGCGAATATGTCGGCGTGTCCGGCGATCTCGGCATTGGCCTTGCTGCCGGCGCCAACGTGATGGTCGGCGGCTCCAATCGCAGCTTCGCCCTGCAGCCGTTGTCGCTGCAGGGCTCGATCGCGGTCAACGTCGTGCTCGGCGTCTCCGAGCTGAAGCTGCGCTGGCATTGACGAGGACGCCGGAACATCCGGCGACCTCGCCCAGCATCACGGTGACACCTTGATGCTGCCCTTCATATTGGGATGGAATTTGCAGTAGTAGTCGACGTCACCGGCTTTCTTGAGCACGACTTGCCCGCTCTTGCCGGCGCCGAGCATCACATCCCAATCACCGTTTTTGGCGGTCGCGGTGTGCGCGAGGATATCCTTGCTCACCCATTGAACGGTATCGCCGACCTTCGCACTCACCTCCGCCGGCGTAAACGCCATCGTCAGCTTGTCGATGGCGATTTGCACCGTCGCCGCATGCGCCGGCACGGACAGCAAGCAAGACAACAGCAGAAAACCCGTCCGTGCCGGCGTCATGGCGATTCCTTCGCTCACTTCAGCTCAGAGGCGACGTGCTGGGCGTGCTGCTCGTGTCCCTGGAAGATCTTGAGGCCGGTCTGCAGCAGGCTCTTGAGCTCGCCGTTGCTGGCAGACGGAATGAGCTGAGTCTCCAGCGCGCCATCGACCGTCTTGTGATAGGCGACCTCGTTGTCGACATAGGCCTTGTCGAAGGCGGCACCGCTGAGCTTGGCGAGCTCGGCGCGCTTGGCATCGGCCTGCTTGGTCAGCGCCTGGCTGGTGGCGTTGTCCTCGGGCTTGACCTTGAGCTTGGTGACCAGCGCCAGCGCCTGCTTGTTCACGGCGGTGTGGTCGCGCTCCATGTCCTTGGCGAACGCGCGCACGTCCTTGTTCTTGGATTTCTTCAGCGCCTGCTTGGCCGCCGCGATGTCGATCTGGCCGGCCGTATAGGCGATGTGCGCGATCTGCGGATCGGTCAGCTTCGCCTGCGCGAATGCCGCACCTGTCGTCAGAGCGAACGCGGCCATCGCCGTCGTCAATTTCATAAACATGATCGAACCTCCGTTGCCCGCGGCATTCGCCGCTTGTTCACGCCGATTGGATGCGGCGGGCGCGCGGAGGTTCCCGACTATTTGCAAATCTTGCGAACGATCTCCTCGGTCAATCGCTCGCAGCGTGCGCCGTCAAACGGGAAGGTCGCGGTGAGCGCCGGGCCCAGTCGCTGCTCCAGCGCGTCACGAAGGAGATTGCGGGCGCGATGCAGCCGTGTCTTCACCGTCTCGGCCTGCAGGCCGAAGAGATCTGCGGTTTCCTCGACCGACATGCCCTCGACGATTCGCGCGACGAAAACCGCACGGAACGCGTCGGGCAATGCGTCGATCGCCTGCTCGAGAAGCTCGCGAATTTCACCTTGCGCCATCGTTCGTTCCGGATCGTTGGTTACCGCGGAAGCGGGAAAGTCGATGATTTCCGCCTGCGTGCGATTTTCGCCATAGCTTTCCCAGTCGACGGTGGGCCGGCGGCGGCGCAGGCGCCCTAGTGCCTCGTTCATGGCAATGCGCGTGATCCAGGTCCCAAAGGCGGCATCGCCGCGAAAATGCTCGAGCCCGGCCAGCGCGCGGAGATAGGTCTCCTGCACCACGTCTTCGGCCTCGACATCGTCGCGCAAGATGCTGCGCGCGACACGGAAAAGCCGGCGGTTGTAGCGTTGCGTGAGGGCGCGAACCGCCGCCTCATCGCGCTCGCGCGCAAGGCGAACCAGTTCCTCATCGCTGAGCCGCGCGGCGGCGGCCTGTCTGGCGCGGGTTACCACGGTTGTCTCGGTCTCCCTGGTTCTCTTGGCCATTGGATGCCGCCGGACGCGAAAGGTTCCCGCTCAAAATGGGTACCCCTTCTTCTTAAGTGTCACCGGGCCCCACGCGCGATCAGCGCGCGGGCTTGGCCTTGAGCGCTCGTGCGGAATAGTCGCGCGCCACATAGGCGCCGCAGAAGGCCTCCATCGAGCGATACATCGAGCCGCTTTCGCGGCGGTATTTGTTCGAGCAGCGCACCTGCTTCTGCTCGTAAGCGCGCTTCTGTGTCGCGTTAAGCTTTGCCAGGAAGTCGGCCTCGCATTTTTTGGTGACCTCTTGCCCGATGAAGACGTCACCGGTAGCGCCGAACTGACACACCTCGAAAATCGCAACGGCGCGCGCGCAGGATGGCGCCTTTTGTACCGCGGTGGCGATGTCGTCGAGATCGCGCGAGGCACACTCCTCTTTCGGCTCGTCGGTGGCAAAGGCCGCTCCTGTCAGCAGGGCCGCCGCCGCAATCGCCAACCCCGCCTTCCCCAACATGCGCCCTCTCCGGCTAGAAATCATAAAGCCGCGCGGGATTTTCGCTGAGGATCGCCGTGCGGTGCGCCGCATTCGGTGTCCACGCCAGGAACAGATCGAGGAGATGCTTGGCGTCCGGTACGGGACCCTCGGGGCGCGGATGCGGCCAGTCGGATCCCCACACAAGGTTCGCCGGATTGGCGGCGACGAGCGCGTCGTGGAACGGCTTCGCCTCGAGGTAGTCGGGCGCACTGGCTCCGAGCCGATAAATGCCCGAAACCTTCGACCACAGCCGCCCTTCGCCGACGCCGCGGACAAGCGCCTGGAAGCCCGGATGGTTGACGCCGTGCCGATAGTCCATGCGGCCCATATGGTCGACCACGACCGGCACCGGCACGCGCGCCAGCGCACCGGTCAGGTCCGGCAGATCGCGCGTATCGATCCACAACTGCAGGTGCCAGCCGAGCTCGGTCATCAAGCCATACAGCGGCTCGATGTCGATCAGGCGCACACCATTCTGGTAGTAAGGCTTACCGTCGCGGCGGAATTCGTTGGCGCGCAACCCGCGCACACCGGCCGCGTGCCACTTGATCAACTGCTCGCGCGTAAGCTCGGCACCACCGACGGCGACACCGCGCAAACGCCATGGCTCGCGGGCGAGCGCGTCAAGCATCGCGCGATTGTCGCGGCCATAGGCGCTGGGCTGCACCAGCACGCCGCGCTCGCAGCCGAGCCGGTCGAGCAGCGCCAGGTAAGCGGCGAGCGGCGCGTCGTCCGGCGTGTAGCTGCGCGGCTCGGCATAGGGAAAGCGGCCGGCGGGACCGAACACATGGCAGTGGCAATCGCAGGCCCCGGGCGGCAAAGCCTCGCTCATTGCGGGACGATCCCGGCGAGCTTGGCGGCTTCGCGCATGTTCTCGGTGTCGGTGCGCAGGAAACCGGCAAAGCCGTCGGCGGTGAGCTGCTCGGGCGTGGCTAGCTCGGAGCCGAGGCTGACAAGCTTTTCCGCCGCGGGACCGCCGGCAGCGAGGCCCTTCGCCACCGCCTGCGTCAACTTCGTCACGATATCGGGCGGCGTCTTCACCGGCGCGACAATGCCTATATAACTCTGCGCGACGAAACCTTTCACGCCGCTTTCGTCGAACGTCGGAATGTCGGCGGCAAGCTTGGAGCGGTGCATCGAGGCAATGGCGATGATCTTCGCCTGGCCGCCCTGGTGCAACGGCAGCGCGGTCGAAAGCTCGGTCATCGCGCCCTGCACCGCGCCGCTCATCAGGTCCGGCATCAGCGCACCGCCGCTGCGATAGGGCACGTGGGTGATGTTGGCGCCGGTGGCGTGCTTGAACCGCTCGAGCGTCATATGCGTGGCACTGCCGACACCGCTCGACGCGATCGTTACCGGCGCCTTTTTCGACAGCGCGATCACGTCGGCGATGCTGCTGACGCCAGCTTTGTTGCTCATGATCAGCGCGTGCGGGACGTAGCTCGTCAACGCGACGGGGGCGAAGTCCTTCAGCGGATCGTAGGCGAGATGCGCCTGCACGAAGGGATTGACGGTCATCGGCCCGTTTGAGGCGACGAGCAGCATGTAGCCGTCGGGTGTCGCGCGCGCCACGATTTCGGCGCCAACGCTGCCGCCGGCACCGCCACGATTCTCTACGACCACGGTGCCGCCAAGCACCTTGCCCATGGCGTCGCCGACCAGGCGGCCGACGATGTCGGCATTGCCCCCGGCGGCAAACGGGACGATCAAATGGATCGGACGTTCCGGATAGCCGGCGGCAAACGCGCGCGGCATGCGCAGCGCAAGTGCCGGGGTCGCAGCAAGACCGGAGATGACCGTGCGGCGTGAAATGGTCATGAGGGCCTCCTCGAAACTCAAACAAAACGTAGCGGCGCCACCCCGTTCAGGTGATGGCGCCGCCACACGCAAGATGCAAGATAAAAGAGCTAGGTCAGGCCGGCCACTGCAGCTTGCAGCCGGTCTCTTCCACCGGCCCCGCCGCAGCGGTGCCCGCCACCAGCTTCTGTACCGTAAACATGTTGTCCGGATCGCCCTTCGGCGGATGCGCTTCGCCGACGAACACCGTGCTCATCAGCTCGTGGTCGCCGGCGCGATATTCCGGCGCATTGGGCTGCAGCGCGACCTCGGGCGGCAGCTTGAAGCCCGAGAGAGCGCGCGCAAGCTTGACCGCTTCGAGCGTCTTTTCCTGATTGGCCACGACGGCAAGCGTCTGCACCGAGGCGTAACCGAACCAATTGCGTGCGGTCGCCGCTTTGCCCGTGCGCTTCTTGACCTCGGCGTTGAATTCGGCGACGTGCGGCACCTTCGGCTGGTCCCACCACCATTCCATGGTCCACCAGCCGATGCGGGCCTCATCGGGCACCGCGCGCAGGCTTTCCAGCTCGAAGAGCGCGCCGCCCACGACCATCTGCTTCTGCAAGCCGAACTGGACGAACTGCTTGAGGCTGTTCACCTGGTCGGCGCCGCCCATCACGTTGATGAGCACCTGCGGGCCGAACGCCTTGGCTTTGATCAGATGCGCGGAGAAATCCGGCGTGCCGATCGGAATGAGCGAAGCATCGTAGCTGCCGCCGGCGGCTTTGAGCTTCTTCACGAAGCCTGCCTGCACCGAGTGACCATAGGCATAATCGGGCGTGAGGAAGTACCACTTCTTGCCGAACTTCTCCATCAGCGTGTCGGCGATGGCATTGGCGTCCATGCTTGTCGAGTTGCAAACGCGGAACACGTTCCACGAGCAGCTCGAGCCGGTGACCGGATCGGTGTGGCCGCCAGAGACGATGTGCAGCACCTTCTTTTCGCTGGTCACCTGCGCCATAGCGATAGCGATGCCGGAATTCACGTCACCGATGATGAAATTGACCTGGTCGCGTTCGATCAGCTTGCGGGTCTTCTGCACGCCGGTGCCGACGTCGTTCGCCGAGTCTTCGATCAACAGCTCCGCCGGCCGGCCGAGAATGCCGCCCTTTTTGTTGATCTGATCGATGGCAAGCTTGGCGCCATCGACTTCGCCTTGCGCGATCGCCGCATAGACACCCGTCAGCGGATCAACCAACCCAATCTTCACCGGCGTTTCGCCGCGTGCCTTGATCAGAAACGGCGAGGCCACTTGCGTCGCCGCAATGACGGCACCAGCCTTGAGAACAGTCCGACGTCCAAAGCCACCGGCTCGTTGACGAGCTGTCATTACTTCCCTCCCAGGAATGATTATTGATGAGTAATTCCCCTCATCCTTGCGTATTGCACGGCAAGGCTATTCCTGCTGGATGTCAAACGCCAGTAGCTATCGGCCTTGAGCAAGGGCATCAGGACACCTGGAATGCGACGATGAGACATGAACAGCCGCGTGTGGTGATCGTCGGCGGCGGGATCGGCGGCCTGTTCGCCGCCAAGGCGCTGCTCGCGCAGGGGCTCGACGTCGCGGTCCATGAGCAGGCCCCCGCGCTCGGCGAGGTCGGCGCCGGCGTCTTCCTCACCCCCAACAGCGTGCGCCAGCTCGAACGCGTGGGGCTCGGGCCAGCGGTGGAGAAAGCCGGCGCCCGGGTCGGCGCCACGTCGCGCTATTTCCGTCAAGACGGGACACCGATCGCGCCGGTACAGGTGACGGATTCCGCCGGCTGGAATGCGACCTTCGGCATGCATCGCGCCGACTTCGTCGCGCTCATCGCCGCGGCGCTGCCCAAGGACGTCGTGCATACCGGACATCGCTGTATCGGCTTCGCGCAAGAGGGCGACACAGCGCGGGTGACGTTCGCCAACGGCGCTCGCGCAGAGGGCGATGTCGTCATCGGCACCGACGGCATTCATTCAGAGTTGCGCGTGCACGTCTTTCCGCCGTCGCGTCCGGTGTTTTCCGGCTCGGTCGCCTATCGCGGTCTGGTACCGCATGCGCGGATTCCAGACTGGCCGGCCGATGCCTGGCTGATGTGGCTCGGCAAGGGCAAACATTTCCTCACCTTCCCGGTGCGCGCCGGTGCGCTCATCAACTATGTCGGCTTCGTGCCGGCGGATCAGGCGATGCAAGAATCATGGACCGCGCCAGGCGATCCCGACATGTTGCGCGAAGAATTTTCCGGCTGGGACCCGCGCATCGGCTCGCTGCTGCGACATGTGGAGACGACGTTTCGCTGGGCACTCTACGATCGCGAGCCGCTGCCAAGCTGGACACGCGGACGCTTGACGCTGCTGGGCGACGCCGCGCATCCGATGCTTCCGCATCTCGGCCAGGGCGCCAATCAGGCGATCGAGGACGGCATGGCGCTGGCGACGATCCTCGGCCGCGCCGATTGCGCGAGCGCGCCGAAGGCGCTGCTCGCCTACGAGCGGCTACGCCGGGAGCGGGTCGCCGCCGTGCAACGCGGTGCGCGGGAGAATGGGCTGCGTTATGATTCTTTCTATGCCGATCTCGCCGTGCGCGACGCCGAGATCACCGCGCATGCCGAATTCCGCAAGCGGCTCTACGGCTATGACGTGATGCCGGAGGCGCAGGCGGCCGCAGCGAGCTTGAACTAACAAACGCCTATTCGAGCTTCACGTGCGCCGCAGTGATGACCTGCTTCCAGCGGTCCACTTCCGCCCGCATGAATTTGGCGGTTTTTTCGACAGAGCCTCCGACAATCTCAGCAGAGAGATTTTTCAGCCGCTGCTGCACCTCGGGTGCGCGCAGCGCCTCGTTGAAGTCGGCGTTGAGCTTCTCGACGATCGGCTTCGGCGTGTTCGGCGGCGCCACGACCGCGTACCAGGCAGCGGATTGAAAACCAGGCAACGTCTCAGCCACGGTTGGCATGTCGGGCATCGAGGCCAGTCGGTGCTCGGTTGCGAGCGCAAGCAGACGCAGCTTGCCGCTCTTGATCAGCGCCATGGAGACGCCAATGTTGTCGAACATCATATCGACGTCGCCGGCGAGCAGGCCCTGCAGCGCCGGAGCCGATCCGCGATAGGGAATATTGCGAATCTGCACCTTCGCCATCATCTGGAACATTTCCGAGGTGAGATGCGAGGTGGTCCCGTTGCCTTGCGTCGCCGCGGTCCCCTTCCCTGGGTTGGCTTTCAGGTAAGCGATGAAGTCGGGAACGGTTTTCGCTGCCACTCGGTCGGGATTGACCATCAGGGCGTTCGGCACCTGCCCCATGATAATGATCGGCTCGAAGCGCGCCGGATCGAAGGCGAGATTCGGATAGAGGTTCTGGTTGATCGCGAGCGGCGGAGGCGGTGCCGAGAACAGAGTGTAGCCATCGGACTCGGCCTTGTAGGCGAGCTCGGCACCGACATTGCCGCCGGCACCGCTGTGATTTTCGATGATCACGGCCTGACCCCATCTGCGCGACAGCCAATCGGCGAGGATGCGCGGCATGGCGTCGGCAGTGCCGCCCGCGGGGAACGGGACAATGATTTTCACCGTGCGGCTCGGGTAGGTTTGCGCCTGAGCTACCGGAGTGGCGACGAGCAACGCCGTGAGTGTGATGACGATTGCTGCAGCGGCATTCACGACCGACAAGACGCCGCGGCACAGGCCCGGCGACGGGCTGCGAATACGCATGTGACGATCCTCCCGCGGCCGTTATGTTCGGCCGTTATCGACAGTCTTGCATAGTCCGGGGCGCCAGGCCCATGCGGAAAACCGGCGCATGGTGCGTCACCGCCGCGACGGAGGGTCGCTCCGCCGCGGCGCGGGTGTGCGACCGATCAGAGTTTCTTGATCTCGACCTTCCTGAACTTCACGAGGCCCTTGTCGGAGTTGTTGACAGCAAGCCCGTGCTGCAGCGCGATGTGTCCACTCGGGAATTTTCCGTCTTGCGCCTCGGCAGTCTTCTGCCCGTTGAGCACCACGGTCAGGTTCGAGCCCTTCGCGGTGATCTCATAGACATTCCACTTGCCGCCGGCCTTGGGCATCGGGTTGACCTTGGCATGGTCGACGATGGCACCGGTGCCGTATTCCTGCACGGGACGCGTATCCCAGATGTTCACTTCATAGGCGGTCTTGCCAGTAACGCTCTTCGGATCGGTGCAGCGAATGAAGACGCCGCTGTTGGTTTCCGTGGCGATCCAGAACTCCACCCGAATGATGTAATCGGTGTAAGTTTCCTTGGTCACCAGGAAGCCGTTGCCCTGGTCGGCGACGGCACTGCCGTCCTCGATCCGCCAATTGGCGTTGCCGATCTGGTTGAAGTTGTCGAGAGTCTTTCCGTCGAACAGCGTGACCCAGCCGGCATTGGCCTGGCCGGAAGCCTGCTGCGAGGTGGCGAAGGCGCCCATCGCAGCGAAGAGAAGCGCAATGGTTACGAAGAACTGGCGTTTCATGATGTCGCTCCCTGAATGCAAATCTGCGGCGGAGCTGTTGTCCGCTCGCGGATTGCAGAGAAATCATAACAAGCAGCGTGTGCCCCCGGAAGGTACCGCCCGGGGTTGTGACGCCGAGGCTGGCTAGCGCTTTTTTGCCGATTTGCGCAGCGCGTCCTTGAGATCGACGGGACGACCATGCTTGCGCAGCAGGTCGCGGAACGCCTCCTCCGTCACTTCCTGCATGGTCATCATGCGGTCGCGGGCCAGAAGGTCGATGGCGTCCCAGGTCTCCGGATCGAATTCGATGAGCTTGCGGCACGTGCCGCGCGCGGTCTCAGACTTGCGGGCCTTGCCAGTGGAAGCCTTCGCTTTTGCCGGCCGTTTGGCCATGATCGCCTCCGCGGAAAGGTGGTGCACTATCCACCAGCTTCGCGGCGCGCAAAAGAGGCGCCAGTTGGCCCGATTGCGAAGTTCGCCTTCGGATTCGCGGAAATAGGAGTGCGAACTTCAGGTTCTCGGCACTAGCCGGCGGCGGCTTTCTTGGTGGTGAAGTCGCGCCCGACCAGTTTGGCGTAATTCGCGATCGGCATCGGGCGGCCGATGAGGAAACCTTGCAGCTCGTCGCAGGATTCGCTCGCAAGGAACGTGCGCTGCTCCTCGGTTTCCACGCCCTCAGCAACGATCGGCACGTCGAGGCCGCGCCCTAATCCGATCACCGCTCGCACGATTGCCGCCGCCTGCGGGCTGCTGCCCAGATTGGCGATGAAGGCGCGGTCGATCTTGATCTTGTCGAACGGGAACGACTGCAGATACGACAACGACGAATAGCCGGTGCCGAAGTCATCCATGGCGATGCGCACGCCGAGATTCTTCAGCCGGCGCAGGATGGCGACAGTGCGCGCGAAGTCGCCGATCAGCACGCCCTCGGTGATCTCGAATTCGAGGCGCCCCGGCGCCAGGCCGGTTTCCAGCAGCAAGCCATGGACGAAGCCGGTGAGATCGCCGTGCTGGAACTGAATCGGCGACAGATTAATCGCAATGCGCAGCGGCCGCGGCCAGCTCGCCGCCTCACGACAGGCGGCGCGCAGAATCCATTCGCCGAGCGTCAGGATGAGGCCGCTTTCCTCGGCGAGGGGAATGAACTGCCCCGGCGGAATGAGCCCGCGGTGCGGATGATGCCAGCGCACGAGCGCCTCGAATCCGGTGATCTCTCCGGAGATCGAAGCTTGTGGCTGATAGTGCAGCTCGAGCTCGTCATTGGCGATGGCGGAGCGCAGATCGTGCTGCAGCGCGCGCTTCTCGCGCAGCCGCTTGTCCATGTCCGGCTGGAAGAAGCGCAGCGAGCCGCGCGCTTCCATCTTGGCGCGGTAGAGCGCGGCGTCGGCATTGGCGACTAGCGTCGGGGCATCGGCGCCGTCATTCGGGAAGATGGCGACGCCGACCGTAATCGCAGCGCGCACGGGGTGATCGCCGACGATGATGTCAGCGGCGAGCGCCGCCGACAGGCGATCGGCGAGCGCCTCCGCGGTCGCGGGCTGCTGGCCGAGCGGCGTGATGATCGTGAATTCGTCGCCACCGAGCCGCGCCAGGAAGGCGCCCTGACAGGCCTGCTCCAGCCGACGGCCGACCTCGCGGAGCAGTGCGTCGCCCGCCGATTGCCCGAATACGTCGTTGATCGCCTTGAAGCGATCGAGGTCCATGCAGAACAGCGCGAAGCTTTCCTTGGTCGCGACTGCGCGTTCGATCGTCGTCTGCAGGCACTCGTTGAAGGCCGAACGATTGGGCAGATCGGTGAGCGGATCATGATGCGCCAGATGCGCGATGCGCGCTTCGCTGCGCTTGCGCTCGGTGACGTCCTGGATGACGCCGATCATATATTCCGGCGTTCCGTCGGCACCGATGATCGGCAAACGGGTGGTGGTGACGATGCGGTTGCCGCCGGCCGGAGTCACGAGCGCATGTTCGTCGAAGAACATCTCACGCCCGGCGTCCAGCATCTCGCGATCGCGAGATTGGATGTAGTCGGCCACCGCCTTCGGGAACACGTCGGTCGCGGTCTTCCCGATCATCTGCTTGCGCGCGTGACCGAACTGCTTCTCCGCCGCGCGGTTGACCAACAAGTAGCGCAGGCTCGGCACTTCCTTCACCACGATCGGTGAGGGCACATTGTCGATGATCTTGTCGAGAAAGACGCGGGTCTTGTGCAGCTCCCGCTCGGAATTCACGCGCGCGGTGATGTCGTCATGGGTCGCCACCCAGCCACCGTCATCGATCCGTTGATTGGCGACGACCACCGTGCGGCCATCGGCGAGCTCGATGTCGATCGTGTAGGACGTACCCCGGCTCAGCGCGGCGCGCAGATCGTGGTCGTAGCGGTCAGGATCGAGCGGAAACGTTCCGGCGGCAATGCGCGCATCGAGCAGATCGCGGATGGTGCAGCCGACCCAGATGCGGCGCGGATCGATGCGATACATCTGCACATAGCGATCGTTCCATACGAGCAGCCTGTTCTCCGCGTCGAACAGGCAAAGGCCTTGCGACATGTTGTTGAGAGCAGAGTTGAGATGCCGAACGCGCTGCGTGATCGCGATCTCTTCGGCATCGCGGCCACGTCGTCGAGACATCCACCGCTTGAGACCGGTAATCCAACGCATGCAATGACTAATGCTCGGTTCAACACTTATAGCGGTTGAGCACTTGCCGATGCGTTACCAATGGTAGCTAACAAAACCCAAAATGTTTTACATTATAAGTGCGTTCAATTATCCCAAATCGTTGGTTGTATTGTGTTTTTCTAAAAATAACGCCTGCGCGTGTGAGTTGCAGTCGCGGCTGAAAGCGCTCGGCCTCGCGGCCGTCAGGGCTGCAGGAACTTGAAGTCGCAGCCCTGATCGGCGCCCAGGATTTCCTGCGCATAGAGTCTGGCATAGCCGCGCGCCGGAGGCGGCGGCGCGGCCGGGCGGCTGGCGGCGCGACGCTTGAGCTCGGCATCGTCGACGAGAAGCTCGATGCGGCGCTGCTTCACCGACAAGCGGATGCGATCACCGGTGCGGATGAGGCCGAGCGGGCCGCCCGACGCGGCATCAGGCGTCACGTGCAGCACGATGGTGCCGAACGCGGTGCCGCTCATGCGGGCGTCGGAGACGCGGATCATGTCTTTCACGCCGCGCGAGGCGAGCTTCTTCGGGATCGGCAGATAGCCGGCTTCGGGCATGGCGTCGGGCGAGTTGGGCCCGGCGTTTTGCAGCACCATGATGTCGTTGGGCTCGATCTCCAGCGCCGGATCGTCGACACGCGCGGCGAGGTCGGCGAGCGAGGAGAATACCACCGCCTTGCCTTCATGCTCGAACAATTTCGGATCCGCCGCCGAGCGTTTGAGGATGGCGCCGCGCGGCGCCATGTTGCCGAACAGAGCAACGAGGCCGCCATGCGGCTCGAGCGGCTCGCCGCGCGCGGCGACGATCGAACGGTCCACCCAGGCATCCTCGTCTTTCAGGCGTTCGGCCAGCGTCTCACCGGTTACCGTGACGCAGTCGAGGTGCAGCAGATCCTTGAGCTCGCGCAACAGCGCACCCATGCCGCCCGCCGCGAAGAAGTCTTCCATATAGCCGTTGCCGACCGGCTTAAGATTGACCAGGACGGGCGTCGTGTCGGAAAGCTCGTTGAGCTGCTCCAGCGACACGCGCACGCCAGCGCGGCCGGCGATCGCCGTCAGATGGATCACCGCGTTTGTGGAGCCGCCGAGCGCGAGAAGGACGCGCAGCGCGTTCTCGACGGACTTTTCATTGACGATCCGCTCCGGTGTGAGCTGCGATCCGATCAGGCGCACGGCAGCGGCACCTGTCGCCTCCGCGGCGCGCAGCCGGTCGGCGTGCACCGCTGGGATCGCAGCGGTACCGGGCAGGATCATGCCCAGCGCTTCCGCGATGCAGGCCATGGTCGAGGCAGTGCCCATCACCGCGCAGGTGCCGGCGGTGGTGGCGAGGCGCCCTTCGATCACATTGATTTCTTCGCTGCTGACATTGCCGGCGCGATGCTGCGCCCAGAAACGGCGGCAGTCGGTGCAGGCGCCGAGCTTCTCGCCGCGATAGCGGCCGGTCATCATCGGCCCAGCAACCAACATGATCGCCGGACGCGCGGCGGACACGGCGCCCATCAGCTGTGCCGGGACGGTTTTGTCGCATCCGCCCATCAACACTACCGCATCCATGGGCTGCGCCCGCACCATCTCCTCGGTGTCCATGGACATCAGGTTGCGGAACTTCATGCTGGTCGGATTGAGAAAGACTTCGCCGAGCGACACCGTCGGGAATTCGACCGGCAGCGCGCCGGCCGCGAGCACCCCGCGCTTCACCGCCTCGAGCAGCTCGGGAAAATGCCGATGGCAGTTGTTGAAGCCCGAGGCGGTGTAGGCAATGCCGACCACCGACTTCGCCAGCATCTGCCGCGAATAGCCCATGGACTGCGCGAAGGAGCGGCGCAGGTACAGCGAGAAATCGCGATCGCCGTAATTGGTGAGGCCGTTGGAAAAACCGGTGGTGCTCATGCGGATACTCTTTCAAGCCAGGTCAGGCCGGAGGCAAGCCGGACCGACGAAGGAAGCTCGGCGAGCCGCGCGCAGGCTTTTGGGTAATGCCGCTGCAGCCAGGGAACGCCAATTTCATGCAGCCATACCGCGCAGACCAGCATGGTGAGAAACCATGCGATGAAGTGATAGCGCGCGGTGGCGACATAAAACAACGCCACGACATGCTGCGCCAGGGCCGCACCCGCAACAAGCCGCAGCCAGGGATCGAGGCCGCGGGCTCGGAATGTCACATATGCGACGATCACGATGGCCCCCGCATGCAGCGGGATCATGACGCGGAGCTGCGAGGGGCCGGACAGCCAGTCGGCAAGCTGCACGACGGCGCGGAGCACATGCTCGCCGCCAGGATGAAAACCGGCCAATTCCCAGAATGCGGCCACATACGCATCCGGCGGCATCACGTAGACCCAGGGGTGCGTCGCATTGGCGCTGAACGGCACCAGCACGTGACCGAAGATCCAGTTGTGCAGCCCCATGCCCAGCACGAAGGAAAAGCCGATACAGATCCCGACGAGCCGCGGCCACTGCCGCTGCCACAGCGCGGCGAGCCCGACGCCACCCATAAGCACCGCGGCGGCCAGCGCGATGATCGGCTTCATGAAGATGCCGAGCGCGACCAACAGCGCCCCGAAGAACGCTGTCTGGCAATCGCGCCTCGTGCCGAGCAAGACCACGAGACCACAGATGAACAGGATATAGGCCGCTGGATCGGCAAAGCCGCGCGAGGCCCATTGCTCGTATTCCACGAAGCTCGTGCCGAAGAGGACACCGACCGGGATCGCGACGAAGAGGAGAATGAGCGCGAGCGCCCAGCGCTGCGGCAGAAAGCGACGGAATAGCGCGAGCGCGGCAAAGACCAGCACCAGGACCAGCGACAGATAGCCGAGATAAGTCTCGCCGAAGACCAGATGCTCCAGCGCGCGGAAATAGCGCAGCCCCGGGCCACCATAGAAATAGACTTTCTCGCCGCCTTCGAGCGCGGCGGCGAAGTCGCAGGCAAGCACATGCTGCAAGATCGCCCGACCGACTCCATCATAGAACAGACCGTCGTCGCCGCCGTCGAACGGCCGCACGCCGCCGATGAAGCTCGCATCGTCGATCGCAATCACCACAAGCGCGAGCCCGATGAGACTGAGCGGCAGGATCAGGCGCTGTGCGCGCCAGCGCACGAGACCGGCGACGACGACGAGAACGCCGAACAGTGCCAACGCGCCTTGCACGGCGCTGCGCAGGCGCAAGCCCCACGATCGCTCGAGCCGCATGGCGAGCGTATCGGGTTTGATGGCAATGCCGACGACCCGCCGTCCGATGTCGACGCTGGCGATGTTGCGGCAGGTTTCGGCGTCGCCGGAAAACGTCGCAAAGCGTTGATTGTCGCCTTCCCAGAGCACGGTGCCATTCCAGCACAACGTGCTGCCGACGTAAGCAGCGGGAAATTGGTACGAGACGAACCACGGCATCAGCAGATGCCAGCGGTGCAGCCCCATCCAGAAACGGCCGTCGCGATGATTGCGCTCGAGCCCGTTGGCGTTGCCGCCGCTCCAATTGTAGCGAAACTCATTGGTGAAGCCGAGGCGCAGCCAGATCGGATCGGAGAAGTCGATGCTGGTCACCGATCGCGACAGCGGCGCACGCGTCAAAACGCCGTCCGCGGAAAATGCATAGAGCCGATCCGGCCGCTCATCGGCCTCCCAGCATTTCGACGTCGCGCACCGCGACAGCGGCGGATATTGCGCATCGAATTGGCGCAACAGGGTGTCGTAGACGTCGGACGGCAGGCCCGCTCTGAGCGCGCCCTGGCTCTCCGGCAGGAACACATTGCCGCCTTCATCGATGCGCGGCGGCGACACCCACGATTGCGCAAGCGCTGAGAGCACGACGATGGCGAGAGCCACGGCCCAGCGCGCCGGGAGCGGGCTCACCTCGCCGCTGAAGATGATGACGGCAGCAACCAGCGCAACCGCGTAGCCAAGGAGATGGTCGAGCGGTAGCCCCAAAGCCGCCACGACGAGGGCCAGGGCGGCGGCTTTGAGCCAAGCCGAGCCGGCCGGCGGCTCGCCTCCCCCCGCGGAAACCATGCTGCCGCTCTGCTTCATGGAAAGCCTTGCCTAGCATAGCGATTTGGCCCAAATCCATCCTCCCATCCACCCGCAAGGACGACGCGTGATCCGCCTGGGCATTGTCGGCTGCAACTACGGACGTCTTGTCCATGCGCCAGCGTTCCGGCTCGACGAGCGCTGCCGCGTGGTCGCGCTCGCCGGCACCGATGCGCCGCGCACCGAGGCGTTGGCGCGCGAGGCCAGTATCGACAAAGGCTATGGCGACTGGCAGCGCCTGGTCGACGACGCAAACGTCGACGCGGTGACGATCGCCACGCCGCCCGCCCTGCAGCCGCAGATCGCGCAGCGGGCGCTGGCGCTGGGCAAGCCCGTGTTCATCGAGAAGCCGATGGCCGCCGACATCGCCGGCGCCCGCGCCATGCTCGATGCGGCGCACAGCAGCCGCCGGCCGGCGATGATCGACTTCACGTTCTACGAGATCGAGAGCTGGCGGCGCATGAAGGCGATGCTGGATGCCGGCGCCATCGGCGCGCTGCGCCACGTGATGGTGAGCTGGCATGTCGAGAACCAGTCGACGCGGCTGCGGCTGCGCAATTGGAAGACGACCGCGCAGGACGGCGGTGGCGTGCTCGGCAATTTTGTGAGCCACTGCTTCTACTATCTCGAATGGTTCTGCGGCCCGATCAACGGCCTGTCGGCACGCATCTCGCCACTGCCGGGCTCCGACGGCGCACTCGAGGCCATGGCCGCGATGACGCTCGCCTTCCGATCCGGCGCCTCCGGGAGCCTCACCATGAGCAACGCCGCTTATCTCGGCTCCGGCCACCGCGTCGAGCTCTATGGCGAAGACGGGACGCTGGTGCTCGCCAACACGACGCTCGATTACATGCGCGGCTTCACGCTGCACTACGCCAAGCGGCCGGCGGAAGCGCTCGCGCTCGTTCCGATCGACGATCCGGCGGAACGACTGTATCCGGACGGGCGCATCGCGCCGGTGTCGCGGCTGGCCAAACGGTTTCTCGACGCCGTCGAGCAGGGTGAAGGCGGGCAACCGGATTTCCAGGACGGCTATCGCGTGCAGCAGCTGATTGCCGCCGCCCGCACGTCGCACGATCAGGGCCGCTGGCTCGACATGGAGAAGCAGGCATGAGCGGCAAGCGCGTCCTGGTCACTGGCGGCAGTGGTTTCATCGGATCCGCGCTGGTCAAGGCGCTCGTGCGCAGCGGCGCCAATGTGCGCGTGCTCGATGACAATTCACGCGGCGCGCCGCGCCGGCTTGCCGACGTCGCCAACGACATCGAATTCGTCGGCGGCGACGTGCGTGACCCGCAGGCCGTGGAGGCCGCGGCGCGCGGCATCGACGAGGTGCATCACCTCGCCTTCGTCAACGGCACCGAGTTTTTCTACAACGCGCCCGACCTCGTCCTCGATGTCGGCGTCAAAGGCATGGTCAATGTGCTCGACGCCTGCCGCAAGCACGGCATCGGGTCGCTCATTGTCGCCTCGAGCTCCGAGGTCTATCAGACACCGCCGCGCATCCCGACCGATGAGAGTGCGCCACTCGTAGTTCCCGATCCGCTGAACCCGCGCTTCTCCTATGGCGCCGGCAAGATCATCAGCGAGGTGATGGCGATCAACTACGGCCGCAAACATTTCGAGCGCGTACTTATTTTCCGGCCGCATAATGTTTACGGGCCAGACATGGGCTGGGAGCACGTGGTGCCGCAATTCGCGCTGCGCATGAAAGCGGCAATCGCGCAGCACGCGATGGGCGCAGTGCCGTTCGAGATCCAGGGCAGCGGGCAGGAAACCCGCAGCTTCTGTCATGTCGACGATCTCGTTGCCGGCGTCATGGTGATGCGCGAGCGCGGCGAGCACCTCGGCATCTACCATATCGGCACCATGGAAGAGATCACGGTCGGCGAGCTGGCGCGCCGGGTGGCCGGTCATGCCGGCCGCGAAATCGCGCTCAAGACCACATCGACGCTGCCGGGCAGCACGCCGCGCCGCTGTCCGGACATTTCGAAACTGAGCAAGCTGGGCTATAAGCCGCGCGTGCCGCTGGCCGACGGCCTGCCGCCGACGCTCGATTGGTACTGGCAGCACAGCGATTTGGCGCCACGCGCCTAACTTCAGGAGCTCTCCGTTGCGTCCCAGCAAAGTCGCCCGCGCCGCCGGTACCAAGGCCAGCGTTCCCGTCGAATGCTGTCAGATCTGCGGGCATGCGCCGCTCGAGAACGTGCTGTCGCTCGGCTATATGCCGCCGGTCAACCAGATGGTGCCGATCGGCGAGGTGCCGCGGCAGCAGCCCTGGTTCCCGACCAACCTGCTCTATTGCAGCGCATGCGAGCTGGTGCAGCTCGGGCTCGCGGTCGATCCAGTCATCATCTTCCCGCCGGAATATCCGTACACCAGCGGCACGACCAAGCTTTTGCGCGACAACTTCGCCGATCTGGCGCGCGAATCGGGAGCCATGCTCAAGCTCGGCGCCGACGATCTCGTCGTCGACATTGGCTCGAATGACGGCACCCTGCTCTCCAATTTCAAGAACGGCGGGCACAAGGTACTGGGCATCGAGCCGACGGATGTCGGCGACATCGCCAACTCACGCGGCATCCCGACGCTCAAGCGTTATTTCGGTCTTGACGTGGCGAACGAGGTGAAGGGCAAGCACGGCGCGGCGCGCGTCGTCACCGCGGCGAACTGCTTCGCGCATATTGAGGACGTGCACGCCATCGTCGATGGCATCGTCGCCATGCTGGCGCCGAACGGAGTGTTCATCTCGGAATCGCACTACCTCATTCCGCTGCTCGACACGCTGCAATACGACACGGTGTATCACGAGCATCTGCGCTACTATTCGCTGCACAGCCTCAAGCACCTTCTCGAGATGCATGACCTCGAGGTGTTTCACGCGCGGCCGATCCCGAGCCACGGCGGCTCGATCCGCGTCTATGCGGCGCGGCGCGGCGCTTATCCGGTGCAGGACAGCGTCGCCAAGATGCTGGCGGCGGAGCCGCGCGGCGAAGCTATGCGCAAGCGGCTTGCGGCATTCCGCAACGACGTGTTGCTCTCGAAGCTTCGGCTCTACGCGCTGCTGCGCGACCTGAAGGAGAAGGGCGCGCGGATTGCCGGCATCAGCGCCCCATCCCGCGCCAGCACCATGGTCAACTATGTCGGCCTCGACGAGGCGATCATCGATTATGTCTGCGAGATCCCCGGCTCGCTGAAGATCGGCAAATGCATGCCCGGCACGCAGATCCCGGTCGTCGACGAGAGCCGGCTATTCACGGATCAACCCGAGTGTGCGGTGATCTTTTCCTGGCACATCGCCGATGAGCTGGCGCCGAAACTCAAAGCCAAGGGCTTCCGCGGACAGTTGATCACGCCGCTGCCGGTGCCGCGAGCCCTGTGATGGATGCAATGCCCGCCCCCGTGCAGGACAAGGCGAAGGAGATCCTCTTCTTCGACCGCCACGCGGCCGCGGATTCCTATGACGTGTTCATGCCGGTGGCGAAAGCGCGCATTCTCGATGCCTTCGCCCGACTGACCACCCTCGGAGCCGGCGCGCGCATCCTCGACGTCGGCTGCGGCACCGGCGCGTTCACCGCGTTGCTGCATGAGCGTGGCTACCAGCCGACCGGGCTCGACATCAGCCCAAAGTCGATCACGCTCGCACGGCGGAAATTCCCGTCGATCGAATTTACCGAAGGCGACGCCGAGAACCTGCCATTCGCCGATGCAAGCTTCGATGGCGTGCTGCTGAGCGGGATCGTGCATCACTTTCCCGATCCGCGGCGACTGGTCAGCGAGGTGCTGCGCGTGCTCAAGCCCGGCGGCCGCTTCATGGCGTTCGACCCCAATCGCGCCAATCCGCCGATGTGGCTCTATCGCGACCACGCCTCACCGCTCTACAGCAATGTCGGCGTGACCGACAACGAGCGGCCGATCCGCGCCGGCGAGCTTGCTGCCGTGTTCCGCAATCTCGGCTTCGTCGTCGGAACTGACTTCCTCGCCGGCCTGCCCTATCGCTTCATCGCATCGCCGACGGCGCGGCTCGCCTTGCCGCTCTACAATTTCATCGATCGCTGGCTGTTCACGCTGCCATTCATGAAGCCGCTGTCGCCTTTCGTGCTCACCTACGGCGAGAAGCCGTAAACGCCATGGCGAGCGACTGGCCGAAAATCCGTGCGCGGCGAACGCTGAAGGTGTCGCCGTGGATGAATGTGCTCGAGCGCGATGTGCAGTTCACCGACGGCGGCGATCTGCACACCTATTACGCCGTCGATCAGGCCGACTACGTCGCCATCCTGGCGCGCACAGCGGACGGGCATTTCCCGATCGTGCACCAGTATCGCCCGGCGATCGAAGCCTTCAGCTGGGAGCTGCCGGCGGGCATGGTCGAACCCGGCGAGGACCCCGCTGAGACTTGCCGCCGTGAGCTTGCGGAGGAGACCGGCTTCACAGCGCGCGCCGTCCACGCGCTTGGCGTGGCCGCGCCCTGCACCGCGCGTCTCGCCAACAGCATGCACTCTTTCTTCGTGGAGCTGGGCGAACCGGTGACCGGCTATGTCCCAGAGCCCGGGCTCACCGTGAAACTTGTCTCAGCGAGCGAACTCGCAGAGCTGATCCGCACGGGGCAGTTCAATCTCCAACTGCATATCGGCACCATCCTGCTTGCGGCGGTGCACGGATATGTCGATCTGGGCCGTGATTTCGCGTCGACAGCGGGAAAATAGCGCTCGGCGGCTTTTGATCCGGGTCAAGGATCAAAACCCCCGTTGCGGCAATTGTCGCCTCGACAAGTGCCATAGAACCCTTCTAAAAAGCGTCGGGCGATTGCCGGAACTCAAGATTTCTCATGGATTACAACGTCTTTTTCGATCATGCGCTGGGCAAGCTCCGCGACGAGCGGCGGTATCGCGTCTTTGCCGATCTTGAGCGCCTGGCCGGGCGATTCCCGCACGCGATCTGGCATTCGCCGCAGGGTCCGCGCGAGGTCGTGATCTGGTGCTCGAACGACTATCTCGGCATGGCCCAGCACCCGAAGGTCGTCGGCGCCATGGTGGAGACCGCAGCGCGCATGGGCACCGGCGCCGGCGGCACCCGCAACATCGCGGGCACCAATCACCCGCTGGTCGAGCTTGAGCGCGAGCTCGCCGACCTGCACGGCAAGGAGGCCTCGCTCGTCTTCACCTCCGGCTATGTCTCCAACCAGACCGGTATCGCCACGCTCGCGAGGCTGATGCCGAATTGCCTGATCCTGTCGGATGCGCTCAACCACAACTCGATGATCGAGGGCGTGCGCCAGTCCGGCTGCGAGAAGCAGCTGTGGCGCCACAATGATCTCGCGCATCTCGAGGAGCTTCTGCGCGCCGCCGATCCAAACCGGCCGAAGCTCATTGTCTTCGAGAGCCTCTACTCCATGGACGGCGACGTCGCGCCGATCCACGGCATCTGCGATCTCGCGCAGCGCTACGGCGCCATGACCTATTGCGACGAAGTGCATGCGGTCGGCATGTATGGTCCGCGCGGCGGCGGCATCACCGAGCGCGATGCGGCTGCGGAGCGCGTCGACATCATCGAGGGCACCCTGGCCAAAGCCTTCGGCTGTCTCGGCGGCTACATCGCGGCGAAGTCCAACATCATCGATGCGGTGCGTTCTTACGCGCCGGGTTTCATCTTCACCACCGCGCTGCCGCCTGGCATCTGCGCGGCGGCGACCGCTGCGATCCGCCACCTGAAGACCTCACAATGGGAACGCGACCGGCATCAGGATCGCGCCGCGCGCGTCAAATCCGTGCTCAATGCCGCCGGCCTGCCGGTGATGCCGAGCGAGACGCATATCGTGCCGGTGCTGGTCGGCGATCCGGAAAAATGCAAGATCGCCACCGACCTTCTGCTCGTCGAGCACGGCATCTACATTCAGCCGATCAATTATCCGACTGTGCCGCGCGGCCTCGAGCGGCTGCGCATCACACCATCCCCCTACCACGATGACGCGTTGATCGATCGGCTGGCGGAAGCCCTCGTCGACGTCTGGGACCGGCTCGGCCTGCCGACGCGCGACCGCGCGCTGGCCGCGGAATAGCAACGGTCTAATCGCGAAATTCGACCGGAGGGCGCGGCGGCAGTGCCGCCTCCGCCGTTTGCGAACGCGTGTGCCGAACCAGCAGCGGCAACGACAGCGACACGAAAATGATGCGCGCGAGATGATGCGCGCCGACATAGACCGGGTCGAGATTGAGCGCGAGCGCCAGCACCATCATGACATCGACTGCACCTGGTGCAAAAGCGATCGCGGCACCAGCCGCGTTGAACGACGAGAGTGTCGCCAGCGCGACGACGAACAAGGAGGCGATGCTGATGGCGACCGCAAACGAGCCGAAGGCCGCGCCGACAAACCGGAGCAGCAGCCGCAGCGGCGTATTGGCGAAGCGCGAGCCGGTGACCGCACCGAGCGTGATCATGGCGCCGATGACCACCCACCATGGCATCACGGCATGGACATACCCGCTGCCGTGAAGGACCGCCGACATCAGCATGGCTCCGAACAAGAGCCCCCCGGGAAACCGCAGGCGATAGAAGGCGATCGCGAGAATTATGGAAGAGACGACAAGGATCGCCAACTCGCCGATCAGATCGGGGCGAAACGGGCCACCGACCGTGCGTGTCGTCGCGCCGGCGAGACCAAGCGCCACCAGGCCGATCGGCAGCCCCACCGCGACGATGACGATCCGTATGCTTTGCACGATCGCGACCGCGCGCAGATCTACGCCCAGATCCGTGGCCATGATCAGGACCTGCGATAGCGCGCCGGGCGAGGAAGCCAGCATCGAGGTGTTACGGTCCCAACCGTGCACGGCGCGCAAATAGGCCGACGCGCCGAGCGTGATACAGACGACCGCGACAGCCAGCGCTGCGACGCTCAACGGCCAGGTGGCAATGCCGCGTAGCGTTTCCGGCGTCACCACCGCGCCGAGCGAAATGCCGACCAGGATATAAACGACACGCGCCAACCATGTCGGGATGGCCATCGGGCGCCCGATCAGCGCGGCAATGGCCACCGCCAGCATGGATCCGGACAGCCAGCCGGCCGGGAAGCCGACGCGCCCGAGCGCGATGCCGCCGACCGCACCGACGACCAGGGTCTCGGCGATGTGCCGTATGGTTTCGGTTCGCGTCAGGGGAGAGGGTGCAAGCAACGGGCGTTCCGTAGAAAATCGATCAATGCCGCGCGGGCTTTGCGTGGTCAATCAATGGAAATGCGGTCCGGCAATGCGCGGTCGTCGGGACCAGACGTCGAGTTCCGGCATCAACCACGCAGCCGCGCAACGGTAGACCTGAGCGGCTAATTGTGGTGCTCTGTTGCAGGAAACCCCTGGGATGACCAGGGTTTAGCCGGAGACACGCTGGATCAATCGATGCTGCAAGGCTGGGTCGTCATCGCCTTTGCGCTCGGCTATATCGGCCTTCTGTTTCTCGTCGCCAGTTACGGCGACCGGACACGGCATTTCGGCCGTGAGGGCCGCGCCCGACTGTTGATCTACCCGCTGTCGCTCGCGATCTACTGCACCTCATGGACGTTCTTCGGGTCGGTCGGCTTCGCCTCGCGCACTGGCTTCGACTTCCTCACGATCTATATCGGGCCGATCCTGATGCTCGGGCTGTGCTCGCCGCTGATCACGCGCATCGTGCGGCTCGCGAAAGAGCAGAACATCACCTCGATCGCAGACTTCATCGCCGCGCGCTACGGCAAGGGCCAAGGGGTCGCCGCGATCGTCGCGCTGATCGCGATCATCGGCTCGATCCCCTATATCGCGCTGCAGCTCAAGGCGGTGTCCGCTTCGCTGGAGACGATCCTCGCGCATATCGCGGCGGAGACCGCGACCGCACAACCGCAATTCGGCGACATGGCGCTGCTCGTAGCCCTGTCGATGGCGACCTTCGCGGTGCTCTTCGGTACGCGGCACATCGATGCCACCGAGCACCAGGATGGCTTGATGCTCGCGGTCGCGACCGAGTCGATCGTCAAGCTGCTGACCTTCCTGGCGGTCGGCATCTTCGTCACCTTCTGGATGTTCGGCGGGCCGGTGCAGCTGTTCACCGATGCGATGCAGGCACCGCAGGCGGCGGCAATTCTCACGCAAGGCCCGGAGCCCGAAAACTTCGTGGCGATGACGCTGCTCTCTTTCGTCGCCGTCGTCATGCTGCCGCGACAATTCCACGTCACCGTGGTCGAGAACAATAACGAGGGCGAGATCCGGCGCGCCGCCTGGCTGTTCCCGGTCTATCTCGTGCTCATCAACCTGTTCGTGATCCCGATCGCGGTCGCCGGCCTGATTACTTTTCCGGCCGGCAAGGTCGACAGCGACATGTTCGTTCTGGCGCTGCCGCTCGCCAAGGGCTCGAACGTCTTCACCATTGCAGCCTTCGTCGGCGGGCTTTCCGCCGCCACCGCCATGGTCATCGTCGAGACTGTGGCGCTGTCGATCATGGTGTCGAACGACATCGTGATGCCGCTGGTGTTGCAGCGCCGCGCCAATCTGATTGCCGGACGCGAAAATGTCGGCTCGCTGCTGCTCATCATCCGCCGCGCCGCAATTTTCGTCATTCTCTGTCTGGCTTATCTTTATTACCGCACGGCCGGGGAAGCGCAGCTCGCCGCCATTGGCCTGCTCTCCTTCGCGGCGGTGGCGCAGCTCGCTCCTGCCTTCTTCGGCGGCCTGTTCTGGCGCCGCGGCACGGCGCTGGGCGCGATCGCCGGGATGACGGCGGGCATCCTGATCTGGGGCTACACGCTGCTGCTGCCGAGCTTTGCGGACATCGGCGTGGTCGGCCACGAGATCCTCACGCAAGGGCCCTGGGATCTGCCCTTGCTGCGGCCGCAGCACCTGCTCGGCCTCGATCTGCCGCCACTGGTGCATGGCGTGCTCTGGAGCCTGCTGATCAACATCGTCGCCTATGTCGGCCTGTCGCTGCGCCACGCGCCGTCGCCGATCGAACGACTGCAGGCCAACCTCTTCGTGCCGACCGAGCTGCCGGCGATCACTCCGACTTTCCGGCTGTGGCGCTCCTCGGTCACCGTCGAAGAGCTGATCGGCACGGTGGCACGCTATCTCGGCGAGGAGCGGGCCCGCGGCGCGATCGAAAGCTTCGCCGCCTCGCGCCGCATCAGCGTCGAGCCGACCAGCGAAGCCGACGTGCAGCTGGTGCGGCATGCCGAGCATCTGCTCGCCTCCGCCATCGGCGCGGCCTCGTCACGGCTCGTGCTGTCGCTGCTCTTGCGCAAGCGCACCCTGTCGAACAAGGCCGCACTCAAGCTGCTCGACGACGCCAACGCCGCGATCCAATACAACCGGCAGATCCTGCAATCCGCGCTCGATCACGTGCGCCAAGGCATCGCGGTGTTCGACAAGGACCTGCAGCTCGTCTGCTGGAATCGGCAATTCGGCGAGATTCTCGACCTGCCGGCACCCCTCACCCGCGCAGGCGTCGGCCTCGACGCAATCCTGCGGTTCAACGCCGAATACGGCGGCGAAGATCGCGCCAATCTGGAGAAGCGCATCCACGAGCAGCTCGCGCTCTACGTTTCCGGCTCCGAGCCGTTCCTCGAGCGTTTCGCCGCGCGCGGGCTGGTCATCGAGGTGCGCGCCAATCGCATGCCCGATGGCGGCATCGTGACGACGTTCACCGATATCACGCCGAGTGTCGAGGCTGCCGAAGCGCTCGAGCGCGCCAATGAGAGCCTGGAACGACGCGTGCAGGAGCGGACCGAGCAGCTCACGCGGCTCAATGCGGAGCTGGCGCACGCCAAGGCCGAAGCCGAAGACGCCAACGTCTCGAAGACGCGGTTCCTCGCCGCCGCCAGCCACGACATCCTGCAGCCGCTCAATGCCGCGCGGCTCTACGTCACCAGTCTCGCCGAGCGCCGCGGCGCCGGTGACGAGGGTCAGCTGGTGAATAACATCGACGCCTCGCTCGAAGCGGTGGAAGAAATCTTCGGCGCGCTGCTCGACATGTCGCGGCTCGACAGCGGCGCGCTGCGCCCGGAGCTCGCCAGCTTCCCCATGAACGAGCTCTTACGCCAGATCGAGGTCGAGTTCAGCCCGCTCGCGGCCAGCAAAGGCTTGATGCTGACCTTCGTCCCCTGCTCGCTGGTGGTGCGCTCGGATCGGCGGCTGCTGCGCCGGCTCTTGCAGAACCTCATTTCCAACGCGGTCAAATACACGCCGCGCGGGCGGGTGCTGGTCGGCTGCCGGCGGCACGGCACGCGACTGCGCATCGACGTGCACGATACCGGAATCGGCATTCCGCGCTCCAAGCAACGCGCGATCTTCACCGAGTTTCATCGCCTCGATCAGGGCGCCAAGATCGCGCGCGGCCTGGGCCTCGGCCTGTCGATCGTCGAGCGTATCGCCCGCGTGCTCGGCCACGAAGTCACCGTGGAATCCGACGTCAGCCGCGGCTCGCATTTTGCCGTCGAAGTGCCGCTGTCCGATGCGATCCCGACGCCGTTGCCGCAGCATGACGTGGCGCGCGTCGATCCTGGACAGCTCGCCGGCACCAGTGTCGTCTGCATCGACAACGAGCCGACGATCCTCGCCGGCATGCAGACGCTGCTCTCAGGCTGGGGCTGCGAAGTCATCAAAGCGCCCGACCTCGCCTCGGCGCTTGCCGCGACCGCCGCAAGCGCCGTGACGCCGAACGGGTTGCTCGTCGATTACCACCTGGATGAAGGCAACGGCATCGAGGCGATCGTGGCGTTGCGTCAACGGATTGCCGCGGATTTGCCGGCAATCCTCATCACCGCCGATCGAAGCCCCAGCGTGCGCGACGCCGCGCGTCTCGAGGGCATTGCGCTCCTCAACAAGCCGATCAAGCCGGCGGCGCTGCGCGCCTTGCTGGCGCAATGGCGGGTGCAGCGCGCGGCGGCAGCCGAATAGTCATCAGCTTTCCGCGACGACGCCCTGCGGCCAGTGCCCGACCTCGATCTTTGCCGCGGCGATCACCGCCTGGGTGCGGCTTTCGACACCGAGCTTCTGCAGGATTGCGGAGACATGCGCCTTCACCGTCGCCTCGGATACGCCGAGCTGGTAGGCGATCTGTTTGTTGAGCAGCCCCTCCGACAGCATCATCAAGACGCGGACCTGCTGCGGCGTCAACGTCGCCAGGCGTCCCATCAGCTCCGCGGTCTCCGCGTCGGAGCCGCTGTCGAGGTCGACGTCAGGCGGCGTCCAGATGCCGCCTTCGATGATGCTGGCGATAGCCTTGCGCATGTCGTCGACGCCGAGAGTCTTCGGGATGAAGCCCGAGGCGCCGAACTCGATGCAACGGCGGATCGCCGCGGGATCGTCATTCGCCGAGACCACGATCACCGGCACGCTCGGATATTGGGCGCGCAGATACATCAAGCCGGAGAAGCCGCGCACGCCGGGCATGCTGAGGTCGAGCAGAACGAGGTCAGCATCGGCATCGCGCTCGAGCAAGGTGGCGACATCGTCGAACGAACCCGCCTCGGCGATCTCCGCCCGCTCGAACAGGCCGGACACCGCCTCACGCAATGCCCCACGAAACAGCGGGTGGTCGTCGGCGATGACCAGGCGATAAGATTCAGCGGGTTCCGCCATGCTCGGCTTTCATGCTCGGCTTTTACGGCCCTGCGCACAGGCCGGTTTGAGCAGGAATGTTGCACCATTGGCCGCCGCGCGCCAGACCCGGCACCCGCGTCCGCTCGCTCCGCGGCCTATTTCCGGCTGCCGAGGAACTGCAGGATCACGTGGCGCCGGTGCGGCCGCGCCCGGTGCTCGGCAAGATAGAGGCCCTGCCAGGTCCCGAGCGCTGGGCTGCCGCCTGCGACCGGGATGTGCAGCGACACGCCGTTGACCATGGCTTTGACATGCGCCGGCATGTCGTCGGGGCCTTCGACGTCATGCACCCAGCCGGCATCTTCCGGCGCCAGACGATCGAGTGCGGTGACAAGGTCACGCTGCACATCGGGATCGGCGTTCTCCTGGATCACCAGGGACGCCGAGGTATGGCGCAGATAGGCGAAGAGGATGCCGTCACCTGCCCCCGCGTCGCGCAGGAAGCGCGCGGCTTCGCCGCTGATGTCGTGAAAGCCGATGCCGCGCGTCTCGACCGTCAGCGTCGCGCTGGCGAGGAGCTCGGCCTTGGCGTGCCTGATATCGGATATTGCCGTGCTCACGCTTACTCGTGCCGGACGCTCAGCCCTTGTGCTTCACGTCTTTTTGCCAGGTGGTGACCATGTCGACGACGCGGTGCCACGCAGTCCCGACGAACGCCATGAGGCGGTCGACATTCTTGGTGCCGGGCACGTTGAGCTCGTCGCCGGGTTGCGGCGGAACCGTCGCGGGCGGCCGCGGCGGCGGCGGATCTTTGAGGTTCGCTACCTGCTTCTTCAGCGCCGCATTTTCGTCGGTAAGACGCGCGATCTCATTCTCAAAGGCCTTGCGATCCTCGGGCACCGTTTCGCAGGCCCAGCCCACAGCACGCTGCGAGCAATGCGCCACCTGGCCGTTGCTGTTGTCGAGGCGGACGAAGCCGTCGTCGACACGATTGAACGTGTAGCGGCTCGGCGCGGCGGCGTCTTTGTCCTGTGCCAGCACCGGCGCGCAGGACACGAGCACGCCGACGACGAGAACGGACGCAAGACGGATCATGGACACACCTCCACGGGCGGAGCCAGCGCCCAAACCTAACATCCCGGCAGCGGCTGCAGAACGGCTTCGCCATGGGCTTCAACAATGGCCGGGCCCGCTTCGTTTCGCGGTCGCACAAAAGGCGGTCGCCAACGCCTTTTTGTGACCCTCGCGAGCCCGTCTTTCTCATGCATTTTCAATCGCTTATGCCGGTATTACCGTTTCTTGACTCGGGGGTACCCTGCCAGTATGGTCCGCGCGGCCTCGGGGGGCGGTGGGGATCACTTCTTGATCTTCGCGGGTCGAAAGCATGGCTGACGGCACGCGCGACAAGCGTGATCAAGCGAACCCACCGGACGACGAGGCTGCCCTCTCCGCGAGGCTCCAACGTCTCGGCGAACGGCTCAATCAAGCGAGCCGGCCATCCGAAAACGGCTCAGGTCCTCGTCAAGGCATGGACACTTCGGGTATCGCCCGTGGTTTCCGGCTGTCGACAGAGCTGGTCGCAGGCGTCGTCGTCGGCGCCATGATCGGCTGGCTGCTCGATCGATGGCTCGGCATCTCGCCTTGGGGGTTGATTGTGTTTCTGTTGCTCGGCTTCGCTGCCGGCGTTGTTAACGTGATCCGCGCCGCGGGCGTCGACCCGAACGCGAAACAGGACTGACGAGAGCTATGGCCGCCGATCCGATCCACCAATTCAACATCGTCAATCTGTTTCCCGTCGCCAAGATCGGTTCGACAGAGATCGCCTACACCAATTCCGCGCTGTTCATGACCATCGCGGTCGCCGGCATCAGCATCTTCCTGCTCGGCTCGACGATGAAGCGCGGGCTCGTCCCCGGCCGCATGCAGTCGCTGGCCGAGCTCAGCTACGAGTTCGTGGCCGACACGATCCGCAGTACGGCCGGCAGCGAAGGGATGCGTTTCTTTCCGTTCGTGTTCACGCTCTTCATGTTCGTCTTCGTGATCAACATGGTCGGGCTGATCCCGTTCACCTTCACCGTGACCACGCATATCGTCGTCACCGCAGCGCTGGCGCTGACGGTGTTCTTCATCGTGCTGATCTACGGCTTGTGGAAGAACGGATTGCACTTCTTCGGGCTCTTCGTCCCCAAGGGCATCCCGATCTACATCCTGCCGCTGATCGTGGCTATCGAAGTGCTGTCGTTCCTGTCGCGGCCGATCTCGCACAGCGTGCGTCTGTTCGCCAACATGCTCGCCGGGCACATCACGCTCAAGGTGTTCGCCGGCTTCGTCACCATGCTCACGGCCTGGGGCGTCCTTGGCTGGGTCGGTGCGGTGCTGCCGCTCGGCCTGACTGTAGCGCTCACCGCGCTGGAGACGCTGGTCGCGGCGCTGCAGGCTTATGTGTTCGCCATTCTCACTTGCATCTATCTCAACGATGCGATTCACCCGGGCCACTGAGCGCCCGCCTCGACACCTCGAAAGGGAGTTCTTCTCATGGATCCAGTAGCAGCAAAGTACATCGGCGCGGGCATTGCCTGCATCGGCATGGGCGGCGCCGGCGTCGGCGTGGGCTCGATCTTCGGACACTATCTCGCGGCCGCGGTGCGCAATCCGTCGGCCGCGCAAGGCCAGTTCGCGAACCTGATCTTCGGGTTCGCCGTGACTGAGGCGCTCGGCATCTTCTCGCTGCTGATCGCGCTCCTGCTGCTGTTCGCCCTCTAACAAGCCCGGCGGCACACTGCCGCCGCAAGCGGACCGCGCGATGGCCACGACTACAGCGCATACCGAACAGCCGTCGGAAGGGCACAAGGGCGCATTCCCGCCCTTCGACCCGCACACCTTCCCTTCGCAGCTCGTCTGGCTGGCGATCACGTTCATCATCCTCTACGTGGTGATGTCGAAGCTCGCCATTCCGCAGGTCGGCTCGATCATCGAGAACCGGCAGAAGCGGATCGCCGATGATCTGGCGCAGGCGCAGAAGGCGAAGGAGCAGGCTGACGCGGCCATCGCCGCCTATGAGAAGGCGCTGGCCGATGCGCGCGGCCGCGCCCAGGCTATCGCCACCGAGATGCGCGAGACGCAGGCTGCCGCGGCCGATACGACCCGCAAGCAGTTGGAGACGCAGCTCAACGCCAAGCTCGCCGACGCCGAAAAGGCGATTGTCGCGACCAAGCAGGCGGCCATGAGCAATGTGGCCGGCATCGCCAAGGATGCCGCCGCAGCTATCGTCGAGCGGCTTATCGGTTCCGCGCCGGCTGACCAGGACGTCACCAGCGCTGTCGCCGAAGCGCTCAAGCGTTAAGGAAGCCTGCCATGTTGGAGCCTGAAACCTGGGCCGCGATCGCATTCGCGATCTTTATCGTGGTTATGGGCTATGTCGGCGCGCATAAGGCGATCATCGCTTCGCTCGACCAGCGCCGCGACCGCATCAAGGCCGAGCTTGACGACGCCCAACGCCTCAAGGACGAAGCGCTGCAACTGCTCACCGAGTATCAGCGACGCCGGCAACAGGCCGATAGCGAGGCGCAGGACATCATCGCCGGAGCCAAGGCCGAGGCCGAGCGCCTGGCGATCGAGGCCAAGGCGCGGGTGGAAGATTTCGTTTCGCGCCGCACAAAGATGGCCGAGGCCAAGATCGCCCAGGCCGAAGCTCAGGCTATGAGCGATGTGCGCGCTGCTGCGGCTGAAGCGGCCGTTTCCGCGGCCGAGAAGATCCTGACCCAGGCGGCCAAGGGCAAGGCGGCGGAAGCCCTGCTCGCCAAAGGCATCGAAGACGTTCGCAAGAAGCTCAATTAACGCGAACGACCCGCTCTAGTTCTTCCGATTCGCCGACAATTCGGGGTTGTCCCCAACACGGCCGCCACCCTGTGAACAAGGGGGGCGACTCAACTTTGCCATCTTTGCGCTCCAGGTCGGCCTCACTACTCTTGCATCACTGATTCGGAAATTGATCCGAGGCCTGAATGAGGCCGCTGAGGTCGGGGGACCGGTGGTCATTTTCGATTGCAACGGGGTTCTCGTTGACAGCGAGCAACTTGCAACGACCGTGCTTGCGGAAGAGCTGACCCGCGCCGGTTTTCCGCTCACTGCCGACATCATTGCCCGCTACTTCACCGGCCGTCGGCAAGCTGACGTTTTCGCCGAGGTGGAGACCGCGGCCGGCCGCAAGCTGCCGGAAAATTTCCCCGCCCGCGTCACCGCGGCGACGCTGCTGCGCTTCCAGGCCGAGTTGCGACCCACGGCACACGCCGCGCATGCGCTGACCTGGTTGCGCGGGCCGAAGTGCGTGGCGTCGTCGTCGACGCTCAATCGCATTCGCATGAGCCTTGAGACCACCAATCTCATCCGCTTCTTCGAGCCGCATCTGTTCTCGGGAAGCGACGTGCGCCGCGGCAAGCCGGCACCGGATCTATTCCTCCTAGCGGCGCACAGGATGTGCGTTGCCGCCAGCGACTGCATCGTGGTCGAGGATTCACCTGTCGGCGTCACCGCGGCGGCCGCCGCCGGCATGACGCCGATCGGCTTTGTCGGCGGCACCCACGCGAGCCCGCATCTCGGCGCTCAGCTCATCGCCGCCGGCGCCCGCACGGTGATTGCCGACATGCGTGCGCTGAAAAGCACGGTCATCGAGCTGCGCGGCTGGTAATCAGCCCTTCGGTCGTGCGGCAGCACGGCGCTTCGCCGGCGGCTTCTTCGCCTTCGGCTCGGGAGCCGCCTGAGGATCAAAGCCCACATAGACGATATATTCGTCGATCAGTCCCGCGGGCTTCGGCATCGGGAAGCTCAAGTCTTCGGTGATTTCCGTAAACGTGACGCGTTCCTGGCCGGGCTCGATGGTCACCGGGATGCGGAACAGCTTGGTGGTGATCGTCTTCGGCTCTGTGCCTTCCTGCACCACCGCCATGCGCAGCGGCACCTCGATCTGCCCCGGTCCGCCGGCCGGCCCGAGCACGATGCGTCCCTCGACGCCGACCTTGAGATTGACGACGCCCGCACGCAGCGGACATTCGCGCGCCGTACGCACGATCGATCCCTGATAGCGCAGATCCGCGGCGCTCGCGTCGGCGGTGTTCTTGGTGGCGATGGTCAGCGTCGCCGCGCCGGTCCGGACCTCGACGCTCGGACAATCGAAATCTTGTTGCTGCGCATCGGGATTGGGCGTGCCCTCGGTCGCTGTCGACGTCTTCGGTCTGCTGAAGCCGAGCTTGTCGAAAAACGAAGATACACCGGAGCCGCTCGAGCCGCCGGTTGCTGTGCTCAGCCCGCTGCTTGAGCATGCCGATAGCAAGCTGACTGCGGCTAGCGCTGCGGCGCTGACGGCCGCAAGCCCATTCCTCCCCTTCGTCCTCATCGTCGTTCCCGTGCAGGTCCCCAAATGGAAAGTGTCTTTTGATTGCAGCCGAGCATGGCAAAGCCGTGGCCGGGTCTCGCCCCTACGGATCGTCCTTCAGCCGCGCATAAAGCAGATGATCCTGCCATAGTCCGTTAATGCAGAGATATTCGCGCGCGTAGCCTTCCCGCTGGAAACCGGTCTTCTCCAGGAGCCGGATCGAGGCGGCGTTGGCCGGGATGCAGGCGGCCTCCAGCCGATGCAAGCGCAAGCCCCCGAAGACGAACGGAATGAGCGCGCGCACTGCAGCGGTCATGTAGCCCTGACGTGCGAATTTAGCTCCCATCCAATAGCCGAGGCTGCCGGATTGGGCGACGCCGCGACGCACATTGGCCAACGTCAGTCCGCCGATCAGCGCATTATCCTTGGCGCGAAAGATCAGGAACGCATAGGCCTGATCCGCGCGCTGATCCTCGAGATAGCGCTTGAGCCGGCGGCGAAACGCCGAGCGGGTGAGGTCGTCGGATGGCCAGGTCGGCTCCCAGGGGGTGAGGAAATCGCGGCTGGCGTCGCGCAGCGCCGCCCACTCCGCATAGTCCGCCATCTGCGGCATGCGCAGCGTCACGCCCTCGCCTACGATTCCAGGCTGCGGCTCGGTTATGCTGACGGTGCGGAAGAACGCCATGAACTCTCAGCCGGTCATGCGGCGCGGCGGACCAAAGTTTCCGCAATCGCGGCTGCGCTTTCAAGGCCCGCGGGGCCGAGCGCGGCGATGGCCGGCCGGCCGCGACGAATGAGCGCCCGCCCCGCGGCCTGCGCGCGCTCGACGGTGACCGCCTCGATCTTGCCGACGATCTCATCGAGCGGGATCGGACGCCCGTAGGCGAGCATTTGCCGCGCCAGTTGCTCGGCGCGGGCGCCCGAGCTTTCCAGCGCCATCAGCAGCCCGGTCTTCATCTGCGATTTGGCGCGCGCCACCTCGGTCTCGTTGAGGTTCTCCGCAGCCTGCGCGATCTGGTCGACGACGACCCGCATCAGCTCGGGCGCGTCCGACGCATCCGTCCCGGCATAGAGCCCGAACAGACCAGTATCGGAATAAGGCGCATGGAACGCGTAGATCGAATAGCAGAGGCCGCGGATTTCCCGCACTTCCTGGAACAGACGCGACGACATGCCGCCGCCGAGCGCGTTGGTGAAGATCTGCAGGGCGTACAGATCCGGGTCGCGCTGCGGCAGCCCCTCGAGCGCCAGCGCGATATGCACCTGCTCGAGATCACGCGATTCGATGCGCACGCCGCCGACGAACTTGGCCGCCTCGGGCTGCGGCGCGGCAGGTTCGGCGAAGCTCGCAAAGCGGCGCTCGGTCTCCGCAACGATCATGCCATGGTCGACCGCCCCCGCAGCGGCAATCACCATATCGGGCGCGCGGTAGTTGCGGCCCAGGTAGGCGCGCAGGCGCTTGCCGTTGAACGAGCGCACGGTTTCCGGCGTGCCTAGGATTGAGCGCCCCACGGGCTGGCCGGGAAAGGACGTCTCCTGCAAACGATCGAAGACGAGATCGTCGGGCGCGTCTTCCGTCGCGCCGATCTCCTGGACGATGACGTTCTGCTCGCGATGCAGCTCTTCGGGGTCGAATGTGGGATTGGAGAGGATGTCGGACAGCACGTCGAGCGCCAGCGGCACATCGGTCTCCAATACACGCGCGTAATAGGCCGTGGTCTCGATGCTGGTTGCGGCATTGAGGTCGCCGCCGACCGCCTCGATCTCCTCCGCGATCTGCCGCGCGGTACGGCGCGAGGTGCCCTTGAAAGCCATATGCTCAAGCAGATGCGAAATCCCGTGCTCGTCGCTCTTTTCATCGCGGCTGCCGGATCCGACCCAGACGCCGAGCGATGCCGTATGCAGATGCGGCATCTGATCGGTGATGACGGTGATCCCCGAGGCGAGCCGGGTGACGTTGACGCTCATGCCGCAGCTCCTTCGCGTGCGGCACGCGACGCCGCTGTGACAAATCGTTCCAACGCCGCTTGATCGGCGGCGAGCACGGTGACGCGCTCCTGTCGTTCGCCAAGATCGCCGAGCCACTCGGGCAACGGCGGGCGCACGCCCGTCGCGGCTTCGACCGCCTCTGGGAATTTCGCCGGATGCGCGGTCGAGAGCACCACCATCGGGATCGCGGGATCGCGCGGTTCCTTTTCGGCGACCGCAAGTCCAACCGCGGTGTGCGGGTCGGCGCCGTAGCCGGCTTCGCGCAGCACCGTGCGCATCGTGGCGGCGGCTTCGTCCTCGTCGGCGCGATCGGCGCTGAAGAAGCGGCGCATTTCCGAGAGCGCATCGGCGGAGACGACGAAGCGCCCCGACTGCGCCAGCGAGCCCATCGACGCGCGCACGGCCCGGGCGTCGCGATGATAGGCGTCGAACAGCAACCGCTCGAAGTTCGACGAGACCTGGATGTCCATGGATGGCGAAGTCGTCGCCGTGACGGACCGCAATTCATAGGCGCCACTCGAGAAGGTGCGCGCCAGGATATCGTTGACATTGGTGGCGACGACCAGCCGGTCGACCGGCAGCCCCATGCGCTCGGCGACATAGCCCGCATAGACGTCGCCGAAATTGCCCGTCGGCACGGTGAACGCCACCTTGCGGTGTGGCGCCCCGAGCGCGACGGCGGCGGTGAAATAGTAGACCACCTGCGCGACGATGCGCGCCCAGTTGATGGAGTTGACACCGGAGAGCCGCACCCGGTCGCGAAACGCATGATGATTGAACAACGATTTCACCAGCGCCTGGCAATCGTCGAAAGTTCCGTCTACAGCGATCGCGTGCACGTTGTCGTCCGCCGCCGTCGTCATCATGCGGCGCTGCACCTCGGAGATGCGGCCGTTGGGGAACAGCACGATGAGATCGACCTGGCTGCGGCCGCGGAACGCTTCGACCGCGGCGCCGCCGGTGTCGCCGGAGGTGGCGACGACGATCGTGGTGCGCTCGCCGCGCAGCCGCAGCGCATGATCCATCATCCGCGCCACGAGCTGCATCGCCAGATCCTTGAAGGCGAGCGTCGGGCCATGGAACAGCTCGAGCACGAAGCAATTGCTGCCGAGCTGCACGAGCGGCACCGTCGCCGGATGACGGAACGAGCCATAGGCTTCGCGCGCCATGCGCTCGAGATCGGCCTCCGCGAGGCTCGCGCCGACAAACGGCTTGATCACGTCGACCGCGACCTCGGCATAAGGCCGCCCGGCAAAGCCGGCGATGATTTCGGGAGCAAGCCGCGGCCAGGATTCGGGCACGTAGAGGCCACCGTCGCGAGCCAGGCCCGCGAGCATCACCTCGACAAAGTCGAGCGGCGGGGCCTCCCCCCGTGTCGAGACATAACGCATTGAATTGACTTGCTTTCCTGGACCCAGCGGCGATCCAAAGGGCACACTAGTCGCTGGAGGCGGCTTTCACAAGGAAGCGCGCCGGCGCGCGATCAGCCACGCGACATAGACGCCGATGAGCGCCGCTGCCAGGCCGAACCAGGTAATCGCGTATTGCAGGTGATTATCCGGCAGCTTCACCACCAGCGGGCCGGGCCGCGGCATGCCGCCGGGCGGCTGCGGCGCCTCCATGTCGATGAAGAACGGTGCGACCGCGCCCCAGTGCTTGGCCTCGGCGATGAGCTTCGGATCGCGGACATACCAGACGCCGTTCTGCGGCTCGTCGGCGGGTGTGAACAGGCCGCGCGCCTCCGGCCAGCGCATGGCGCCGGTAATGTCGACGATCCCACGCAGCATGCCGTTCGGGCGGTCGCGCACATTCCTGTGATCCGTCGGCACGAAGCCGCGATTGACCACAACGACGCTACCGCCAAGGAGCCGCACCGGCGAGAACACCCAGAACCCGGCGCCGCTCACATCCGGGCGGAACGCCGAGCCTGCGGTGTAGACCAGCGCCTCGTCGTCGATGAACTCCGCCGGGAAGGTGACGCGCCGGTATTCGTCCTTATCAGCGGAGAGCTGCGCCCAACGTTCACGCGGCGGCAGCGCGGCAGGCGCCGCGGTGATCCGCTGCGTCACTGTCGCGATCAGGCCTTCCTTCCAGGTCTTGCGGTCGAGCTGCCAGACACCGAGCGCGACCAGCGCGGCGACGCCGCAGATCGCGAACAGCGTAGGCTCGATAAGCCCGCGCCGGCGCGGCGCTTCGGCATCGCTCACGATTCGCCCCGGCGCTCGAGCCGGCCTTCGGCAGCTTTGTGGTGGTATTGCAAAGCAATCAGCAGGCCCTTGACCGGTCGCAGCGGCAGAATGGTGACAATAAGGATCAGCGGCAGCCAGAGCACGGCATGCACCCAGTAGGGCGGCTGATAGAGCACCTCGGTGATCAGCGCGGCAAAGACGACGACAAATCCGGCAAACAGGATGACGAATACAGCCGGCCCGTCGCCCGCGTCGACGAAGCCATAGTCGAGTCCGCACGCGTCACAGCGCGCGCGCAGCGAGAGAAAGCCTTTGAACAGCGCACCCCTGCCGCAGCGCGGACAACGGCAGCGCAGGCCTTTGGCGATCGGCAGTGGGCCTTGCGTCATCCAATGCTCCAAAGCAAAAGGGCGGCTTTCGCCGCCCTTTTTTTCAGGTCTTGAGCGGCGTCGCGATCAATGGCCGGCCGCGTGCGCCGCGCCTTCACCACCCGAACCCCACACATAGATGCAGGCGAACAGGAACAGCCAGACGACGTCGACGAAATGCCAGTACCAGGCGGCGAACTCGAAGCCGAGATGCTGCTTCGGCGTGAAATGGCCGGCGAGCGCGCGGAACAGGCAGACGATCAGGAAGATCGATCCGATGATCACATGCGCGCCGTGGAATCCGGTCGCCATGAAGAAGGTGGCACCGTAGATGTTGCCCGAGAAGTGGAAGGCCGCATGCGAATATTCGTAGGCCTGCACGCAGGTGAAGGTCAGGCCGAGCGCGATGGTGAGGATGAGGCCCCACTTGAGGCCCTGCCGGTCGTCCTCGAGCAGCGCGTGATGCGCCCAGGTCACCGTGGTGCCGGACGTGAGGAGGATCAGCGTGTTGAGCAGCGGCAGATGCCAGGGATCGAAGGTTTCGATGCCCTTCGGCGGCCACACGCCGCCGGTGAAGTCGAGGCGCGCGATGTCGTGGATATCGGCGGGAAACAACGCGGTGTTGAAGTAGGCCCAGAACCAGGCGACGAAGAACATCACCTCGGAGGCGATGAACAGGATCATGCCGTAGCGGTGATGCAGCTGCACCACGCGCGTGTGGTGGCCCTGGTACTGCGCTTCGCGGATCACGTCGCGCCACCAGCTGATCATGGTGTAGGCGGTGCCGAGAATGCCGAGGCCGAAGATGTACGGTGCCGCGGCCATCGAGTGGTGCATCCACATGATGCCGCCGAAGGCCAACAGGAAGGCGGACACCGCACCGACGGCCGGCCAAGGGCTCGGATCGACGAGGTGGTAGTCGTGGTGCTTTGCGTGGGCCTCAGCCATCGTCGTCTCCGTTCACGTCCTCTTGGCGGCGCAGCGCGCCGCGTGTTCCTGACTAACGCAAGATCTTCGGGTTTACCGCCCCCTCGGCGACGGGCCGTTCAGGCTCGCGCAAGGGATAGAAGGTATAGGACAAGGTGATGGTGTTGAGATCGTCCTGATCGGCGTCCTTGGCGAGCGAGGGATCGACATAGAACACCACGGCCATTTCTCGTGTTTCGCCCGGCTTGAGCTTCTGCTCGGTGAAGCAGAAGCAGTTGATCTTGTTGAAATAGATGCCGACGGTAAGCGGCGACACGTTGTAGGAGGCTTGGGCGAGCGTCTCGCGGGCGGATTCGTTGGTCACCTTGTAATACGCGGTCACCACTTCACCGATATGCACGTCGATCGACGTCTTCTCCGGCGTGAAGCTCCACGGCAGGCCTGCAGTCACATTGGAATCGAAACGCACCGTGATCGTGCGCCCGAGCATGTGCTGCGGCCCGACCTTCGCCACCTGCGTGGTGCCGCCGAAGCCGGTCGTCTTGCAGAACCAGTTGTAGAACGGGACCGCGGCAAACGCGGCGCCGACCATCAGCGCGACGAACGCGCCGCACGACGCAGCGACGATGAGGTCGCGGCGCGAAGCAGTTCGGCGGTGCGGGTCGGTTGCGTTCATGCGATCACAGTGGCCGGATCAGGATAGCCGGGCCTTTCACAATAGTGATGGCGTAAAAGATGACGACCAGCACGCCGAGACACAGCGCGATGGCGATTGAGCGCGAGCGCCGCGCGCGCTTCTGCGCCTCGGTGAGGACGATGCCGTCATCTTCGCGCCGCTCATCCATAACGTTGTCCAATGCCGCGTTCACGCGCCGATCCGGCCGATGAAGCCGCCCCATCCCTGCTCCACCAGGAGCACCGCGAACAGCAGGAACAGATACAGGATCGAGAAAGCAAACAGATGCTTGCTGGCCCGATCGTCCGGGCGGCGTTCGGCGCGCACCTGCAACGCCAGCGCCACCATGATCGCGCCGGTTCCGGTCGCGACGACGCCGTAGAGCCAGCCGGCATAGCCGAGCGCCCAGGGTGCCAGACCAAGCGGCACCAGGATGAAAGTATAAAGCAGTATCTGCCGGCGAGTTTCACGGTCCCCGGCGACAACGGGCAGCATCGGCACGCCGGCGCGCGCATAGTCCTCGGCGCGGTAGAGCGCGAGCGCCCAGAAATGCGGCGGGGTCCAGAAGAAGATGATGAGGAAGAGAATGATCGGCTCGATCGACAGGCTTCCCGTCGCGGCCGCCCAGCCGATCATCGGCGGAAAGGCGCCGGCGGCACCACCGATGACGATATTCTGCGGCGTGCGGCGCTTGAGCCCGATCGTGTAGACGACGGCGTAGAAGAAGATGGTGAAGGCGAGCAGTCCCGCCGCCAGCCAATTGGCAACGAGCCCGAGCATTGCCACCGAGCCGACGGCAAGCGTCACGCCGAAACCGAGCGCCTCGCCCGGCAGCACGCGGCCCGCCGGCACGGGACGGCGCGCGGTGCGCACCATCTTGGCGTCGATGTCGGCGTCGTACCACATGTTGAGCGCGCCGGCGGCACCGGCGCCGACTGCAATGCAGAGCAGCGAGACGAAGCCGATCACCGGGTGCACGGAAGTCGGCGCCACCGCGATACCGACCAACGCGGTGAAGACGACGAGCGACATCACCCGCGGCTTGAGCAGCGCGACATAGTCATCGACGCCGGCGAGACTCGGCTGCGCATAGGCGAGCGCAGTGTCCGCCTCGATCGGACCGTCGAATTCAGCGCCTTGACTGACGAGTGACATCGTCTCCGGTTGCCCGCTTTACTTGATCCGCGGCAGCGTCTCGAACTGATGGAACGGCGGCGGCGAGGACAGCGTCCACTCGAGCGTGGTCGCGCCAGCACCCCATGGATTCTTACCGGCCTCGCGCTTGCGCATGAACGCCTCGGCGAGCCCGATGAAGAACACGATGAGACCGAAGCCGGAGATGTAAGAGCCGATCGACGAGACCTCGTTCCAGCCGTGGAACGCATCCGGGTAGTCGACATAGCGCCGCGGCATGCCGGCAAGACCCAGGAAGTGCTGCGGGAAGAACACCAGGTTGACACCGATGAAGGTGATCCAGAAGTGCGCCTTGCCGATGGTCTCGTTGTACATGTAGCCGGTCATCTTCGGGAACCAGTAGTACCAGCCGGCGAAGATGGCGAAGACGGCGCCGAGCGACAGCACGTAGTGGAAGTGCGCCACCACGTAATAGGTGTCCTGCAGCACGCGATCGACGCCGGCATTGGCGAGCACGACGCCGGTGACGCCACCGACGGTGAACAGGAAGATGAAGCCCATCGCCCATAGCATCGGCGTCTTGAACTCGATCGAGCCGCCCCACATCGTGGCGATCCAGGAGAAGATCTTCACGCCGGTCGGCACCGCGATCACCATCGTGGCGGCGATGAAATAGGCCTGCGCGCCGGTCGACAGACCCACCGTGTACATGTGGTGCGCCCAGACGACGAAGCCGATGCCGCCGATCGCAACCATGGCGTAGGCCATGCCGAGATAGCCGAACACCGGTTTGCGGCTGAAGGTGGACACCACCTGGCTGACCATGCCGAAGCCCGGAAGGATGAGGATGTAAACCTCCGGATGGCCGAAGAACCAGAACAGGTGCTGGAACAGGATCGGATCGCCACCGCCGTCAGCAGCGAAGAACGTCGTGCCGAAGTTGCGGTCGGTGAGCAGCATGGTGATGGCGCCGGCAAGCACCGGCAGCGCCAGCAGCAGCAGGAACACGGTGACCAGGATCGACCACACGAACAGCGGCATCTTGTGCAGCGTCATGCCGGGCGCGCGCATGTTGAAGATGGTGGTGATGAAGTTGATGGCGCCGAGGATCGAGGAGGCGCCGGCGAGATGCAGCGACAGGATGGCGAAGTCGACCGCCGGCCCCGGATGCCCGCTCGTCGATAGTGGCGCGTAGAGCGTCCAGCCCGCGCCGACGCCGTTGGCGCCCGGTTCGCCTTCGACGAACATCGAGATGACGAGCAATGAGATCGACGCCGGCAGCAGCCAGAACGAGATGTTGTTCATGCGCGGGAACGCCATGTCCGGCGCGCCGATCATCAGCGGCACGAACCAGTTGCCGAAGCCGCCGATCATCGCCGGCATGACCATGAAGAAGATCATGATCAGGCCGTGGGCGGTGGTGAACGTGTTGAACTCGTGCGAGCTCGGGAAGACCTGCAGGCCCGGGTTCTGCAGCTCGGCGCGGATCGCGATCGAGAAGCAAGCCCCGATCACGCCCGCCAGGATGGCGAACACAAGATACATCGTGCCGATGTCCTTGTGATTGGTGGAGTAGAGATAGCGCCGCCAGCCGGTCGGGTGACCGTGATCGTGTTCGTCGTGCGCGCCGTGAGCAGTTGCCGTGCTAGCCATCGTCATGTCCTTCGACGTTAGATCGTTATCGCCTGCCGGTTAGGCGGCCTCACTGGGCCGCGGCATTCGCCGCGACCGCGGTCGGACGATTGTCGTCCTGCGCGTACTTCTTCTTCGCCTGGTCGAGCCACGCGGTGTACTCTTTCTCGCTGACCACGCGCACCTCGATCGGCATGAAGGCGTGGTCCTTGCCGCAAAGCTCGGAGCACTGGCCGTAATAGACGCCCTCGCGCGTCGCCTTGAACCAGGTCTCGTTGATGCGGCCCGGGATGGCGTCGATCTTGATACCGAAGGACGGCACCGCGAAGGAGTGGATCACGTCGGCGCCGGTAGTGAGCACGCGCACCACCTTGTTCACCGGCACGACCATCTCGTTGTCGACGCTGAGCAGGCGCGGCTGATCGGGCTTAAGGTCCTTGGTCTGCACCATGAGCGAATCGAACTCGAACTTGCTGTCCGGATAGCTGTAGCTCCAGAACCACTGCTTGCCGGTGGCCTTCACGGTCACGTCCGCAGGCGGGGTGTTGAGCTCGTGGAACAGCAGGCGGAACGACGGAACGGCGATGGTCACCAGGATGAGCACCGGGACGACGGTCCAGATGATCTCGATCGGCGTGTTGTGGGTCGTCCTCGACGGCACCGGGTTGGCGCGCGAATTGAAGCGGACGGTCACAATGATCAGCAGCACAAGGACAAAGCCGGCAATGGCCGCGGTGATGTAGAGCAGGAAATCATGGAACCAGGTCAGCTCTTCCATGACCGGTGTCGCGGCACCCTGAAGCCCGAGCTGCCAGGGCGACGGCTGCCCCATGCCGGCGAAGGCGAGATCACCCGTAATGAGGATTATGGCGAGAGCAGCCGCCGAGAAGGCGATCATTCGCTTGAGAAATTGCATCGTCGTGTCCGCTCCTTGCGCGAATTCGGGCCGTTGTCGGGCTCGTCGGACCGTGCATCGGTGCGTCGATGCGCGGCTCGATTCCCGCTGATGCACGCGAGGGCCACGGGCGTGGCGTCGACAGGACGTGCGGCGGGATAGGGGGGTAATCCCAGCCTCTCAAACCACAATTCCTGCGCTGCCGCAATGCACCTGAACGGCCGATCCCCGCGACAATCCGCGGCGTCCGCGGGACCGCGACGGGTCGCAAAAAATACCGACTTCAAGGCCAGTTTCACTAGTGCTCCGTTTCCGAAGTTCGCCACACATTGCGGCATGCTCAATGCGAACTTCGGAAACGGAGCACTAGCAAGTATTTGATTCTAGTGCGGCTTTGAATTTGAATTCCTGAACGAGCCCGCGGCAAATGCTGCAGGAATTCAAATTCCCCGCACTAGTGACGCCACAATGTCCGTTTTCCTGCCTTGCTTGACAGTCCGCTCGCGCCATGACCCAAAGCTGGCCGGGTGAACTGTCGGGGGCACTTCGGCGATTCGCGGGGCGCAAGGGTTTCCAGATGAACGGCATTTTTGGCCAGGACTGGCGCCGCCAGATCGCGTTGCTTGCGGCGCTTGGAGCAAGCCTGTGGATGGCCCCCTGTGAGCAAGCCGCCGCCCAGGGCGCGGTGCGCTCCGTGCACCAGGACTGGCAGATTCGCTGCGATACCCCGCCGGGGGCGCAAAGCGAGCAGTGCGCGCTCATCCAGAGCGTCGTTGCCGAGGATCGCGCCAATGTCGGCCTGACCGTGATCGTGCTCAAGACCGCGGACCAGAAGAGTCGCCTGATGCGCGTGGTGGCGCCGCTCGGCGTGCTGCTGCCTTCGGGCCTCGGCCTGAAGATCGACCAGACCGACGTCGGCCGCGCCGGCTTCGTGCGCTGCCTACCCTCCGGCTGCATTGCCGAAGTGATCATGGATGACAACCTGATCAAGCAACTGCGCACCGGGCAGACCGCGACCTTCATCATCTTCCAGACGCCCGAGGAAGGCATCGGCTTTCCGCTGAGCCTGAAGGGCTTCGGCGAAGGCTACGATAAGCTGCCGTGAACCGATGCGACCGCGCCGGCTCGCCACCGTTCATCCGCTCCACTAACATCCCGCAAAACTGAACACCGCGCCGATTTTTGCGCGGGCGGGAGGAACGCGTGAATCTGGGTTTCGTCGGCCTCGGCGCCATGGGGCAACTGCTCGTGCCCCGATTGATGAGCGCCGGGCACACCGTCACCGGCTGGAACCGTTCGCGCGAGAAAGCGGAAGCGCTGATCAAAGCCGGCATGCGCTTTGCGCCGACGCCGCGCGAGGTCGCGGGGCAATCCGAGATCGTGTTCTCGATCGTCACCGATGCCGCCGCCGTGCGCGCAATCGCGCTCGGCGCCGACGGTATCGTCGCCGGATTGCGCAACGGCGGCATTTACATCGACATGAGCACCATCGCGCCGGATGCGAGTCGCGCCGTCGCCGCCGAGTTCGCCAAGGCCGGCTCGACCATGCTCGACGGACCGATCTCGGGAAGTCCGGTCACTGTGACGCAAGGCAATGCCTCGATCATGATCGGCGGTGACGAGGCTGCCTTCGAACGCGCCAAGCCGGTGCTGCTCGCGATCGGCCCCAAGGTGACGCGGATCGGCGGCAACGGTCTCGCCTGCCAGATGAAGATCGCGGTCAATCTGCTGCTGATGGTCGAGGTGATCTGTTTCGGCGAGGCCGTGGCGCTCGCGGAGAAGGGCGGCGTTAGTCGCGAGGCTGCCGTCGACGCCATTCTCAAGAGCGTCGCCGCCTCTCCGGTCCTCGGCTATCGCGGGCCTTTCATTCTCGACGGCAAGATGCCGAAGGTCCCGCTTGCCGACGTCACGCTGCAGCAGAAGGACATGCTGCTGGCACTGGAGCTCGGCCGCAAGCTCGGCAGCCCGACGCCGCTCGCCGCCGCGGCCAACGAGATGATGAACGCGTGCCGCGGGCTCGGCATCGATCACAACGACTTCGTCGTCGCACATCAGGTGTATCGGCGCTTGGGAGGACAACAGTGACGTCAACGGGTGAAAAGATCGGCTCCGCGCTGGCTAAAGCCTTGAAAGGCACCGCCGCCAAATGGAGCGAAACGCCGAAGATGTTTCGCACCAATCTCAGCGAAGTGCCAAAGGTCGAAGGTTTGAAGCGCGATGATGGCTGGGTCGACATGCAGGTGCAGTTCCTGATCGACAAGAAGAGCGCGGGCGCCGATCACGTGGTCGGCTGGACTGTGCTCAAGCCCGGCGCTCGCCACGAAAACCACCGACATCACCATTGCGGCGAGTTCTTCATCGTGATCAAGGGCCAGGGCCACATCTACACCGAGGATGGTGAGAAGCCGTCGATCGAGGGCGACGTGGTCTATTCGCCGCGCGGCTGCTGGCACGGCTTCAACAACACGTCCGACCGCGACGTCGTGCTGGTATGGGGTTGGATGGGCGCCGGCTCGATCGAGGACTCCGGGTATGAAGTGCATCCCGAGAGCCATCAAAAGTGACCGCCTACTACATCGGCGAGCATGAGATCCACGACGAGACGGCGTTTACCGCCTATCTCGAGCAGGTGATCCCGATGATTGAACGTCACGGCGGACGCTATCTCACCAAGTCCGGCAGCCACGAGATTCTCGAGGGACATTGGCGGCCTAACCGCGTCGTCATCATCGCCTTTCCCGACATGGCCTCCCTGAAGGCCTGGTATCACGCGCCGGAGTACCAGCCGCTGATCGCCAAGCGGCGAGCTGCGGCACGCGACGTCATGATCGCGCTTGAAGGACCATAACAGATGAGCATCGCCGGTGCTTGGGACGATCCGCGCATCCAACGCGGCCTCACCGCACAGCTCGCGCAGCGCCGCGCGCGCATTGCGGCCGGCGAAAAGCCGGTGGGCTGGAAGGTCGGCTTCGGCGCGCCGGCCGCGTTGACGAAGTTCGGCCTCGTGAAGCCGGTGACCGGCTATCTGATGCAGCGCGGCCTGCTGCGCTCGGGCGACACCGCTTCCTTTGCTGGCTGGACCCAGCCGGTGGCGGAGCCAGAGATTGCGGCGCGCATGGGTCGCGATTTGCCGGCCGACGCCGATGCGGGAACAGTCGCTGCCGCGATCGCCTCGCTCACCCCGGCGATAGAGCTTGCCGATTTTCATCCGCCACCGACGGCCGAGGCGTTCGATGCGGTGCTCGCCAACAATATCTTTCAGCGCAACGTCGTGCTCGGTGAGGCGTCGCGCAGCGGAGCGAGCACCGCCGGGATGACGGGCCGCGTGCTCCGCCGCGGCAGCGAAGCGGGCCGCATCGACAAGCCGGAGGCACTGACCGGAAAAGTGCTCGATGTCATCGGCCATGTAGCAAATGTGCTCGCCGCCTTCGGCGAAAAGCTCGCCGCAGGCGACATCGTGATCTGCGGCTCGATCCTGCCGCCGATCTTCATCGATGCGGATGAAACGGATCTCGTCTACGAGCTCGAGCCGATCGGCTCTGTTTCGGTGAAATTCACACGAACATGAGCAAGCCTTATCCGTTTGCCTGACCTGCGCAGGTCGGGATCAGGTATCGTGAACAAACGGCAATGTTGGGCGCCGGACGCGTGAGCACCCTCGCGGAATCGCCATAAAGCCCCTATCTCTTTGGCACTCACCGACCGGAGCCGCTCATGGACCATTCGAAGACCTCGCTGATCGACCGCGCCGGGCTCGACCGCAAGAAGGTCGTTGCTCATGTCGGGCGCGGGCTTGAGGGCGCGGATGACGGCGAGCTGTTCCTCGAATACCGCCAGTCGGAGGTGCTCTATTACGACAATGGCCGGCTAAAGCAGGCGACCTACGACACGGCGCAAGGCTTCGGCCTGCGCGCGGTCAAGGACGAAGCGGTCGGCTATGCGCACGCCTCCGACCTTTCGGAAGCCGCGCTGGCGCGCGCCGCCGATGCGGTGCGTGCGGTGAAGGGCGGCTATAGCGGCCATTACGCTAAAGCGCCGGGCCGCACCAATCGCCGCCTTTACAGCGACGACAATCCGTTGGACGCGCCAGGCTTCGAGACCAAGGTGAAGCTCCTGGAAGAGCTTGACGCCTATGCGCGCGCCAAGGACCCGCAGGTGCGTCAGGTCTCGGCCAGCGTCGCGGCGACCTGGCAGGTCGTCGAGATCCTGCGCGCCGACGGCGAGATCTATCGCGACATTCGTCCGCTGGTCCGGCTCAACGTATCCATCGTCGCCGGCGACGGCGACCGGCAGGAGACCGGGAGTCACGGCTATGGCGGCCGCGAAGGCTATGCGCGCTTCATCGAAACCGGCGCCTGGCATGGCGCGGTCGATGAAGCCGTGCGCCAGGCGCTGGTCAATCTTGCTGCGGTCCCCGCCCCTGCCGGCGAAATGGACGTCGTGCTCGGGCCCGGTTGGCCGGGCGTCATGCTGCACGAGGCCGTCGGTCACGGGCTCGAAGGTGACTTCAATCGCAAGAAGAGCTCGGCCTTTGCCGGACTGCTCGGCCAGCGCGTCGCTTCGGCGGGCGTCACCGTCGTCGACGACGGCACCATCGCATCGCGTCGCGGCTCGCTGTCGATCGACGATGAAGGCACGCCGACCAACCGCACGGTGCTGATCGAGGACGGCATTCTCGTCGGCTATATGCAGGACCGGCAGAATGCGCGGCTAATGAATATGAAGCCGACCGGTAATGGCCGGCGCGAAAGCCACGCGCATGTACCGATGCCGCGCATGACCAACACCTACATGCTGGCCGGCAAGCACGAGCCCGGAGAGATCATCGCTTCGGTGAAGAACGGCATCTATGCGGTGAACTTCGGCGGCGGGCAGGTCGACATCACTTCAGGCAAATACGTCTTCCAATGCACCGAGGCCTATCGCATCGAGAACGGCAAGGTCGGTGCGCCGGTGAAAGGCGCCATGCTGATCGGCAACGGGCCAACCGACCTGCATCGCATCAGCATGATCGGCAACGACTTCGCGCTGGACGCCGGGATCGGCACCTGCGGCAAGAACGGCCAGGGCGTGCCGGTCGGCGTCGGACAGCCGAGCCTGCGCATGGATCGCATCACGGTCGGCGGGACGGGTGGAGAATGACGGACAAGGTTCGCGCCATGGCAAAAGATCAAAAGCGATCGGACAGTTGGTTGCGCAGCATCGTCGAATTCGCCGGCATCGTGCTGGTGATCCTTGCCGCGAAGAGCGCAATCGCCGAGCCGTACTATGTGCCCTCCGGCTCCATGGAGCCGACGCTGCTGATCGGCGACGAGCTGCTGGCCACCAAATATCCTTACGGCTACAGCTCAGCCTCCTTGCCGTCGTTCATGACACTGCCGAACACGCACCGCATTCTCGGCGCCTTGCCGAAACGCGGCGATATCGTCGTATTCCGCTGGCCGGGCGACCGCAGCCAGGTTTGGGTCAAGCGCGTCATCGGTCTGCCGGGTGACCATGTGAGCCTCCACGCCGGACAGGTTTGGATCAACGGCACGCCTGTCGGATTGCGGCCCGATGGGATTGGGCAGGCGGAGACCGAGAACGGCACCATGGAGCCGGCGCACCGCTTCATCGAGACGTTGCCGGGCGGACGTCAGCACGAAATCTTCAAGCTCGCCGCCGTTGGACCTTATGACAACACGCCGGACCAGGTGGTCCCGCCGGACCATGTCTTCGTCATGGGTGACAATCGGGACAATTCCGCCGACAGCCGCGTCCCGCTCGATCTCGGCGGCGTGGGCATGCTGCCGACTTCGGACCTGATCGGACGCGTCGACGCGCTGGTGGGCTCCTGGGATCTCGGCATGAAGAGCCAGCCGGTCTGGACTTGGCCGTCTGGCTTGCGCTTGGCGCGATTCTTCCGCGCGGTCCACTAACCTGAACTAACGCACGACCCCGGAAATACAGCACGGCCGCGGCCGTGGCGGCTTGATCGTGCTTTTCAGGTAGCAGTGCGCGGGCGTGCCCTGGTAGCCGGGACGCACATAGGTCCAGGCACGGCATTTGTTATCAGCATCGCAGGCGGCCTTGCATGCCGCGCCATTGCCTTCCGGCGATACCTCGAAATTGCGGTAGTCGCCGCCGAACCGGTCGATTGAGAACTCCATGGGTCCGGTGCGCGGCTCGATGACGCCCGCCCCGCGCACGCCGGAGACACAGCAGCTGTCCTCCTTGCGTGGCGTCACGTCGTGCTTGAGCCAGCAGGTGGCGAGCGGCATCGCAGTGCGCGGATAGGAGAAGCTCCAGGCGCGGCAACGTCCGTCGCGCTCGCAGCGCGCCGCACAGATCGCCGGATCCCCGCTGCGCACCTGGAAGTTGGAATAGTCGCCACCCGGTCGGTCGAAGCCGGTCTGCGCCGATGCGCCGGCAACGCCCGCGAGCAAGAGCATCGCGGCGCACAACCAGGTCAGGACATTCCGCATTGTTGCCCGGCCCTTTGCTCGCGCCCGCCTTGCGCATGTTAGTGAACACTGCGCCCGGAAGCGAGATAGCAGCACCTGGATTGGCAGCGCGCACGCGCTCGTTACGGGAAAGCCGCCCCAAGGGCGTAGATCGGCCCGCTCGCGCCAATTCGCCGCATGTCATAGGACGCATATTGTGCAGGTGCAGCATGACAATCTTCCTCGATCCCTTCACATTTTCGTTGGAGGATTGCGTATGTCGCCGGGACATCATGCACGCACGCGCGTGGACGCGCCGCTTTGTGCGCTTTGCTGCTGCTCATGCAAATGAGCGTCAGGACGGAAGCAGGAACGTCCGTCTGGCGAGCGCGGCTGGCCGCGCTCGACCGCTATGACGTCGCCAGCGCGCTGCTCCTGCTCGCGCTCGTCGTCATCGCGCTGGCCACGCTCGGCGACTACGCCATCTCCAATGACGAGGAGGTCCAGCAGCGCTACGGCGAATTGATCCTGGCTTATTACCGCAGCGGATTTACCGATCAGACCGTTTTCAATTTCAAGAATCTCTACCTTTACGGCGGGCTGTTCGATGTCGTGGCCACGCTGCTCGGCAAGTTCCTGCCCTTCGACCTCTACACCATCCGCCACGGACTCTGCGCGCTGATCGGCGTCGGCGGCATCGCGGCGACCTGCGCCACCGCGCGGTTACTTGCCGGTCCTCGCGCCGGCGCGCTCGCTGTGGCGCTCATCGCGGTGTGCGGCGCCTGGTATGGAGGCATGTTCAACCACACCAAGGACATCCCGTTCGGCGCCGCGATGATGGCGGCGACTTACTTCCTGCTGCGCTGCGCGCGCGATCTGCCGCAACCGCGCTGGCGAGACGTGCTGCTGCTCGGGCTGACCATCGGAGCGGCGCTCGGTCAACGCGTGACCGGACTGCTGGTGATCGGTTACGTGCTCTTGATCGTGATGCTGGGGGCTGCAGCCACGCAGCGCCGCGATATCCGCAGCTTCACGGATTATATCGGCCGCTCAGCCATCCGTTTCGCGCCCGGCTTTGTCCTGGCCTACCTGGTGATGATCGTCGCCTGGCCGTGGGCGGCCCGGGCACCGCTCAATCCGATCGCTGCCCTTTTCGACTTCGCGGAGTTTCACTATCCGATCCGCACGGTGCTATCGGGCCATGTCTATCTGATGGGCGACGTGCCTCGCTGGTATGTGCCGACCTATCTCGCGATCAAGCTGCCGTTGCTGACGCTGCTCGGCGCGCTGGTCGCCACCGCCTGGGCCATCGGGCATCGGCATGCCAGCGGCACGATGGCGCAGACACGAAACGCCATCCTGTTCATCGCCTTCACCATCGGCTTTCCGCTGCTGTGCCAGGTGGCGCTGCGCGGGCCGGCTTTTACCGGGATGCGCCATTTCTTGTTCGTGGTCCCGCCGCTGACGGTACTGGCCGCGATAGGGCTCGAGACCGCACTGCGCTCGACATCGGCGCGCTCCTTTGCGCTTGGCACCGGGCTCGCGGCGTCGCTCACTTTGATACTGCTGTGGAACGCCAGCCAGCTCGTGCGGCTGCACCCTTACGAATACGTGTTCTTCAATCCCCTGGTCGGCGGCATCGAAGGCGCCGACCGGCGATACGACACCGATTACTGGGTCAATATCATGCCGGAGGCGGTGGGAGACCTCGAAGCCTATGTCGCGCCGCTAGAGGCGCACCGCCTGCACGGCCACCGGTTTACGGTTGCCGTCTGCGGCGAGCGGCTGCCGTTCGAGAAAGAGGCCGACGCCGGGCTGAGCTGGACGCCGGACTGGGATCACGCCGACTTCTTCATCGCGCCGACGCATATGAATTGCGATCGCGCGCTCGACGGCAAGATCATTGCGACGATCGCACGCGCCGGTGCGGTCATCGGCGTGGTCAAGGACCGTCGCGCCTTGCTGCCCTCGACCATTGCGGTGAGCAACTAAGCGCACACCAAAATAGTGCGCCCGCCGAGAGGGGCTCGGCGGGCGCAAGATCCGGCGGCGAGAGGGGATTTCGCGGTCGGATCGTCGGGCCGAGGAGAGGGCTCGGCCCAAGATGAATTCAGGCGGTGTAGCGCGTCGGGAGATCGGCGCGCGCTGAGCGCAATGCTGGCGCCAGCGGCGGTGCATCGGCCAACCCGAACGAGATGCCGTGGCGGCTCAGGCGGCGCTCGAGCGCACGAGCGCGCAGGAGCGCAGTCGGATCGCGCCATAGCGGCTCTGATACGGCGTCGCGCAGATCGGATTGCGTGAGCCCGATATCGGCCAGCATGCGCTCGTCGAGACCGGCGAGCGACGCAGCCGCGCGGCGATGGCGGAAGCCGCGGGTGAAGCGCTTCGCCCAGTACAGCACGAAGGCGCTCAGCATCGTCAGGGTCTGCGACTGCGACCCGGCGATGGGAATCATGGGACTGGCTGTTCTCATCTTGCTCTCCGTTGGCCTATTGGGCCGACGCCGAAACTGGCCGCCGGCCGCTTGCCGTGCCACCCGAAATGCCCACCCGCTTTCTGTTAGCGATCGCAATATGATCCAAGGGGATTGATAAGTGAAACGAATGTTTTTAATCTGACCAATCGGTATAGATGATAATTCAACGGCGTACTCCCGGAGCCGGCCATGACCGCCCTCATCGACGTCGACCAGTTGCGCACCTTCATCGCCATTGCCGAGACCGGCAGCTTCACCAGGGCGGCAGAGGTCGTGAACAAGACGCAGTCCGCGGTATCGATGCAGATGAAGCGGCTCGAGGAGCGCATCGAGAAAGCGATCTTCGTGCGCGACGGCCGCGCCTCGCGCCTCACCGAGGACGGCCAGCGGTTGCTCGATTACGCGCGGCGCATCATCAAGCTCAATGTCGAGACGCTGGCGGCCTTCTCCAACAACGGACTGACCGGCCGCGTACGGCTCGGCGTGCCCGATGACTATGCCGACCGGTACCTTCCGGAAATCATGGCGCGCTTCTCCCGCGCTTACGCCGGCGTCGAGCTCTCGGTGATGTGCGAGCCGTCGGTCGATCTGGTCGAGCGCGTCGATTCCAACGAGCTGGACCTCGCCATCATCACCAACTGCGACGGCAAGCGCACGGCGGAGGTGTTTCGCCGCGAGCGGCTTTTATGGGTCAGCTCCAACCGGCATCCGACGCATCTCGAAGCGCCGCTGCCGCTGGCGCTCGGACGTCCGAGCTGCGGCTGGCGGCGCCTCGCCATCGAGCGAATGGAGACGATCGGCCGGCCTTTCCGCGTGCTCTATACGAGCTCCAATGCCGGCGCGGTTGCGGCGGCCGTGCTCGCCGGGCTTGCGATCTCCGTGCTGCCGGAATCCGGACTGCGCCCGGGCATGCGCGTGCTCACCGCGGCGGAAGGTTTCCCGGAGCTGCCGTCATGCAGCATCGGACTGATCCGCAATGCGCATGAAAGCTCGGCGCTCGCCGACGCCTTGGCCGAGCACGTGATCTCCTCACTCGACAACCTGTCGGAAGCCGCCGCACAAGCGGCGGAGTAGCGGCGGTCAACTCAACGTCGCAGCCCGGGCGTCGAGTAGACGGATGAGATCGTTCGGCGCCAATTCCACTTGCAAGCCGCGCCGGCCGCCATTGACGATGATGGTCGCGAAAGCGAGCGTGTCCTCCTCGACCAGGACCTGCACACGCCTGCGTTGACCGAACGGCGAGATGCCGCCGACATGGTAGCCGGTAATGCGTTCGGCTTCCGCCGCCGGCAACATGGCCGCATCTTTGCTGCGCAGAGCCGCTGCGAGCTTCTTGAGATTGACCTCGCGGTCGCTCGGCACGAGCACGCAGACGATCGTATCGCCCGCTTTCGCCATCAGCGTCTTGAGCAGCCGCGCCGGCTCGACGCCGAGCGCCTGCGCCGCCTGCATGCCGATATGCTCCGCGTTCGGGTCATAGGCGTATTCGTGTAGCGTGAAGGCGACGCCGGCTTTGCCGAGCGCAAGCGTGGCCGGCGTGCCCTTCGCCATTTTAATAGGCGTATTCGTCGAAGATCGGTTCGACCGAGCCGCGCCAGTCGTTGTTGAATTTCTGCAGCAGCTCCTGCGCCGGGGTGATGCCCCGCTCGACCAGATCCTCCAGCGGCTCGAGATAGCAGCTCTCGTCGAGCCCGGAGATGTTGCGCCGGTTGCGTCCTTCGAGCCCGGCGCGCGACAACGACAGCACTTCACGGGCGATCTCGAACACCGTGCGATTGCCGATGCGCGCGGCAAAGCCGAGCTTGGGCACATCGTCGCGTAGCTTCTGGCGTTGCTCGGCGCTCCAATATTTCACCAGGTCCCAGGCCGCGGCGAGCGAGTTGTCGTCGTAGAGCAGGCCGACCCAGAGCGCTGGCAGTGACGAGAGCCGGCGCCATGGCCCGCCGTCGGATCCGCGCATCTCCAGATAGCGCTTGAGCCGCACCTCGGGGAAAATCGTCGACAGATGGTTGGCCCAATCGGACATGGTGGCACGCTCGCCAGGCAGCTGCGCAAGCTTGCCCGCGAGCAGATCGCGGAACGAGCACCCGGCCACATCGATGTAGCGCTCGCCGCGCTTGACGAAATACATCGGTACGTCGAGTGCGTAATCGGCGTAGCGCTCGAAGCCCATGCCGTCCTCAAACGCCCATGGCAACATGCCCGAGCGGTCCGCATCGGTGTCGCGCCAGATCTCCGAGCGGAACGAGAGAAAGCCATTCGGCTTGCCCTCGGTGAACGGCGAATTGGCGAACAGCGCCGTGGCGATCGGCTGCAGCGCCAGCGCCACGCGCAGCTTTTTCACCATGTCGGCTTCGGAGGAGAAGTCGAGATTGGCCTGCACCGTGCAGGTCCGGTACATCATGTCGAGGCCGAGCGTGCCGACCTTCGGCATGTAGTTCGTCATGATGCGATAGCGGCCCTTCGGCATCATCGGGATGTCGGCGCGCGACCAGTTCGGTGTCATGCCGATGCCGAGGAAGCCGATGTGCAGCGGCGCCGCGACCTCGCGCACCTGCGCCAGATGCGCCATCAATTCCGAGCAGGTCTGATGCACGGTCTCCACCGGCGCGCCGGAGAGCTCGAATTGTCCGCCTGGTTCGAGCGAAATCGCGCCGCCACCGGTGACGTCGAACATTCCGATGATGTTGCCGGCTTCCATGATCGGCTCCCAGCCGAGCAGAAGCTGCATGCCTTCGAGCAACGCGCGGATACCGCGCGGGCCTTCATAAGGCACCGGCCGATGCGAGCCGAGCTGGAACGCGAATTTCTCGTGCTCGGTGCCGACGCGGAATTCCGCCTTCGGCTTGATGCCGTGCTCGAACCAGGCGACGAGCTCGTCGCGCGATTCGATCGGCGTCATATCGATTTGGTCACGAGCCATATGAGTTCCGGCGCTGAAAGGCCGCGGACCTTACACGGCAGCCGGCGCCAAGAGCAATGCGCGGCGGCAGCATCTGGTACGCGGGTTTAATTAGGGATTTTTGCTTCGGGCGCGAGCTTGTCGAGGAGCTGGACCAGGCCCGCTGCCTCCTTGTTGGACACTTTCGCGCCGACATGGCGCTCGATCGCCGCCGCATAGCAATCCCACATCTTCTTCTGCAGGGCGCGGCCGGCATGGGTGACGGCGACGAACTGGCCGCGGCCATCGACCGGACAGGTCTTGCGCTCGACCAGCCCGGCTTCGACCATGCGGTCGACCAGCCGCGAGGTGGAATATTGCGGCAACAGCATCGCCTTCTCGAGCTCGAGCGGACGCAGCGCGCCATGATTGGCCCGCGTGAGCTCGAGCAGCGCGTCGTACCAGGCGAGCGGCGGGAAGCCCGCCTTCTTCAGGTCGCGCTCAACCGCGGCGAGCAGGCCCTGCTGCACGCGCATGAGGCGGGCCCAGGCGGAAGCGGCTTCAGCGGAAGGTTTGCGCGACATCCCCCTTATCTAGCGATTCCATGCACTTGCATCAACCTTGACATATACATGCACTTGCATGTAGGTACATGCAAGTGCATTTTGTTAGTTACTTCCCCATAAGGAGACGTCCGATGAAGCTTTATTTTTCGCCCGGCGCCTGCTCGCTGTCCCCACACATCGTGCTGCGCGAAGCCGGACTGAATTTCGATCTCGAGCAGGTAGACCTGAAGGCCAAGGTCACCAAGGGCGGCCGCGATTTCCGCCAGATCAACCCCAAGGGCCTGGTGCCGGTGATCGAAATTGACGGCGGCAGCGTGCTCACCGAGGGCCCGGCGATCGTGCAGTACATTGCCGATCGCGCGCCGCAATCGGGGCTCGCTCCGGCGAATGGCAGCACCGAGCGTTACCAGCTGCAGGAGTGGCTGAACTTCATCACCGCGGAAATCCACAAGACGTTCACGCCGCTGTTCAAGCCGAACACGCCGGACGCCTACAAGCAGATCGCCAAGGACAAGCTCGCCGAGCAGTTCGCCTATCTCGACCGGCATCTGGCGAGCCATCAGTTCCTTCTGGGCAACAGCTTCACCGTCGCCGACGCCTACTGCTTCGTGGTGGTCGGCTGGTCGAAATTCCAGAACATCGATCTCGCGCCCTACCCGAACCTCAAGGCCTACGTCGAGCGCATCGCCGCACGGCCGAAGGTGCAGGAGGCGCTCAAGGCCGAAGGGCTGCTCAAGGCCGCTTGACGCCGGTCGAAAATCGAAGCGCCGTTGGGCCGAAAATCCCGACGGCGCTTTCGCTTTCTGATTGACTTCGTTCTTATTTTGTTCTTAAGAAGCGGCAAGCCTCGCAAGGTCTAGAAAAACCCAGGCATGCCGAGCTTTACCCCGCATCAGGACGCGGCGCTGAAGGCCGTCGCCGACTGGCTCAAAGCCAAGCCGGGCACGAAGGGGACGCCGCCGGTGTTCCGCCTGTTCGGTTATGCCGGCACCGGCAAGACGACGCTCGCGCGCCACATCGCCGCCGGAGTCGACGGTGACGTCAAATATGCGGCGTTCACCGGCAAGGCCGCCTCGGTGATGCGCGGCAAGGGCTGCGACAAAGCTTCGACCATTCACAGCCTGATCTACCGCGCGCAGGAAAATGAAGAGGAAGCGGTCCCAAGCTTTCAGCTGTGGGACGAAGCGCCGGCCTCGAAAGCCTCGCTGATCATCATCGACGAATGCTCGATGGTCGATGCCGAGCTCGGCCGCGACCTGATGTCGTTCGGCGTTCCGCTGCTCGTGCTCGGTGATCCCGCGCAGCTGCCGCCGATCCAGGGCGGCGGCTTTTTCACCGACCACCAGCCCGACGCCATGCTCACCGAAGTGCATCGCCAGGCGCAGGACGATCCGATCGTGCAGCTGTCGATGACGGTTCGCGAGGGGCGCGAGATCGAGCCCGGACAATACGGCGACACCCAGGTGGTGCGCCGCGATGCACTCGATCCGCAGCGCGTGCTCGATGCCGACCAGGTCCTGGTCGGTCGCAATGCCACGCGTCGCGCCTACAACACGCGGCTGCGCGAGCGCCGCGGCTTCAAGGATGTGATGCCGGACGCCGGCGACAAGCTCGTGTGCCTGCGCAACAACCGGCGCAAAGGCCTGTTCAACGGCGCGCTGTGGACGGTGAAGGAGCGCGGCGCGCGGCGCACCGGCATCCTCTCAATGCGGCTGATGCCGGACGACGAGACCGCCACGCGCGGCGTCAAAGTGTCGGTGCGGCCCGAGTGCTTTGCCGGTGGCCTCGAGGAGCTCGATTGGCCGCGCCGCAAGCCCTATGACGAGTTCGATTACGGCTATGTGCTCACCGTGCACAAGGCGCAGGGCTCGCAGTGGAACGACGTGGTGCTGTTCGACGAATCCTTCGCCTTCACCGACAGCCGCGAGCGCTGGCTCTACACCGGCATCACGCGGGCAGCGAAGAAGCTCACCGTCGTGGTGTAAGCGGGCGAAGCTACGCCGCTTCCTTGCGCCTATCCGGCGCGAAGCGCTGGTAGAAGCTTTCGCCGTGGCTGGCGAGATCGAGCAGGAGCTTCGACGGCGCGAAACGCGGCCCGTATTTGCCCTCGAAGCTGCGGCAAATCTCGGCGAAGCGCTTGGTGCCGATCATGTCGATCCACGACAGCGTCCCGCCGGAGAACGGCGCGAAGCCGAAGCCGAGGATCGAGCCGACATCCGCCTCGCGCACGTCGGTGAGCACGCCCTCCTCGAAGCAGCGCGCCGTCTCCAACGCCTGGATGCCGAGCAGCCGCAGCTTGAGCTCGGCGATGTCGATCGTGTCTGGATCGAGCTTCGCCGGCTGCAGCTCGGTGAGGCCCGGCCACAGCTTCTTCGGGCTGCCCTGCGGATAGTCGTAGAAGCCCTTGCCGTTCTTGCGCCCGAAGCGGCCGCGCTTCTCCACCATCTCCTCGAGCAGCGCCTTTTGCCGCGGATCGATCGCCGCTGCGCCGAGATCGACTTCGGTGGCTTTCAGGATCTTCCAGGCGAGATCAACGGCGACCTCGTCATTGAGCGACAGCGGGCCGACCGGCATGCCGGCCATGCGTCCGACATTCTCGATCATCGCCGCGGGGATGCCTTCGGCGAGCATCAAATGGCCTTCGCGGATATAGGTGCCGACCACGCGCGAGGTGTAGAAGCCGCGCGAGTCATTGACCACGATCGGCGTCTTGCGGATGGCGCGCACATAGTCGAGCGCCGCGGCAAGCGCCGGATCGGCCGTCTGCTTGCCGAGAATGAGCTCGACCAGCATCATGCGATCGACCGGCGAGAAGAAGTGGATGCCGATGAAGCGCGCCGGATCCTTGAACTCGCCTGCGAGCGAGCTGATCGGCAACGTTGAGGTGTTGGAGGCGAAGATCGCGTCGTCGCGGATCACCGCCTGCACTTTCTTGTAGACCTCGGCCTTCACCTTGCGATCCTCGAACACCGCTTCGATGATCAGGTCGCAGTCGCCGAGCGCGGCATAATCGGCCGTCGCGGAAATCGCGTTCATCAGCGCATCACGGTCCGCGGTCTTGGCGCGGCCCTTGGCAATGCGATCCGAGATCTGCTTGTGCAGCGCCGCCTTGCCCTTGTCCGCGGTCTCCTGATCGCGATCAACGAGCACGACCTCGATGCCGGCCTGCGCGGTGACCTGCGCGATGCCGGCGCCCATGAAACCGGCGCCGATGATGCCGACCTTGGCGAGCTTCACTTGCGGCACCGCGGCCGGCCGCCGCGCCCCTTTGTTGAGCTCCTGCATGGAGACGAACAGCGAGCGGATCATCGCCGCCGCTTCCGGCGAGCGCAGGATTTTTGCAAACCAGCGGGATTCGACGCGCAAAGCCTGGTCAATCGGCAGCTGCAGCCCCTCATAGACGCATTGCAGAATGGCGCGCGCCGCAGGGTAATTGTCATAGGTCTCGCGGCGATAGATCGCGTTCGCCGGCGGGAAGGTCATCATGCCGGCCTTTGAATAGACCGGGCCGCCCGGCCATTTGAATCCGTCGACGTCCCACGGCGCCTTCGCCTTGCCGCCGTTCTTGATCCAGGCCTTCGCCGCGCTGATCATCTCGGCCGGCGGCACGACCGCGTCGATGAGCTTCATGCCTTTGGCGCGATCGAGCCGCAGCTGATCGCCCTTGAGCAGCATCTGTAGAGAATCCGCGGGCGGCATCATGCGGGCAACGCGCTGCGTGCCGCCGGCGCCGGGGAACAGCCCGATCTTGATCTCAGGCAACCCGACGCGGGTCTTGGCATTGTCCGCGGCGATACGCTGATGGCAGGCGAGGCACAGCTCGAAGCCGCCACCGAGCGCGGTGCCGTTGATCGCGGCGACCCAGGGCTTGCCGCAGGTTTCGATGCGCCGGTAGAGCAGCGACAGCTTGCGGCTCTCTTCGTAGAGCATCGCGGCCGCAGCTTCTTCGCCCTGGCTCTTTGCCATGTCGGAGAAAATCTGCGCCAGCCGATCGAGCAGCGTGAGATCGGCGCCGGCGCAGAACGTCGCCTTCGCCGAGGTGACCACCACACCCTTGATCGCGGCATCGGCCACAATCTTGTCGAGGATGCCGGACAAGTCCTCGATGACCGAGGCGTTGATCACGTTCATCGTGCGGCCGGCCATATCCCAGGTGACGAGCGCGATGCCGTCGCCGTCCACGTCGAATGCAAAGTTGCTCATGCCGCGGCTCCTTTAATATGGCTCGCCGTTTTTGCGGGTGTAACGGAACGTGGCGCCCTCGCGGAGCGCCAGCATGTCGATGTCGGGATAGGTGGCCTTCTCGCTCGGCGCCCGGGTGCCGATCTCGAGGAAGACTGCGTCGCGCTGCGACCGATTGATCAGACAATGCCCGTTGGCGACGCCGGCTTTCCACGCGGCAGCGTCGCCGGGCTTGAGCACGACCTCGACGCCGTCCTCGAGCAGCACCACCTCACCTTCGAGCATGTAGACGAACTCGTCCTCGTTGGCATGCCAATGGCGCTGCGAGGATTGCGCGCCTGGCGTGAGCCGGCAGAGATTGACGCCGTACTGGTCGAGCCCCGCAGCTCTGGCGAGCCGCTTGCGCGAACGCCCATTGGTGACCTGACGATACGGCTCCGGATAGCCGCTCGAGGTGTCGAGCGGCACGCTGTCGATGTCGATCTTAGGCATTCGCTTGCTCGGATTAGACGCGCTCGATGATCGTTGCGGTGCCCATGCCGGCGCCGATGCACAGCGTGATCAGCGCCGTGTTGAGATTGCGGCGCTCGAGCTCGTCGATGGCGGTGCCGAGGATCATGGCGCCGGTGGCTCCGAGCGGATGGCCCATGGCGATGGCGCCGCCGTTCACATTGACCTTGCTGTTGTCGATGTTGAATGCCTGCATGAAGCGCAGCACCACCGAGGCGAAGGCCTCATTGATCTCGATGAGGTCGATGTCGTCGAGCTTCATCTTGGCTTTCTTCAGCACCTTCTCGGTGACATCGATCGGGCCGGTGAGCATCATCGCGGGCTCGGAGCCGATATTGGCGAAGGCGCGGATTTTCGCACGCGGCTTCAGACCAGCGCTGGCGCCCGCGTCCTTGCTGCCAATCAGCACCGCGGCGGCGCCGTCGACGATGCCGGACGAATTGCCGGCGTGATGCACGTGATTGACCGCTTCGATCTCCGGATGCGATTGCACCGCGACCGCGTCGAAGCCGCCCATCTCGCCCATCTGCACGAAGGACGGCTGCAGCTGCCCCAGCGACTGCATGGTCGTGGTCGGACGCATATGCTCGTCCTTGGCCAAAATCGTGAGACCGTTGATATCCTTCACCGCCATCACCGACTTCTTGAAGCGCCCTTCGTCCCAGGCTGCCGCCGCGCGCTTCTGGCTTTCCACCGCGTAGGCGTCGACGTCGTCGCGGGAGAAACCGTATTTGGTGGCGATCAGGTCGGCGGAAATGCCCTGCGGCATGAAATAGGCCGGCACCGCGATCGACGGATCGACCGGCCAGGCGCCACCGGAAGCGCCGATGCCAACGCGGCTCATGGATTCGACACCGCCGCCGATGGTCATGTCGTGCTGCCCGGACATGATCTCCGCCGCAGCGAAATTCACCGCGTCGAGCCCGGAGGCGCAGAAGCGGTTGATCTGCACGCCGGGCACGCCCTGGCCGTAGCCGGCAACCAAGGCGGCAACACGCGCGATGTCGCCGCCGGCCTCGCCGACCGGATCGACGCAGCCGAGGACGACGTCGTCGACCTTCGCCGGATCGAGCTTGTTGCGGTCCTTGATGGCGCCAAGCGCCTGCGCAGCGAGATTGAGCGCGGTGACCTCGTGCAGCGAGCCGTCGACCTTGCCGCGGCCGCGCGGCGTACGCACGTGGTCGTAGATAAAGGCGTCTGGCATCCCGGTCTCCCTTGGCGCGCGGCGGAGGCTAAAGACTGCGCGCGATCAAAAGCTTCATGATCTCGTTCGTCCCGGCATAGATACGCAGCACCCGCGCATCCCGGTAGAGCCGCGAGATCGGATATTCGTCCATATAGCCATAGCCGCCGAACAATTGCAGGCAGCGGTCGATCACTTTGGCTTGCATGTCGGTCAGCCGGTACTTGGCCATCGACGCGGTCACGGTGTCGAGCTGCCCGGCCACGTGGCGCTCGATGCAATGATCGAGGAAGACCTTGGCGATGGTCGTCTCGGTCTTGCACTCCGCAAGCTCGAACTGGGTATTCTGGAATTCCAGGATCGTCTTGCCGAAGGCCTTGCGCTGCTTGACGTAATCGACGGTCAGCGCCAGCGCCCGCTCCATCATCGCCACCGCATGCAGGGCCACGATGAGGCGCTCCTGCGGCAGCTCATGCATGAGCTGATAGAAGCCCTGCCCTTCCTCGGGGCCGAGCAGGTTCTCGGCGGGAAGCTGCACGTCCTCGAAGAACAATTCCGAGGTGTCGGCGGAATCGAGCCCGAGCTTCTTGAGCTTGCGGCCGCGCCGGAAGCCCTGTGCGTCATCGGTCTCGACGACCATGAGCGACGTCCCTTTGGCCCCGGCCTTGGGATCGGTCTTGGCGACGACGATGATCAGGTTGGCGTGTTGGCCGTTGGTGATGAAAGTCTTCGAGCCGTTGAGCACATAACCATTGCCGCTCCTTCGCGCGCTGGTGCGCACGCCCTGCAGATCGGAGCCCGTGCCCGGCTCCGTCATGGCGATGGCGCCGACGAGCTCGCCGGTCGCTAGCTTCGGGAGCCAGCGCTTCTTCTGCTCCTCGGTGCCGTAATGCAGGATGTAAGGCGCGACGATTCCGGAATGCAGCGGCGCGCCGAAGCTGTCGAAGCCGGCGAGCGAGAGCTCGCGATTAATCACCGCCTCATGGGCGAAGGTGCCGCCGGCGCCGCCATACTCTTCCGGCATCGAAGCGCAGAGCAGTCCGGCCCCGCCAGCCTTGGTCCACACATCGCGGTCATACATGTGGGCTTCGTGCCAGCGCTCGAGATGCGGCACGTATTCGGCCTGTATGAACTTGCGCGCGCCGTCCTCGAGCAGGACGAGGTCTTCGGTCATCCAGGCGGGACGGGGAAGGTTGAGAACGTCCATGGCGATTCGCCCCTAACGAGCGCACCTTAATCGGCAAGCTGCGCGCGTGCGAGGCTTAATTCGACATGCCGAAATTCGGCGTCAGAACGCGTCGTCGGGCAGCTCCATGGTGCTTGCCGCGCCGGATTGGATGCGGGCGAGCAGCGTGCCTGTCTCCGGCAACACACGGTCCATGAAGAAGCGTGCGGTGACGAGCTTGGTCTTATAGCGAGCCGCGTCGCCATTGCCGGCGGCGGCTTTCGCCTGTGCCGCCTCCGCGATGCGGCACCACATATAGCCGAGCGCCACCAGGCCGAAGAGATGCATGTAATCGGTGGCGCCGGCGCCGGCATTGTCCGGCTTGGCCATGGCGTTCTGCATGAACCACATGGTCGCCTGCTGTAATTGCGCAAGCGCCTGGCCGAGCGGCTTCAGATAGGGATTGAGCGCGTCGCTATTGGCGTGCTCCTTGAGATAGCCCTGCACCTCGCCGAAGAACGCAGTGAGCGCACGGCCACCGTCCTTCGCGAGCTTGCGGCCGACGAGATCGAGGCCCTGGATGCCGTTGGCGCCTTCGTAGATCTGCGCGATGCGCGCATCGCGCACGAACTGCTCCATGCCGTGCTCGGCGATGTAGCCGTGGCCGCCGAACACCTGCTGCGCCATCACCGTGTTGGCGAAGCCGCGATCGGTGAGCACGCCTTTGATCACCGGCGTGAGCAGACCCATGTGATCGTCCGCCGCCTGGCGTTCCTTGTCGTTGTCGGAACGGTGCGCGACGTCGCTCTTGAGCGCCGTCCACAAAACGAGCGCGCGCGCCGCTTCGTTGAAAGACTTGATCGTGAGCAAGGTGCGGCGGATATCCGGATGCACGATGATCGGATCGGCCGGCTTGTCCTTGTATTTGGCGCCAGTGATGGAGCGGCCCTGCAGGCGCTCCTTGGCGTAGATCGCCGCGTTCTGATAGGCGACCTCCGACTGTGCGAGGCCCTGCACGCCGACGCCGAGCCGCGCCTCGTTCATCATCGTGAACATGGCATTGAGGCCCCGGTTTTCCTCGCCGACCAGCCAGCCGATGGCGCCGTCGTAATTCATGACGCAGGTCGAGTTGCCGTGAATGCCCATCTTCTCTTCGATGGAGCCGCAGCTGACCGGATTGCGTTCGCCCGGCGAGCCGTCGGCCTTGGGCAGGAATTTCGGCACCACGAAGAGCGAGATGCCCTTCACGCCTTCCGGCGCGCCTTCGATGCGCGCGAGCACGAGATGCACGATGTTTTCCGACAGGTCGTGCTCACCGGCGGAAATGAAGATCTTGGTGCCGGTGATCTTGTAGCTGCCGTCGGCCTGCTTCGCGGCCTTGGTGCGCAACAGACCGAGATCGGTCCCGCAATGCGGCTCGGTGAGGTTCATGGTGCCGGTCCAATGCCCGGCGACCATCTTCGGCAGATAACGCTGCTTGATCTCGTCGGAGGCGTGCACCAGGAGCGCGGCGATCGCGCCTTGCGTGAGCCCCGAATACATGGCGAAGGCCATATTGGCGGAGCAGAAATATTCGTTGAGCGCGACCGTGAGCGTTGTCGGCAGGCCCTGGCCGCCAAACTCCGCCGGCACTGAGATGCCGATCCAGCCGCCCTCGACCACCTGGTCGAACGCTGCCTTGAAGCCCGTCGGGGTGGTCACGCTGCCGTCGGGATGCCGCTTGCAGCCTTCCTTGTCACCGACCCGGTTGAGCGGAGTGAGCACCTCTTCGCAGAGCTTGCCGGCCTCCCCGAGGATCGCCTCGACGATGTCCGGCGAGGCATCGGCGAAGCCCGGGAGGTTGCCGTAGCGCTCCAGATGGAACACGTCGTTGAGGAGGAACAGCGTGTCCTCCACGGGCGCTTTGTAGGTCGGCATAATCCCCTCCTCCGGGTCCCGCTTTGGCCGGCAATTCCCCAATCGCGGCCTGCGGATTCGGGCGGATTATGCCGGCCGCGCTTTACGCCTGTCTTAAGAGCGGTTGTGGACCCTTGCAGATGCGAATTCGCCGGGAAAGTCCAGCACTTCGGCCATTTCTTAACGGCTTGTTTACCGTAACCCTGAAAAAGTCGGCCCGAGGACTGCGGACCGCGTTCGTCTCTACTTTTTGTTCATCAAAGGCGGTTCCACAGGGTCGATCGCCCTGCTCCTCCAACTGCGGATGCGAGCATGAAATTTGGCGTCCCGTGGAGTGTAAAAGGGATCCGGCCCGAGGCGCGTGAATCCGCGCGCGAGGCCGCGCGCCGCTCCGGTATGTCGCTCGGCGATTGGCTCAATTCCGTCATCCTCGATAACGCCGCGGAGCACGGCATCGAGGCACACGCCGACGAGGAGGTCGACGAGGACGAAGCCGCCTCGGTCCACGAGCGCCTCGACGACCTCACCCGCAAGATCGACCGCATGAGCCGCCCGAGCAGCAGCGGTCCCGCAGCCTATGCGCCCAAGCGCGCGCGCGGCGGCGACAACAACGAGCAGCTCACCGCGCTGATTGCGCGGCTCGACCAGCGCCTCGAGGATCTCGTCACCGGTCGCCCGCCGATCCCGAGCGGACCCGCAGCCTGGTCGCCACCGCTTGCGCCGGCGCCACCGCCAATGCCGCCGGCACCACCACCGCTTCCGGGCCCGCACATCGATCGCGCCGTCGCCGAGATCGCGGCGCGCCAGCGCGCACTCGAAGCAAATCTGGCGCCCGCGACGCGTCGCGCCGCCCCGCCACCGCCACCGCCACCGCCAGCGCCGCAACCCCCACCAGCCGCTGTTGCTCCGGTTCCAGTCCCGCCGCCAATGCCGCCCGCCGCCCCCGCGGCACCGGCGCGCACGCCGTTGCCGGCACAGGATCTCTCCGGCCTCGAAGAGCAGCTGCGCACCATCACCAGCCAGATCGAGACCTTGCGCCGACCTGGCGTCGAGGAAGCGATCAACGCGCTGCGCGACGAGCTCGGCGAGATCGCGCGCTCGCTCACCGAAGCGCTGCCGCGCCACGCCATGGACGGCATCGAGCGCGAGATCCAGAGCCTGTCGCATCGGGTCGCCGAAGGCCGCCAGGCCGGCGTCGACGCCGAGAAGCTCGGCAGTATCGAGCACGGCCTCGCCGAGGTGCGCGATACACTGCGCTCGCTGACGCCGGCGGAGAACCTGATCGGCTTTCACGAAGCGGTCGACGGCATCGCGCACAAGCTCGACCTGATCGTCGCGCAGAAGGATCCGCAGTCGCTGCAGCAGCTGGAAGCCGCGATCACGACGCTGCGCGAAATCTCTTCGCACGTCGCTTCCAACGAAGCGGTCGGCGAGCTCTCCATGCAGGTGCACGAGCTCGCGGCGAAGGTCGACTACATGGCGCATGCCAGCGCCGGCGGCGACGCGCTCTCGCATCTGGAGCAGCGCATCGCGGCGCTCTCAGACGCGCTGGAAGCGCGCGCGCAGAACGGGGAAAGCGTGCCGCCGCGGCTCGAAGCCCTGGTCAATTCGCTCGCCGACAAGATCGAGCGCGTGCAGCAGGCGCAGATCTCGGGTACCGACAATGCCGCGCTTGCGCATCTGGAAGACCGCATCGTGCGCCTCGTGGAAAAGCTCGACGCGTCGGATTCGCGCCTCGGCCATCTCGAGGCCATCGAACGCGGCCTCGCTGACCTGCTCGTCCACGTGCAATCGGCTCCGGCCACCGCCGAGATGTCCCCGCAGCCCGGCGTCGAAGCGCTCAAGCGCGACCTCGCGCGCACGCAGGATTCACTCGAAGCCGTCAACGGCACCCTTGGGCTCGTCGTCGATCGCTTGGCGATGATCGAACAAGGGCTGCGCAATCCGCCGCCCGCAGCGCAGACGCCGCCGCCCGCACCGATGCCGGCGGCGCCGATGTCGCTGCAGCAGCCGGTGCAGGCCGTTGCCGCGCAAGTCGTGGCCCAGGTCGCCGCCGCAGCAGCCGTTGCCGCGCCGCGACTTCCCGAAGCCTCCAATCTGCCGCCGCCTCCGGTCGTGGCCGCGCCACCGCCTCCCGCGCCGCAACCGGCGAAACAGGCGCTCCCGGCGCGCAAGCAGCAACCCATCGACCCCAACCTGCCGCCGGATCACCCGCTCGAGCCGGGCACCGGTCCTCGCGGACGCGGCAGCGATCCGGCCGCGCGCATCGCGGCATCCGAAGCCGCGCTCAGTGGCGGCAAGCCGCCGGTGATCGACGATCCGGGCGGCAAGTCCGACTTCATCGCCGCCGCGCGCCGCGCCGCGCAGACCGCCGCGAAAGAGCCGCCCAAAGTGGTGCCGGCGCCGCGCATCGCCGAGATGGAGCATCATCCGGTCATCGAGCCTGACGACAGCACCGCCGGGTCGAAGTTTGCCAAGCGCATCAAGTCGTTCTTCGTCGCTTCCAGCATCGTTGCAATCGTCGTCGGCTCGGTGCAGCTCGGCCTGTCCTGGCTTGCGGTGCCGAAGGCACCTGGCGCCGCCGCGCACAACGAAAAGCCGATTGCTGAGACCAAGCCGAAGCAGACGGCGGCCGCGGTCCGCGTGATCGCCCCGGACATCGCCGCGACGCCGGACGGAACGGAGCGCGCGCCGGCCGCAAGCGCGCCGCTCAGCGTGGCCGTGCCCAACGTGGTCCTCAGCCCGACGCCGCAAGTCCCGATCCCGCCCGTCATGCAGCCGCAGGCCGCACCTGACGTCACCGGGTCGATCCCGCAGGGCGCCTCCAGCGCGCGACCAGCGGCGCCGTTCTATCCCATCAGCCTGCCGGCGATCCCCGGCCTGGAAAAGCTGCCGAGCGGCATAGGCGGTCCCAATCTGCGCAATGAAGCCGCTGCCGGTGACGCTGCCGCGGCCTATGAGGTCGGCGTGCGCTACGCCGAAGGCCATGGCGTGGCCGCGAGCCTGGAGAACGCCGCGCGCTGGTTCGAGCGCGCCGCCAACAAAGGCCTCGCACCGGCGCAATTTCGCCTCGGCAGCCTTTACGAAAAGGGCAAGGGGGTGAAGAAGGACCTCGGCCAGGCGCGCAAGCTCTACGTGGCGGCGGCGGACACCGGCAACGCCAAGGCCATGCACAATCTCGCAGTGCTCTACGCCGAAGGCATCGACGGCAAGCCGGATTATGCGACCGCGGCCCAGTGGTTCCACAAGGCCGCCGAACGCGGCGTCTCCGACAGCCAGTACAATCTCGCGATCCTCTATGCGCGCGGGCTTGGCGTCGAGAAGAGCTTTACCGAATCCTACAAGTGGTTCGCGCTGGCCGCGGCGCAGGGCGACAAGGAAGCCGCGAAGAAGCGTGACGAGGTGGGCGGCAAGCTCGATGCGCAGGCGCTCGCCGGCGTGCAAAGCACGGTCACGGCCTGGCGGGCGGAGATCCAGCCTCCGGCTGCCGTCAGCGTTCCGGTTCCTCCCGATGGATGGGACAATGCACCCCCGGCAGCCGTGGCACCCGCACCAGCCCCGGTCCACCACAAGCTCCCCGGCCCGTTAAAGCTCGGCTCCCGCTAAAGTCTCGGCGTGTAACCATGCGCGGCAACAAAGCGTGATCGGGCCTGCGAAGGCCGATACACTCGCGCCAACCGACGGCCGCTCGTAGTGCCGATTTTCATGGGTGCGGTGTCCGCAAATTGCTAGCGCGCTGCCCATGACTGTCGGTAAGAGAAGCGTCGTCTCGAACCGGCGGACCTAACGCTTGCAAGTTTATCTCCCGATCGCCGATCTGCCCGTCAACATCTTCGTCATCCTGGCGATGGGCATCGCGGTCGGATTTATCTCCGGCATGTTCGGCATTGGCGGCGGCTTCCTGATGACGCCGCTGCTCATCTTCATCGGCGTTACCCCCGGCGTCGCGGTGGCGAGCGTCGCCAGCCATATCGCCGCCTCGTCGTGCTCCGGCGCCATTGCCTATTGGCGGCGCAGCGCGGTGGACATCGCGCTCGCCTTCATGCTGCTCGCCGGCGGCTTCATCGGCACCTTCACGGGCGTCTGGCTGTTCACGGTGCTGCGCTCGCTCGGCCAACTCGATCTGACAATCGGCCTCTCCTATTTGACGCTGCTCAGCGCGGTTGGCGGACTGATGATCTACGAAAGCGTGCGCGCGATCATTCGCTCGCGCGCCGGGCATCCCATGGCGCTGCGGCGTCCGGGCAGCCACACCTGGCTGCACGGCCTGCCGTTCAAGATCCGGTTCAAGCGCTCGAAGATCTACGTCTCCGCCATCCCCGTCTGGGCCATCGGCTTCATTATCGGCTTCGTCGGCGCGATCATGGGCATCGGCGGCGGCTTCCTGCTGGTGCCGATGCTGATCTATTTCCTGCGCGTGCCGACGGCGACCGTGATCGGCACCTCGATGGTGCTCACGCTTGTCACCATGGCGTCGGCGACGGTGATGCATGCCGTCACCAACCATCTCGTCGATGCGTTGCTCGCCTTGATCCTGATGGCCGGCGGCGTCGTCGGTGCACAGTTCGGCGCCCGCGCCGGCCAGAAGATCGCCGGCGAGCGGCTGCGGCTACTGCTCGGTCTGCTGGTGCTCGCCGTCGGCCTGCGCTTCGCCTACGAGCTGGTGGTGCGGCCGGACGAGCTGTTCACTATCCGCCTCGCGGAGCCGAGCTGATGCGCGCGATCATCGCGATCATCCTTGCGCTCGGCGTGATCGGCACCGCGACACCTCTACGCGCCGAGCGCCTGGTCGCTGCGCTCTCCAATCACCGCGTGCTCATCACCTCGAGCTTCTCCGGCGAAGAGCTCGTGGTGTTCGGCACGGTCGAGCCCGACAAAGCCGGTGCGCCGCGACGGCAGTCCTACGATCTGGTGATCACCGTCACCGGTCCACGCCTGAACCTGCTGACGCGGCGCAAGGAGCGTGTCGTCGGGGTGTGGGTCAATTCCGACTCGCGGCTGTTCGTCCGCGTGCCGTCCTATTTGTCGATCCTCTCCAATCGCAACTTCAGCGAGATCGCGATGCCGGACACCTTGCGCCGGCTGCAGATCGGCCTCGACAACGTGCTGCTGCCGCAACGCATCGGTCCGGATATCGGCAATGTGGTGCCGCAGGATCCGTTCCGCCGCGGCTTCGTGCATCTCGAGGGCGAGTACGGTCTCTATCGCGAGGATCAGCGCGCGGTGACCTTCCTCACGCCCAATCTATTTCGCGCCACCATCCCGCTGCCGGGCAACGTGCCGACCGGCGGTTATGCGCTCGACGCCATGCTGTTCGCCAATGGCGAGCTGCTGGCGCGCAGTTCGTCCGCGTTCGAGATCATCAAGTCCGGCTTCGAGCAATATGTCGCCGATGCCGCGCGCGATTATCCGCTGTATTACGGATTGGCCACGACCATGATGGCGCTGCTCACCGGCTGGCTTGCCAGCATCGTGTTTCGCCGCGATTGATCCGAAAAGCTATTGCCGCGTGATCGGCGTCGCCACGCCCGGCTCGAGCAGCCGCAGCTGCGAGCCGAAGCCCAGGGCTTTGAAGGCCTTGCTCAGGTCTTCACCGTTCTGCTTGAAATGCGCCCAGCCCTCGTAGTGCACGGGAACGATCAGCGCCTCGGGGAAAGCGTGCGCGGTTTCGACCGCGTCATTGGTGTCCATGGTGAGGTGGAACGGACCGCGGGTCTGCGCCGAGCCGGCGAAGAGCAAAACCACACCGACGCGGAAACGCCGCGCCACTTCGGCAACGCCGTCGTAGAACACCGTGTCGCCGGTGACATAGACCGGTGCGGTGCCGTTGCCGGGAAACGTCAGCACGAAGCCGATGACATCACCGGAGAGCGGCTCGATGCCGGCAGGCCCGTGGCGCGCCGGCGTCGCGGTGATCACCACCGAGCGGCCGTCCTGCTTGGTCAGGCGCATCGTCTGCCACGGCCCGAGACCTTCGGCATGGCCGCCGAGGCGCTGCGCGCCGGTCACCGTGGTGAACACGCGCGGCGCCTTGTCGAGCACCGCCCGGCCGCCGTGGTCGAGATTGTCCGCATGCTGATCGTGGCTCAGCAGCACAGCATCGATGGCGCCGATCTCCTCGAAGCTCAACGCCGGCTTCGACGTCTTGGTCAGTGTCACATGCGGCAGCTGATATTCGCCGGGCTCGTCAAAGGTCGGATCGGTGAGAAAGCGAAACCCGCCGACGTCGATGAGTGCGGTGGGGCCGCCGATCAAGGTAATCGTGGGCGCAGTCATGCCGATCTCCAATCGCCCCGAGCCTTTTCAATTTTGGAGAGATCGACGCGTTCCACCAGCGACGAGATTGCAGACCTCGTCTGCAATAATCAATCCGGCATGCAATGCCGCGCCGCGAAGGAATAAAGCCGATCGTCACCGAGCATATGCGCGGTGAAAGCCAGCGTTCCGAACACGTCGGCGAAAGCCGCGTCGCGGATGTTCAGTCCGCCGGCGAATGCGCCGAAGGCCGGCATTACCAGGCGCCGCGCGTCTGCGGCAAAACAACGCCGGCTCACGGAGCGGCCACGATGCGACAGTCGCGCTGCCGGATGCAAATGCCCGGCGATCTCGCCGTCGGCGCCGCTCGGAAGATGTCGGAACATCAGCGGTCCGATCGCCAGAGTTCCCCCGAAGCTGCCGCCGATGCCGGCGTGCGGTTCCGGATCGTGGTTGCCGGTGATCCAGATCCAATCGCGCGAACGCTGCAGCATCCTCAGGCTTGTCCGATCCGCGTCGCTCAAGCGATTGGGACCATCGCCATCATGGAAACTGTCGCCGAGCGCGATGACACAGCGGGGCGCGTAGCGGGCGATCAGCTGCGCCAATCGGGCGAGCGTCGCCGCGGTATCATAAGGCGGCAGCAGCACGCCACGCCGCGCGAAGCTCGAGCCTTTCTCCAGATGCAGGTCCGAGACAACAAGTGCGCCTTCGTCCGGCCAATACAGTGCGCCGGCGCAGTCGCCGACGAGCGAGAGACCGGCGATCGTGATCGCACCAGGCTCCGCCCGTTCGTCCTCCAGCCGGACCGCACCCACTCCGCTCAATGCATCGCCTCCTTGATCAACTCGTCGGCCGCTTCCGCCAGCAACTCGTCGGCCGCCTCGCCGTAGACGGCCTCCCGCCCGATCTCCAGCATCACGGGAACCGCCAGCGGCGAGACATGGTCGAGCGCTTTATGGACGATTCGGCCCTGGATGCGCGAGAGCATAGCGGCGAGGCGCTTGATATCGAGCAGCCCGCTCGAGGCGTCGGCGCGCGCCGCGCGCAGCAGCAGATGATCGGGCTGGTGCTTGCGCAGCACGTCATAGACAAGATCGGTCGAGATGGTGAGCTGACGGCGCGACTTCTCCTCGCCGGGGAACCGGCGCTCGATCAGCCCGGCAATGATGGCGCAAGTGCGGAAGGTGCGCTTCATCAGCGCCGATTCCGCAAGCCAGGCTTCGAGATCGTCGCCGAGCATGTCCTCGTCGAATAATTTGGCCAGCGACAGCTCGCCACGCTCGATCCGCAGCGCGACGTCGCCGACGCCCCACACCGCCAGCGCATATTCATTGGCGACGAAGCCGAGCGGCTTCAATCGCGCGCGCTCGAGTCGACGCGTGAGCAGCATGCCCAGCGTCTGATGCGCGAGCCGGCCCTCGAACGGATAGCAGACGAGATAATATTTGGCGGCGCGCGGAAAGGTCTCGACCAAGAGATCGCCGGCAGGCGGCAGCAGCGACCGCCATTCCTGGATCTCGAGCCATTCGCGCACCTGATCGGGCAGCGCGCGCCAGGCCTTGTGGTCGGCGAGAATGTCGCGCACGCGCGCGGCCAGATAGGTCGACAGTGGGAACTTGCCGCCCTCATAGGCCGGCACCTTCGGATCGGTCGCGCTGGTGCGCGAGACGTAGACCTGGTCCTCGACCAGCGCTTCGTATTTGAGGACTTCGCCGGCGAACACGAAGGTGTCGCCGATGCTGAGCATCTCGATGAAATATTCCTCGACCTCGCCAAGAAGCTTGCCGCCGCGCGGAATGACGCCGCCGGTGCCGCGCGAGCGCACCAGCCGCACTTTGAGCATGTCAGCTTCGACAATGGTCCCGACATTGAGGCGATAGCGCTGCGCCACGCGCGGATTGGTGATGCGCCAGCGTCCGTCCTTGCCCTGGCGGATCTTGGCGAAGCGCTCATAGGCCTTGAGCGCATAGCCGCCGCTGGCGACGAAATCGACGGCGGCATCGAAATCAGCACGCGTCAGGTTGCTGTAGGGCGCCGCAGCGCGCACCTCCGCGAACAGCTCGTCGCTGAGGAACGGCTCGCCGCAGGCGCGCCCGAGCACGTGCTGCGCCAGCACATCGAGCGCGCCAGTCCGCAAGGGCGGCGTGTCCTGCGCATTCTCGGCGACCGCATCGAGCGCGGCCCGGCATTCCAGCACCTCGAAGCGGTTGGCCGGCACCAGCACCGCACGCGAGGGCTCGTCGAGCCGGTGATTGGCGCGGCCGATACGCTGCAGCAGCCGCGAGGAGCCCTTCGGTGCCCCGACATTGATGACGAGGTCGACGTCGCCCCAGTCGACGCCAAGGTCGAGCGACGACGTGCACACCACTGCGCGCAACTTGCCGCGCGCCATCGCATCCTCGACGCGGCGGCGCTGTGCCACATCCAGCGAGCCGTGATGCAGCGCGATGGCGAGATTGTCGTCATTGCTGCGCCATAATTCCTGGAAAATCCACTCGGCCTGGCTGCGCGTGTTAACGAAAATCAGCGTCGTCTTGTGACGCTTGATCAAGGCATAGATCTCGCCGAGGGCGTGCAGCGCCGAATGCCCGGCCCAGGGCAGATGCTCCTTGGTGTCGAGCATGGTCACCTCGGGCGCCGCGCCGCCTTCGGCGATGACCAGATCGGCGAGCGCACGGCCTTCGAGCGGCTGCGGCACCAGATAGCGGCGCAGGTCGTCGGGCTCCGCGACCGTCGCCGAAAGGCCGACGCTGGTGATCTGCGGCGCCAGCGCGAACAACCGCGCCAGGCCGAGCGAGAGCAGATCGCCGCGCTTGGAGATGGTCAGCGAGTGCAACTCGTCGAGCACGACGCGCTTGAGCGAGCCGAACAGGAACGGCGCATCGGCGCTCGCCAGCAGCAGCGCCAGCTGCTCCGGCGTGGTGAGAAGAATATCCGGCGGATCGCGTCGTTGTCGCTGGCGCTTGGACGCCGGCGTGTCACCGGTGCGCGTCTCCAGTCGCACCGGCAGCCCCATTTCCGCGACTGGCGCTTCGAGATTGCGGGCGATATCGACGGCCAGCGCCTTCAATGGCGAGATATAGAGTGTGTGCAGCCCGCCATCGCGGCGAATGCCGCGGCCGGTAGAGACGAGCTGCTTGCGCGAAGCCGGCCGCGTCTGCTGCTCATGAAGCTCCACGAGCGTCGGCAAGAAGCCAGCGAGCGTTTTGCCGGCGCCGGTCGGCGCGATCAGCAGCACCGAACGGCCCTCGCGCGCCTTGGCCAGCAGCTCGAGCTGATGCGCACGCGGTGTCCAGCCGCGCTTGGCGAACCAGCGCAGGAAGACGTCGGGCAGCGCCGGCTGCTGCATGAGCTCGAGGAGACTCATCGGCGGTCCGCCAACGCGAGCAGGCCGGGCACCGGCTGCTTCTTTTCCGTGCGCGTCGACGCGTGATCGAGACGCATAAGCTCGAGGCCCGCAGCCGCGATCGCCTCGCGCACATGCGTACCGCCATGCGCATAACGTAGCGTGTCGCGCAGGATGACGCCGTCGCCGTCATGCGTCTCCACCGTGAAAGCGACGAGCCCTTGCGGCGCGGCCACGTCGGCCATCGCATGCAGCACCGGCCGCAAATCGTCGAGATAAACGAAAACATCGGCGGCGACGATGACGTGGTAGGGCGCACCGCTGAGCTTCTCTTGCGCAAGGAACTGCAATACGTCGGCTTCGACCAGACGATCGTAGAGGCCCTTGCAGCGCGCTTGCGCCAGCATGCCGCCGGAGAGATCGACACCGACGAGCCAGTCGACCAGGGGCCGAAAGACCTCGCCTGCCAGTCCAGTCCCACAGCCGAGATCGAGCATCGAGCCGATGCGGCCTCCGCGCGCCGTACGAACGGCGTCGCGCAACAAGGTTGGAGCGCTGTAGCTCAAGCCATCCTGTAGCGCGCGATCGAAGCTCGACGCATAACCATCGAACAACCCGCGCACATAGTTCTGTGGCATTCCGCGCGGCGGCGAAGCGCCGAGACGGATGAGATGCAGCGCGGCGCCGTGACGGTCGCCGGGATCGGCCTCCGCCGCCTTGCGGAACGCTTCGACACTGCCGGCGCGGTCGCCGAGCTTCTCACGCACCTCGCCGAGCACGAACCAGGCCGAAGCATAGGACGGCGCGCGCTCCAGCGCCTGCGCCAGCAGATCGGCGGCGCCGGCGAAATCGCCCTTGGCCTCGCAGTCACGCGCCCACTCGAAGCGCCGGTCGGCGAGGAGGTCGCCCGAGGACTGGAATTGGACGGAAAGTTGGTTCAAGGGCGCGGCTCGATCCTGGCGGCAATCTCACTATATCTAAGGCGCATGCGCCCCGAAGACATCCTCGTCCCTACGCCATCCGGCGTCTGCTGCAAGCGCGGCGATTTCCATATCGATCCGACGCGGCCTGTGGACAGGGCGCTGATCACTCACGGCCATTCCGACCATGCGCGGGCCGGCCACGGCGCCGTTCTGGCGACGCAGGAGACGCTCGATCTGATGCGGCTGCGTTATGGCGAGAATTTCGCCGGAACCACGCAGGCCGTCCGCTATGGCGAGACGCTGACGCTCGGCGGGGCCACAGTGAGCTTCCATCCCGCCGGTCACGTGCTCGGCTCGGCGCAAATCCGCGTCGAATGCGGCGACCTGCGTGTGGTCGCCTCCGGCGATTACAAGGACCGGCCCGACCCGACTTGCGCGCCATTCGAGCTCGTGCCCTGCGACGTGTTCATCACCGAGGCTACCTTCGGCCTGCCGGTGTTCCGTCATCACGACGCGGAGGGCGAGATCGCGAAGCTGTTGCGCTCCGTCGCGCTGTTCCCCGAGCGCGCGCATCTCGTCGGCGCCTATTCGCTCGGCAAGGCGCAACGCGTGATCGCCCTGCTCCGCCGCGCCGGCTACAACGCGCCGATCTATCTGCATGGCGCAATGGACAGCATCACGCGCTACTACCAGAGCCGCGGCATTGAGCTCGGCGAGTTGCGCCTCGTGCGCGGCACCGACAAGGCGGCGCTTGCCGGCACCATCACCATTTGCCCGCCAACCGCCATGAAGGACCTGTGGGCGCGCCGCTTCCCCGACCCGGTCGCGGCCTTCGCCTCCGGCTGGATGCGCGTGCGCGCTCGCGCCCGGCAAGGCGGCATCGAGCTGCCGCTGGTGATCTCCGATCACGCCGACTGGGACGGCCTCACCGCCACCATCACCGCGACCGGCGCTTCGGAGATCTGGGTCACGCACGGCCAGGAAGACGCGCTGGTGCATTGGAGCCAATCGCGCGGGCTCAAAGCGCAGCCGCTGGATATTGTCGGCTATGGCGACGAAGACGACGAAGAAGCCGTCGCCGAGGCGACCGAAAGCGACGCCGAATGAATCGCTTCGCCGAACTGCTCGATCGCCTGACCTACGAGCAGAGCCGCAACAACAAGCTGCGGCTGATGACCGATTATTTCCGCCGCATCGAGGATCCCGAGCGCGGCTTCGCACTTGCCGCGCTGACCGGCTCGCTTTCGTTCCAGCACGCCAAGGCCGGCATGATCCGCGCGCTGATTGCCGAACGGACCGATCCGGTGCTGTTCGCGCTGTCCTACGACTACGTCGGCGACCTTTCGGAAACCGTCGCCTTGATGTGGCCGATCGACCCGTCGCAACGGCCGAACGCGACGCCGTCGCTCGCCGAGGTCGTCGAGACGCTGTCCACGCTCGGCAAGGCACAGTTGCCGGCGCGGTTGGCGCGCTGGCTTGACGTGCTCGACGAGACCGGACGATGGGCGCTGCTTAAGCTTGTGACCGGCGGCTTGCGCGTCGGCGTCTCCGCGCGCCTGGCGAAGACCGCCGCTGCCGCGCTGGGCGACAAGGACGTCCACGACATCGAGGTGCTGTGGCCGGGCCTGATACCGCCCTACACGGACCTGTTCGCCTGGCTCGAAGGCCGCACAGAAAAGCCAGCGCCGCGTCACGCGGTGCCGTTCCGCCCGGCGATGCTCGCGCATGCACTGGAAGAGACTGACCTCGCCGGCCTCGCTCCCGCCGATTTCATCGCCGAATGGAAATGGGACGGCACGCGCGTGCAGGCGGTCGCTGCGGACGATGGACCGGAAAAGATGCAGGCGCGGCTTTATTCACGCACCGGCGAAGACATCTCCAAGAGCTTTCCCGATCTGATCGAGTCGCTGCGGCTTCCCGGCGCCATCGACGGCGAGCTCTTGATCCTGCGCGAGGGTCGCGTGCAGTCGTTTAATGTCCTGCAGCAGCGGCTCAATCGCAAAACGGTCACCGGCAAGCTCCTGGAAGAATTTCCCGCGCATCTGCGCGCTTATGATCTCCTCGTCGACGGCGACGAGGACTTGCGCGAGCGCCCGTTCGCCGAGCGTCGCACCAGGCTCGAGGCTTTCGTCAAACGCCTCAACGATCCGCGCGTCGATCTCTCCCCGCTCATCCCCTTCACCACCTGGGACGAGCTCATCGCCGCGCGTGCCGATCCGGCCTCTGCGGGCGCCGGACCCGACGCCGATGCGGTCGAAGGCGTCATGCTCAAGCGGCGCGATGCGCCCTATGTGCCCGGCCGCCCAAAAGGCCCGTGGTGGAAATGGAAGCGCGACCCGATGATCGCCGACGCGGTGCTGATGTACGCCCAGCGCGGCCACGGCAAGCGCTCGTCGTTCTATTCCGACTATACCTTCGGCGTCTGGACCGCGGGCGAGAACGGCGATGAGCTTGTGCCCGTCGGCAAGGCCTATTTCGGCTTCACCGACCAAGAGCTGCGCGAGATCGACCGCTTCGTCCGCCGCAATACCGTCGACCGCTTCGGGCCGGTGCGCGAAGTGGTGCACGAGGCGGATCAGGGCCTGGTCCTGGAAGTCGCCTTCGAAGGCCTGGCGCGCTCGACGCGGCACAAATCCGGCCTCGCCATGCGCTTCCCGCGGATCAACCGCCTACGCTGGGACAAGCCGCCGCGCGAAGCCGACCGGCTCGAAACGCTGGAAAAAATGCTACAGAGCATCGAGCAACGGGCCGGCAGGCAGAATCAGATGGAGCTTGTGGTAAAATGAGCGCTGGATCGCCGCCGAAAGAGACCGGTTTGCCTGCCAAGGAGACCCCGATGGCCAACGACTCGACGACCCGGCTGCTGGGCGGCTCGCCGCTCGGCGTGATCGGCCGCCTGATCATGGTGTCGGTCCTGGTCGGCGTCATCCTCTCCGCGCTCGGCCTCGATCCATGGAACATCGTCCAGAGCGTCGAGCGGCTCATCCGCGATCTGTGGAATATGGGCTTCGACGCCATCCGCTGGGTGTGGCGCTATTTCCTGCTCGGCGCGGTGCTGGTGATCCCGATCTGGCTGATCACGCGGCTGATCAACGCGCCGCGCGGGCGCTGACAACACTTAGGCCTAGCTCGGCCAGCTTTCAGCCGTCATCGCTGCTGCATCGGTGCCGACGAGTGCCGCAAGCGAGGAGCGGTTGCCGCGGCGCAGAGCCGCGAGCAGATCGCGCTTGATTTCGCCGACGAGCCCGAGCCCGCGATAAACCAGCGCGCTGTAGAGCTGGATCAGCGTCGCGCCGGCCTTGAACTTGGCGATGGCGGCAGCGCCGGAATCGATGCCACCGACGCCGATCAGTGGGAACGCGCCCTCGGCACGCACGAAAGTCTCCGCCAGCATCCGCGTCGACAGACGGAACAGCGGACGCCCCGACAAACCGCCGAGCTCTTTGGCGCCATCGCGATCGCGCAGCGCCGGCGGACGCGAGATCGTCGTGTTGCTCACGATCATGCCGTCGACGCGATGCTTGCGGGCGACGCCGACGACGTCGTCGAGCTCCGACAATGTGAGGTCCGGCGCGATCTTGACCAGGATCGGCACCGGGCCGGCGCGTGCGACCATGCGGTCGCGGGCCTCCATCACACGCGCGAGGAGTTCCTCGAGCGCGTCCGCCTGCTGCAGATTGCGCAGCCCCGGCGTGTTCGGTGACGAGACGTTGACGGTGAAATAGCTCGCGGGCAGCGCAAAGGCTTCGATCAGCCGCACATAGTCGGCGGCGCGGTCGGGCGAATCCTTGTTGGCCCCGATATTGACGCCGACGATGCCGCCTTCGCCGGCGCGCGCAGCGAGCCGCGCCAGCACCGCAGCCTCGCCCTCGTTGTTGAAGCCGAGCCGGTTGATCACCCCCTCGTCGGCCTCGAGACGAAAAATGCGCGGGCGCGGATTGCCGACCTGCGTGCGCGGCGTCACCGTGCCGACCTCGACGAAGCCGAAACCAAGCCGCAGCAGCTGGTCAGGGGCGAGCGCGTTCTTGTCGAAACCCGCGGCAATGCCGACCGGGTTGGGAAAATTCAACCCGCAGGCTCGCACCGCGAGTTGCGGCGAATCGGACGCCGGCGCCCCGAGTGGCATGAAGCGCAGCGCCTTGAGCGCCAGCCCATGGGCATCTTCCGGGTCGAGTGCCCGAAACAGCGGCCGGGCCAGACGGTTGAACAGATTGATCACATCGAATCCCGAGGCAAAGTGCGTGACCCTATCGGCCGGCGCCCCGCCTGCTCAAGCCTTTCCCGACCACACCGGCCGATAACGGTGAATTACGGCGATATTTCTCGCCGTCCTGGTCTCAGGCCGCAGGACGGATTCAGCCGTCGGCTCGCCCGGCCGAGCGCCACCTGCGACAAAGTATTTGGTCACCAAAACGGGCAATCTGGATTGCCCCGCCGCTTCCCCTGTCGGACACTGACGCACTGGTTGCGAATCTAACCCGGGGGCAATTCATGTCATTGATATCCAGTCACACCGCAGGCTGCACATGCTGCGGTGACCTTTTGCGCGGCCACTACGACCGGCGCCGCTTCCTGCAGGTCGCCGGCGGCGCCACACTGGCGGCGGCGATGCCGACCTTCGCCTTCGCCGCATCGGGCAATTACGAAGCCATGGTGCTCGGTTGCATCGATCCGCGTTTGCAGGAGCCGATGCACCGCTACACGACGCAACATCATCTGACCGGAAAATTCAGCACCTTCATTTTCGCCGGTGCCGCCATCGGTGTCGTCGCCGACGCGTTCAAGGATTGGCGTCCGGCGTTCTGGGAAAATCTCGCTGCCTCGATCCAGTTACACAACATCAAGAAGGTGATCGCCATCGATCACCGCGATTGCGGCGCCGCCAAGATCGCCTATGGCGATGCCAAGGTCGCCAGCAAGGAGATCGAGACCGAGACACATCGCGCTGCGATGGCTGATTTCCGCAAGCAGCTCAAGGAAAAGCATCCGCAGCTCGGCTGCGATACCATGCTGATGGCCATCGACGGCAGCGTCACCACCTTCACCTGAGCTCGCATGGATGAAAACGTGAGCGCCGCCGGATCATTCCGGCGGCGTTTTCTTTTTCGATCATCTCCGGTCAGGCCGAGCGCGCGAGCGCCCCGTCGATCATCTCGACCGTGTTCTGCAGACCATAGACGGCGACAAAGGAGCCGAAGCGCGGGCCTTTTTCCTGACCGAGCAGTACCTGGTAGAGCATGTTGAACCAGTCGAGCGACACGCCGGGCTTGCCGTCCTTGGTCTTGATCTTGCCGCTCTTGTCGAGGAACGGCTCGCGGCGGCCAACCTCGTAGACCACGTCCTGGATTGAGCCGCCTTCAGTGCCCGAGGGAAGCTGCGACAGCGCATCGCGCAGATCGGTCAGCGCCGCGCGCTCGGCCGCGCTCGGCTCGCGGAATTTCTTGGTCGGCAGCACGAAATCGCGGAAATAGTGGATGGCGTAGCCGACCAGCGCGTCGAGCTTCGGATGCGTTTGCGGCGTCACGCCCGGTCGATAGCGGCCGATGAAGCCCCACAGCGTCTCCGCATTCTCGGCATTCGATGACGACACCAGCGTCAGCAGCATATTGAACGTGATCGGCATATCCACCGTCGGCGGCTCACCGGAATGGATGTGCCACACCGCATTCGACAGCCGCTGTTTAGTGTCCTGGCGCTGATAGCCGTCGAGCAGCTGATAATACTCGTCGACGTGGCGTGGGATGACGTCGAAGTACAGCCGCTTCGCCGATTTCGGCTCACGATACATGAACAGCGACAAGCTTTCGGGGCTCGCATAGCGCAGCCACTCGTCGATGGTCAGCCCGTTGCCCTTGGACTTGGAGATCTTCTGCCCGTTCTCGTCCAGGAACAGCTCGTAGTTGAAGCCTTCCGGCGGCGTACCGCCAAGCGCACGGCAGATCTCGCCGGAGAGCTTGACCGAATCGATCAGGTCCTTGCCGGCCATCTCATAATCGACGCCGAGCGCGACCCAGCGCATCGCCCAATCCGGCTTCCATTGCAGCTTGCACTGTCCGCCAGTGACCGGCGTCGACATGCGCTCTCCGGTCTGCGGATCGTCGTAGGTGATCATGCCGCGCTTTGCGTCGCGTGCGACGATCGGCACCTGCAGGACTTCACCGGTGCGCGGCGACACCGGCAGGAACGGCGAGTAGGTCTGAGCGCGCTCTTCGCGCAGTGACGGCAGCATGATCGCCATCACCTCGTCGAAGCGCTCCAGCATGCGGATCAGCGCTTCGTCGAAGCGGCCCGACTTGTAGCACTGCGTCGACGAGAGAAACTCGTAGTCAAAGCCGAACGTATCGAGGAAGGCGCGCAGCCGCGCATTGTTGTGCTCGCCGAAGCTCGGATGTGTGCCAAACGGGTCCGGCACCTTGGTCAGCGGCTTATTCAGGTGCGCGGCAATCAGCTCCTTGTTGGGGACGTTGTCGGGCACCTTGCGCAGCCCGTCCATGTCGTCGGAGAAGGCGATCAGCCGTGTCTTCACCTTGTCGTCGGTGAGCACGCGGAAGGCATGGCGCACCATCGTTGTGCGCGCCACCTCGCCGAAGGTGCCGATATGCGGCAGACCTGACGGGCCGTAGCCGGTCTCGAAGATCACCTCGTCCCGGGGATGCTTGCGCAGCCGCGCCACGATCTTCTTTGCCTCCTCGAACGGCCAGGCCGTCGAGGTCTCAGCGATCTCGCGCAAGGTCTTGTTGGCGTCCATCACAAATATCGTGTTCTCCGGCCCGGAACCTATGAATCCGCAGCGCGCGCGTCAAATTGAAGATGAAACGATCAGAACGGGCTGATCGGGAAATAGCGCAGCCACAGATCGGTGAAGCGGCCCTTCTCCCACAGCCGGAACAGCGCCCAGTTCAACGCCTGCCGCAGGAGGTCGTTGCCTTTGCGCACGGCGATGCCGATGCCTTCGCCGAAATAGCTGCTTTCCAGATACGGACCGCCGCGGAACGTGCAGCAATTCCCGGATTCGGAGCCGTTGAGCCAGAAAGCGAGCGAAATGCCGTCGCCGAAGAGAAGATCGACCTCGCCACGGCGCAACGCCGCGCGCGCGGCTTCTGAATTGGGATAGGGCCGTACATCCGCCTCGGTGAACAGCGCCTTGAGATAAGCCTCGTGCGCCGTACCGCCGACCACCGCGATCTTCTTGCCTTCGAGCTTCTCCGGACGCACGTCATCGATCGCGACATCGCGCCGCGACACGAAACGCGCCGGCGTCCGGTAGTACGGATCGGTGAAGTCGACGCGCTTGCGCGTCTCCGGCGTGGCCGCGATCGAGGCGATCACCGCATCGCCGCTGTTGTTGGACAGCGAATCGAGCAGGGTGTCGAAGCGCCGCATCTGCACCGTGCAGGTGACCCTGATCTCCTCGCAGAGCTGACGCGCCAAGTCGACATTGAAACCCATCGGGTTGCCGTCCGGACCTGCATAGTTGAACGGCGGATAGTCGGTCTCGGTGAGAAAGCGGATGATGGTGAGGCGCGACAGGTCTGGCCGTTCCGGGCGGCGCCGCGGGTCCCAGAAGCCTGGCACCAGCGACGGCGCCGGAGGCGGCGCGACCTCCTGGTTGGTCGGCAGGTGCGCCTGCGCAAGTGCCGCGCCGGGCGCTGTCGCGACAAACAAAAGCGCAAGACCGGCGCACAATACGCCGGTCCGGCTGCTCAACCGTCGCTTGGAACGCCCCCCGAATGCGGCCGTCATTCCTATCCCTCGCCGGAATCGGCGGCGGCGAACATACCATCGAAGAGCCGCCGAACCAGCCCTCCCGGGCTTATGCGGCGAAAGTCAGGCGGCGAGATGTTTCTCGATCTCATGAACCGGCAGCTTGACCAGATCCTTGTCGAGCTCGGCGCGCAGCACCCCGCGCAGCTCATGCGAATAGGACTGACGCAGGACGCCCAGTGCACGCGGCGGCGCGATGACGATGAGGTTGCGGACCTTGCCGTCGCGCACGGCATGGTCGAGCCGGCTCGCGAGCTTCTGCAGAAAAACCTCCTCCGCCTGGCGATGCCAATCGGTTTGCTCGACGGAGCTGCGCATGCCGCCCACGGAAGCGAACTCGCGCCCGGGCGCGTCGGTACCCTGCGCGCTGGTCCGTGGATCTTCCTGCTCATAGACCTCCTGGGTCTTCAAATTGAGGAATTTCTCGTCGCCCACATTCTGCAGCAGCAGCGCCCTGGTCCCGTCGCAAACGACGACCCAGTCGCCCTGACCGATCTTGGCTTTCACTTTCGTCATTGAGACGACCTCCTGAAAAAACACGGAACGATAATCCGGCGACCCCGCGCACGGTTTGCTTTGGGTCAAACGCCGGGAAATGCCGTTCGGTTGCCGCTGAGGTCAGTTCGATCCGTCGAGGAGGCGACGGGCAATAACTTGTGCCTGAATTTCGGCCGCGCCCTCGAAGATGTTGAGGATGCGGGCATCGCACAAAATGCGCGAGACCGGGAATTCGAGCGCGAAGCCGTTGCCGCCGTGGATCTGCACCGCATTGTCAGCGGCTGCCCAGGCGACACGCGCGGCAAGGAGCTTGGCCATGCCTGCCTCGAGGTCGCAGCGGCGGCCGGAATCCTTCTCGCGCGCCGCATGATAGGTGACCTGGCGCGCGATCATGATCTCCACCGCCATCATCGCGATCTTATCGGCAACGCGCGGGAATTCGATGATCGGCACGCCGAACTGCACGCGGCTCTGGGCGTAGCCGATGGCCTGCTCCATCGCCGCTTGAGCGACGCCGATGGCGCGCGCCGCGGTCTGGATGCGCGCGGATTCAAAAGTCTGCATCAACTGCTTGAAGCCGAGCCCCTCAATGCCGCCGAGCAGATTCTCGGCTTTGACCTCGAAGCCGTCGAAGGCGATCTCGTATTCCTTCATGCCGCGATAGCCGAGCACTTCGATCTCGGTGCCGGTCATGCCGCGCGCCGGGAACGGATTGCGATCGTCGCCGCGCGGCTTTTCCGCGAGCAGCATCGACAGGCCGCGATGCCCGGCTTCCTTGAGATTGGTGCGCACCAGGAGCGTCATCAAATCGGCGCGCACCGGATGCGTGATCCATGTCTTGCTGCCATAGACGCGATAAACGTTGCCCTCGCGGACGGCGCGCGTCTTGATCGACGCGAGATCGGAGCCAATGTTCGGCTCGGTGAACACCGCGGTCGGCAGCACCTCACCGGACGCGATCGCAGGCAGCCACTTGGTCTTCTGCTCGGCAGTGCCGCTGCCGAGAATGAGCTCGGCAGCGATTTCCGAGCGGGTGCCGAGCGAGCCGACCCCGATATAGCCGCGTGAGAGCTCCTCGGAGACGACGCACATCGATTCCTTACCGAGCCCCATGCCGCCGAACTCTTCGGGAACGGTGAGCCCGAACACGCCGAGGTCCGCCATCTGTCCGATGATCTGCAGCGGAATGTAGCTGTTGGTGCGGTGCCAGCCCTGCGCGTTCTGGATCACTTCGCTATCGGCAAATTTGCGCATCTCTTCACGGATCGACTCCAGCGTGTCGTCGAGCCCGGAGGTGCCGATCGTGGCATTGTGGTTGGCGCGCATGAGCTCAATGAGCCGCGCGCGACGTTCGGCAGTGTTGCCGGTCGCGAGCAAAGTCTCGACCGCCGGCACCATGCGCACGGCAACTTGCGCCGTCGTGAGGCCGAGATCGGACGGCCGCACCACCTCGCCCTGGCTGATCGGAATGCCGCCAGCGATCTGCGCGAGATATTCACCAAGACCGATGCGTACGACGTGCTCTTCGATCTCGCCGAGCGCGCCATCGCGCCGCATGCGATCGGCGTAGCCGGTGAGCTGGCGAACCGCCTCGACATAGGTCGCGAGCCAGGACAGGCCGTGCGTGGCGCGCTGCTCGCGATCGAGCAGCTTCGAGACCGCGCGGCTCTCGACCATCACCTTGTCGCGAACTTTAGCGGTCGCATCCGCCAGCAGAGCCTCGAGCGCCGAGGTGGCCTCACGGGCGAGATCGACGAGATCAGCTTCGGCTTTGGCGCGGGAGGCGGCGATCGACATGGGAACCTTGCGTTACGGCGGAAACGCCACTTTGTGACAGTAATCGTGCAGTGCACAAAAGCAAAGACAGGCGTCCCCAACCAGCTTTCGAAAGAAATTCACTCGTGATTTCAATGCTACGATGGCGGACATTTCATCAAAATTAACCATTTCGCGCTTCCTTGCTACCGATACCGTCGAAAAGTTGCGGCGGTGCCCTCATGGCTCCAGCCACGGGAATGCAATGGCCCTGCCCATCGGCCGCTTGATCTCGTCGATCTCGGTCCGCAACCGGATCGTCATCCTGGCGCTGATCCCGCTTGTCGGGCTTCTCGCCACCGGCCTGACTTATCTGTCCGGTGAAGGCGCTGTCGACCGCGCTTTTGAAACGGTCCAACGATCGGCGCAGCTCATGCAGACGAGCCGCGACTTCAAGGCCGCCATCGGCGGCTTGCGCGTGACTGTGCGCGATTTCGTCAGCGCGCCGACGCAGGAGCTGATCAAGGCCTTCGACCAGGGGCAGTCCGCGGCGCTGGGCAGCTTGAAACGTGTCGACGCGCTCGACGGCAGCCAGCACGATAATATCGCGCACCTTGCGCAAGAGGTGACGCAGATCAAGCAGAACTTCGACGCGCTTGTGACAGAGCAGAAGGCGCTCGGATTCGACGACAGCGAAGGATTGCGTCGCGGCCTGCGTGATGCCGGCAGCGGCGTCGAGCGCATCATCAATGAGAATATGAGCTGGCTCGCGGAGGGCGACTCGCGCCAACTAATGATGATTCTGCTGTCGATGCGCCACTATGAGGCCGAGTATCGGCTGCATCCGACGGAACTCACACACACCCTGTTCAAGCAGCAATTCGAACTCTTCCAGAAGACGTTCGACAACATCGACGGCACGCCGGAGATGAAGGGAAGCCTCGAAAAGCAGGTCGGCAACTACGCCGAGAACTTCGCAAGATGGATCGAGGGCTCCGACCGCGTGACCCCGCTGCGGGTCATCATCGATCGCGACAGCCAGAGCATGCTGCCGCGCGCCGATCAGATCATCGAGCAGGCGCGCCAGGCGGCGGATGCGGCATCGCTGGCGCTGACCGCTTCGCAGGATCGCACCCGCCACATCATCCTGGCCGTCGGCGGATTGATGGTCGTCGTCGTCATCTTCTGCGGGCTGCTGATCGGCAGCAGCATCACCCGTCCGCTCGGCGGCCTTGCCGAGGTGATGAAGCGGCTCGCGGCCGGCGACACGTCGGCGCATATTCCGGCAACGCACGCCCGCGACGAGCTCGGCGCCATGGCGCGCACGGTCATCGTATTTCGCGACAGCATGATCGAGCGCGAGCAGCTCGCCGCCACGCAGGCGGAGGCAACGCGCGCGCGCGAGCAGCGCGGCGAGACGATTGCTTCGACCATCATCTTATTCAAGCACTCGATCGAGAGCGCGCTCGGCAAGCTGCGCGCCGCGGCACTGCAGCTCGAGGCCAATTCCAGCAAGCTCAATGGGGCCGCCGATACTGTGTCGGCGGAGGCGCGCACCGCTGAGGAGCGCGTCGGCGAGGCTTCGACCAACGTCACGGCGGCGGCGGAATCGATCGAGGAGCTGGCGACCTCGATCGGCGCCATCGCCTCGCAGGCCTCGAAATCGACCGGGGTCGCGCGCCGCGCGGTGTCCGAGGCCGAGCGCACCGCGGCCACCATGTCGCAGCTCGGTGACGCGGCAACGCGGATCGGCGAGGTGGTCGGGCTCATTCAGGCCATCGCCGGACAGACCAATCTGCTGGCGCTCAACGCCACCATCGAAGCCGCGCGGGCCGGCGAATCCGGCAAGGGCTTTGCCGTCGTCGCTGCGGAGGTGAAGTCGCTCGCCAACCAGACGGCGAAGGCGACGGAAGAGATCGCCTCGCAGATCGGCGCCATTCAGTCGGCCGCTGTGGATTCCGCGCAGGCTATCGAGCAGGTCAATGCAATCATCGCCGAGATGTCCGGCATCGCCACCAATGTGGCGGCGACGGTCGAGCAGCAAAACTCCGCCGTGAGCTCGATCGCGCAGGGCGTGAATCGCGCCTCGAGCGAAGCGCAGCGCGGTGCCGAGGCGATGAGCCGGCTGGCCGGCGTCTCCGCCAATGCGCGCGCAACGGCGACCGACGTCAAAAGCCTTGCCGACGCGCTTGCCAACGAGGCCGAGCAGCTCGAGACGCAGGTCCGCGCCTTCCTCATCGACGTGCAGGCGGCTTAGGCTCCGCTGCGCACTGCTCTTGCAAAGCCGCCGCGAATTGCCGATGTGAAGGGCAACGCGCCGTTAGGGCTTGGGCCTTGCACCTCCTCCTTCTGCCAGTAAGGATCGCCGTCGCGGCATTCCGGCAGTTTCTCGCCGACGAAGGATGGGCAATCGCGAGCCACATCGCGCTGTCGACTCTGATGTCGATGTTTCCGTTCATTATCGTGGTGACCGCGCTGGCGGCGTTCTTTTTCGGCTCCAAGGAGCTCGCCGACGAGGCGGCGCGGATCCTGCTCGAAGCCTGGCCAAAGCAGGTCGCCGCCCCGATTGCTGACGACATTCATGGCGTGCTCACCAATGCCAATGGCAGCGTGCTGACGTTCGGCGTCGTTTTCGCGCTCTACTTTGCCTCGAGCGGCGTCGAGAGCCTGCGCATCGCATTAAACCGCGCCTACAACGCCGTCGATCCGCGCTCGATGTGGCTCACGCGGCTGGAATCGATCGGTTATGTGATCGTCGGCGCCGTGGCGCTGCTCGCCTTCTCGTTCCTCGTGGTGTTGGCGCCACTGATCTGGGCCGCGCTGATCTACTACGTGCCGAAGCTGGAGCCGTTCGGCTATTTCGTGACCTTCGCGCGCTTCACGGTTGCGGCCATCGTGATCGTGATCGCGCTCACAATCCTGCATCGCTGGCTGCCGGCCGGGCGCCGTCGCTTTGCTGACGTCGCACCGGGCATCGCCGTGACCTTGCTGCTCTGGCTTGTCTCCGGCGCGATCTTCGGCCGCTATCTCGCCGATTTCGCGTTCGGCTATGTGCGGCTTTACGCCGGTCTCGCCTCCGCGATGGTCGCGCTGATCTTCCTTTATATCTGCGCGTCAATTTTCATTTACGGCGCCGAGCTCAACTCGACGATCGTAGCGGCGCGCAGCAAGCGCGTTCAGGACGCGGAAGCGCCGGTAGCTTCGAGCACGTCCTCGTAGCTGCGCAGCCCTTCCTGCGGCGCGTTGACCAACACCGCCATGTTGCCTGGAGGGTGTTCATTCTTCCACATCATGTGGTGGGCGGCGGGAATTCCTTCCCACGGGAACACCCTGCTCATGCACGGATCGATGCGCTGCTCCAGGACGAAGCGATTGGCTGCGCTGGCCTGCTTGAGATGCGCGAAGTGCGAGCCCTGGATGCGCTTCTGCCGCATCCAAACATAGCGGGCGTCGAAGGTCAGATTGTAGCCGGTCGTGCCGGCGCAGAAGACCACCATGCCGCCACGCTTCACCACCAGGCAGGAGACCGGGAAAGTCTGTTCGCCGGGATGCTCGAACACGATGTCGACGTCGCGCTTGCCGGTGATTTCCCAGATCGCCTTGCCGAAGCGCCGCGCTTCCTTGACCCACTCGTTGTACTCAGGCGTGTTCACCTGCGGCATCTGCCCCCAGCACTTGAACTCCTTGCGGTTGATCACGCCCTTGGCGCCGAGATTGAAGACGTATTCCGACTTCGATTCGTCGGAGACGATGCCGATCGCATTGGCGCCGGAAGCAGCGACGAGCTGGATGCCGAACACGCCGAGACCGCCGGACGCGCCCCACACCAGAACATTGTCGCCCGGCTTGAGCGTATGCGGCGCATGGCCGAACAGCATGCGATAGGCGGTCGCGAGCGTGAGTGTGTAACAGGCGGACTCTTCCCAGGTGAGATGCGCGGGCTTCTGCATCAGCTGCCGCGACTGCACCCGGCAGAATTGCGCGAAGGAGCCATCGGGCGTCTCGTAGCCCCAGATGCGCTGCGACGGCGACAGCAGCGGATCGCCGCCATTGCAGTCCTCGTCATCGCCGTCGTCCTGATTGCAATGGACGATGACTTCGTCGCCGACCTTCCAGCGCTTCACCTTGTCGCCGATCGCCCAGACAATACCGGACGCATCGGAACCCGCGATGTGGAATGGATTCTTGTGCCCGTCGAGCGGCGAGATCGGCACGCCGAGGCCAGCCCAGATGCCGTTGTAATTGACCCCGCCGGCCATGACATAGACCAGCACCTCGTCGTCGCCGATCGTCCAGGTCGGAAGCACCTCGAGCTGCATTGAGCTCATCGGCGGTCCGTGGCGCTCCTTGCGAATCGCCCAAGCATGCATCTTCTCGGGAACGTGGCCGAGCGGCGGAATCTCACCAATGGCGTAGAGGTTCTTCCGCGGAGTCCCGCCCGCAGGTCGCATCTGTGTGACCACCGCCATCGCCCGCCCTCCTTTGACCCTTCGTCCCCTCCATAAGTCTGCCGCAACCTATGCTGCGGTGCAACATCCAAGCGGCCCATTTGTTCCCATCCTTTTTGCTTAAGAGTTCCGAAACGCGCCCTGTCTAGCTTTGCGCTGCACCCCAAACGGCGCGGCTTGCATGGCGGTTCTCGACATTCCTTCCGGTCATCGCCCGGTCGCGCAGCTGCCGCGCGCGATCGAGCTCACTGCCTTTGCGCTGGTCGTCGCCCACGCCATCTACCTCGTCGCCTGTTACGTGCAGGGCTCGTGGCTCATCGGCCCGGACGGCAAAGGCATCGCGTCCGATTTCGTGAATGTCTGGGCGGCCGGCAAATTCGTGCTCCAGCACACGCCGGTGCTCGCCTATGACTGGCCGACGCATAAGGCGATGGAAGAGGTCGCCATCGGTCACGCCTTCGACGGCTATTTCGGCTGGCACTATCCGCCGATGTTCTTGTTCGTCGCCGCAAGCTTGGCGCTGATGCCTTATGCGGCGGCTTACCTTTTCTGGGTCGTCATCACCTTCCCCGCCTATCTCGCCGCGGTGCGCGCGATCATCGGCGAGCGCATTGGCTATCTGCTCGCCGCTGCGTTTCCGGCCGTGCTCTCGAATTTCATCGTCGGGCAGAATGGATTCCTCACCGCGGCGCTACTTGGCGGCACGCTGCTGCTGATGCCGACGCGCGCGATCCTCGCCGGTTGCCTGCTCGGCGTGCTCACCTACAAGCCGCATTTCGGTCTGCTGTTTCCGCTGGTGTTGGCGGCGAGCGGTCAGTGGCGGACCTTCATCGCCGCCGGCGTGATCGCGACACTGCTCGCGGGCGCAGCCTGGCTCGCCTTCGGCAGTGAGACCTGGATCGCCTTCGTGTGGTCGGTGCCGCATACCTCACAGGCGTTCCTCTCCGACGGATGGGCCGACTGGGCGAAACTGCAGACGCTGTTCGGGCTGTTGCGTACGCTCGGCGCGCCGGAGCAGATCGCCTGGGCCGTGCACATCGCCTTCGCGCTGGCCGTTGCCGCGGCGGTAACCCTCCTTTGGCGCAGCCGTGCGGTCTATGAGCTCAAGGCCGCGGCACTGGCGACGGGTACCATGCTGGCGACGCCGTATCTTTATACGTACGACCTCGTCGTGCTCGCAGTACCGTTTGCCTTTCTGTTCCGCATGGGCCGCGCTTCGGGCTTCATCCGCTTCGAGCTTCCCGGCATCGCGCTCGCCTGCGCGCTGATCGCGAGTTTTCCTTTCGTCGCGGCGCCGGTCGGCTTTGCCGCAATCCTGGTCGTCGCAACACTGATCATGCGACGACTGACGTCGGTCGCGCCATGAGCGCGCAGAGCCTCGCTGACGCCGCACCGCGACCGCTGTCGCCGACCCGCATCATCGCGCTTGCCGGGCTGACGCTCGCACTCGGATACGCGGTCGTCCTCATCGGCGCCTTTGCGGGCGGTGAATTCCTGCTCGATCCGCAGGGTCGCGGCATCGCCAACGACTTCGTCAATGTCTGGGCCGCCGGCGCGCTGACGCTCGATGGTCATCCGGCGGCAGCTTATGACTGGACGCTGCACAAAGCGGCGGAGGTCAATGCTGTTGGCCACGACTTCGCGAACAATTACGGCTGGCACTATCCGCCGACCTTCTTGTTTGCAGCGGCGAGCTTGGCGCTGATCCCTTACGCCGCCGCGGGCGCGCTGTGGCTCGTTGTTACACTCATCCCTTATCTCGCGGCGATGCGCGCGATTATCGGTACGCGCGCCGGCATTTTGTTCGCGCTCGGCTGGCCTGCCGCGTTGTGGAATGTCACCGCGGGACAGAACGGCTTCCTCACCGCCGCGTTGATCGGCGGGACACTCGCCGCCATGGAGCGGCATCCGACGCTCGCCGGCGTCTGCCTCGGGTTGCTCACCTACAAGCCGCATTTTGGTCTCTTGTTTCCGCTGGTGCTCGCGGTGTCCGGCCGCTGGCGCGTGATCGGCGTCGCCAGCGCGGTCGCACTCGCACTCGCCGCCGCGTCGTGGCTCGCCTTCAGCGGCGCCAGCTGGCAGGCCTTCATCAGCGGCATGGGCACGACCGGCGAGATCGTGCTCGGCGAAGGCCGCGCCGACCTTTATCGCTTGCAGAGCCTGTTCGGCTTCGTGCGCGCGCATGGGGGCAGCGAGACGCTCGCCTGGAGCGCGCAGATCAGCCTCGCGATGCTGCTCGCTATCGCGCTGTGCTGGCTGTGGCGCAGCCGCGCCGACTTCGAGATCAAAGCCGCGGCGCTGTCCGCCGCGGCGCTTGCCGCGACGCCGTACCTTTATATCTACGATCTCGTGGTGCTCGCTGTGCCGGCTGCGTTCCTGATCCGCTTAGGCCTCAAGCGCGGCTTCCTCGCCAGCGAGGTCTTCGGCTTGACTGCCGCAGCCGTGCTGCTCCTCAGCTACCCTTACGCCAAGACCCATGTTGGCCTAGCCGCGATCGTGCTGGTCCTCACCCTCATTGCCAAACGCGCCCGACCCGCGCTCGCCTGAAGCGTTATCTCTTCGGCGCCGGCCCGATGTTGCATTGCAGCAAGGGACGGGGCACATTGTCTATTGAGGCGATTGGATGCGCGACAAACCCTGGATTTTCCGGACCTATGCGGGCCATTCCTCGGCCCACGAGTCCAATGCGCTCTATCGCAAGAACCTCGCCAAGGGGCAGACCGGGCTTTCCGTCGCTTTCGATCTGCCGACGCAGACCGGCTACGACAGCGACCACGTGCTCGCGAAAGGCGAGGTCGGCAAAGTCGGCGTGCCGATCTGCCATCTCGGCGACATGCGCACGCTGTTCGACGGCATTCCGCTCGCGACCATGAACACTTCGATGACCATCAACGCCACCGCGGCGTGGCTGATGGCGCTCTACATCGCAGTCGCCGACGAGACCGGCGCACCGCGCGACGCGCTGCAGGGCACCACGCAGAACGACATCATCAAGGAATATCTCTCGCGCGGCACCTACGTGTTTCCGCCGGCGCCGTCGATGCGCCTGATCAAGGACGTGATCTTGTTCACGACCAAAGAGATTCCGAAGTGGAATCCGATGAATGTCTGCTCGTACCACCTGCAGGAAGCTGGCGCGACGCCGGTCCAGGAGCTCGCCTTCGCGCTCGCGACCGCCATCGCCGTGCTCGACACCGTGCGCTCATCCGGCGAGGTAGAAGCCGACAAATTCGGTGAGGTTGTCGGACGCATCTCCTTCTTCGTCAATGCCGGGCTGCGCTTCATCACCGAGATCTGCAAGATGCGCGCCTTCGTCGAGCTGTGGGACGAGATCACGCGCGACCGCTACGGCATCAGCGATCCGAAGCAACGGCTGTTCCGCTACGGCGTGCAGGTGAACTCGCTCGGCCTCACCGAGCCGCAACCGGAGAACAATGTCGCCCGCATTCTGCTCGAGATGCTGGCGGTGACGCTGTCGAAGAAGGCGCGCGCCCGCGCCGTGCAGCTGCCCGCCTGGAACGAGGCGCTCGGCCTGCCTCGACCCTGGGACCAGCAATGGTCGCTGCGCATGCAGCAGATCCTCGCCTATGAGACAGATCTGCTCGACTACGCCGACATCTTCGACGGCTCCACGGAGATCACCAAGAAGGTCGAGGAGCTCAAGCGCGAGGCGCGCGAAGAGCTCACCCGCATCGCCGATATGGGCGGCGCGGTGAAGGCGGTCGATGCCGGCTACATGAAGCAGCAGCTGGTCGAGAGCAACACAGCGCGGTTAGAGGCCATCGAGCGCGGCGAACGGACGGTCGTCGGCGTCAACAAATATGTCGAGAGCGAAGCCTCGCCGCTGGCGGCTGCAGCCGACGCCATCCTCACCGTCTCCGAGCGCGCCGAGCGCGAGCAGATCGAGAAGCTCAATGCCTGGCGCGCCGCGCGCGACGCGGTCAAGGTGAAAACCGCGCTCGCCGAGTTGCGCCGCGCCGCGACCGAAAACCGCAACATCATGCCGGCCTCCATCGACTGCGCCAAAGCCGGCGTCACCACCGGCGAATGGGGCTGGACGCTGCGTGAAGCCTTCGGCGAATACCGCGCGCCGACCGGCGTCGGCCGCGCCATGCGCAACGATGTCGCCGGCCTCGACGACATCCGCGCCGACGTCGACCGCGTGTCGCGCAAGCTCGGCCGCCGGCTCACCTTCCTCGTCGGCAAGCCCGGCCTCGACGGCCATTCCAACGGCGCCGAGCAGATCGCGGTGCGCGCGCGCGATGCCGGCATGCAGGTGGTCTACGAAGGCATCCGCCTGACGCCGGAAGAGATCGTCGACGCCGCGCGCAAGGAGAAGGCACACGTCATCGGCCTCTCCATCCTCTCCGGCTCGCATGTGCCCCTGGTCAAGGACGTGGTCAGCCGCATGAAGGAAGCCGGGCTCGACGACCTTCCCGTGGTCGTCGGCGGCATCATTCCGCCAGAGGATGCGCAGATGCTGGAAGCCGCCGGCGTTGCTGCGGTCTATACGCCGAAGGATTTCGAGCTCAATCGCATCATGAGCGACCTGGTGCGCATCGTCGAACGCACCAAGGGCCTGAGCAACGCTTAGCTTTTAACCGACACCGCGCTTAGCGCCTGCACCAGCTGGCTTGGTGCCACCGGCTTGGTGAAATAGAAATCCATCCCCGCCGCGCGCGCCGCCGCCTCATCGCCGACCTCGGTGCGGCCGGAGATGCCGATGATCGGCACCCTCCCCGCGTGGCCATCGAGCGCACGAATACGCCGCGCCGCCTCGACGCCATTGAGACCGGAGAGCGTCACGTCCATGAGCACCGCGTCATAACCGCCGCGCGCCGCAGCCTTGATCGCCGCCTCGCCGGTCTCGACGAAATCGACGCGGTGACCAAGCTCGGTAAGGATCGTGTTCATGACCACGCGGCCATAGGGATTGTCCTCGGCGCAGAGGATGGCGAGGCTGCGGGTCTGTGCAGCACGTGCATCATGGTTCGGCGCGGTCGCCGCATGATCCGCATCCGCGCGCTCGACCGGCACGGCGAGGCGAAACGTGCTGCCGCGTCCGGGCGCGCTGTTGACCGTGAGGTCGCCGCCCATCGCCTTGGCCAGGCGTTTGACGAAGACGAGCCCGAGGCCGGAGCCACCATAGCGGCGCGCGATGCTTTCGCTCGCCTGCGCGAACGGCCGGAACAGCCGCGCGAGCTCGGCCTTGCTCATGCCGATGCCGCTGTCGCTCACCTCAAACACGAGACGTACGCGGCCGCGCGCGGCCCGCTCCGTGCGCACGGCGAAGCCGACGGATCCCTTGTCGGTGAACTTCACGGCATTGTCGGCGAGATTCTCCAGCGCGGCGCGCAGCCGCAGCGGATCGCCGGTCACCATGCCGGGAAGATCGTCACCGACCGCGACCTCGGCCTTGATGCCTTTGGCCTCGGCGCGCGCGGCCATGGCGCGGGCGACGGTGTCGACGAGACGGCGTAGCGGAAACGTCTCCCGCTGCAGCGTGATGCCGGCGCGCTCGGCCTTGGCGGCGTCGACGATCAGCGTGGTCATCGCGGCGAGATGTTCCGCGCCGGCCTTGATCGCATTGGCCCAGCCGCGTTCGCGCTCGCCGAGATCGGAGGTGGTGAGGAGCTCGGCGAGCGCCAGCGTGCCGGTCAGCGCCGTGCGCATGTCGTGCGCGAGACCCGCGAGCGCGAGCTCGATGGCGCGCGCCGGCGCCGCCGTCGCGTTCGCCCGCCGCTTTGCGCGCGCCTTGCGCGCTGGCCTGGCCGTTCTGGCCTTGCGTTTCGCCATTGAGTCCCCGCCCCGAAAGTCCAGATTGGCACGGAAATGGGGGCTCAATCGAGCCCAGCCAAGCCTCGGATCCGCGCGGGCTCTATGCCTTGCGCGCGCAGTTCGCGCAGTCCGGTGGCGTGCGTCGATTTTGACAATTTGTGACCGTCGGCATCGAGAATGAGCCGGTGGTGGCGATAGCCCGGCGCCGGCAGGCGCAGCGATTCCTGCAGCAGCCGGTGCACGCCGGTCGAGGGAAGCAGATCCTGGCCGCGCACGACGTGCGTGATGCCCTGCAGCGCGTCATCGACCACCACCGAGAGGTGATAGCTCGTCGGCGTCTCCTTGCGCGCGAGGATCACGTCGCCCCACGCCGCCGGATCGGCGGCGACGGCCTTGCCGTCCTCCATGAAGGTCAGCGGACCGATGCGCGCGATCGCCGCCGCCATATCGAGCCGCATTGCATAAGGCTCGCCTGCCGCGATGCGGCGCGCCCGCTCAGTATCGGCCATCGCCGCGCGCGAGCCGGGATAGAGCGGTGCGCCGTCAGGATCGCGGGGCCAGGCGCCGTGACGCTCGCACTCGGCGACGAGCCGCGCGATCTCGGCACGGCTTTCGAAGCTCGGATAGACGAGATCGAGCGTCTCGAGCGTCTTCAGCGCGTCGCGGTAATCGTCGAGATGCTCCGACTGCCGGCGCACCGGCCCTTCCCAGGCGATGCCGAGCCAGCGAAGGTCTTCCTCGATCGCCGCCTGGTATTCCGGCCGGCAGCGCGTTGCGTCGATGTCCTCGATGCGCAGCAGCAGCCGGCCGCCCGCGGCACTTGCCATGTCGGCATTGAGCAGCGCGGAGAAGGCGTGCCCGAGATGCAGATAGCCGTTCGGGCTCGGCGCAAAACGGAAAACGGGTGGCATCGACTTTGTGCTCGTCATAGCCCGCAAGAACAGGCTATCCACTACACCAAATGTCCACCCACTTCCTCCACACCGAGGCCGATCTCGACAAGGCGCTGGCGCAGCTCCTCATCGCCGATCCACGCTTCCAGGCGGTGCTGGAAAAATCCGGGCGGCCGAGCCTGCGCCGGCGGCCCGCCGGCTTTGCCGGGCTCTGCGCCATCGTCGTTTCGCAGCAGCTCTCGACCGCCAGCGCCGGCGCGATCTGGGGGCGGCTCGCCGCCGCCTTCGACCCGTTCCACCACGAGCCGATCCGCAAGGCGCGCAGCGACAAGCTCGCGCGCATCGGGCTGTCGCGACCGAAGATCAAGACCATGAAGACGCTGTCGGCCTCGGTCGCCAAGGGTGACATCGATTTCGCCGCGCTCGGCAGCATGGAGGCGGACGATGCGCACAACGCGCTCACCGCCCTGCACGGCATCGGTCCGTGGACCGCCGACATTTATCTCCTGTTCTGCCTCGGCCATGCCGACGCCTGGCCGGCGGGTGACCTGGCGCTGCAGGAGGCCGCGCGCATGGCGTTCGCGCTGCGCAAGCGCCCGACGGCAAAGCAGATGATTGCGCTCGGCGAGCGCTGGCGACCGTGGCGCGGAGTGGCGGCGCATCTGCTCTGGGCCTATTATCGCGCCATCAAGAAACGCGATGCCGTGCCCGTAGCCCCCACAACCCCGCCTAAATCCCCAACTCGCAAGAAACGCAACGGAGGCGCCGATGGCCGCCGAGCTTGATGGCCCGCGGCTGGCGCCGCGCACCGGACCGGCGCGCGCGCTGGTGGTGTTTCTTCACGGCTACGGCGCCGACGGCAACGACCTCATCGAGATCGGCAAGGTGTGGCAGGAGCTGCTTCCCAATGCCGCCTTCGTCTCGCCGCACGCGCCGCGGCCCTGCGGGCAGGCGCCGATGGGCCGCGAGTGGTTTCCGTTGACCTTCCGCGATCCGACCGAGCGCTGGACCGGCGTCAACGCCGCCGCGCCCGTGCTCAACGCATTCCTCGACGCCGAGCTCGCGCGCCACAAGCTCGCGCCCTCGGCGCTGGCCTTGGTCGGCTTCAGCCAGGGCACCATGATGTCGCTGCATGTGGGCCTGCGCCGCGCAGTCGCGCCTGCGGCGATCGTCGGCTATTCCGGCATGCTGGTGACGCCGAATGCCGAGAGCGACATGGACAAGTTCGAGGCCGAGATCCGCGCGCGCCCGCCGGTGCTCCTCGTTCATGGCGACCGCGACGAGCTCATTCCGGTCGAAGCCCTGTTGATGGCGTCGCAGGGGCTTGCCGCGCTCGAGGTTCCGACCGAGTGGCACATCTCGCCCGGCGTCGGCCACGGCATCGACCAGGAAGGCCTGAGGCACGGCGGAGAGTTCTTGGCGCGGAGGCTGAAAGGGCTTTGAACGCGGTTCCTTGATCAAGCCGTAGTAGCGGCTTCACAATGCGGTCATGCTCCTTGTACACTGTGGGCCTGTGAAGGAATCGGCCATGGGAGCCGAATGAGGTGTTAAGGAGCCACGCTTGAACGTTCACGTGTCGCCCGGCGGCTTTCCCGCCCTGGTGCTCAACGCGGACTTTCGACCGCTGAGTTATTATCCGCTCTCGCTGTGGTCGTGGCAGGACGCGATCAAGGCGGTGTTCCTTGAGCGCGTGAACATCGTCGCCAATTACGAGCGCGCCGTGCACTCGCCGAGCTTCGAGATGAAGCTCCCCAGCGTGGTGTCGCTGAAGACCTTCGTCAAACCCTCGAGCCATCCCGCGTTCACGCGGTTCAACGTGTTCCTGCGCGACCGCTTCTCCTGCCAGTATTGCGGCGCGCGCGACGACCTCACCTTCGACCACCTCATCCCGCGCTCGCGCGGCGGCCACACCACCTGGATCAATGTCGTCGCCGCCTGCTCGGTGTGCAATCTGCGCAAGGCCAACATGACGCCGGACGAGGCGAAGATGTGGCCCTCGCAGACACCGTTCCAGCCCTCAGTGCAGCACCTGCATCGCAACGGCCGGCTGTTTCCGCCGAACTATCTGCACGACAGCTGGCTCGACTATCTGTACTGGGACAGCGAGCTCGAACCGTAAGCGCATGTCGCGGACACGAGCGTCGCTGGCATTTTGTCTGGCGGCTGCTGCCTTCGCCTTCTTCCATCAGCCCGCATTGGCGCAGCCAGCGCCCGCCTCCGCAGGCCCGCCCGATCCGAAGCTCATCGAAGACCTCGTGGCCGCGAGCCGCATTCTCGCCGACCACGGCCTGCTCGACGGCTGGGGACATGTCTCGGTCCGCCACGACAAGGACCCGAACCACTATCTGATGTCGCGCGGGCTCTCGGCCGACCTCGTCACCACCAAGGACATCATCGAGTTCGACCTCGATAGCCGGCCGGTCGACACGCACGGCCTGCCGCTGTCGGCGATGTTCACCGAGCGCTATATCCACGGCGAAATCTACAAGGCACGCCCCGACGTGGTCGCGGTGGTGCACACCCACGCGCCGTCGCTCATTCCGTTCGGCGTCACCGGCGTTGCGTTGAAGCCGATGTATCACCGCTCGGCCTTCATCGCTTTCGGCATTCCCGTGTTCGAAATCCGCGAGCGCGCCGGCATGACCGACATGCTCATCCGCAACGCTGCGCTCGGCAAAAACCTCGCCGACGCGCTTGGCGATCATCCCGCCGTGCTGATGCGCGGCCACGGCGCGGCCATCGTCGGACCCTCGCTGCCGCGCGTCGTCGGGCGCACCATCTTCCTCGCGCTCAACGCCAGCCTGCAGGCCGAAGCGATGAAGATGAATGCGCCGATCACCTACATGGACCTGGAAGAAGCGCGCCGCATCGAAGCGCGCGAGGGCCACGGTCTTGCTCGCACCTGGGAAGGTTGGAAGGCCAAGGTGATGGGCAAAGCGCCGGACGCAACCGCCGCCGCGTCGAAGTAGCGACGCTGGCTTTGCTATTTTTCGAGCGCCTTGCGGCGGAACCAAGCGCTTCCCATATGGGTTGGACAACGATGTCAGAGGTTCCACAGGAACTTCGGGGCATTTTTCCGAAAAATTAACCTTTCGGATTCATGCTCAAGACATCAGGACGACCACGAGCATGAGCGGGTGACGCCGGATGTACGCGCACCTTCTCTGTCGTGGTCGTTAGTGTTTTTGGGCGACCTCTTCGGCTTCTCCCACCCACTGACCTCATCCTGAGGAGCATCGCGAAGCGATGCGTCTCGAAGGATGGGCCGCGACTTCTCGGGCCTCATGGTTCGAGACGCTCGCTGCGCTCGCTCCTCACCATGAGGATGAGGTTCGTGCGCAATTCACTTTTCAAACAGCCCGGCTCGGCCTTCGGGCTCATCACCCAAAGCTTCGCCATTTCGACGGCGTCGATTTTTTGAAAATCAGCGGCGTTCTTGGTTCGCCGCGCTGGCCGCTTCGCTCGCCAGCGCGGCATGGAAAGACCAAGGGCGCGCGGGATGCCGGGGATCAGCGAGATCCACGGACCTTCGTTCCTCGCGAAACGAAGGCAATTGGGTAGTCAAACCGCAGGTCTCGTCAATCGACGGCAATCCCGCGCGCGATGGGTTACGGCTTATTTCGCAAGCCCCCCGGTGGAAGTGTTCCTACCTTCTATCCACCGCTCTGGGGAGAGTACTCACCGGGCCCGGCCGGTAGCTCGACCTGAACCTGGTAGACCACGCCCTCCGTGATGCACGGGTTCTGTGCACCGGGAGCATCGCGACTTCACCGCCGAATGGATTGGGTGTTCGTCTGCTCGCACCCGTCATCCGGCCATCGCATCTCGCCCCGCGACTGTAGACGCTTGCGCAGACGCCCCTTGGTATTGGAGCGGGATGACGCTGGTGTAGCAGAGCCAAATGCCTGCGTGAAAGAGTTCTGCCGAGTTACTGACGTTATTCTATTCTGCTTATCAACATGTCCGGGCAGTTTGCGTCACCGGGATTATTTGCCGGCCGGCTTAAGTCTCACGTGGATGTTCTTCTCCTGCGTGAAGCTCAGCATCTCCTCGAAACATTCCTCGCGGCCGAGGCCGGACTGCTTGAAGCCACCGAACGGCGCGCCGAGGAAGTGCTTGCTCACCTCGTTGATCCACACATAGCCGGCCTCGACCGCCTGCGCGGTGCGATGCGCGGTCGAGAGATCGTTGGTCCAGATCGAGGCGGTGAGGCCGTATTCGACGGAATTCACTTGGGCGAGCATCTCGGCTTCGTCGCTCCATTTGAGCACGCAGAGCACGGGACCGAAGATTTCCTCGTGCGCGGCTTTCATCCCCATGTTGACGTCGGCGAACACGGTCGGCTCGACGAAGAAGCCGTCGGCGAGTGCCGGATCGGCCGGCGGCTTGCCACCATGGACAACGCGCGCGCCCTCGGCCTTGGCGGCCTCGATATAGCGCAGCACGCGCTCGTACTGCGTCTTCGAGACGATCGCGCCCATGGTGGTCGCGGGATCGGTCGGGATGCCCGGCTTGTAGTAGCCGATGCGCGCCTTAACGCGCTCGACCACGGCATCGTGGATCTCCTCATGCACGAAGGCACGGCTCGTGGAGCCGCAAGACTGCCCGCACCAGGTGAAGTTCATGCCGCCGATCACGCCGGCGGCGACCTCGTCGGGATCGGCATCGGGATAAGCGATCAGCGCATTCTTGCCGCCGAGCTCCAGCATGGTGCGCTTCACGGTGTCGGAGGCGGCCCTCATCACCGCGCGTCCAGTCGGCACGCTGCCGATGAGCGCGATCATGGCGACGTCGGGATGGCTGGCGAGACGCTGGCCGGCCTCGCGCCCGCCGGGCACGACATTGAATACCCCGGGCGGCAGCAAGCCGCCGATCAGTTCCGCAAGCCGCAGCGACGAGAGCGGCGACTGCTCCGGCGGCTTCACCACGACCGTGTTACCGGCGGCGAGCGGCGCGGCAGATTTGCCGGCGCAGAACATGAACGGATGATTGAACGGGATGATGCGGCCAACGACGCCGAGCGGCTCGCGCACGGAGAAGTTCACCACGTCGGGACCCATCGGGATCGACGAGCCTTTCATCTCGGTGACGAAGCCGGCGAAGAACTCCATCTGCGCCGCGGCGATCATGGCGTCGCTCACCATCTCCTTGACCGGATTGCCGCAGTCGGCGGCATCGATCATGGCCAGCTCATTCGCATTCTGGCGCAGCAACTCGGCGATGCGGCGCAGGATCTTGGCGCGCTCGAGCGGCAGCACGCGGCGCCATTCCTTGAACGCTGTCTTCGCAGCGGCGACGGCGGCATCGATGTCGTCGCTGCCGGCGTCGGCGACCTTACCGAGCGACAAGCCCGTTCCGGGATTGATGGTGTCGGCATAGCGGCCGGACTTCGGCTCATGCCAAGCGCCGCCGTAGTAAGCGCCGCGGTTCTTCGGCAGGGGGATTGCCTGCGCGGACGCGGCTTGCGGGGAGACGGCAGTGGTCATGAGGTTACCCGTTACTTCTTGCGTGGCGGAATCTGGATGAACTCGGCGAGCTGCGCCTGCGTGAGCGGTGCCGGGATAAATTTCAGGCTCACGGCCTCGGCCATCAGCGAGTCGAGGCCGTGGATCGTGTCGGGATCGACGAGGCTTTTTGGGAAGAAGTCGTCGCGCACGCGCTTGGCCATGGGCTCTGCCACTTTGACGAAGGCGGCGTAGTCTTTGATCACCTGCGGATTCGGCGAATACATGTAGTCGATGGCCTCCCGATAAGCCTGCATGAAGCGCTCGATCATCGCCTTGTTTTTCGCCAGCGCCTCCGCATTGGCGACGATGACGCGGATGGTCTGCCCGCGCACCAGTGCGCTGTCGGTCGCCCGCGCGACAATGTTGATCTTGCCCTCATTGAGCTCCTTGAGGCCGAAGGGGGGCGAGGCCCAGCCGATATCGACCTGATTGGTCATCACCTGCGTCAAGGTCGCCGACGGATTGCCGGTCGCCTGCGGCTTCACGTCGAGCTTGAACTCGTTGATGAAGGCGCGGACCACGCTGTTGGTTGAGGAGCCGTTAGTCGAATAGGCAATGCTGTGGCCGTTGGCGTCCTTCAGCGACTTGATGCCGGATTCCGTCTTTGCATACCAGTAGTCGGCCGCACCGGTCGCCTGCGCGCCGATGATGCGCACCGGCGCGCCCTTCGAATAAGCCGCCATGGCGCCGAGCGTGCCGACGGCGAACCCCATCTCGGCATTGCCGGAGACGACCGGCTGCAGCGTCTCGCCGCTGCCCGAGGTGTAGATGATGTTGAGCTCGAAATCGTACTTCTTGAAGATGCCGGCCTTCTCGCCGAGCTCGAGCACGGCGGTGTCCCAATTGCCGCGCTGGCCGACGGTCATGGTCAGCTTGTCGGTTGCCGATGCCGGGGTGATAGCGGCGAGCGACAGCACCAACGCGCCGGCGCCAACGAGATGTCGAGCGAGCCTCATGATGTCCTCCCGAAGTCGTTTTAACGTTGCTTGATGCGGTCGAGGCCGCCGAGCCGGCCGACCAGGGCATTGGCGCCGATGGCGACGACGAACAGCACGATCAGCATGGCGTACATGCGCGGCATGTCGAACAGGCTGTAGGCCTGGATGATGAGGAAGCCGATGCCCTTGTTGGAGAGCTTGGTCTCGGCGAGCAGCGTGCCAATGAGCCCGACACCGAGTCCGAGCCGCACACCATTGATGATTGGATGGCGCATCGCCGGCAGGTAGATCTTCATCACCATTTGCGCGGTGTTGGCGCGGAAGCTCTGGCCGACGCGGATCAGCACCTTGTCGATCTGGCGCATGCCGGAGGCGACGGAAAGCGCAATGGGGAAGAAGCAGGAGACCGCGCCCATGGCGATCTTCGATCCAGGGCCGACGCCGAACCACATGATCATCACCGGAAAGAAGATGATCTTCGGGGTCGGCCCGAGATAATAGAGATAGGCTTCGAAGGCCTTGGCCAGGAAGCGATTGCCGCCGAGGATCAGGCCGACGAGGAGGCCGGACACGCCGCCCACGAGCATCGCGACGCCGATCTCGCCGGCGGTGACGCCGAGATTCCAATAAAACTCGCCGTGGGTGAGCAGATCGAACAGCGCGCGGCCGATGGCGAGAAGCGAAGGCACCACGTCGCGATAGAGCAGCCCCGAGCGCGACACGAGCTCCCAGATCACCAGCACAGCCACCACGATAGCGATGCGCAGCAGCGTCACCTCGCTGACGCGCGACGTCGCGGGCGCGCGTTGTGTCAGTCGACCGGTCTCAGCCATCGCTCGACTTTCTCCAGAGCCATGAAGAACAGCACGCTCACCAGGATGACAAAGCAGATCGCCGCATAGGTGCCGGCAAGGTCGTAGCGTTCGGCGAGCTCATTGATGAGCTGACCGAGCCCGCCAAAATTGATCAGGAACTCGACGCCGACGATGTTGATCAGCGCGAAGATCAATCCGAGCCGCACGCCGACGAAGATCGTGGGCAGCGCCGCCGGGAACTGGATCTTCCAGAACTGCTGCGTCGGGGACAATTTGAAACTCTTCCCGACGTTGATCAGCACCTTGCGCGTGCCGGAAATGCCTTCGACGGTCTTCAGGATCACCGGCGGCAGCGCGGCGACAAAACCGATCATGATGATGGTCCAGGCGCTGCGGCCGAAGATCACCAGGAAGAGGGGATACATCAGCACGATCGGCGCCGAAGCCCAGGCAGCGACCCAGGTCTCGCAGGCAAGCTGCAGGAGCCGGATGCGATGCATCAGCACACCGCCGGCGATGCCGAACACCGTGAGCATGACACCGGTGGTGAGGCATTCGATGGCGGTGAGCAGGAAGCGGCGCGGAATGCCTTCCTCGGTGATCACGCGCCCAAAGCTGGCGAAAATCTCCGAGGGCGGCGGCACGATGTAGCGGCTGATGAGCCCGGCGCGGATCAGCGCTTCCATGACGGCCAGAAACAGCGCGAGCACCGCAAGGCCAAGGAGCGGCGCGGCGACGTTCTGCCTCGCTTGCGCCTGCGCGCTCATCAGTGACCCGCCTCCGGATGCAGCACGTGGGCTTCTTCGTCCTGCATGCCGCGGCTCGCCTCTTCGCGCAGGTCGTTCCAGATCTGCGCCACATAGCGGCCGAAGGCCTCGCTGCCGACGATCTCCGAAGTGCGCGGGCGCGGCAGGTCGATATCGACGATTCGTTTCGCCTTACCGGGGCGGTAGGTCATCACCAGGATGCGGTCGGACATCTGCACCGCCTCGGTGATGTTGTGGGTGATCAGCATCGTGGTCTGCTTGAGCTGCTGCTGGATCTGCAGCACCTTGTCGCCGAGCAGGAGCCGCGTCTGCTCGTCGAGCGCGGCGAACGGCTCGTCCATCAGCAGGATCTTCGGCTCCGAGGCGAGCGTGCGTGCAAGCGACACGCGCTGGCGCATGCCGCCGGAGAGCTCGCCCGGATAGCGCTTCTCGAAGCCGGCTAAGCCGACGAGCGAAATGAAATGTTGTGCGCGCTCGACGCGCTGCGCCTTGCTCATGCCGACGAGCTCGAGCGGGAAGGCGACATTGTCGACCACGGTGCGCCAGGGGAAGGTCGACTCCTCCTGGAACACCATGCCGATCGCCGCATGCGGCCCGGAGATCGTCTCGCCGGCAACGGCAACGCGGCCGGAATAGGTCGAGAGGAGACCGCCGACGACATTGAACAGCGTGGACTTGCCGCAGCCGGACGGGCCGATGATGGACAGGAACTCGCCCTGCTTCACCTGCAGCGAGACGTCGTCCACCGCGGTGACGCCGCCCTCCGGCGTCTCGAAGCGGACAGTGATGCCCTCGACCGAGAGGATCGTCTCGCCGCGCTGCACGTGCGGCGTCGCGGCGAGCGGGCGGTTGTTGGTGGAGGCAACCGACATGGCGATATCCGGCTATTCGCTCTTGCGGGTCATCACCGCAGTCATCGCAGCGGTGTAACCCGCTTCGACGCGCACGTCGACCACGGCCACCTGGCCGTCCTCGACCGCGGCGATCGCTTTTTCGAAGGTCTTGGCGAGCTCACCGATGGCCTCGATCGGACCGAAGCCCAGCGCGCCCTGGGCGCGGGCGAGCGCGGCAAGGTCGATATCCGGATCGGAGATGCGCTGGCCGATCCAGCGGTTTTCGACGGGACGCGAACGCATGCGGGCGACGCGCTCCTGATGCAGCTCGTCATTGAAGAAGGAGCGATTATTGGCGACGACGACGAGAAGCGGGATGCGGTAATGCACCGCGGTCCATAGCGCGGTGACACCCATGAGGAAGTCGCCGTCGCCGCAGACCGCAACCGCAAGCCGGCCGGTACCCTTGAGCGCCAGCGCGGCGCCGACGGAAATCCCCGGGCCGCCGCCGACCCCGCCGCCGCCATCGGAGCCGAGGAAGTCGAGCGGATGCCGGAAAGGCCAGCTGGCGCCGTTCCAGGACAGCGAGACATGGGTCAGCGAGCAGGGGCGCTCGCCGACGGCACGGCGCAGCGCCACGGCGAGATGATCGACGGTGAGTGGGCCATCGGCGGAGAGCTTGAGCTCGGGGAATGGCCGCGGCGTCACCGCGTGCGGCTTGCCGGGTCCGAGCGCGTCGAGCAGCGCCGGCGTCGCCACGTCGGGCTCGCAGGCGAGCAGCACGTCGGCGGGCGGCAGCGCCTGATAGTCCATGCTCCAGCCATTGTGCAGTTGGTGATCGACCGACACCTGGATGATCTTGGCGCTGCTCGCGCCCGCGGTCTTGAGGAGGCCGGCGAGGTCGAGCCAGTCGAGGCTGAGGATGACATCGGCGGTGCGCAGGATGTCCGCGGCCTCCGGCACCGCCGCGATGGTGCCGGGCACGCCGGCATGCAGCGGGTGATCGGTCGGGAAGGCGGCACTGACTTTCAAATCGGTGGCGACGCGCGCCTGCAGCCGTTCGGCGAGCGCGATGCGCGTGGCCCAGGCTTGCTCGCTGCGGGAGACGCGTCCGGCGAGTATGACCGGCCGCTTGGCATCGCGAAGGAGCGCGGCGGCCTGATCAATCGAAGCGGACGACGGCGCGGTTTCGACCGGCGGCATGTAACGATGCGTCTCGATTGGCGCGATGGGCTCGGGAAGCTTCGCTTCCTGCATCTCGGCATCGAGATTGATGTACACCGGGCCCTTGGGCGCAGCGTTGGCGATCCAGGCCCCGCGCAGGAGCGCTTCGCGTGCCGCGCCGGGGGAGGCGGGCTGGTCGTCCCATTTGCTGTAGCCGCGCACGAGCGCGCCCTGGTCGCGCGCGGTGTGGATCCAGTCGATCCACGGCCGGCGCTTCATCGCATCGACCGGCCCGGTGGCGCCGAGCACGATGACAGGCATGCGGTCGCACCAGGCGTTGAACATCGCCATGGTCGCGTGCATCAGCCCCACATTGGAATGCACCGCCGCGGCCATCGCGGTGCCGGTGACCTTGGCATAGCCGTGAGCGATGGCGACCGCGCTCTCCTCGTGCAGGCAGAGCAGCATCTGCGGCCGCTCATTGCCGAGATAATTGACGAGGCTGTCGTGCAGGCCGCGATAGCTCGCTCCCGGATTGAGCGCGATATAGGGGATGTCGAGCGCGCGCAGCGCGTCGGCGACAACGTCGCTGCCGAAGCCGGCGGCGTTGACGCCGGCGGGCGTCGGACGCTCGACCGGCGCGGCGCCGGTATGTGCGGAGATAGGCACCGCGGGTTTGCCGGAAGCCATGCGCGTTTCCTCACGAGTGGCCCGCTGTTCGGGCTCGTCTTGCAGGGCACTATAGGCTTTGACATTTGCGCACAGAAGCCGCTAAGTGCGCACCAGATTGTTGCACCACATTCAACAATGAAAGCCTAGCGTGGACCGCTTCCGCACCATGGAAAGCTTCGTGCGCGTGGTGCGCTCCGGCAGCTTCACCATTGCGGCCAATCAACTGGGACTGTCGCGCGCACTGGTGTCGCGCCACGTCGGCAGCCTGGAGACGCGGCTGGGCGTCCGGCTGCTCAACCGCTCGACGCGCTCGCTCAATCTCACCGAAGAAGGCCGCGCCTATCTCGAGTTCTGCGAAAACGTGTTTCGCGACATCGAGCATCATGAGCGTGTGATCACGCACACCAAGAGCGAGCCGACCGGCACGCTGAAGCTCGCGGCGCCGAAATCCTTCGGCTCACTGATGCTCGGCGACGCGATCGTCGCTTTTGCCGCGGCGCAGCCGAAGCTGACAGTCTCGCTGATGCTCGAGGACGTGTCATTCCGCCGCCCGTCGGATTTCGTCGAGCGCGGCCTCGACATGGCGCTGCGCATCTCCGCTTTGCACAATTCCTCGCTGACCGAGCGTCCGATTATCGATTGCGATTGGGTCGTCTGTGCGTCGCCGGATTATCTCGCGCGCGCCGGTCGCCCGGCGAAACCGGCGGAGCTTGCGCGCCATGCCTGCCTTATCCATTCGAACGTGACGCCGAACGACCGCATCTGGCGTTTCGAGGGCGGCTCGGGTCCGATCTCAGTGAAGGTCGATGGTGCGTTCTTCTCCAACAGCGCGCTCGCCTTGCGCAAGGCGGCGCTCGCGGGGATCGGCATCGCGCTGATCCCCGGCTACGCGGTCGCCGAGGATCTTGCGAGCGGTGCGCTGGTCAGCGTGCTTCCGCGTTTCAAGACCGCGCCGCGGCCACTGCTCGCGGTCTATCCGCGCAGTAAGGCGGTGCCGCAGAAGATCGAGCTGTTCGTGGAGTTTCTGCGAGAGTGGTTCGCCGGGCAAAAACTTATTCGACAGTAGGCGCCGCGGCTCCCGCGCCGACGGCGATCTCCTCCAGCGCCGCCTGCAACGCCTCCGAGGCGCGGTAGAGCGGCATGTAACCGCCGAGCAGGATTTGCGCCGAACGCTTGTAGGCGGCGCGGCTGATCTTCATCTCGCCGCCGGCATAGGTGCCTTCGATCGTCGCCGAGAGAATCCCCGCGGGGTTCTCGATGTCGACCTGCACCTCGGACGTCTGCGCCCCGAGCTTCGGCAACCCGCGCGCGATGTCGAAGGCGGTCGAGCCTGGGAGGAGGCACGCGGCCGCGAGGCAGCAGCCGCCGGTGACCGCCATGGTGGCGTGGCCTTCCTGCGGCGTGAAATAGCGCGTCGAGATGTGGCCTTTGCCGACGGGCGGCCCGACGATGCAGACCTTCGGGATGGTCTCGCTCGCCGCGAGCTCGTCCGCCGTCATCGGGCGGCCCTTGACGGCGAGCCCCATCTTCAGGCCGGCCTCGACCCACAGCTTGCGCAGCGCGGCGAAGAACGTCTCGTCGGCGCGCAGGTCCTTCACCGGCTCGGTGCCGGTCTTGCCGAACTCGGCGGCGCGCGCGATCACCATCGGCACCGCGACGTCGACGCAGGAGACCGTGTAGGGGCCGAACGCGTCGGTGACGTTGCCGGTCGGCAGGATCTTTCCGGTCTTGGCGCCGCCGGGATTGGCGAGGAACAGGTCGACGCCGGGAAATTCGCCGTCGACGCCCGGGATCGCCGCCATTTCGTAGTGCTCGCCCTCGAGCACGACGCGGCCGGTCATCGTCGTCTTGGTGTTGGTGTTGAAAATCTCGACCTCGCCCTTGCCGTTCAAGTCGCGCGGCAGGAAGTGCTGGTCGATCGCCCAGTACGGCAGCGAGGCCGACATGTTGCCGCAGTTCACGCTCCAGTCGATCGCCGACTTGCCGGGCGCAAGCTGCGCCAGCGTCGAGGTGATGCGCGGCGCGCCGCCCTCGCGCGAGACGTCGGCGAAGAACACCTTGTTCGAGGTGGCGTAGCCGCGGCCGAGCCCGGTGATCTGCTTGCTGTCGCTGGTCGCGCCGGTGAGCGGCAGCCCCATGAGGTGGCGCAGCAGCTCCTCGCGCAGCGCGACGTCCTTCGGCGCGGCGCGGTCCCAGATGACGAGGCCGGTCGAAGTGCCGCCGCGCGCATGCGTCACCGGGAATTCCCAGACGCCGGCGCCCTTGCGCGGCAGAAGGCCTGCCGCCTCACTGGCGACGAAGGGGCGAACGACGTTCATTGTGGCTCTCGTTGTGTTGCGCGAACGACAGCGGCCGATTTACCCCTCGCGCGGGCCGGATTCAATGGGCGGGCCTGGTCGCGCTGAAACCGCGACCGCGATGCGATGGGCCGTCTATTTGCCGGCCGTCAGCAGCGGGCGTACGCGATCGAGCTCGGCGATGATGAAATCGAAGAAGGCGCGGATCCGGGGCGTCTGCCGCAAGTCCGGATGCGTCAGCAGATAAATCTGCGAATAGAGGCCCGGAACCGGGCCCAGCATGCACACGAGCTCGGTCTCGCGATCGGCGAGCGGCAAGGGCAGCGGGGCAATCCCGACGCCTGATTTCACCGTCATCATGAGCCCCGGCACCGAGTTGCTGCGGGCGGCGACTTTTGCGCGTGGGGCAACCGATCGCAGCCATCGGGCGGCGTGGTGGTCCTTGATGTCGCCGTCGAATTCAACCACGGCGTGGCCGTCAAGATCTTCGGCGCGCTCGACCCGGCCGTGACGCTCCGCATAGGCCCGGCTGCAATAAAGCGCCCATGGCACATCGGCAATCTTGCGTCCGACCAGGGTCTCCTCGTTCGGGACCCCGCCGCGTATCGCCACGTCGGCTTCACCCTTGGCGATATCCAGGAAATGATCGCTCATGATCAATTCCACCCGCAGACCGGGATAGCGGCTGTGGAATGTTTCCAGCAATGGTGACTGCATCAATCGGTAGCCGATCGACTCGGAACATGTCACCCGAACCGAACCCGTCGGCAGGTCGTCGGCAGCGGCCAAAAAACGCTCAAACGAAGCGACGGCTTCTTCCACACGTTTGGCCAGAGGCAGCAGTTCTTTGCCGAACTCCGTCAGCCGATAGCCGGTCGCGTGCCGGATCACGATGGGTCGCCCGATCCGCTTCTCCAGCTCTTCCAACCGCCTGTGCACGGTCGATTGACTCAAATGCAGCGCCTTGGCGGCTGCGATCGTGCTGCCGCAGCGCGCGACCGCCAAAAAATGCCGAAGATCGTCCCAGTCGAACATGAGTTATTCAATCTTGATTATCGGCGGCGCAATCTTGCGGCTGCCGCCTGCAGGCAAATGCGCCTAACCATGCCTCCACAAGACGGCTGAATCAACGCGTCAACCGGCATGAAGTGGGAGATCACATCCAATGCTCTCCAGGCAAAAAATCGAGATCATCAATGACGTTTATGACCACGTCCATTCGGCGCTTTGGGCGGCATTGATCGCCGCGCTCGCGTGGTTTGCCGTTGTGGTTGCGCCGAATATTCCCAACGCGAGGGTGCAATGGGAGATCAAGCGGATCCAACAAATCGCGGCGGAACACGAGGCCTACTGCAGCAAATGGGGAATGGGCCTCGGCACTCCCGCAAACCATCAATGCATCCTGGACCTGCAGGCGTATCGCGCGCGCGTTGAAGACCGATTCGCGCTCGACAATGATGGTCTTTGACCGGTTTCCGAGATAGATCGCAAACCTAGTGGCGCTAGGCTAGGCGCGTGGCGCGATACGTCGAAAGCCGTGAGGCGGGTGACCCGATAGTGGGATCACCTACGATCCCTGCCGCAGCCGCGCCAGCACCTTGAGCCCGGGATAACCATCGGCCGGGTCCATGCCGGCCTTGGTCTGGAAATCGCGCACCGCGCGCATGGTGTCCGAGCCGACGCGGCCATCGATGCCGTCGACCTTGAAGCCTTGCTCCTGCAGGTGGCGCTGGATCTCCTGAATTTCGGCGAGCGTCGGCGGGCGCTCGCCGCCGGGGAATTGCTGGTGGAATGGGCCACCGCCGCGGATGAGATCGCCGAGATGCACCAAAGCGAGCGTGTAGCTCGAGGACGGATTGTACGAGCGCACGGCGAGGAAGTTCTGTCCGACCAGGAACGCCGGGCCGCCTGGCACCGGCAGCCACAGCCGCACGCGATCGGAGGGGCGGTGGAACGCGGCGCCATCGGCGCGCGTGACGCCGAGACTGTGCCATTTCGCGTAAGGGCGCCAGGTGCGGTTATCGGCAAGCCGCGTGTTGAAGCCGTCGGGCAGCTTCGCCTCGCAGCCCCAGGCTTCGCCGCGGCGATACTTGCCGCGCTCGACCAGATAGTGCGCGGTGCCGGCAAAGGCGTCGTCGGGATGGCCGAACGGATAAATGCGGCCGTCGTGATTGTAATCGACGCCCATGTGCAGCCAGACCTCGGGCATCCATTGCGTATGCCCCATGGCCCCCGCCCAGGAGCCGATCATCTGCTCCGGCTGCGCCCAGCCCTTATCGACGATGACGAGCGCATTGAGCAGCTCTTGCTCCCAGTAGCGGCGGCGGCGCGGCTCGCCCCAGGCCAGCGCCGCGAGCGCCGGGATCACCGGCCGCATGTATTTCGGGCTGTCGACGAGCTCACCGAACGAGGACTCCATGCCCCAGAGGCCGAGGATGATGTAACGGTCGACACCATAGTCATGCTCGATGCGTGAGAGCAGCGCGGCGTTCTCCTTGGCTTTGGCCTTGCCGGTGTTGACACGCCATTCCGAGCAGCGGCGGTTGATGTATTGCCACATCTCCTCGGTGAATTCCGGTTGTGCGCTTTCGAGTGCATAGACGCTGGTATCGGGCTTCAGCGTGCTCATCACCCGCGTATAGGTCTTGTCGGAGATGCCGCGGGCTTCCGCGCGGGCACGAAACGCCGCGACCCATGCGGGAAAGCCGGCCGCCTGCGCGATGCCAGGCAGAGCGACGCTCGTCAGCGATGCGAGGCTCGAGGTGATGAAGGCGCGGCGGGTCGTTCGCGACGCGACAAACAAGGGAACGCGAGGTGATTCCAGCATGGCCGCATATTAGTTAGGGAGTGCGGCTAAATCGTTACTTCCGCAATCCCGCAGCAGTCATGGCCGCTATCCATTTCTCGATATCGGCGTGAATGTAGTCGGCGAATTCCTTGGGCGTGCTGCCGAGCGGGTCGGTTCCCTGTTTTTCGAGCGTCGTGCGCACTTGTTCGACCTTCAGCGCGTCGTCGGCTGCGGCGGACAGTTTCTCGATGATGGCGGGTGGCGTTCCATTTGGCGCGAGGAGCCCGATCCAGATGCCCGCATCATAGCCGGTCATGCCGCCTTCGCTGAGCGTCGGAACATCGGGCATGATGGCCGCGCGGCGCGATTGCGCGACGGCGATCGCCCGCAGCTTTCCGACGGCGACATGCGGCGCCAACGTCACTGCGACGTTGAACATCATGGTGATGCGGCCGGCGAGAAGGTCGGTGACCGCCTGGTTGCTGCCGCCCTGATAAGGGACGATCAGCACATTGGTGCCGGCCTTCTCGTTGAACAGCTGCGCCGCCATGTGGCTTGCCGTTCCGGCGCCGGAGGAGCCGAAGCTCAGGCTCTGCGGCTTGCTCTTCGCGAGCGCGATCAGCTCTTTCAAATTATTAGCCGGGACCGAGGGATGCACCACCAGCACGTTCGGCACCATGCCGAGTAGCGCCACCGGCGCCAGGTCCTTGCCGAGATTGAACGACGAGTTCATCTGCGCGGGATTGAGCGTATTGGCGATGGTCGCCATGAACAGCGTGTACCCGTCGGCGGGAGCGCGCGCCACATAGTCAGCCGCGATCATGCTGCTGTTGCCCGGGCGGTTTTCGACGACCACCGCCTGGCCGAGCTTGGCTTCCATCTGCTTGCCGACGAGGCGGGCGAGTACGTCCGCGGCGGAGCCGGGTCCGAACCCGATGATCACCTTGATCGGTTGCGTGGGATAGCTCTCCGCGTTCGCCGGCGCAACGGCCATAACAATAGCCAAGACAGCGGCGGCACTGAGCGCGACAAGCTTCAAACGACGCATCATGTTCTCCCTGCGAAATCCCGGCTGCGGTTGGCCCGCATGCCGGTTTGTTGACCGTAGCCCTTCGATGTGGCCGACTTCAACGGCAGCGGATGACGAAGGGACACGACATGCAATCGGATGCGGGGCGCAGAGCGCGCGGCGCACAGAAGCTCGGCGAAATCCTTGGCCAGGCGCCCGAGCAGGTCGAGCGATCGCTGGGCGACGTCGCACCGCAGCTCGCCACTTACGTGCTGGAGACGATCTACGGCGAGATCTACCAGAGCCCGACGCTCGACAGCCGCACGCGGCAGATCGTGACCGTCGCCGCCTTGGCGACACTCGGCACCGCGGCTCCACAATTGCGCACGCATATCGGCGGCGCGTTGCGTTGCGGCGTATCGCGCGAGGAGCTCGTCGAGATCATGATGCAGCTCGTGCCATACGTCGGCGTCGCTGCGGCGATCAACGGTGTTGCCGCCTGCCGCGAGGTGTTTGCTGCGACTGACAAGAAATAGAGGCGCACGATGATCTGGCACACGGAAGTCGGCAACGGACCGGTCAAGGTCGTGGTCATCCATGGCTGGTTTTGGGACCATCGGGTGTTCACGCCGATGCTCGACGCGCTCGACAGCGAGTGGCACACCTACGCCTTTGTCGATATTCGCGGTTACGGCAATTCGCGCGACGTCACCGGTGCCTACACGATCGGCGAGGTCGCCGCGGACGCCATCGCGCTTGCCGATCGGCTGGGCTGGCGCGACTTCCATGTCGTAGGCCATTCCATGGGCGGCAAAGCGGCACAGAAGGTCGCGATGGACGCCGCCGGCCGCGTGACGTCGGTGGTCGCAGTGACGCCGGTGCCCGCCGCGGCGCTGCCGTTCGATGATAACGTGTTCGGCTTCTTCTCGGCGGCGTGCGATCAGGACGAGGCGGCGCTGGCAATCATGGGCGACTCCGTCGGCAACCGTCCATCCAGGGCGTGGCTCACAACGCTGCTGCGCCGGACGCGGGAGACTGCGCGGCCTGAGGCGTTTCGCAGCTACATGCGATCCTTCATCAAGGATGACTTGTCTGCCGATGCGGCCAAGGCGAAGGCGCCGATGCTCGTCCTCTATGGCGAGCACGACAACGGCGTGAGCGAAGCCATGGTGAAAGCCGTTTTCCCCGCGCTCTATCCGCATGCGCAGATCGAGAAGCTCGGCAATTCCGGCCACTATCCGATGCAGGAGACGCCGGTTGCCTTTGCCACACGCATGGCGGAGTTCATCGATCAGAACGCGACGGTGAAGCGCTAATACGACGTGCGGGTGGCGGTCGCTTCAGTGGTGTCACCCTGCGAGAGCTGCCCCTTCTTCGCCGCGTGGCGCAGCAAAGCCTTCTTGCGTGCGGGGCGTGGCTCGTCGTCAACCTTGTGCCGTGCCGCCGCGTGCCGGCGCGCAGCGTGCTGCGTGCTTGCGACAATCTTGTGCTCGGTCACGGCGCGTACAGCGATCTTGTGGTCAACGGCTTTGCTCTCAGCAGCCTCGCGCGGATCGGCCCTGGGCTCCGGCACCGCCTTCGACGCCTCGATCGGCGCCGGTGCAGCGGCAACCGGGGCGGGCGGTGTCGCGGGCTTCGGCGGCGCCGGCTCATCCTTCGGCAACTCGGTGCCGCGCGCGCCGATCAGATGCTCGTAGGAGGCAACCAGCGTCATATACGGATTGACCCACACCCAGCCGTCGCGCGTCATCACCTGCATATCGAAATGCAGGTGATAGCTGGTGCCGCGTTCGTAGTCGTCGAATGTGCCCACCTGGCCGAGCACGTCGCCCTGGCGCACGATGCGTCCGCTGAAGACGCCGTCGGCATCCATGCGCTTCGGATTCATATGCATGTAGCGCGCGCGGATATGCGCATCGGCCGCGTTTGCGACGATATAGGCGGCGTATTGCCCGGCATTACGCCAGATCATGCCGTCGCGGACCGCCGCCACATTATGCTGGTAGGGCTCGCAGCGGTCGGCTTCGGCATTGCGCAGCACGCAATTCGACGGGCGGATGTCCTGACCCTGATGGCCGACGCCGCCTGGACATTGCCCGACCCGCCGATCGCGCGTCTCGCAGAAATTGTCGCGCCACGGATAGGAGAAATTGACCGGCGCGGATTCATCGAACACCAGCGGCAGGCCGTTGCGCTTGCAGCTGTAGGGTGCGCCCTTGTGGCCAATGCGCCCGTTGCGTCCGGTGCGGTAGCAATCGCCCCATGGATTGAACGACTGCGACTTGGCGAAGGCCGGTGCGTCGGAGAGCGGGAAGCGGATCGTCGCGTAGACGTGATCGTCGGGCCGACCCGGCAGCTGCTTGTATCCGGTATTGGGAATGAGATCGCCGCTCGGATAATAAGTGAAGCTCGGCGACAGCGCTGGCGGGCGCGTGACGTCGATGCGCGGCGCCGCGGGCGGTGGCACGACCGGCGTGCCACCGGCGACGTGCAGAGTATGCAGAAAGCGGATCGCGATCAGATCGGCGTCGCGGCAGGACAGCCGCTTCGCACGCGGGCGTCCGTCGAAGCATTCGATGGCGACCACGTACGGCACGCCGAAACGTTCGAAGGCGTAGCGCACATGCGCTTCGCGCAGAATGCGGCGGATGCGGGGAAAATCATCGAGCTCCTTAGGCTCACTGATCTCGGCGCCGACGCTTGGCGCGTCGATCTCGTAAACGAAGGCTGCGCCGGTGATCTCGACCTCGACCGGCTTGACATAGCGGCCGCTCACGCCGGGAACGGTATCGGCATCGATGAAATAGGTCGCGTCATAACCGGCGGGGCCGGCCAGGAAGAATTTGGAAGCGTGAAAGCCCGCAAGCGTCGGATCGGGAACATCCGGCTTCGCCTCTGCCGACAGCGTCGCCGGGTCGAGCGGTAGCAGCACCGGGACCGGGCTTGCGGCAATGCCAGGATAGCGGGAGGCCAACGAAGCGTTGAGCTGTTTGAGCGCGCCAAGATCGTTGCCGGGCAGGGTGGCCGCGGCCGCCTGCCAATTTGCCGGCGTCGCGGTGATGCGGGCGGCCAGCATCTCGCCGGCGCCAGCCGGTGCGGCGCTCAGAGCAGCCAAAATAAGGCCGGCCAGAACCGCAGTCCGCACCACGTAGGCTCCTGTGGATTCGCGCATTGTCATAAATTATCGGCATCCGCGGGCGCTGTGCCAAGGGTGTCGCGCTCGTGCCCCGAACCCGAAGTTCGCGCATACTCCGCGGCAAATACGATCGCGAACTTCGGGTTCAAAGGGGCACGAGAATTATATTCTTGCCAGTTTCCCTTTGATTCCGAAGTTCGCTCCTGAGTCGCCGCAGTGTATGGCGAACTTCGGAATCGGGAAACTGGTGTAAACTCGGATTTGACGAGAAATGCCCGGAGATTCTGTGGACATGAATGTGCATGAGGTGCGCAAGCCGGCGGATACGGCGGGAGAAAGCGCCGAGCGTCCGGCGGAGGTGATCGAAAGCGGCGGCACCGCGCGCCTGCATCTGACCATGGCGACCACCGACTACGACCATGTGCGCGACGCCGTGCACGGCGTGGTGCGGCCCGACGGCATCACGCTCACGGCCTTCGTGCTCAATGTCGAAGAAGTGTTCTTCCGCTTCATCAAGAACCGCGAATGGGACGTGTCGGAAATGTCGTTCGGCAAGTTCATCGGCTTTGCTTCGCAGGGCAACTCGCCCTTCGTCGGCATTCCGGTGTTTCCCTCGCGCGTGTTTCGCCACTCGGCGTTTTATGTGCGCGCCGACCGCGGCATCCGCACGCCGAAAGACCTCGAGGGCAAGCGCGTCGGCATCCCGGAATGGGCGCAGACCGCCGGCATCTATGCGCGCGGCTTCCTCGCGGAAACCGGCGGCGTCGATCTGACGAAGATCGAGTGGGTGCAGGCCGGCATGAACGAGGCCGGGCGCGAGGAGAAGGTCGAGTTCACGCTGCCCAAGGGCATCCGTTATACGCAGCGGCGCGACACCAGCGTCAGCGCCATGCTGCTGTCCGGCGAGATCGACGCGGCGATCTCGGCGCGCGTGCCCGACGCGTTCACGCACGGGCAGGGCAAGGTGGTGCGGCTCTATCCGGATTATCGCGCCGAGGAAGCGCGTTATTTTGCGGCAACAGGTATCTATCCGATCATGCACGTCATCGCCATGCGCCGCGCGGTGTTCGAACGTTATCCTTGGGCGGCGATGAATCTGTTCAAGGCGCTCGATGAGGCCAAGCGGCGCAGCCAGGAGCGGCTCGCCGACCTCACGGCCTCGCGCGTGCCGGTGCCGTGGTCGGCCTCCATCGCGGAAGAGTTCGGCGCCGCGTTCGGCGAGGATCCGTTTCCCTATGGGCTCGAAGCCAACCGCAAGACGCTCGACGCATTCTGCCGCTTTGCGCACGACCAGGGCGTTACCGTGCGGCGGATGACGCCGGATGAGCTGTTTCCGCAGGAGCTGCGCAAGAGCGTGCGGGTGTAGCAATGCCGCCGTGGCTTGAAGCCTGGTTCTTTGCGTCGGGCCGGGCGCTGCGCAGCCTTTATCAGCAATTTTTCGCCCGCCAGCCGGATAGCGCGCACGCGGCGGGAACACCAACACAGCATACGGAGGGGGCCATGAATATGAGTAAGCTCGTCGGCATTGGTGTCGTCATCGTTGCCGTATTCGTTTTCGTGTCGATGACCTTTTTCACCGTCAATCAGAACACGATGACTGTGGTCACGCGGTTCGGGCATCTTGAATACGTCGCGCCGCCCGGACTGCACTTCAAAATTCCGGTGGTGAACTCGATCGAGCCCTACCGTATCGACATCCAGGACCTGCAGCCGGACGCCTCGGTGAACACCTATACGATCGACAACCAGGAGGTCGATGTCCGCTTCACGCTGTTCTATCGTATCCCAGTCGACAATGTGGGCTTCATCTATTCCAACAACCGCGACTACAAGGCGAGGCTTGCGAGCCTGACGGTCGACCGGCTCAAGGCGGCGATGGGGCAGGTGAATGTGCAGAGCGTGGCGGAGAAGCGCGGCGAGCTGCGTGACACCATCAAGGCGACGCTGCAGCGCGATGCCAAGCCGCTTGGCATCGAGGTCACCGATTTCCAGCTCACCGACCTGCAGTACACGCAGGCCTTCCGCCAGGCGGTGAACAACGCCGCGGTGCAGAAAGCCAACATCGAGTCCGTCGAATATCAGCGCCAGCAGGCGGAGAAGCAGGCGCTGACCGCCAAGATCGCCGCCGAGGGGCAGGCGAATGCGCGGCGCGCGGAAGCGGCCGGCCAGGCCGACGCACGCCTGCTGCAGGCGCAGGCCGAGGCGAAGGCGATCCAGCTCCAGGGCGAGGCGCAGGCGGCGGCCATCAAGGCGCAGGCCGAGGCGCTCAAAGCCAATCCCGATCTGGTGAACTTGCGCAAGGCCGAGCGCTGGGACGGCAAGCTGCCGCAGTCGATCTACGGCTCAGCGCCGATCCCGTTCATCAATGCGCAGTAATCGGCAGAGCTGAGCCCCATCGGGCGCATTAGACATTTGATATCTAAATTGATATAAAGCATGAAGCCTGTCGTTTTTCTTGGAGATTCGCTCGAAAGATTGCGCGAATTTCCAGAAAGGCCGCGGCGCGACGCAGGCTTCCAGCTCGATCGCGTTCAACGCGGACTCGATCCTGATGACTGGAAACCGATGTCGACGATCGGGGCCAGCGTGAGTGAAATTCGGGTCAGAGACGCGTCCGGAGCGTACCGCGTGATCTACGTCGCTACACTAGCGGAGGCGGTTTACGTGCTGCATGCCTTCCAGAAGAAAACGCAAAAGACGTCGGCGCGCGACCTTACACTGGCAACAACACGCCTGAAGATTCTGAAATCTGGGACTCGGCGATGACGAAGCAACGATTTGCAAATGTGTGGGATGCCATTGAGCCGTCGCGCTCGGCAGCGGCGAACATGAAGGCGCGCGCCGAGCTGATGATTGCGATCCGCGAAGCGGTCGCTGCTTGGAACCTCACTCAAGCGTCGGCGGCAAAGCGCCTTGGACTCACGCAGCCGCGGATGAACGATCTCTTGCGCGGCCGCATCAATAAGTTCAGCCTGGACGCACTGATCAATGTCGCCACACGTGCGGGACTATCCGTGCACGTGGACGTCCGTCCCGCGGCGTGATCGAAGGATTTGGGGCTCGAATGGCTCAGTCCTTCGCGCGCTCGACATAGGCGCCGTCGGCGGTCATCACAACCACGCGGGTGCCGACGCCGATGTGCTGCGGCACCGTGGTGCGAACGCCGTTGGAGAGCTTCGCCGGCTTGAACGAGCCGGACGCGGTCTGGCCCTTCACCGTCGGCTCGGTATCGACGATCTCGAGGACGACTTTCTGTGGGAGCTCGATCGACACCGCCTTGCCCTCGTGCATGGCGATGGTGACCATCATGTTTTCCTGCAGATAGACCGACTGGTCGCCGAGGATGTCGGCTGGCAACGCGACCTGGTCATAGGTCTCGTTGTTCATGAAATGGAAGCCGTCGCCGTCCTGGTAGAGATACTGGAACTCGCGGTCCTCGACATGGGCGCGCTCGACCTGGTCGGTGGTCTTGTAGCGCTGGGTGGTCTTCACACCGTCGGAAATCCGGCGCATGTCGACCTGGGTGGTCGGCGTACCCTTGCCGGGATGAAAATTCTCCGCGCTGAGCACGACATAGAGCTTGTCGTCGATATCGATGATATTGCCCTTGCGGAGCGAGCTGGCGATGACTTTCACGAGTGGTGGTCCTTAGGCTAAAGGGCGTAGACCCAAACGGGCCCGCGATTTCGGGCCGCACCATACTCATCTGTTCGCGAAAAGCCAGCATTTCTGGACCGTTAAGAGCCGCATTGTGCCGATGCCCGCTTCCCCCTGGTGGACCCCCGAACGCCACGCCGATCGCCGCGGATTGCTGCGGGCTCGCGCGGGGATCCTGCAGGCGCTGCGCGCCTGGTTTACGGCGCGGGATTTCGTTGAGGTGGAGACCTCGGCGCTGGCGGTCTCGCCCGGCAACGAGACGCATCTGCACGCCTTCGCCACCACGCTGCACACGCCCGCGGGGGAGGAGCAGCCGTTCTATCTGCGCACCTCGCCGGAATTCGCCTGCAAGAAGCTGCTCGCGGCCGGCGAGCCAAAGATTTTCGAGGTGGCGCAGGTCTATCGCGATCGCGAGCGCGGGCCGCTGCATCATCCGGTCTTCACGCTGATCGAATGGTACCGCGCCCGTGAGCCGTATGAAGCGCTGATGGACGATTGCGCCGCGATCCTCGCCGAGAGCGCGCGGATTGCTGGTGTCAAAGAGTTTTCCTATCGGGACCGGCGCGCTGATCCGTTCGCGGTGCCGGAGCGTTTGACGGTCGCTGGCGCATTCACGCGGTTCGCCAAAATCGATCTGCTGGCAATGATGGAAGGTGGCGAGCCGGACCGTGGCGCCTTCGCTGCGGCGGCGACCCGCGCCGGCGTTCGTATCGGTGGTGACGACACCTGGGGCGACATCTTCAGCCGGATCATCGTCGAGCGCGTCGAGCCGCAGCTCGGGCTCGGGCGGCCGACGATCCTTTACGAGTATCCGGCGCCGCAAGCCGCGCTGGCGCGGCGCAAGCCCGACGACCCGCGCGTGGCCGAGCGCTTCGAGCTTTATGTGTGCGGCGTCGAGCTTGCCAACGCCTTCGGCGAGCTTACCGACCCCGTCGAGCAGCGCCGGCGCTTTGCGGCCGACATGGCGGAAAAACAGCGGCTCTATGGCGAGCGCTACCCGATCGACGACGATTTCCTTGCAGCGCTCGCCGTCATGCCGCAGGCGAGCGGCATTGCGCTCGGCTTCGACCGGTTGGTGATGCTGGCGACCGGCGCCGCGCACATCGAACACGTGATATGGACGCCACTCCCCGAATAATGAGGAAAGCCATGAAAGCGAGCACAATGCGCAGCCCCGCGGAGCTCTGCGAGAGCGGCTTCATCGCTCCGGAGCGCGTGGCGGCGCTCGAGCAGGTGGCCGCGCGCTACGCAGTGGCGCTGTCGCCGGCGATGGCCGCGCTGATCGACCCGAACGATCCCGCCGATCCGATCGCGCGGCAATTCATTCCCGATCCCGCGGAGCTTGAGACGCAACCAGGCGAGCGCGCCGACCCGATCGGCGATGATGCGTATAGCCCGGTCGATGGCATCGTGCATCGCTATCCCGACCGCGTGCTGCTCAAGCTCGTGCATGTCTGCGCGGTCTATTGCCGCTTCTGCTTTCGCCGCGAGATGGTCGGCCCGGGCAAGCCACAGGCGCTCGCGGGTAAGGCGCTGGAGCAGGCGCTCGCCTACATCCGCGCGCATCCCGAAATCTGGGAGGTGATCCTCACCGGCGGCGATCCTCTGATCCTTTCGCCGCGGCGGCTGCGCGCGGTGCTGCGAGCGCTGGCGGACATCGAGCACGTGAAGATCGTGCGCATCCACACCCGCATTCCGGTCGCCGATCCGCCGCGGATCACCGCCGAGCTGGTGCGTGCGATGAAGGCGAGCGGCAAGACGACCTATGTGGTGGTCCACGCCAACCATCCGCGCGAGCTGACGCCGGCCGCGGAGGCAGCCTGCGCACGCATCGTCGATGCCGGCGTGCCGATGCTCAGCCAGTCGGTGCTCGTCCGCGGCGTCAATGACGATGCGCAGGTGCTCGGCGCGCTGCTGCGGCGGTTCGTCGAGCTGCGCATCAAGCCGTATTATCTGCACCACGGCGACCTCGCGCCCGGCACGGCGCATCTGCGCGCGACGATCGGCGAGGGCCAGGCGCTGATGCGCGCGCTGCATGGCCGGCTCTCCGGGCTCTGCCAGCCGGGCTATGTGCTCGACATCCCCGGCGGTCACGGCAAATCGCCGATCGGACCGGGCTATCTGCAGGAAACGGAAGAGAGTGGCGGCTCACGCTACCGCGTGCGGGACTTCAACGGGCAGACACACGCCTATCCGCCGGCGGCGGATTAGTGCCGTAGCGCCGCGAGGTCGAGAAGGGCCGCGGCGATGGCAAGGCCCGCGAAGCTGATGAACACGACCGCCACGACTGCGTTGGCGACGAAGCTCGCGTCGCGCCTCAGGGTGGAGACGAGATGGTCTCGGCTGACTCGCATCAGACCGTGCTCCGACTCATTTCAGGTTCTGATTGAAACGCACCATAGGCGCGGAAGGTTCGGCGCGGGCGTATAATCTGCGTAAACGAATTCACGAAATCGCTAGCGGGATGAAACGCATAGCAGCCATGTACGGTATTCGGCTGCATGTTTGGACTCAATTCAAATCGTCGCAGACGCGGGTGCAATCGATCTCGATCGGTGAGCAATTCCTGGCGCGCCCTACGGGAATCGAACCCGTGTTTCCGCCGTGAAAGGGCACATCGGAGGGTAATCGACCGCAACTCACGACACTTAACAGTTTGATTTTTCAGCAGTCGTCGTAATCGAAACACGACAAAAGCTACGTGCCAGTGGCGCTACGGCGCACGCAGCGCTGCCAGTACTGCAAGCCGGATTATGTGAAACAAAATCCAGGCGCCGATCGCGAATATAGAGACCCACAACGCGACCCAGAACAGCACCGGCAGGAGATGAAAGAAGGCAATCAACAACACGATGTCCAACGGAAGAAAGATAAGTCTCCACATCTTCCCCTCCCACGGCTTCGGCACGCACAACTATGACAGGCACTCGGAAGCGATACCAGTAAGGTTGATCTGCTCTCTGTGGTAAAATTTGCGACCGATCTGTGGGGACTCAGCAGTGCCAGAACTTCGACCAATCACGCAAAGAGAGGCGTTCGCATTCATCGCGAAGCATCACAGACACCATGGGGTGCCGGTAGGAGCGCTCTGGCAGCATGCGGCGCACGACGATGATGGAAATCTCTGCGGAGTAGCGATCGTAGGGCGGCCGGTCGCGAGAGGACTGGATGACGGGTTGACGTGCGAAGTGACTCGCCTTTGCACGGACGGAACGTTCAATGCTTGCTCGATCCTCTATTCGGCCGCTCGTCGAGCGGCGATCGACAAAGGGTATCGCCGCGGAATTACGTACGTCCTCGAGAGCGAGGAAGGGGCGAGTCTGCGCGCTTCCGGTTGGCGCTACCTGGGACGATCTAAAGGCGGTAGTTGGTCCAGTCCTTCGCGCCCGCGGACGGACAAGCACCCGACGGTCCCTAAAGATCGATACGGATGGGGACCGTGGCCTGAGTTTGACCTGACGGCCAAAGAAGCTATCGCCTTGCTCGCCGGCTAGGTGCCTGGCGTCCCCACGGGGATTCGAACCCCGGTCTTCACCGTGAAAGGGTGATGTCCTAGGCCTCTAGACGATGGGGACGTTTGCAGAACACAACATTACGAGACCCGACAAATCTAACGCGCCATTGGCGCTGGAAGATGTAGCCAGCGGATCGACGACAAACTGAATTTCCGCCTTGGAGTCAACACGCAACGTGTTGAGTTATGAGAATTGTTTCCGCCCTGATCCAGCCGTGAAAGGGCGGCGTCCTGGACCGCTAGACGAAGGGCGCGGGAATGCGGCGAGGTATAGAGAGCTTCGCCGGGAGGGGCAAGCGAGCCCCTCCACAGGCGCGCGGTTCACCGCCGGCTCACCACTTTCCGGTGTTCGGCATCGATTTCCACGGTTCCGCGGGCGGCTTGGCGTCGCCCTTCTGCAAGAGCTCGATGGAGTGCTTGTCGGGCGAGCGCACGAAGGCCATGACGCCGTCGCGCGGCGGCCGGTTGATGGTGACGCCAGCCTTCATCAGCTTGTCGCAGGTCGCGTAAATGTCATCGACCTCATAGGCGAGATGACCGAAATAGCGGGCTTCGCCGTAGTCCTCGGTGTCCCAGTTGTAGGTGAGCTCGACAAGCGGCGCGTCGCGGCCGGTGCGCTTGCTCTCCTCGACCCGCTTTTCGTCGTCGGGGCCGGCAAGGAAGACCAGCGTGTACTTGTTCTTGTCGTCGACCCGCCGGCGGACCTCTTTCAGGCCGAGCTTGTTGCAATAAAAATCGAGCGCGGCATCCAGATTGCGCACGCGCAGCATGGTGTGCAGATATCGCATGGACAAAACCTCGTTGTAGACCCGAAGACATAACCCCAACGCGTCATGATTGCATCCGATCTTGGCAGCGCCGTCGAGCAGCTCCGCGACCTCATCGAAGGGGCGCAGGTCATCGTACCGTTCACCGGCGCCGGCATCTCCACGGAGTGTGGGATCCCCGACTTCCGCTCTCCCGGCGGCATCTGGACCAAGAACAAGCCGATCCCCTTCGATGAGTTCATCGCCAGCCAGGAGATGCGCGATGAATCCTGGCGGCGGCGCTTCGCCATCCAGGAGAGTTTCGGCAATGCCAAGCCCGGACGCGGGCATCTGGCTCTGGCGAGCCTCTATCGGGCGGGCAAGGTCCCCGGCGTAGTCACCCAGAACATCGACAATCTGCATCAGGCGTCCGGTATTTCCGCCGCCGATGTGGTCGAGTTGCATGGGAATACCACCTTCGCCATCTGCCTGGATTGCGCAAAACGGTACGAGTTCGCCTGGGTGAAGGAGCGGTTCGAGGTCGAGGCGCGTGCGCCCGACTGTCCGGATTGCGGCGGCCATGTGAAGACAGCGACGGTCTCCTTCGGCCAGGCGATGCCGCCGCAGGCGATGCGTCGCGCCGAAGATCTGACGCTCGCCTGCGACCTGTTTCTCGCCATCGGCTCTTCGCTGGTCGTATGGCCGGCAGCGGGATTTCCCCTGATGGCAAAACGAAATGGCTCGGGTTTGGTGATCATCAATCGCGAGCCGACCGAGCTCGACGACATGGCCGATCTCGTGGTGCGCCATGACATCGGCGACGTGCTCGAACGTTTCATTTCGCACTGATTCGCAAGGCGTTACGGCTGTGTACATGCTGTGTGCAAGCACATTTTATTCTTTTCGGATTCAAGGCGGGTGCTATCGTTAATGCAGAGATTCGAAACGAAGCGCTCATCAAGAGGCGCCTGAACCAGCGGCGGCGTACGGCGTCATGGCGTCGGACGGGATTGAATCAAAAATGCCTAACACGAGCTTCGGCCTTACCGGCCGACAGATCGCCGATGAAACGGCGGCCAACATCATCGAACTGTCGGGCGTGATCAAATGGTTCGATGTGTCCAAGGGCTTCGGCTTCATCGTGCCGGATAACGGCATGCCGGATATTCTCCTCCACGTGACTTGCTTGCGCCGTGACGGTTTCCAGACCGCTTACGAAGGCGCACGGGTCATCTGCGAGGTGCTCCAGCGACCGAAAGGCTTGCAAGCCTTCCGGATTTTGTCGATGGATGAGTCCACCGCGGTGCATCCGGCGCAAATGCCGCCGCCGCGAACTCACGTCACAGTCACCCCTACAAGCGGGCTGGAGCGGGCTCAGGTCAAATGGTTCAACCGGTTGCGTGGTTTCGGCTTTCTGACGCGGGGCGAGGGCACGCCGGATATCTTCGTGCACATGGAAACCCTGCGCCGCTACGGGATCGCCGAGCTGCGGCCGGGTCAGACGGTGCTGGTGCGCTTCGGGCCAGGCCCCAAGGGCATGATGGCCGCGGAAGTGCGGCCCGACGGTGGGCCGCTCGGGCCGGCCTCGCACTAAACAGGTTGTCCTCGCGGACGCCGGGGCGTACGCCGCAAGGTGTGCGCCCCGGACTCTTTTCGTTCGCCTTTTCCGTGCTGCTGGCGATCCTGTTACTAGCCTTCCTCGCGGCACCAAGCCGCGCCGCCGATCAAAAGACGCTGGAGATCGCCACCAAGAATGGTGTCGTCGTCTTCAATGTCGAGCTCGCCGTCACCCCGGAAGAGCACGCCAAAGGCTTGATGTACCGCAAGGAGGTGCCGCAGGGGTACGGCATGCTGTTCGACTTCGGCCATGACCAGGAGCTCTCGTTCTGGATGAAGAATACGTATGTGTCGCTGGACATGATCTTCATCCGGGGCGATGGCCGCATCCTGCGCATTGCCGAGAACACCGAGCCGCTGTCGACCCGCATCGTTCCTTCCGAAGGGCCGGCGCGGGCCGTGCTCGAGGTTGTCGCCGGCACGGCACGCAAGCTCGGCATCGCGCCGGGCGACCGGGTGGCCTATCCGATCTTCAACGGCCGTTAGGGGTTGTCTGGTTGTCTTGCTGGCGTGTTTTGGACCGTGTATCCAACCCGAAACAGGGCGGGGCGTAGCGCAGCCCGGTAGCGCATCTGCTTTGGGAGCAGAGGGTCGCAGGTTCGAATCCTGCCGCCCCGACCAGTTTACGGATTGAACGAGAAGCAAAACGCATGACCGCACGCATCTACAAGCCCGCCAAGACCGCGATGCAGTCGGGCCAGGCCAAGACCAAGGACTGGGTGCTCGACTACGAGCCGGAAGAGGCGCGTACGGTCGAGCCGCTAATGGGCTGGACGTCGTCGGGCGACATGCGCTCGCAGGTGCGGCTGCGCTTCGAAACCAAGGAAGAGGCGATCGCTTATTGCGAGCGCAACGGCATCGCCTACGAACTGTTCGAGGACATCAAGGCGCCGCGTCGTGGCCTCGCTTACGCGGACAATTTCGCCTTCAAGCGCCGCGACGCCTGGACGCACTAACTCATCTGAAGATCAGGCCGACTGCTTCTGCGGCTGCTGGCCAGGCGCGAGCTTGCGGCCCTGCGCGCCGGCGCGTTGCCGCAGCAATGACAGGAAGCGCTCCTCCGCCATCGGCTGGCCGAGCAGGAAGCCTTGGCCGTAGTCGCAGCCCATGGTGACCAGCGCGACGGCGTCGGTGGCCTTTTCGATGCCGATGGCCACGGCGACGCTGCCGAAATTGTGCGCGAGGTCGATCACCGTCTTGCAGAGCGGCGCGTTGACTTTGTCGGTGCCGCAATTCGTCACAAAGGCGCGGTCGAGCTTGAGCTCGGCGAACGGCAGCTCCTTGAGCCGCGCCAGCGAGGAGTAGCCGCGGCCGAAATCGTCGATCGCGAGCTTCACATTGTAGCGATCGAGCCGCTTGGTGATGCTCGCGGCGAGTGCGAGATCGCTGACGATCTGCTCCTCGGTGACGTCGATCACCAGGCCTGCCCAACGCTCGGCGGATGGGCGATGTGCGCGTACCAGATCCTCGATCGGCAGCTTCACCAGCGCCGGTACCGGCACGTTGACCGAGACGCGCAAATTGACGCCGAGCTTGCAGAACTTGTCGGCCGCCTTGAGTGCGCTGGTGACGGAAAGCTCGGCGAGCTTGACGATGTCGGCTTCGCTGGCCCCGGGCATAAACGCGCCGGGCGTCAGGATCCCATGTTCCGGGTGACGCACGCGGGCGAAGGCTTCGGTACCGGCGAGCTGCTTCTTGCGCAGATCGATCTTCGGCTGGAACCAGAATTCGAGCCAGCCCTGGTCCATCGCCTCGACGAGGCTGACGGTGCCTGCGCCCAGGGAAGGGGTGCCGAGCTTGAGCTCCTTGACGATGTTGACAATCGTCTCGGTCTCGAACGGCTTCTTCAGGATCGGCAGCATGTTCAGCTTATTCTGAACGCCGACGCCTTTGACGTGCTCGAGCACCGCGGCACCGCGATTGCTCATCACCTGCACCGAGCCGGTGAAGCCCCTCTGGGCGAGACAGAGGATCGAGTCGATGGCATCCGAGGACTCAATCCCAATACTGTGAAAAACCAGATCAGGCAGGCGATGCTGCGCGGCTTCGCGCATCGCGGCGCCGTCAGGAAACTCTTCCGTGTCGAGACCCGCGCCGTGCAGGATCAGCGACAAAAAATGCCGAATGCTCGGCTCGTCTTCCACGACGAAGCAGAGCGGTGCCCTGGCAACAGCCGCGTCGTCAGCGCCTGGGGCGCTGGAGGGGGACGACACGGGATCAACAGCATCCGTCATCGGCGGCGGGGTCTTTCTCGCGTAATAAGCGTGTAACTCCCCGCGTCAGTACTGCGGGTAAACCCGTTAAAGTTAGGTTTCGCGGTGCACGCGTCACACGATGACGAGATCGTGCGACGTCAGTGGGACGGTGACGTTGGTTAACGTAATGGTATTGCCGTTGCTCAAATTGAGCACAATGCCGGACGCCGAAGTCGTGCTCGTAATGGAACTCGTGTCGCCGGCAGGACCCGCATAGAGCACCAGCGCGTCGTGGCCGAGGCCTTCGCCGGCGTGGAAATTGTTGATCACGGCAGACCCGGAATTAGCACCGAAAACGAATGTCTCGCCGCCAGCGCTGTTGAACGTATTTGCGCCGGCCAGCACGTCGAGTGTCAGCCCGGATGCGTACGCCGTCGTGCTGTGCGAGCCGTCATTGTTGGCGAAGATGCTCTCGAGCTTGTGCCCGGCGGCACTGATGACGTCGTGCTCCTCCGAATACGCCTTGCCGGTGATGCCAAACGTGAAGACATCCCGCGTCATATCCGCATTGCGGATCGTTTCGCTGGTCGTGTTGCCATCGGCATCGAAGGTCAGTTGATCGAACGAGCCATCGGCATGGCGCGTCATCGTGTCGGTCCGATAGCCGCTCGTGTTGTAATCGGTGAGCGTCACTGAGCTGTCGGCGTTGAGCGTTTGCGTCAGCGCCAGGGAGCCATCGGCAAAATAGCGCTCGATCAGCGCCGTGTGCCCCGCTGCGTTGATCTCGTCGTGCTCCGACGCATAGCTCTTGCCGGTGATATCGTAAATGAACACGCCGCGCGTCATGTCGGCGTGACGGATCGTCTCGTTGATGGTGTTGCCCGCACCATCGAAGGTCAGCTGATCGAAGGAGCCGTCGGCATGGCGCGTCATCGTGTCGGTGCGATGCCCACTCGCATCGTAATCGCTGAGTGTCACCGAGCCGTCGGCGTTGATGGTCTGCATCAGCGCCAGCGCACCGTCGGCATAGAAGCGCTCGAGCAGTGCGGTGTGGCCGGAAGCGTCGATGACGTCGTGCTCGGACGCGTAGCTCTTGCCAGCGATGCCGCCGAGATAGACGTCATGCGAGCCCGCCGGCAGGGGGTCGATTCCGTAGACGGAGGTGCCCGCGTTCGGGTTCAGGGTGATGGTCTGATCAGCGAACTCGAGAAATTGGATGTTGCTCAGGTGATCGGCGTTGCCGCTCGCATGCTTCGTCACGGTAAAGGTGCTGCCGTCCTGCGCGACGGTATAGTTCGCCATATCGCCGGCATAGATCGCGGTGTTGGTGCCGCCGCCGCCGTCGATGGTGTTGCTGCCGGCGCCCACATAGATCGTGTCGTTGCCGCTGCCGCCGATCACCGTGTCGTTGGCGCTCGTCGCGCCATAGACCACGTCCTGATGCGTGCTGGCGTCGAAATGGATGGTGCGCACATAAAGGTCGAAGGTGCCCGGCGAGCTGCCATTCGTCGTTTCATCAGGCGTGATGTCGACGCCATTGATGGCGAAGTCCTTCAAATGCAGCGCGCGCCCGGATGCGGCATTGATTAGATTGAGGTCGATGCTCGTGACGCTCGCGGGGTTGGCGAAGGTCACGGTGAAGGTCTGATAGCCAGATGGGTCGCTCGCCGGCTTGAATTCCATCACCGCGCCGACCGCCTGGCCATTCACGAGCACCTGCACCTGCGCGCCGATGCCGCTCACAACGCTGCCATAGCCGGTCAGCGTGATCGTGGTGCTTTGCAGCGAAGCCAGCGTCTGCGGCCCGGCATAGATCACATTGGTGCCGTCGCGCACGCGGATGACGTCGTCGCCGAGCCCGCCGCTGATGATTTTGTCGCCGCGGCCGACATCGATCACATCGGCAATGGCCGAGCCGTTGATGATGATCGGCGCCGCCGAGGTGGCGCCAGGATTGTCGTGGAAATAGTGCGAGATGACGTCGAGGGCGGGCTTGCCCATCGGCGAATAGCCGGTCGGCGAATAGGTATTGCTCAAATCCCACTGCCAGATCTCGGCGCCCTTGAACCAGCTGCCGCTGGCTTCGCTCCAAACCTGAAAGAAAGCGTTGAACGCATCGGCTTGATCGGTGACGTCCGCAGTCCCCGTCGTGTTCCATGAACCGGGACTGATCGCGGTCCCGTCGATGCTGCGATAGCCGACCTCGGTCATCAGCACCGGCTTGCCGTATTGCTCGGCGAGCGAGTGCAGGAAGTCGACCGGCGATTTGTAATCGAACGCCGCCGCGTAATAGGGGTTCGTCGGCACCTGGTTCCACGCATTGACCAGATCGGCGACGGTCGGGCTCGTGCTGGCGCTGAGCGGCGGGTAGGTGTTGACGCCGATGGTGTCGAGCTCGCCCCAGAAGCTGACCTTGGAGGCTTCGTCGGTCGCCGCCGCATAAGTGAGATCGCCGTGATACACGGCGCGCACGGCGCTGATGATGTCGCTCCAGTAGGGAAGATAGGCTACGCCCGAGAGCGAGCTCATCTCGTTGCCGAGCGCCAGCGTCTCCACGCCGTTCTGCTGCGCGAGCGTCGCGAGATGCACGATCTCACTCTTGTATGAGGCGAAGAAGGCCGCGACGTCGGATGGATGCAGCGATCCGGAACTGGTGCCATCAAGCCCGGTGATCTCGGGCTTGAGCACCACCGACAGCCCGTCGGCATGCGCGGTCTCGATGGAGGCGGCGAGGCTGGCGTCGCTTTCCGTCTTGGCGGGATCGGCGAAGACCGAGCTCGAGGTGCCGGTCTGCGTCCAGATGCGAGGCGAGAGCTCGATGGAGTTGGCGCCGGTTGAGGCGATGCTTTGGAAGGCCGCGGCCGCCGACGCCGATGAGAACTGTCCGTTCCACTCCGAAAGCGCGCCGAATCCCTGAATGTCGAAGAACGTAGCCACGGGAACCCCCAGTCTTCTTGGTCTTGTGAATCGCCCCCGCGATTCATCTTGAAGAAGCAGAAGACTACGAGGTCTCTTAAGGAACTCTCTGTGTGTTTCGAGAAAGCACACAGTAGAATTCGATGGAACTTCTTGGAACTTCGCTGCGGAACCTTGCGGAATTTTTTGTGGCGAGGGGACTGGCGACCCCGGGAGGAATCGAACCTCCGACCAACAGCTTAGAAGGCTGCTGCTCTAATCCGCTGAGCTACGGGGCCGCTCCCGTCCGTTTACCTGCGCGGCGTCCGCCTGGAAAGGTGCCGTCTTCCGGGGCGGCCTTAGGGCAAATCGATCCGTCGCAACATGCCGGCTAAAGTAAGCCCGGCTTCGACGTCCTCGGCGCCATGCGGCAGGGGTTGTCCGGTCGCCACGAGGAGGCGCGCTTCCGTCGGCGGCAGCCCGAATTTACTGCGAAATGCGCGGGAAAACGCGGAGACATCGGCAAATCCGGTCGCCGCGGCAATTTCGGCAATGCTGCGCTGCCGATGCTCAGGCGCGCTCAGCAGCCGCAGCGCGCGGCTGAGCCGGCGGTTGCGGACATATTCAGCAATTCCCCCAAGCGGCTCGAATTGGCGATAAAGCGAGGCGCGAGAGAGGGCGAACTGCTCGCACAAATGCGTCGGCCCGAGCTCAGTCGAGCCGAGATTCTGTTCGATGTAGCGGCGGATTGCGAACAGCTTCGCCGTGGGGCCGAGGGTGGCATTCGCGCCCTCGCGTGCCGCACCGCTGCCGAGCAAAGACAACAGCAGATCGACGGTCGCGCTCGCGGCGACCGGGCCGTCCTGCTCGTTCATCACCGGTGCTTGCGCCCAGACCGCGCGCAAATGCTCACCCATGAGACGTCCGGCGAGGGTCGAACCGCGCAGGATCGTGCCATGAAGCGCGTCGAGATCCGGCACGCGGTTGAGAAACAGGGCACGCGGAACGATGAAGCTCAGATTGGTAAAGGCGTTCGTTCGCGTGGACAGCGGCCGCGTGAGGTCGGCGATGACGATGTCGCCGGCTTCGACCTGCGTTTCGGTGCCCTCCGATGAGCGTCGATCGCCGCCGGTGACAAACATCTGGATGAGGAAGAGATCGAGCCCGGTGGCGCCGATATGCGCGCTCGAGCGGTCGAAGCGATGGGCATCCGGCCCCATCGAGGTCCGACCGACCACCATCGGTCCCATCTGGTAGGTGCGCAGGTCCGCTGAGAAACGCGCGATCGCCTCGCGCTCGACCACATCGGCCTGGAAGATTGGTGCCACGGCGTCGCGCCAGCCGAGATAGCTGGCCTCTGGCGGACCGAAGCCCGCGCGCGCTTCGTAATAAGGCAGTCCGCTCTTCTTCTGCACCGAACGATCTCCGGGGCGGGGCTGAGCTCGGATGCAATTTGTCTCAAGCGCGTGAGATTCCGGCAAGTGCAACTGGCGAGCCGAATCCCAGGGCCTGCTTGGAAATCTGTCTCATTGTCTTGGCTTGGCGTCTCAAAGGCTCTGTTCCGCTGTCGTCGCCGTTGACGGCGGGCTGTCGGGTGCGCGAACTCCGGCCCGGAACACTCGGGGACGACGAAGCCGATCGTGCGTGTGCAAAGTTTGAATTTGGTGGCAATTCGGCTGGCGTGTCGAAGGGGGCGAGCTGGAGTCGCGACGCTGATGGCGCTCGCGTTGTTCCAGTTTATCCTGCTCACATACGCAGCCGCCCAGGGGCAGGGCGCTCCGGCCGCGCCAGCGGACGCGCCGCTGCGCGTGGCGACACGCGTCGTGCCGCCATTCGTGCTGCGGGAAAACGGGCGGTTGTCCGGCTTCAGCACTGAACTCCTGGCGTTGATCGCCGCCGACCTAGGCCGCAAGACCGATGTCAATGTGGTTGGTTCGCTGCCACAGCTCCTTGCCGAAGTTCGCGATGGCAAAGCGGACCTTGCCATTGCCGCCATCTCGATCACGGCGGAGCGCGAGCAGCAGTTCGACTTCTCGCAGCCGATCATTGAGGCCGGCCTGCAGGTCATGGTCTCGACCGAGACCGCCGACGCGCTGACGCCGGCTGCTGCACTGCTGAGCTTCATCGGTTCGCGCGCCTTTGCCGAGATGATGGGGATCTTGCTGCTCCTCGTGCTGATCCCCGCGCACATCGTGTGGCTGGTCGAGCGACGCCATGAAGGCGGCCTCGTCGCGGACCGGCGCTATTTCCCCGGCATCCTCAAAGCGGCGTGGTGGGCGGGCGGCACGCTCGGCGGCCAGGCCGACGAGATGCCGCGTTCTCCGTTGGGCCGCGTGATCGCGCTGGTCTGGATGTTCGTCGGTGTTCTCTTCATCACCTATTTCATCGCCTCGATCACGACGTCGATGACGGTGCGGCAACTGCAAGGCGAGATTTCCGGACCGAGCGATCTTCCCGGCAAGCGCATCGTCACCATCAGCGGCAGCACGGCCGCGCGCTACCTCAGCGATCGTCATATCGATGCGACCGCGGTGAGCAATGTCGACGAGGCTTATCGGGAGCTGACGAGCGGCCGTGTCCAAGCGGTGGTGTTCGATGCGCCGGTGCTGCTGCACTACGCAGCGCAGGAGGGCCGCGGCAAGGTGCGCGTCGTCGGTCCGCGCTTCCGCAAGGAGAACTACGGAATCATGTTCCCGGCAGGCAGTCCGCTGCGCAAGCCGGTGAATGCAGCATTGCTGCGGCTGCGGGAAGACGGGCAGTACGACCGCCTCTATGAGAAATGGTTTGGCACGGCGGCGAGCGTGTCGGGCGAGGACACGAAATGAACTTTCTTTACCAGTTTCCGGATCCGGTCACGATCCCGATCCTCGCCGCAGGCGTAGCAATCATCAGCATCATAGTGATCGTGGTGCTCAATCGTCTTGTTCCGGAGAGTGACAAGGAAACGACGGACCTGGTGCTGCGCGCGATGACCAGCACCAGCGCCATTCTCACCTTTGTGCTCGGCTTCTCGATCGTGCAGGCGAAGATTGAGGTCAACAAGGTGCTGGAGACGGTCAACGCCGAGGCCCGCGCGCTCGGCATCACCGACCGGATGATGTTGCGGTTCGATGCGACGGCAACCGCGCCGGCGCGCGAGGCGCTGGCGCGCTATACCTTGAGCGTCATCCGCGATGAATGGCCGGAGCTGCTGGAGCGCTCGCGTTCGCTCGAAACCGGAGCTCGCATCCGTCGGCTCACGCGGATGATCGACGAATTGCAGCCGGCCGCGGGGCGGCAGCAGACGATCTTCAACGAGCTCATCCGGAGTGCCGAGACGCTGGAGCAGCGTCGCGACGACCGCATCTTCCATGCAGAGCACACGCGGCTGCCGGTTTCGTTCTGGATGGTGATCGGCATCCTGCTTGGCTCGACCATGATCATGGGCGGATTCTTCAGGCTGCGCCCTGTGTCGCTGCTGATGCTCACGGCACAGGCGGCAATGTTTGGCGTTCTTGCCGCATTTCTCTTCATGCTGGACGAACCGTTCATCGGCTATAGCGGTGTCAAGGTCGAGCCGTTCAAGCGGACGCTGGCGACGCTCTCTTCGGTCTCTGCTTTACCGGCGGACGAGTTACGCAGCATCGGCGTCACGCCGCGCCCGCTGGTCGAGGCGAGACCGCTGCGTTAAGCGGGCCGCAGCTGCGATCACCAAGCCATTTTGATCCCGCCGTTTCCGGCGACGATGTAGCTGCTGCCGGAGAATTCACCGGTGAACTTGCCGAACAGCTCCATCCTGGCTGTCAAAGCGAGCTTGGAGCCGACCTCGATCCGCGCCGAATCCGCCGCCGTTCGCGGCCCGTCGACCGTGAATTGCGAACCGGGCACCGTGACGAAGCCCGCGGTGATCTGGCTCGCCGGCTTGAACTCATGCACCCAGCTGGCGCGCAGATATGGCGTCCATAATTTGTTGCCGAGCATCATGCGCTGATCGAGCTGCACGCCGAGGAAGCCCGGCAAAGATGTCGTCGTGGTCGGCTGGTAGGTGAGGCCGAGCACGCCGGGAGCGCCACTCGCGGTGGTGCTGTTCTCGGTATAGCCGCGCTGCCACACTGTCGAATATTGCAGGGCGACATAAGGCGTCACGCCATAGCTGCTGACCAGGAACCGGCGACCGAGCTCAACGCGGCCGCCAAGCTGATCGCTGGCGAAGCTGCCCTTGGCGTTTTCGGTCGGACCGACACCGGTGATCGTCCGATTGGTGGCGTTGTTGGCGCGGCTGTAGGTCAGCGCGCCGGCGACATAGAACGGGCTGAAGGTCTGCACGCCGTAGAGGCCGATATGGCCGGCGGTCGCGGTGCCGGAAGTGCTGCCTGCGGAGAAGCCGCTTGTGCTCGCGCCGAACGTGAAGCCGAAGAGCCGGGTCGGGTCCACCTGAAGGTCGGCGCCGATGGCGCCGCCGCCGACTTGCTGATTGGCGCTGGTGCCGTCACTGGTGGTCAGGCCCTGGATGGCGCCGAAGGCCGACGTCCAGGCGCGCCACGTGCGCGGCGCAGGGGTCTGGCGCGGTGTCATCGCAGCAAAGGCATCGGATCCGCGTGTCGGCTTGTCAGCGACCGCGTAGCCAAGCGGCGCCCCCGAGGACGCGGTGCCGGTGCCGGTGTCGCCGCCGAGCCAGGCGCCACCCTGATCCAGCATCATAGTCATGAACATGCTGCCGCTCGACAGATTGAGCGTTTGCGTGACCGCCGTGTTGGCGCCCGAGAGCTGGGTGAGGGCGTCGGTACTCGTCGCCGAAAGGATGTTTGAGTAGAAGCTCCCGATGTTCCCGGTCAGGCCGGTCGAGTAATTGCGCTCGAGCACATTGCCGACAGCCTGTTGATTGGCATTGAGGCCTGCAATGGAGCCGAACGCCTGACGCGTCAGCGTCACGTCGACATTGTTGCCATTGTTGGTGGCTGTGGCTTTGAAGAAGGGTGAGCTCGACGCGGCGTTGGCAAACGTGCCGTTCAGCGTCGTTGCCGCGACCACAATGCTGTAGTCGGTCGTCGCGCCGAACAAGCCTGGCTGCACGGCAGCCTTGATGGTGCCGCCGAGATTGGCGGCGCCGCTGACGTTGAGCAGGTCGGTGGTGCCGGTATTCGAGGCGCGGAATTGCGTGGTGCCGCCGGCCGTCTGCGTGAACGTGCCTTGGACGACGAGGGTCCCGAGCGGCGCGAGAGTGCCGCCATTGTTGGTGAAGGTGGTGACGTTGGCCGAATCCGTGGTTCCGGTCAGCGTGCCGTTGCCCTGGATGAAGCCGCCGGTGAGATTGATCGTCGGGGTCGCCAGGCCGCCACCGCTCAATGTCAGGCTGCCGGCCGAGACGGTCGTCGAGGTCACCGCGGTCAGCAAAAAGCCGGTCGGCAGCAGCAGCTGCGATTGCCCGCCGCTGATCGCGACGGTGTCGACGCTCGGGTTGGTATCGAGCGTGATCGTGCCGGCATTGCTCAACGTCACCTGGTAGTAGCGCGCGACGTCGGTCGCGAAGTTAGCGACGTTGCCGACGGTGTTGTCGGGCGAAGCGGCCGCAACGCCGGGCACGCTGTCAACCCAGGCGGCCGCGTTGCTCCAATTGAAATTGCCGGCTGCGGCGGTAACGAGACGCAGGGGATTGTTCTGTGCAAGCCAATCCGAATACAGATTGAGCGGCGTCCATTGATTGACCGCGCCATAGCCCGAGCTGTTGCAATTGGCGCCGCCCGGCACGCAGCCGCCGCCGAGCTCGCCGATTTGCACCAACTGTCCGTTGATCGTCGTGAACAACGGACCGCCGCTGTCGCCCTTGCCGGGGCCGCCTTCGTTGGTGCCGGGAGTTTGCGTCAGCCCAAAGTAATTCGGGCTATTAGGGCTCGCCGGATTGCGAAACTGCGCATAGAAGTAGGACTGCGTGCCGTTGGCGGTGTTGCCGCCATAGAGGCAGGCCGTTCCTCCGGACGAGCAGATGGTGGTTGCACCCTGATAGGTCGCAGTGTCGGTGACGCTGCGCTCGATCAGATAACCGCCGAGCGTGCTGGTGACGACCCGGCGTTTGCCGTCGCTGATATAAGTGGCGGGGTCGGCAGACCCGCTACCCGCTTGCCCATATCCAACGCTGCTGACCGCGGCGCCGACCTGCGGAAAACCTGAGCTGCCGGGGCTTGCCGTGAGCAGGGTGACCGGTGTCAGGGCCGTGATCGGAGCAGCGAGGGAGATGACGGCGATATCACCGGTGAAAGTGGTGCTGCCTGAAACGTAGGTCCCATTGATCTTCATGCTGGTGATCCCGCGCGTGTTTGGATCGACGGCGGGATCGTTGCTTGCGACTGGCTTGAAAGAGACGGACTGCCCAGCGGTGCCGTCAAACACGTTATTGGTAAAGAAGCAGTGTGCCGCGGTGAGCACCGTGCGCGAGTTGATCAGCGACCCGGTGCAATAGGCGGAGCCGCCCGTCCCGACAATCGCGGCGACGTTTGGATACGCATTTGCGGAATCATAGTAGTTGCCGATACCGCCGGCGTTGCCGGCCGCGGTGTCGTTGACCACTTCGGCCCAGGCCCTCGGAGCCAGGGCGAGCGCGATGGCGGTGGTGCCGCAAAGCAGCGCCGCCCGGTGTCGGGCGCAAAAACGTGGCACCGAAATTGGCCGCGGCCCGCGCTGAAACAACGAAGGCCGCACTTGCTCGCGATGCTGGCCCTGCGAGCCCCTCCGCACCCTATTCACGCAAAACCCCCCACGTCAGCATTGGCCCGACGTCGCCCGATGCTCGGAGGCTAAACCGCTGGTTGGCCTCCCGACCGCACGGCGGAGAGTGCCAAATTGTCCAGTGATTTCAATTTCAAGGCCTTGGCACAGCGTCTCAATCTCGTGGTCGCCCGTCTCAATGTCGGCGGACAGCGGGGATCCTGAACCGCGCCGGGGCAGGTTCCGGTTCGCGCAGGAGTATGTGCTTGGTCACTGGGTGATTGCGGAACCGCCACGACCTCGACACCTTTGCAGCCTCGACTAATAGTTCCATTGCAAGAATCCCCCGGGGGAGGCCTTAAGCCCATGCTCGCGTCCATCCGCGCCGGTCTGATCGCGGCGCTCGCCTTCGCTTGCTCCGTTGCCACCGCCGCCGCGGCCGACAACAAGGCCTTCCAACGCGATCCCCTCAACGATGCGAGCCTCAAGCTCGAGGCGCAGATCAAGAGCGATGCAGGGACCGTCACCAAGCCGGCGGCGCAGCTCAAGAAGGATGCCGACGCCGCGTTCGGGCGCAGCGACTTCCGCGCCGGCATGACTGTCCTCGGCCAGATCGTCAGCGTGGCGCCGAACGACGCTTCGACCTGGCTGCGGCTCGCGCGCACGGTGCTGCAGATCCGTCCGGCCGACGACAAGGAGCGCGCGCTGCTGCTCGATCGCGCCACCAGCGCAGCTTACATCGCCTATCAACGCACGCAGAACCGCAGCGAGGAAGCCGATAGCCTTGCCGTGCTTGGCCGTATCTTTGCCGACCGCAAGCAATGGCGCGACGCGCTCGACACGATGCGACTGTCGCTCGAAATCCGCGAAGTCGCCGAATTGCGCTCGCGTTATGAGCGGCTGCGCGCCGACTACGGCTTCCGCGTGCTGAACTTCACGGTCGATTCCGACGCGACCTCGCCGCGTGCCTGCTTCCAGTTCTCCGAGGAACTGCCGGGCAAAGGCACCGATTTCTCGTCCTTCGTCGCGGTGGCAGGCCAGGACAAGCCGGCGGTGAGCGCCGCGGACAAGCAGCTTTGCGTCGAAGGCCTCAAGCATGGCGAGCGGTACTCGATCACGCTGCGCGCCGGCCTGCCGTCGACGGTGAAAGAGTCGCTGATCAAATCCGCCGACTTCACCATTTACGTGCGCGACCGCAAGCCGGCCGTCCGCTTCTCCGGCAGGGCCTATGTGCTGCCGCGCACCGGTCAACGTGGAATCCCGGTGCTCAGCGTCAACACCGAGACCGTGAAGGTCGAGATCTATCGTGTCGGCGATCGCAATCTGATCGATACGCTCACCGGTTACCAATTCCAGCGCAATCTCGATCGCTATGAAGTCGATCAGCTTGCCAATGCGCGCGGCAGCAAGGTGTGGCAGGGCGAGCTCGCCGTTAAGCCGCAGCTCAACACCGAGGTGACGACAGCTTTTCCGGTCGAAGAAGCGGTCGGCACGCTGGCGCCGGGCGTCTATGTGATGGCGGCGAGCCCGAAGGAAACCGCTGCCGACGACTACGATTCACTGGCGACGCAGTGGTTCATCGTCTCCGACCTCGGGCTCACGGCTTATTCAGCCCATGACGGCGTCGACGTCTTCGTCCACTCGCTGGCCAGCGCCAAGCCGCGCGCCGCCGTCGAGCTGCGGCTGCTCGCGCGCAACAACGAAGTGCTGGCGACGAAACAGAGCGACGCCAGCGGCCATGCGCATTTTGACGTCGGGCTGACGCAAGGCGAGGGCGGTCAGGCGCCGGCTGCGATCGTAGCGGCGGAGAAGGCCGACTACGCGTTCCTCAGCCTGAAAGCGCCGGCCTTCGATCTTTCCGATCGCGGGGTCACCGGACGGCCGGTGCCGATGGGGCTCGATGCCTTCGTCTATACGGAGCGCGGCGTCTACCGGTCGGGCGAGACCGTGCATGTGACGACGCTGCTGCGTGATGCGCATGGCGTCGCGGCGCTTAACGCGCCGCTGACGCTCGTGGTCGAGCGGCCCGACGGCGTGGAATATCGTCGTGCTGTCGTCACCGATCAGGGCGTCGGCGGACGCAGCCTGGACGTGCCGATCGTCTCCTCCGCCTCGACGGGCACCTGGCGTGTCGTTGCCTACACCGACCCGAAACGCCCCGCGATCGGCGAGACGACCTTCATGGTCGAAGACTATGTGCCGGATCGCATCGAGTTCGATCTCAAGTCCACGGCGACTACCATCTCGCGAAATGTGCCGGCGCCGCTCACAGTCGATGGACGCTTCCTTTATGGCGCGCCCGGCTCGGGCCTCGATCTTGAAGGCGAGGTGGTGATCGCACCGGCGAAGGAGCGCGCCGGCTTTGGCGGCTATCACTTCGGACTTGCAGATGAAGAGGTGACGGCGACGCGTCAGCCGCTCGAGGATCTGCCGACAACCGATGCCCAGGGCAAAGCCCGCTTCGACGTGAAGCTCGACAAGGTGCCCGTCACCACGCAGCCGCTCGAGGCACAGGTGGCGGTGCGCATGGCAGAGGCGGGCGGCCGCGCGGTCGAGCGCAAGCTGACACTGCCGGTCGCCCCCGACGGCCCTATGATTGGCATCAAGCCGAAATTCTCCGGCCGCTCCCTCGGCGACGGCGAAAACGCGAATTTCGACGTTGTGGTGGTCGGCGCCGACAACGCGCAGCTGGCGCGTAGCGGCTTGCATTATCAGCTGCTCAAGGTTGATACGCACTATCAGTGGTACCGGCAGAACGGCAGCTGGAATTTCGAGCCGGTGAAGCAGACGCAGCGCATGGCCGACGGCAGCCTCGATGTCGCTGCCGACAAGCCGGGGCAATTGTCGCTGCCGGTGCGCTGGGGCCGCTATCGCCTGGAAATCTCGACGGGCGAAACCAGCGGGCCGATCACTTCTCTGACCTTCGACTCTGGCTTCTACGCGGAGTCGAGCGCCGACACGCCCGATCTTCTGGAAATCGCTCTGGACAGGCCGGATTACCAGGCTGGCGACACCATGAATGTCGCAGTCACCGCGCGCAGCGCCGGAACGCTGACGCTCAACGTGTTCACCGACCGCCTGGTGAGCAGCAGCTCGCAAGAGGTGCAGGCGGGCGCCGTGCAGGCAAAAGTGACCGTCGGCAAGGACTGGGGCACCGGCGCTTATCTGGTCGCCACTCTGCGCCGTCCGCTCGATGCGGCCGCGCAGCGCATGCCGGGGCGCGCCATCGGCGTGCAGTGGTTCGGCATCGAGCGCGCGAACCACACGCTTGCGGTCAATCTGAGCCTACCGGCGGCGATCCGGCCGAAGAACACACTGCATATCCCGGTGAAGATCGACGGCATCGCCGCCGGTGACGAGGCGCGTATCGTCGTCGCCGCGGTCGATGTCGGCATTCTCAATCTCACCAACTACAAGCCGCCGGCGCCTGACGACTATTATCTTGGTCAGCGCCGGCTGACCGCCGATATTCGCGATCTCTACGGCCAGCTGATCGATGGCATGCAAGGCGTGCGCGGGCAGATCCGCATGGGCGGCGATGCCGGGGGCGGCGAACTCAATGGCTCGCCGCCGACGCAGCCGCCGCTGGCGCTCTATTCCGGGATCGTCACAGTCAAGGCCGACGGCACCGCGGACATTGCTTTCGACATTCCCGACTTTGTCGGCACTGCGCGGGTGATGGCGGTGGCCTGGAGCAAGGGCAAGCTCGGCAAAGCCGTGGGCGACGTCATTATTCGCGATCCCGTGGTGGTCACCGCGACGCTGCCGCGCTTCCTGCGCATCGGCGATCGCACCACGTTGCATGTCGATCTCGACAATGTGGAGGGACCAGCGGGCAGCTACAGCGTTGCCATAAAGACCGAAGGCGCCATCGGCGGCGACGGCACCACGCAATCGGTGTCGCTGCCGGCGAAGCAACGCGGCGCCTTGGCGGTGCCGCTCACCTCCGCGAAGCCGGGGCCGACCACGGTGACGCTGCGTGTCACCGGGCCGAACGACTTCGCGCTCGAGCGCAGCTACCTGCTCGACACCAAGCCGGCGACGCAGACCATCGCGCGGCGCACCATCAAGCCGCTGGCCAAGGGCGAGAGCCTGACGCTGTCCGGCGACCTGTTCGGCGATCTCGTGCCCGGCACCGGGCGCGTGTCGCTGTCGGTCGGCATCTCGACCGCGCTTGATGCGGCGGCGCTGCTCAATGCGCTCGATCGCTATCCGTTCGGCTGCTCCGAGCAGATCACCAGCCGCGCCGTGGCCTTGCTCTATGTCAATGAGCTCGCCCGCGACGCGCATCTGGCCGTGGACGGCGCCATCGATCAACGCATCCGCGATGGCATCGCTAAGCTGCTCGCCCGCCAAGGCTCCAACGGCTCGTTCGGCCTGTGGTCCGTCGGCGGTGACGACGTATGGCTCGACGCTTATGTCACCGACTTCCTCACCCGCGCGCGCGAACGCAAGTTCGAGGTGCCGGATGTGGCGTTCAAGCTGGCGGTCGATCGCCTGCGCAACTACGTCGCAACCGCGGCGGAGCCGAAGAAGGACGGAGGCCGCGACCTCGCTTATGCGCTCTATGTGCTGGCGCGCAACGGGGCGGCACCGGTTGGCGACCTCCGTTACATCGCCGACACCGCGATCAACGATCTGGCGACGCCGATCGCGAAGGCGCAGATCGCGGCGGCGCTGGGCATGCTCGGCGACAAAGCGCGCGCTGAACGCGCTTATGCGGCGGCGCTTGCCGCCATCGCGCCGCAGCCGAAGTTGGAGCCGAGCCGCGAGGACTACGGTTCGGCGCTGCGCGATTCCGCAGCGCTGGTGACGCTGGCGTCGGAGACCGGCGGTCCGCGGCCGACGATCGATGCCGCCGTTCAACGGGTCGAGACCGCCCGCGCACTCTCCTCATATACGTCAACGCAGGAGCAAGCCTGGCTGGTGCTGGCGGCCCGTGCGATCGCCAAAGAGACGAGCGCCGTGTCCATGGAGGTCGACGGTGCCGCCCGCACCGGCGCCTACTTCCGCAGCCTGCGTGCCGAGGAGCTCAAGGCGCTCAAGGTGACGAACACGAGCGACGGCACCTTGCGTGCGGTGATCTCGGTATCCGGTGCGCCGATCAATCCGGAGCCCGCAGCCGAACGCGGCTTCAAGATCGAGCGGCAATATTTCACGCTCGACGGCAAGCCGGTCGATGTCAGCAAGGTGAAGCAGAACCAGCGGCTCGCGGTGGTGCTCAAGGTGACCGAGCCGCAGCCGCAGTTCGGGCGCGTCATCGTGCTCGATCCGCTGCCGGCGGGCTTCGAAATCGACAATCCGCATCTCGTCTCCTCCGGCGACACCGGCAAGCTCGACTGGATCGAGGATGCCGGCGAGCCGGTCTACTCCGAATTCCGCGACGATCGTTTCGACGCGGCATTCGACCGCAAGGCCGACGATGCCGCGGTGTTCTCGGTCGCCTACGTTGTCCGCGCCGTGTCGCCGGGCCGCTATGTGCTGCCGCAGGCGACCGTCGAGGACATGTACCGGCCGGATCGCTTCGGTCGCAGCGCTACCGGAACGGTGGAGGTGACGGCGGCCAAATGAGACGGCGACGGATCATCGCGATAGCCGCTGTCGCCATCGCGTTACCCGCGCTGGCGCTGGCGGCGTTCGCCGTCGCGCTCGGGCCGCCGCCGCGTGGCGACCAGCTCGCATTTTCGACCGCCGTGGTCGATCGCGAGGGGAGGCTGTTGCGTCCCTATGCGATCAGCGACGGTCGCTGGCGGTTGCCGGCCACGGTCGACAGTGTCGATCCGCGCTATCTCGATTTGCTGTTTGCTTATGAAGATCGGCGCTTCCGCTCGCATCATGGTGTCGACCCGTTCGCGATGGGCCGTGCGGTTATTCAGCTCGTCACCCACGGACATGTAGTTTCCGGCGCCTCGACGCTGACCATGCAGGTGGCGCGGCTCCTCGAGCCACGACGCGAACGCAGCATCGGTGCCAAGCTTCGGCAAATGGTGCGCGCTGTCGAGCTCGAGGCCGTGCTGTCGAAGGACGAGATCCTCGGCCTCTATCTGTCGCTGGCGCCCTTCGGCGGCAATCTCGAGGGCGTGCGTGCCGCCTCGCTCGCCTATTTCGGCAAGGAGCCGCGCCGTCTCGCGCTGGCCGAGGCGGCATTGCTGGTGGCGTTGCCGCAATCGCCAGAAACGCGGCGACCCGATCGCTTCCCGAAGATCGCGCGCGCCGCGCGCAATCGCGTGCTCGATCGTGTCGCCGCCGAGGGCCGGCTCGCCGCCGACGAGGTGGCGCATGCGAAAGGCGAAGCTATTGCGCTCGCCCGCGCGCCGATGCCGATGCTGGCGCCGCACGCCGCCGAGGCGGCGGTTGCTGCTGCGCCCGACATGCCGCTACACCGACTCACTATTGACGCGGCGCTGCAGAAGAATCTGGAGGCGCTGACGCGCGAACGCGCAGCCTCGCTCGGCTCGGATGTGTCCGTCGCCATCCTCGCCGTGGATCAGGCGAGCGGCGAGGTGCTCGCGCATGTCGGCTCGCCTGACTATTTCGATATCCGCCGCGCTGGACAGGTCGACATGACGCAGGCGCTGCGCTCGCCTGGCTCAACGCTCAAGCCGTTCATCTACGGGTTGGGCTTCGAGGACGGCTTGATCCATCCGGAGACGCTGATCGACGATAAGCCGATCCGCTACGGCAATTACGCACCGGAGAATTTCGACCTGACCTTCCAGGGCACGGTCACGGTGCGCCGCGCGCTGCAGATGTCGCTCAATGTTCCCGCCATCGCGCTGCTCGACAAGGTTGGCGCCAGCCGGCTCTCCGCGCGGTTGACGCAGAGCGGGGCCGCGCTGGTGCTGCCGAAAGGCGAGGCGCCCGGTCTTGCCATGGGACTGGGCGGCGTCGGCGTGCGGCTCGCCGATCTGGTGATGTTGTACAACGGGCTTGCGCGGCTCGGCACGGTGACGCCGTTGATCGAGCGGCAAGGGCAGGCGAGCGCGAGCGTACGCCGGCTCCTCGATCCGGTTGCGGCCTGGTATGTGGGCAATGTCCTGATCGGCGCACCGCCGCCGGACAACGCGCCGCATGGCCGCATCGCCTTCAAGACCGGAACCTCCTACGGCTATCGCGACGCCTGGGCAGTCGGCTTCGACGGACGCATGACCATCGGCGTCTGGGTCGGCCGGCCCGACGGCGCGCCCGTGCCGGGGCTGATCGGCCGCAGCACTGCGGCGCCGATTCTGTTTGATGCCTTCGCGCGCACCGGCAAGGCTGCGGCACCGCTGCCGCCGCCGCCCAAGGGCGTGATCTTCGCCGCGACCGACCGGCTGCCGCCACCGTTGCGCTATTATCGGCCGAGCGGCACCGCGACTGCGGGCGCCGAACCGCCACGCATCATGTTTCCGCCGAACGGCGCGCGCATTGAGATCGCTGCGGCCTCCAACGATCCCGTGGTGATGAAGATTTCCGGCGGCGCCCAGCCGTTAACGGTCATGGCCAACGGGGTTCCCATCGAAACGACGGCCGGGCAGCGCATGATCGAGGTGTGGCCGCCCGGGGTCGGGTTCCTGCGGCTCACCGTGATGGACGCGCGAGGCGCCACGGACAGCGTTGTCGTGCGGATTCAGTAAGATTCCACAATGTGTTGGAGGAGAGGCCTGCTCCCGCTTTCGCCGCTCGCGGCAATTCTCTATTGTCGCGCCGGGATGGTCCGCGCTATCTGCCGCACGGGGCAGCGCGCTTCACCAGATTCAGCTTCAAGACCAGCACGCGGCTGATCGGCGGGGGAGTTCACTTTGAAGAAGACCATCAAATACAGCGCCATGGCCGTGATCGCGGCCGCGTGTCTCTATTTTTTCCCGAAGATCAGCATCTTCTATCTGGCCTGCGGGCTCTATGACGTCGGCCGCAACCGCCCAATCGACGGCTTTCTGCTCAAGCAATATTTTACGGGCAACGGCGTGACGACTTGGCTGCTGTCGCCGATCAACATCCTGCTCGACCTCATCACGCTGCCCTACATCAACAAGGGCGTGTATCAGCTCACCGATCTGCCGGCGCCCTATCAGGAAGAGATCAAGCGGCTGATCGCGGTGGCCAAGCAAGAGAACCTCGTCGGCCAGCTCGAGGCGCGGGCCAAAGAGCTCGACCGCACCATGATCTTCTTCAAATGGTACGGCGAGAACGTGAACACCTTTCTGCGCACCCCCGCATTCCACGAGCGCTGGAAATATGTCGAGACGATCGGCGTCTCGATCTTCAACAAGCGCGTGTCCACCTCGAAGCATTTCGGCCCGCTGCGACCGACGCTGCGGCTGCTCTTCAACCTCAACGATATCGAGGACCGCTCCGCCTATATCGTCGTCGGCGACAAGGTGAACTACTGGCAGGACAACAAGCTGTTCATCTTCGACGACACGCTGATGCACCAGTCGTTCAACGAGACCGACAAGGTGCGTTACTGCCTGTTCGTCGATATCGTGCGGCCGTCGCTGTTGACCGGCTTGTTGCGTCCTGCGGTGTCCCTGGTGAACCAGATTTTCCGCAGCGCGAACCACATTTTCTATAAGAAATGGAAAGTCATTCAATAACGACGCGGGTTTCGCCGCGCCGGAACGGCAACGGGCTTCTCGCGCTCCTCGATTACGCCACGGCGTCGCATGCACGCGCCGTGGCGATGCTCGTCGTCGTCGCGCTGCTCACCTTCCTGCCGGGCTTCTTCCAGATCGCGCCGGTCGACCGCGACGAAGCGCGCTTCGCGCAGGCGACCAAGCAGATGGTCGAGACCGGCGACTATGTCGATATCCGATTCCAGGATGAGGTCCGTTACAAGAAGCCGGTCGGTATCTACTGGCTGCAAGCTGCAGCAGTGAACACCGCGCAGGCGCTTGGCGTCCATGATGCGAAGACCACTATCTGGCTCTACCGGCTGCCGTCGCTGTTCGCCGCCATCGGCGCCGTCCTGCTGACCTATTGGACGGCACTTGCCTTCGTCTCGCGGCGCGCGTCCGTCATCGCCGCGGTGATGATGGCGAGCTCGATCATGCTCGGCATCGAGGCGCGGCTGGCGAAGACCGACGCGGTGCTTTTGTTCACCACGCTCGCCGCCATGGGGGCGATGGCGCGCGCGTACCTCGCCGAACGCCGCTCGCTCGGCCTCGTTCCAGGCTGGCGGCTGCCGGCGATCTTTTGGACCGCGCTTGCGGCCGGGTTCCTCATCAAGGGGCCGCTGATCGTGATGTTCGTCGGTCTGCCGGCGATCGCGCTCGGCATTCTCGACCGTTCTCTGCGCTGGATGCGATTGCTGCGTCCGCTGACTGGCATCCTGTGGATGATCGTGCTGGTGCTGCCCTGGTTCATCGCCATCGTTCTCAAGGCCGGCGACAGCTTCTTCGAGGAGTCACTCGGCCACGACATGCTCGCCAAGGTTGCCAGCAGCCAGGAGACGCACGGCGCGCCACCCGGCTATTACTTCGCACTGTTCTGGGTCACGTTTTGGCCGGCGGCGACGCTCGCCGGCCTGGCCGTGCCGGCGATCTGGAAAGCGCGGCGCGAGCCCGGCGCGCAATTCCTGCTCGCCTGGATCATTCCGTCCTGGGTCGTGTTCGAGGCGGTGGTCACCAAGTTGCCGCATTATGTGCTGCCGCTCTATCCAGCAATCGCGATTTTGATTGCCGGTGTGCTGTCACCGGACAATCTGGCAAAACGGCCGTGGATGGTGCGCGGCACCATCTGGTGGTTCATCTTCCCGGTGCTGATCGGCGCTGCGGCGATCACCGGCTTTGTCATGGTTGGACATCAGCTCGGCTTCTTCGCCTGGCCGTTTGCCGCCGCCGCCGTGATCTGCGGGCTGTTCGCCTGGCGGCTGTACGATGTCGACGGTGCCGAGCGTTCGCTGCTGCGCGCCAGCCTCGCCTCGCTTTTCGTCTCCGTGACCGTCTATGCGTTGACCTTCCCGGCGTTACCGGCGCTGTTCCCCAGCGCGCAAATCGTCGACGCGTTGCGCAATCCCGGCTGCAAGCAGCCGCAATACGTCGCCGCCGGATATCAGGAGCCGAGCCTTGTCTTCCTGCTCGGGACGGATTTGCGCTTCACCGATGGCGGCTCCGCCGCCGAATGGCTGCGGCAGGGCACGTGCCGCTTCGCGGTGCTCGACCGGCCCAGTGAACGAAGTTTCGTGCAGCGTGCGCAGGCGATTGGGCTGCGCTATGCGCCGGGCCCGCGCGTCGAAGGTTACAACATCAGCATCGGACGGCCGGTGACCTTGTCGGTCTACCGCTCCGAGGATACGCCTTGACCGTCGCACCTCAGCCGAGCCCGCATGCGCCGCTGCCGGCCAATCTAGGAGCCAGGACAGGCACGTGGTTGGGCCGGCTGATCCGGCCGGCGCGGCAGCAGGTTCGGCGGCCGCGCGAGCGCGTTATTCTGGTCTCGGCCGTGGCCATTGTCGTCATCGTGGCGATCGTCAGCTGGTACATGCAGTTCGACAGCGTTGCGATCGTGGCGGCGCGTAAGCTGCCGGGTCCGATCGTCGCCGTGTTCAACTGGATCACCGATTTCGGCAAAGCCGGCTGGATCCTGTGGCCGCTCGGGATTTTGCTCGTCGCCACGCTACCGCTGTCCGCTGTATTGCCGCGGTATCCGGCACTCGTCGTCAGTGCGGTCGCTGTGCGCATCGCCTTCGTCTTTCTGGCGGTTGCGCTGCCGGGCCTGTTCGGCGATGTCCTCAAGGGCATCATCGGTCGCGCGCGGCCGTTCGTCACCGGCGTCGCCGATCCGTTCGCTTTCTTTCCGTTCCACTGGCAGGCCAAATACGCGAGCCTGCCGTCGGGCCACTCCGCGGCGGTGCTGTCGATCGTTGTCTCGGTCGGTGCGCTCTATCCGCGGGCGCGGCCCTATTTGTGGGTCTATGCGCTCATCATTATGGCGAGCCGCGTGATCATCACCGCCCACCATCCAAGCGATGTCATCGCGGGCGCTTTGGTCGGCGGCATTGGGGCGCTGTTCATCCGCAACTACTTCGCGGCGCGCGGCCTGGCGATGGCGTTCACCGCCGACGGCGCCTTAACGGTGTTTCCTGGTCCGTCCTGGGCGCGCATCAAAGCCATTGCCGGACGGCTCTTTCGCAACTAGTAGAGCGCCGGGCAGGGGCCAGCGGAACAGCGCATGAGCGACGGACCTAACGAGCAGCCGGCGGTTTCCGTCGTCGTCCCGGTGCGCAACGAAGCAGGCAATGTGGCGCCGCTGATCGCCGAAATTGCTGCGGCGCTCGGCGGGGAATGGCGCTTCGAGGTCGTCTATGTGAACGATGGCTCGAGCGATGGCACCGCCGCCGAGCTCGATCGGCTGCGTGCGCAATATTCCTGGCTGCGCCGCGTCACCCATGCGACATCCTGCGGACAGTCGGCCGCCGTGCGCACCGGCGTTTCCGCAGCGAGGGCGCCGCTCGTCGTCACGCTGGACGGCGACGGGCAGAACGATCCGAGCTTCATTCCGGCGATGCTGCGCACGCTGCAGGCGGGCGCGCCGCGCACCGGTCTCGTCGCCGGCCAGCGCGTCGGCCGCAAAGCCACCGGGTTCAAGAAGCTGCAGTCGCGCATCGCCAATGCGGTGCGCGGCGCGGTGCTGCGCGACGGCACCCGCGACACCGGCTGCGGCCTCAAAGCCTTCCGCCGCGACGTGTTCTTAGGCCTGCCGTATTTCGATGGCCTGCATCGTTTTCTGCCGGCGCTGGTGCGCCGTGACGGCTTCGACATCGGCTATGTCGACGTCGTCGATCGCCCGCGCGCGCACGGCGTGTCCAATTACGGCTTCTGGGATCGCCTGTGGATTGGCATCCTCGACCTTGCCGGCGTCTGGTGGCTGATCCGCCGCCGCAAGCGCGTGCCGGAAATTTCGGAGGACTGAATGCTCATCGATCTGTCGCACGCGGTCGGCTCGTATCTGATCGATGTGTTCTACATCAAGCTCGACTGGTGGGTGCTGCTCGGCTTCGCGGCGCAGGCGCTGTTCACCATGCGCTTCCTGGTGCAATGGCTCGCCTCCGAGCGCGCCGGCAAGAGCGTGGTGCCGACCGCATTCTGGCTGTTCTCTGTCGGCGGCGGCTTTCTTCTCTTCCTTTATGCGCTCTATCGCCGCGACCCGGTGTTCATCCTCGGGCAGGGGCTCGGGCTGTTCATCTATCTGCGCAATCTGCAGTTCATTGTTCGCGAGCGGCGGGCGCGCGCGGCTTGACCCCGTTCCTCAACTCGTCGTCTTCGATTCCATCCCGAAGGTGAGCTGGTTGCCGTCGAGATCGAGAACGTTGAAGTCGCGCATGCCATAGGCATAGTCCTGTGGCGCCATCATCACCCGCGCGCCGCGCGCGACGAGCTCGGCGTGAACCGCATCGACGTCTTTGACGAAGATGCACATGCCGCTTTCGCCGGGCTGCCGCTTGGTCTTTGCGGCGCTGAGCAGGTGCAGATTCACTTCGTCGCGGCACAGGCAGACATAGTATGTCGGCTCTCCGTATTCGAACGCCATCGTGAAGCCGAGCGCATCGCGGTAATGCGCGGCGCTCTTCTCGATATCGCGAACGGTGAATACGGTTGCGTCGCCGACCAGCATTGCAGCCTCCTCAACTGACTGCCTTCATCGCGGCGAAACCGCCCTCCAGATCGGCGATAAGATCGCCGACGTCTTCGAGACCAATATGGATGCGCAGCGTCGGACCGCCGGGCGCCCATTTGGTGGCCGTGCGGTAGTCGTTGCAGTCGAAGGAAATGATCAGGCTCTCGAAGCCGCCCCAGGAATAGCCCATGCCGAACAGCGTCAGCGCGTTCATGAACGCGTAGACGGCTTTCATGTCCATCGGCTTGAGCACGATCGAGAACAGCCCGCTTGATCCGCTGAAATCGCGCTTCCAGATTGCATGTCCCGGATCGTTCTCGAGTCCCGGATGCAGCACGCGCAGGACCTCCGGACGCGCGGCGAGAAAGCGCGCGACCGCGAACGCCGATTGCTGGTGGCGCGCGAGCCGCACTTCGAGCGTGCGTAGCCCGCGCAGCGCCAGATAAATGTCGTCGGGTCCGGCGCAGAGGCCGAAATTGCCGACGAGTGTCTTCAGCCGCGGCAGCGTCGCGGCATTCGCCGATACCGTGCCGAACATGATGTCGGAATGCCCGCCGATATATTTGGTGCCGGCCTGTATGGAGACATCGACGCCTTTCTCAAAAGCGCGGAAATAAAGCGGCGTCGCCCAGGTGTTGTCCATGAGCACGAGCGTGTTCTTTTCGTGCGCCACTTCGGCGATGGCCGGGATGTCCTGCATCTCGAAGCTCTGCGAGCCCGGCGCCTCGACGAAGACGAGCCGCGTGTTCGGCTTGAACAGGCCCGCGATGCGGGCGCCGATGAGCGGATCGTAGTACGTGGTCTCGACGCCAAGCCGCTTGAGCACGCTGTCGCAAAAGGTGCGGGTCGGCCGATAGACGCTGTCGCTGATCAGGATGTGGTCGCCCGCATTCGCTATCGCGAGCAGAGCAGAGGAAATCGCCGCCGCCCCTGACGGCAACAACGACACGCCGGCGCACAGCGGGCCTTCGAGTTCCATCAGCGCAGCTTCCAACGCTTCAGACGTCGGCGTGCCGCGACGGCCGTAGACATAACGCGCGCGATGCGCGACCTGGTCTTCGGCCGTCGGATAGAGAACCGTAGAGGCGTGATAAACCGGCGGATTGACGAAACCGAATTGCGCCTGCGGGTCGCGCCCGCCGGTCACGAGGCGCGTCGCAGGTTTGAGGTCTCGATCGGATTTTTTGGTCATTCCGCGGGCAAGTCCAAAAAAGAGGTCACGACAAAGCCGTGGCATTACGTCCGTCTTGCTGGAAAGCGTCAACCCCTTGACCTCAATACTCAATCGTTCTCAGATGCGATGACGATCGCTAGGAGAGGGGCCTTGCCGATGAAACGTCAGTCCGTTGTTGTTGCTTTCGCTGCAGTGCTCGCGTTCGCCGCGCAGCCCGCTTTCGCCCAGACGCTGAAGACCGTGAAGGACCGAGGCACCCTGATTTGTGGTGTCAGCGAAGGCCTTCCCGGCTTCTCCAATCCCGACGACAGCGGCAAATGGACCGGCATCGATGTCGATGTCTGTCGCGGCATCGCGGCGGCGATCTTCAACGATGCGAACAAAGTGAAATACACGCCGCTCAACGCCAAGAACCGTTTCACGGCCTTGCAGTCGGGTGAAGTCGATGTGCTCTCGCGCAACTCGACCTGGACGTTGTCGCGCGATACGTCGCTGGGATTGAACTTCACCGGCGTGAACTATTACGACGGTCAGGGCTTCATGGTGAAAAAGGCGCTAAAGCTCAACTCGGCGCTCGAGCTCAACGGTGCGTCCGTGTGCACGCAGACCGGCACCACGACGGAGCTCAATCTCGCGGACTATTTCCGCGCCCACAAGATGAAATATGAGGTGATCGCCTTCACCACCAACGAGGAAACGGTGAAGGCTTACGACACCGGCCGCTGCGATGTGCTCACCACGGACGTGTCGCAGCTCTATTCGCTCAAGCTCAAGCTGACGAATCCCAACGATCACGTGATCCTGCCGGAAATCATTTCTAAAGAGCCGCTCGGGCCCGCGGTGCGTCATGGCGATGATCAGTGGTTCGACATCGTCAAATGGGTGCTGTTCGCCCAGATCAATGCCGAAGAGCTCGGCATCTCGTCAAAGACGATCGATGAAGCCCTCAAATCCGACAAGCCGGACGTGCGCCGGTTCGTCGGCACCGAAGGCAATCTCGGAGAGCAGCTCGGGCTGACCAAGGACTGGGCGGTTCGCATTATCCGGCAGGTCGGTAATTACGGCGAGATGTTCGACCGCAATGTCGGCTCGGGCTCGAAGCTCAACATCGCTCGCGGCCTGAACAAGCTGTGGACCGACGGCGGCATCCAGTACGCTCCGCCGGTCCGCTGATCGCTTCGAAACGATTGCCGGGGCAGAGGGGATGCCCGTGCAAGACAGCGGAACGACGCGGACGCTGATCATCAATGATCCGAAGGTGCGCGGCCTGGTGTACCAGGTCGCCACCTTGATCGTGATCGTCGGTCTCGGCGTCTATTTCGTTCTCAATGCGCGCGCGAACCTGGAAAATCAGAGGATCGCCACCGGCTTCGGCTTCCTGGAAAACACCGCCGGCTTCGGCGTCAATCAAACACTGATCCCCTACCAGGAATCCGACACCTACGGCCGTGTCTTCCTGGTGGGTTTGCTCAACACGTTGCTGGTCGCAGGTCTTGGCATCGTGTTTGCCACCGCCATCGGCTTCGTCATGGGCATCGCGCGGCTCTCGTCCAATTGGCTGATCGCGCGTCTCGCCACGGTCTATGTCGAGGTGCTGCGCAACCAGCCGCTGCTGTTCCAGATCCTGTTCTGGTACCTCGCCGTGCTCGGCGCGCTGCCGCCGCCGCGGCAGGCCATCTCCATCGGCGGTGAGATATTCCTCAGCACGCGCGGCGTCGCCCTGCCGCGGCCTGAGTTCGGGCCGGGCTCCGGCGTCGTGGTCGCCGCGTTCGTCATCGGCATTCTGGTGACGCTCTTGCTGCGCGCTTACGCCAAACGCCGGCAGGCAGTGACCGGGGCGCAGTTTCCGCTCGGTTGGAGCGCGCTGGCGCTGGTTGTCGGTCTGCCGCTTGTGGTCATGGTGGTGATGGGCTTCCCGATCGGGATCGACCATCCGCGGCTGCGCGGCTTCAATTTCACCGGCGGCATGGTGATGATCCCCGAATTCGCCGCGTTGCTGATCGCGCTGTCGACCTATACCGGCGCGTTCATTGCCGAGATCGTGCGCTCCGGCATTCAGGCGGTCTCGCGCGGACAGACGGAAGCGGCCTATTCGCTCGGCTTGCGGCCCGGCCGGGCACTGCGGCTCATCATCATTCCGCAGGCGCTGCGCGTGATCATCCCGCCACTGACCAGCCAGTACCTGAACCTGACCAAGAATTCCTCGCTCGCGGTCGGCATCGGCTATCCCGATTTGTTTGCAGTGTTCGCCGGCACGACGCTCAACCAGACCGGCCAGGCGATCGAAATCCTCGCGATCACCATGGCGGTCTATCTGCTGATCTCGCTGATCACCAGCGCTCTGATGAACTGGTACAACGCGCGTATCGCGCTGGTGGAGCGCTGATCATGGCGATGGTCGACGTCCAGCCCGGCAATCTGAGCTATGTGCGCCGCGCCATGACGGAGCAGGAGCCGCCGCCGACAACGTCGAGCGGCAGCATCGGCTGGATCCGCGCTCGGCTGTTCAACTCGTGGATCAATGCGATCCTGACGCTCGCCGGCATCTATCTGGTCTGGGTCATCGGCGAGCCGCTCATCAAGTTCCTTTTCGTCGATGCGGTGTGGGACGGCGCCAGCCGCACCGACTGCCTCGCCGAGACGCTCGGCCGTCCCGTTGGCGCCTGCTGGCCGTTCATCTTCGCCAAGCTGCGGCAGCTGATCTACGGCTTCTATCCCGCCGACCAGGCGTGGCGCCCAAATCTCGTTTTCATTCTCGGCGCCGTGCTGCTGGCGCCGCTGTTGATCCCGCGTGCGCCGCTTAAGCTGTGGAATTCGATCGCCTTCTTCGGCGTGTTTCCGATCGTCGCTTTCTTCCTTCTCGTCGGCGGCAGCTTCGGCCTCGAGCATATCGAGACCCGCTCCTGGGGCGGGCTGCTGGTGACGCTGGTGGTGGCGGTGACCGGCATCGTGGTGTCGCTGCCGATCGGGATCATGTTTGCGCTCGGCCGCCGCTCGAAGCTGCCGATCCTGCGCATGTTCTCGGTGATCTTCATCGAGTTCTGGCGTGGCGTGCCGCTGATTACCGTGCTGTTCTTCGCGACCTACATGCTGCCGCTGTTCCTGCCGCCGACCTGGACCATCGACGCGCTGCTGCGCGTGCTCGTCGGCACCGCGCTGTTCTCGGCCGCTTACATGGCCGAGGTGGTGCGCGGCGGGCTCGCGGCGATCCCGCGCGGCCAGTACGAGGCGGCAGCCGCGCTCGGGCTCGGCTACTGGAAGATGATGGGTCTCGTCGTGCTGCCACAGGCGCTGCGCCTGGTGATCCCCGGCATCGTCAACACCTTCATCGGCCTGTTCAAGGATACGACGCTGGTCCTCATCGTCTCGATCTTCGACTTCCTCGGCCAGATCCGCGCGGCCTTCTCCGACCCGAACTGGGCGACGCCGAACATGCTGTTCACGGGCTTCGCCTTTGCCGGTATCGTCTACTTCGTGTTCTGCTTCAGCATGTCGCGTTACTCGCTGTTCGTCGAACGGCGACTGACGCCAAAGCGGTGATCCCATGACCGACACCATGACCGCACCTCAATCCGCCAACGCCTCGGTGCCGAAAATCAAGAGCGACGTCGCCGTCGAGCTGATCGGCTTGCACAAGTGGTACGGCGAGTTCCACGTGCTGCGCGACATCAACCTGAAAGTGATGCGCGGCGAGCGCATCGTCATCTGCGGGCCATCCGGCTCCGGCAAGTCGACCATGATCCGCTGCATCAACCGCCTCGAGGAGCATCAGAAGGGCAAGCTCATCGTCGACGGCGTCGAGCTCACCAATGATGTGAAGAAGATCGACGAGATCCGGCGCGAGGTCGGCATGGTGTTCCAGCAGTTCAATCTGTTCCCGCATCTCACCGTGCTGGAGAACTGCACGCTGGCGCCGATCTGGGTGCGCAAGATGCCGAAGAAGGACGCCGAGGAGCTCGCGCTCAAATATCTCACCCGTGTGCGCATCCCGCAGCAGGCCAACAAATATCCGGGCCAGCTGTCCGGCGGTCAGCAACAGCGTGTCGCCATCGCCCGCGCGCTGTGCATGAACCCGCATATCATGCTGTTCGACGAGCCGACCTCGGCGCTCGATCCGGAAATGGTCAAAGAGGTGCTCGACACCATGGTGGGACTGGCGCATGACGGCATGACCATGTTGTGCGTGACCCACGAAATGGGCTTCGCGCGGCAGGTGGCCAATCGCGTGATCTTCATGGACGAGGGCCAGATCATCGAGGCGAACACGCCGGACGAGTTCTTCGCGCATCCGCAGCACGAGCGCACCAAACTGTTCCTCAGCCAGATCCTGCACTAAAAAATCCGGCGCGCGCCTCATCCACAGCCGTCCCCGGTCCGTATCTGTATTCGGATCGAAGGGAGGATGAGCGATGACCAATGCCAATATCGTGCTGGCGCAGAGCCTCTACGCGGCGTTCGGCCGCGGCGAGATCAATTACATCATCGATGCGCTGGCCGCGGACGTGCACTGGGAGTGCGTCGGTCGGCAGGTCGATTTTCCGACGTTCGGTCCGCGCCAGGGCCGTTCAGCAGTGGCCGAGTTCTTCTCGCTCGTCGGCAGCGAGCTGTCGTTTTATGATTTCAGCCCAAATGAGTTCTTCGCCGCCGGCGACAAGGTGTTCTGCCTCGGCCATTACGCAATGACAGTGAACAGGACCGGCCGGCGGATGGAAAGCGACTGGATTCACGTGTTCACGCTCGCCGACGGCAAGGTGACGGATTTCCGCGAATTCCTCGACACCGCGCGGGCGGTGGAGGCCTGGCGGAATTAGCGCTTCTCTTTGGTCATGTCGTAGTTGAGCTCGATCATCACGCCGTTCGGGTCGCGCACAAAAATCTGCCAGACGTCGACGCCAGGCACTTCGCGGGTGTCGAACCAGACGCTTCTGCCGGAGAGATGCGTCTTCATGGCATCGAAGCCCTGGCTGACGAATGCGACGTGATGCACGACCCCGGAGTCCGGCTTCTGTGCTTCGGGCGTCGGCGCGATATCGACAAGATGCACGACAGGCTTGCCGTTCGAATACATCCAGGCGCCAGGAAAGCTGAAATTCGGTCGCTCGCCGTTCTCCAGCCCGAGCACGTCTTCGTAGAACGCCACGGTCTCCTTGAGCTTGCGCGTGCGGATATTGAAATGATCGAGCAGCCCCACATTCATGAGCATCGCCTCCTCGTGTCGCGGCTTTATAGCCGATCTCAGGCTTTTTCGATCGGCAGGTCGGGGCGGGCGCCCCATTCCGACCACGAGCCGTCATAGAGCGCCTGCGGCTCCTTGCCCAGCGCGTCCAGCGCCAGCCACAGGATCGCGGCGGTGACGCCGGAGCCGCAGCTGGTGATCACCGGCTTGTCGAGGTCGACGCCGCCGCGCAGGAAGGCGGCGCGGAGGTGGTCGAGGGATCCGAGACGGCCGTTCTGCATCAGCGCCGATGACGGCACGTTGTAGGAGCCGGGCATATGGCCGCCGCGCAGTCCGGGGCGCGGCTCCGGAGCCTCACCGCGAAAGCGCGCCGCGGGACGCGCGTCGACGACCTGCGTGGCGCCATCATTGAGCGCCATCTGCACGTCGCCGAGCATGGCGACGACGCGTGTGTTCATCTGCGCGTTGAAGCTGCGCGCCTCGCGCTTGCCTTCACCGGTCTCTGTCGGGCGGCCTTCGGCCTTCCAGGCCGCAAGGCCACCGTCGAGGATGAACACGTTCTTGGCGCCGAACACGCGGAACGTCCACCACACGCGCGGCGCGGTAAATGCGCTCGAGCCGTCGAAGCTGTCATAGACGACGATGGTATCGCCATCGCCGATGCCGAGCGCGCCGACTGCCTGCGCAAATTGTCCGGGACCCGGAAGCATATGCGGCAGATCGGTCGAATGATCGGCGATCTCGTCGATGTCAAAGAATACGGCGCCCGGAATATGTGCCGCGCGATATTCGGCATGTGCGTCACGGTTCGCCGTCGGGAGATGATACGTGCCGTCCAGCACCACGAGATTCTTGTCGCGCAGATGCTCGCTCAGCCATTGCGTGGATTTGAGCCAGCGGCTCGAAGGCGATGTGGTCATGAAGTCTCGCTTGGTTTTGCGGGATCAACCCGGAAAAAGGGCAGGGCGTTCCCCTACTGCGCTACGTGAAGGCAATGCGCACGCGGCGGTTCTGTTTGCCCTTCTTCTCGATCTGAGTGACCCGCACTGCGCCGATTTCGCCGGTCGAGCGCACATGCGTGCCGCCGCAGGGCTGCAGGTCGAGCCCGGCGATCTCGACGAGCCGGACGCGTCCCGTCCCCATCGGCGGCTTCACCGACATGGTCTTGACCAGGCTCGGATTGGCTTCGAGCTCGGCGTCGCTGATCCAGCGCGTGGTCACCGCCGCGTCAGCGGCGATCATGCGCGCGAGCTTCTCGCTGATCTCGTCCTTGTCGAGACCGGCCTCCGGAATGTCGAAGTCGAGCCGGCCCTCGCTCTCACCGACCGATCCGCCGGTGACCGGAAACGGCAAGGCTGCGGAGAGAAGATGCAGTGCGGTGTGCATGCGCATGCGCGCATGCCGCAGCGGCCAGTCGATCACGGCTTCGACGGTTTCGCCCGCCGCCGGCGCGGGCGCGGTGGTCGCGGCCACATGTGCGATCTCGGTCTTGGCGGGATCGGTATAGCCGGCGGTGGTGATCGCAATTTCACCGCCGCCCGCCGTGCGCAGCATCCCGACGTCGCCAGGCTGCCCACCCGAGTTAGCGTAGAACACCGTGCGGTCGAGCACGATGCCGCGCTCATTGACGCCGACCACCGTCGCGCTGCAACGCTGCAGATACGAATCCTCGCGGAAGAGGCAGTCGGTCGCCATGGTCAAGTCTTTTCGAAAGGAATGGAAATGTTGGTGTGGCGCACGAGCCAGGGCGGCACCGGCAAGCTCTTCGAGCGCAGGAAGTCCGGATCGAACAGCTTGGATTGGTAGCGCGTCCCGTAATCGGCGAGGATCGTGACGATGGTCTTGCCCGGGCCGAGCTCCTTGGCGAGACGGATGGCGCCGGCGATGTTGATGCCGGACGAGCCGCCGAGGCACAGGCCCTCATGCTCGAGCAAATCGAAGATGATCGGCACGGCTTCTTCGTCGGGAATGAGATAGGCCTTGTCGACCTTGAGCCCATCGATGATCGGCGTTACGCGGCCAAGGCCGATGCCTTCGGTGATCGAGCCGCCTTCGCTGGCCTTCGGCGTGCCGCTGGTGAACAGGTTATACATCGCGGCGCCGCGCGGATCGGCGACGCCGATGACGATGCCTGGCTTCTTCTCGCGCAGATATGTAGCGGTGCCGGCGACCGTGCCGCCGGTGCCGATGGAGCAGATGAAGCCGTCGATCTTGCCTTGCGTCTGCTCCCAGATCTCCGGGCCGGTCGACACGTAGTGGGCTTTACGGTTGTCGAGATTATTCCATTGGTCGGCGAAGATGACGCCGTTCGCCTCGCTCTTGCGCAGCTGATCGGCGAGCCGCCGCCCGATGTGCTGATAGTTGTTGACGTTGCCGTAAGGCACCGCCGGCACCTCGACCAGCTCGGCGCCGAACAACCGCAGCGCATCCTTCTTTTCCTGGCTCTGCGTTTCCGGAATGACGATCAGCGTGCGATAGCCGCGCGCATTGGCGACAAGCGCCAGCCCGATGCCGGTATTGCCCGCGGTGCTTTCGACCACAAGGCCGCCGGGGCCGATCTCGCCGCGTGCTTCGGCCTCGAGGATCATTTGTCGGCCGGCGCGGTCCTTCACCGAGCCGCCCGGGTTCATGAATTCGGCTTTGCCGAGAATGGTGCAGCCGGTCGCGGCGGACGCGCGCTCCAGCTTGATCAGCGGGGTATTGCCAATGGCTTCAAGTATTCCGTCGCGAATATGCATCGAATGACCCAATTGCGAGAGAAGGCGAAGGTAGTGAAGCCAATGCCTGCCGACAAGCCGCCGCAGGCATAGCGGGCCTGCGAAAACCGGAAACTTTGCTCGTAATCTCAGCGGCTTGTGGGCGCGTCTTGCGACGGCATGTCATGCGCAATTGCCCACCGGACGGAAAGAACCTCGAAACCATAACGCTGCAATGGGTCGGGCAGCCCTCCACCGTTCACGCATTTTTTCCCCGCATGACGGTATCGCCTTCGGATCGGGACAAGCCGGTTGCCTGTTCTTGAGGCCCCGCGGCGGGTGGGTTTGGATGAATCTCGACGTCAACACCCTCTTCATGGTCACGATCTACGTGGAGGCGATCCTCGGGTTGCTGCTCCTGTTCGCGTGGGTGCAGAACACCGCGATTCACGGCGTGGCTTGGTGGGGATTTGCGCATCTGTGCCGCGCGGCGTCCGTCATGCTGTTCGGGATGTACGGCTCGGCGCCTGATCTGATCTCGATCGATCTCGCCAACGCGCTGCTGTTCACCGCTTTCGCCATCACCTGGACCGGTGCGCGTGTGTTCGACGGCCGGCCGGTCGAGCCGGTCTATCTGGTGACCGGCGCCGTGATCTGGCTGCTGGTGTGTCGTCTGCCGTTGGTCGCGGAGTCCGTCAACGTCCGCGCGCTGATCGCTTCGATGATCATCGCCGGATACACCTGGCTTGCGGCCTGGGAGTTTTGGCGTGGGCGTGCCGAGGCGCTGGTCTCGCGCCTGCCGGCTATCTTCATGCTGTTTGCCCACGGCGCGCTGTTCATGCTGCGCACGCCGGTGATCGCACTACTGCCGTTCCCGGGTGAGAACCGGCTCTCCGGCAGCGTCTGGCTCACGGTGCTGAGCTTCGAGGCGCTGCTCTTCACCATCTCCATCGCTTTCATTTTGCTGGCCATGGCCAAGGAGCGCACCGAGCTGCGGCATCGCACCGCAGCCATGGTCGACCCGCTGACCGGGCTCGCCAATCGCCGCTCCTTCCTCGCCGACGGCGTCGCGCTCGCGAAGCGCCACACCAGCCGGCCGAAACCGGTCGCCGTTCTGCTCATCGACCTCGATCACTTCAAGTCGATCAACGATCGCTTCGGCCATGCGGTCGGCGACCGTGTGCTCGAGCTCTTTGCCGAGACCGCTAAGGAGAACCTGCGCGCCTCCGATGTCATCGGGCGCATTGGTGGCGAGGAGTTCGCGGCCATTCTCTACGACACCGGCCGCGACAAGGCGCTGTCGGTGGCCGAGCGCATCCGCGCCGCCTTCGCCGAGAACGCGCTCGAGGTCGACAGCCGCCCGATCGGCGCCACCGTGAGCATCGGGCTGGTGCATTCCGACGCGATCGTGCTCGACGTTCCCGGACTGCTCGAGCAAGCGGACCAGGCGCTGTATTTCGCCAAGGAGCGCGGACGCAACCGCGTCGAGATTGCATCGCTCGGCATGCTGCTCGATCGCGGCGAGATGGGTGCGGCAAAACGGCCGCGGCTCGACGCCAAGAGCGCCGCCTAATCCTTCATCACGGTCGGGTTTTAGCGCGTTGTGGCCCGCAACGCGGGACGATCGCATTTGACCTGCGCCCGGCCTTTGCTCCATTTTACCAAAAGGTGGGACGCCAAAAATCCCACGATATGGTTGGGACCCAAACGATTGTTGGAATACCAACAAAAAAGGGGCGTAAGGGACGCAAGGAGGAGAACATGAAATCACTGAAATGGCTGGGCTGCGCGGCCGTCGGCCTGGCCTTGACGGCGCCGGCGCAAGCCGAAGCCGTGAAGATCGGCGTCATCCTGCCATACACAGGCGTCAACGCCGATCTCGGCGACGCCAATGTCAAGGCGATGGACCTTTATGTGAAGCTGCACGCCAAGGACATCGCCCCGAACACCGTCGATATCATCAAGCGTGATGAGGGTCCGCCTTCCGGCGCCAACGCCAAGACCGTCGCCACCGAGCTCATCACCCGCGACAAGGTGAAGATGATCCTCGGCGTGGTGTTCTCGCCGTCGGCCATCGTCATGGCGCCGGTGATCACGCAGGCCAAGGTGCCGTTGCTCATCTCCAATGCCGGCACCGCCTGGATCACGCAGCTGTCGCCCTACATCGTGCGCTTCTCCTTCAGCATGTGGCACGACGCCTACCCGATGGGCGGCTACGCGGCCAAGGATCTCAAGTGCAAGACCGCGGCCATGGGCTACACCGACTTCCCGCCCGGCAAGGATTCCACCGAAGCCTTCAAGACCGGCTTCGAGAAGGCGGGTGGCAAGGTGGTCGACGCCATTCCGATGGGCAATCCGGCGCAGGTGCCGGACATGACGCCGTTCTTCCAGCGCGTGAAGGACGAGAAGCCGGACTGCTTCTACGTCTTCATCCCGTCGGGCAATCACGCCTCCGCAGTGGTCAAGACCTATGGCGAGCTCGGCCTGCGTCAGGCCGGCGTCAAGCTGATCGGTCCGAAGGACGTCATCCCCGACACCAAGCTGCAGGACATGGGCAACGCCGCTGTCGGCACCATCGTGATGACCAACTACGCCGCGGATTTCGACAATCCGCAGAACAAGGAATTCGTCAAAGCCTGGCACGAAGCCTATGGGCCGAATTCTTATCCGGATTTCATGTCGGCGGCGGCTTGGGACACGATGCATGCCGCCTTCGATGTGATCAAGAAGCTCAACGGCAATCTCGACGATCCGGACAAGATCATGGACGCGCTCAAGGGCTGGAGCACCACCGGACCGCGCGGAAAGATCACCATCGATCCGCAGACGCGTGACATCATCAATGACGAGCACGCCGTCGAAGTGGTGAAAAAGCCGGACGGCAAGCTCGGCACCAAGATGCTAGGTACGGTTGCCAGCGTGAAGGATGAGTGCAAAGAGCTGAAGGTCGGGCGTTGCGCCGGCCATTAGGCAGGCCGCTCGTCAATTCGCTATAACTAGACGCCGCCGCGTGAAAGCGGCGGCGTCTGTCTTCCAGTTTTTGGGGAACTGGTAACTTGCCGCAATCTGTTGTCGCCTTCGTCAGCATTCTGTTCGACGGGCTGTCTTACGCCATGGTGCTGTTCATCATGTCGGTCGGGCTCTCGATCACCATGGGGCTGATGGGCTTCGTCAATCTGGCGCACGGCGCCTTCGCCATGGCTGGCGGCTACCTGGTGGTGACGCTCACGCGCAGTTACGGCGTACCGTTCCTGCCGTCGTTGCTGATCGCGGCGGTGACGGTTGGAGCCGCCAGCATTCCCTTCGAGCGGCTGCTCTATTCGCGCCTCTACAAGGCGACCGAGCTCGATCAGGTGCTGCTGACCATCGGGCTCACCTTCATGGCGATCGCCAGCTACACGTATTTTTACGGGCCGGCGCCGCTCACCGTGCCGCTGCCGCAGTTTCTCACCGGGCAGGTCGATATCGGCGTGCGGTCGGTGCCGACCTATCGCGCCTTCGTCATCATTGTCGGCGCCGTCCTCATCACCATCCTCTGGTACGGCTTCGAGCGCACGAATATCGGCGCCAAGATCCGGGCTGCTGTCGACAATCGGCGCATGGCGCAGTCGATCGGCATCAATGTCGATCGTCTGTTCACCGCGACCTTTGCCGTCGGCAGCGGGCTCGCCGCGCTCGGCGGTGGCCTCGCCATCCAGACCTTCGGACTCACACCGAGCTTCGCCGTGCTCTATCTCGTGTTCCTTTTGATCATTGTCTCGATTGGCGGGCTTGGCAGCCTCAAGGGAACGTTGCTCGCGGCCGTGCTGCTCGGTATCTTCGATGTTGGCGGCAAATACATCTATTCGGATGCCGGCGGCTTCTTCATCTATGCGCTGACCGTGCTCGTCCTCCTGATCAAGCCGGAAGGCCTTTATGGCCGAGAGTGAGGTCACCGTTCGCGCCACGGCGATCCGCGTCGGCGCGGCGGCTTTGCCATACCGTGAGCGTGCACTCGCCTTCATGGTGCGCCGCGCCAGTTGGCATTGGGCTGAGGCGGTGCCGTGGCTGCTCATCATCGCCGCGTTCTTTGTCTTTCCCGACCGCATGACCTTCGGCATCCAGGTGCTGATCGCGATCATGTTCGCGCTCTCGCTGGATCTCATTCTCGGCTATGCCGGGATTGTCACGCTCGGTCACGCCGTCTTCTTCGGCATCGGCGCCTACACCGTGGCGCTACTCTCGGTGCGCTTCAATTGGGGTGAGCCGATCAGCGGGCTCCTGGCTGGGACGCTGGTCGCCGGTCTGTGCGGTCTCGCACTGGGTTGGCTGCTGCTGCGTTATCGCGGTCTGACGCTGCTGATGCTCACGCTTGCCACCGCAACATTGCTGCAGGAATTCGGCAACTACCGCTCCGACATCACCGGTGGCTATGACGGCGTCCCCGGGATGGAGATCAAGAAGCTGTTCGGCGTCTTCGACAACGATCTCTACGGCCACACCTACTACATCTATGTTGGCATCGTGTTGTTCCTGGTGTTCGTCTTCGTGCGCCGCATCGTCTATTCGCCGTTCGGTCAGGCGCTGACCGGAATCCGCGAAAATATACGCCGCATGCATGCGATCGGGTCGCCTGTGCACCGCCGCCTTGTGACCGCCTACGCCATAGCCGCGGCGATCGCCGGAACCGCCGGAGCGCTGTTCGCGCAGTCGACGGCCTATGCGACTCTCGGCGTTTTCGATTTCGATAACTCCGCCAAAGTAATGGTGATGCTGATCCTCGGCGGCACCGGGCGGCTCTATGGCGCCTTCGTCGGCGCCGTCATCTACATGGTGCTCGAGGACAATCTGGCGAAAGCAAGCCCGGCCTTCTGGCAGTTCGGCATCGGGCTCCTGCTCGTGCTCACCGTGCTGTTCGCGCGCCGCGGCCTTCTCGGCCTCATTGAAAGCGCCGGCGAATATCTCAAAAAGAGGCGGACATGAGCACTTCCGCCCTCGAGGTCCGCGCGCTCAACCGCAGCTTCGGTGCGCTGCGCGTCGCTCGCGACGTCAACCTGACATTGGAAAAGGGCGCTCGCCGCGCTTTGATCGGCCCGAATGGCGCCGGCAAGACGACGCTGGTCAATCTCATTACCGGCGCGCTCGCGCCCTCGAGCGGCGAGGTGCTGCTCAACGGCGAGAACATCACCGCACTGTCGCAGGCGGCCCGCGCGCGGCGCGGTCTTGCGCGCACCTTCCAGATCAATCAGCTGTTCCGCGGCTTGAGTGTCATCGAGAACATCTGCCTCGCCATCGGCGAGCGCGACGGCGAATGCAACAATCTCTGGCGCTCGGCCGGTGCCAAACGCAGCGTGCTCGAGGAGGCGCTCGATCATCTCGATGCGCTGCAGCTCGGCGACGACGCGCTCAAGCTGGTGCGCGAATTGCCCTATGGCCGTCAGCGCCTGGTGGAGATCGCGATTGCGCTCGCGCAGCGGCCTCGTGTGCTGCTGCTCGATGAGCCGGCGGCAGGCGTCCCGTCCTCGGAAAGCCATCTGATCCTCGACGTCGTTGCCTCGCTCGATCCCGATATCGCGGTGCTGATCATCGAGCACGACATGGACGTCGTGTTCCGCTTTGCCCGCAAGATCACGGTGCTGGTGGCGGGAGCGGTGTTCACCGAGGGGACGCCGGACCAGATCCGCACCAATCCCGAAGTGCGCGCGGTCTATCTCGGTGAGGAAGCCCATCGTGAGGCGCGCCATGGCTAGTGCCTCGGGGCGCGCTCTCGAGATCGACGCCGTCTTTGCCGGCTACGGCGAGACGGTGGTGCTAGAAGACATCCGCCTCGGCGTTGCGCCGGGCGAGGCGCTGTCGATCATCGGCCGTAACGGCGTCGGCAAGACCACGCTGCTCGCGACCATCATGGGACACACCACGCTGCATCGCGGGGCGGTGCATCTGCACGGCAATGCCATCGCACGCCTACCGACCCACCGCCGCGTGCATGCGGGCCTCGGCTATGTTCCGCAGGAGCGGGAGATCTTTCCTTCGTTGAGCGTGCGCGAGAATCTGGAGGTCGCGCTGCGCCCGGGACCGTGGAGCATCGACGCCGTGTGCGGGCTGTTTCCGCGGCTCGCCGAGCGGCGCGACAACCGCGGCAACCAGCTCTCCGGCGGCGAGCAGCAGATGCTCGCGATTGCGCGCGCGCTGGTCGGCAATCCGAGCGTGCTGTTGATGGACGAGCCGTCGGAAGGTCTGGCGCCGGTCATCGTCGAGGAGCTGGCGCGCGCGGTGAAGCGGCTGGCGCAGGATGACGGCCTCGCGCTGATCCTGGTCGAGCAGAACACCCGCCTGGCGCTCGATATCTCGCCACGCGCCGTGGTCATGGACCGCGGGCATGTGGTCTATGATGGGCCGAGCGAGACGCTGCGCCGCGATCCCGCGCAGCTCGACGCGCTCATCGGCGTTGCGAAAGCATAGCGGGCGTGTGCCCACTCGCCGATTGGGACCGATTGCATTTGCGTTTTTCGGCGCGCGCTGGCATGCGCATGTCAGCGCACGTCATCGAGTAAGACAACATGAAACGCAGCAGTGATCGTATCCTCACCACCCATGTCGGCAGCCTGATCCGCCCGCAAGCGCTGCAGGAATTCCTGCGCGCCAAGCAGGGAGGTAAGCCTTATGACGCCGCCGGCTATGACCGCTGCTTGAAATCCTCCGTCGCCGACGTCGTGCGCAAGCAGGCGGAGACCGGCGTCGATGTCGTCAGCGACGGCGAGTTCGGCAAGTCGATCAGCTGGTCGCAATATGTGCTCGAACGGCTCAGCGGGTTCGAGCGGCGGCCGATCAAGGCCGGCGCCAATCCGTTCACCCGCGGCGCCGACCGCGAGCGCTTCGCCGAGTTCTATGCCGAGCTCGATGCCCATGACGGCGTGGCGACGACCACGGAGGCGATCTGTGTCGGGCCGATCAAATATACCGGTGCTTCCGAGCTGCAGCGTGACATCGACAATTTCAAGGCGGCGCTCGATGGCGTCGACGTGGAAGAGGCGTTCATGCCGGTCGCGGCGCCGGCGAGCGTCATTCCCGACCGCAAGAACGAATACTACAAGAGCGAGGACGATTGTCTTGTCGCCATCGCCGAGGCGATGCGCACCGAATATCGCCTGATCATCGAAGCCGGTTTCGTTCTTCAGCTCGACGACGCGCGTGCCGCGGTCACCTATGACCGCATGGTGCCGCCAGCGAGCCTCGAGGATTACCGGCGCTGGGTGGCGATGCAGATGGATCTGCTCAATCACGCCATCGAAGGTCTGCCGCAGGATCGCATCCGCTATCACGTCTGCTGGGGGAGCTGGCCGGGCCCGCACACGACCGACGTTCCGCTCAAGGATGTGGTCGACCTCATCCTGCGGGCGCGCGTCGGCGCTTATGTGATCGAAGGCGCCAATGCGCGCCATGAGCACGAATGGAAAGTATGGAAACAGGCCAAGCTCGGCGCCGGGCAGGTGCTCATTCCCGGCGTGATCAGTCATGCCACCAATGTTGTTGAACATCCTGAGCTTGTCAGCGAGCGCATCGTGCGTCTGGCGCGGCTCATCGGACGCGACAACCTGATTGCAGGAACCGATTGCGGGTTCGCGCAGGGGCCATTCCATCGACGCGTGCATCCGTCGATCATGTGGGCGAAGTTGGAATCGCTCGCGCAAGGCGCGGAACTTGCCAGCAAGGAACTGTGGTCCTGAGGTCCGTCGCCGCCGGTTAATCGGGCGTTAGGCACAGCTCGCGATTTTTCGCGAAATCCTTCGCTAATTCCGTGCCTTAGTGGTGCGGATTCTCCAACCGCGCTAACGAATAATTCTCTCTCATTAGCGATGATCGCAGGGTCGGGAGCTGGGATTCCAACGGGAACCGAACCATGCATGTCGAGACCTTGTCGTGGAGCCACCGCGAGGGCTGGCGTCCGCGCAATACCAGTCAGCTGAAGCCGAATCTGGTGCTGTATTTCGGCGTTCGTGAGCGCCTCGCCGACGGTGTGCGCTACCGCGAGCTGCGCTCGATGTTTCCCGACGCCTGCCTGATGGGTTGCACCACCGGCGGGCAGATTCACAACGACGAGATCGTCGACGACGAGATTGGCGCGGTCGCCATGCGCTTCGACGCCACCAAGCTGCGTGTGGCCTGCGAGCGCGTCGACAATGCGGATGCGTCGCGCCGCTGCGGCGAGGCCATCGGTCAGAAGCTGATGGCGGATGATCTTGCCGGCGTGTTCGTTCTCTCCGACGGGTTGAACGTCAATGGCAGCGAGCTCGTTGCCGGCATCAACGGCAAGGTCGGCGCAAAAGTGTCGATCACCGGCGGGCTCGCCGGCGATGGTTCGGCATTCCGCGAAACGCTGGTCGGCATCGATTGCCCGCCGCAGAGCCACGCAGTCGCGGCGATCGGCTTCTACGGCAGCGCTGTGCGCATCGGCCACGGCAGCGCCGGCGGCTGGGATGTGTTCGGCCCGCGCCGCCGCATCACCCGCTCCAAGGGCAACGTGCTGTTCGAGCTCGACGGCGAGCCGGCGCTCGATCTCTATGAGCGCTATCTCGGAGAAGACGAGGTCAAGGGATTGCCGGGCACGGCACTCTTGTTCCCGCTGCAGATCTATAATCCGTCGCGGCCCGACCATCAGGTCGTGCGCACGGTGCTCGCGGTCGATCGCTCCGCCAAATCGATGACCTTCGCCGGCGACGTGCCGGAAGGCTGGGTGGCGCAGCTGATGCGCGGCAATTTCGACCGGCTTGCCGCCGGCGCCGCGGACGCGGCGCAGCAGGCGCGCACCGGGCTCATGCAGGAGAAGAACGGCGTCGCCATCCTGGTGAGCTGCATCGGCCGGCGTCTGCTCATGGGCCAGCGCGCCATGGAGGAGGTCGAGGCCGCCGCCAGCGCGCTCGGCTCGCAGGTCGCCCGGCTCGGCTTCTACTCCTACGGCGAGATCTCGCCGCATGCGACGTCCGGCATCTGCGAGTTGCACAACCAGACCATGACGGTGACGACGATCACCGAAGCCGCGGCCTAAATCGTGCGGCGCCTTTTCGAGCAACAACTCGCTAAGGCGACGCGGGAGAGCGGCGAGGTCGATCTCGAGGCGCTCACGACGCTCGTCGTCGACGCCTATGAGACGACCGAGCGCGAGCGTACGCGCAGCGACGGCGCGATGAGCATGATGATCGACGAGCTCGGCCGCGTGCATCAGCGGTTGCTCGACGCCATCGACGTGATCCCTGAAGGCATCGTGCTGTTCGACGCCGAGGACCGCTTCGTCCTGTGGAACCGCCACTTTGCCGAGATGCATGCCGATATCTTCGACCTGCTGGCGGTCGGCGCCCGCTTCGAGGACGTCGTGCGCGACGCGCTGCGGAAAGGCCGCTATCCCGCCGCCGCCGGCCGTGAGGAAGAATGGCTGGCCGCGCGAATGGCCGAGCATCGCAAGCCTGCGAGCAGCCAGGAATATCATTTGCCCGGCAACCGCTGGATCCGCGTCGAGGAGCGGCGCACCGCCGACGGCGGCAGCATCGGGGTGCGCAGCGACATCACCGAGAGCAAGCGACGCGAGGAATCCTTCCGCCTGATGTTCGAAGGCAACCCCGTGGCGATGTGGGTGCTCGACGAGAAGACCCGGCAATTCCTTGCCGTCAACGACGCCGCGGTCCGGATCTACGGATACAGCCGTGAGCAGTTCATGCAGATGACGGCGCTGGACATCCGCCCGCAGGAGGATTGGGAGCGCTTCAACGCCTTCATCGAGGCCGGGGACATGTCGCAGGGCGACATCACCTGGCAGCACAAGAAGGCCGACGGCAGCACGATCTTCGTCAACGTCTATGGTCGTGCGTTCAACTATCAAGGCAGGGCGGCGCGCCTGAATGCCATTTTCGATGTGACCGAGCGCAAGCGCGCTGACGACGAGCTGCGCGCGCAGAAGCTTCTGACCGAGACTGCCGTCAACAATATGACGCAGGGTCTCCTCATGTTCGATGCGCAAGCGCGGCTCTTGATGTGTACGCCGCGCTACATCGAGATGTACGGCCTGTCTCGCGATGTGGTGAAGCCAGGATGCACGCTGCGCCGGCTGATGGAGCATCGTCGCGAGCGCGGCCTGTTCATTGGCGACCCCGAGCAATATTGCGCCCGCGTGCTCGAACGGGTCGGTCGCGGCGAGCCCTCGATCATGGTCGTCGAGCTTCCGGATGGCCGCTTTGTCCAGATCAGTAATCGTCCGGTACCGCAAGGCGGCTGGGTGGCAACGCATGAGGACGTCACCGAGCGCAAGCGCGCCGAGGACGGTCTGCAGAACACCCGCGAATTCCTCAACAGCATCGTCGAAAACGTCCCGGCCTCGATCATCGTCAAGGACGCGCGCGAGCTGCGCTACGTGCTGATCAACAAGCGCGGCGAGGAATATTTCGGCATCCCGCGCGAGCAGATGCTGGGTAAGACAGCTGAGGATGTTTTCAATCCGGAGACCGCGGCGAAGATCGCGCGCCACGACCAGGAGCTGCTGCAGAAGCGCGGCGAGACGTTTTACGACGAGCACGCCATTGCCATTGCGGGGCAGGGCAACCGGCTGGTCACCGCGCGGCGCCTGCCGGTGTTCAACGCCAAGGGTGAGCCGCAATATCTGCTCGGCGTCATGGAGGACGTGACCGATCGCCGGGAAGCCCAGGCACGCGCCGAATATCTGGCGCGCCACGATCCGCTGACCGATCTGCCCAATCGCGCCGCCTTCAACGACTTCCTCGCCAAGGTGCTCCCGGTCGCGGGCAGGCATCGGCAGAAAGTGGCTGTGCTCTCTCTCAATCTCGATCACTTCACGGCCGTCAATGATGTCTTCGGCCACAGCCTCGGCGATGCGTTGCTGCGCGAGCTCGGCAAACGCTTCAAGGCCGCCGCGCCCGGAGCCTTCCTGGCGCGTCTCGGCGGCGATGAGTTCGGCCTGGTGATCACCGAGGGTCCGCAGCCGGACGGTGCCGAGGAGATGGCTGCGTTCCTGCAGGCGGCGCTGCAGGACGGCATCGACATCGAAGGCCGGCACCTGCAATGCAATGTGAGCATCGGTGTCGCCATCTATCCGGATGACGGGCGCTCGGCCGAGCAACTGCTCGCCAACACCGCCGCGGCACTGTCGCGGGCGAAACGCGAAGGGCGCGGCTCCATGCGCTTCTTCGAGGCCGACATGGACGAGCGGCAGCGTGAGCGCCGCATCCTGCAGAACGATCTGCGCGGCGCCATCGCCAATGAAGAACTGACCCTGCACTATCAGCCGCAGGCGCGCGTCGACGGCGCGATCATCGGCTTCGAGGCGCTGGCGCGCTGGCAGCATCCGATCCGCGGCATGGTGCCGCCCGGCGTGTTCATTCCATTGGCGGAGGAAAGCGGCCTGATCGTCGAGATGGGCGAGTACCTGCTGCGCAGCGCCTGCCGCGAGGCGGCGTCGTGGCCGCGGCCGCTGAACCTCGCGATCAACCTGTCAGCCGCGCAGTTCCAGCATGGCGATCTCGTGGCGCTGGTGCACGAGGTGCTGCTCGAAACTGGGCTGTCTCCGTCGCGGCTCGAGCTCGAGATCACCGAGAGCGTGCTGATCGGCGATTTCGATCGTGGCGTGGGAATCCTGCGCCGCCTGAAGGCGCTCGGCGTGCGCATCGCCATGGACGACTTCGGCACCGGTTATTCATCGCTGTCCTATCTGCAGGCGTTTCCGTTCGACAAGATCAAGATCGACCGCAGCTTCGTGGCCAATCTCGACAAGAATCCGCAATCGGCGGCGATCATCCGCGCGGTCATCGGTCTCGGCCGCGGCCTTTCGCTGCCGGTCATCGCCGAGGGCGTGGAGACCGCCGAGCAACTCGAGTTCCTGGCGCTGGAATCCTGCGACGAAGTGCAGGGCTATCTGATCGGCAAGCCGCTCCCGATCGCCGACTACGCCTCGCTCCTCGGCCGCGCCCCTGAGCAAGCGCCGCCGCTCGCCCGCGCGAGCTAAAGCGCGCGTTCGCCGGCTGGCGACGGCCTTCGGAACGGAACTTTTGGCCGACACCCGACTTTCCGTGCGCAGGAGGTGAGCCATGCAACAGCCCACCCAGCTACCTTCGGACGCCGCGGATTTGGTCCCAGCGCGGCAAAGTCATGGCACGCCGATGAGCCCGCAGAGTAAAGCCGCGGCGGTTGGCGTGCTCGTCGTGCTCGGTGCTCTGCTGATGGGCTATAGCTACATCGGTCATCCCGAACATACAGCGCAGCAGAGCAAGGCGCCCGTACATGCACCGATGGCAAGGGGCACGACCGGCAGTGGCGGCAGTCAATAAGGCGAGGTGGCGTCGGCGATCCGCCGACAAGCTTCGCGACGCGCGTCGTGGGCAAGGATTCGCGTGGCGTCTGTTCTTGAGAATGGCTCCCCGGGCCGGATTCGAACCAGCGACCAACCGGTTAACAGCCGGTTGCTCTACCACTGAGCTACCGGGGAACGGCGCAGTGAACAGCGCGCACGGCGTATAACAAAGCACACGCTGCTTTGCCAACCCTAAAGCCCTGGCTTCCGCCGAAGAATCGGGCGCTTGCCGCCGAGCCGTAGCGCGCCGCAGCTTGCTCCGTCCGCCTTCTGCGCTTCGGTGCCTTCGCCCGCTTGCGCGCGCGAAGGCTGGAGGCCACGCCCGGAATTGAACCGGGGTACACGGTTTTGCAGACCGTTGCGTAACCACTCCGCCACGTGGCCGCCGTAACGCGTCCTTGCCTATATATGAGCGCCCCTGCGTCCACAACTGCGCGCAGTGCCCTGCAATCGCTTGCGTTTCGTGCCTCCTTGCCGCAAAAGACGCCCATTCGCCAACACGAGACGGGCAGGGACCTCATGACCGATTTCGCCGCCGCGCGCCGGATGATGGTCGACAACCAGGTCCGCACCTTCGACGTCACCGATCTGCGCATCATCGGCGCGATGCAGGAACTGCCGCGCGAGCGCTTCGTGGCGCCGGACCAGGCGGGGCTCGCCTATCTCGACATGGACATTCCCGTTGGGAAGGGCACACCGCCGCGCCACCTCCTTAAGCCGATGACGCTCGCCCGGCTGGTCCAGGCGGCGGAACCGCGCGAGAGCGACCATGTGCTCGATGTTGGCTGCGCCACCGGCTACTCGGCGGCCCTGTGGTCGCGGCTCGGCGCATCCGTGGTGGCGCTCGAGGAAGATGCCGCGCTGGCCAAGCAGGCCGGCGAGGCGCTCACGGCCGTGAAGGCCCGCAATGTCACGGTCGTGACCGGCCCGCTGCGCGCCGGTTGGCCGGCGCAGGCGCCCTACGACGTCATCCTGCTCAACGGTGCGACCGATGTGATCCCGCAGGCGCTGTGCGAGCAGCTCAAGGATGGCGGACGGCTCCTCTGCGTTCTCGGGCGGACGCCCGGCAAAGCCATGCTTTATCGGCGCAATGGCGATGTCAGCGGGCGGACGATTTTCGATGCCGCGGCGTCTCTGCTGCCCGGCTTCGCCAAAATCCCAGCTTTCGCGTTCTAGCCGACCTTGAATTGTTGCCCCTATCCCCCTGAGCGCAATCACGTGTGGCGGGGAAGCCCCAGGGCCTAACATTCTGTGGGCGGGCCCTTGCCTGGGGGTTTCAAGGGGTGCCTGGGCCGACTAAGTTGTTCAAAGTACATGGTTACGTAGGGTGGTGCGTGCGCGGTTCTCGCGTGCGTCGTTTTGGACATGCGGTTTACGGTATGTGACGGTCGGGCGGCTGCGCTCGCGATCGCGGTGATCGCGTGCACAAGCGTTTCCAATGGCGCAGCGCGCGGGGAAACGCTGGAGACCGCGCTCGTCCAGGCCTATCAGAACAATCCGTCATTGAATTCGCAGCGCGCCGTGCAGCGGCAGAACGACGAAGGCGTTCCCACCGCGCTCGCCGGCTACCGGCCGAAGGTCACGGCGACCGGCAGCGTCGCGCAAAACTCGGTCTCGACGCTGTCGAAGAGCATCGTCGCCGGTGCCGCCAACTACGACACCTCGAGCGGATACAACACGCCCTACAGTGTCGGGGTGACGCTGACGCAGACGCTTTACAACGGCTTCCAGACGGCGAACAAAACCCGCCAGGCGGAAAGCACCGTGTTCGCCGGGCGCGAGACGTTGCGCAACACCGAGCAGACGGTGCTGCTCGCTGCGGCAACCGCGTACATGAATCTGCTGCGCGACACCGCGATCCTCGATCTGCAGCGGCGCAACGTCGAAGTGCTGCAAGAGCAGCTTCGCCAGACGCGCGATCGATTCAATGTCGGCGAGGTGACGCGCACCGACGTGGCGCAGGCGGAATCGCGGCTGGCGCAAGGCCGCTCGCAAGTGCTCACCGCGGAAGCAAACTACAAGACCTCTCAGGCGGTCTATCGGCAGACCATCGGCGTCGAGCCGGTGCATCTGGTCGCTGCGAGCCCTGTCGACCGCTTCTCACCGCATACGCAGGCGGACTCGGTCGCTGCCGCCACCTCCGCGCTTCCGACCGTCGTTGCTGCGCAGTACAGTGTCGACGTGGCCGTCTCGCAGGTCAAAGTTGCCGAGGGCGCGCTGCTGCCGACGCTGACCTTGAACGGCAACATCCAGAAGAGCTGGATGAGCACGGTGCAGCTGAGCACCTACGAGCAGTACAACTACACGGTCACCGGCAATCTCTCGGTGCCGATTTATCAGGGCGGCTCCGAATACGCAGCGGTGCGTCTCGCCAAGGAGACGCTCGGGCAGAAGCGGCTCGATCTCGACACCGCGCGTGATGCCGCGCGCCAGGGCGCCGTGCAGTCCTGGGGCCAGCTCGAAGCCGCCAAGGCCAATATCGAGGCGACGCAGTCGCAGGTGCAGGCCGCCGAGATCGCGCTCAACGGTGTGCGCGAGGAAGCCCGCGTCGGTCAGCGCACGACGCTCGATGTCCTCAATGCGCAGCAGGAACTGGTGAATGCCCGCGTCTCGCTGGTGACCGCGCAGCGCGACCGCGTCGTCGCCTCCTATACGCTGCTCTCCGCCGTTGGCCGGCTCTCGCCGCAGACCCTGGGATTGCGGGTTCCGGTCTACGACGCGCAGGTCCACTACCACCAGGTCCGCGACGCCTGGGGCGGCCTGCGTACCCCCGACGGCAAATAAGCCGTAAAGGACTTTCACCGCAGCGGTGCGGGACGCGAAAGTGTCCACAGGCCTTTGCTTTTACGCGCCTATCAGGGCGCCACTTCAACTCCGCGCTGGCGTATAAACTGGGTACCGGGGCCTGATTCGTAATCGACGTGCCGTTCGGCTCCGCTTGGGCGCGTTGTGAGGGAATGCGGCAAATGACCCAGTCGGCCAAGGCGCAAGAGCCGTCGATGGAGGAAATCCTCGCCTCCATCCGTCGGATCATTGCCGACGATGATGCAACCCGAAAACCACCGGAACCGCCGAAGGCGGCCGCCGCGCCGGTTCGTCCGGTCCCGCCGCCGAAGCCCGCCGTGGCGCCGCCTCCGCCACCCAAGCCGGCTGCCGCCCCGCCGCCGCCTCCACCGGCCGCAGAGACCAATACCCAGGACGACATCGATGTCCTGCTCGCTGACCTTGATGCGCCCCCGGGCGGCGCAGGGCAGGGCGAGGACGTGCTCGACCTCACCGAGGCGCAGGCGACCGCGACGCCTGTTCCCGGCCCGGCTCCGAGCTTCCGCACCATCGACGGCGAATCCGACATCGTCTTCAGCGATCGCGCGCCCGACCCGCCGCCGGCGCCGCCGCCACCGCCCGAGCCGCCGCGCTCGGTGATGGAGGACGCCCGCCGGCAGTTTGCCGAGGCGGCGCCCGATCGTGCGCTCCTCTCCAATTCCGCGACCGCGGCGGTCGATTCCGCGTTCAACGCACTCGCACACACCGTGCTGGTGCAGAACGCGCGCACGCTCGAGGATCTGGTCAAGGAAATGCTGCGACCGATGCTCAAGGCGTGGCTTGACGACAATCTGCCCAATCTCGTCGAGCGCATCGTGCGCACCGAAATCGAGCGCGTCTCCCGCGGCCGCACTTAAAAATCTTAGAAAGACTCAGACGGTCGAGCGCTGCTCCGCCTCGCGGGCGAGGAGCTCGCGGCGGAACCAGAGCGCCAGCGCCAACAGCAGCACGCCTGCGGCGACAAAGACCGGCACGCCGCCATGGCGGTCGAACACGAGCGCGGCGAGCGAGACGCCGGCAGTCTGCCCAAGATAGAGCGCTGACGAGAACACGGCGACGGCCGTTCCGCGTGCTTGCGGCGTCATCTGTGTGGCGTTGGTCTGCAGCGTGTTGTGCAGCATGTAGAAGCCGAGCCCGATGCCGACAATCGAGAGCGGCGTCAGCCACCAGATCGGCTCGAGCGCGAGGCTTGTATAGGCGAGCAACAGCATCGCACCGCCGAGCGTGATCAGCCCGGTCTGCCCGAGCTTGCGCACCAGCATCACCACCGAGAGACTGTAGATCAGCCCGCCGATGGCGAAGAAGCCGACGAACAGGCCGACCAGCGCAAAGCCGACACCGAAGCGCAGATGCAGATCGGCGCCGACATAGGTGAAGGAGCCGAACAAGAGGCCGGCTTCGAGAAAGCCGAACAGGATGATGAGCCGCGCGAAGCGGCTCCCAAGCACCGCGGAATAGCCGGCGACGAAGCCATGCGAGCGTCCCGGCAGCGCGCTCGCCGCATGCGTCAAGGGATTGCGGGCCCATTCGACGAACAAAGCGATCGTCGCCACGGCGAACATTCCGGCAAGCAGGAAGAACACACGGCGCCAGCCGAACAGGTCACCAAGCACCCCGCCGGCGGCCTGGCCAAACAGTTGCCCGAGGATCTGCCCGGAAAGAAAGCGCCCGATCACCGCCTGGCGCCGCTCATAGGGGATGACGTCGCCGATGAAGGCGAGGGCCAGCGGCACGATCCATCCGGCCGAGAGCCCGCAGGCGAGCCGAGCCGCCACCAGCGCCGGCAGCGATTGCGCAAGACCGCAGAGAAAGGTGAGCACGCTCGCAACCGCAGCAGCGCTCGCCATGCAGATATATTTGCCGAAGCGGTCGCCGACCGGGCCGATCACAAGCTGCACCGAGCCGTGGGCGAAGGCGTAAGCGGTGACGACGACGGACGCCGCGCCGACCGTCACGCTGAGGTCGCTCGCGATCTGCGGCAGGAGCGAATCCGAGACCCGCACCATCGATTGCGCGGCAAAACCGGCCAGCGCGAGGAAGGCGATCGAGCGCGTCAGCGCGCGGTCGGCGCGTTTAACGGAAACGGGCGGGGACACGTTGACTCCGGCAGGGTCGGCGGGCTTTCTACCGCGCATATTTCGAAATAGCGAACCGCAATGATCGAGAAGACGTATCAGCCTTCCGATGTGGAAGGCCGCATTTCACAGGCCTGGGAACGCGCCGGCGCCTTCCGTGCCGGGCGTCCCGAGCGCGCCAAGGCGCAGCCTTATTGCATCGTGATTCCGCCACCCAACGTGACGGGCTCGTTGCATATGGGCCATGCGTTGAACAACACGCTGCAGGACATCCTCTGCCGCTTCGAGCGCATGCGCGGCAAGGACGTGCTCTGGCAGCCGGGCACCGATCATGCCGGCATCGCCACGCAGATGGTGGTCGAGCGGCAATTGATGGAGCGCCAGGAGCCCGGCCGCCGCGCCATGGGGCGGGAGAAGTTCCTCGAGCGGGTGTGGGCCTGGAAGGCGGAGTCCGGCGGCACCATCGTCAACCAGCTCAAGCGGCTCGGCGCGTCTTGCGACTGGTCGCGCGAGCGTTTCACCATGGACGAGGGCCTCTCGCGCGCCGTCCTTAAAGTTTTTGTGGAGCTTCATCGTGAAGGGCTCATCTACAAGGACAAGCGGCTGGTCAACTGGGACCCGAAGCTCCTTACCGCCATCTCGGACCTCGAGGTGCAGCAGGTCGAGGTGAAGGGCCACCTCTGGCATCTGCGCTATCCGATCGAGGGGACGAGCTTCGATCCGACCGATCCGAAGACGTTCATCGTCGTCGCCACCACGCGGCCGGAAACGATGCTCGGCGACACGGCGGTCGCGGTGCATCCCGATGACGAACGTTTCAAGGCGCTCGTCGGCAAGAATGTCATCCTGCCGCTGGTCGGCCGGCGCATCCCGATTGTCGCCGACGACTACTCGGACCCGGAGAAGGGCTCGGGCGCGGTGAAGATCACGCCGGCGCACGACTTCAACGACTTCGAGGTCGGCAGGCGGCACAATTTGCGCCAGGTGAGTGTGCTCAGCACCGAAGGCAAGCTCGATCTCGCCGACAACGAAGCGTTCCTGCACGACGTGCCGGCATCGGGCGACCTGACCGAGACACTCACTCTGCACGGCGTCGATCGCTTCGCCGCGCGCAAGCGCATCGTCGCGCGACTGGAGGAGAAGGGCCTCGTCGAGAAGATCGAGCCGCACACCCACATGGTGCCGCACGGCGACCGCTCCGGCGTGGTGATCGAGCCGTTCCTCACCGACCAGTGGTATGTCGACGCGAAGACGCTGGCCGCACCGGCGATCGCGGCGGTGCGCGCGGGCCGCACCAGTTTCGTGCCGAAGAATTGGGAGAAGACGTTCTTCGAGTGGATGGAGAACATCCAGCCCTGGTGCATTTCGCGCCAGCTGTGGTGGGGCCACCAGATTCCTGCCTGGTACGGGCCGGATGGCAAGGTGTTCGTCGCCGAGACGGAAGATGAGGCGGTGGCCAGCGCGCTCGCCTATTACGCCGAGACCGGCGCGATCACGCCGATGCAGGGCCACGACATGGCGCTGGATCCGGATTCACGCGAGCCGTTCCTCACCCGCGACGAGGACGTCCTCGACACCTGGTTCTCCTCGGCGCTGTGGCCGTTCTCGACGCTGGGCTGGCCTGACGCCACGCCTGAGGTGAAGCGCTATTACCCGACCTCGGCGCTGGTCACCGGCTTCGACATCATCTTCTTCTGGGTCGCGCGCATGATGATGATGGGACTGCACTTCATGAAAGAGGTGCCGTTCAATGACGTCTACATCCACGCGCTGGTTCGCGACGAGCGCGGCCAGAAGATGTCGAAGTCAAAGGGCAATGTCATCGATCCGCTGGAGCTGATCGACGAGTTCGGCGCCGATGCGCTGCGCTTCACGCTTGCCGCCATGGCTGCGCAGGGCCGCGACATCAAGCTCTCGAAGGATCGGGTCAAAGGCTATCGCAACTTCACCACCAAGCTGTGGAACGCGGCGATCTATGTCGAGTTCAACGGTGCGGGTCGTGTTGCGGGCTTCGATCCGCGATCGGCGAAAGAGACGCTCAATCGTTGGATCGCGCACGAAACCGCCAAGGCCGCGCGCGAGGTGACACAGGCGATCGAGGCCTACAAGTTCAACGAGGCGGCCGGCGCCGCCTATCACTTCGTCTGGGACGTTTACTGCGATTGGTACATCGAGCTCTCGAAGCCGTTGCTCACGGGTCCTGATGGCGCCGCCAAGGATGAGACCCGCGCCATGGCGGCGTGGGTGCTCGATGAGATCCTCAAGCTCCTGCATCCGTTCATCCCGTTCATCACCGAAGAGTTGTGGCGCCTGACCGGCGAGCAGGGGCCAGCGCGTGAGGCCCTGCTGGCGCTCTCGTCGTGGCCCGGTCTCGACGGGCTTGAGCATCCGGACGCGGAGGCTGAGATCGGTTGGGTGATCGAGCTCATCACCGCGATCCGCTCGGTGCGCGCCGAAATGAGCGTGCCGGCGGCAACGCAGATGCCGCTGGTGCTCGCTGGCGCTTCCGCGGATGTGAAAGCGCGCGCGCAGCGCTGGGCCGAATTCGTGCAACGATTGGCGCGCGTCGCCAAGATCGACTTCGCCGATGCGCCGCCGCAAGGCTCGGTGCAGCTTGTCGTTCGCGGCGAGATGGCGGCGCTGCCGCTCAAAGGCGTCATCGACCTCAATGCGGAACGCGTGCGGCTGGAAAAGGAGCTGGCCAAGGTCGACGCCGACATGGAGCGCATCGACGCCAAGCTCTCCAACCCCAATTTCGTGGCCAGGGCGCGCGAGGGGCTGGTCGAGGAGGAGCGCGAGAAGCGCCAGGAGGCGCAGGACCGCCGCGCAAAAATCCTCGAGGCCCTGGAAAGGCTCAAAGGCGCCACCTAGATCGGGCGAACCGGCGCCGATTGCCGTCGGCGTCACGAGGGTTCCGCATGAAAATCTTCATCGCCGGCGCGACCGGCATCATCGGTCGCCGCCTGCTCGTGCTGTTGCGCGAGGCGCGCCACGAAATCGCCGGCACCACGCGCACACCGGCGAAAGGCCGCGTGCTCTCAACCATGGGCGTGACGCCCTATGTGGTCGACGTGTTCGACGCAACGGCGCTCGCCGATGCGGTCGAGCGCGCGGCACCGGACATCGTCGTGCATCAGCTCACCGATTTGCCGAACGCGCCCGGCACGCCAGGCTATGAAGCGTCGCTCAAGGCCAATGCGCGGCTGCGCGTCGAAGGCACCCGCAATCTGATGACCGCGGCGAAGGCGATGGGCGTGCCGCGGGTGATCGCGCAGAGCATCGCCTTCGTCTACGCGCCCGGCGACGGCGCTCGCGTCGAGACCGATCCGCTCGACGGCAGCGAGACACGCGCGACCACGGTCGGCGGTGTCGTCGCGCTCGAGGACGCGGTGACCAAGACCTCGGGCATCGACGGCGTGGTTCTGCGTTACGGTTTTCTCTATGGCCCCGGGACCTGGAACGAGGCGCGGCCGCCGCAGCCGCCGGCGATCCATGTCGATGCGGCCGCGCATGCGGCGCTGCTCGCGGTCTCGCGCGGCGCACCGGGTATCTACAACATCGCCGAGGATGACGGCGCCGTCTCGATCGACAAGGCGCGGCGCGAGCTCGGCTTCGATCCGGCGTTCAGGATTTTAGCAACGGCCTAATCGGCTTGCTGAGATACGGCGAGTCCTTGAGCCCATAGCGCCACGGCAGCTCGGCCGCCTTGGTGATGCCGATGCGCAGGCCGGTGGCGATCGCGACGTCGCCGACACGCGCGCGGAGGTCGAAGGGCGGCTTGTCGAGGGGGAGCCCGTAATGCTTGAGCGTGACACCGAGCGCCTGCGCCAGCTTGCCGGGGCCGGAGCACAGCGCGCGCTCATCGGACAGTCCGCGCCGGCGCCGCATGGCGGCAAGCCCCGCGGTCGGCTGCAGCGCGCGGATGAGAATGGCGCTCGCCGAGCCTTCCGCCTCGCAGACGAAGTTCAGGCACCAATGAATGCCGTAGGAGCGATACACATAGGCATAGCCGGGTGGCCCGAACATCACGGCGTTGCGCTCGGTCGGCCCGCCATAAGAATGCGCGGCCGGGTCGGTGTGGTGATAGGCCTCGACCTCGACGATGACGCCGCCGACGCCGTTCACCATGAGCGTCGCCCCGATCAGATCGGGGGCTACGGCGTGAACGGAGCGAGCGAAGAAGGCGCGGCGCAGGCGGGCGCCAAGGCGGGGTGCGGCGGGCATTAAGCCTATTTTGTCACGGCGGCTGACCAAGGCGACACCCGTTATGCCTCGGCGCTCGCGTGTGCGCTGCACAAAGTGCTCGCAGTTTGTGTCCGCCCGGCAACACATGCGCAACATTCGCCGACTGCCACCGCGCGCGCGTAGCTTGCGCCGCGATTTGGCCACAGGCTTTGCCGAGATCGATTGCGCTGCACACCCGCCGCGAACTGCCGGTTTACGACCGGCGCGTAGGCTTTTCGGCGGGGCGGACCGGGAGCCGGTCGGGGCGGGGCGAAGGCCGGGGGGCCGACGAGGAGCGATGGACGCCAAGACGACCATGAAGAACCGGCTGCCCAGCCGGCACGTCACGGAAGGGCCGTCCCGCGCGCCGCACCGCTCGTATTACTACGCCATGGGTCTGACCACGGCGCAGATCCACCAGCCCTTCGTCGGCGTCGCCACCTGCTGGAACGAAGCCGCTCCCTGCAACATCTCGCTGATGCGCCAGGCGCAAGCGGTGAAGAAAGGCGTCGCGGCCGCCAGCGGCACGCCGCGCGAATTCTGCACCATCACCGTCACCGACGGCATTGCCATGGGCCATGGCGGCATGAAGGCGTCGCTGCCTTCGCGCGAGGTGATCGCCGACAGCGTCGAGCTCACCATGCGCGGCCACGCCTATGACGCGCTGGTCGGCATGGCCGGCTGCGACAAGTCGCTGCCCGGCATGATGATGGCCATGTGCCGGCTCAATGTGCCGGCGATCTTCATTTACGGCGGCTCGATCCTGCCCGGCACGTTCAAGGGCAAGCCGGTCACCGTGCAGGACGTGTTCGAGGCGGTCGGCAAGCACTCGGTCGGCGCCATGTCGGATGCGGACCTCGACGAGCTCGAGCATGTGGCCTGCCCATCGGCCGGCGCCTGCGGTGCGCAGTTCACCGCCAACACCATGGCGACCGTGTCGGAAGCAATCGGACTCGCCTTGCCGTATTCGGCAGGGGCGCCTGCGCCGTACGAGATCCGTGACGCCTTCTGCATGACCGCGGGCGAGAAGATCATGGATCTCATCCGCGACAACATCCGCCCGCGCGACATCGTCACCCGCAAGGCGCTGGAGAACGCGGCCGCGACGGTTGCGGCCTCCGGCGGCTCGACCAATGCCGCGCTGCATCTGCCGGCGATCGCGCATGAGTGCGGCATCGAGTTCACGCTGTTCGACGTTGCCGAAGTCTTCAAACGGACACCTTATGTCGCAGATTTGAAGCCGGGCGGCCGTTATGTCGCCAAAGACATGTTCGAGGCTGGTGGCGTGCCGTTGCTTATGAAGACGTTGCTGGACCACGGGTATCTGCACGGTGACTGCATGACCGTCACCGGCCGCACCGTGGCGGAAAATCTCAAAAGCGTGAAATGGAATGACGCGCAGGATGTCGTGCGGCCGGCCAACAAGCCGATGTCGCCGACCGGCGGCGTCGTCGGCCTCAAAGGCAATCTCGCGCCCGAAGGTGCGATCGTCAAAGTCGCCGGCATGACCGAGCTCAAGTTCTCCGGTCCGGCGCGCTGCTTCGACGGCGAGGAAGCCTGCTTCGAGGCCGTGCGCAAGCGCACCTACAAGGAAGGCGACGTTCTCGTGATCCGCTATGAGGGCCCCAAGGGCGGCCCCGGCATGCGCGAGATGCTCTCCACCACGGCCGCCCTCTACGGCCAGGGCATGGGCGCCAAGGTCGCGCTGATCACCGACGGCCGTTTCTCCGGCGCCAGCCGCGGCTTCTGCGTCGGCCATATCGGTCCGGAAGCCGCTATCGGCGGGCCCATCGGTTTGATCCGCGACGGCGACATCATCGAGATCGATGCGGACAAGGGCACGCTCAACGCCAAGCTCAGCGACGCCGAGCTTGCCAGGCGCAAGGCCGAATGGAAGCCGCGGCCGCAGGAATTCGGCTCCGGCGCCATCTGGAAATACGCGCAGCAGGTTGGGTCCGCGCTTAACGGCGCCGTGACGCATCCGGGCGGCGCGCATGAGAAGCAGTGCTATGCGGATATCTAAGACCCTCATCGGCGCTGCGGCGATCGGCGTGGGCTTCATGCTCTCGCCGGCCTTCGCCTTCGACGGCAGCAAGACCAATGACGCGGCGCCCGCTGCGCCGGTCGCGCATTTCGGCTCGGCCATGGAAGCGTTCCGCTCCGGCACGCAGGCGCTCAAGACCGACAAGGTCAAGGCCGTGAGCTCGCTCGAATATGCGGCGGAGAACGGCCACGCGCTGGCGCAGTGGAAGCTCGGGCGCATGTATGCCGAAGGCGACGGCGTCCCGCAGGACGACCGGCGCGCCTTCGAATATTTCCGCCGCATCGCCGACAGCCACGCCGACGACAATCCGGGCACGCCGCAGGCGCGCTTCGTCGCCAATGCCTTTGTCGCGCTCGGCCACTATTATCTCGCCGGCATTCCGCGCACGACCATCAAGGCCGATCCGGTGCGCGCACGCGAGATGTTCGCCTATGCGGCCTCGTATTTCGGGGACCCGGACGCGCAGTACTATCTCGCGCGCATCTATCTCGACGGCGACGGCTGCCCGAAGGATCCGCGGCAGGCGGCGCGCTGGCTCGGGCTCGCCGCGCAGAAGGGTCAGTACCAGGCGCAGGCACAGCTCGGCGCCATGCTGTTTGCCGGTGAGGAAGTGCCGCGGCAGGCGGCGCGGGGCCTGATGTGGCTGACGCTGGCGAAAGACGGCGCCACGCCGGACCAGGCCTGGATCGGCAAGCTCTATGACAGCGCCTTCCGGCAGGCCACCGAGGATGAGCGTGCTCTGGCGCTCGTTTATCTCGAGCGCTGGCTGAAGACGCGCAGAGAGTAGGGCTCGGCCCTTCATCAAGCAGAGCGTCATGCCCGCATCTCGCGCTGGCGAGCCGACGGCGAGCGGGCAGCGCGCGCATTTTGAACTAAGCCGCGCCGGACCCTCGCTCTGCTCGGCGGCGCGGCGTGCGGGCATCCAGTAATCGCAGTCCGCCGACTGTGCGTAGTTCTTCAAGGCTCTCGATTACTGGGTCCCCCGCCTGCGCGGGGGACGACGCCGAGTGTGTAGCCGACTCTTGGCTCACCGCCCCTCGATCGCCAGATCGACCCACACTGGAACGTGGTCGGAGGGCTTCTCCCAGGCCCGCACATGCTTGTCGATGCCCGCGGCATTGAGCCGGTCGGCGGCCTGCGGCGACATCAGGATATGGTCGATGCGGATGCCGTCGTTCTTCTGCCAGGAGCCGGCCTGGTAGTCCCAGAAGCTGTAGAGGCCCGCCGCGTCGGTGGTGGCACGGATGGCATCACTCAATCCGAGATTGGTCAGCGCGCGGAAGCGCTCCCGCGTCTGCGGCAGGAATAGCGCGTCCTTCGTCCATGCGGCCGCGTTGCGCACATCGGCCTCGGTCGGGATCACGTTGTAGTCGCCGCAGAGCAGAAGCGGCTCTTGACCCTCCAACCGCTCAAGCGTGAATGCAAGAAGTCTGTCCATCCATTTGAGCTTGTAGGGGTATTTCTCGGTGTCTGGCGGGTTGCCATTGGGCAGATAGAGGCTCACCACGCGCAACACGCCGGTCTTGGTGGACACCAGGCCCTCGAGGAACCGGGCCTGGACGTCGGTGTCGTCGCCGACAAGGCCCGGCGATACCTCGTCGAACGGCAGCTTCGACAGCAAGGCCACGCCGTTGAAGGTTTTCTGCCCGTGGATAGCGATGTTGTAGCCCAGCGCCTCGATGGGCTCGCGCGGGAAGGCCTCGTCCACGCATTTGGTCTCTTGCAGGCAGACGATGTCCGGCGAGCGCTCGCTGAGCCACGCGATGAGATTATCCAGGCGCTGCTTGATGGAATTCACGTTCCAGGTGGCAATAATCATGCAGGGTTTTCACGATTTATGCGTTTTTTACAGGTATGGGGCGCCCGGCGGGCGGTGTTTACAGGGGGCTGCAGTCATAAGACTGCAGTTTAAGGCAAGGTTATGCTACAGACCGCGCGACCGCGGCGGGATTTGCAGCCAATCACAGCTTTTTCCGCGGACCAGAGGGACTGCCCGGGGCGCTTTGCCCGGGTCGAAGTGCGGGAATGAACAAACGGATTTGGCTCGTCGGCCTTGCGGCGCTGGCGCTCATCGGCGCTGCGCTCGTGGTCCGTTCGGTGTTCAGCCCCGGCGCTGTGGCTCAGCAGAACACGGAGCGCCCCGTCCCCGTCGAAGTGGTGGTCGCGCAGAAGAAGAAGGTACCCGTGCGCCTCGAGGCGCTCGGCAATGTCAGCCCGATCGCCAGCGTCGCCGTGAAGCCGCGCCTCGACAGCGAGATCGTCGGCGTGCACTTCGCCGACGGCGCCCTGGTGAAGAAGGGTGACCTGTTGTTCACCCTCGATGCCCGCGCCATCCAGGCGCAGATCGACCAGGCCAAGGGCGCGATCGCGCGTGACGAGGCGCAGCTCGCCGGCGCCGAGCGCGACGTCACCCGCTACACCGATCTGGTGGCGCGCAATGCCACGCCGGTGATCAATCTCGACAACGCCAAGACGCAGGCCGACGTCTATCGCGCCGCGATCAAGTCCGACCAGGCGCTCCTGGAAAATCTGCAGGTGCAGCTCACGTATTGCACCATCACCGCACCGATCAGCGGCCGCATCAGCGCGGCCGCCGTCAAGGTCGGCAATTCGGTGCGCGCCGCCGACACGGCGCCGCTCGCGACCATCATCCAGACCGCGCCGATCTACGTCTCCTTCACCATCTCGCAGAAGAACCTGCCCGACATTCGCCAGGCGCTGGCCAATGAAACGGCGAGCGTCCAGGCCGTCATTCCCGGCGATACCCGGCGCGCCTCCGGCCAGGTGACCATGATCGAGAACACGGTCGACCAGGCGACCGGCATGGCGACCATCCGCGCCACCATGCCGAACGCCGACGAGCTTCTCTGGCCCGGCACGCTGGTGTCGACGCAACTGACCTTGCGCAGCGAGGAGGCGATCGTGCTTCCGTCACGCGCCGTGCAGGTGAGCCAGAACGGGTCCTATGTGTTCGTGATCAAGGACGGCGCTGCGCAGCAGCAGCCGGTCACGGTCGAGCGCACCGACGGCGGCAGCTCCATCATCGCCTCCGGTCTGCAAGGCGGCGAGACGGTCGTCACCGACGGGCAGCTGCAGCTCACCAACGGCAAGAAAGTCGCTCCGCGTCCCACCACGGTCGACGCGGGGTCCTGACCGATGAACATTTCCGAGACCTGTATCCGCCGCCCAGTGCTGACGACGCTGATGACGGCGTCGCTGATCGTTTTCGGCATCTTCGCCTACCGGCTGCTCCCGGTGGCGGCGCTGCCGGCGGTGGACTTCCCGACCATCCAGATCTCGGCAACGCTGCCCGGCGCGAGCCCGGAGACCATGGCGGCCTCGGTGGCGGCCCCGATCGAGCGGCAGCTCTCGACCATCGCCGGCATCTCCTCGATGTCGTCTTCCTCGGCGCTCGGCACCTCGCAGATCACCGTCCAGTTCGACCTCGGCCGCAATATCGACGGCGCCTCGCTCGACGTGCAGACCGCGCTTGCGGTCGCCGCCAAGCTGTTACCCATCGAAATGACGACCCCGCCGTCGTTCCGCAAGGTGAACCCCGGCGACTTCCCGGTGCTTTATCTCAGCTTGCGCTCGGACACGCTGCCGCTGTCGAAGGTCGACGACTATGCGGAGACCGTGCTGGCGCCGGTGATCTCGCAACTCCCCGGCATCGCCCAGGTGCTGGTCTATGGCGCGCAGAAATTTGCCGTGCGCGTGCAGGTCAATCCGGAAGCCGCCGCGGCGCGCAACATCTCGCTGGAAGATGTGCACACGGTCATTGCCAAGGCCAATTCCTCGGCGCCGATCGGCACGCTCACCGGCCCGACGCAGAACAACACGCTGGTCGCTACCGGCGCCATGGAGCACGCCGCCGACTATCGTGATGTCGTCGTCGCCTATCGCAACGGCGCGCCGATCAAGCTCAACGAGATCGGCCGCGTCATCGACAGCGTCGAGAACGACAAGGTCGCCACCTGGTTCAACGACACCCGCGCCATCGTCCTCGCGGTGCAGCGGCAGCCCGACGCCAATACGGTCGAGGTCGTCGACTCGATCCGCGAGCGGTTGCCGGCGCTGCGCCAGCAGGTGCCGCCGTCGATCCAGATGCAGCCGCTGTTCGACCGCTCGATCTCCATCCGCGCGGCGGTCGTCGACGTGCAGGAGACGCTGGCGATTGCCGTTGCGCTCGTCGTCATGGTGATCTTCCTGTTCCTGCGCAAGCTCTCGGCGACCATCATTCCAGCGCTCGCGGTGCCCGTGTCGCTCATCGGCACCTGCGCGGCGATGTACGCCTTCGGCTTCTCCATCAACAACATGACGCTGCTGGCTTTGACGCTGTCCGTCGGCTTCGTGGTCGACGACGCCATCGTCATGCTCGAGAACATCGTGCGTCACGTCGAAGGCGGCATGCGGCCGTTCGAGGCGGCGCTGAAAGGCTCGCGCGAAATCGGCTTCACCATCGTGTCGATCACCTTCTCGCTGATCGCGGTGTTCATCCCGGTGCTGCTGATGGGCGGCATGGTGGGCCGCGTCTTTCGCGAGTTCGCGGTGTCGATCTCCATCGCCATCGTGCTCTCCGGCTTCGTCTCGCTGACGCTGACCCCGATGCTGTGCGCGCGCGTGCTCAATGCGCATCACGATGAGAGCAAGCAGAACATCGTGCTGCGCGCCTTCGAGGCGCTGTTCGAGCGCATGCTCGCGGCCTATCAATGGACGCTCGACATCGTGCTGCGCTTCAAGCCGATCACGCTTGCGTTCACGCTGGCGACGCTCGCCGGCACCATCCTGCTCTATGTCTACGTGCCGAAGGGCTTCTTCCCGCAGGAAGACACCGGCTACATGCTCGGCATCACCGAGGCGGCGACGGATATTTCCTTCCCGCTGATGGTGGAACGCGTGCGCAAGGTGGCCGACATCGTGCGCGCGGACCCTGCCGTCGACTACATCAACTCCACCGTCGGCATCGGCGGCCCTAATGCGATCAACAACCAGAGCCGCATGCTGGTCGCGCTCAAGCCGATGGACGTTCGCAAGGAGCGGATCGCCACGATCATCCCGCGGCTGCGCCGCGAAGCCAATGTCGTCCCCGGCATCCAGATCTTTTTCCAGCCGATCCAGAACATCAATGTCGGCGGCAAGATCCAGAAGAGCCAGTATCAGTACACGCTGCAGTCCAACGACACAGCCGAGCTTTACCGGATCGCGCCGCTGATGCGCGACAAGATCGCCACGCTCAAGGGCCTGATCGACGTCACCACCGATCTCTATGTGCGCAACCCGCAGGTCACCATCGACGTCGATCGTGAGAAGGCGGCGATCTACGGCATCAGCATCGATCAGGTTCGCCAGGAGCTGTTCGATGCTTTCGGCACCCGCCAGGTCGGCACCATCTACACGGCGGCGAACAACTATCAGATCATTCTCGAAGCGCTGCCTGAATTCCAGGCCGATCCCTCGGCGCTGAGCAAGATCTTCGTCAAGACCAACGGCAACACGACCAGCAACGGCCCCGGCTCCGGCATCACCGGCAATGGCATTCCGAGCGGCACCGCGATCCCGCTCTCGGCGGTGACCAAGATGGTGCCGAGCGTCGGACCGCTGCAGGTCAATCACCAGGGCCAGCAACCCTCGGTGACTATCTCGTTCAACCTGGTGCCCGGCCATTCGCTGGGCGAGGCCGTCGACGGCATCCAGCGCATCGAGCGCGAGGAGCGCCTGCCGGCGACGATCACCTCCACCTTCCAGGGCACCGCGCAGGTGTTCCAGGACGCGTTGCGCGGGCAGGGCATCCTCATCCTCGCCGCGATCTTCGCCGCCTATGTGGTGCTCGGCATCCTCTACGAAAGCTTCATCCACCCGATCACCATCATTTCCGGCCTGCCGTCGGCCGGCATCGGCGCCATCCTGACGCTGCTGCTGTTCAAGATGGACCTGTCGGTGATCGCGATGATCGGCATCGTCATGCTGGTCGGCATCGTGAAGAAGAACGCGATCATGATGGTCGACTTCGCCATCGAGCGCCGCCGCGTCGGCCTCTCGGCGGAGGCGGCGATCCGCGAAGCCTGCGTGCTGCGCTTCCGCCCGATCATGATGACGACCTTCGCCGCCATCTTCGGCTCGCTGCCGATCGCGCTCGGCACCGGCGCCGGCGCCGAACTGCGTCAGCCGCTCGGCATCGCTGTGGTCGGCGGACTGTGCCTGTCGCAGCTCCTCACGCTCTACATCACGCCGGTCATCTACCTCTATCTCGATCGCTTCGACCGCATGCTCAAGCGCAAGCTCGAGCCGCAGCTGCAGGAAGTGCACGAGGTGCCGCCGGCGGTTGCCGCGGAGTAGGGCGGCTGTATAGTTGCGAAACTTGTGGCCGGGCGAGAGCCCGGCCATTTTCATTCGCAGACTTGGATCAGATGGAAAAGCTGGTGCCGCAGCCGCAGGACGCGGTGGCTTGCGGATTCTTCACCTTGAACGATGCGCCGATCAGGTCGTCGACGAAATCGATCTCCGAGCCGGCGAGATAGTTGATCGACACCGGGTCGATCAGCACCGTGGCGTTCTCGCGGGTGATCACCAGATCGTCGTCGGCCTTGGCCCGCTCCATGTCGAACTTGTATTGGAAACCGGAGCAGCCGCCGCCCTCGACGCTCACGCGCAGCATGGTGCCGGCCGGCTCGGCCCTGAGGATCTCCGCGATCCGCCGTGCCGCCCGCTCGCTCACCGTGACTGCTGCCGCCGTCTGCATGGCTTTCATATTTGCTAGAATCCGTAAGCGATAGTTAAGTGCGCCATTGCGGAAGGTCAATTCACGGAAAATGGCCTAAATGGCTATTGAAACCGGCTGCGAACGCGCGGTTTTTGCCGCCAATCCCGGGGAAAGCCGCGGTCGCCGCGTCCCCGAGCCGGCAAGCCCGACCCGCAACCCGTTTCGTCGCGACTGCGACCGCATCATCCACGCCACCGCTTTCCGCCGGCTTAAGCACAAGACGCAAGTCTTCGTGTTCCATGAGGGCGACCACTATCGCACGCGGCTGACCCACACGCTCGAGGTGGCGCAGATCGCCCGCTCGATCGCCCGCGCGCTCGGCCTCGACGAGGACCTCGCCGAGGCACTCGCCTTGGCGCACGATCTCGGCCATCCGCCGTTCGGTCACGCGGGCGAGCGCGCGCTCGATTACTGCCTCGCCGCCTATGGCGGCTTCGATCACAATGCGCAGGCATTGCGCATCGTCACTGCGCTCGAGCGCCGTTATCCGGATTTCGACGGGCTCAATCTGACCTGGGAGACGCTCGAAGGCCTGGTCAAGCACAACGGCCCGCTCACCGACCGCGCCGGCGAACCGATTGGCCGCTACCGCAAGCATGGCATCCCGGAGACCATCCGCGACTATGGCGCGGTGCAGGATCTCGAGCTGTGGAGCTTCGCCAGTGCCGAGGCGCAGGTCGCCGCGATCTCCGACGACATCGCCTATGATGCCCACGATATCGATGACGGGCTGCGCGCCGAACTCTTCCGGCTCGACGATCTCACCTGGGTCCCGCTCGCCACCGAACTTCTTCGCGAGATCGACAAGCAATATCCGGCGCTCGATCATGCGCGACGCGTGCACGAGTTGGGCCGCCGCCTGATCACCCGCATGATCGAGGACGTCATCGCGCAAACGCGCGCGTGCGTCGCCGAGATCGCGCCGCGCTCGGCGGACGACGTGCGCCGCGCCGGGCGGCCGCTCGTCGCCTTCTCCCCGGCGATGGGCGAGGGCGACCGCGACATCAAGAGCTTCCTCTATCCGCGCATGTACCGGCACGAGCGCATCGCGCGCATCATGGACGCGGCGGAGGGCGTGGTGCGTGAGCTGTTCGCGCATTACTTCGCAAACCCGCAGGATCTGCCGGTGGAATGGGCGCAGGCGCTCGGCCACGAGGACGCCCATGGCCGCGCCCGCCATATCGCCGATTTCATCGCCGGCATGACCGACGGTTATGCGCTCAAGGAGCACGCGCGCTTCTTTGACTCGACCCCGGATTTGCGTTAGCTCGCGCGTTCTTCGCCATGGCCGAACAAACCAACATCTTCGCCGAGATCCTCGACCGCGTGCGCGCCGCGGTGGCGCCGCTCGTTCCCGCGGGGACCGACCTTGCGCGCGTGGTCGTCGAGCCGCCGCGCGATCCGACCCACGGCGACATGGCGACCAATGCCGCGATGGTGCTCGCCAAGGACGCTGGCAAGAAGCCGCGCGAGCTTGCCGAAGCCGTTGCCGCGGCGATGCGCGCGGAGCCGCAGGTCGAGAAGGTCGACGTCGCCGGCCCAGGCTTCATCAATCTCACCCTCAAGCCGGGTGCCTGGGCGAACACGCTCACCGCTGTGCTCGCGCAGGGCCTGCGCTATGGCGCGAGCGACATTGGCAAGGCAGAGAAGGTCAATGTCGAATATGTCTCCGCCAACCCGACCGGGCCGATGCATGTCGGTCACGGACGCGGCGCGGTGTTCGGCGATGCGCTCGCCAATCTGCTCGCCTTCACCGGCTTCGCGGTGACGCGCGAGTATTACATCAACGACGCGGGCGCCCAGGTCGACGTGCTCGCGCGCTCCGCATTCTTGCATTATCGTGAGGCGCTCGGCGAAGAGGTCGGCGCCATTCCGGAAGGCCTTTATCCCGGCGACTATCTGAAGCCGGTCGGGGCGGCGCTTGTCGCCGAGCATGGCGATACGCTGAAGAAGAAACCGGAAGCCGAATGGCTGCCGGTTGTGCGCAAAAAAGCCATCGCGATGATGATGGACATGATCCGCGACGATCTCGGCGCGCTCAATGTCCGGCACGAGACATTCTTCTCCGAGCGTTCGCTCACCGAGCCGAAGGACGATGTCGGTGCCACCATCGAGTGGCTGCGTGGGCGTGGCGAAGTGTTCGAGGGACGTCTGCCGCCGCCCAAGGGCGCGCCGGTGGAAGACTGGGAGGATCGCGAGCAGACGCTGTTCCGCTCGACCGATTTCGGCGACGACGTCGACCGTCCGCTGAAGAAGTCCGACGGCAGCTACACCTATTTTGCCGCCGACATCGCCTATCACAAATCCAAATTCGACCGCGGCTTTCGCGCCATGATCGACGTCTGGGGCGCCGACCATGGCGGCTATATCAAGCGGATGCAGGCGGCGGTGAAGGCGGTGAGCGGCGGCGAGGCTGCGCTCGACGTCAAGCTGGTGCAGCTGGTGCGGCTCTTGCGCGGCGGCGAGTCGGTGAAGATGTCGAAGCGCTCCGGCGATTTCGTCACGCTGCGTGAGGTGGTCGACGAAGTCGGCCGCGACGCCGTGCGCTTCATGATGCTCTACCGCAAGAACGATGCGGTGCTCGATTTCGACCTCGCCAAGGTGATCGAGCAGTCGCGCGACAACGCTGTGTTCTACGTGCAGTACGGGCACGCCCGCGGCCAGTCCGTGTTTCGCAACGCCCGCGAGCTGGTCCCCGATCTGCCCGAGGACGGACGCGAGCGTGCGAAGGCTCTGTCGAAGGCCCGACTCTCACGCCTCGACGATCCGGCCGAGCTGTCGATCTTGCGCAAGCTCGCACTCTATCCGCGGCTGGTGGAGGCGGCGGCGCTCGCTCACGAGCCGCATCGGATTTCCTTTTATTTGTATGAGCTTGCGAGCGAGTTCCACGCGCAATGGACGCGCGGCAAGGACCTGCCTCATTTACGCTTCATTATCCAGAATGATCCAGAACTGACCGTGGCGCGCTTGGCACTGGTGCAAGGTGTCGTCACCGTCCTCGCCTCCGGGCTCGCCTTGCTCGGTGTCGAAGCGCCCGATGAGATGCGCTAGTCTTTTTTCGACTGACGTAGGGCGCTGGGGGAAAAGAAAAGCGATCGTTGCGCATGCCTTTACGCCTAGTGCCCCGAACTCGAAGTTCGCGCGCACATCGCGGCAAGCTCGATCGCGAACTTCGAGTTCGGGGCACTAGTATTCATATGCGTTCCAGTGTCCCTTTAATTCCGAAGTTCGCTCCTGACTCGCTCCGGGGTCTGGCGAACTTCGGAATTGGGACACTGGCGCTGCACGACGCGTAGATCGGGGCTGGAATGGCGGACAATTACAATCAGCGATCCAATCGTCCGAATGACCCATACGCGCGTCCGGCGGAGCAGCCGGCAGCCGCATCCAACGATCCCCTTGCCGAGCTTGCACGCCTGATCGGGCAAACCGATCCGTTCGGAGAGTTCGGCCGCGATGCGCGCCGCGCCGCGGCGCCGCCGCAGGCGCCTGCACCCGCGCGCAAGGCTGCCGCCGATCCTGCCGACTGGGGTGACGCCCCGTTGAGCGCACCGCTCGTTGCCGAGCCGCGTCAGCCGGCCACGCCGGCGGGCTACGCGGCGCAACCCGTGTTCGCACCGTCCGCGGCGCCGCAGGTGCAGACGCGCGGCATGCCGTCCTTCAGCGCGCCGAGCTTTGAGCATGTGGTCGAGCCGCACGGGCAGGGCGAGGGCTACGAAGCCGGCTATGACCAGGCCGGCTATGCGGAGCCGCAGCACGATGCCGCCGGCGATGACGGGGATGCGTATTACCAGCATGGCTCTGGCGAAGGGCAGGACATCTACGACGATGTCCCGCCGCGCCGCCGCCGGCGCATCGTCGCCATCGCCTCGGTCTCGGCCCTGATCATCCTCGGCGTTGCCGGGGCGTGGGGCTATCGCAGCATGTTCGGGCCGTCGGGCTCGAAGGCGCCGCCGCCGGTGATCAAGGCCGACACTACGCCGAGCAAGGTCGTGCCGCCGCAGAGCGCCGACAATTCGGCCAGCAAGCAGATCTACGATCGCATCGGCGACAGCCAGGGCGACAAGGTCGTCTCCCGCGAGGAGACGCCGGTCGACGTGAAGCCGACCGCGCCGCCCCCGCGCGTCGTGTTCCCGGCCGCGGGCAATGGGCAGCCTTCAGTCGTGGCGCCGCCCGGTCCGGGGCCGGTGGCCATCAATCCCACCGGCAACGAGCCGAAAAAAATCAGGACCATCGTGATCCGTCCGGATCAGCCCGTGCTGCAGGAAGCCGGCATGCCTGTCGTTGCGCGGCCGTCAGCACCAACGCCGCCTCCGCCGCCGCCGACCCGTACCGCCGCCGTTGCGCCGGCCGCTGTGAGCGACGCGCCCAATGCCGCGGCTCCGCCGCCGGCTCCAGCCGCGCGGCCCGCGCCGGTTCGTCCGGCTGCCGCGCCCGTGCAACAGGCCGCCGCCGACCCCAACGCGCCACTGTCGTTGTCGCCCGGCGCCAAGCCACGCACGCCGCCGGCGAGGCTCGCCAGTAATCCGCCGGCCGCCGCGGCCGCGCCTGCCGCAAGCGGTGGCGGTCCAGGCCACTACGTGCAGGTCTCCTCCCAGCGCAGCGAGGCGGAAGCGCAAAGCGCTTATCGCTCGCTCGCGGCCAAATACCCGAACGTGCTGGGCAACCGCGCGCTGGTGATCCGCAAGGCCGAGATCGCCGGCAAGGGGACCTACTATCGCGCGACGGTGGGTCCGTTCGGCTCGAGCGAAGAGGCCAGCCAGCTTTGCAGCGAGCTCAAGGCCGCAGGCGGGGCCTGCATCGTCCAGAGGAATTAGCGGGCCTAATCTTGACCCTGGCCGCGACCGCGGGGTAACCCCGGCGCCAATGGCGCCGCGCGCATTCATCACTGGCCTCAGCGGGTTGACGCTTACTCCGGATGAGCGCGCCTTCTTGCGGGAAGCCGCGCCCTGGGGCCTGATCGTCTTCAAGCGTAATGTCAGCGATCCGGCGCAACTAACTGCGCTGGTTGCGGCTTTCCGCGAAGCAGTCGGCTGGCAGGCGCCGGTTCTCGTCGACCAGGAGGGCGGTCGCGTCCAGCGGCTCGGCCCGCCGCATTGGCCGCCCTATCCGCCGGGCGCTGCCTATGCCGCGATCTATGACCGTGACCCGGCTGCTGGGCTCACCGCGGCGCGGCTCGGCGCGCGCCTCATCGCGTCTGATCTGCATGCGCTCGGGATCGATGTGGATTGCCTGCCACTCGCCGATGTGCCGGTTCCCGGCTCCGACAATGTCATCGGCGATCGCGCCTATGGCGAGCGGCCGGACAAGGTCGCGGCGCTCGCCGGCGCGGTCGCCGCCGGGCTCCTCAATGGCGGCGTTCTGCCCGTGCTCAAGCATATGCCGGGCCACGGCCGCGCCACCGCCGACAGCCATTTGCGCCTGCCGGTGGTCGCGACCGAGCGCGCGGTGCTGGAAACGAGCGATTTCGCGGCCTTCCGGCCCCTGGCCAACCTGCCTTTGGGCATGACCGCGCATGTTGTGTTTAGTGCCATCGACCCCGTCGCGCCGGCCACGACTTCGGCCACAATGGTGCGGGAAGTGATTCGGCGTGGAATCGGGTTCCAAGGCTTGCTGATGAGCGACGACATCTCCATGGGCGCCCTGTCGGGGACGCTGGCGGAACGCAGCGTGGCCGCGCTCGCGGCCGGCTGCGATCTTGTCCTGCTTTGCAACGGCAAGCTCGACGAGATGCGTGCGGTGGCGGGCGCGGTTCCGCAGTTGTCCGGTGAAGCTGGTCAGCGGGCGCAGGCAGCGCTTGCGGCGCGCAAAGCGCCGGGCGAATTCGATGCCGAGGGTGCGCGGGCTATCTTTGCGGCGATGTTGGCTGGCGAACAGGTGAAGACGTCATGATGATTGCGGATGAGACGCCTTTCGAGACCGAATTGACCGAAGAGCGCGGCTCGACCGAGCCGGCGCTGATGGTCGACGTCGAGGGTTTCGAAGGCCCGCTCGATCTGCTGCTCACGCTCGCGCGCCAGCAGAAGGTGGACCTCGCGAAAATCTCCATTCTCGCTCTGGCCGATCAGTACCTCGCCTTCATCGAGGAGGCGCGCAAGTTGCGGCTGGAGCTCGCCGCCGATTACCTGGTGATGGCGGCGTGGCTCGCTTATCTGAAATCGCGGTTGCTCTTACCCGATGCATCGCCCGCCAGCGGACCGAGTGCTGAAGATCTCGCCACCGCGCTCGCCTATCGCCTGCGCCGGCTCGAAGCGTTCCGCAAGCTCGCCGGCGATCTGATGGGACGTCCGCAGCTCGATCGCGATGTCTTCGCGCGCGGGGCGCCGGAGCCGATCGCCGAGATCAAGCAGCCGGAATGGACGGCAACGCTCTACGACCTGCTCAGCTCCTATGCGCGGCAGCGCCAGACCAAGGCGCTCGCGCACCTGCACTATGCCAAGCGTAAGGTGTGGTCGCTGGCGGAAGCGCGCGAGGCGCTCGAACGCCTGGTCGGTGAAGCCAGCGATTGGACGCAGCTCGATGAATATCTGATCAGCTATCTGGTCGAGCCCTCGCTCGTTGCTACTGTGTTCGCATCGAGCTTCGCCTCGGCGCTGGAGCTGGTGCGCGAAGGCGTCGCCGAATTGCATCAGAAAGAAGCCTTCGCTCCGATTTTTGTGCGCAAGCGCGCTGTCAAGGGAGAAATCGCGCCTGAGTTTGGCGTATCAAACGACAATGCAGGACTTTCATGAGGAGACGCCTTCGATGGCTCGGTTGGCCGAAAAGCTCGTGATCGTATCGTCTGACGATCAGGAACAAGCGGAGAGCGAGGCGGTGACGTCGGCGCGACCGGAAGAACTGCGTCTGCTCGAGGCGCTGCTGTTTGCCTGCAAGGAGCCGCTCGACGAGGGCACGCTGGCGAAGCAATTGCCCGCGGGTGTCAATGTGCACGAGACGCTGCTCAAGCTGCAGGCCGAATATGTCTCGCGCGGCGTCAATCTCGTGCGCGTCGGCAAGAAGTGGACGTTCCGCACCGCGGCCGATCTCAATTGGCTGCTCACCAAGAACATCGTGGAGACGCGCAAGCTTTCGCGTGCCGCGATCGAGACGCTGGCGATCATCGCCTATCACCAGCCGGTGACGCGCGCCGAAATCGAGGACATTCGCGGCGTTGTCGTCTCCAAGGGCACCGTCGACGTGCTGCTGGAGACCGGCTGGATCCGTCCGCGCGGCCGCCGCAAGGCGCCGGGGCGGCCGGTCACCTACGGCACCACGGAGACCTTCCTCTCGCATTTCGGCTTGGAAGCGGTCGGCGATCTGCCAGGCCTCGACGAGCTCAAGGGCGCCGGGATGCTCGACGGTCGTCTGCCGCCGGGCTTCGATGTTCCAATGCCGTCCGACGACAGCACGCTCCGCGAGGACGAGGACCCGCTCGAGCCGGGCGATCTCGATCTAGGCCTGGCGCCCGCGCCGACGCCCGAGGATAAATCCTAACTCCTTGAATTAACCTTCGTTTGCGACGCTGCGCCGCGGTACTTTTGCACCGCGGAAGTCCTTGTTTTTGCCGTGTGCCGAGCCTAGGTTTCGGGCAGACAGCAAAACAAACGGATAGATGCGGGACCGGTACGGCCGGTGGCTGCGGAGGAACAATCAAATGGGTAGCTTCAGCGCGGTGCACTGGCTGCTGGTGGCGATCGTCGTCCTGGTCTTGTTCGGCGGTCGCGGCAAGATCTCGTCCCTGATGGGCGACTTTGCCCAGGGCATCAAAGCCTTCAAGAAGGGCATGTCGGACGACGAGAGCGCCGACAAGAAAGACACGAAGACCATCGATCATCAGCAGGCAGCGGCTTCCGTCGAGAAGACGGACCGCAAGGTCGAAGGCTCGGTGTCCTGATCGCGTTTCGCCGCAGGCGGCGATCTGCTTCGATCGAGGCGAGTTGAATTTCCATGTTCGAACTGGATTGGGGCAAGCTCGTCATTATCGGCGTCGTGGCGTTGATCGTCATCGGCCCGAAAGAGTTGCCTGGCGTGCTTCGCACCATCGGCCAATGGATGGGCAAGGTGCGGCGCATGGCCTCCGAGTTCCAGGGTCAGTTCCAGGAAGCGATGCGCGAGGCCGAGATGGCCGACCTGAAGAAGCAGGTCGACGACATCAGCGCCGCAGCGAGCGGGGTGGGCAATTTCGATCCGCTGGCCAGCGCCCACAAGGAACTCGAGAGCGCGATGACCGATACGCCGGCAACGCCATCGCCCTCGACTGCGGCGTCATCGCCGAGTGTCGAGGCGCCGGCCGCCGAGCCCGCACCTGAGGTTGCGATCCCCGCGACCGAGCCTGCGCCGCCGGTGAGCGAAAAAGATTTCGCCGCGCCTGAACCCGTCCCTCCGAAGGAGGGGGGAGAGCGCGCGGCATGACCCACGAGGACATCGAGTCCACCAAGGCACCGCTGATCGAGCATCTGATCGAGCTGCGCGCGCGGCTGATCAAGGCGCTGATCGCCTTCGTGGTGATGTTCGTGCTGTGCTTCATCTTCGCCAAGCAGATCTACAACATCCTGGTGCAGCCCTTCGTCTGGGTCGCGGGGCCCGAGCACTCGAAGTTCATCTACACCGCGCTGCTCGAATATTTCGTCACCCAGCTCAAGCTGGCGATGTTCGGCGCTGCCTTCCTTTCATTCCCGGTAATCGCCGCGCAGCTCTACAAATTTGTCGCCCCCGGCCTCTATCGGCACGAGCGCAACGCGTTCCTGCCGTATCTCATCGCCACGCCGATCTTCTTTCTGCTCGGCTCGCTGCTCGTCTACTTCCTGGTGTTCCCGATGCTGGTGCGTTTCTCGCTCGGCATGCAGCAACTGGGCGGCAGCGAGGCGCAGATCGAGCTGATGCCGAAAGTCGGCGAATATCTCTCGCTGATGATGTCGCTGGTGCTGGCCTTCGGGGTCGCCTTCCAGCTCCCCGTGGTGCTGACCTTGCTCGGACGCGTCGGCATCATCACCTCGGACCAGCTGCGCAAGCAGCGGCGCTATTTCGTCGTCGTCGCCTTCATCGTTTCCGCGGTGCTCACGCCACCCGACGTGCTCAGCATGATGTCGCTCGCTTTGCCGCTGCTGATCCTGTTCGAGGGCTCGGTGTGGTCGGTGCGCATGGTGGAAAAACGCCAGGCCGCGGCCGCCGCCGAGGAGGCGGCGACGGCCAAGCCGGCGGAATAGTTTCGCGTATTGGTGCGTTGATATTGACTTCGTCATGCCCGGCTTTATGCCGGGCATCCACGTCTTGAGACTCTGTTGCGCGAAAGCGCCGAAAAAGCCCCGCCATGTACGACATCAAATGGATTCGCGAGCATCCCGAGGCCTTTGACCGCGGGCTCACGCGCCGCGGGCTGGAGCCGCTGTCGGGCAAGCTCCTGGCGCTGGACGAGCGCCGGCGTGCGCTGATCCTCAAGCTCGAGCAGGCGCAGGCGCGACGGAACGCTGCCTCGAAGGAGATCGGCGAGGCGAAGAAAGCCAAGGACGAGCCCCGCGCCGGCACGCTGATGGCCGAGGTCGGTGAGCTGAAAGCCGCGATCCCGGCGATGGAGGCGCAGGAGAAGGAGGCGTCTGCAGCGCTCGACAAGGAGCTCGCGCAAATCCCCAACACGCCGTTCGACGAGGTGCCGGATGGCGCGGACGCGAACGGCAATGTCGAGCATCACAAGTTTGGCGCCAGGCGCGATTATGCCTTCAAGCCCAAGCAGCATTTCGAGCTCGGTGAAGCGCTCGGCATGATGGATTTCGAGCTGGCCGCCAAGCTCTCCGGCGCGCGCTTTGTCGTGCTGCAGAAGGGCCTCGCTCGCCTCGAACGCGCGCTCGGGCAGTTCATGCTCGATGTGCATACGGGTGAGCACGGCTACACCGAGGTCAATCCGCCGTTGCTGGTGCGCGATGACGTGATGTTCGGGACGGCGCAGTTGCCGAAATTCGCCGACGATCAATTCTACGCGGGCAGCAAGGCCGCCATCGAAGAGGACGACGGCTATTGGCTGATACCAACCGCCGAAGTGCCGCTCACCAACCTTGTCCGCGAGTCGATCGTCGAGGAAGACGCGCTGCCGTTGCGGCTCACCGCCTGCACGCCGTGCTTCCGCGCCGAGGCCGGCGCCGCCGGCAAGGACACGCGCGGGATGATCCGCCAGCATCAGTTCACCAAAGTGGAGCTCGTTTCCGTCACCACGCCGGAGGCGAGCAGGGACGAACACGAGCGCATGCTTGCCTGCGCCGAGGAAATCCTGCGCCGGCTCGATCTGCACTATCGCGTGGTGACGCTATGCACCGGCGACATGGGCTTTGCCGCACAGAAGACCTACGACATCGAGGTGTGGCTGCCGGGCCAGAACATGTTCCGCGAAATCTCGTCGTGTTCGTTGTGCGGCGAGTTCCAGGCGCGGCGCATGAATGCGCGCTACAAGGCGAAGAAGGGCGGTAATCATCCGGTGCACACGCTCAACGGCTCCGGCGTTGCCGTCGGCCGCGCGCTCATCGCGGTGATGGAGACCTATCAGCAGGAGGGCGGCGGCATCGCCGTGCCCGCCGCGCTCGCGCCTTACATGGGTGGGTTGAAGATGATCGAGCGAATGTAGGCGACCAATTCAGCCGGCGAGCGGGTCCAGCCATTTCAAATCACGAAATCGCGCAAAATCGCCGTCGGTCGAACAGAGCGTCAGACCGTGCTCGATCGCCAGTGCTGCGAGGTGGGCGTCGGAAACGAGGTTGCCTTGCACGCCGGGTTGGCCGAGCAGGTTGGCGAAAACCTGGGAGTGACGTTCTGTCGGGTGTGGTGTCCACACCGTTTCGCAACGCAGCCAATCCTCCACTTGTTTCCAGGCAGTCACCATCGTGAGCGGACGAGCGAAGGCGCGCGGATTGGTCGTGATGCGCAGGAAGCCAACGACCGAAGGCCACGGAATTCCGACGCGCGGCGGGCCGGCGAGCTTTTCGTCAAGCCATTGGCGCGCCGCCACATGCTGTGAAGCGTCGGTGTTGGTCGCGTAAATCAGAAGATTGACGTCGACCAGGATCACTTGAAGCTTTCACCCTCGAGTAGGGCAAGTGTTTCGGCAATATTGTCGACATTCACGAGCGACCGGCCCATCGCGAATGTCGCGGTGCGAAACGGCTTTCGCCGTTTGGGTGCGCCGTCCGTCTCGCGTAACCCGCGTCGCAGGAGGTCGTTGACGACATCCTTCAAGCTGGTGTCGCGTTCGCGCTGGAGGCGCTCAAGTTGCTTCGCCACGTCGTCGTCGATGGTGAGGGTCGTTCTCATGCATCAAAACATAATCGCATTGATGCCTTGATGTCAATGTTGGTAAGTGCGCGGGGGACGGGCGGTGCGCGCTACCCTCTTGCTCTAGGGCTCCGACCTGTGGGACGTGGAGCTTTGGCTGAGCTGCGAAAGCAAGGCTCCAACCCGCACTGCTGGACGATATGCGCATTCTCATTACCAACGACGACGGCATTCACGCGCAGGGCTTAGAGGCCTGCGAAACGATCGCGCGCACGCTGTCCGACGATATCTGGATCGTGGCACCGGAGACCGATCAGTCCGGCGTATCGCATTCGCTCTCGCTCAACGATCCGCTGCGCCTGCGCGAGGTCGGCGAGCGGCACTTTGCGGTGAAGGGCACGCCCACCGACTGCGTGATCATGGGCGCGCGCCACATCATGAAGCAGAAGCCGGATCTGGTGCTCTCCGGCGTCAATCGCGGACGCAATTGCGCCGAGGACGTCACCTATTCGGGCACCGTCGCCGGCGCCATCGAAGGCACCGTGCTCGGCATTCCCTCTTTCGCGCTGTCGCAGGCCTACACCTCGCTCAATCGCCACAAGCCGCATTGGGCGACCGCGATCAAGTTCGCACCCGATCTCATCCGTCGCGTGCTGGCGAACGGTCTGCCGCCCGACGTGCTGATCAACATCAATTTCCCCGACTGTCCGCCGGAAGCCGTCGCCGGCGTCGCTGTCGCGGCGCAAGGCAAGCGCGATCAGGAACTGCTGCGCCTCGACGCGCGCCACGACGGCCGTGGCAACCCGTATTACTGGATCGCCTTCGAGCGTGGCCCGATGCCGCAGGTGCGCCACGGCACCGATCTCTACGCGCTCGGCGAGAACCGCATCGCGGTCACGCCGCTGAAGCTCGATCTCACCGACGAGCCGTTCATGACCAAGCTCGCTGAGTTGTTTGACTGATCCGCGCCGCCCTGTGGAAAGCGTGAGCATGCTGTTGGCAACGTGTTGGCAACTGCAAAAAATTCGCGTGGCCTCTTTTTCTCGGCATGTCGCACGCCTATAACAACGTTTATCCCTTCCCATTTCCAAGGGGCATTGGCCAGTGCAACTGATGCGGGGAGGGTGGCGGTGGCCGGGCGAGAGCGGGCTGCATTCCCGCAGGAGACCGGCGGCCCAAGTCGCGAAGGTCCTGGCGCCAGGAGCCCTGGCGTTATCGCAGCGGAGGCCAATAATGGTCAGGCCTCCGGGGGCCCGCGAAGCAAGCCGTAACCCATCGCGCGCGGGATATCTCGATCCGACGAGACCTGCGGTTTGACTACCAATTGCCTTCGTTCCGCGAGGGGCGAAGGATCCGTAGATCCCGAAGGATCACGGATGTCCCGCGCGCCCTTGGTCTTCCGACGGCGCTGATTTCAAAAAAATCGACGCCGCGTCGAAATGGCGAAGCTTTGGTCGAAGGCCACGGACAAGCCGGGCTGTTTGACATCGTTAATCCGTAACCTCCAACCTCATGCTGAGGAGCGTACGAAGTGCGCGTCTCGAAGCATGAGGCCGCGTCGGTGCGGCCTTGTGCTTGTTGCCATCCTTCGAGACGCGTTGCTTCGCAACGCTCCTCAGGATGAGTTCGACCGTGTTGCGCGAGAGCGGCGATCGACTACCGCGAACTCGCCGCGGCCTTCTTGCCGTCGTCGATCAGCGTCAGCAGCGTGCGCTTGAGGTCGTCGAGCTGGAACGGTTTCTGCAACGTCATGCGGTCGCGATAGGGCTCGGGGAGGCCGCGACCACCATAACCGGTGACGAAGACGAAGGGCACGCCGCGGCCGTCGAGAATATCCGAGACCGGATAAACCTCCTGGCCATCGAGATTGACGTCGAGGATGGCGACGTCGAACTCGGTCGAATGCGCGAGCTCGGTCGCTTCGGTCACCGTGCCCGCCGCCGCGGCGACGGTGAAGCCGATCTCCGCCAGCATATCCTCGAGCAGCATGCGGATGAGGTATTCGTCCTCGACGACGAATACGCGAAGGCTCGATCCGTTCGTCGTCATGACCGGCTCCCCGTGCTCAACGGCAGATCGAACACGCAAGTGAGGCCGCTTTTCGCAAAGTCTACCTTCACCTTGCCGCCGGCGTCCTCGGACAGCCCGCTGATCAGCCGCGTTCCGAAGCCGCGGCGCTTGGGCTGGCGCACCGGCGGTCCGCCGACCTCTTCCCAGCGGATCAGCAACCGCGCTGGCTTACCGTCGCCAACCTCCCAGCGCACCAGCACGCACCCGTTCGCGTTCGACAGCGCGCCGTATTTCGCCGCATTGGTCGCGAGCTCGTTGAAGGCCATCACCAGTGCCACCGCGGTTTTTGGTCCGACGCGGACGTCGCTTTGCTCGCCGAGATCATAGCGCGGTTTGCCGACGCCCCGGTAGGGACCGAGGACCCGCTCCAGCATGACCCGTAGTGACGCACCTTCCCAGTTACTTTCGGTCAAAAGATTGTGTGCTTCGGCGAGCGCCATGATGCGCGCCTCGAAGCCGGCGCGGAACGCCTCGGCGGTATCGGCGTTGCGCAATGTCTGCGTGGCGATCGAGAGCACGATGGCGAGCGTATTCTTCACGCGGTGATTGAGCTCGGCGAGGAGCAGATCCTGGTGCTGCTCGACCCGCGTGCGCTCGGTGATCTCCCGGCGCAGCGAGTCCTCGATGTCCTTGCGGTCGGTGACGTCGAGCGAGATACCGGCCATGCGCAACGGCTTGCCGTCGGTATCGTAGCTGGCATGGCCGCGCACGCGCAGCCAATGCACGCTGCCGTCCGGCCAGATCACCCGGTACTCGATGTCGAGCGCGGTCTTGCTGCGCACCGCCTCCTCGATCGCGTCCTCGTGCAGCGCGCGGTCCTCGGGATGGATCGAGGCGAGCAGCATCTCATAGGTGAACTCGTCCTGCGGCGCGCGGCCCCAGTTGGCCTTGTAGATCTCGGAGGTGATCAGCCGCTCGCGGATCGGGTCCATTTCCCAATAGCCGAGCCGGCCGGCGTCGAGAGCGAAGGCGAGCCGTGCCTCGCTCTGGCCCAGCGCCTGCGCCGCCTCGGCGCGCTGGCGTTCGCGCTCATAGGCCAGAGCCTCGGCCATGGCGGCGGCGACCTGCTGGCCGACGAGATTGTAGAACGAGCGATATTCGTCATCGAGCGCGCGGCGCGGGCTCACCGCGGCGACGAGGATGGCTTCGGCGTTTTCGTGGCCGGGCACCACGACAGGCAGCACGATTGCCGAGCGCGGCGATACCGGCCAGGCGCCCGACGGCAATTTGCCGAGCCGTGACGGCAGCCGCGTGATCTCGACAATGTGGTTGGTGCGCGCGACTTCGCCGAGCGACCACGGGTCATGCGTAGTGATGTCGATAAGCTCGGGGCTGGCGCTCGATCCGGGCGCGATACCGGCGGTGGCAGCGAGATGCGCGTGTCGGCGCTCCTCGTCGAGCAGGTAGATCATCGCGAAAGGAACGTCGTGGCCGTTGAGCGCGAGTGCCGCCGCGGCGGCGCGGCAAGCCTCGTAAGGCGTCTCCGCACGCGCGCGCGCCGCGAGGTCGCGCAGCGTCCGCAAGCGCCGTTCGCGGATCACCTGGCTCGTCGTCTCGATGACCGGCGTGAACACGCCGGCAACGCGGCCGCTCTCATCACGAATGGGGCTGTAAGAGAAGGTGAGATAGGTCTCCTCGTCATAGCCGTGGCGGTTCATCACCAGCAGCAGGTCGCGCGCCTGGGTGGCTTCGCCGGTGCGCATCACGCCCTCGAGCATCGGGCCGACGACGGACCACACGTCGCCCCAGACCTCGCGGCCGGGACGCCCGAGTGCCCGCGGATGCTTGTCGCCGAGGATCGGCCGGTAGTCGTCGTTGTAGATGCTGACGAATTCCGGCCCCCACCACAGCACGATGGGAAAGCGGCTCTCCAGACAGATGCCGATGGACGTCTTCAGGCTCTGTGGCCAGTGTTCCGCGGGGCCGAGCGGCGTGCGGGACCAATGATGCCGCGCGAGCAGCGAAGCCATCTCGCTTGCGCTCGTGGCGTCTAGGGCCTCCCGATCACTCTCGGCAGTCGGACTTAAACGATGCAAGGCACACTCCCCCGGATCGTGCTAAACCCCGATCGGTGGAAAAAGTTCCATTTAGCGAAGACAAATAACGGCAGCCTGTAGAGGCGGTTACGGCTGCATTGCCGCAGCGGAAGAGTAGGCTGCGGATAAGACAAGGTGATGCCGTGGCGGCGCTCCCGAAAGGCGACGATATCGACCGGATGGGCTTCATGCTGACCCTGCGGCGGCGGGGGATCAGCGATCAGGCGGTCTTGCGCGCCATGGACGAGGTGCCGCGCGAACAGTTCGTCGAGCACGATTACAACGATGTCGCTTATGCCGACCAGGCGCTGCCGATCAATTGCGGGCAGACGATCAGCCAGCCCTATGTCGTCGCTTATATGACCGAGCAGCTCGGCTTGCGCGCCAATCATCGCGTGCTCGAGATCGGCACCGGCTCCGGCTATCAAGCCGCGATTTTGTCGCGCATGGCGCGCGAAGTGATCAGTATCGAACGTTACCGGACGCTCGCGGAGACAGCGCGCGGGCGGTTGGCGTCGTTGGGCTACAGCAATGTCGAGGTGCTTGTCGGCGATGGCTTTAGCGGCGCGCCGGATCACGCGCCGTTCGATCGCATCATTGTCACCGCGGCCGCGGCGGAGATTCCGCAGGAGCTTGTCGACCAGCTCGCGGGCGAGGGTGGTGTGATGATTTTGCCACTCGGCGCGCATAACGGACCGCAAGAACTCATCAAGCTTACCAAGTCGGAAACGGGCCTCGCGCGCGAAGAACTCATCGCCGTGCGCTTTGTGCCGCTTTTGCGGGGACAAGCGCGGGAGTTGTAAGGCGCACTGTACGCTTTTCGACGTTTCACCGGCCGACAAGGCTTAAAGCCTTGTTTACTAGGCACGTGTTTATTCAATTACTCACCATTGTGCGTATTGTGTGAGTAACCACATGCCGTGCCCTGCCGCGTCGTCCCGCTCGCAGCTCTGGTTTCGCGTTTCGGTTGCGACGCTCATTGCGCTGGGGACCGCCAGCTGCTCCAACTCGGCGCGGTTTGAATCCGCGCCGCCGGCCGATGTGACCGGCTCTGTCTCCCGGCAGCCGCAACCGAGCCACCACGTCGAGAGCACGCCGCTGCCGGCGCCGAGCCGTCCGGCGACCGTCGCCGCGGTTCCGCAGGGCGGCGTCTCCGGTGGCGCTCCTGGCCTCGGCGCTTATCGTCCGGCTCCTGCCGCCCGCAACGACATCACCGGCTCGGTCAGCGCGCCGGCCACGCATCACGCTGCTGCAGCGCCGGTACCGGCCGCGGGCTGGACCTGGGAGGGGGGCACCCCGATCGTCGTCGGCAATGGCGAGACGCTTGAGATCATCGCGCGCAAATACGGCGTGCCGGCTTCCGCAATCATGCAGGCAAACGGCATCAGCCACGCCAGCATGGTGAAGCCGGGCCAGCATCTCGTCATTCCGCGCTACGTGTCGAGCACTGCGAGTGTTGCTCCGGCCCCGGTGGCGGCGAAGCCCGCCGTCGCTCCGGCCACGGTTGTCGCGCCGCACCGGCAGCAGACCGTCGATATCATCCACACGGTCGCCCCCGGCGAGAGCCTGATCAAGATCGCCAAGATGTATGGCAAGCCGCTCGCCGAAGTGGCGAAGGCGAACAATATCGAGCCCTACACCAAGGTGAACATGGGCGATCGCCTGACCATTCCGCATGTGCGCCAGAGCATGCTGACGACGCAGTCGATCGCGCAGCAGCAGGCGATGCCGCAAGTCGCGCAGCCGCGCACGGTGCCGGTCGCCAGCGCCGAGCCAGTGCAGAACGTGCGTATCGCAACGCCTGCCGCGGAAACGCCGGCAGCGACGACCACGACCAAGAGCGCGGAAGCCGCCGGCGCGCTGCCGTCATTCCGCTGGCCGGTGCGCGGCCGCGTCATCGCCGGATTCGGGCCGAAGCCGAACGGGCAGCAGAACGACGGCATCAATCTCGCCGTGCCGGAAGGCACGCCGGTGAAGGCCGCCGAAGACGGCGTCGTCGCCTATGCCGGCAACGAGCTCAAGGGCTACGGCAATCTCGTGCTGGTGCGTCACGCCAACGGCTACGTCTCAGCCTATGCGCATGCGAGCGAGCTTCTGGTGAAGCGCGGCGACAGCGTGAAGCGCGGGCAGGTCATCGCCAAGTCCGGTCAGACCGGCAACGTCACCTCGCCGCAGCTGCACTTCGAGATCCGCAAGGGCTCGGCGCCGGTCGATCCGCAGCAGTATCTCAACGGCGCTTAATTCAGTCCTTCAACGTCACGCCGAGGCGGCTGGCCGCTTCCTGGATGAATTTGCACCTCGCGCCGCCGAGCGTAGCGAGGGTCCGGCGCGAGCAACAAGACCTAATCCTTCAACGCCACGCCGAGGCGGCCGGCCGCTTCCTGGATGAATTGCCAGGCAACGCGGCCCGAGCGCGAGCCGCGCGTGGTCGCCCATTCGAGCGCCTCGCGGCGCAGGTCTTCGCCGGTGAGCGGGATCTTGTAGTGCGCGATATAGCCCTCGACCATCGCCAGGAACTCGTCCTGGCTGCAGCGGTGGAAGCCGAGCCATAAACCGAAGCGGTCGGAGAGCGACACCTTCTCCTCCACGGTCTCGCCGGGATTGATCGCGGTCGAGCGCTCGTTCTCCATCATGTCGCGCGACATCAGGTGCCGACGGTTCGAGGTCGCGTAGAAGATCACGTTGTCGGGACGCCCCTCGATGCCACCCTCGAGAACCGCCTTGAGCGATTTGTACGACGTGTCGTCATTGTCGAAGGACAGATCGTCACAGAACACGATGAAGCGGTAAGGCGCGGGACGCACCAGCGTCATCAGCTCGGGCAGGCTCTCGATGTCCTCGCGATGGATTTCGACGAGCTTGAGCGGCGCCTGCTTGCCGTTCTTGCCGAGCGTGCGGTTGACAGCCGCATGCGCGGCCTTGACTAGCGACGATTTGCCCATGCCGCGCGCGCCCCAGAGGAGCGCGTTGTTCGCCGGGAGCGCGCGCGCGAAGCGCTCGGTATTGTCGATGAGCACGTCGCGCATGCGGTCGATGCCCTTGAGCAGCGACATCTCGACGCGATTGACCCGCGGCACCGGAATGAGATGCCCGCCGGGATGCCAGACGAAGGCGTCGGCGGCGGTGAAATCGGTCTCACTCGTTGCGCGCGGCGCGAGCCGCTCCAGCGCCGTAGCCACGCGCTCCATCAGCTCCGCAGGAGGGCCGTTGCGCTTTCGGGTCTTGGCAGGGTGCTTCTTGCTCTTCGTCTTGGATCTGGCCATGCGGGTCCTTGCGATGTCGCGGTGCTTTTAGCGCATGTCCGCGGAGCCTGGGAACCGGTTTGGGAAGAGGTGCCATGCCGGCGGGAATCGTGCGCGATCGGCACCCCGGCCGACGCCTCCGCGGCCCCACAAAAACCTCGGTTTTATGGCCATTTCGTAACATTGCAATTGGGCGGGCGGCCGCTATAGTCCGCGCGAATTTTCCGCCGCGCGAGACCGGGTCGGACACCGATCCACGCGCGAAATCTTAAAGGATCCCACGATGTTCATTACGCCCGCCTTTGCCCAGGGCTCGCCGTTTGGCGGGGACAGCCCGATCGGCATGCTGGTGCCGCTCGCCCTCATTTTCGTCATCATGTACTTCCTCGTTCTGCGTCCGCAGCAGAAGAAGGTGAAGCAGCACCAGGAGATGGTGAAGAATGTGCGCCGCGGTGACACCGTGGTCACCAATGGCGGGCTGGTCGGCAAGGTGACCAAGGTCGTCGACGACGACCAGATCGAGATCGAAATCGCGGACGATGTGCGCATCCGGCAGATGCGCTCCATGCTCGCCGACGTGCGCGCCAAGGGCGAGCCGGTGAAGGACGAGGCGGCGACGGCGACGTAAGTCGTCGACTAGTGCCCGCTTTCCGAAGTTCGTGATACATCTCGGCACGCTCGTGCGCGAACTTCGGAAAGCAAAGGGCACTAGCAAAGTATGTGACTTTTCTAGTGCCGCTTTTCGATTTGAAGTTCCCAATCGAGATTGCGGCTGGCGGTGTAGGAACTTCAAATCGGCGGCACTAGTCTCGAGATAACATCATGCTGTATTTCACACGGTGGAAGGCGATAGCGATTCTGTTGACGGCGCTGATCGTCTGCCTCTTCGCCGTGCCGAATTTCTTCTCCGAGGACACCGTCAAGACTTGGCCGAGTTTTGCGCAGCGGCGTATGGCGCTCGGCCTCGACCTGCGCGGCGGCTCGTATCTGCTGCTCGAGGTCGACTCCAACGACGTGCGCAAGACGCAATTGCAGCAGACGCTCGATGACGTGCGCCGCTCATTGCGGGAAATTCGCGTTCCCTATACCGGTCTGGGCATCAAAGGCACGGGCGTCGAGGTGCGTATCACCCGCGATACCGACCTGCAGCAGGCGCTCAACAAGCTGCGTGAGCTGTCGCAGCCGCTCGGCGGCATTCTCGGGACGAACGGGCAGCGCACCGTCGACGTTACCAACGAGGGCAATCTGATCCGGCTCACGATACCCGAGCCGGCGATCATCGAGCGTGTCCGGCAGACTGTCGATCAGTCGATCACCGTCGTCGAACGCCGCGTCAATCAGCTTGGCACCGTCGAGCCGCTGATCCAGCGCCAGGGTGTGGATCGTATCCTTGTGCAGGTGCCGGGCCTGCAGAACACCGAAGAGCTCAAGCGCATCCTGGGGACGACCGCGAAGCTCGAATTCCGCATGCTCGACATGTCGATGACGCCGGAGCAGGTGCAGGCGCAGGGTGGCCGACCGCCGCCGGAATCGGAAATCCTTCCCGGCGAAAAGGGCGGTGAATATCTGGTCGAGAAGCGGGTTTTAGTCACCGGCGGCGATCTGAGCTCGGCATCGCCGGGTTTCGATCAGCGCAACAACGAGCCTGTCGTCAACTTCACCTTCAATGGCGTTGGCGCGCGCAAATTCGCGCAGGCGACGACTGAAAACGTCGGCAAGCCATTCGCCATCGTGCTCGACAACAAGGTGGTCTCGGCACCGGTCATTCGCGAGCCGATCCTCGGCGGCAGCGGGCAGATCTCCGGTAACTTCACCGTTGAATCGGCCAACGAACTGGCGCTGCTGCTGCGCGCCGGCGCGCTGCCGGCAAAGCTCACGGTCATCGAAGAGCGCACCGTCGGCGCCGGACTTGGTGCCGACTCCATCGAGAAGGGCAAGATATCGTCCTATGTCGGCGCCGCCATGGTCATCATCTTCATGCTGGCGACCTACGGGCTGTTCGGCCTGTTCGCAAACGTCGCCGTGGCGGTGAACGTCGCCATGATCTTCGGGGTGCTGTCGCTGCTCGGTGCGACACTGACCTTGCCGGGCATCGCCGGCGTCGTGCTCACCGTCGGCATCGCCGTCGACTCCAACGTGCTGATCTATGAGCGTATCCGGGAAGAGGTGCGTCATGGACGCTCGCCGATCAACGCCATCGACGCCGGCTTCTCCCGTGCGCTCGCCACCATTCTCGACTCCAACATCACCACCTTCATCGCCGCGGCCGTGCTGTTCTTCATCGGCACCGGCCCGGTGCGCGGTTTCGCCGTGACGCTCGGCGTCGGCATCGTCACCACGGTGTTCACGGCCTTCACGCTGACGCGCCTCATCGTCGCCTATTGGGTGCGCTGGTGGCGGCCCAAAGTCGTACCGATCTGAGCGGAAAGGACGAGACCCGTGCGCCTTCTCCGCATCGTACCCGACGATACCAAATTCGATTTCATGCGCTTCCGGCGCGTGAGCTTTCCAATTTCGGCGATGTTGTCGATCGTCGCGATCTGCCTGTTCTTCTACCACGGGCTGAACTTCGGCATCGATTTCTTGGGCGGCACGCTGATCGAGGTGCAGACGAAAGCCGGTCCTGCCGACCTCGCCAAGATGCGCTCGACGCTCAATGGCTTGGGGCTGGGCGATGTGCAGCTGCAGCAGTTCGGTGCACCGAATGACGTGCTCATTCGCGTTGCCGAGCAGCCGGGCGGCGAGAAGGCGCAGCAGGCCGTGGTCGAGAAGGTCAAAGGCGCGCTCGGCGATGGCGTCGACTATCGCCGTGTCGAGGTGGTCGGCCCGCGCGTTTCCGGCGAACTCCTGAGCTACGGCGTTATCGGTTTGATCTCGGCGATCGGCTGCATTCTCATCTATCTCTGGTTTCGCTTCGAATGGCAGTTCGCGCTCGGCGCCATGGTGGCAAACGTGCACGATCTGGTGCTCACCATCGGCTTCATGTCGGTTACCCAGATCGACTTCGACCTGACCAGTATCGCGGCGCTACTCACCATTCTCGGTTATTCGCTCAACGACACGGTGGTCATCTACGATCGTATCCGCGAGATGCTGCGCCGCTACAAGAGAATGCCGATGCCCGACCTGCTCAACGCATCGGTCAACCAGACGCTGTCGCGCTCGGTGATCACCCACGTGACCGTGAGCTTGGCGTTGCTGGCCCTGCTGTTGTTCGGCGGGCAGGCGATCCACAGCTTCACCGCGACGATGATGTTCGGCGTGGTGCTGGTCGGCACCTACACCTCGGTGTTCATCGCGTCGCCGATCCTGATCTATCTGGGCGTCGGCACTGGGCGGGATTCGCTGACCGCGCCCGAAAAATAGCGTCGTGACGGCGCTCGGGGCAGGGACACCGCACCTGCCGCGCCAGGCGCCGATCGACGCCTACGGCAATGGCGGATTTCGCTTCGCCGGCATGTCGCACAAGGGCTCGCTGCTCTGCCTGCCGGACGGAATCTGGGCCTGGCCGATCGCCGATATGGCGGCATTCGACGCGCTCGCGCTGTCGCCGGTCTTTGCGCGCCTTGCCGCGCTTGATTTCTTTTTGCTCGGGACCGGGCGTGATCCGCGGCCCCTGCCGCAGCCGCTGCGCACGGAGTTTCGCTCGGCCAATGTCTCCGCCGACGCCATGGCCACGGGAGCAGCGGTGCGCACCTACAACATCCTCGTCGCGGAAAACCGCCGGGTGGCTGCGGCGCTGATCGCGGTTGATTGATGAGCGATGCTTTCGCCCATTGTGAGGCCTTGGTGCGCGGAGCCGATCGCGACCGTTTCCTGGCGACGCTGTTCGCGCCCGCCGAACGGCGGGGCGGACTGTTCGCGCTCTACGCTTTCGCCAGCGAGCTTGCGCGCATCCGCGATCTCGCGCGCGAACCGCTGCCGGGCGAAATCCGCCTGCAATGGTGGCGTGAGGTGCTGGAGGGAGAACGGCCTGGCGAAGCAGCGGCGCATCCAGTCGCTGCGGCACTGCTTGCGACCACACAGCGATATGGTCTCGCGACAGAACCTTTGCTTGGCATGATCGAAGCACGCAGCTTCGATATTTACGGCGAGCCGATGCGTAGTCTTGCTGAGCTGGAGGCTTATGCGGCCGCGACCGAAGGTGCGCTCATCGCTATGGCTACGTGCGTGCTCGAGGCCGACGTCTCGGGCCAAGCGATGGACGCAGGCGCCGCGCTAAGCCTTGTTGGTGTGCTCACCGCCCTGCCGCGACATCTGGCACGGCGGCAGCTCTATATCCCGCTCGACGTCTTGCAGAGACACTCCGCCATCGCCGAGGATTTGTTTGCGGGCAAAGTCACTGCAGGAGCGCGTGCCGCGCTTGTCGAGTTGCGGATCCGCGCGCGCCAACATCTGAGCACGCTTGGAAAGACGATTGCGGAACTGCCGACCGCGGTGCTTCCGGCGTTCCTGCCGCTGGCCTCGGTTGCTGCGACCCTCAATCGCATGGATCGCGCCGATTACGATCCGTTGCGGCCGCCTGAGCCCGCGGCGTGGCGGCGGCAATGGCGCATCTGGCGGGCGGCACGCAATCCGCGGCGCATCGTGGCGTAGATCATTCGGCGGCGATCGCGCCTTCGCCAGCGATCCAGCGATCAAGATCGACGAGCGCACGGGCGGCGATCGCCTGCTTCTTGGCGACGGTCTTGGCAGGGCCGCGCAGGCGCTTGCCATCGGGGCCGGTGGTCGGCGTGCGGGTGAGCGGCGGGAACAGGCCGAAATTCACGTTCATCGGCTGGAACGAGCGGGGCCCGGCGTCGATCGTCTCAACGTGCCCGCCGGTGATGTAACCGAGGAGCGCGCCATGCGCCGTGGTCGGCGGCGGCAGCGACAAGGCATCGCCAAGTTTTTCCGCGGCAGCGAGACGCCCTGCGACGAGCCCGATCGCGGCCGACTCCACATAGCCTTCGCAGCCGGTGATCTGTCCGGCGAAGCGCAGCCGCGGCTGCGCCTTGAGCCGCAGCGTCGCGTCAAGGAGCCGCGGCGAGTTGAGGAAAGTGTTGCGATGCAGGCCGCCGAGCCGCGCGAATTCGGCATTCTCCAGGCCCGGAATGCTGCGGAAGATGCGCACCTGCTCGCCATGCTTCAGCTTGGTCTGGAAACCGACCATGTTGAACAGGGTGCCGAGCTGGTTGTCCTGGCGCAGTTGGACGATCGCGTAGGCCTTTTCCTGCGGCTTGTGCGAATTGGTAAGGCCGAAGGGCTTCATCGGTCCGTGGCGCAGCGTCTCGCGGCCGCGCTCGGCCATCACTTCGATCGGCAGGCAACCATCGAAATAAGGCGTCGAGGCTTCCCAATCGTGGAAGCTCACTTTGTCTCCCGCGACGAGCGCGTCGACGAAGGCTTCGTATTGCTCGCGGGTCAGCGGACAGTTGATGTAGTCGGCGCCGGATTTGTCGTAGCGCGACTGGAACCAGGCGACCGACATGTCGATGCTTTCGCGATGCACGATCGGGGCGATGGCATCGAAGAAGGCGAGCGAGGCTTCGCCGCTCAAGCCACGGACGGCGTCGGCGAGCGCCGGCGAGGTGAGCGGGCCCGTGGCGATGATCACGCTGTCCCAGTCCGCAGGCGGCAGGCCGACGATCTCTTCGCGGCGGATCTCGATCAAGGGATGCTCGGCGAGCGCCGCGCTGACGGCTGCGGAGAATCCATCGCGGTCGACGGCGAGAGCGCCGCCGGCCGGAAGCTTGTGCGCATCGCCCATGCGCATGATCAGCGAGCCGAGGCGGCGCATCTCCTCGTGCAGGAGCCCAACCGCGTTGTTCTGCGCATCGTCGGAGCGGAAGGAATTGGAGCAGACCAGCTCGGCAAGGCCTTCGGTCTTGTGTGCGTCGGTCATGCGCACGGGCCGCATCTCGTGCAGCACCGCGCGGATCCCGCGCTGCGCGATTTGCCAAGCGGCCTCGGAGCCGGCGAGGCCGCCGCCGATGATGTGAACCGGTTCCTGTGGCTTAGCTGCCATGGGCCCCTACCTAGGCCGATCGGAAAAGCCCGGCAATGGGCGGGCCCGAAACGAAAAACGCCCGCACGAGGCGGGCGTTTTCGGGGTAGACGCGGGCCGTGCTTTAGCGCGTCGCGGTAGCGGCGTCCCAGGCAACCGAGGGAATGTCCGAACGGCTGATGCCGATATCGGCGAGTTCGCGGTCGCCAAGGCGGGAGAGTTCACGCAGGCTCTTGTTGTAGCGCTTCCAAGCCTGCAGGAAGCGGATGACAGCGAGCAACATTTGAAGTGCCTCTTCGTTGAATAAACCGGCCCAGCCGGTGAATCGATGAGGCGAATATAGGCGGCTATGGTGCAGTGCGAAAGAAAGAATGTTGCGCCGCAGCTACGCAGAATTTGCATAGCTTAAGTAATTGATCGTTAACGACAAACATCATCCCAGCGACGAATATCCACCATCGATCGGAATAGCAGTTCCAGTCACGAAATCAGACGCCTTGGAGGCCAGAAACAGGGCAATTCCGGCGAAATCCGAAGGGCTGCCCCAGCGCTGCGCCGGCGTGCGCGCCAGCACGCGCTCATGCAATCCGGCGACCTCTTGGCGTGCCTGCCGGGTGAGGTCGGTGTCGATCCAGCCGGGCAGCACGGCATTCACCTGGATGTTGTCCTTGGCCCAGGCGACCGCCAGCGATTTGGTCATCTGCACGATGCCGCCTTTGCTGGCACCATAGGCGACCGCATAAGCCGCGCCGAAGATCGACAGCATCGAGCCGATGTTGATCACCTTTCCGCCGCCGGCCTTGAGCATGTGCGGATAGGCCGCCTGGGCGCAGACAAAGGCGCCGGTAAGGTTGGTCTCGATCACCTTGTGCCAGTCCTCGACCGCCAGATCCTGCGGCTGCCGGCGCACCGTGGTCCCGGCATTGTTGACGAGAATGTCGACGCGGCCGAACGTCTTCGCTGTGGTCTCCACCAGCGCCTTGCAGGCCTGTGCATCGGCGACATCGGTCTCGTGAAACATCGCCTTGGCGCCACGGCCGCGGATTTGCGTGAGCGCCGCGTCCGCTTTTTTAGCATTGCGCCCTGCCAGCATGATCGATGCGCCGGCGCCCGCGATGGCTTCTGCCATGGCGAGGCCGATGCCGCCATTGCCGCCGGTGACGATGGCCACGCGGCCAGAGAGATCGAACATGCTCATCGCTAGCTCCCGACATCCCGCATTGTGGGACGGCGAGTCTAGGCAAAAAAGCGGCTGGGTGCAGCCGGCTAAACGGACTTCGTGTAGATTGCGCGGCCAATCGGGAGTGATGCCATGAAAGCGAAAGCAGGTTTGTTGATCGCTGCCCTTGTCGGCACGACACTTGGTCACGCGCCGGCGGTGTCCGCTGCCGAGATCAAGGTGCTCACCGCCGGTGCCTTCAAGCAGGTGTTGATGGCGCTCGTCCCGGAATACGAGAAGCAGACCGGCAATAAGGTCGTCGTCGACAACGACACCGCCGGCGGCCTCGCCAAGCGCATCGAAGGTGGCGATGCCTTCGACGTCGTGGTCATCACGCCCAACGTCCTCGCCGATCTCACCAGAAAGGGAAAGGTCACTGAGGGCAGCGCCACGACGCTCGCCAGCGTCGGCGTCGGCGTCGTGGTGAAAGAAGGCGCACCGAAGCCCGACATCTCGACCGTCGATGCGTTCAAGCAGGCGCTGCTCAAGGCCAAGAGCGTCGCCTATATCGATCCGAAGAGCGGCGGCTCGAGCGGCATTTATGTCGAGAAGTTGCTGGAGCGGCTCGGCATTGCCGATCAGATCCAGCCGAAGACGAAGCTCAAGCAGGGCGGCGCCGTTGCCGAACTTGTCGCGAGCGGCGAAGCCGAGCTCGGCGTGCACCAGATCAGCGAAATCCTGCCCGTCAAAGGCGTCACGCTGGTTGGACCGCTGCCGAAGGAGATCCAGAACCTGACGACCTATGCTGCGGGCCTTTCGTCGGCACCGAAGCAGCCTGAGGCCGCCAAAGCTTTCATCAAGGCTTTGTCGGGGCCGCAAGCCGCGGCGGTGCTCAAATCGAAGGGCATGCAGCCGGCCGGCTCCTGACGTTTCTTCGATGGCAAATACGCCAAGCCGACGCGCGGTCGTCACCGCGCTCGGCGTCGTGCAAATCCTCTGCTGGGGAACCTCGTTTTATTTCCCCGCGGTGTTTGCCGGGCCGATCGTCGCCGACACCGGATGGTCGCTCGGCCTGGTGGTCGGCGGCGTCTCGACGGGTCTGCTCGTCGCCGGGCTGATCTCGCCCAAAGTCGGGCGCCTCGTCGAGGAGCACGGCGGCCGGCCCGTATTACTCGCCAGCGCGTGCCTTTATGCGGCCGGTCTAGCGATCGTCGGCCTGGCGCCAGCGGTGCCGTATTATCTGCTCGGCTGGGCGATCGTCGGTCTCGGCATGGGCAGCGGCCTCTACGATGCAGTGTTCGCCGCACTCGGCCGGCTCTATGGCAGCGAGGCGCGTGGACCGATCACCAGCCTCACGCTGTTCGGCGGATTTGCCAGCACGATCTGCTGGCCATTAAGCGCTTTCATGATCGAGGCCGTCGGTTGGCGCAGCGCCTGCTTGATCTATGCCGGTCTGCATCTGGTCCTGGCATTTCCGCTGCACGCCTTCGCCATGCGCGCGCAACCGTCCAAATTGCCCCGTGCGGGCGACACATTGGCCGCGCGCACGGATCAAGTGCGGCCGTTGCCCCGCGAAGGGCTTATCCTGGTCACTCTCGCGTTGATCCTTACCATCGCCGCTGGCATCGGCGCGATCGCGATCGTGCATATGATGATCTTCTTGCAGGCGAGGGGGCTCGACTTCGCCGCCGCGGTCGCGCTCGCCACGGTGTTCGGGCCGGCGCAGGTTGGCGCCCGCGTCGTCGAGCGCGTGTTCGGTGATCGCTATCATCCGCTATGGACACTGGCGACGTCGGGCGCCCTGATGGTCGCCGGGCTGGTCGTCCTGACGTCCGGTCTGCTCGCGCCGGTGATCTTCATCATCCCGTTCGGCGCCGGCTACGGTATTTCCTGGGTGGCGCGCGGGACAGTGCCGTTGGCGCTGTTCGGCCCGGCGCGGTTTCCGCGGCTGATCGGTCGTCTCGCCTTCCCCAGCCTGATCGTGCAGGCGCTGTCGCCGTCGGCCGGCGCCTTGCTCATCGAGCGCCTTGGAGTCGATACGACCATCGGCGTGTTGACTGCGCTGGCGGCAGTCAATGTAGTGCTGATCGCCGTGCTGTGGTCGCTCTGTCGCCCACAGGTCGCAGGGAGATGAGGTGCCGATGACGACAACGACACCCGTTCTGCCGCTGCGCACGCTGTTCTTCGAGGATCTGTCCGTCGGCCTGACCGAGCGGATAGCTAAGACGGTTGCGTCATCGGATGTCGTCGGCTTCGCCGAAGTGACCGGCGACCGAAATCCGATCCATCTCTCCGAGCATTTCGCGGCAAAGACCCCGTTCGGCACGCGCATCGCGCACGGCCTTTACACCGCAAGCCTGATCTCCGCCGTGCTCGGCACGCGCTTGCCGGGTCCCGGCGCCGTGTACATTTCGCAGACGCTGAACTTCCGGGCGCCGGTGAAGATCGGAGATACCGTCGACGTGATCGTCGAGGTCGCCGAGCTGATCCCGGAAAAATTCCGCGCGCGGCTCACCTGCACCTGCAAAGTGGGCGACGAGACCGTACTCGACGGCGAGGCGCTGGTGAAAGTGCCGTCATCGAGTGCGGCGCGGCCGGTGCCGAAGTTGTGAGCTTCAGCGGTTACGAGCCCGGCGGCGGCGCGAAGAAGCAGCGGCGGCTGCCATCGGGGCGCTTGCAGCGCCAATAGGCGCCGTCGGGCGAGGGTTGCGCCTCGGCGAACGGCACATGCTCGATGCCGAAAATCCTGTAGCCTTCGCCGGTCATTTGCACGCTGGATGCGGGCACGGAGAAGCAATCGCCTTCTCCACAGCACCATTCCCCCGCGGAATTTCTCAAACCCCCGCGGCTGATCCAAGAGTCGTGCGCCGGCGCGGGTGAGACAGCAAGCAGAGCAGGAACGAGAACGAGCGACCGCAAAAGGTATCGCAACATCGGAGGACTCCTTTCGGTTGGTCCCGGCCTCCCGGAGTAGCGATCAGAACGGCGACTTGTTCCTCCTTCGACTCCCTTTCATTCATCAGCTGTCGTTTTCGTGAACTGCCAATGCAGCACGAATGCAGCCATTGATCGGTGCTGTTGTTTGGTTGCGACGCGCTTTGCGCGCGCGTGGCGACGAATCAAAGCACCACGCAAATGGTAACATGCAGGCGCTGCGTGCCGGCGACAAAAAGCACGCAGCGCATGTCATTCACGCAGGCAATGAACCTGCGTTATTGCGGCCGATCAGTGTGCCGCGCGAACAGCGAGGCCGGGAATTCCGCCGCGAAGTGACGGCCGCTCGGCGGTTCCCGATATTGCGGCTGCGGATGGCGGTCGGCCTCCACGACTTTGCGATAGAGATGCCAAGTGGCATGGCCGAGCACCGGCAGCACCACCGTGAGCCCGAGGAAGAACGGAATTGTGCCGATCACGAGCAGCGCGGCGACGATCACACCCCAGGCCGCCATCGGCAGCGGATTTTCCAGGAAGGCACGCACGGATGTCGAAATGGCGGTCGCGGCGCCGACGTCGCGATCAAGCAGCAGCGGGAACGACACGGCGCTGATCGCGAGTGCCACCACGGCAAAGAGGAAGCCGACGAAATTGCCGACCACGATCAGCCCCCAGCCTTGCGGCGTGGCGAAGACTTGCGAGAGGAAGTCGGGGATGTCGGCGGCAGGCTTGTAGCCGAAGAAAGCCACATAAATGGATTCCGCAAGCGCAACCCAGATCACGAAGATGACGCAGAGCAGCAGGCCGAGCGCGGCGATGGCGCCGAACGATTGCGAACGGAAGACATCGAAGGCGTGCGTCCAATGCGTGTCGAGACCCTGCTCGCGACGCCGGCTGAGCTCATAGAGCCCGATGGCGGCAAAGGGCCCGATCAGCGCGAACCCTGCAGCGAGCGGAAACAGCAACGGCAGCACGTTGTTGCCGAAGGCGAGGCGGCCGAGGATCAAACCGAGGATCGGGTAGATGATGCAGAGGAACAGCGCATGGCTGGGCATCGCCGTAAAATCGTCGATGCCGAGCCTCAGCGCCTCGTTCAAATCGGCGAACGAGATCCTGCGGATACGCGGCTGCACGGAAATGTCGGCGGCGCCTGCGATGATATGCGCTTGAGCCATGGCCTTTCCTCCGGTCCGTTTGGGCCGCGGCCATGCTGTCCTGCATCTGCGGTGTCAGCGAACGTAAAGCCGCGACCCGATGTGCATAGTTGAACTCTGCACGTGGATTATGGTTCGTTGCGCTGCGGCTGAAATTCACAGTTGCGTGACGAGGATAAAGCGATGGTGGATACGGTGAAGGCTTTGTTTTTCGACGTCTTCGGAACGGTCGTCGACTGGCGCACCAGCATCGCGCGGGAGGCTGAGGCTATCCTCGAGCCGCTTGGCCACGGAATCGACGGGCCCGCCTTTGCCGACGCCTGGCGCGGCGAGTATCAGCCCGCGATGGAGGAAATCCGCAGCGGCCGCCTGCCATTCTGCCGTCTCGACGTGCTGCATCGGCGCAATCTCGAGCGCATCCTGCCGCGCTTTCATATCTACGGATTGCCCGGGCACGTCGCGGTCAATCTCAATCTCGCCTGGCATCGGCTCGACGGCTGGCCCGATTCCGCGCCGGGGCTGCAGCGCCTCAAGCGCAAGTACAAGATCGCGCCGGTGTCGAACGGGAATATCGCGTTGATGGTCGACGTGGCGCGGCGCAATGATTTTCCCTGGGACGCAATCCTCGGCTCGGAGATTGCCGGCGACTTCAAGCCGAAGCCGCGCGTCTATCTCTCGGCGTGCGAGGCGCTGGGACTCGCGCCTGCCGAATGCATGATGGTCGCAGCGCATTCCAACGACCTCGCCGCGGCGGCGCAATGTGGCCTCGCCACCGGACACATCGCGCGCCCGAACGAGCACGGTCCCGGGAAGGGCGAAACGAAGCCGAGCGTGCCGGTCACGATCGCCGCCTCGAGCCTCATTGATCTTGCCAATAAGCTCGGCGCCTGACGCTCTGGAACCACAACACGAACTTGCCGGTTGAGGGTCGGGGCTGCTCAAAAGGAGCGCGCCGATGCCCGACATTGCGAACACGTCCCGACGCAAGCTGATCCAGGCCGGCGGACTGGTCGTTGTCGGAGCGGCAAGCTGGTCCATTCCGGCGCGGGCGCAAGGAATCGTCGAGAAGGCGAAGAAGGCGGTCGGCCTCGGCGAGGAGGACGTCACGCCGCCGGAAGACTTGATGCGCGAGCACGGCGTGCTCGATCGCGTGCTGCTGATTTATGAGGCCGGGATGCACAAATTCACTGCGAAACAGGATTTCGATCCTGACGTGCTCACGCAGGCCGCGAATGTGGTGAAGGACTTCATCGAGAACTATCACGAGAAGTCCGAGGAAGATTTCCTGTTCCCGCGGTTTCGGAAGGCGGGCAAGCTCGTCGATCTCGTCGACACGCTGGCGCGTCAACACGAGGCCGGGCGCCGCGTCACCGAGCGGATCCTGCGCTATGCGCCGCAGAGCGGGGATGATGAGGGGCGCGCACAGCTCACGCTGGCGATGCAAGCCTTCATCACCATGTACCGGCCGCACGCGGCGCGCGAGGACACCGTGCTGTTTCCGGCGCTGCGCAAGATCGTGTCGTCGCACGAATTCGACTCGATCGGCGAGGACATGGAAAAGCAGGAGCATCAGAAATTCGGCGACGATGGATTCGAGAAGATGGCGGCGCATGTGGGCGAGCTCGAGCAGCGCATCGGCATCGCCGACCTCAAGCAGTTCACGCCGTCGATCTAGTTAACGCTTACCCGACGGACCGCTTTCGCGATAGCGCGCGAGCAGCTTCTCGAAGCTCGCGGTGAGCGCGGTCTCGATCTCGGGTTTCTTCTCCAGTCGCGACAGGATCAACGCCGCGGATTCGAGCGTCGAGAGCGCGTCGCGTCGCGGCTCGCGGCGCACGCGGCCGTAGCGCGATGGCCGCTTCGGGTTGAGCACGATGCGCCGGCATTTGAGCATCCAGGCATTGCGCCACCACAGCGCCTTGGCCTGGCTCCAGGTGCCGTCGAGGAGGATAATGCCTTCGAGCTCGTGCAACACCGCGTCCTGGTTCGGCAAGGGCTCGCCCCTGCGGTTCACCGCGATGATCTCGCGATCCGGCGCGATTGCCGCCGCACGCACCGAGCCGAGATAGACGACGGCCCAGCGTTGCGCCTCGACCGGCCGGCCGACCAGCTTCGATAGATTGGGCCATGAGAGGCCGATCTTGAGCGCCGCGTGTTCGAGATGCAGCACTGTCAGCCGCGCGGTACCGAGCGATTTGTCCTGCTCCTGCGGATGCTGGAGGATCATCACCTCGATGCGGTTGTCGATGGGTGTGATGCCCTCGCAGACGCACAACACCTGCGGCTTCCCGCAACGCAGGCAATCCGCGCTCGCATCGTGAGCGGCGTCAATTTGCATCACTTGATCCATGCTTTGCAGTCACAATGGCTTCGTATACACAACTCATCCTGCAAGTAACACGAGGTATTCCCCCATGCCCAAGCTCACGCTCTATCATGCTTCACCTTCGCGTTCCTCCATCGTGCTATGGATGCTGGAGGAGGTGGGTGAGCCCTATGACATCCATTTGCTGAGCTTGCAGAAGGGCGAGCAGCAGAAGCCCGACTATCTTGCGGTCAATCCGATGGGCAAGGTGCCGGCGCTGAAGCATGGCGATACAGTGATTACGGAAGTCGCGGCCATCTGCACGTATCTGGCTGATGAGTTTCCCAAGGCCAATCTGGCAGTCCCGGTCGGCTCGCCGCAGCGCGGCGTGTACCTCAAATGGCTGTTCTTCGCGCCGAGCTGCATCGAGCCCGCCGTCACCGACCGCGCGTCGCCGCGCAAGGAAGTGCCGCGCCGCGGCATGCTTGGCTATGGCGATTTCGATACCTGCATGAACGTTGTCGCGCAGGCGGTGTCCAAAGGTCCGTGGCTGATGGGCGAGCAGTTCACCGCTGCGGACGTGCTGGTCGGCTCGCATCTGCGCTGGGGCATGATGTTCAAGATGATCCCGCCACGGCCGGAGTTCACGGCCTATGTGGAGCGCATCATCAAACGCCCGGCGGCGCAACGCGCCGAAGCCAAGGACAAAGAGCTGAGCGCGCAGGCTGCATAAAGCCTCAGGCGTGCATACCGATGGCCGGCGCATGCCTTGCGCCGGCCATTTGCGTCTCTATGTGCGTGCGGACCGCAAGCGCATATGAGGAGCGAAGACCATGGCCACAATCGTACGCGACGCAACCGCCGTCTGGACCGGTGCGGGCAAGGACGGACGCGGGCAACTGACCACCCAGAGCGGCACGTTGAAGGAGACGCCGTACTCGTTCACAACGCGCTTCGGTGATGGCAAAGGCACCAATCCGGAAGAGCTGATCGCCGCCGCACATGCCGGCTGTTTCAGCATGGCGCTGGCCTTCCGCCTGAGCGGCGCCGGTCATGCGCCGGAAAAGCTCACCACCAAGGCCGACCTCACGATCATGCAGGAAGGTGGCGGCTGGCGCATTTCCGCGGTCGTGCTCAATCTCAAGGCCAAGGTGCCGGGGCTCTCGAAGGACGATTTCCTCAAACACGCCCAGGAAGCCAAGACCACGTGCCCGGTGTCGAAGGTGCTCAATGCCGAGATCACGCTCAAGGCTGAGCTCGAATAGGCGGGCATCGCCTCTGGAAATCGAAGTGGAAAACCGCATTTCGGGCGGCGCGCAGCTCCGGTTTGGGGCGCTAGAATGCCCGGTGGGGGGACGAAACACATGCGTTTCTTGCGAACGCGCGTGGGAATGAGCGGGATGATTGCCGCGGCGGCGCTGACGACCGCTGCAATCCCACCGGCGCACGCCGAGATCACCGCTGAGCTCGCCAACAAGTGTCGCGCGTTGATGGTCAAGGCGCATCCGACCCTGATGTATGGGTCGACAGGAAGCGCCGGCGCGCAGCGCACCTATTTCAAGGACTGCCTCGCCCACAACGGTGACATGCCCGAACCCGCGGCGCAGCAATCCGGCTCCGACCCCAGCGCGACTGGTACGATCCCGAAAGCGCGCCGTGCCTCGCCGCCAAGGTCTCAGCCGAAGTAAGTTACTCTGGTACCGCCGCGCGCAACCAACCGGCACGTGCGGGGTTGATGAGGCGCCCCTTCGAGGGAGGCTTCTCATGACCGCATCGACAAAGCGATTTCTCTTCGTCGGCGCCACAATTGGTGGATTGCTGTTCGCCTGGACCGCACAGGCCGCGATCAGCGAAGGGCTGGCCAAGAAATGTCGCGCCCTGATGATCAAGGCGCATCCGACCGTGCTCTACGGCGCGCGCGGGACGGCAGGCGACCAGCGCGCCTATTTCTTGAATTGCGTCGCGCACAACGGCGACATGCCCGAAGCGAAGCAAACCGAGCATGCGGGCAATCCGCCGCCGACGACCAATGGCATGGGCTCGAAATAGATCAGCTGCGGGCGAGGAGGTCGGCGAATTCCGGGTGCTGTGCCAGATAGGCGCGCACGAAGGAGCAGCGCGGCACGACCTTGAAGCCCTGTGCGCGTGCGAGCTCCAGCGCGCCTTTCAACAATTGTGAAGCAATGCCTCGGCCGCGCAATGAGGGCGGCGTTTCGGTGTGCAGAAAGGTGACGACGCCCTCGTCGAGCTTGTAGTTCGCGAAGACGACGGCGCCGCCGGCGTCGAGCTCGAAGCGGGAGAGGGCGCGATTCTGGCGGACGGTGGAAGGCATACCCGTACTTAGGCCGTCGCTCGCCGCGATCCAAGCTTTCCACGGCCGCTCTTTGATATACATTTGCCGTCTCTACAACCGAGCGGCGCGCACGTGGCCTCCAAACGCAATCACACCACCAAGCTGCCGCCGCCTTTTCTCAAGCGCGTTTGGCTCGATCATGAGCGCGTGAAGGATCCCGCGGCTTATCCGTTCTGCTTGCCGTTTTTGCAGCGGGGATTCGATCTCAGTTTCGACCATGCCATCACCATCATCGTCGGCGAGAACGGCACGGGGAAGTCGACGCTGCTCGAAGGCATCGCTGCGCTCGCCGGCTATGACGGAGCGGGCGGCGGCAAGGGCTATCGAACCGTCGATCATGATCGCGCGGTCGAAGTGATGGGCGGCGCGCTGTCGGAAGCATTGCGCGCAAGCTGGCTGCCGAAGCTCACGCATGGCTGGTTCTTCCGCGCCGAGAGCTTCTTTTCTGTCGCGCGCTATCTCGATCAGGCGGCGCTCGGCGCCGGCTCGTTGCCGCCCGATTTCCTCTCACACTCACATGGCGAGGGGTTTTTGCGCTTCTTCGATGAGCGCTGCCAACGACAGGGCTTCTTCATCTTCGACGAGCCGGAGTCGGCACTGTCGCCGTCGCGGCAGATCGAATTCCTCAAATTGCTGCGCCAGATGGACCAGCTCGGCCAGTGCCAGGTGATCATGGCCACGCATGCGCCGATGCTGATGGCCTATCCCAATGCCCGGCTCCTCCAACTCACCAAATACGGACTCGATCCGGTGCGCGTCGAGGACACTGCCCATTACTCGCTGATGCGCGAGTTCTGGGCCGATCCGAAGGGCTTCATCGACACGATGATGGACGAGTGAGTAGACCTCGAACAGTGCAGTGACGCCCCGTCGCATATCGGCTTAACCTATGGTAGTAAGTACCGCAGGTGGGGGCTAACACGTGCACAGATTCAAGTCGATACTCGCCATGCTCCTGGCCGCGGGACTTGCGGCTTGCGCCACACAAGGCGCGATGACCGTCGATTCCGGCGGCACCGGGAGCGCCAGTCCGAAATATCGAAACGCGATTGCCGTGCGCACTGTGAGCGGCGGGCAGGCGATGAACATCATGACGGTGCCTGGGGTACCCAACGAGCCTTTCAAGGCGGCGCTCGAAAGCAGTCTTGCCGCGAAGGGTTATCTCGCAGGTCCTGGAGCGGCGAAATATTACATCGACGCGGAAATCAAGGACCTGGAGCAGCCGGTGATCGGGCTCGACTATGATGTCACCGCGTCGGTGACGTACAAGGTTTCCGGCGCCGGACCGGCGGCGACATACCCGATCTCCACCAAGGGCAGCGCTTCGTTTTCCGATTCACCGATCGGCGCCGACCGAATCCGCATCGCCAATGAACGCGCGATGCAGGAGAACATCAGGGCGTTTCTTCTGGCACTGAAGTAACGTCTCACCGGCGTGGCTCGTCCCGGTTGACCACCAGACGCAAGCGCGGCCCCTTGCGCACATGGATGTTGATGTCGAGGTCGACATCCTCGACGCATTTCTGCGTCGTGCGGTGATACGGGCCGGCGTGCCAGGCGCCCTCGCGGATGTGCGCATCTTCGACGCGCGCCAAATGCAGGCAGCGCCATTCTCCACGCTCGGGCAGCTTCGAGCTCGAAGTGCCGCCGAACTGGAAGGCGAGGACTTTCTCCTCGCCGTCCTTTGTGCCGATGACGTGGGGGCAGAGCTCGCGATAGTGACCGCCGTAGACGCAGGTCACCTGCTTTTCGCCGAGGATCGCTTCGCGGAAAATCGCGTAGGTCCGGCTCGGCATGACTACTCCGCCGCTTCGACCCTCTTCTTCTGTTTCGGGCCGCCCCGCTTGAGCACCGGCGCCAAGAACTGCCCGGTGTAGCTGCGCTTGACCTTGACGATGTCTTCCGGTGTGCCCACGGCGACGATCTCGCCGCCGCCGTCGCCGCCTTCCGGGCCGAGATCGATGATCCAGTCGGCGGTCTTGATGACTTCGAGATTGTGCTCGATCACGACCACGGTGTTTCCCGTATCGGTGAGCTCGTGCAGCACCTCGAGCAGCTTGGCGACGTCGTGGAAATGCAGGCCCGTCGTCGGCTCGTCGAGGATGTAGAGCGTGCGCCCGGTCGCGCGCTTACTCAGCTCCTTGGCGAGCTTGACGCGCTGCGCCTCGCCGCCAGACAGCGTCGTCGCCTGCTGGCCGACATGGATGTAGTCGAGGCCGACGCGATGCAGCAAAGCGAGCACGTCGCGCACCCGCGGCACCGCCTTGAAGAACTCCAGTGCCTCCTCAACCGTCATGTCGAGCACGTCGGCGATCGACTTGCCCTTGAACAGGATTTCGAGCGTCTCGCGGTTGTAGCGCTTGCCCTTGCAGACGTCGCAGGTGACATAGACGTCGGGCAGGAAATGCATCTCGATCTTGATGACGCCGTCGCCCTGGCAGGCCTCACAGCGGCCGCCCTTGACGTTGAAGGAGAAGCGACCTGGCTCGTAGCCGCGCGCTTTCGCCTCGGGCAGCCCCGCGAACCATTCGCGGATCGGCGTGAACGCGCCGGTATAGGTCGCCGGATTCGAGCGCGGCGTGCGCCCGATCGGCGACTGATCGATGTCGATGATCTTGTCGATATGCTCGAGCCCCTCGATGCGATCGTGCGGGGCGGGGGCGTCGCTGGCATTGTTGAGCTTGCGCGCGACCGCATTGTAGAGCGTGTCGACGAGCAGCGTCGACTTGCCGCCGCCGGAAACCCCGGTGACGCAGGTGAACAGGCCGAGCGGGATCTCCGCGTCGACGTTCTTCAAATTATGCCCGCGCGCATTGACCACCTTGAGCGCGCGGCGCGGATTGCGCGGCCGCCGCTCGGGCACGACGATGCCGAGCTCGCCAGTCAGGTATTTGCCGGTGAGTGAGTCCCGGTCGCGCATGATGTCGTCGGGCGTGCCCTGCGCGATGATCTTGCCGCCATGGATGCCGGCGCCGGGGCCGATGTCGAACACGTAGTCAGCGGTGCGGATGGCGTCCTCGTCGTGCTCGACGACGATGACGGTGTTGCCGAGATCGCGCAGCCGCTTCAGCGTCTCCAGGAGCCGCGCATTGTCGCGCTGATGCAGCCCGATCGAGGGCTCGTCGAGCACATAGAGGACGCCCGTCAGTCCCGAGCCGATCTGCGAGGCGAGGCGGATGCGCTGGCTCTCACCGCCTGACAGCGTGCCCGAGGCGCGCGCCAGCGTCAGATAATCGAGCCCAACATCGACGAGGAATTTGAGCCGCTCGCGGATCTCCTTGAGCACGCGCACCGCGATCTCGTTCTGCTTGGCGGTGAGCTTGTCCGGCAGCGTCGCGAACCATTCGCCGGCGCGCTTGACCGACATCTCGGAGATCTCGCCGATATGCTTGTCGCCGATCTTCACGCACAACGCCTCGGGCTTGAGGCGATAGCCTTTGCAGGCGGCGCAGGGAATGTCGGTGAAGTATTTGCCGATCTCCTCGCGCGCCCACTCGCTCTCGGTTTCCTTGAAGCGGCGCTCGAGATTGGTGATCACGCCCTCGAACGGCTTCTTGGTCTGGTAGGAGCGCATGCCGTCGTCATAGGTGAAGCGGATCTCGTCCTCGCCGGAGCCGTAGAGGATCGCGTCTTGCACCTTCTTCGGCAGCGCCTTCCATTTGGTGTCGAGGGTGAAGCGATAGTGCTTGGCCAGCGCCTCCAGCGTCTGCACGTAATAGGGCGAAGAGGAGCGCGACCACGGCGCGATGGCGCCTTTTTTCAGCGTCATGTCCTTGTCGGGAATGACGAGCTCAGCGTCGATATGCTGCTCGACACCGAGGCCGCCGCACACCGGGCAGGCGCCGAACGGATTGTTGAAGGAGAACAGCCGCGGCTCGACCTCCGGAATAGTGAAGCCGGAGACCGGGCAGGCGAATTTCTCGGAGAAGATCAGCCGCTCGGCGGTCTCGTTCTTCGATTTGTTGGCCTTGGCGCCGGTCGGCGCCGCGGCATCTGCGAGCTCGACCACGGCGAGCCCTTCCGCGAGCTTGAGCGCCTGCTCGAGCGAGTCCGCAAGCCGCGTGGCGATATCCGGACGCACGACCAGGCGGTCGACCACCACGTCGAGGTCGTGCTTGAACTTCTTGTCGAGCGCCGGCGCTTCGCCGATCTCGTAGAACTGTCCGTCGATCTTCACGCGCTGATAGCCGCGCTTCATGAATTCGGCGAGCTCCTTGCGGTACTCGCCCTTGCGGCCCCGCACGACGGGCGCGAGGAGATAAATGCGTGTGCCCTCGGGCAGCGCCAGCACGCGGTCCACCATCTGCGAGATGGTCTGACTCTCGATCGGCAGGCCGGTCGCCGGCGAATAGGGCACGCCGACGCGCGCCCACAGGAGCCGCATATAGTCGTAGATCTCGGTGACGGTACCCACCGTGGAACGCGGATTGCGCGAGGTGGTCTTCTGCTCGATGGAGATGGCGGGCGACAGGCCGTCGATCTGGTCGACATCCGGCTTCTGCATCATCTCCAGGAATTGCCGGGCATAGGCCGAGAGCGATTCCACGTAGCGGCGCTGGCCCTCGGCATAAATCGTGTCAAAGGCGAGCGAGGACTTGCCGGAACCGGACAGGCCGGTGAACACCACCAGCTGGTCGCGGGGGATTTCGAGGTCGACGTTCTTGAGATTGTGCTCGCGCGCGCCGCGGATCGCGATCACGCGGCTGTCGGACTTCTTGCGAGCCGATTTGTCAAAAAGATCGTCCATGCTCGGCTTCAATCGGCGGCACTAGCGCACTAGTCGGGGTTTTTGCTCTCCAGAACGTAGTGAGAACGAGCGGTTTCCGCCAGTGCCTCGGGTTATGCGTTTTCGCCGTGGGGATAAGTCGCCATTGAGGCCGAAAAGCAAAGGGCCGGCGCGAGGCCGGCCCTTCGGATTTTGTGATGATGTTCCCTGGCTAGAAGCGGTAGTTCACGCCAAGGCGAATGACGCTCGTATTGAAGCGCACATTCGACTGCGGGACGCAGGAGCCGCAGGATACGGTTCCGAGATCTTCCCACAGGTATTCGAGTTTCGCCGACCACGGGTTGGCGAACGCCCATTCGACGCCGCCGCCGATGGTCCAGCCCAGCTTGGTCTTGGTGTCGCTGAAGCCGTTGGCCGTCGACATCTTGATGCCGCCGAAGGCGACGCCGCCGGTGCCGTAGATCATCCAGCGGTCGAACGCGTAGCCGATGCGGCCACGTCCGGTGGACATCCACGTATTTCTGGTTTCGCAGCTTCCGAACACGGCGCCGCACATCCCGGCACTGGAGGTGCCGCGAATGCTCGCCCAATCGAGATCGGCTTCAAGGCCCCAGACCCATACACCGGTCTGGAAATTGTAGCCGATGGTGCCGCCGACCTCGGGTCCGGTGACACGGAAGGAGCCGGATGTGCCCGCAGTGTTGGACCATTCCGTGTTGCCCCAACCGTAGCCGGCATTGATACCGAGATAGAACCCGGTCCAGCTGAATGGAGCCGTGTAGATCGGCGCCTTATAGGCTGGCCTTGGTAGGTCGGCTGCAGACGCTGGCCCCGCCGCTGCGAGTGCCAAAACGCCTGCCAAAACCGACAAAGTGAGACGCTTCATCGAGTGCTCTCCTTTGAATCTTTTCGGCCGAATCGAACTGGTACTCAGGGGCGGACGCTATATGTTGTGGATGATTCGATCTGTAACTCAAAAGCCACATTGACACGGATTTCCCGCGAATCACTTGTGGTTCGTTTGAGCCGCCGGGTGACCGTTGTCAGACCGGTTTCGGCGTGCTAAGAACAAACAGAGAACGATGCTTGGTCGCATGCGGCGCGAGCGGAAAGTGGAACAGAAGGATAGCGGTGGAAAAGCCCGAACACCCTTGCCGCACGGGCGGCGACCACTAGGGTGACCAGCAACTGTTGATTTCGGAATTCGTGAAACTCACATCAGCAAGACGCCGGTGCAGTCATCGGCGCGGGACGTGCGGAGAGCATCATGGCGGGTAGCGTCAACAAAGTGATCTTGATCGGAAATCTCGGCGCGGATCCGGAGATCCGCCGCACGCAGGACGGCCGTCCGATCGCCAATCTGCGCGTCGCAACGTCGGAGAGCTGGAAAGACAAGAATACCGGCGAGCGCCGCGAGAAGACCGAGTGGCACCGCGTTGTGATCTTCAACGAGGGCCTCTGCCGCATCGCCGAGCAGTATCTGAAGAAGGGCTCGAAGGTTTACCTCGAAGGCGCGCTGCAGACGCGCAAATGGCAGGATCAGTCCGGCCAGGACAAATATTCGACCGAGGTGGTGCTGCAGGGCTTCAATTCACAGCTCACCATGCTTGACGGCCGCGGCGGCGGTGGTGGAGCAAGCGCCGGCGGCGATGATGCCGACTTCGGCTCTTCGGGTCCGAGCGTCGCGCGCGAGCGCAAGCCAGCCATGGCGGGCGCCGGCGGCAAACGCGACGACATGGACGACGAAATCCCGTTTTGAGGCACGACGACAGCGCGGTGTATCGATGATCCGTCGCGCATTCTTTGTCCTCGCTCTGCTGGTGCTTGCCGGCGTCTCGCAGCCGCGCGCGCACGCCGCCGATCTCATCGTCGAGAAGAAGACGTTCGCGCTGCCGAGCTATACGACCGTCGGCGGCGCCCCAATCAAGAACATGCGCATCGGCTGGGAGGCGGCGGGCACGCTCAATGCGGACAAGTCCAACGCGATCCTGATCACGCATTTCTTCAGCGGCACCAGTCACGCATTCGGCAAATACGCGGCGAGTGACGCGACCGCCGGCTATTGGGACGGCCTGATCGGGCCCAGCAAGCTCATCGATACCGACAAGTATTACGTCATCTCGTCGGACACGCTGGTGAACCTCAACGTCAAGGCGCCGAACGTCGTCACCACGGGACCTGCAAGCATCGATCCCGATACCGGCAAGCCGTATGGCATGCGCTTTCCCGTCGTCAGCATTCGCGACTTCGTGCGCGTGCAGAAGGCGCTGATCGACAGCCTCGGCATCAAGAAGCTCAAGGCGGTGATGGGCGCCTCCATGGGCGGACTGCAGGCTTATGAATGGGCGGCAAGCTATCCGGAGGCCGTCGAGCGCATCATCCCGATCATCGCCTCACCGGGCGGCGACGCATTCCTCATCGGCTGGCTCGATGCCTGGGGGCAGCCGATCCGCATCGACCCGAAGTGGAACGGCGGCGATTACTACGACAAGGAGCCGCCGCTCGATGGCCTCAAGGCGTCGCTGACGCTGATCACCTTGCAGGCGCAGCAGTGGGAGTGGGCGGCGAAGGCCTTCGGAACGGCGCCGGCGGAGGCCGGCAAGGATCCGGGCAAGGCCTTTGGCAACCGGTTCAAGATCGAGGTGGCGCTCGATGCCGCGGCGACGGCGCGGGCGAAGACGTCGGACGCCAACAGCCTGCTTTACCTGGTCAAGGCCAACCAGCTCGCCGATGCCGACCGGAGCAAGATCAAGGTACCGGTGCTGGCGATCTACACGCCGACCGATCTCATCTTCTATCCGCCGTCGATCGAGACGGCCGCAAAGGCGATGGCGGCCACGGGAACTCCGGTCGAGACCGCGCAGCTGACCGGACCCAATGGACACCTCAACGGCGTGCTCGCGGTCGGTCAGGCAGCCGACAAGATCAAGGCCTTTCTCGAGCGCTGAGCGCTCGCGCTTTAGCTGGCGAAGAGGCTGCGCAATCCGTCGATGACGAATTGCACGGCCAGCGCCGCCAGCAGCACGCCCAGGAGCCGCGAGGCCACCACATTGCCCGTGGTTCCGAGCAGGCGCGCGATGCGCGTCGCGGTGATGAAAGTCGCGTAGCAGACGGCGAGGACGACGACGATCACGCCGAGCAGAACCGCCAGCAGATCGACATGGTGATCGGCGCGGCCGGCGAGCAGCACGGTCGCCGTGATCGCGCCTGGCCCTGCCATCAGCGGAATCGCCAGCGGGAAGGCGGCGATGTTGCGCACATGCTCCTCGATCGCCTGCTCGGCGGTGCGCGACTGCCGCTCGATACGCACGCCGAACACCATTTCCGAGGCGATGGAGAACAACAGCAGACCGCCGGCGATGCGAAAGGCGGGCAGCGAGATCGCCAGCGTGCGCAGCAGCCAGTCGCCGATCAGCGCGCTACCAGCGAGGATCCCGGCGGCGATCAGGCAGGCGCGCAGCGCCACGCTGCCGCGCGCCGCGCGCGGCAGATCCGCGGTGACGCCGACAAAGGTTGGCGCCAGCCCGAGCGGGTCGACGACGACCAGCAACGTCACCAATGCCGAGACGAGAAAATCCAGCATGAGAGTGCCGTAGCGGGCTGATTTTCAGCCGTCAAACAGGCTGCGGCGTGCCACCGTCGCCAGGCGCTTTTTCCGCCGAGGGACTTGACGATAAGCCACTGAAATACCATTTGAATTTAGCTGGAAAATCGACCGCTTTGCGATGGCCAAGCAGCGGTGAATCAGCTAAGAAAAATCTTTCGCGCAAGCCTTCCAGGAACAGCTCTTGTCCGACACCGAAAACCCGTCCTCCGGCGGCTCCACGCCGAGCGATATCAAGCCGATTTCGATCACCGAGGAGATGAAGCGCAGCTATCTCGATTACGCCATGAGCGTGATCGTGGCCCGCGCGCTGCCCGACGTGCGTGACGGGCTCAAGCCGGTGCACCGGCGCATCCTGCACTCGATGAACGAGAACGGGCATACGCCCGACAAAAAATACGTCAAATCCGCCCGCGTCGTCGGCGACGTGATGGGTAAATATCATCCGCACGGCGACAGCGCGATTTACGACGCGCTGGTGCGTATGGCGCAGGATTTCTCGATGCGGCTGCCGCTAATCGACGGGCAGGGCAATTTCGGCTCGGTCGACGGCGATCCACCGGCGGCCATGCGATACACCGAGTGCCGGCTGGCGCACCCCGCCATGGCGCTGCTCGAGGATATCGACAAGGACACCGTCGATTTCCAGCCGAACTACGACGGCAACGAGCACGAGCCGGTCGTGTTGCCGGCGCGGTTTCCCAATCTGCTGGTCAACGGCGCCGGCGGCATTGCCGTCGGCATGGCCACCAACATCCCGCCGCACAATCTCGGCGAGGTCGTTGATGCCTGCGTGGCGCTGATCGACAATCCGGCGCTCACGATCGATGAGCTCATGGAGATCGTGCCCGGCCCGGATTTCCCGACCGGCGGCATCATCCTCGGGCGCGACGGCATTCGCGGCGCTTACAAGGAAGGCCGCGGCTCGATCGTGATGCGCGGCAAGGTCGAGATCGAGACCATTCGCAAGGAGCGCGAGGCGATCATCGTCTCGGAGATCCCGTACCAAGTGAACAAAGCGGCAATGATCGAGCGCATCGCCGAGCTCGTCCGCGAAAAGAAGATCGACGGCATCGCCGAGCTTCGCGACGAGTCCGATCGCCATGGCTATCGCGTGGTGATCGAGCTCAAGCGCGAGGCGATGCCTGATGTGGTGCTGAACCAGCTCTACCGCTTTACGCCGTTGCAGA
>DASRGN010000013.1:0-2223 GCA_035651015.1 Pseudolabrys sp. | reverse complement strand
ATGCCCCAAGGCGGCACCATTATCGTTCGCGGCGAGAATCTGCCCAACGTCGAAGATGACGACATTGCCGGCGATTATGTGCGGCTGTCGGTGATCGACACCGGCGTCGGCATGCCGCCGGAGGTGCGGGCGCGCGTGTTCGAGCCGTATTTCACCACCAAGGATGCCGGCAAGGGCTCGGGCCTGGGCCTCGCCCAGGTCTACGGCTTCGCCGTGCAGTCGCGCGGCGCGGTCCGCATCGATTCCGAAGTCGGCCGCGGCACCAGCATCGCGCTTTATTTGCCGCGGTCGGATAAGGCCCCGCGCGATGCCGAGCCGCACCCCGAGTCGCAGCGCGTCGAGCGGCAGCTCGTTCACGGCGCAGGGCCGCGTCCTCCTCGTCGAAGATGACGATGAGGTCGCGGCGCTCGCAAGCGAGATGCTCGGCCGGCTCGGCTATGAGGTCACGCGCGCTGCCACCGCCGCCGCCGCGCTCGGCGCGCTGGCCAACGGGCGGCCCGTCGACATCGTGTTCTCTGACATCATGATGCCCGGCGGCATGAACGGCGTCGAGCTGGCGCGCGAAATCCACCGACGCCGCGCCGAGCTTCCGGTCCTTTTGACCAGCGGCTACGCCGAAGCCGCAGCGCGCGAGGCCAATTCCGCCGGCATCCGCATCCTGTCGAAGCCATACCGGATCGACGAGTTGTCCGCGGCCCTGAACGCGGCGACGTCACACCCGGCGTGAGTTTCGTGGTTTTGTAGGGTGGGCTGAGCGAAGCGAAGCCCACGCGCTTTTCAGACGAGATCGCTTACGTGGGCACGGCGCTTCGCGCCTTTGCCCACCCTTCTGTAACGGGCCTCGTTTGGTCAATCCCTTTGCGGATCCGATCGCCGGGGTCTCGCTTCTGTACGGGGTCGGCGCGAGGCCGCCACCTGATGGGGTCTGAGAGAACAGGCCGACCAATCTACGAACGCGTGGTCGCAGTGCCGACTGGGTGGGCAGCGGTCTGACCTGATCGATCGTCCCGGCGAGGGACGCCGCTTCGAGAAGGCTTGGTGTCGTGACCTGCTCGAAAACTGTTGCGCTTCTCCCTGTTAGGCTGCCGCTGCGGCGGCGTTGAATGGGGTTCCGTTGGCGAGCATCCGATGCAGGATTACCGCGAGCTTGCGCGCCAGCGCGACCTTGGCTTTCTTCATCCCACTGCGCCTGGCGATCCGCATCGCCCAGCTTTTGAGCTGCGAGCAGCCCTTGATCGGCTTGACCAGCATGATGTGGGCCGCCTCAAAAAGCGCCGTGCGCACCGCTGCATCACCGATCTTGCTGATGCGGCCGGTGTAATCGGTCTCGCCGGATTGATACTTCTTGGGAGTCAGCCCGAAGTGCGCACCCACCCGTTTTGATGACTTGAACCGCCTCGGATCGTCGATCGCGCTCGCATAGGTGAGCGCCACGATCGGCCCGACCGCCGGTGCCGACATCAGCAGCTTGGCCTTGGCGTCGGCGCGCGCCATCGATCGAACTTGCTTCTCGAATGCCTTGAACTCGCGCAGCAGAGCGGCGTGTATCGAAAGCAGCGCCTCGGCGATCATCGCCAGGCTCGGATAGCCCGCCACAAGCTGGCGGATGCGGCCAGCGAAGCGCTGCGCCGTCGTTTCCCCCACCTTCAGTCCGAAGCCGCGCAAAATCCCCCGCAGACTGTTCTCGACATCGAACAGCTTCGACTGCACCAGCTTGCGCGCCGTCAACACCGCCCGCGTCTCCTGTGCGCCGATCGACTTGCAATGCACCGGCCGGAACCAGCCTAGCCGCATCAGCTGCGCGATCCCCCGCGCATCATTGCGATCGCTCTTCACCGGCATGGCCTTGAACGCGTCTCGCACGTGGCGTGTCTCCAAAAGCTCGACGGCAAGCCCGGCTTCCCGCATCGCTGCATGAAGCCATTGCGACAGAGGTCCCGCCTCCAACCCAATCCGCTCAATGCTCCACCCCAGCGAACCGAACCAAGCGATCAGCGCCGCCGGCTCACTAGCGACCTTCCCCTCCCGCACGATCTTGCCGCTCGCGTCAACAACACACACGCTCGAGCATTCCAATGACACGTCGATTCCGGCATAGTGGTCCATGGTCGTCCCTCGATGATGCTTGGAGCGGGCTCGCCCGACTCCGTTGATTGACACCATCAGTTTGAGGGACGACCGCCCCGGCCGCTAGCGCAGCCGCCGCCCGTTACCCCATCTACG
>DASRGN010000012.1:0-28320 GCA_035651015.1 Pseudolabrys sp. | reverse complement strand
CTCGACGTCGAAGATCCGGTCCGGCCCGTGCGCGTCGCCGCCGCGCAGATTCTCCAGCCGATCCTCGATGAGCCGCACCGGCGCGCCGAAGCGCCGCGCGAGATAGCCCGCGAGCACGCTGTGCTTCAGGCCGCGCTTGCCGCCGTAGCTGCCGCCGACATCGACGTCGAAATGCGTGCGCACGGCATTGCCGGGAAGCCGCAGCGCCTTGGCGAGCTGGTCGGGATATTTCGGCATCTGGATCGAGGCCCAGACATCGAGGATGTCGCGCCAGGGATCCCAGGCGGCGACGATGCCGAAGGTCTCGATCGGCACCGTGGCGCTGCGGCCCCATTTCACCCGCAGCGACAGCCTGTGCGGGCTCGCCGCGAAATCCTTCTCCACCTCGCCCCATACGAAAGTGCGGTCGAGCAGCACATTGGAGCCGTGCGCCGCGTGTACCGGCGGGCTGTTCTTGTCATAGGCCTCTTCGCCGTCGAGCACGAAGGGCAGGCGCTCATAGGTGACGTTCACCGCCTCGGCGGCGTCTTCCGCCTGCGCGCGGGTGTCGGCCACGACCGCGGCGACCCACTCTCCGCAATAGCGCGCGACGTCGACCGCGAGCGGGCGCCGCGGCACGTTCGGGGTCTCGAGCCCGCTCATCAGCGGCAGCGTCGCCTCTGCAAGCTCGCGGCCGTCGAGCACATAGCGCACACCCGGCATCGCCAGCGCCGCGCTCTTGTCGATGTCGAGGATGCGCGCGGCGGAGTGCGGGCAGGTCACGAGCGCCACGTGCTTCATCTCCGGCAGGCTCTGATCGGCGACGAAATTGCCCTTGCCGACGACGAAGCGGCGGTCCTCACGCACCCGGCGGCTGCCCGATGAGACATAGCGAAAGGAAGTTGGCGCGCTCATCGCCGTGCCTCCGCCGGCGCGTTGGCGCCGCGCAGGCGCTCGGCGGCGAGCGCGATCGCCTCGACGATCTGCGCATAGCCGGTGCAGCGGCAGATATTGCCGGAGATCGCCTCGACGATGTCCTCGCGCGCCGGATCGGGATTGCGCGCGAGCAGCGCGTGCGCGGTGAGGATCATCGCCGGCGTGCAATAACCGCATTGCATGCCGTGGGTCTCGCAGAACGCGTCCTGGATCGGCGAGAGCTCGCCCGGCCCGGGCGTCAGTCCTTCGATGGTGGTGATGGCGAGATCGTCGGCCTGCACCGAGAAAATGAGACACGAGCGCACGGCAACGCCGTCAATGAGCACGGTGCAGGCGCCGCACACGCCGTGCTCACAGCCGGCATGCGCACCGGTAAGGCTGAGCTTCTCACGCAGGCAATCGAGCAGCGTCAGCCGCGGCTCGACCTCGACCGTGTGCGCCTTGCCGTTGACATTGAGCGTAACGTGCATGGTCTCAATGTCCCTTGGCACTCGTGGCGGCGTCGGCAATGGCGCGTGTGGCAAGCGCGATGGCGGCGCGGCGGCGATAGTCGGCGCTGGCGTGCAAGTCTGAAAGCGTCTCGATGCCGGCGAAGGCGTCGGCCACCGCGCTGCGCACCTTGGCGGGTTCGAGCCCGCTGCCAGCGAGCTGCGTCTCCGCGGCCGTGAGCCGGATCGGGCAATCGGTGGTGGCGCCGACACCGATGGCGATGCGTTTGCAGCGGCCGTCATCGGCGAGCTCGACCTGCGCCGCGGCGGCGGCGAAGGCGAAGTCGCTCTTGCGTGCGCTCACCTCATGGAAACCGGTGCCGATGCGGCCGCGCCAGACCGGAAAGCGCACGCTGGTGAGGCAGGCGCCGGCGGGAAGCGCCGTGACCATCGCGCTCGCGAAGAAGTCGCCGGCGGCCATCGTGTGATCGCGGCCGCCGAGCCGGTAGCCGATGCTGGCGCCGAGCGTCACTGCGATGAGCGCGCTTTCCGCCGCCGGATCGGCATTGGCCAGCGAGCCGCCAATGGTGCCGCGGGCGCGCGTCGCCGCATGCCCGATCCACGGGACGGCTTTGGCGAGGAGCGGCAGCTCGCGCGCGATGATCGGATCGCGCTCGATGACGTTTTGCCGCGTGGTGGCGCCGATGGCGACGCTGTCCCCTTCGGCGTGGATATAGGCCAGCGCCGCGATGCGGTTGATGTCGATGAGCCGGGTTGGCCGCGCGAGCCGCATCGCCATCATCGGCACCAGCGTCTGCCCGCCGGCTATCAGTCGCGCACTGTCGTCGGCGGCCAGCAGCGCACAGGCCTCGTCGACGGTGGTCGCGCGGGAATACTCGAAGGGCGCCGCTTTCATGCGATACCGTTAAAGTCTCTCTCGCATGATCGCAATCGCCAACCTGCAGGCCGGCCATGCTCCCGCATGGCGAAAACCTAGCGCGCTGGCGGCTGCTCCTTGCGCACCGAGCGCGGGTCGCGCGCCGGCCAGCGGCCGGCCTCGGCCTGCGCCAGGAACGCCGACACCGTCTCGTTAAACAGCGCCGGCTCCTCGAGATTGAGCACGTGGCCGGTCTTGGGGAACATCGAGAGCCCCGCGCTCGGCATGTGTTGCTTGAGGAACAGGCTCGGCTCGATGCAGCCGTCGTCCTCGTCGCCGCAGATGATCAGCGTCGGGATCGTGACTTTGGGCAACTCCTTCGCGTACTCCCAGACCGATGGCCGGCCGCCCTGGAATTCGCGCTGCGTGTGCGCCGAGCCGGTGGCGTCATGGCGGGCGAGGGCCTCCTGGAATTCGGCGAAGCCGCGCGGATCCTTGTGCATGAAGGTGATGCGGTTCGCGGTGGTGCCGTAGCTCTTGGCGTATTCGCGCGAGCCGAGCTTCTCGAAGCGTTCGGCGTGCTCGCTTGCCTGCGCGCGGAAGGTCGGCGTGTACCAGGGCTCCGAGCCCGAGCCGACGCCGGCGAGCGTCATCGACAGCACGCGCTGCGGATAACCGAGCCCCACCTGCAGCGACGAATATGCGCCCATCGACAGCCCGACGAGATGCGCCTTCTCGATCTTCAGGTGGTCGAGCACGGCGATCGCGTCGTCACGGAAGTTCGTCCAGCTATAGGCGCCTGCGCCCGGCACGTCGGAGGGCGTGTAGCCGCGCGCCGAATAACAGATGCAGCGATACTGCCGCGAGAAATGCCGCATCTGCGGCTCCCAGCTCGCATAGTCGGCGGCGAATTCGTGCACGAACAGGATCGGCACGCCGCGCCCGGCTTCTTCGTAATAGAGGCGCGTTCCGTCTTTCGCGGCGGCATGGGGCATGGACGTCCTCCCGTTTTTCGGGCGGCACGATATCGACGATCGCGGGCCTCGGCCAGCGTGCTTCCAGCGCGCCTCTACTACTTCGCGCCCGGCTTACAATCGGCGTCGCGGCCTTTCATGCTGCAGCTCTCGAGCACGCCGCCCAGCCGGTCATAGGCGGCGAGCTGCCAGCCGTCGTCGCGCTTCTCCAGCATGGAGAAGCCGAAAGTGCCGGTGATGTTGACGCCGCTCTTCACAGTGATGCCGCCAACCACCCAGCCGGTCGGATCGCTGTCGGTGCGTGGGTTCAGATAGTCGCCGCCATGGCCGGAGATCACCTGCACCGGCAGATCCGCCGCATAGCTGAGCACCTGGAACAGGTGGTGATGGCCCGACAGCATCATCGTCACATTATCGGGCATGCGCCCGTTGGCGGCGGCCTCCAGCGTCTTGTTGTCGCCGAGCAGCATGTCGCCAACTTTGCCGCCAGGGCTCCACACCGGACGATGCGCGAGCAGCCACACCGGTGGGCCGCCCATCTGCGCGATGGCCTGATATTGCTCGTGATAGAACGCCGCCTGCGCATCGTCGGCTTTGTCCTCCCGCGCTCCGGCGACGTCCATCACCACCAGCGTCAGGCCGGGCAGGCGCGCTGCGAACGGTTTGGCGATCCCGTTGCAGCCCGACTGCGCGTCGAAGGCGAAGGGCTCGAGCGTGCGGCTCCAGCCATGCCCGCCGCGGCGGCACTCTTCGTGATTGCCGCGCACGAACACCCACGGCACGGCTTCGAGCAGCGTCGCCGCCGGCACGAAGAAATCCGCGCGCCATACCGCCCAGTTGTCGCCTGACGGACTGCCGGCGCAGCCTTTGTCGCCGCCCGGGCAAGGCGTCTCGCGATAGTGGTAGTCGCCGACATGGATCACCAGGTCCGGCTTGAACTGCGCGACCACCTGCGTGATCAGCGGAAACGGCCACTGCGTCGGATCGTTGCAGGCCTGCACATAGTCGCCCTTCATGCGGCAGCCGGTGTCGCCGATCACCGCGATGCGCTTGAGCTGCGCCGAAGGAAGCGCCAGCGGCACGCTGTCGACACTCGCCGCGCTCGCCGTCGCGGGAATCGCGAGCGCGCACACCCGCACGGGAAATGCCGCGTCCGGTTCCGCGCGCAGCGTCATCGTCGCTGCCGCGCCATCGATCTGCGCCGCCGGACAAGCCGGCTGGTCGGTGATGGCGCGCGCCTCGATCCCGCCCGGCGTGTATTGCAGCCAGCGGTAGCTTTCGGCGTGCGCGGTGGAGAAGAAAAGCGACGCGAGGAAAATGACCATAAGGCGCATGGAGCACTCGGTGGGGGGAAGCGCGCGCGATACTAGCGTAGAAGCGAGCCCGGCTTCATGACAATTCAAGGATGCCAGGCTGCTTCCGTTTCTGCGGGCTCGGTCGCATCGCGCGCCTGATCGATCACGTTGAGCAGCGCGCGCAGCACTTCGTCGACGCCTTGCTTGGAAGCCGACGACAGCACCAGTGGCGTCTTCTTTGCCGCACGCTTCAGCTTGGCGACCTGCGCCTTCAGCATGTCGGGCGTGAGCGCATCGGCCTTCGACAGCGCGACGATCTCCGGCTTGTCGGTGAGCCCATGACCATAGGCGTCGAGCTCGCCGCGCACGACCTTGTAGGCAGCGCCGGCGTCCTCGCCGGTGCCGTCGATGAGATGCAGGAGCACGCGGCAACGCTCGGTATGGCCGAGGAAGCGGTCGCCGAGGCCGACGCCTTCATGCGCGCCCTCGATCAGCCCGGGCAGATCCGCGAGCACGAATTCGCGCTGGTCGACGCCGACGACGCCGAGCTGCGGATGCAGCGTGGTGAACGGATAGTCAGCGATCTTCGGCTTTGCCGCGCTGACGCTCGCAAGGAAAGTCGACTTGCCGGCATTCGGCAGCCCGATGAGCCCGGCATCGGCGATGAGCTTGAGCCGCAGGCGGATGGTCAGCTCTTCGCCGGGAATTCCTGGATTGGCATGTCGCGGCGCGCGATTGGTGGAGGTCTTGAAGTGCGCATTGCCGAAGCCGCCATTGCCGCCCTTGGCGATCACGATCTGCTCGCCGACCGCGGTGAGATCGGCAAGCAGCGTCTCGCCGTCCTCCTCGTAAACCTGCGTGCCGACCGGCACCTTGAGCACGACGTCCTTGCCGTTGGCGCCGTGACGGTCCTTGCCCATGCCGTTGCCGCCGCGGCCGGCCTTGAAATGCTGCTGGTAGCGATAGTCGATCAGCGTGTTGAGGCCATTGACCGCCTCGACCACGACGTCCCCGCCATCGCCGCCGTCGCCGCCGTTCGGCCCGCCGAACTCGATGAACTTCTCGCGGCGGAACGCCACGCAGCCGTTGCCGCCGTCGCCGGAGCGCACGTAAACCTTGGCTTCATCGAGAAATTTCATGAATGCTCTGTCCTTCGGCGGGTATATACCCGCTCACCTCATGGATTCACAGTCAGGTCTCGCCTCCCGCAGCGCCACCCTCGCCGGCATCGGTCTGATGCTCGGCGGCATCTTCATGTTTGCTCTTAACGATGCTTTGGGAAAATGGCTGGTCTCGACCTATACGGTCGGGCAGCTGCTGCTGATCCGCAGCGCCGCGGCGCTGATCGTGCTCGCCCCCTTCATCCGCCGCGAGGGCCTCGCGGGCTTTCTCACCGCGCCGCGCCCGGCGATCCAGCTGTTGCGCGTGTTCTTCGCCACCTTCGAGGTCGCCTGCTTCTATTGGGCATTGGCGTCCATGCCGCTCGCCGACGTCATGACCTTCTACCTCGCCGGGCCGATCTGGGTGACCGCGGTCTCGCCCGTATTGTTGCGCGAGCATGTCGGCTGGCGGCGCTGGGGCGCGGTGCTGGTCGGCTTCCTCGGCGTGCTCATCGCGTTGCGTCCGACCGGGGCGAGCTTCACGCCGGCGGCCTTCGTGGCGATTGCCGGCAGCTTCATGTTCTCGCTGCTCATGGTGTGCACACGGCTGGTGCGCGGCACCAGCGACACCGTGCTCGTCACCACGCAGACGGTCGGCGCGCTCATTTTCGGCTTCGTCGTCGCGCCGCTCTCCTGGGTCACGCCGTCATCGACCGATCTCATCCTGCTGGTTCTGCTCGGCGTCACCGCGATGATCGCGCATATGTGCATCAATCGGTCGCTCAAGCTCGCGCCGGCGTCCGTGGTGGTGCCGTACCAGTACACGACCATCGTCTGGGCGGTGCTGCTCGGCTACCTGATCTTCCACGATGTGCCGAGCCTGCCGATGCTCTTGGGCGTGAGCATCATCATTGCGGCGGGCATTTACATTTTCCTGCGCGAGGAAGCGCCGTCATCGCGGGTCGTGGTCGATCCGCCGGCATGAACCTTCAAACGGTGCGCTGAAAAAATGAAGGCGCGACGGGAGGAGCCAATGCGGGCCATGCCTGACTGATGCGGCCCAGGCGGCTGCTCCCGACGCGCTGTTCGTGTGTTGCCGCTACGCTGCGGTCCGAACGATGCCGCAGCGATCGTCGCGGCTAATCTGACCCGGGGGCATTGCACCTCCCTCTTGTGGTCACTGTGACGCGCGGAACTGATTTCAACTCCGCAACGACAAAAGCCTGCGCCCGACTCTCGGTGATGTCAACCGTTCGTCACATCAACTTCGTGCAACGGAACTTGCGATTCGTTTACTGCGGCAACTAAAAGTAAATCGTCGCGCAAGAATCAAGCGACGATGGCGTCGGCTTCGATCTCGATCAGCCACGACGGATCGATGGCCTGCACGATCTGCACCATCGTCGCCGCCGGACGAATCGCGCCGAAAAATTCGCCGTGCGCGCGCGCCGCGTTTTCCCACCCGTGCATCTCTTTGAGAAACATGCGCGTGCGCACGACGTGCTCGAGCTTGCCGCCGGCGTCATTGATCGCTTTCTCGATGATCTCGAGACAGCGTTTTGTCTGTCCATAGAGATCGCCGGGAGCGGCCGTCCCGCCATTGGGCGCGATCGGAGCCGTTCCCGACACCATGATGTGCGCTCCCACGCGTACGCCGCGCCGACGAGCGAAGCGAGTGTCCGGCGCGGCTATGTTTAATGTTGCTCGCGCTGGCCGCTCGCCTTCGGCTCGCCAGCGCGAGTTACGTGAGAACCCGATGCTCGGCTCGAACTTCGAGCCGGAGGAAATGAGCTGGCGTTGCATCAACTCACCTTGCGCATGCGACCCCAGCCCTTGAGCGCCGACCAGATGCCGCGCTCCAGGCGGAAGCGATCGATCGGCGCCGAGGACTTGATGGCGCGGATACGGCACAGGCCGACGCCGGTCCACTGGAAGCCGCACTTCTCCAGCACGCGACGCGACGTCGGATTGGTCACGCGCGCGCCGGCCTGCAGCGCCTCGTGGTCGAGGTCGGTGAAGGCGTAGTCGATCACCGCATGCAGCGCCTCGGTGGCGTAGCCTTTGCCCCAATGCGCCACGCCGAGCCAGTAGCCGATCTCCGGCGTCTCGTTATCGGCAACGGCGATGCCGCAGGCCCCGATGATGCTGCGATCTTCACGCAGCGTGATCAGATACACCACCTCGCCGTGCTTGCTGGCGAAGCCGATGAATTCCTCGGCGTCGGCGAGCTTGTACGGATGCGGGATGCGCGCGGTGTTCTCGGCGATGCGCTTGTCGTTTGCGAGTTGCGCTACCATTTTTGCGTCCTCAAGCCGCGGCGCGCGCAGAACGAGCCGCTTGGTCTCGAGGACGGGGATACTCCTCTCCCGGTAGCTCTCTGTTGGTAGCTGCTCCAGCAAGGTCATGGCACGGGCTCCTGCAAATGGAACGGGCGACATTGCACGTTCCGAAAATTTGCCAGGGGCGGGCGAAGTGCACGCCCCAAATGGATCGGGGCGAGCGACCAGCGAGCCCCGAAAAAGTTAAGAGGGGGAGCCGGTATCCCGTCTCCCCCTCTCAGAGCCCAATGAGCCCCGCCGGTTTGACTGGAATACCGGCGGACCTCGATTTGTCCACCGTCTTACTCGGCCGCAGCCTCCGTCATCGGTACAACGGACACGTAGGTGCGGCCTTTTGCTTTCGTTGCGAAGTGAACCTTTCCATCAGTCAGTGCGAAGAGCGTGTGATCCTTGCCGATGCCGACGTTACGGCCCGCGTGCCATTTGGTGCCGCGCTGACGCGCAAGGATATTGCCGGCGAGGACGTTCTCACCGCCGTACATCTTCAAGCCCAGGCGCCGGCCCGCTGAGTCGCGGCCGTTGCGTGAAGATCCGCCTGCTTTCTTGTGAGCCATGATTGCTTCTCTAAACTCTCGTCTATTCTCTACCCTGATTCCGTGACGGAATCACTTCACTTCTTCTTACCCTTCGTCGCAGCCTTGGCTTTCGCCTTCGCAGCGGGCTTTTTCGCCTTCTTTTTGACGGGGGCGGCCTCGGCCGTTTCTCCCTCCGCCGCCTCGGCCTTCGGTTTCGGCGCGGGCTTCGGCCGCGCCTTCACCTCTTTCGAGGGCTTGGCGCCATCGGTGAGGATCTCGGTGATGCGGATCACCGAAAATTCGTGCCGGTAGCCGCGCTTGCGGCGCGAATTCTTGCGCCGGCGCTTCTTGAAGGCGATGACCTTGTCGCCGCGGTCGTGGTGCAGCACCTCGCCGGCGACGGTAGCGCCGGCAACCGTGGGCGCGCCCACGGTGAGCTTATCGCCGCCGACCACGAGCACCTCGCCGAATTCGACGATCTGCCCGGGCTCGCTGCTGACCCGGTCGATCCGGATCACGTCCTCGGCGGCAACGCGATATTGCTTTCCGCCGGCTTTAATGACTGCGAACATCTTTCGTTCCTTCGTGTTCGATCCCGGTGCTCGGAGCGTGCTCCGGACCGGCTTCTTTCAGTCGGGTTGTGTTGTGTTTTGGGGGCGGTGAAGCCCCTCATAAAGCACACGGACCCACAAGGGGCCCGCGCACGCCGGTCTTATGGCGACGGGAGGCCGCCCTGTCAAGGAAATGGGCCGAAAAAGGCCGGTTTTCGCGGCCTCGGCATTAACCTCTGGGCGGCGTCAGGGGCGCAAAATACGCCGATTCCGGACGTTTTCGCTGCTGGGCCTATTTCGCGGCGCCTTCCGGCGTCTCGACGCTGGTCCAAACCCCCTCGCTCTCGGTCCCCGACTGCGCCAGCCGATAGCCGATGCCGAGCTCGGTGAGCAGGATGCGCGGCACGTTCGGGTCGGGCTCGATCTTCTGCCGCAGCTTGCGCACGAAGATGCGCAGATAGTGGGTGTCGTGGACGTGGGTCGAGCCCCACACCTCCTTGAGCAGGTGTTGGTGGGTGACCACCTTGCCCGCGTGCTGCGCCAGCACCTGCAGCAGCCGGTACTCCTTCGGCGTCAGCGTCAGCCGCACGCCCTTGAGCGACACCATGCGCGCGGTGAGGTCGATGGTGAGAGGGCCCGTCTTCACGACCGGCTCGCCGGAGACCGCGTGCAGCTGCCGGCGCAGCGCGACGCGCACGCGTGCGAGCAGCTCCGCCATGCCGAACGGCTTCACCACATAGTCGTCGGCGCCGAGCTCGAGCAGGCGCACCTTCTCGGCCTCGCTCGAGCGCACCGAGAGCACGATCACCGGCACGCTCGACCATGAGCGGATCTGCTCGACCACCGAGGAGCCGTCCATGTCAGGCAGCCCGAGATCGACGATGACGATGTCGATCGGTGAGAGGGTCGCTGTGCGCACCGCTTCGGCGCCGCTCGCGGCCTCGTGCACGGCAAAGCCGTTGAGCTCGAAGCCGGCGCGCAGGAAGCGCCGGATCTGCGCCTCGTCATCGACCACCAAAACCACTGGAGCATGTTCATTCATCGGCGTCGCCTTCCATATGACTGACTGCTGCCTGCATCACGGGTAATTCGATCGAGGCCACCGTGCCGTGCCCGGCCCCGGCGCTCGATGCATGCGTCTTGCCGCCATTGGCGGCAATGAAAGCCTTGGCGATCCACAGGCCGAGGCCTGAGCCGCTGCTGGTGCCGAGGTGGCGGTCGCCGCGGAAGAAGCGGTCCCACATATGTGCGCGCTCGTCGCTGGTGAGGCCTGCGCCTTCGTCGCGCACCTCGATCGCCAGCGTGCCGTTTTCCGCCCGCGCTCCCACCTCGATGCGCGTGCCCGGCAGCGAGTATTTCACTGCATTGTCGAAGAACTGCACCAGCGCCTGCTGCACCAGCACCGGATCGACATGAATGAGCGGCAGGTCCGCCGGCACGTTCACCGTCACGTTGCGGTTGTCGAGCCGCCGGCGCGAGCGCTCGATCGCCGAATGGATGATGTCGGCGGGCTCGGCCCATTCCGTGTGCGGCTTCACCGTGTCGCTGCTGATGCGCGTGGCGTCGAGCAGGTTCTGGATGTCGTTGTTGAGCCGCTCCGCTTCGTCGCGCACGTCGTAGACCAGCGCCTTGAGCTTGCGCTCATTCTGCAGGGCAGGAGCCGCGCCGAGCACCGTGGCGGCCCCGAGGATCGAGGCGAGCGGCGTGCGCAATTCATGCGACACCGAGCCGATCAGCGCCTCGCGTAATTGCTCCGCCTCCGAGCGCATGCGCGCCTCGCTGATGGCGTGCGCGACGCCGAGCCGCTCCAGCGTCGCGGTGGCATCGGCGAGCGCGGCGTCGACGCGCAGCCGCGCCTCGGCGACGACGTCGGAGGAATGCTGGCCGAGATTGACGGCGATCACGCCGTATTCCGTGCTCTTCGGCGAAACCGCGCGGATGAGCCACAGCGAGCCGGTGTCGTCGCGCACGGTGCCGCCGGCGGCCGGATCGCGATGTCCGGCGCTCACCTCGTCGACCTCGGCGCGCACCTGCGGCGGCACCTGCGGTGTCGCTGCTTTGCGGTCGCCGTTGGAATCGCGCGCGGCGGCGAACAGCACCACCTTGCGCTGCATCACCGCGGTGAGATGATCCTGGATCGCGGCATGGATGTCGGAGACGCCGAAGGCGAGCGCCAGGCGGCGCGAGAAGGCGTAGAGGTCCTGGGTATCGATCTCCCGGCGGCGGGCAATCTCGAGCTGCAGCTTGAGCCGCGAGGCGAGCTGGCTGGTGATCACGGCGACGAACACGAACAGCGTGAGGTCGACGACCTCCTGCGGGTCCTTGATGTAGAAGCTGTAGAGCGGCGGATAGAAGAAGAACGCCGACGCGGCGCCGCCGGCGAGCGCGGCGGCGAGCGCCGCGGCGAGCCCCCAGCGCGTCGCCGCGATCATCACCGGAATGAGGTAGAGCACCGAGCCGTGGGCGAGGCCGGCTTCGACGGTCAAGCCCACCATGATCACGGTGAGCCCGCCCACCACGAGCAGGGCCATGCCGATGTTGCGCGCTTCGCGCTCGATCCAGTGTGAAACCCGCATACGCCGTTCAACCCCCGTCCGGCGCTCGCACCGCCGGCGAACGCTCAAGATACGACACAGCGCGGGGTCTGTCTTGGGGCCGGCAAAAGCGCGTTTTCGCCCGCTATTTCTGGGCTTCCCTCCGCGGCAGTGCTTTGAACAGGCCGAGATCGATGGAATTGCCGATGGCGAGATAGCCCGCGCGGTTCGGATGCAGCTTATCGCCGGGGCCGCCGGTCGTGCTTTCGGGCACGAACTCGCCCTTCAGCGAGCCGCTCGCCGGATCGAGCGCGACCTTGTCGAAGTCGACGAACGCGTCGAACAAGCCGGATGTCCGGATGAAATCATTGAGCGCCTTGCGTTTGACATCCTGCTCGGGGAAGCCATGCGCGGGGCTCGAGCTCCCCAGCGCGGTGACAACGGTGGCGCCGATGATGCGCAGTCCCGGTGCCTTCGCGCGCAGATGCGCGACGCTGTCTTTGAGCGTCGAGGTCACGGTCTCGAGCGACGCGTTGCCGTTCTTGCTGAAGTCGTTGATGCCCTCGAGCCAGATCAACGCCGACACGCCGGAGAGCGCGAGCACGTCGCGATCCAGCCGTTGGCGCGCTGCCGGACCGCCGGGAAACGGCTTGCGCGCCCCATATTCCGCGGGTCCGGCGATCTGATTGCCGCCGATGCCGGCATTCACGACCGCGACGCGATTGCCGTAAACCGCGTGCAAGCGCCGCGACAGCACGTCGGGCCAGCGATCGTCGCCGTTCATGGTCGAGGCGGTGCCGTCGGTGATCGAATCGCCGAAGGCGACGACGGCGAAAGCATCCGCCGGCATTTTCATCTCCACCGCGTCGACGAAGAACCAGGACGCGGTGCTGTAGGGAAAAGCGGCCTCATCTTCGCTCTGTCCTTTGGCGCCCACGCCCGGCGCGGTGACGAAGGATGTGGTGAGCGCTTTGGCGTGCCAGGTCATCGGCCCGCTCTCGCCGGCGATGTGGAAGCTGATCGCGAGCCGCCGTCCCGTGAGCTCGCTCGCCGCGCCGTTGCGCACGAAGGGCAGCATCACCGGATCGCTCCACACCGATTGGCCTTCCGGGACCGTCACGCTGCCCTTGCCGGCGAAGGTCAGCGGCCGGTTGCTGCCCTTGAACAGCGCCGGACCGCCAAGCTGCAGGCCGACATAGGCGCCGTCGAAGGTGACGGGCTTGGCGCCGAATGCATTGCTGAAGCGGATGCGCGCGCTGCGTCCCCAGATGTCGGGCCGCACCATCATCCGCAAGGTCTGGTCGCGGGCGCCCGTTTCCGCCGAGGGAAAGGCGAAGCGCTGGTCCGGCTGCGCCGACGGATTGCCGACCGGGTAGGGCCCCTGCACCGACCCGGTCCAGCTCACGACCCATTTGCTTGGCTGCGCCATGGCGATGTGTGGAATGAGCGCGAGGGCCGCGCCGAGCGCCGCTGCGGCAAGCCACCTGATCATTCCCCCCTCCCGATGTTTTTAAGTTCTTGAAGGCGCGAGGCTAATGCGCAGGACGCCCCTGGTAAACCGTGGCCGGAGGGTCAAGAATCCCCTTGCGACGCGAAGGGCCTGAGGCTACCTGATGCGCCACCGGAGAGGTGGCTGAGCGGTTGAAAGCACCGCACTCGAAATGCGGCATACGGGCAACCGTATCGGGGGTTCGAATCCCTCCCTCTCCGCCACCCTTCGCTCTTCGAGCTACGGGTGGCAGGCCACCCACGAACCTCTCGTACGCAGGACGAAGGGTGCCTCCCGAAGCCTCCTTGTCCGCCGCAGTGCGCTTTCGGACGAAGGCGGCTGGCGAAGGAGGGCACCCGCATGTGGTACGTTTATCTTTTGGAAAATAAGAGAGCGAAATGATGAAACCGGTTTTGGCGACGCTGGCCGCGCTGGCAATCACCAGCGGGCTCTCGATGCACGCGGTTGCGCAAGATTACAATGCGATCGTCGCTGCGCCCGATCGAACCGATGCAGACCGCAACACCGACAAGCGGCGCGACCCCGTCAAGCTGTTGGCTTTCGCCGGCGTGAAAGAGGGCATGAAGGTCCTCGATATGGAAGCGGGCGCTGGCTACACGACCGAGCTCTTGGCGCGCACCGTCGGTCCGACCGGCCACGTCTATGCCCAGGACTCACAAGAGGTCATGGAGCGGCAGGTGAAGGACAAGTTCGACCTGCGCGGCAAAAGCCCGGCGATGAAGAACGTCACCCATGTCGTGCGCAACTACGACGATCCGGTGCCGCCGGAGGTGCGCAACCTCGACCTGATCACCTTCTATTTCGCCTACCACGATATGACCTACCAGCAGGTCGATCGGGCCGAAATGAATCGAAAGCTGTTTGCCGCGCTGAAACCCGGCGGCTATCTGGTGATCGCCGACCATTCCGCAAAAGCGGGAGACGGCGCCACTGTCGGCAAAACCTTCCACCGCATCGAGGAAGCGGTCGTGCGGAAGGAAGTCGAAGCGGCCGGGTTCAAGCTCGTTGCGACCGGCGACTTTCTCCGTCACCCGGAAGATACCCGTGACGTCATCGTCTTCCGCGCGCCAACACCGGTCGATGAGTTCGTGCTCAAGTATCAGAAGCCGCAATAGCCGGTCGAAAGCAACGCAGCCGAAAGCGGCATAGGGTAACCGTATTGGCGGCTCGCGTCCCGCCCCTCCGCATATGTCGTCGTGGGCACTAACTTTTCAGATTCTGCTCAATCGAGCGGATCATCCTATTGTACACCTCCTTCAGCATTTCCGTGATTATGCTTCTTGCGGCGGGCCAATCGGAGGCATTGAACCGCGTGATTGCCATTGTGCCCTCGATGTACTGCGGGTTCGTCATCTCTCTGTACCAGGGCTTTGCGCTTGAAATCGGAACAGCTCGGACACCATCCTTCCGAGCCTCCCCACGAAAATATCCCACGTCAGGAATCTCTGGCGCGTTCGGCGCGTCCCACCGCGATTCGAATACCGGCAGGACCGCCAGCATCGGATTACCCGGCGATCCTAGATAGTGCGGATGCTCGAACGGCAATGTGTGGTTGATTTCAAAACAAACATATAGGTGAAGGAAATATCCCCGATAGCCTTTTTCCGTCATCGGCCGGATGACCAGCGTCACCCGCTCCACCTCCTGCAGCGTCGTGTTATTGCGCGTGTCGAGAATTAATTGACGATGGCCCTGCTCGCTTGCATAAACCTCGACGGCCAGCGCTCCGCCCGCACCTAATTTCGCCTTTTCCGATTTCATAACCTCCGCAAGCCATTCGGTCGTACTCTTGGATACGCTGGTCAAAAGATCACGTTCTTTCTGCCGGACCGCCTCATTGTCTGCCTTTTGCTGCAAGGCGTCTGTAATCCTTCGCTGAATGCGGCCCGTCGCCTCTTCCCCGTGTTCATCAAGCAAGCTTCCCGCGGCATTCTTTTCCCAATCATTGATCTCCTCCAGTTCCCCGACAACCGGGGCCATGTCGGCGTGCCGGCTATCATGCGCCGCAATCATCCTGCCGAGGAGCAGCCGCAACAGCGTGTGCCGGCGCCCCTTATCGAAGAACCGATCGTATTTGCGATCGTGAACGTTGAGCCCGGAAACCCAGCGTCCACCAGTAAGCATGTAGAAAATCAGCTGTCCGAGCGAATAAACATCTGCTGACGGCTTCACCTCATGCTGCCCGTACTCCGTCAGCTCCGGCGCGATAAACAAACGCGGTCCGACCACTTCCCCGTCCGGCGTATGCCGCTCTTCGGCAGCCAAATCGATCGACAGCCCGAAGTCCGATACCCACACGTCATGTCCGACTGTCGGAAACAGGATGTTGCCCGGCTTCACGTCTCGATGAACAACCTTGTTATCATGCGCGTGCTTCAATGCCCGCGCGATCTGCAACGCGACCTGTACCACGCTTTCAAGCTGGTCTTTGTACAACTCCAGCCTGCCATCGAGATCGCCGTATTCGGCAACCGGCATGACGAGAAAGCTATCGTCGTCGCTGCCGTCTTCCTGAACGTGAGCGTCCACGAGCTTGATGATGTTTGCGTCGTCCATTCGGCGCAAAATGGCGATTTCATTCCTGAAGCGGGCGACCCGATCTTTCTTCTTCAACCGCTTCAGCGCGTATTCGCCAGGAAGTTTTCCGGTCCTATCCTCGACAATAAAGACAACGCTCTGACCGCCTTCATTCAGGCTTTTTTTCACCAGCCACCGGTTGCCATACATCCTGGCCATGGTGGCCCCTCGCATCTGTCAACGCGTCGTCAATTGCGAGTCAACGATTCTTTGGATGACCCGGCGGGCACATTTCAACCTCTCCCCGTCGGTAGTGAATTTTCCAGCGCTCAACAGTGGTGAAGCCGGGTGTCAAGATTGCGCTTTCCAGTTCGAATAGCGCTTCGCCTTTTAGAAACTCCATCGGGAATTGGACGGCAATCTGTGCAGTGTACTCCTCGGATTCGGCTTCCCGGAAGATTGGTAGCTCCGGCGGCGCGATAATTGTTCGGCGGTATCGTGGCTGATGATTCCTCACCCCGACAAATTTGTACTTTGGCAGCGCAAAAGGAATTACGAAATCTCTGTCGAGGGCGACGTCGCTGATGACGAAATGGGCCGGCTGCGGAGAACGATTCCCAATTGTTACGTGAATGATCACGGGGCGTGAACGCTCGCCCTGTTCGATAATCGTATGCGTGGGCTGCGCCCCGTCGAACAAAAGCGTTGTAAATAGCTCCGGCGTAGTCGCTCGCCTCATCACATCCTTGATCTCGTAGTCTTCCATCGGTGCAGCGCGCAGCTCGAATCGCTTGTAATACCGGTGATCGGGTGCCTGATGTGGTCCCGTATTTGATTGAGGCACCGTGAGCACGAATGCGCGCCCACCGCTTCCGAGGTCGATGCTGGAGATTCTTGCGCGATCGATGCGCGGCTGAATGTTTGAACCAAGAATTTGATCAATCCACTCGCGCGTTATTCGCCCATCGGTGACGCCGCCGTCCAGTTGGAATGTGCCTTGCCGCCGATCTTCCTGGACGCCGTAGATGATCTGACCACCGGCCGAATTCGCGAGTGCCGAAACATCTTTGCATAATTCGTTCACCTCGGCACTTGTCCGCGCCAGCGCCGCCGAAGCCTTGTATTCAAGCGTGAGGCTTTCTCCGACGGCCTCGGTCATGAGGCGATCAAGATCCGCCTTCGTAGTGATATCAAGCATTGGTCGTACGGGCTCCGATGGGCCACTGAGTCTGCCAGACTCTTTGCTATATTGCATGGGGCAGGCTCCAAAGGTCGTCACCTGCGTAGAGCCAACTTGCGTTTTATCCTCCGTCGTGCCCATGCCCGTCTGGATCGAAGCCGCACTCAACGGACCCTGGTCGCGGGCGCGGCAGCCGCGCATTCCGATCAGCGTCGACGAGATCGTTGCCGACGGTGTTGCTTGTGCGCGCGCCGGCGCCGCGGTGATCCACCTGCACGCCTACGACCCAGTGAGCGGCGTGCAGAACGACGACCCGCACGCCTATGCTGCGATCATCGAAGGCATCCGCGCCAAGGAGGACGTGATCGTCTATCCGACGATTCCGTTCCTGCAATCCGCAGCGGCCTTCGCGCCGAATGCCGCGGCCGCGCGCTTTTCCGCCGTCGAGGCGCTGGCGCAGCGCGGGCTGCTGGAATGGGCGGTTGTTGATCCCGGCTCGATCAATCTCGCAAGCCTCACCGCAGCCGCGGCAGGACAAGCCGGCGCGGTCTATCTCAATCCCGACGAGCACATTCTGCGCGGGCTCGCGCTCGCGGCGCGCTATCGTTTCGTTCCGAGCTACGCGATCTATGAGCCGGGCTTTCTGCGTCTCGGCGCAGCGCTCTCGCGCGGCGTGCAGGGCTGTCCGCCGCCGATCTATCGCTTCATGTTCTCCGACACGTTCAGCTTCGGCTTCGCCCCGAGGGATTACGCGCTCGACGCCTATCTCGCACTGCTGAACGACACCGCGCCCGGCGCGCCGTGGATGATCGCCGGGCTCGGCGTCGATATCCGTCCGCTGGTTCCGCATGCGCTGGCGCGTGGCGGGCACATCCGTGTCGGCCTCGAGGACGCGCCGTTCGGCACCGAGCTCTCGAATATCGCATGGGTCGAAGAAGCCGTGTCGCTCGTCAGCGCGGCCGGCGAGCGCCCGGCGACCGCAGCCGAAATCAGGCAGCAGCTTCGCGCGTAGCCCCGCAATGCATGCTGCGCAGAGCAGCACGTTATGGTCACTTCGGTCACCGCCGAAACATCCCCGCGAAACATCGTCCATGACAGAGCCGTTGCCCTGGTGTGCGCAGCACGCGAACGACAACAAGGGGCATCGTGCCATGACGCAAAGCCTGCAGATGACCAGACCGAGAGGCCATTCGCACTTGGAAGCGCAGCAACGGTACGGGAACCTTGCGCAGCCGCTCACGCTCGCCGCGATGAGTCTCGGCTTTGCGGTGGTGCAGCTCGACGTCACCATCGTCAATGTGGCGCTCAACGCCATCGGCGCCTCGTTCTCCGGTCGCGTGGCCTCGCTGCAATGGGTGGTGAACGCCTACACCGTGAGCTTCGCCGCCTTCATTCTCTCCGCCGGTGCGCTCGGCGATCGCATCGGGGCGAAGCGCGTGTTCAGCGCCGGCTTTGCCATCTTCACGCTGGCGTCGCTGTCCTGCGCTTTCGCGACATCGATCGGGATGCTCATCGCGTCGCGCGTCGGGCAGGGGATCGGTGCGGCTATCCTCGTTCCCAATTCGCTGGCGATGCTCAATCATACCTATCACGACGAGCGCGGTCGCACGCGCGCGGTCGCGCTCTGGGCGGCGGGCGCCAGCGTCGCGTTGACCGCGGGCCCGCTCATCGGCGGCGCGCTTATCCAGGTCTTCGGCTGGCGCAGCATCTTCCTCGTCAACCTGCCGATCGGCGCCGCCGGTCTCTATCTGACCTGGCGTTTCGCCACCGAGACGCCGCAGAACCGGCGGCATGCGCTTGACCTTGGCGGCCAAACCGCGGCCTTCGCCGCGCTCGGGCTGACGGCGGCGACGCTGATCGCCAGCGGCGCGCGCGGCTGGCTCGATCCGTGGGTGCTCGGCGGCGCTGCGCTCGCCGTTCTCGCATTCGTTGCCTTCGTCACCGTCGAGCGGCGCTCGACGCAGCCGATGCTGCCGCTCGGCCTGTTCGCCAATCCGGGCTTCGCCGCGACCACCGCTGCAGGCCTCCTCATCAATACCGCATTCTATGGGCTGATCTTCGTGTTCAGCCTCTATTTCCAGCAAGTCGGCAAGCTGACGCCGTGGTGGACGGGCCTTGCTTTCGTGCCGATGACCGGCGCGTGCCTTGCGACCAATTTCGTCGCCGCGCCGCTGAGCCGCAGGATCGGCCCGCGCGCCGTGATCATCGCCGGCTCAGTCATCATGACGCTCGGCTGCCTCTCGATGCTGCCGTTGATCGGCGCCGGCAGCTACGCGATCTTGTTTCCATCCTTCATCGCCGCCGGCGGCGGGCTCGGGCTCGTGGTGCCGCCGCTCACCGCAGCCCTGCTCGGCAGCGTCGATAAGAGCCGCTCCGGCGTTGCCGCGGGCGTGCTCAATTCCTCGCGGCAGACCGGCAGCGTGCTCGGCGTCGCGCTGCTCGGGTCAGTGCTGTCGCGTGCCGCTGACATGGATCTCGGGATGCGAGCGACATTCCTCATCTCGGCCGTCGCGCTCGCCGCGGCGGTGGTGGTCACGCTGTGCGGGGTTCGCAAGCCGCAATCGGCGGGCAAATCAGGCCATTGATCCAGCAAGGATCGAACTTATCTGACGGCGGTCGAGACGCGAGGGATCGAACCGCTCATGAGTTCCCGGCAACGGTTGGCGCAGCCGTCCGCAAGGCTGCACCGCAAAGCCCGCTGGCCGCTATCCGACCACTTCGACGGGAAACGCTTCTTCAATCCGACCCATCCGGGCTCGGCGCCAAGCCCGCGCGTCGTGCTCAAGATGCTGCGCGAGCCGCGCGCCAAATGGCCGAAGTTCGTCGAGAACATCGGCGTGCCGCGGTTGCACGCGACGCTTGCTGACGACGAGGCCGCTCTCACCTTCATCAATCACGCGACCTTCCTCATTCAGTTCGCCGGCAAGACCATCCTCACCGATCCGATCTGGTCGATGCGCGCCGGCCCGGCGTGGCCGCTTGGGCCGCGCCGCGTGCGCAAGCCGGGCGTCGCTTTCGCCGACCTGCCCAAGATCGACATCGTTCTTCTCACCCACAATCATTACGACCATCTCGATCTGCCGACACTGCGGCGGCTGAAGCGCGCCTTCGCGCCCACCGTGCTGTTCGCGGCCGGAGACCGGCGCCTGATCGGCCCGCTCGGCTTCCCGGCGATGCACGAGCTCGATTGGTGGGACGTGGTGACGATCGACGACACGTTGAAGATCACCTTCGTACCGGCGCAGCATTTCTCGGCGCGCACCACATGGGATCGGCAGCACAGTCTCTGGGGCGGCTATGTGATCGAGCATCGCGGCCATCGCATCTATTTCGAAGGCGACAGCGGCTACTCGCGGCATTTCGCTGAGATCGCCGCGCGCCTCGGCGCGCCTGACATCGCGATCCTCGGCATTGGCGCCTATGAGCCGCGCTGGTTCATGACGCCGGTGCACATGTATCCGGCCGAAGCCGTGCGCGCGCATCGCGATCTCGGCGCGCGGCTGAGCATCGGCATGCATTTCGGCACCTTCCAGCTCACCGCCGAGGCCTTCGAGCAGCCGAAGCGCGATCTCGCCGCGGCGCTCGCGGCCGAAGGCATCGGCGAGCATGAGTTCATCACCTTGCTTGAAGGCGAGACGCGCCGGTTCAGGCGCCCGGGCGTGTAGCGTCGGAGAAGGTTGCCGAGGCCGCCGCTTCGGCTTAAGCCACGGCATCTTTCCTGGAGCCGTGAATGAGCATCCGTATCGTCGACCTGCGTGAGATCACCAAGCCGATCTCCTCGCCCATCCGCAACGCCTATATCGACTTCACCAAGATGACCGCGAGCCTGGTCGCGGTGGTCACCGACGTCGTGCGCGACGGCAAGCCGGTCATCGGCTACGGCTTCAATTCCAACGGCCGCTACGGCCAGGGCGGTCTCATCCGCGAGCGCTTTCGCGGCCGCATGCTCGAGGCCGATCCGAAGTCGCTTCTCGATGCCAGTGGCGACAACCTCGATCCGGACAAGATCTGGGCCGTGCTGATGTCGAACGAGAAGCCGGGCGGCCATGGCGAGCGCTCGGTCGCGGTCGGCACCATCGACATGGCGGTATGGGACGCGGTGGCGAAGATCGCCGGCAAGCCGCTGTTCCGCCTCCTTGCCGAGCGCTACGGCACAACCGCCGACCCCAAAGTCTTCGTCTATGCCGCGGGCGGCTACTATTATCCGGGGAAGGACCTCGCCAAGCTGCGCGCGGAGATGCGCGGCTATCTCGATCGCGGCTACACCGTGGTGAAGATGAAGATCGGCGGCGCGCCGCTCGAGGAGGATCGCGCGCGCATCGAGGCGGTGCTCAAGGAGATCGGCAGTGACGCGCAGCTCGCCGTCGACGCCAACGGCCGCTTCGACCTGGAGACTGCGATCGCCTACGCCAAGATGCTGCGCGAGTATCCGCTGTTCTGGTACGAGGAGGCGGGCGATCCGCTCGACTATGCACTGCAGGCGTCGCTCGCCGAGTTCTATCCCGGTCCGATGGCCACCGGCGAAAATCTGTTCAGCCATCAGGACGCGCGCAATCTCATCCGCTATGGCGGCATGCGGCCGGATCGCGACTGGCTGCAGTTCGACTGCGCGCTGTCCTACGGGCTCTGCGAATATCTGCGCACGCTGCAGGTGATCGAGGCGCACGGCTGGTCGCGGCGCCGCTGCATCCCGCATGGCGGGCATCAGATGTCGCTCAACATCGCCGCGGGATTGGGCCTTGGCGGCAATGAAAGCTATCCCGACCTGTTCCAGCCCTATGGCGGCTTTCCCGACAGCGTGCGCGTGGAGCAGGGATACATCACCATGCCGGAATTGCCGGGCATCGGCTTTGAGAAGAAGTCGGATCTGTTCAAGGGGATGAGCGCGCTGGCCGGTTAGTGATCGCCGCTGTCGGAACAGCGCTGATTTCAGCCAGCCGCGCCGTCAACTGCGTTAGTCTCGTGATTGAGCTTGTCGATGATTTCGCCCGGCGTGTCCTTGGGCGCAACAATCCCATATCCAGGAGCTGCCTCATAGCCCCGCAAGAATTCGGCCACGGTCGGAACATCCGGCAGCGTCGCCTGGCGCGTCGCCGGGGTGACCACAAGGGCGCGCAGCTTGCCAGCGCGGATCAGTTTGAGAGACTGAGATATCGGACCAAACACGACCTGCACCTGCACCTGCTCGCTGAGCAGATCGGGCAGAAAGCTGTTGCGATACGGGACGTGAAGCAAGTCGACGCGCGCCACCAGTTTGAACAACTCGCCGAACACCTGCGTCTGGGTCCCAGGGATCCCGGCACGCGCAAGAAGCCATTGGATCAACAATCCGGGGCAGCCGTCGCCCCTTCCGCAGGGGAACGACCGCGGTATCGCGGCCTTCAGCGGTTCGCGTTTTTTCTCTATCTATTGGCGCAGTAAGGGTGCACGGTGCGGCGATGAATGCGGCGATCAACTATTCCTTTTGGGCGCTCGCCTTTCTGATCCTGAGCGGAATCATCCTGGCGGCGCTGGTTTGGTAGCCGGCGCGGTGCGCCGCAGAAAGGCAGATCTGGTGTGATGACGCGCACGAAGCGGATGAAGCTGAGGTTTCTCCATCCGTTTTCACTCAAAGGCATCCATCGGCAGCTGGCGCCCGGAAATTATGAAGTCGTTTCGGACGACGAGTTGATCGAGGAATTGTCGTTTCCGGTCTATCGCCGCGTCGCCACGCTGATTTTCATGCCCGCCCAAGCCCACCGGAAATCATCGGTTGAGATGATCAATGTCGATCCACTGGAACTGCAAGCCGCGCATCAGCGCGATCAGGCCATAGCGGCAGCGCGATGACCGACGAGACGATCAAGCTCGATGCGCATCGCGGCATGGCCGCGCAGAAGGCCACCGATGTGCGCCGGCTGGTCGCGGAGGTTGAAGCGAATGAGAAGGCGCTGCGGGCGCGTCAGGATGCACTCGAAGCCCAACTCCTCGCCCTGCCGTCGCGCGACTGGCGCGAGGCCGCCGACAAGGCCCGTTATTTGCTGAATGCTTTTGCCGCTACGCCGTGGGCGCACGACCCACGGCGACAAAAGCTGATCGCCAGTGTACTCGAGGATTTGGCGCGGCTCACGGCGGGCGTTGCTGAGTAGTCGGAGGAGTGGCGAATGCTTGAGCGGAAAAGCAATGAGATATGAGGACGTCGACTCACGGCCCTGCAGGATCAGGCCAGGCGAAGCTGTTGGCTATCCATGACCTCCCCCGTCCGATATCACTGCCTGTTCAACCCGGAGAGCGACGATGGCGAGCGCTACCGTGAAGTGGTTCAATCCCACCAAGGGATATGGTTTTATCCAACACGGCGGTCGCACTGCCGGCATAGCCAGGCCTTGAGATTCAGCCGATAGGTTCCCACTGCACGATTCTTGCCCATCCGCCCTGAGGGTTTCCGCAAGCCGGAAATACTTCATCATTCGACGGGCGCGGTCGCATCGCCAGCAGCACACAGTCGCAGAATGGACGCCGCAGCCCGGCGCTCCAATCCGCAGCATCGGCAAACCGTGACGACAAGCGCCGATTATTTCGCCTCGGCCGATTTCGGCGCAATTAGGATCGTGTAACACGCGTCTATAAGATCGGAGTTCGCAGAAGACTCGCCCGGGATTGTCACGATGTCTTTGGGAAATTCGTCCCGGCGCTTCCAGGTCTCGACTTTGCTCAAAGAGACCTTCTTTGCTTCGGCATCTGGGAGGGCTCTGAATTTTTCCGCGCAGACCGGCGCCAGCGCCGCGACGACGGCTTGCGTCGATTGCTGCTTTGCCATTTTTTCGGCAGTGCTGCCGAGCAGCCAACCGCCCCAGTTGAATCCGATCACAGCGGCCCCGATCGCGCCGATGCACGCGCCTTGCATCAGGCGCCGCAGCGACTCGCCTTTGAGAATTGCGGGCACTTCGAACATGGATTGTCCTTTCGGCCGACATGATTCGGCGCGATGCGGCAGTCCGGATGGATCGCCGTTCGTCAAATTGATTGGCTTGTGTGTGAACGCTTTGCGATAGCGTCTCGAATATGCGGACGGTGCGCCTTTATCGGCGCAGAGTCGAGACAAATCGGCGGCTCGCGGATCGGAGCGAGCGCCTGCAGCAACGCGACTGCCACGTGCTCCACAGACCGGATGGCCTGTCTGACGGCAGCGCGCTCCTGCGCGCTTTCCGCTCGATTGCGAATACTTTCGCAGCAAGCAGCGTTCGCATCGCGCCGATATGAATCGAACTTATTTTCAAACGAACGACAACTCGTCCCTTGTGCCCATCGCCGGCTGTCCCCATCTACGGTCGTTGTCGTTTGAATGAATCCATTCAGATGATGTTTTTAAGAGATATTTTGGAGATAATGCTCATGAATAACTCAACCACAAGCACCGCGGGCTCGAACGCCCCGTCAGCGAACAACGATTCCACGAAGAGCAAGCAGATCCTTCTCAAGGACATCGGCGCCAAGTGGGGCAAGTTCTCCGAGCAGGAACTCGGCGCCCTCAAGAATAACGATGATCTCGTCACCCAGGTCGTCGCCAAGTACAGCATCGAAAAGGCGCAGGCGCAGCGCGATGTGGACTCGGTCATGAACGGCCGCCAGATCTGATCTGGACGTGCGAAGCACGGGGCCGCCGACAGGCGGTCTCGTCGTCCGTCGTCGTATATTTTGCGGAGGTCGGGTCATGATGGTCCGATGGTTTGTGCCGCCGGTGGTCGTGCCGGTCGGTCTGCTCGTCTGCGTCGGCGCACTGGTGCTCTACCGCTACCTCGTCGGGCTCTGACCACTCGCGATCCGAAACGTTACCTGAGCTCGTCGCGCCAACAGGAAGGCTGTCGGACCTGAATGAGCATGCGAACCACCCGCAAGATCGTCACATTCGGCAATCCTTTCTCGATCAAAGGGCTCGAGCGGGTATTGCCTGCCGGAGACTACGAAGTCATCACGGACGAGGAGTTGATCGAAGGGCTGTCGTTTCCCGTTTATCGACATGTCGCTACTTTGATGTTGGCTCCAGGAGCGTCTTCTCCCGCATCCACGACCGAAATGCTGACCGTTGATCCGCACGAACTCGCGGCGGCGTTGCAGCGCGACGCGGCGGCCGTCAAAGGTATTTCAGGATCGGCAAACGCGCCCTGATACGGTGCGGCCGACGTGCAGCCCAACAAGGTCTAGAGGGATGACTGATGCGGGATGACTCGAAGAAAGCGGAAAATCAGCGTTCGAACGTGATGCCGATCGACGGATATGTCTTGTCGGTCGATGGCAAGTTGAAAATGCGATACGAGCGCGCGAGCGAGGCGATGACGGCGGCGGTGCAGCTCAAGCAGCGCTATCCGGTTATCAAGGTCGCGGTGTATGACGCAGCACAACGGGTATACAAGGCGGTGGAAACGGAAGCGGATGACGTATCGCCTGCCGTTTCTTCGGGCCCTGCAGGGCCTCGGATTTCTGGCAGCGCTGCAACCTGAACGCCGAGACTCCGATTCCAACGCGAACCAGGAACGAAAATGTCGAAATTCAACTACAACGCCCCCGCCGAATTGTTTCAGTCCCCTAACCGGAAGATTGCCCGCCCGTTCAGGTACAAGCGCTTCGACAGCGCTGCCGATGCAATCCGCTTCGCCGTGGAGGAGCTTCCTGCACCGGCGCTGTTGGGAGCGTGCATCGAGACGGAGCAGGACGAAGAGAGACTGGGGCACAAGGATATTCGCGAGCTTTACGATAGCGCCGATTTTCCGCTGAAGCGGCGCCCGAGCTGACATCGGCTGCGGTGCGCGGCGCAGGTTCTTTGCACAAGGTGACGCCTTATTAAGGGCAAGCATGTAGGGTCGTTCTCGACCGTGTCGCGACGGGTTTTGGCGTCGTAAGGGTGCGCGGGAAGCACGAGAGGTGCCATGCGCGTTGCGCTGCCCGAAAAGATGTTTATCGATCCGGAACACTCCAGATTGAGCATGCTTCGCAACTGGGTGCTCGATCAGGGCGTCACCGAGATCGAGATGAACGAGCGCCAGTTCTGGAATTTCGCCCATTTGCAGCCAATCGCCGAAAAGCCTTGGGTCACGTTCATGGGCAGGCCCGTGCGGGTCCGCGATATGCCCGAAAGCGCGCAGAAGAGCCTCGGCATCTTCGATCGCTTGCTACCTGGCATCATCTAGACGGGCGCCCTGCGTTCTTGCGACCGGCGTGGGCGCACTTAGTCGCATCGCGCGTAGGGCGACCGATCATTGGCCTCGTACGAGAGAAGAGGGATACGATGGCTCTGAATTCTTCCAAGCAGGCGGCGCAGGCCCGCGCCGAGAACTCGTTCAAGCGCAAAGAGCTGCGGCAGCGAGAGGGTCAACTCGCCACCGCTGAATACGAGGCCGTTGCCGTCGCCATGCGCGAAAAGACGGCGCGGCTTCGCGAGCTGCGCGAGGCCAAGGAAGCCGTCGATCGCGATGCAGCGGCGAACGCGGCGCCGGCTCGGCAGAAAATCTCACGCAAGACTTGAATGGCCGGGATCAGCTCGTTTGCTGCGCACGCCGACCGGCCGACGAACCGCATCTCGCCGCTAGCTAGGCGAGGACTGCCGCGGCGAGGCCGAATGCCGCGTTGGAACGAAAGCGGGCTTCTGTAACTTGTCGTTCATTGTGGGTCCGCATGACCAAGCTCATCGCCAATAAGCGGCAGAGCCTCCTAGATGAGGCGAAGCGCTGTCGGGAGGCGGCTCAACTAACCGGCATCCCGGAAGCCCGGGCGACCCTTCTTGAACTGGCGGACCGACTTTCCCAACTGGCCGCAGACGCGCCCTCGCAGTGACGGTTAGGCAGCCTCAATTGGCGGGGTAATGGGTCGTTTTGAATTGTGGCCGGGCCCCTTTTGAATTGATGGGCTGCCTCTTTGAGAGTAGGTCCGCTCCGCCATGTCGCGAATGACGACACATGCGGAACGGGTGGCGATCGCGGAGGCCCGCGTAGCGGAAGCGCGCCGGATCGTTGAGCGCCAACGCAAGATTGTGGAGGCTCATCGGCGTCGCCTTACCAACGCGGTAGATGCCGAAGCCCTGCTAGGCACGTTCGAGCGTTCCCTTCGCCTCTTTGAGGACGAACTTACGGCGCGGCGAAATGAGAAGAAGTAGGGCCGCCTCAGTTGGCGGCCTCCTTCGTTGGGGGCGCTCAAACAATGGTCCCGGCGATGGCGGCAACACTGGCTCGGTCTTTGGCGCAGGCACCACAAGGTCAAGCTCTTGTTGACGACCAACGTTGAGTGATCTTCCGCTCGTAAGTGTCTCGATCCGTCGCTGGGCGGGGTTCCCAGCGTAAACACCTGCGCGGTGCGCAAAAATTAGTCAGAGCTGTGGGGGCTTTTTTCTTCCGCCGCTTAGTCTCCACATTGGCCGGAGAGCGAGACTGTCTTTTTTAAAGCGATGGAACTCAAATAATATATATGCTCTTTAGAACCATTGAGGATGCGCGTCATGCTCTCAAAGCCAAGCGAAAACATTTCCGAGTGCCTGGCTGAAGCCGAGCGTTGTCGGCGTCTCTCCCAGACCGCCCCCAGTCCAGAAATGCGCAAGGTCTATGCCGAGCTTGAATCCAAGTGGATGTCGCTCGCTCGGAGCTACGAGACCAGCGAGCGCATGGGACGATTTTTGAACCGTCAAAGGTCCCCTCTCAATTCCCGGCCTGAATCAAACTGACCGACTACCGCCGCCCTCGTCTCCCGCGCGATCTCCGCCATGTGGCGGTCAAGGTGCTCTAGCCGCGCCTGTACCTCCCGCGCCTCAGCCGCCGCGCGCTCACGCGGGATGGCCGCGATCCGATTGCGCGGCTCGGTGCCGAATACCCGAGCACGGCGATTACTTGTGGCAATCGCATCCGGTGTCCAGAGGCCGCTTAGTTGGGGCCTTTTTCATCTCCGCTTATGGCCCTCAACCGACCTTAGCGCCACTGATTGCCAACGACTGCTCCTGACTCAATCCTGACATCGGGGCTGCGACACAGTGCCCCTTGGAACGATTACCTCGCGCGGATTGCGCCGACACAAACCCTATAGCCCTGTCCGTACTTTTGGTCCTTCCTCAAGCGCATGGTTGTTCGGTAACATCGGCGTTGGGGGGCAATTTCGGTGGCGCCTAATGGGGGATCATCATGAAGCGCGCAACGATTGCAATGCTTGCTCTTTTTCTCTTCTCGGGAAACGAGCTGATGGCAGCCGAAATCAAAGCCATGTTTCCGGCCGCAATGAAAACTGTGATGGCCGAGCTCATTCCTCAGTTCGAGAAGAGCTCAGGACATAAGGTCAATATGGAGTATGGAACGGTCGGCGCAATCATCGCGCGCCTCAAGGCAGGCGATGCGCTCGATGTGGCGATCGTCACCAGCAAGCAGCTTCCGGATTTGACAAAACAGGGGTTGATTTCCGCGGATGATCAAGCTGTCGTCGCCAAAGTTGGCCTTGGCGTGTTCGTGCGCAAAGGCGAACCGAAGCCGACAATTGACTCACTCGATGCGTTCAAGAAAACACTGCTTGCCCAGAAATCAATCGTTTACGGCGATCCGAAACTCGGTGACTCCAGCGGTGTCGCCACGGAA
>DASRGN010000011.1:0-150362 GCA_035651015.1 Pseudolabrys sp. | reverse complement strand
CGAACGCCTCGCTGCGCGGCGTCACCGTCGCGGGCGACGGCGACCTCTGGTTCACCGCCAACATGTCGAACCAGATCGGCCGCATGCGGCCGGACGGCACGCTCGTCGGCGAATACCCGATCCCGACGCCGAACGCGGGCGCGCGCTGCATCTGCGCCTGGCCCGACGGGCGGCTGTTCTTCACCGCCTTCGACGCCGGCTGCATCGGCGAAGTCATTCCATAACGGGCAGGGAAGAGATGAAAGTCGAACGCATCGAATACCACGCCGGCGGCCGCCGCTTCGTCGGCGCGCTGGTCTACGACGAGACATCGAAGACCCGGCGTCCGCTGATGCTGATGGCGCCGAACTGGCTCGGCGTCACCGCGGAGGCGATCGAGCGAACCAAGCAGATGGTTGGCGCGAACCATATCGGCTTCGTGGCCTGCATGTTCGGCGACGGCAAGACCTGCAGCGGCCCGCCCGAGTCGATGGAGCTTGCGAACGCATTGCGCAACGATCCGGCCGAGCGCCGGCTGCGCATCAAGGCCGCGCTCGACACGCTGATCGCGGAGAGCCGCAAGCGCGGCATCGGCGACGACACGCGCGTTTCAGCTGTCGGCTTCTGCTTCGGCGGCGGCAACGTGCTCGAGCTGGCGCGCACCGGCGCCGATCTGCAGGCGGTGGTCTGCCTGCACGGCGACCTCACCACGCTCGCGAATGCGCGCGCGGGCGACATCAAGGCGGCGCTGCTCGTCGTCCACGGCGCCGCCGATCCGGTGTGTCCGAAGGCGCAGCGCGACGCGTTCGAAGCCGAGATGGAAGCCGCCAAGGCGAACTGGCGCATGCTCACCTTCGGCCACCTCGTGCATTCGTTCTGCGAGCCGGAAGCGAACGTGCCCGGCATGGCGCAATACAATGAGCCGGCGGCGCGCGAGAGCTATCGGCTGATCGATACGTTCATTGCTGACGCCTTCGCCGGTCGATGTTGAAAACGGAGGAGTGACATGAGTGCGTTCCGACGCGGCCTGCTTGGCGTGCTGCTCAGCCTGGCGCTCCTGCCTGCTGCGCGGGCGGAGACCTATCCGACGCGGCCGATCCGCCTCATCGTCTCCATCGCGGTCGGCAGCGTCACCGACATCATCATGCGTGCGGCGGCGAACGATATTGTCCCGCGGCTCGGGCAGCAGCTGGTGATCGAGAACAAGGGCGGCGCCAGCGGCATCCTCGCTGCGCAATCCTGCGCGCAGGCGGCGCCCGACGGTTACACGCTCTGCGTCATCTATCATTCGACGATGTCGTACAACCCGCTGCTGTTCGACAAGCTCCCCTACAATCCCGACACCGATCTCGTTCCGGTGGCGCGGCTGTTCTTCCTCAACGAAGGCCTGTTCGTGTCGAGCGCGCTGAATGTGAAGACGGTCGACGAGCTCAAGGCGCTCGCCCAGGCCAAGCCCGACGCACTGAATTTCGCCACGCTCGGCGAGGGCTCGTTCCCCGATCTGTTCCTGCAGTGGCTCAACAATCAGTGGGGCACGCGCATCGTCGGCGTGCCGTATAAGGGCGGCGGCCCGGCGGCGCAGGCGCTCGGCGCCAATGAGGTGCAGGTGACGCAGTTCGGCATCGGCAACTTCCAGGCGGTGCTGCAGGGTGGTCTGGTGCGCGCGCTCGCGGTCTCCGCCGACCAGCGCTCGCCGCTGATGCCCGATGTGCCGACGCTGGCGGAAAACGGCCTGCGCTATCCGGGGCACGGCTGGTGGGGCCTCGCGGCACCGAAGGGCACGCCGCGCGCCATCGTCGACAAGGTCAACGCCGAGTTCGTCAAGACCTTCGGCGATCCGAAGTTCGGCGAATTCCTTGCCAAGCAGTTCGTCGTGCCGGCGCCGACGACGCCGGAGGGCTTCGTGGCGTTCCTCAAGGAGGACCGCAAGTCGGCCGAAGCGTTGATCAAGCTCGCGAAGGCGCCGAAGTCCGAGTACAAGGCACAGTAGACGGAGCGTCCCGAACGTTCACGGACCGGTCATGAGGGTTGCGAACTCGCTGTCGTTTGCAGACGTGGTCGCGACCAACAAGCCGGCGGAGGGCCCCGTCGGCGTCCCGCCGCAGGCCGCCGACGTGGCCATCGTCGGCGGCGGCCCCATCGGGCTTCTCGCCGCCAATCTGCTGGGGCTTCACAACGTCAAGACCGTGGTCATCGAGCGCAATCGGCTGACGTCGGATCAGCCGAAAGCGGTGATCATGGACGACGAGTTCCTGCGGCTCATCGACCGTCTGGGACTTTACGAAGCGCTGCAGCCGCACCTGACATCGGTGCCCTTCGGCATTCATTTCTATTCGCCGCTCGGCTTCGAGCTGGTCAAAGCCGAGGGCTTCATCACGCCGAACGGCTTTGCCAATCGCAACTCGGTCTCGCAGCCGATGCTGGAGAAGATCCTGCTGCAGAACCTGCAGCGCTTCGGAGGCGTGACCGTCTGCTATCGGCAGAGCGTGAAGGCGCTGTCGCAGACCGACGACGGCGTCGAGATCGCCGTCGAGGATGAGGGCGGCCAGCGGCGGCGCATCGTCGCCAAGTATCTGTTCGGCTGCGATGGCGTGCACAGCTTTGTGCGCGAGACGCTCGGCATTCCGTTCGAAGGCGTGCGGCTGAACGAGCCGCATCTGGTCATCGATTTCGCCGAATTTCCCGATCAGTCGCCGTTCTCGCGCTTCTTCTGCGATCCGCGGCGGCCGTTCAACAGCATCCTGATGCCCTATGGCGGCCGCCGCATCGAATTCATGCTCATGGGGGGCGATGACCGCGAAGCCATCAAGTCGTTCGAGTCCATCCAGCGTCTGGTGAAGCAGCACACGCCCTATGCCGATGTCGAGCTCAAGGTGGTTCGTTCCGCGGTGTACGGATATTCCGCGCGGGTCGCCGGCCAACTGCAGAAGGGCAGGGTGTTTCTGCTCGGCGACGCCGCGCATGTCATGCCGCCGTTCGGATCGTCCGGCATGAACACCGGCGCGCGCGACGCCAACAATCTTGTCTGGAAGATCGCGATGGTGCTCAACGGTCTTGCCGCAGAATCCATTCTCGACAGCTATGATCCGGAGCGCCGGCCGCAGATCGAGGCCGTCGTCAAATATTCGGTGCTGGTGGGGCGGCTCGCCAACATGCGCTCCTGGCCGCTGGCTCTCATCCGCGATGCGTTCTTCGCGGTGGCTAACCTGTTTCCGCGCGTGCGCCGCTACTTCCGCGACATGCGCTACATGCCGAAGCCGGCGATCATCCGCGGCTTGATCATGGATCGCGGAGATGACGCGAGCCTCGTCGGTCGGATGTTTCCGCGCCTCACATTGAGTCACGACGCCGGGAAAGCGGATTTCGACACCCTGTGTGGATCGGGCTTCTCATTGATCGGCGTCGATGTCGGGGATGAGACGCTCGCGAAGATCGCGGCGCTTTCCCCGTGGAGCGGGCTCAAGCCGGGGCTCGTCAGCGTTCGCCTCGACGGCGCACCGCTGGCATCGGGTTTGTGCATCGAGGACGAGCGGCAAAGAGCGATGCTCGCGCCGCATCGCGGCGAGATCGCCATTCTGCGCCCGGATCGCTACACCGCGGCGATTGCGCCGGCGCAAGACATCCTGGATCGAGCGGACGTCTACGGCCGCAAGCTGGGGCTTCTCTCGGGCGAGCTCACGACCGCTGGTCGCGCACCTCGATGATCACCGCCATCGCCGAATCGCCGGCGGCGCAGCCGGTGAACAAGCCGCGGCCGCCGCCGCGCGCCACCAATTCCTCGGTGAGCTCGATGACGGAGCGCGTGCCGGTCGGCCCCTGCGGGTGGCCGAAAATCAACGAGCAGCCGTAATTGTTCATCTTATCGAGCGCAAAGCCGGTTTCGCGGGCGAACACGATGTCGTTGACCGCGAACGGATTGTGCGTCTTCACCGCATCGATATCTCCGATCGACAGCCCCGCTGTCTCGAGCGCGCGCCGCGCCGCCGGCACCGGCGCCATCGGCATGTGTCCCTTCTCGACGCGGGCCTGGCCAAATCCGAGAATCTCGATCTCGATGCCGGGATTGGCCGCGAGCTCGCGCGCACGCTCGCGCGTGGTGACCAGCATGGCCGCATTGCCGTCTGCCGGATGCGTCTGCCCGCCGAACGTCACTGTGCCGTCCGGCTTGACCGGCGCGAGCTTGGCGAGTGCCTCGCGTGTCACCGGAAACACGCCTTCGTCGCCGCGAAGCGTTCCGGTCTGCTTGCGGAAATTCGCGTCGGTCAGCGGCACCTCGATCATGTAGCGGCGCTGGAAGGCGCGCTCGTCGGCGAGCGCGTTTTGGTACTGCTCATAGCGGCGCAGGGTTACGTCGTGCTGCTCCGCTGTCGTGATCTGGTAGCGCGTGGCCACGCGCTCGGCGGTGTCGATCATCGCATTGCGAGCGAAAGGATCGTTGTTGAAGTTGTCGAGCACCCAAGCTTCGCTGATGCTGGTGCCGCCCGGCCCTCCCGGATTGGGATAGACCAGTGTCGCACCGTTGGAGCAGCGATCGGCGGTGATCGCCAGGGCGCAATCGGCGGTCTCGTGCTGCACGGCGCTCGCCGCCATCTCCAGCACGCGCGCGCCGGTGGCGCAGGCCTGGTTGACGGTCGGGCCCGTCACCTCCAGCATTCCGATCATGCCGGTGACCCAGGGCACCCCGAAAAAGCTGCTCTGCTGCGGAATGGTCGTTCCGAGCACTGCGTAGTCGATCGCATCGGGCTCAATGCGCTTGTCCGTGAGCGCCGTTTTTGCCGTCTGCGCGGCGAGCTTGAGGCTGTGCAGCTGGGCGAGCGAGCCCTGCCATTTGGCGAAAGGGGTCGACCAGTAGGCGCCATGAGGGATGTACGCGGTTTGGCGGCTTGCCGGCATCTCCAGGTCCCTCGAAGTTCCCGGATGAAGATGGCTTCGCGCATAATTGTTGTCAATGACAACAGTCATTGGTTCGTCGTTCAGGTTCATACTCGCGCGACTGTGATGGCGATGCGGGAACGAAGGCGCGGGAATAGCCGCTCTGCCTCTATGTGATCTGGTCCGTCTGGGGCGGCGGTATCCATGGAGGTGATCGATGCATCGTAATCTGCGCAGTGTTTTTCTCGCGGCCGCCCTGACCGTGGCGCTCGGCTCGATTTGGCAACCGAGCTTCGCGGCCACCAATCTTCGCGGAACCATCACCGCGGTGAACGGCAACACGCTTGAGATCAAGCGCAAGAGTGGCGACGACGTGCGCGTGCGTCTCGCCGACAACCTCGCCGTCGCCGTCGTCGACAAGGCGAGCCCGGAAGACATCAAGCCCGGCACGTTTATCGGTACGGCGGCCGCGCCGAGCGCCGACGGCGGGCTGCAGGCGCTCGAGGTGCATATCTTTCCGGAGTCGATGCGCGGCACCGGCGAAGGCAATCGCAACTGGGATCTGGCGCCGAAGAGCAGCATGACCAATGGTGCGGTGAAGTCGGCGCCGAACGCTCTCACCAGCAAGGTCGATGCCGTCAAAGGCAACAAGATCACAGTCGAATATGCTGGCGGCAGCAAGGATGTGGCGATCACGCCGCAGACCAAAGTGGTGAAGCTCGCCCCCGGATCGCGCGATCAGCTCAAGCCGAATGCGGAAGTCTTTATCCCGGGCGCGACGCCGCAGTCCGACGGCACGATGGAAGCCAAGCGCATCACCGTGGGCAAGGATGGCGTGGCGCCGCCGATGTGAGTGTTGACCCGGCGCGGGCTGATCGGTCCGAGCGGGCGCGGTTGAGTTCTTTTGACCCTCGCTTTCTATTGAATTAGCTCTATCTCTCGGGTGCGACTGACTGACTCGCGCGAGAGAACAACAAGCATGCCGCGCCGCTCCGGAAGCGCCGATCTACCGCTGCATGGCGGGCGCGTGCCGCACTGGCTCGCGAGCCGCATGGCGACTCTCGGCGCCGTGATTTGTGAAACCATTGTCCACCACTATGGCCGCGACGAGTTGCTGCGCCGGCTTTCGCATCCGTTCTGGTTCCAGTCGTTTGGCGCGGTGATGGGGATGGACTGGCATTCGTCCGGCATCACCACCAGCGTGATCGGTGCGCTCAAGCGCGGCCTCGCGTCCCGCAGCGACGAGCTCGGCATCTATGTCTGCGGCGGGCGCGGCAAGCATTCGCGCCGGACCCCCGAGGAACTCATGACGCTTGGGCACCGCGTCGGTTTCGACGGGGAGGCGCTCACGCGGGCGAGCCGTCTCGTCGCCAAGGTCGACAGCGCCGCCGTGCAGGATGGCTTCGATCTTTATCTGCACGGCTTCTTCGTGACCCGCGAGGGACATTGGACGGTCGTCCAGCAGGGCATGAACGAGCAGCGTCGCCAGGCTCGTCGCTATCACTGGCATTCGCAAGGCTTGACGGATTTCGTCGACGAACCGCATGCCGCGATCGACGGCCAGAGCCAGGGCGAGATCGTCAATCTCACCGATCACCGCGCACTCGCCTCGCGCGCGGCGCAGCTCGATCTGCTGCAAGATTTCGGTCCGGACAAAATACTTGCCGAGCTTCGCGCCCTCGACGACCAGGCGCTGCCGGCGCCCGCGCAAGCCATGCTGCCGCATCTCACCATGCCGGCGCATCACGACGTGCGGGCGAGCGACGTCATCGGCCGCCGTCTGCACGGGAGCCTCGCTGCCGCCGCCGAGCAGGGGCCGAAGGACTTCGCTGAGCTTCTGCTGGTGCCTGGCGTCGGCGCGCGCACGGTCGAGTCGCTCGCCATGGTCGCTGAGGTCGTGCACGGCGCACCGTGCCGCTTCGCCGATCCGGCGCGCTTCTCGCTGGCCCATGGCGGCAAGGATCGGCATCCCTATCCGGTGCCCATCCGCGTCTATGACGAGACCATCCGCGTGCTCAAATCGGCGGTCGGCAAAGCGCGGCTAGGTCGCGACGAGGAACTCGCCGCGCTCGAGCGCCTCGACGCGCAGGCGCGGCAGCTCGAGATGTTCGCCAATGGGCCTTCGCTCGAGGCGCATATCGCGAAGGAACGCAGCCGCTCGCCGGGCTACAGCGGCCGCTCGGTGTTCGGCTGGGAAGCCGATCTGCAAATGCCGTCAACTGGTCAGGAAGACGTTGGATCTTGAGCGCGGTTGAGCGCGCTGCTGGCCGAAGACGCACGGGTCCTGTACCGGGCTGTGGAAAGCGGTGGGATGGTGTTGGCAACGCGCCTTTGCGCTTGCGTTCCCTGTTCGTTCCTCCATAATCACCATTATCCCTCCTCACTCCAAGGGGCATCGGCCGGTGTTTCTGATGCGAGGAGGGTGGCGATGGCCGGTGGAGCGCGGGTCTAACACCCCCGCAGGAAGCCGGCGGCCCAAGTCGCGTAGGTCCTGGCGCCGAGCGCTTCGGCGTTATGTGTGGTGTGGGGAGCGAAATCTCCTGCAGCCCCGTAGCGGAGGTCAGCAATGGTCATGCCTCCGGGGGTCCGCGAAGCAAGCCGTAACCCATCGCGCGCGGGACATCGTGTTCTGACGAGACCTGCGGTTTGACTATCTCATGCCTTCGCTCCGCGAGGAACGAAGGCCCGTAGATCCCGAAGGATCACGGATGTCCCGCGCGCCCTTGGATTTCCAACGGCGCTGCTCTTCAAAAAATCAGCGCCGCGCTGAAAGTGCCGTGCATTGGCGGCGACGACAGCCCCACTTCAAATTCTCGGTTCAAATGTTATATTGTTACAAAGTACGGAAACCCTTATGAGCCAAGCGCATCATCACCATTCGGCGCCGTCCAACGGGCCCTCGATCCTGCGGCTGTCGGTGTGGCAGCGGCTCGCTTATGCCGCGGGCAGCATCGTGATCCTCTGGGCTGCCGCTCTCTGGGCGATGCGGTGATCCCGATGCACGCGCAGCTCCAATTCCGCGATCTCACGCTCGGCTATGACCGCCACCCGGCGGTGCATCATCTCAACGGTTCAGTGCTGCCCGGCACACTGCTCGCGCTGATGGGACCGAACGGCGCCGGCAAGTCGACGCTGCTCAAAGGCATTGTCGGCGCGCTCACTCCGCTCGCCGGCCGCATCGAGCGCGACGGTTTGCATCCGCGCGATATCGCCTACCTGCCGCAGATCGCCGACATCGACCGCTCGTTCCCGATCAGCGTCTACGACATGGTGGCGATGGGCCTGTGGCGCCGCGCCGGCCTGTTCGGCGGCATCGACGGCAAAGGGCGGCACGCCATCGAGCACGCGATCGCCGCGGTCGGCCTCACCGGCTTCGAAGGCCGCGCCATCGCCACGCTCTCCGGCGGGCAGATGCAGCGCATGCTGTTCGCGCGGCTGCTGCTCCAGGACGCGCGCGTGATCGTGCTCGACGAGCCGTTCACCGCGATCGACGCGAAGACTTCGGCCGATCTTCTCGATCTCGTGCGCCGTTGGCATGCGGAGCAGCGCACGGTGATTGCCGCGCTGCACGACATCGACGTGGTGAAGACGAATTTCCCGCAGACGCTGCTGCTCGCGCGCGCGCCGGTCGCCTGGGGCGCCACGGCCGAGGTGCTCACGCCGGCGAACCTGCTCAAGGCGCGGCAGATGTCGGAGGCGTTCGACGACCACGCCGCGGCCTGCGCGCATGCCGATGCAGCGGCTTGAAGCGAATGTACGATTTCTTCCTGGCCCCCTTCGAATTCGAGTTCATGCGCCGCGCGCTTGCCGGCACGCTGGCGCTTGCGTTCGGCGCTGCGCCGGTCGGCGTGTTTCTGATGCTGCGGCGGATGAGCCTCGTCGGGGACGCCATGGCGCATGCGATCCTGCCCGGCGCCGCGGTCGGCTTCCTGCTCTACGGTCTGAGCCTCTATGCGATGACCGCGGGTGGGCTGATTGCCGGCTTCGCCGTCGCGATCGGTGCTGGCCTGATCGCGCGCGTGACCGAGCTCAAGGAAGACGCCTCGCTCGCCGCCTTCTACCTCGTCTCGCTGGCGATCGGCGTCACCATCGTGTCGCTCAAGGGCACCAATATCGATCTCCTGCACGTGCTGTTCGGCTCGGTGCTGGCGCTCGACGACGAGACGTTGATCCTGATTGCGACGAATGCGACCATCTCGCTGCTCGTGCTTGCGGTGATCTACCGGCCGCTGGTGCTCGAATGCGTCGACCCAGGCTTCCTGCGCTCGGTGAGCCGCGCCGGCGCGCCGGCGCATCTCGCTTTCGTGGCGCTGGTCGTCATCAACCTGGTCAACGGCTTCCACGCGCTGGGCACGCTGCTTGCGGTCGGCATCATGATGCTGCCGGCCGCGATCGGCCGCTTCTGGTCGCGCGACATCACCCGGATGGTGCTGATTGCGGTCACGGCTGGCGTGTTGAGCGGCTACGCCGGATTGCTGCTCTCCTTCCATGCTGGTGTGCCGTCAGGCCCCGCGATCATCCTCGTCGCCGGCGCGCTCTACGCGCTGTCGGTGATCTTCGGCCGCGTCGGCGGCCTTGTGCGCCAGCTGTTTCCCGGCCGGCATCTCGAGGCGTGACGATGCTCCGGGTCTTCCTTTGTGCGCTCGTTCTGACGCTCGGCCTTGCGCCTGCCTCGGCGCAGCAACCGAAGCTGAAGGTTGTCGCCACCTTCTCGATCCTTGCGGATCTCGCCCGCAATGTCGGTGGCGATCGCATCGAGGTGACCTCACTGGTCGGACCGAACGGCGATGCGCACGTCTATGCACCGTCGCCGGCGGATGCGCGGACGCTCGCCGCGGCGCAGCTCATCGTCGAGAATGGGCTCGGCTTCGAAGGCTTCATGGAGCGGCTGGTCAAGGCCTCGGGCACCAAGGCGCCGGTGGTCGTCGCCAGCAAAGGTGTGCGGCCGCTGCACGACGGCAATGAGATCGATCCGCATGCCTGGCAATCGGTCGCCAATGCCAAGCTTTATGTCGTCAATATCCGCGACGCGCTCAAGCAAGTCGATCCCGCGGGCGCTTCGGTCTATGACGCGCAGACGCGTGGCTATCTCGCGAAACTCGACGCGCTGGAGGGCGAGGTGAAGGCAACGATCGCCGCGATCCCGCCGGAGCGTCGCAAGATCATCACCACCCACGACGCCTTCGGCTACTTCGCCGCCGCCTACGGCCTAAAATTCATCGCGCCCGAGGGGGTCGCGACCGACTCCGAGGCCTCGGCCAAGGCGATCGCCGCGATCATCACCCAGGTCCGCGTGGAGAAAGTGCCGGCGATCTTCCTGGAAAACATCATCGATCCGCGGCTGATGAAGATTATCGCCCATGAAACCGGAGCCCGGATCGGCGGCACGCTCTTTTCCGATGCGCTATCCGCTGCAAACGGCCCGGCGTCCACTTATATTGACATGATGCAAAACAATATTAGGCAGTTCAGCGCCGCGCTGGCGTCCTCCTGACCGTTCCCCGAGGTTCTCCGTATGTCTGACAAAATCCCTGTCACCGTGCTCACCGGCTACCTGGGCGCCGGCAAGACCACGCTGCTTAACCGCATCCTCTCCGAGCCGCACGGGCAGAAATTCGCCGTGATCGTCAACGAATTCGGCGAAATCGGCATCGACAACGACCTCGTGGTCAATGCCGACGAGGAAGTGTTCGAGATGAACAACGGCTGCATCTGCTGCACGGTGCGCGGCGACCTCGTGCGCATCATCGACGGGCTGATGCGGCGCAAGGGGAAGTTCGACGCCATCATCGTCGAGACCACCGGTCTCGCCGATCCGGCGCCGGTGGCACAGACCTTCTTCGTCGACGAGCAGGTCGGCGCCAAGACCAAGCTTGACGCGGTGGTCACGGTCGCCGACGCCAAGTGGTTGAAGGATCGCCTCAAGGACGCCCCGGAAGCGAAGAACCAGATCGCTTTCGCCGACGTCATCCTTATCAACAAGACCGACCTGGTGACGCCGGAGGAGCTCTCCGAGATCGAGGCGCGCATTCGCGGGCTGAACCCTTACGCCAAGCTGCATCGCACCGAGCGCGCCAAGATCGCAATCAACGAGGTGCTTGGCCGCAATGCGTTCGACCTCGAGCGCATCCTCGACATCGAGCCGGAATTCCTCGAGAGCGACGGTCACGATCACGATCATGACCATGACCATGACCATGATCATCATCACCACGATCACGACCACCATCATCACGGCAGTGGCCTCAAGCACTATCACGACGAGGAGATGCAATCGCTGTCGCTGAAGACCGACAAGCCGCTCGATCCCGACAAGTTCTTCCCGTGGGTGCAGGACCTCGTCGCCAAGGACGGTCCCGCGATCCTGCGCTCCAAGGGCATCCTCTCGTTCAAGAACGATCCGCAACGTTTCGTCTTCCAGGGCGTGCACATGATCCTCGACGGCGATCATCAGCGCGAGTGGAAACCGGACGAGAAGCGCGAGAGCCGCATCGTCTTCATCGGCCGCAATCTGCCGGAGGAGCGCATCCGGCAGGGCTTTGAAAGCTGCATTGCCTAGCGCGCGGCCTTCACTGTGACCGACACCCGCGACGAGATCGCCTCCATCACCGACCGCGTCCGCCCGATTGCGGCCGGCGCGGGCGTGGTCGGCGTGCACGTGCTCAAGGGCATGCCGGTGTTCGTGCTCGGCGAGGAGGCGTTGCTGTTCGCGCCGCAGGGTGAGGAGCGCCGCGTCGCGGTGCATGCCGGCGCCATTCTCGACGCGGTTGCCGACGGCAAGCAGATCGTCACCGCCGGCGACGACGGCCGCGTGGTTGCGACCGGCGTCGACGGCAAAACCAGCGAAATCGCCACCGACGCCAAGAAACGCTGGATCGACCATGTGGCGCTCGGTCCCGACGGCGCTGTGGCGTGGTCGGCGGGCAAGACCGCCTTCGTGCGCACCGGCAAGGGCGAGCTGCGCAGCTTCGATGCGCCGTCGACAGTCGCAGGGCTTGCCTTTGGGCCGAAAGGCTTTCGTCTGGCGATCGCGCACTACAACGGCGTGACGCTGTGGTTTCCGAATGCCAAGGATGCCAAGCCGGAAGTGCTGGAGTGGAAGGGCTCGCATCTCAGCGTCACCTGGAGCCCCGACGGACGCTTCCTCGTCACCAGCATGCAGGAAGCGGCGCTGCATGGCTGGCGCGTCGCCGACAGCAAGCACATGCGCATGTCCGGCTACTCCGCGCGCGTGCGCTCCATGGACTGGAGTGCCGATGGCGACTTTCTCGCCACCTCGGGCTCCGAGCAGATCATCCTGTGGCCGTTCCAGAGCAAGGACGGGCCGATGGGCAAGCAGCCGCGCATCCTCGCGCCGTCGCAGGCGCGGGCCAGCGCGGTCGCCTGTCATCCGAAGCAGCCGGTGGTCGCGGCCGGCTATAGCGACGGCATGGTGCTCCTGGTGCGCATCGATGATGCCGCCGAGATCCTGGCGCGGCGGCCGGCAGGCGCGCCGGTCACCGCGCTCTCCTGGGCCGCCGACGGCGCGCTACTCGCCTTCGGCACCGAAGACGGCGAAGCCGGGGTGATCACCTTGTAATGAATTGCGCCCGCGAAGTTCCCGGCGTTAGTTTTTGCCATTGAGTCGCATTTGGAACGAATCCCAGGATTCCGCATTTCCGTCGGTTTGCATTCACTTCAGAGCATCAGGGGACGCATGACCATCCGATCGCTTCTTCGCCGCGCGGCGACCCGCTTGGCCGCGGCCTTGTTTCTCGCCGTCGCGTTCATCGGCGCGCCGATCGGTCCGGGCGCGATCAACCCCGCGCAGGCCCAGACCGTCGAAGATTTCCACGTCGCGCTCGAAGCCTACGGCTTCTGGCAGCCGCATCCGCGCTGGGGCGAGGTCTGGGTGCCGTACGGCGTGCCGCGCGACTGGCGGCCGTATAGCGTCGGGCACTGGGTCTATACCGACGAATGGGGCTGGTACTGGGTCTCCGATCCCGCCGAGGAAGCCTTTGGCTGGATCACCTTCCACTACGGACGCTGGCTGTTCGACCGCCAGCTCGGCTGGTTCTGGGTGCCGGGAGAGGAATGGGGGCCCGCCTGGGTGAACTGGCGCGGCAGTGACGACTATGTCGGCTGGGCGCCCTTGCCGCCCGACGACGTGATCTATGAGTATGACGACAGCCCGGATTACTGGGTGTTCGTCCAGCCCCGCTACCTGATCGCGCCGCAGCTGCGGGTCTACTTCGTGCCGCCGCAGCAGCGAATTGTGCTCCTGCGGCGGACGGTGATCGTCAATCGTTCGTTCGCGGTGATGCGCGGCAACACACGCATTGCGGTGAACGTCGGCATCCCCCCGCAGCGCATCGCCTTCTTCGCCCGCGCGCCGGTGCCGACCTTCCAGGTGCGGCCACGCGTGCTCGCGGGCACGCAGGGCGTCGCCGGCGCGGTCTCGGTCCGCCCCGCGGATGTGCGCCCGGCAGGCTTCACGGGACGTCCGGGTCCGGGGCATCCACCGCCGCGTGCGAATCTGCCGCCGGTCAGCATCCAGCGCGCCGCCGTGGTGCAGGCCAACACGTCGGCGCCGCCACCGCCGCTGCAAGCCCTGCCGCGCGGCGAACGCGGACGGCTCGGCACCGCGCCGCCGCGTGCCGCGCAAGGGGCGACCGTCGCCCCACCGCATGAGCAGCAGCGACCGCAGACGCCGCCGCCGCAGGCGCCGCAACAGCAACGTCCGCAGCAGCAGCCGCAGCCGCCGCCGCCGCAAGCGCCGCAGCAGCAGCGACCGCAGCAACCGCCGCCGACCATCGTGCGGCCCGGTCAGCCGTCAGCCCCACCGCCCGCTGCCGCTCAGCCTTCCGCGCCGCCGACGCCGCGGCAGGAGGAGCGCCGTCCTGAGCCGCCGCGGCCACCCGCGCAGCCGCCGCAGTTGCGGCCGCAGAACGAGCCGCCGCCGCAGGCGCGGCCGGAGCGACCGGTGACGCCGCAAGCGCCGCCGCCTCCGCCGCCGCAAGCGCGACCGGCACCGCCGCCGCAGCAGGCCCGCCCGCCGCAACCGCCGCCGCAACCCGCGCGTCCGGCACCGCCGCCGCAGCAGCAAAAGCCGCCGCCGAAGCCCGGTGAGAAGCCGGAAGAACGGAAATAGGCGCGCAAACAAAAACGGGCGGCTGATGATTCAGCCGCCCGTTTGGTCGCGCATCTTATGCGCCGTTCAGGTCACCAGCACGTTCTTGAACTGCCAGGGATCGCGCTTGTCGATGTCCTCGGCAAACAGGCCGGGACGATCGGTGAGCGGCGTCCAATTGGTGTAATGGCCGACCACCGGCCCGAGATACGGCAGCTGCACTTCAAGGCAGCGCCGGAAATCCATCTCGTCGGCCTCGACGATGCCGGCATTCGGGTTTTCCAGCGCCCACACCATGCCGGCGAGCACGGCAGAGGTCACCTGCAGGCCGGTCGCGTTCTGATACGGCGCGAGGTCGCGGGTCTCGTCGATCGAAAGCTGCGAGCCGTACCAGTAGGCGTTCTTCTTGTGGCCGTAGACCAGCACGCCGAGCTCGTCGATGCCGTCCTGCACCTCATGCTCGTCGAGAATGTGGATCTTCTCCTGGCGCTTGCCGGCGCGGCCGAACAGCTCGTGGAGCGACAGCACGGCGTCGTTGCACGGGTGATAGGCATAGTGGCAGGTCGGCCGATAGACGACCTTCTTGCCCTCGCGCAGGGTGAAAAAGTCGGCGATCGAGATCGACTCGTTGTGGGTGACCAGGAAGCCATATTGGCCTTTGGCCGTCGGCGTCCAGGAGCGCACGCGCGTGTTGGCACCGGGCTGCAGCAGATAGATCGCCGCGCCGCAGCCGGTCTTGTGCTTCTTGCCGTTCTTCGGCAGCGCCTTCTCATGCGTGCCCCAGCCGAGCTCGGCCGGCTGCATGCCTTCGGAGAGGAAGCCCTCGACCGACCAGGTGTTGACGAAAGTCTCCATCGGCTTCGGCGCCCGGGCGCGCTGGGTGTCGCGCTCGGCGATGTGGATGCCTTTCACGCCGAGGCGCTTGGCCAGCTTGCCCCACTCCTCGCGCGACTTCGGCTCCTTCACCTTCAGGCCGGTGTCGGTGGCGACATTGAGCAGCGCCTGCTTGACGAACCAGGACACCATGCCGGGATTGGCGCCGCAGCAGGACACCGCGGTGGTTCCGCCGGGCCGCTTGCGTCGCGCTTCGAGCACGGTCTCGCGCAGCGAATAGTTCGTGCGCGCCTCCGGGCCGAGCTTGGAGGAGAAGTAGAAGCCGGGCCACGGCTCGACCACGGTGTCGATATAGAGCGCGCCGATCTCGCGGCAGTGCTCCATGATCGCCAGCGAGGAGGTATCGACGGAGAGGTTGACGCAGAAGCCCTGGCCGCCGCCGGCGGTAAGGAGCGGGGTGAGCAGGTGCTTATAGTTCTCCTTGGTCACTGCCTGGTGGACGAAACGGATGCCGCGCTCGTCGAGCAGCTTGCGATCCTTGTCCTCCGGGTCGATGACGACGAAGCGGGACTTGTCATAGGCGAAATGCCGCTCGATCAGCGGCAGGGTGCCTTTGCCGATCGAGCCGAAGCCGATCATGACAATGGGCCCGTCGATGCGGGCGTGCACAGGCCAGTGGGTCATTTGAAAGTCTCTCCGGAAAGGGGCCGTATATCGTCGCTTCCACGCAAACGGAATAGGGCGCCGCACGAAAATCCGTGCGACGTTTGTGTCTGTTGAGAACTACGCGGCTTTTGCGACAGCCGCTTCGGGGGAGGCGAGCTTTTCGCCCGTGGCGCGGATGAAGCCGGCGGCGCCATCGAGCGCGCCGGGGATGAGCTCGAGCGCCAGCAGGCGGTGCTGATCGTAGGGCCCGGGCATGCGAAGGAGCGAGGTCTTCTCCGCCGAGAAGCCGAAGCGCCCGTAATAGGCCGCATCGCCGACGAGCAGCACGGCGGCGTGGCCGAGTCGGCGCGCCTCGCGCAGCGCCCGGCGCATCAGCGCCGCGCCGATGCCGCGGCCGCGCTGTTCCGGGGCGACGGCAAGCGGCCCGAGGATCAGCGCCGGGCGGCCGCGGCCGGCATTGACGGTCCACAGCCGCACCGTGCCGACGATCTCGCCGCCCTGAGCGGCGACGAAGGCGAGCCCGGCGGCGGGCAAGCGTCCCGAGCGCAGGCGCTGCGAGGCCTTGGTGAAGCGGATCGGGCCATAGGCGCGGTCGAGCAGCGCCTCGCGCGCCGCGGCGTCGGCCGGCCGTTCGTGACGGATCGAGATCATGGCTCAGCTCCAAGCTCCGCCGCCTGAGCGCGCAGCAGCGCGCCTTGTACGGGCGACGGTCCCGGATGAAAGGAAGGGAGCCGGCGAACCGGCTCCCGGCGATGTCAGATGTGGTACGTCTTCAGCGGCGGGAAGCCGTTGAAGGCCACCGAGGAGTAGGTCGCCGTATAGGCGCCGGTGCCTTCGATCAGCACCTTGTCCCCGATCTCCAGGCTGACCGGAAGCATGTAGGGCTCCCGCTCATAGAGCACGTCCATGGAGTCGCAGGTCGGGCCCGCGAGCACGCAGGGCGCGGTCTCGTCGCGATCGCGGGCGGTGCGGATGGGGTAGCGGATCGATTCGTCCATGGTCTCGGCGAGCCCGCCGAACTTGCCGATGTCCAGGTACACCCAGCGCACGTCGTCTTCCTCGCTCTTCTTGGAGACGAGGACCACTTCCGCCTCGATCATGCCGGCATTGCCGACCATGCCGCGGCCCGGCTCGATGATCGTCTCCGGGATGCGGTTGCCGAAATGTTTGCGCAGCGCCTTGAAGATCGCCGAGCCGTAGGTTTTCACCGTCGGCACGTTCTTCAGGTACTTGGTCGGGAAGCCGCCGCCGAGATTGACCATGGAGAGCATCAGGCCGCGCTCGCCGCACTCCTTGAACACCGCCGCCGCCGAGGCGAGGGCACGGTCCCAGGCATGCTGGTTGCGCTGCTGCGAACCCACATGGAACGACACGCCGTAGGCTTCGAGCCCGAGCTTGTGTGCGTGCTCCAGCACGTTGGCGGCCATGCCCGGTTCGCAGCCGAACTTGCGCGACAGCGGCCATTCCGCTCCGACGCAGTCGGAGAGGATGCGGCAGAAGACGCGGGAGCCCGGAGCAACGCGGGCAATCTTGTCGGCCTCAGCCTTGCAGTCGACCGCGAACAGGCGCACGCCCAGCTCGAAGGCACGGGCGATGTCCCGCTCCTTCTTGATGGTGTTGCCGTAGGAGATGCGGTCCGGCGAGGCGCCGGCGGCGAGCACCATCTCGATCTCGGCGACCGAGGCGGTGTCGAAGCAGGAACCGAGCGAGGCGAGCGTCGCCAACACTTCCGGCGCGGGGTTCGCCTTGACGGCGTAGAACACCCGCGTGTCGGGCAGCGCTTTGGCGAAGTTCTGATAGTTGTCGCGAACGACCTCGAGGTCGACGACGAGGCATGGTCCCGCCTCGTCGCGCTTACGCAGGAACTCCCGGATGCGCTGGGTCATGGCGCTGTACTCCCCCCAATGGCGGCGAGTGGACGCACCACTCGCGTGGCTCGGGCTTGGAGTTCAAGAAGCCGCAGCGATGGAGACGCGACTTCAAGGTGGGCTCCGACGCCCGTCTGTGCTGCCTTGGATTGGATGGGAGGCCCATCCGCACGGCCGGCAATGATGAACAAGCCTCATCGGTAATCGCGCCGGTGTTGGAAGCCGGCAGAGACCAAAGAAGCCCATTCCGTCGTTGCTTTAAGCCGCGTCCCCCGTTGAGCGCGGGGTGCGCCGGTTTCGCCTCCGGCTGCCGGTCGCGGTGCTAAGGAAGTTTTTCTCTTCCTCAGGCGGCTGTCCGGCCTCTTGTCCGGATGCCCACCGACCGACACACGGCCACAGGCACGTGCGAAATTGAGCAGTCTCGAAGTAAGGGATTCAGCCGCACGATGCAAGAAAAAATGTTTCTCGTACGCAAAAACTTTCTTAACAAAGTTTACGGCGACTGCTCGACGGGGCTCGCGCGCTCTCAGTGCCGCCGATTTGAAATTCCTGCGCCGGTCGCCGCGAGTCCGTCAGGAATTTCAAATCGAAAGCGGCACTGAAATCGTATGGTTCTAGTGCCCTTTGGTTTTCGAAGTTCGTGTCTAAAGTGCCGCTAAGTAGGACGAACTTCGAAAACCGGGCACTAGTCGGAGGAGATGAGCGGCTCGACTCGGTTGGCGCCGCGAACGAACGACACCATGATCGCGAGCCCGCAGGCGAAGAAGATCACCTCGAGCACATGCGCGCCGAACGCCTCGAGGCTGAACAGCGTTGCGATCGCCCAAGCGCCGGCAAATGCGGCGCCGAACACTTCCGCGCCGATGAGAATGGCGGCGCTGCCCACGGTGAGCAGGTGCAGCCAGTTGATGCGGCGGCTCTTGGTGCTGTCGGCCATCGGGATCCCTTTCGCGCGCCGGAATGTGGTCCAAAGCGGCCGATTTATCAAGCGTTTCCGCCGTCTTTAATCGGCCGCCAGGTCGCCGCGATTCAGCTAGCCATCGCCGCCTTCAGCCGCTCGCGGGTGAGCGGCAGGTCGCGCAGGCGCACGCCGGCTGCATCGGCAACTGCATTCGCCAGCGCCGCGCTGGTCGGTCCTTGCGAGGCCTCGCCAGTGCCGAGGAACGGCTGGCCCGGGCGGTCGATGATGAACACTTCGAGGCTCTGCGGGACGGCGGCGAAGCGCAGGATCGGGTAGCGGCTCCAGTCGCGCGCGGTGATGCGGCTGCGGTCGAAGCCGACCTGCTCGTAGAGCGTCCAGCTCGCCGACTGCAGAATGCCGCCCTCGATCTGATTGCGGATGCCGTCGGGGCTCACCGCCTCGCCACTGTCGACCGCGGCGACAATGCGGCGGAGCTCGATCCGTCCGGTCTCTCGCTCCACATCGACCTCGACCGCGAGCGCGGCATAGGCGGCCAGGTTCTTGTAGCGGGCGAAGGCGAAGCCCTGGCCGCGGCCCGGTGGATGTTTGCGCCCGCCGCGGAGCCAGCCGAACCGCTCGGAGGCGAGCGCAATCACCTCGCGAGCCCTGCTGTCCTCGATGTGCTTGAGCCGGAACTCCACCGGATCGATCCCGCTCACCGCGGCAAGCTCGTCCATGAAGCTCTCCAGCGAGAAGATGTTCATGTAGGCGCCGAGCCCGCGCAGGGCGGAGACCCGGATCGGCATCTCCGGGATGAAGTGGTGCACGACCCGGGCGTTCGGCAGCTTGTAGATCGGGATGGCGTTGCGGTCGCCGCCGCCTTCCGGCTGCGGGATCGGCTTCGGCGGCGGCGGGGTGAACGGCGAGCCGAGATAATTGGCGACCAGGAGATCGCCGGCGGCGCCCGGCCGCGTCGAATGCGTATTGCTCCAGACGTGGAATTCCCAGTCGACGATGCTGCCGCTGTTATCGAGCGAGGCCTTGGCGCTCGTGGACATCGCCGGTCCGTAGGGCTCGAAGCTGTGCTCGTCCTCGCGCATCCACTGCACGCGCACCGGCCGTCCGGGGAAGGCGTGGGCGAGGTAGGCGGCGTCGGCGCCGGCGTCGTCGGCCGCGTTGTGGCCGTAGCAGCCGGAGCCTTCCACCTGCACGCAGCGCACCTGCTCGGGCGGCATGCGCAGCATTTCGGCGAGGGCCTTGCGCAGCGGGAACACGCCCTGCGAATGCGTCCATACCGTGAGCGCGTTGGCCTCGAACAAGGCCACGGCGCAGGACGGGCCGATCGAGGCATGCATCTGGTAGGGGCGGTGATAGGTCGCCTGCAGCGTCTTGGCGCCGGCCGAGGCGCTGCCGCGGTTGAGGATCACATAGTCCTGGGCCGGCAGCTTCTGCAGATAAGAATAGATAGAGGCGGGGTCGGGCAGCGCGTTCGGCGTCTCGTCCCAGGCGGCGGCCTCGGCGAGCGCCCGCATCGCCTTGATCGCCGTGTATTCTCGCTCGGCGATGACCGCGAGCACGTTGCCGTCGCGCACGACCTTGAGCACGCCGGGCATGTGCTCGACGCCGGCGGTGTCGACGGAGCGCAGCCGTGCGCCGTAGCTCGGCGGCCGCACCATGCGGCCATGCACCATGTTCGGCAGGCGCAGATCCTGCACGTAAGCGGCGCCCCCGGTGACCTTGGCAGGAATGTCGATGCGCGCCACCGGCTTGCCGACGATGGCGTGCTTGGCGGGGTCTTTGAGCTTCGAGGTCGGCTGCGCCTGCACATGCAGCACGTCGCCAGTGACGAGCTGGCCGAAGGCGACGCTGCGGCCGTCATCGGCGATCACGGCGCCCTGGCTGGCGGTAAGCCGTTCCGCGGGCAGCGAGAGCCGCTGCGCCGCCAGCCCGATCAGGATCTCGCGCACTTGCGCGGACGCGTGGCGAATGGCCACCCCGCTGTCCTGCATCGAATGACTGCCGGCGGTGTACATCTCGTTCGGCGTCTTGGCGGTGTCGGCGGTGATGATCTTCACCGAGCGCACGTCGACATCGAGCTCCTCAGCCGCGACCTGGATGAGCGCCGTCTTGATGCCTTGCCCGAGCTCGGCCTTCCCGGTGACCACGGTGACACCGCCATCGGCGTCGATCTTGATCCAGGAATCGAGGAACGGCGCCTTCGAGAGACTGCCGGGGAGCTGCGGCGGCTTGGCTTCGGCCGGGGCCGGTGGCGGGCTCGGCGCATCCTGCGCCAGCGCAGGGGTGAGGGAGAAGGAGACGATCAAAGCGCCGCCGGAGGCCAGCAACTCGCGGCGGGAGAAGGCGTGCAGGCGGTGGGGCGCGTTCATCGGGCGGCCTCCTTCATGGCAAGCGCCGCGCGCCGCACCGCGCGCAGGATGCGCATGTGAGTGCCGCAGCGGCATAGATTGGGCTGCATGTGCGCGCGAATGACGGCCTCGGAGGCACCGGGCTGGTTCTGTAGCAGTGCGTTGGCGCGCATGATCATGCCGGCGATGCAATAGCCACACTGCGCCGCCTGCTCATCCATGAAGGCGCGCTGCAGCGGATGCGGCTTATCGACGGTGCCGAGGCCTTCGAGCGTGGTGATCTCTTTGCCTTCGAGCGCCACGATCGGGGTCAGGCAGGAATAGATGGCGCGGCCATCGACATTGACGGTGCACGCGCCGCATTGGCCGAGCCCGCAGCCGAATTTAGCGCCGTTGAGCCCGAGTTCGTCGCGCAGCACATAGAGCAGCGGCGTGTCGGTCTCCGCGTCGGTCTGGTGCTGGCGGCCGTTGACGGTGAGCGTCACCATGAGGACCTCAAGAGTTGTCTTGCCCCTGTCGGATCCTGCGGATGTGGTCGAGGAGATCGGGCCAAGTCGGCTGGCCGGCAAAGCGCGTGCGCACATAATTGAGCAGGTCGGCGATCTGCGCGTCGGTGAAGGCGCCGCCGAAATCCGGCATCAGCGGACCGGGCTCAGTGTCGGCCTGGTGGATGCCGCCGATGATCACTCGGATGGCGTTGCGCGGATCGGGACCGTTCACGGCGCTGCTCAGCGCCAGATTGATGCCCTCAGCGGAGCCGCTCGACCGTGTCGGCGAATGGCAGACCGCGCAGGCACCGGCGAAGATCGCGGCGCCCGCGTTGGGCGGCGCCGGCAGCGCCGCTCCGACGGTTTCCGGTTGTCCGAGCTTGCGAAGGAGTGCCTCGGCGCGGCGTTGGCGGTCCGGGTTCGGCGGCGCGAGTGAGGCGACATAGGTCGCGATCGCGCGCACGTCGCTCTCCGGGACCTGCGCCAGGCTCGCCACCACCTCACGCATGGGTCCTGTCGGCGAACCGTGTTGCGCCTCGAAGCCGTGGCGCAGATAGGTGTAGAGGCTGTCTTTCGTCCAGGGCACCGGCGCCGGCGAAGCGGCGTTGAGCGCCGGCGCATACCAGCCCTCAGCGCTGCCGCCGCCGAACGCGTCGCCGCGTTCCTCCGCCGCGAGGAAATTGCGCGGGGTGTGGCAGGCGCCGCAATGGGCGAGACTGTTGGCGAGGTAGGCGCCATGATTCCACTCCACATCATGCACAGGATCGCTGCGATAGGTCCCCGTGCGCAGGAACAGGAGCTTCCAGGCAGCAACCGTCACCCGCAGATTGAGCGGAAAGGGCAGCTCGTTCGCCGGCATCAGCGCCTGCACCGGCTCGCGCGTCATCAGGTAGGCGTAGATCGCCTTCAGGTCGTTTTCACTCAGCTGCGTGAAATGATCGTAGGGGAATGCCGGATAAAGATGCTCGCCACGGCGGTCGACGCCTCGGCGCATAGCGCGATCGAACGCCTCCTGTGACCAGCGGCCGATGCCGGTGTCTGGGTCGGGTGTGATGTTGGTCGCATAGATGCGGCCGAACGGCGTCGTCAGCGCGCGGCCCCCGGCGAGCGGCTTGCCATCGGATCGCGTGTGGCAGGTAATGCAGTTGCCGATGGCGACGAGCTCGCCGCCACGTTTGACGGCTGCGGGATCGAAGCTTGTCTTGGCCGGCGGCTGGATGGCGGCGATTTCCGGCCATGACGCCCAGAAAAAGAAAGCACCGCCGCACAGGATCAGGATGACGAGGAGACCGAGAACGATACGCCCTGCACGCATGGGGGGTCCTGCGGGATTTCGGCAATCGTATCCGCAGCTTCTAGAACGATGCAGACGGGCGATGGTTTCGCGGGTGCGGGATGTTTCTGGCAGATCGACGGAAAGCTCATATTTGAGGCCTTGCGGCTGCGGCATCTGCCGCTAAGGTCCGCGCGCGACAAAGACGAGAGCCAATGACCCAAGCCCCCTTGCAGGACAATCCTGTGCTCGCCGCCTGGAGCGAGGCGTTCGGTCTGCCGCCGTTTTCCGGGATTGCGACCGAGCATTTTCGCCCAGCGTTCGACGCAGCGCTCGCCGCGAACAAGGCGGAGATCGAGCGCATCGCCGGCAATCCTGCGGCGCCGACGTTCGAAAACACGATCGAGGCGCTGGAACGCGGTGGTGAGGCGCTCACCCGCGTCTCCGATCTGTTCTTCGTGCTTGCCGGCGCCAACACCAATGATGCGCTCGAGGCGGTCGAACGCGACGTGTCGCCGCTGCTCGCGCGCCACGACAGTGAGATCTATCTCAACGTCGCGCTGTTTCACCGCATCGATGTGCTTTATCGCCAGCGCGATACCCTCGGGCTCAATGACGAGCAGCGTCGCGTGCTAGAACGCTATCATCTGCGCTTCGTGCGCGAGGGCGCGCGACTCGACCCCGCGGCGAAAAAGCGTTTCGCGGAAATCGACGAAAAGCTCGCGAGCCTCGGCACGCAGTTCGGCCAGAACGTGCTCGCTGACGAGAAGGCCTATGCGCTGATCCTCGAGGAGGACGATCTCGCCGGCCTGCCGGATTTCGTGCGCGACGACGCCCGCGCCGCAGCGGACGAGCGCGGGCATCCCGGCAAATACGCCATTACGCTGAGCCGCTCCTCGATCGAGCCGTTCCTGCAATTCTCCGCGCGCCGCGATCTGCGCGAAAAGGCGTTCCAGGCCTGGATCATGCGCGGCGAAAATGGTGGGGCGACCGACAATCGCGGCATCGTGGCCGAAATGCTGGCGCTGCGCGCCGAGCGCGCGCGGCTTCTTGGCTATAGCGATTACGCGCAATACAGCCTCGACGACCAGATGGCGAAGACACCACAGGCGGCGCGGATGTTGCTCGATCAGGTATGGGAGCGGGCGCGGGATCGCGCCGGCCGCGAACGCGAGGCGCTGCAGGGCATGGTGCGCGCCGAGGGCGGCAACTTCGCGCTCGCGGCATGGGATTGGCGCTACTACGCCGAGAAGCTGCGCAAGGCGCGCTACGATCTCGATGAAGCAGCGATCAAGCCCTACATGCAGCTCGATCGGCTTGTCGAAGCCGCGTTCGAATGCGCGCATCGCCTGTTCGGTCTGTCGTTCACGCCGGTCGACGTGCCGGTCTATCACCCCGACGTGCGCGCTTGGGAGGTAAAGGACAAGGACGGCCGCCATGTCGGCCTGTTCCTCGGCGATTATTTCGCGCGCTCGTCAAAGCATAGTGGCGCCTGGATGACCTCGCTGCGTGATCAGCAGAAGCTCACGGGCGATGTGCACCCGATCATTCTCAACGTGATGAACTTCTCCAAGCCGCAGGCCGGCGAGCCGGCGCTGCTCAGCTTCGATGATGCGCGTACGTTGTTTCACGAGTTCGGCCACGGCTTGCATGGTCTCCTTTCCAACGTGACTTACCCTCGGCTTGCCGGCACCAATGTCGCCAGCGATTTCGTCGAACTGCCCTCGCAGCTTTTTGAGCACTGGCTCGACGTGCCGGATGTGCTGCGTACCTTCGCGCGGCACTACCGCACCGGTGCGCCGATGCCGCAGGCGCTGATCGACAAGCTCCTCGCCACGCGCACCTTCAACCAGGGTTTTGCCACCGTCGAATACACCGCGTCTGCGATCGTCGATCTCGATTTCCATGCGCAGCCGGATGCGAAGCCTTCCCTCGACGTCATCGCCTTCGAGCGCGCGGCGCTCGAGCGCATCGGCATGCCGGCGGAAATCGTGATGCGGCATCGCACGCCGCATTTCGGGCATCTGTTCGCCGGCGACGGCTATGCGGCGGGCTACTACTCTTATCTCTGGTCGGAGGTGCTCGACGCCGATGCCTTCCAGGCCTTCGAGGAGACCGGCGACGCCTTCGACGCGGCGACGGCCAAGCGGCTGCATGATTATGTGTATTCTGCCGGCAATTTGCGCGACCCGGCGGAAGCCTATAAGGCGTTCCGCGGACGGCTCCCGACCGTCGACGCGCTAATGAAGAAGCGCGGGCTGGATTCTGTAGACGCCTAGAGCGCGTGTGCAATGGATGGACCGGTGACGCGCTCTAGATTCTTTATTTTGCGCATGTCCTTATCGGAAAACCGGTGCCCACTTTTCCGGGACATGCGCGTATGAATCTGCACACTGCCGGACATCGCCGTGGCGTCACCGCCGCGCCGCATCACGCGGCCGCGGAGGACGGACGTCGTATCCTCGCCGAAGGGGGGAACGCGCTCGAGGCCATGATTGCCATGGCCGCCTCGATCGCCGCCGTCTATCCGCACATGAATCACATCGGCGGCGACGGCTTCTGGCTCGTGCGCGAGCCGAACGGCCGCGTGCGCGCGGTGATGGGCGCAGGCGTCGCCGGCAGCCGCGCCACGCGCGAGCTCTATCGCGAGCACGGCCTCGACACGATCCCGCCGCGCGGACCGCTCGCGGCACTCACCGTGCCCGGTGCGGTCGGTGCCTGGATGCTGGCGCTCGAGGCGGCGCGGGCGCATGGCGGCAAGTTGCCGCTTGGGGAACTGCTCGGCCCTGCGATCGCCCACGCCCGCAATGGCTACACGGTGACGCGCAGCCAGGAACGGCTGACACGGGAGAAATATGCCGAGCTCGAAACCGCGCCGGGTTTTCTCGGCGCCTTCGTGGTCGACGGCAAGGTGCCGGAGGCGGGCGCAACCCTGAAACAGGAAGCGCTGGCAGCGACGCTGGAGCAGCTCGCGCATGTCGAGCTCGCGGATTTCTATCGCGGCGACGTCGGCCGCGAGATCGCCGCCGATCTCGAGCGTATCGGCTCACCGGTCACACGCGCCGATCTCGAGAATTACAAGGCGATTGTCGCTGAGCCGCTCAGCGTCAGGCTCGGCGTCGGCACGCTCTACAACACACCGCCGCCGACGCAGGGCTTGGCGTCCCTGATCATCCTCGCGCTCTACGAGCGCCTGCGGGTGGGCGAGGCGGAGAGCTTCGATCACATCCACGGTCTCGTCGAAGCGACCAAGCGCGCCTTCCGCGTACGCGATCGCTTCGTCACCGATCCGGATCGGATCGCTGTCGATCTCAATCGCTTCCTGACTCCGGGCTTCCTCGATGCTGACGTCGCGAGGATCGACCGGCGCAAAGCCGCGACCTGGCCGGCGCCATGGAGTGAGGGCGACACCATCTGGATGGGCGCGGCCGATGCGTCTGGTCTCGTCGTCTCTTACATCCAATCGCTCTATTGGGAGTTCGGCTCGGGCTGCGTGCTGCCGCGCACCGGCGTGCTCATGCAAAACCGCGGGTCGAGCTTCTCGCTCGACCGCAATGCCGTGAACGCGCTGGCGCCGGGGCGCAAGCCGTTCCATACGCTCAACCCCGCGCTGGCGGTGCTGAAGGACGGTCGCGTCATGGGCTATGGCACCATGGGCGGCGACGGTCAGCCGCAATCGCAGGCCGCGGTGTTCACGCGTCACATTCTCTATCGCCAGCCGCTCGACGAAGCGCTGGAGCGACCGCGCTGGCTGCTCGGCCGCACCTGGGGCTCGGAGCACACCAACCTCCGGCTGGAGTCACGCTTCGACGGCAATCTGGTCGACGGGCTGCTGTCGGCGGGTCACGATGTCGACGTGCTGAGCGAGGCTTATTCCGACACCATGGGCCACGCCGGTGCCGTCATCCTGCACGCCAACGGCACGCTCGAAGGCGGCCACGACCCGCGCGCCGACGGCGGTGCGGCGGGAATCTGATCAGTCGAAGTCGTCAGGTCGAAGCTCGATCGGCTGGCCGTGCGGCGTGCGGTCTGCGGCGTGATCCCAGGCATCACGATAGCGCGTCAGCGTTTCGCTGTTGGTCACGCCCTTCACCGCGATCAGGTGCTCCAGCGTCGCCAGCCAGTGCTGGTAATAAGTCTCGCCGGTATCGGGATCGCCAGCCTGCTGTGCCTGCTTGATCTGCGCGCCCAGTGCCTGCGCCCATTCCGCCCAGGTGAACAAGCCGCGCTCCTGCAGCGCGAGCGCCATGGCAAAAGCCTGTGCCTCCCACGGCTCATGGAAGATCGGGCCCTCATGGTCGCGCGGCACGCCGGGAACGGCGATGGCGGCTTTCAGTGCTGAGCGCGGATCGAGCGCCATTATGCCGGCTCCAGATACGGCTCCCAGGCATCGACCGAAACCTTCACCGAAGCATCGGCCTCGGCGCCCCAGAGCTCGCGGCCGCTAAACGACACCGTATAGAGCCATTGCGGATTTTCGCCGCGCCCGGTGGCGCAGCTGTCGGGGAACGAGTGACAGCCGCGCACGTGTTCGACGATTCCAGTGTGCCCGCGCACGTAGCGCGGCAGCCGTGTATGCGTCGCCGGGTTCATCACCTTGGCGCGCACGCGCTCGCCGACCTTGAAGCGCGCGGGCGCGGGCGGCGTGCGCGTATAGGGCGTGCCGTTGTCGATGAGTTTTGCGATATCCTGCGGCTTCGCCGTGCGCACTGGCTTCGCCGGATGCAGCGCCTTGCCGGCCGCGACCTCGTCGGGAGCGACAAGCCCGCGCTCGGCGATGAGCTTCTCCAGCGCTGTGAACCAGATCTTGTAATAGCTGTTGGTGAGATATTGCGCCGGCGGCAGGCTCTCGCGTGCGGCGCGACCGATGTCGATGTTCCACAAGCCGGTCGCACCCATCGCCATGGTGAGCGCGAAGGCGCGGCGTTCCCAATCGTCGTGGAACACCGGCTCGTTCGGCTCCTTCACCACAGGGCCGAAGCCCTGCATGCCGCCCATGTCCTGCGCGCCGTTCATTTCACTTGCTCCGGCCGCTTCGCGAGCCCCGTGCCGATCATGCTGTCGCGAGTGACCAGCTCGGCGAGGCGCTCCTCGCTCCAGCCGTCGGTGCCCGCGGGACGCATCGGCACCACCATGTAGCGCAGCTCGGCAGTCGAATCCCACACGCGCACCTCGGTCTCGGCGGGAAGCTCGACGCCAAAGTCGCGCAGCACCCCGCGCGGGTCGATCACCGTGCGCGAGCGATAGGGCGCCGATTTGTACCAGACCGGCGGCAGCCCAAGGACGGGCCATGGATAGCAGGAGCATAGTGTGCAGACGACGATGTTGTGGCGCTTCGGCGTGTTCTCCAGCGCCTGCAGGTGCTCACCGCCGCGGCCGCCGTAACCGAGCTCGTGCACGGCCGAAGTGGCGTCCTTGAACAGCCGCTCGCGGAAGCCGGCATCGACCCAGGCATGGGCGACGATATGGGCGCCGTTGCGCGGGCCGATCTTTTTCTCATAGGTCTCGACCAGCAGGTCGAGGGAGGCGGGGTCGACATAGCCCTTTTCGGTCAGGATGCTCTCGAGCGCGCGCACGCGCAGCTGCATCTCCGACAGCTCGGAGCCGTGGTCGTGGTGGTGATGGTGGTCATGGTCCGGCATGGGACCACTGTAACGGAGAGCCGCGGTTTGTGTCATCATGCCCAAATGACGCTTTCTCGACTGACCGCGCTGGCCGACCGCATCGACCGGCTCAATACGGCGATTGGCCATAGTGTCGCCTGGCTGGCTTTGGCGATCGTGCTGCTGCAATTCGCGCTGGTGGTGCTGCGTTACGTCTTCGATGCCGGATCGATCTGGCTCGCAGAATCCGTCATCTATGCGCACGCCACGCTGTTCCTGCTTGCCGCCGCCTGGACGCTGCGCGAGGGCGGCCACGTCCGCGTCGACATCTTCTATGTGGACGCGGCGCCTCGATGCAAAGCGCTGATCGACCTCTGCGGCGCAGTCTTCCTGCTGCTGCCGTTCACCCTGGTGCTGCTCTGGTTGTCGCTGCCTTATGCGCAACGCTCCTGGGCGATCCTCGAGCGCTCGCAAGAGACGAGCGGCATTCCCGCGGTGTTCCTGCTCAAGAGCCTGATCCCGCTGTTCGCATTGCTGCTGGCCCTGCAAGGTGTCGCGCAGGCGATCCGTGCCGCAGCGGTGCTGCGCGCTCCCGCTTCGTGACGGCGTCGATGCTGTCGTCCGAGCTCCTTGCCGTCCTCCTCGTTGTCGCGGTCTGCGTGACGCTGATGGCCGGGTATCCGGTGGCGCTGACGCTCGGCGGCCTCTCAATTGCTTTTGCGCTGATCGGCGATCTCACCGGCGTCATGTCGTTCGGCATTCTCCGCGCGCTGGCACCGCGCATCTTCGGCGTGATGACCAATGAGGTGCTGCTGGCGATCCCGCTGTTCATCTTCATGGGCGTGATGCTCGAACGCTCGCGCGTCGCCGAGGACCTTTTGGAGACCATGGGCCGCTCGTTCGGGCGTCTGCGTGGCGGCCTTGGCCTCTCGGTCGTGATCGTCGGCACGCTGCTGGCGGCGGCGAAAGGCGTGGTCGGCGCCACCACGGTGACCATGGGACTGATCGTGCTGCCGGCGATGCTGCGCTTCGGTTACGACCCGCGGCTTGCGGCCGGCACCGTTGCCGCGACGGCGACGCTGGCGCAGATTTTCCCGCCGGCGACGGTGCTCGTCCTGCTCGGTGATCAGCTTTCGAATTCCTATCGCGCGGCGCAGCTCGCTAAGGGGATCTTCGCGCCGCAATCGGTGACGGTGAGTGACCTGTTCGCCGGCGCGATCGTGCCCGGTTTCGCGCTGGTCGCTCTTTATATGCTGTACCTCGTCGGTGTGGCGATCCTCTTCCCCAAGGCGGCGCCGGCGATTCCCGCTGATCCGAAGGCGCCGCGCGGCTCCAAGCTCGTCCTCCGGCTGGCCGAAGTGCTGGTGATGCCGCTCCTGCTCATCGTCGCCGTGCTCGGCTCGATCCTCGACGGCATCGCCACGCCGACGGAAGCGGCTTCCATCGGCGCCGTCGGCGCGCTGATCCTTGCCGCCTACAAATCCGGGCTCAAGGACCTGCTGGGGCCGGTCGTGCGCAAGACCACGCAGATCACCAGCATGATCTTCCTGATCCTCATCGGTGCCACCGCGTTCAGCCTGGTGTTCCGCGCGCTCGGCGGCGACGAAATGGTGCATCGCGCGCTGAGCAATCTGCCTGGTGGGGCGACGGGCGCGATCCTCGCGGTGATGCTGGCGATGTTCCTGCTCGGCTTCGTCATGGATGCCTTCGAGATCATTTTCGTGGTGGTGCCGATCGTGGCGCCGAGCCTGCTCACCATGCCCGGCGTCGATCCCGTCTGGCTCGGCGTGATGATGGCGCTCAACCTGCAGACCTCCTACATGCACCCGCCGCTCGGGCCGACGCTGTTCTTCCTGCGCAGCGTGGCGCCGCGCGAGATCACGACGGGGCACATCTATGTCGGCATCATTCCCTTCGTGCTGATCCAGCTTGTCGCGCTGGCGGTGCTGTGGTTCGTGCCGGGGCTTGCGACCGCGCTGCCGCATGCGCTTTATGGGCGCTGACCTGGAGAACGAGTTATGACCGCTTTGCCGGATTTTTCATTGAAGAATCGCGTGGCGCTGGTGACCGGCGCCTCGAGCGGGCTCGGGGCGCATTTCGCCCAGGTGCTGGCTGCCGCCGGCGCGACGGTGGCGCTGGTGGCGCGGCGCAAGGACCGCCTCGCTGATGTCTGCCATACGATCGAGGCTGGAGGCGGCAAAGCGCTCGCCATTGAAGCCGACGTGCTCGACCATGCCGCCATCGCACGCGCCTTCGATGAGGCCGAGAAGGCATTCGGCACAGTGACGGTCCTGGTCAACAATGCCGGCGTCGCCAACAGCGACCGCGCGGTTGACCTCTCCGAAGCCGAATGGCGCCGCGTGACCGGGACCAATCTCGATGCCGTGTTCTTCTGGGCGCAGGAAGGCGCGCGCCGCATGCTCGCCGCCAAGAAGACGGGTTCGATCGTGAACATCGCCTCGGTGCTGGGTCTTGGTGTGGCCAAAGGATCGATCGCCTATGCCACGGCCAAGGCGGGCGTGATCCAGCTCACCAAGGCGCTGGCGCTCGAGCTCGCGTTCAAAGGTGTGCGCGTCAACGCCATCGCGCCGGGCTGGTTCATCACCGAGATGAACGAGGATTATCTGGTGGGCGAGACCGCGGCGCGGATGAAGCGCGAGATTCCGGTCGGCCGCTTCGGCGAGCAGGGCGATCTCGACGGCGCGCTGCTCCTGCTCGCATCCGATGCCGGCCGCTTCATCGCCGGCGCGACGCTCGTGGTCGATGGCGGGCAGTCGGTGGCGCTGCGGGGGTGAGTCAGGTTTCAGCCTGCAGTGACGCAGGCATGATTAGAGCTACGGTCGGAAAGAGCTACGGAACCGAGCGGGATCACGGGTCAATACGCGTGCTTTTGTCACGGCCGCATGCGCGCCGATAAAAAAGTCCGGTAGCGGCGCCGTTCGCGTGCCGCCGGCGCGCCGATAGGTCAGGAATATTTTTCCTGCAAGAAATGCCGCTTCGTAGGGAATCGATTCGCGGGCGAGCATGCTTTGCGGGATCGCTGCTTCGAGCTCCTCTATGCGGGAGAATCGAACCGAAATCTCTGCATAGACCACCGGATTGATGAACAGTCGACTGCTGTCGGCTGCACGTGCGAGCGTGCCGCTCGACCATGCGAACCAGCGCTCATCTTCAGTGAGCACATCCAATAGGACGTTGCTGTCGACGAGGATCGCGCTCATCGGGCGCGGGTTAGTGCCAAGATCTCGTCGGTTGTCATCTTGACATCACCGCGGCCGCGAAGACGGTTGATCAATAGAGCGCCACGCCTAGCCTTCTTCGAACGCTTGGCCTTTACAATACGGACCGCGCGGCCCTCAAGCTCGAATTCTACTTCCGTGTTTGGCAGCAGCCCAGCGCGTTCTCTGATGGCGAGCGGAATAGTAACCTGGCCCTTCGATGTGATGCGCATGAGAGTTCCTACTATCAGAGACGGTGGCGGCCGGTCTCAGCCGTCGCTTGCGGCGGCCTCGGACACTGTCGCTGAAACGGGACGGTCGCGCCAGAGGTCATGCGCGACCATGCCGATCGCCATGGCGATGACGAAGCCGAGCACGGGCCAGGACAGTGAGAGAAGATCGACCAGCGCCGGTCCCGGGCACAGGCCGACGAGACCCCAGCCGATGCCGAACAGCGCGGCGCCGCTGACGAGCGGCGCGTCGATGTCCTTGCGTGTCGGCCACTGCAATGTCGGCGTGAGCAGCGGCATGCCGCGCCGGCGCGCCAGCGCATAGCCGACGCTCGAGACTGCGAGCGCGCCAGCCATGACGAAGGCGAGCGTCGCGTCCCATGCCCCGAACAGATCGAGGAAGCCGAGCACCTTCGCCGGCTGCGTCATGCCGGAGATCACGAGCCCGATGCCGAAGATGAGACCGCAGCCGAAGCTGGCAAGGTGCACCATGTCAGCCTCCGGAACCGTGATGCGTCATGGCGACGACGACGACCGCGACGAGCATGAAGATTGCGGTCGCCGCAATCGAGCGCGCGGAAAGCCGCGCGATGCCGCAGACGCCGTGGCCGGAGGTGCAGCCGCCGCCCATGCGTGTGCCGACGCCAACGAGGAGGCCGGCGGCGATGATGACGAGCCAACTCGGCGGCATCTGCGGCATCGGCAGTGGATGTCCAGCCATTGCGGTCAGGATCGGTGCGACGAGCAGCCCCGCGATGAAGGCGAGACGCCAGCCCTTGTCGTTCGCGCCCGGGCGCGGGATGAGCCCACCGAAAATGCCGCTGATCCCGGCGATGCGGCCGGTGAGTAGCATCAACAGCGCCGCGGCAAGACCGATAAGCGCACCGCCGAGTAGCCCGGAGATGGGTGTCAGGTTGTGCATGACTTTCAAGTCTATCCTAGCGGATCACCGCAGAAACTTGATGTAGGTCACTTGGCCAGCGCTGGATGCCACCCGAATCTAGGGGGTGACGGGCCGTTGTCGAGGGTGGCATGCTCGCCTCCTCACGCCTCCTTGCCGGACTTACATCCCATGGACTTCAACCTTTCGCCTGAGATCGACGAGCTTCGCCTGCGCGTGCGCGCCTTTGTCGACGAGCACGTGCTGCCGCTGGAAAGCGATCCGGCGAATTTCGCCGAGCACGAGAACATTCCCGAGGCGCGGCTCGCGCCCGTGCGCGCGAAGGCTAAGAAGGCCGGCCTATGGGCGCCGCAATCGCCCAAGGAGTTCGGCGGCATGGCGCTGCCGATCGTGGCCTGGGCAGCGGTCTACGAGGAGGCGGCGCGCTCGATCTTCGGGCCGCTCGCCATCAACTGCATGGCGCCCGACGACGGCAACATGAACCTGCTCGCGCGTGCCGGCACGCCGGCGCAGAAGGAGCGCTGGCTACGCCCTATCGTCGACGGCAAGGTGCGCTCGTCCTTCGCCATGACCGAGCCGGCGCCGGGCGGCGGCTCCGATCCGTCGATGATCAAGACCTTCGCGGAGAAGAAAGGCGACCGCTACATCATTCGCGGACGCAAATGGTTCATCACCGGCGCCGACGGCGCCGCGCATTTCATCCTGGTGGCGCGCACCAGTGACGACAAGCGCCGCGGCCTCACCGCGTTCCTCTATCACAAGGATCAGCCGGGGTGGCGCATCCTGCGCCGCATTCCGATCATGGGGCCGGAGGAGCATGGCGGGCATTGCGAGATCGAATTTGACGGGCTCGAGGTCGCGGAAGAGAACGTGCTCTTGCGCGAGGGCGATGGGCTGCGCATCACGCAGCTTCGTCTCGGACCGGCGCGGCTGACCCATTGCATGCGCTGGCTCGGCTTCTCCAAGCGCTGCCTCGAGATCGCGCAGGAGTATGTCGGCCGCCGCGAAGGCTTTGGCATCAAGCTTGCTGACCGCGAGAGCGTGCAGATCAAGCTCGGCGAAGTGGCGCACCAGATCCAGATCGGGCGGCTCCTGACCATGCACGCGGCGTGGATGCTCGATCAGGGCTCGCGCGCGCGCAAGGAAGTGTCGATGGCCAAGATCCACGTCGCCGACACGCTGCACAACGCCGCCGATGTCGGCATTCAGCTCAACGGCGCGCGCGGCTATTCCAAGGACACCATTCTCGAGTGGCTTTATCGCTACGCGCGCGCAGCGCGGCTCGTTGACGGGGCCTCAGAGGTCCACAAGATGGTGCTCGCCCGCTTCATGCGCGAGGAAGGCAGCGACTTCTGGGCCTGGGGCGCGAGCGACGCACGGAAGAATTCGTGAGCGCGATGGGTGCGTGACGGCGGCGGTGCGGATGGCTACAACACGCGCCGGCTAACGAACCCTCTCGCACGCTTCCTTTCGGACGGTGAAATGAGCAATCCCATTCAAATTCGCATGGGCGGCTACGGCCCTGCGACGACTGGCTTCTCCAAAGGCCTGAAGCTGATCGGCGACCGGATCACCGCCGAATTCGGCGACCGCGTCGACATCAAATACGTCTTCAACATCATGGATCTTGGTTACAAGGCCGAGGAGATTCTCTGGCTGGTCGAGCACGGGCTGCTTTCACTCGGCTATCAGTCGTCGAGCTATCTCACCGACCGCGTGCCCGAGCTCGGCTTTGTCGATCTGCCATTTCTGTTTGCCAACAACAGGCAGGCGCGCGCGGCGATGGACGGCGCGCTCGGCGATTTCCTCACGCGCAAGACCGAGGAGCGCGTCAACTACAAGATCCTCGGCTGGTTCGAGAACGGCTTCCGCCACATCTCCAACCGGCTGCACACCGTGCGCACGCCCGCCGATCTCAAGGGCATGAAGATCCGCGTGCTGCCGAGCGACATCCAGAAGCGTACCTTCGAGCTTCTCGGCGCAGTGGCCATGCGCATGGACCTCACCGAAGCCATCGCCATGATCAAGGCCGGCACGTTGGACGCACAGGAGAACCCGCTCGCCAACACGGTGACCTATGGCGTGCACAAGTTTCACAAGTTCCACACGCTGACGAACCACTTCTACATCTCGCGGCCGATCTTCCTGCATCGCACGGCTTACGAGTCGTGGCCGCCCGAGCTGCAGCGCGCGATGGCGAAGGCCGTGCAGGAGGCCGTGGCGTATCAGCGCAAGCTCGCCGTCGAGGAGCACGAGGAATCGCGCAAGGCGATCGAGGCTGCCGGCTGCGAGATCGTCGAGGCCGATCACGCGTCCTTCGTCGCCGCGGTGCAGCCGCTGCTCGCCGACGCGCGCAAGACCTATGGCGAGGAGATGTTCAGGCTGGTTCCGAAGGCTTAAGCGCGAGCGGTCGCCCAAACGCTGCGCTGCCGGAACACCAGCACGGCGACGATGACGAAGTTGAGCATGTTTGCGGCGACGCCGGTCAGGAACGCCGGCGCGTAATAGCCATAGTGATCGTAAAGGACGCCGCCGATCCAGCCGCCGGCAGCCATGCCCCAGCCGCTGCACAACAGCAGCGTCGGAATCCGCCACGCCGCTTCCCAGGGCGGAAACAGTTCGCGGACCGCCAGCGCATTGGCGGGGATCATGCCGGAAAAGCCTAGCCCGAACACGCCGGCGACCGTGAACAGCCCGATTTCATCCTGCGTGAACAGGAAAGCGCTCATCGCCGCGGCCTGCCACGCCGATCCGATCAGCATGGTCTGCAGGCCGCCGATGCGATCGGAGATCGCCCCCCACACCTGGCGACTGAGGAACGCAGTGCCGAGCAGCACCGAGAGCATGGCGGCGCCGATCGTGCGGCCGATGCCGAGATCGCTGCACAGCGCCACCAGATGCGCCTGCGGGATCGACATCGGCACGCAGCACAGGAACACGCCGGCACACAGCAGGGCGAAGACGAGGTTCGGCGGCCAGCCGAGGACACCGGTTATGCTGGCGTGCTTGCTGCGGTCCGCCGCAGCCACCGGCACTTCCGGCGGTGCTGCGAAAAAGATCGCAGCGAGCGGGACGACGATCGCGATCTCCAGGCAGGCGAAGGCCAGCATGCTCTGCCGCCAGCCGAAGGCGGCGATAGCGCGCTCGAATACCGGTGGCCAGAATGCGCCGGCGAGATAGCTGCCGGAGGAAATCAACGCCAAAGCCGATCCGCGTCGGCGGTCGAACCAGCGGCTGGTATAGACGTAAAGCGGCGCGTTGATACCGGCGAGGCCGATCAGTCCAATAAACAGGCCGTGGCCGATCCACAGGGGCCAGGGTGGCCCGAGCGTCGACACCGCGAGTCCCAACCCGATCATCAGCGCGCCGGTGAGCGCGGTCCAGCGCACGCCGATGCGGTCGGCAATACGCCCCATGGCGATGCCACCGAAGCCGGAACCCGCCCAGGCCAGCGCGGTGGCCAGCGCCGGAACCGAGCGTTCGCCGCCCACCTCGGCGGCGATCTCTTTCAGCGCCACCGTGGTGATCCAAGGCGCGCCGAAAGCCGTCGCGATCACGACCAGCGAAATGCTGGCGACGACCCAGGACGAGCGGGTCTCAATGGTTGCGGGTGATTGGAGCATGAATGATTCCGGCGCTGACCACTCTTACAGGCTGCTGGTGGTTTGACCATTGCGCCGGGCTAATGCCTGTTACCCATGTTGCGATGCGCCAAAATGCGTCCGCGGCGCCTCGGCGGAAATATCCTTTCCGTTAGTCGGGCGAGAAGGAAATTGACCGCATTGGCTTGATCTGTCAGCTTTTTCGGGGCGACCGGCATCGTCAAACGGCGCGTGATGGCTTATATGACCAGCGCGGCGACAACATCACTGTGAAGGCGTAGCTGAGGCCCCCTGAATGACGACGCTCCGCCCCGTCAGCCTGGACGACAAATACGATCTCAACCAAGGCCAGGTGCTGGTCACGGGCTATCAGGCTCTGATCCGCGCCTGCCTGATGCAGAAAGAGCGCGACCGCCGCGCCGGCCTGAACACCGCGGGCTACGTCACCGGCTATCGCGGCTCGCCGCTCGGCGGGCTCGACCAGCAGTTCCAGCGCGCCGGACGCTTCCTGGCGCCGAAGGACATCAAGTTCCAGCCAGGCCTCAACGAGGAGCTCGCGGCGACCGCGCTGTGGGGCAGCCAGCAAGCCGAGCTGCGCGGCGAAGGCAAGTTCGATGGCGTGTTCGGCATCTGGTACGGCAAGGGGCCCGGCGTCGACCGCTCCGGCGACGTTTTCCGTCACGCCAATTTCGCCGGCACCTCAAAGAACGGTGGCGTGCTCGCCCTGATGGGCGACGACCACACCGCGGAATCCTCGACCACGGCGCATCAGTCGGAATTCCATTTCGTCGACGTGATGATGCCGATCCTCAATCCGGCGGGCGTCCAGGAGATTATCGACTACGCGCTCTACGGCTGGGCGATGTCGCGCTTCACCGGGACATGGACCGCGCTCAAATGCATGCACGAGACGGTGGAGTCGACCGCGGTGGTCGATGGCAGCCTCGATCGCGTGCAGCTCATTACGCCGGCCGATTTCGTGATGCCGCCGGGCGGGCTCAACATCCGGCTCGCCGACACGATCCTCGGACAGGAAGCGCGCCTGCACGACCACAAGCGCGACGCGATGTTAGCCTTCCTGCGTGCCAACAAGCTCAACACCTACATCTCTTCGGGCGGTCGCAATCCGAAGATCGGCGTCATCACCATCGGCAAATCCTATCTCGACGTGCGCCAGGCGATGGACGAGCTCGGCCTCGACGAGACGCGTTGCAACGATGTCGGCCTGCGCGTCTTCAAGGTCGCCTGCGCCTGGCCGATTGGCCGCGCCGAGCTCGCCGAGTTCGCGCAAGGCCTCGACCTCATCATCGTCGTCGAGGAGAAGCGCTCGCTGGTCGAGGTGCAGGTGCGCGAGGAGCTTTACGGCACCGCCAACCAGCCCGTCTGCATCGGCAAGAAGGATGAGCAGGGCAACTGGCTGCTGCCGGTGAAAGGCGCGCTCGACCCCAACGAGATCGCCATCGCCATCGGCGAGCGGCTGATGCGCTACGCGCCGAGCGACGAGCTCGCCGCCAACGTCGCGCGCCTGAAGGACGTGCAGAAGAGTCTTGCGGAGACGACCGACGTCGCCGTGCGCATTCCGTACTTCTGCTCCGGCTGTCCGCACAATTCATCGACCGTCGTGCCGGAAGGCTCGCGCGCTTATGCGGGTATCGGCTGCCATTACATGGCGCAGTGGATGGACCGCAGCACGCTCGGCTACACGCAGATGGGCGGTGAGGGCGCGAACTGGATTGGCGAGGCGCCGTTCTCCGCGCGCCCGCATGTGTTCCAGAACCTGGGCGACGGCACCTACAATCACTCCGGTTACCTCGCGATCCGCGCGGCAATCGCCTCCGGCGTGACCATGACCTACAAGATCCTGTTCAACGACGCCGTGGCGATGACCGGCGGGCAGTCGAACGAGGGCGGGCTCACGGTGCCGCAGATTGCGGCGCAGGTGGCAGCCGAAGGCGCCAAACGCGTCGTCGTCGTCACCGACGAGCCGTGGAAATATCCGAAGGACACGGCGTGGCCGCGCGGGCTGACGATCCATCATCGCGACGAGCTCAATGCCGTGCAGCGCGAGCTTGCCGCCGTGCCCGGCGTCACCGTGCTGATCTACGACCAGACCTGCGCGGCGGAGAAGCGAAGACGGCGCAAGCGCGGCGCGTTCCCCGATCCCGACAAGCGCGTGCTGATCAACGATCTAGTCTGCGAGGGCTGCGGCGACTGCGGGCTGAAATCGAACTGCGTATCCGTGCAGCCGCTGGAGACCGAGTGGGGGCGCAAGCGCACGATCGACCAGTCGAGCTGCAACAAGGACTTCTCCTGCGTGAAGGGCTTCTGCCCCTCCTTCGTCACCGTGCACGGCGCCAAGCTGAAGAAGGGCGAGGGCATCGCCGCGCCGGCGAATTGGGCGGCGCTGCCGACACCGCCGCTGCCGCAGGTGAACCACCCCTACAGCATCATTGTCACCGGCGTGGGTGGCACCGGGATCGTCACCATTGGCGCCATTCTCGGCATGGCCGCGCATCTCGAAGGCAAGGGTGTCGGCGTCATCGACATGGCGGGGCTCGCGCAAAAGGGCGGCTCGGTGTTCAGCCACATCCGCATCGCCAACAAGTCCGACGACATCCACGCCATCCGCGTCGCCGCCGGCGAGGCGGACCTAGTGCTGGGCGGCGACATTGTCGTCGCCGGCAACAAGAAAGTGCTCGGCGCGATGAAGCGCGGCGGCACCCGCGTCATCGTCAACACCGCGGAATTCCTGCCTGGAGACTTCACGCGCAACGCCGAACTGTCGCTGCCGACGGAGCGGCTCAAGCGCGCGATCAGCAGCGCCGCCGGGCGCGAACGCAGCCATTTCGTCGACGCCGCGCGGCTCGCCAAGGCGCTCCTTGGTCAGACCATCGGCGCCAATATGTTCATGCTCGGCTATGCCTATCAGCTCGGCGCGCTGCCAGTGACGGCGGAAGCGATCGAGAAGGCGATCGCGATGAACGGCGAGGCGGTGCCGATGAACATCGCCGCCTTCCATTACGGCCGCCGGGCCGCCGTCGATCCGGCAGCGATCGAGGCGCTGGTGAAGCCGGTGGAGGCGGTGAGCGCCTCGCAGCAGCTCTCGCAGTCTTTCGAAGAGACCATCGAGCGCCGCGTCGCCTTCCTCACCGCCTATCAGAACGCCGATTACGCCGCGCGCTATCGCCGTCTGGTCGAGCAGGCGAAGGCCGTGGAGGCAGCGAAGGCGGAAGGCAAGACCGGCTTGGCGGAGGCGGTGGCGCGCTATCTGTTCAAGCTGATGGCCTACAAGGACGAATACGAGGTGGCGCGGCTCTATACCGACGGCTCATTCGCCGAGCTGATCAAGCGCTCCTTCGACGGCAAGGATTTGCGTCTCGAATTCCACCTGGCGCCGCCGCTACTCGCGCGCAAGGACAAGGTCACCGGCGAGCCGAAGAAGATGTCGTTCGGGCCTTGGATGCTGCGCGCCTTCGGTGTGCTTGCCAAATTCAAATTCCTGCGCGGCACCGCGCTCGATCCGTTCGGCTACACCGCCGAGCGCAAGACCGAGCGCAAGCTCATCGCCGACTACGAGGCGCTGCTCGCCGAGATTTTCGACAAGCTCACGCCCGACAATCATCACCTGGCTGTCGGTCTCGCGGCGATCCCGGAGAAGATCCGCGGCTTCGGGCACGTCAAGCTGCGCCAGCTCAAATCCGCGAAGTCGGACGAGGCGGCGCTGCTCGAGCAATTCCGCGCCGGCACCGCGCCGCTGCTCAAGGCGGCGGAGTGATTACGCCCGAACACCTGCGCCAGATTGCGTCCTGGTCGAACGACCTCAACGAACAGGAATTCGAGCGCGCCCGCCGCGGCATCGCGGAAAAGGATTTCAGCAAAGGCACCTACATCTCGCATCGCGGCGACCGGTTGGATTCCTGGAACGGCGTGGTCAGCGGGCTGATCAAGGTCTCGACCGTCTCGCGCACGGGCAAGGCGGTGAGCCTCGCCGGCGTGCGCGCCGGCGGCTGGTTCGGCGAAGGCAGCATTCTGAAGAACGAGCCGCGCCTCTATGATCTGGTCGCGCTACGCGACTCACGCATGGCGTTTCTCGATCGCGCGACGTTTCTCTGGCTCTTCGAGAACTCCGTCGCGTTCAACCGCTTTCTGGTGCGCCAGTTCAACGAGCGGCTTGGGCAGTTCATCGCGCTCGTCGAATATGACCGCATGCTTGAGGCGCCCGGGCGGCTGGCGCGCACGCTCGCCTGGCTGTTCAATCCGGTGCTGTATCGTGACTCCAGCCGGCATCTCGAATTGTCACAGGAGGAGATCGGCCTCCTGTCCGGCATCTCGCGGCAGGCGACCAATAAGAGCCTGCAGATTCTCGAGGCCAAGGGACTGCTGCGCCTCGAGCGCGGCGGCATCACCATTCTGCATCTGGAAAAGCTCGCCCGGTTCGGGGATTAGCAGCGGCAGATAGCCACGGCCCTGCGCACGATCCGGCAAAAGGGCACGGAAACCGGCGCTCCTAGCGAACTCGGGGCGGTCTCGTCTGTCAAGTGAACCGTTGGCTCGGCGCCGGTTTCGCGGCAGACTGTCACCATAAGAAAAGAGGGGTTTCCGGGAGCGTTCTGGCGCTGTCGGAGAGTGGGTCCGGCGCGCTGGGAACGCGTGGGGCTTTAGGGAGGATGCAAGCCGTGGCGTCTGAGACCGCCGCATCGGCGGATACGTTCCCTAAGCTATTGGTTCGCAACGCGAAAAAGTTCGCGACGCGTCCAGCCATCCGGCTCAAATACCTTGGCATCTGGCAGACCTGGACCTGGCAGCAGGTGCTCGATCAGGTGCGTCCGCTAGCGCTCGGCCTGCACAAGCTCGGGATCAAGCGCGGCGACACGGTCGCCATCGTCGGCGGCAACCGGCCGCCGCTCTACTGGTCGATGATGGCGGTGCAGATGCTCGGCGGCATTCCGGTGCCGGTCTATGCCGATGCGGTCGCCGACGAGCTCGCTTACGTGCTGGACCACGCCGAGGTTCGCTTCGCCGCCGTCGAGGATCAGGAGCAGGTCGACAAGATTCTCTCCGTCTCCGAGCGGCTGCCGAAGCTCGAGCAGATCGTCTATGACGAGCCGCGGGGGCTACGCGACTACGACCATTCGCGCATGCATGCGATCTCCAGCATGATTGCCGATGGGCGCAAGGCGCTCGAAACCGATCCGCAGATTAGTGCCTGGCTCGACGACGAGATCGCCGCCGGCGCCGGCGCCGACCCCTGCGTCATTCTTTATACGTCGGGCACGACCGGCGCTTCCAAAGGCGTGCTGCTCACCAGCGAGCGCTCGATCCGCGCTGCCACCGATACCGTGACTTTCGACAAACTTACCGAGAAGGACGAGGCGCTGGCTTATCTGCCGCTCGCCTGGGTCGGCGACTACTATCTCAACTACGCGCAGGGGCTGGTTGCCGGGTTCTGCATGGCATGTCCGGAAAGCCCGGACACGGTGATGCAGGATCTGCGCGAGATCGGCCCGAGCTTTTATTTCGCCCCGCCGCGCACCTTCGAGCAGATGCTGACCCGCGTGACCATCCGCATGGAGGATGCGGGCGCGTTCAAGCGCTGGCTCTTTCATTATTTTATCGGCGTCGCTCGGCGTTACGGCGAACGCATCCTCAATGGCGAGCCGACGCCACTGCATGGCCGGCTGCTCTATGGTTTGGGCAAGCTCGTCATTTATGAGCCGTTGAAGAACGTGCTCGGCCTCTCGCGTGTGCGCGTGGCATATACGGCCGGCGAAGCGATCGGGCCGGAGCTGTTCGGCTTCTACCGCTCCCTCGGGCTCAATCTCAAGCAGCTCTATGGCCAGACCGAAGCCTTCCTCTATCTCACCGCGCAGCCGGACGGCGAAATCTATTCCGACACGGTCGGTGTCGTGTGTCCGAACGTAGATATCAAGATCACCGAGAGCGGCGAGGTGCTGTTCAAGTCGCCGGGCATGTTCGCCGGCTATTTCAAGGACGAGGAGAAGACCGCGGCGGCGATGACGCCCGACGGCTATGTGAAGACCGGAGACGCCGGCTTCTTCGACCAGAAGACCGGGCACCTCAAGATCATCGATCGCGCCAAGGACGTCGGAAGGCTCAAGGACGGCACGCTGTTCGCGCCGAAATACATCGAGAACAAGCTCAAGTTCTATCCGAACATCCGCGAGGCGATGGCGCTTGGCGACGGACGCGACTTCGCGACCGTCATGCTCAACATCGATCTCACCGCGGTCGGCAACTGGGCCGAGCGCAACAACGTGGTCTACGGCTCGTATCAGGAGCTCGCCGGTCATCCGCTCGTCTACGATATGATCGAGAAGCATGTCGCCGAGGTGAACCGCTCGCTTGCTTCTGAACCGATCATGGCAGGCGCGCAGATCAAGCGGTTCCTCATTCTCCACAAGGAGCTCGATGCGGATGACGGCGAGCTCACGCGCACACAGAAGGTGCGCCGTGGCTTCATCGCGGAGCGCTACGCGCCGCTGCTCACCGCGCTCTATGACGGCTCAAAGGAAGCCGATATCGCGACACAGGTGACCTTCGAAGACGGGCGCAAAGGGACGATCGCCGCGCGCGTGAAGATCCGCGACATGCAAACCGAGCCGGTGCCTGCGGCCGTAGGGAAAGCGGCATGAGGGCGCCCTCCAGCGGACCCGAAGTCGCCGCCGGCGACGTGCTGCTCGCGGTGGAGAATGTCTCGCTGACCTTCGGCGGCGTCAAAGCCGTCACCGACGTCTCCTTCGACATTCGCAAGGGCGAGATCCGCGCCATCATCGGCCCGAACGGTGCGGGCAAGACGTCGATGCTCAACATCATCAACGGCTTCTACCAGCCGCAGCGCGGCCGTATCTCCTTCAAGGGCGTCACCCGCACCAAGATGCGACCCTACGAGGCCGCGCATGGCGGCATCGCGCGCACGTTTCAAAACGTGGCGCTGTTCCGCGGCATGACCGTGCTCGACAACATCATGGCCGGCCGCACCCTGAAGATGAAACGCGGGCTATTTTGGCAACTGCTGCGTCATGGCCCCGCGCTTGCGGAAGAGATCAAGCATCGCGCCGCCGTCGAGGAGATCATCGACTTCCTCAAGATCCAGGAGATCCGCCGCGTGCCGGTTGGCCGCCTCCCTTATGGCCTGCAGAAGCGCGTCGAGCTTGGCCGCGCTCTGGCCATGGAGCCGGAGCTCCTCCTCCTCGATGAGCCGATGGCCGGCATGAACATCGAGGAGAAGGAGGACATGTCCCGCTTCGTCCTCGACGTGAACGACTATTACGGCACCACGATCGCCCTGATCGAGCACGACATGGGCGTGGTGATGGATCTCTCCGATCGCGTCGTCGTGCTCGACCATGGTGTGAAGATCGCCGACGGCACGCCTGATCAGGTGAAGAATGATCAGAAGGTGATCGACGCCTATCTCGGCGTCGCACATTGAGGAACGGCGATGGATCTTCTCTATAAAATCTTCATCGATCCGTTCGTGCAGATGGGCACGGCGCCCGATCTGTTGCTGCAGACACTCTGGGAAGGGCTTGTCGCCGGCGTGCTCTATTCGCTGATCGCGCTCGGCTTCGTGCTCATCTACAAGGCCTCGAGCGTGTTCAATTTCGCGCAAGGCATCATGGTGGTGTTCGCGGCCCTGATGCTGGTCGGCCTGCACGAGCACGGAATGCCGGCCTATGTGGCGCTGGCCCTGACCATCGCGGCGATGCTGGTGCTGGCGTTCACCGTCGAGCGCGTGGTGCTGCGTCCGCTGGTCAATCAGCCCGACATCATCCTGTTCATGGCGACGTTCGGGCTGACCTATTTCCTCATCGGCTTCGGCCAGCTCATCTTCGGCGGCGAATCCAAGGTGATGATCGCCAATGAGCTCGGCTTGCCGCGCGGCGCCATCGATATCAAGATGGCCGGCGGCTTCGTCTCGCTGCAGAAGATCGACATTGCCGCGACCGTCATCGCCTCGCTGATGGTGGCATCGCTCGCCGTGTTCTTCCAGAAGACTCGCATCGGCCGCGCGCTGCGCGCGGTGGCCGACAGCCATCAGGCGGCGCTCTCGGTCGGCATCTCGCTGGAGCAGATCTGGGTCATCGTCTGGTTTGCCGCGGGTCTGGTGGCGCTGGTCACCGGCATCATGTGGGGTGCGCGCTCGGAGGTCTCCTTCGCGCTCGAGGTCATCGCGCTCAAGGCGCTGCCGGTGCTGATCCTCGGCGGCCTCACCTCGATTCCCGGCGCCATCGTCGGCGGCATCATCATCGGCGTCGGCGAAAAAATGGGCGAGTTCTACTGGGGCCCGCTGTTCGGCAGCGGCATCGAGACCTGGCTCGCCTACGTCATCGCGCTCGTCTTCCTGCTGTTCCGGCCGCAAGGCTTGTTCGGCGAGCGCATCATCGAGCGGATCTGAGGCGGCGATGTTTTACCGCGAAGCCGGGCAGTTCAAGACCAACTACCACGCCGACGAGGCGATCTTCCCGATCCTGCAGGATCGTCTTGGCATCGGCATCATCCTGTTCATCGCGCTCGTCGTCGTTCCTTATTTCGGCAGCGGATTCCTGCTGCAGGCCGTGATGACGCCGTTCCTCGTATTCTCGCTTGCCGCCATCGGCCTCAATTTGCTCACCGGATATACCGGGCTGCTCTCGCTCGGTACCGGCGCATTCATGGGGGTCGGCGCCTACGCGTGCTACAAGCTCACGACGTACTTCCCCAGTGTCAACATCATCATCTGGATCGCGGCGTCAGGACTGTTCTCCGCCGCGGTCGGCGTGTTTTTCGGACTGCCGTCGTTGCGTATCAAGGGCTTCTATCTGGCGGTGGCGACGCTCGCGGCACAATTCTTCCTCGACTGGTGCTTCATCCGCCAGCCGTGGTTCTACAATTACAATGTGTCGGGTGCGATCGAGGTGCCGACGCGGACACTGTTCGGGATCCCGGTGACCGGCGCCACCGCAAGCGCCATGGCGCGTTACTACGTTGTGCTCGGCTTTGTCATCGTGATGACGTGGCTCGCGTCGAATCTGGTGCACGGACGCATCGGGCGCATGTGGATGGCGGTGCGCGACATGGACCTTGCCGCCGAGCTTATCGGTATCCGGCTCTTGCGCACGAAGCTTCTGGCCTTCGCCGTCTCGTCATTCTACTGCGGTGTCGCCGGGGCGCTGCTCGTTTTCCTCTGGTACGGAAGCGCCGAGCCGGCAGTGTTCGACGTCAATCTCAGCTTCTTCGTGCTGTTCATGGTGATCATCGGCGGGCTGGGCAGTCTGACCGGGTCGTTTTTCGGCGCCGCGCTGATCTACATCCTGCCGATCGTGCTCCGCTACATTCCGCCGCAACTGGGCATTCCGGTGCATCCGGCGACGGTCGAGCATATCCAGTTCATGATCATCGGCGCGCTGATCGTCTTCTTCCTGATCGTGGAGCCGAGCGGTCTCGCCAGGCTCTGGCAGATCGGCAAGCAGAAACTGAGGGTGTGGCCTTTCCCGTACTGACGGTGCAGACTCTCGACTAAACCCCCGGCGAACGGGGACAGACCGCGGGCGGCAAGCCACGGTCGGACCAACGGGCGGCGCTTGCTGCCGAATGATGGGAGGAACGAGATGCAACTCAAGCATAAAGTGCTCGGCACGGCGATCGCTGCCGCCGGGATGTTGCTGGCGCCGGCGCTCGCCAGCGCGGCCGACGGGATTTTCGTCCCGCTGCTGTCGTATCGCACGGGACCCTTCGCCGTCTCCGGCACACCGATCATGAACGGCATGGCCGACTATCTGAACATGCTCAATGAGCGTGACGGCGGCATCAACGGCGTCAAGATCGTCGTCGAGGAATGCGAGACCGGCTATGACACCAAGAAGGGTCTCGAATGCTATGAGCAGATCAAGTCGAAGAACCCGGTCGTCATCAACCCGTATTCGACCGGCATCACGCTGCCGCTGATCCCCAAGGCTGCCGTCGACAAGATCCCGATCCTGTCCATGGCCTACGGCCTTTCGGCGTCGGCCGACGGCACCACCTTCCCGTGGATCTTCAATCCGCCGGCGACCTATTGGGACGGCGCCTCGATCTTCGTCAGCTACATCGGCAGCAAGGAAGGCGGCCTCGACAAGCTCAAGGGCAAGAAGGTCGGGCTCATTTATCTCGATGCGCCTTACGGCAAGGAGCCGATCCCGCTGCTCCAGGCGCTGGCCAAGGATTATGGGTTTGAGCTCAAGCTCTATCCGGTGCCGGCTGCCGAAATGCAGAACCAGTCTTCGCAGTGGCTCAACATCCGCCGGGACCGTCCGGATTGGATCTACATCCAGGGCTTCGGCAGCATGAATCCGACGGCGGTCAAGGAAGCCGTGAAGAACAACTATCCGATGGCTCACCTGATCGGTAACTGGTGGTCGGGCAACGAAGAAGACGCGCGTCCGGCCGGTCCCGAGGCGAAAGGCTATCAGTCGCTCGACTTCAATCAGGTCGGCACCAACTTCCCCGTGATCCAAGACATCATCAAATACGCGGTCGATAAGGGTAAGAGCCAGACCGCGAAGGATCGCGTCGGCGAGAATCTCTATAACCGCGGTGTCCTCAACTCGATCATCATCGCGGAAGCGATCCGCAATGCGCAGAAAATCACCGGCAAGAAGGTGATCGACGGCTCCGACATGCGGCGCGGACTGGAGACACTGAACATCACAGCCGCGCGGCTCAAGGAGCTGGGGGCCGAAGGCTTCGCCGCCCCGATGTCGGTGAGCTGCACCGATCATAACGGCCATAACGCGGCCTATGTGGCGCTGTGGGACGGCACCAAGTGGACCAAGGGCTCCGACTACATCCAGCCGCTGCGCGACAAGGTCGAGCCGCTGATCGAGGCGGCAGCGAAGGAGTATGCGGCCGCCAACGCCGGTTGGCCGAAGCGCACAGAGCCTTGCGACAAGTCGTCGTGAGGTGATGCCGACACGCTCCCTCTCTCCTGGTCAGGAGAGGGGGAACGCGCGGTGGCGCCGGCGAAGGGATTTCGACATGTCCATCGAGACCAGCGTTGAATCCGCCGCGCCCGCGGTCGCGCCGGCGACCATTCTCTCGGTCAACAATATCGAGGTGATCTACGATCACGTCATCCTGGTGCTCAAGGGCGTGTCGCTGGACGTACCCGAGGGCGGCATTGTTGCGCTGCTCGGCGCCAACGGCGCCGGCAAGACCACGACGCTGAAGGCGATCTCCAACCTGCTGCATGCTGAACGCGGCGAGGTGACCAAGGGCTCGATCGTGTTCGACGGCGAAGAAGTGCAGGCGCGCTCGCCGAATGAGCTCGTGCGTCGCGGCTGCATCCAGGTGATGGAGGGCCGCCACTGCTTCGGCCATCTCACCATCGAAGAGAATCTGCTGACCGGTGCCTTCACGCGGCGCGACGGCGCCGCGGCGATCGCACGCGATATCGAGCTCGTCTACAGCTATTTCCCTCGCCTCAAGGAGCGCCGCTCTTCCATGGCGGGCTATACGTCCGGCGGCGAGCAGCAGATGTGCGCCATCGGCCGCGCGCTGATGTCGCGGCCGAAGATGATCCTGCTCGACGAGCCGTCGATGGGGCTGGCGCCGCAGATCGTTGAAGAGATTTTCGAGATCGTCAAAGACCTGAACGAGAAGGAGCGCGTCTCCTTCCTGCTTGCCGAGCAGAACACGAACATGGCGCTTCGCTTTGCGCAGTACGGGTACATCCTGGAGAACGGCCGCGTGGTCATGGACGGCGAGGCGAAAGCGCTCGCCGAGAACGAGGATGTGAAGGAGTTTTACCTCGGCATCGCCGAAGGCAAGCGCAAATCGTTCCGCGACGGTAAGCACTATCGACGTCGCAAGCGCTGGCTGGCGTGACCGCCATGCATGATCATTACGATGCGTTGGAGACGCGCGATCCGGATATGCGTGAGCGCGATCAGTTTGCGCGCCTGCCAGCGATCATCGCCCGCGCTCTATCGGCACCTGGCTGGGCGAAACAGCTTGCCGGCATCGATCCGCGCGGTGTCGCTACGCGTGAGGCGCTGGCGCGGCTGCCAATCCTGCGCAAATCCGACCTGGTCGCGCTGCAGAAGGAGACGCCTCCGTTCGGCGGCTTCAATGTGACCGCGCCAGGCAAGGCGGCGCGGCTGTTGATGTCACCGGGTCCGATCTTCGAGCCCGAAGGTCACGGCGCGGATTTCGCTGGCGCGGCGCGCGCCTTGTTTGCCGCTGGATTTCGCAGCGGCGGCATCGTGCACAACAGCTTCTCTTATCATCTCACGCCGGGGGCCTTCATGCTTGAGGCTGGCGCCCATGCGCTCGGCTGCGCGGTCGTTCCCGGAGGCGTCGGCAACACCGAGCAGCAGCTGGAGGCGATCGCCCACTACAAGCCCTCGGGCTATCTCGGCACGCCCGACTTCCTCAAGATCCTGCTCGACACCGCGCAGAAATCCGGCAAGGACGCCTCCTCGATCAAGCGCGGGCTCGTGTCCGGCGCGGCACTGCCGGGCTCGCTGCGTGACGAGCTCGGAGGCCGTGGCGTCGCCGTGCTGCAATGCTACGCCACAGCGGAGGTCGGCGTCATCGCCTATGAAACCGCGGCGCGCGAAGGCCTGATCGTGAATGAGACGCTGATCGTCGAGATCGTGCGCCCGGGCACCGGTACGCCGGTGAAAGCGGGCGACGTCGGCGAGGTCGTCGTCACCTCGTTCTCGCCCGACTATCCGATGATCCGCGTCGCCACCGGCGACCTCTCCGCGGTGATGCCCGGCGTTTCGCCCTGCGGGCGCACCAATATGCGCATCAAGGGCTGGATGGGCCGCGCCGACCAGACCACGAAGGTCAAGGGCATGTTCGTGCATCCCGGTCAGGTGGCGGAGATCGCGCGCCAGCATCCCGAGCTCGGGCGCGTGCGCCTCGTCGTCGCCCGCGAGAACGAGCAGGATGTGATGACGCTGCAGGCCGAGTGCATGGTCGCTGCGGGGCTTGCCGAAGCGGTCGCCGCGACGCTACAGAGCGTCACCAAGCTCAAAGGCAGCGTAGAATTCGTCGCACCCGGAAGCTTGCCCGACGACGGCAAAGTGATCGCGGACGAACGTAAGATATGATCGAACCCAATTCTCGGATCGGGGTGCTGCTCGTCAATCTGGGCACGCCCGACGCCACCGACTATTGGTCGGTTCGCCGCTATCTGAAGGAGTTTCTCTCCGATCGGCGGGTGATCGAGGAGAATCGCATCAAATGGTGGCTGGTTCTCAATGTCATCATCCTGTCGGTGCGTCCCGGGCGCAAAGGCAAGGATTACGAGAAGATCTGGAATCGCGAGCGCGACGAGTCGCCGCTCAAGACGATCACCCGCGCTCAGTCCGATAAACTCGCTGCCGCGCTCGGCGCCGAAGCCCGCATCGTCGTTGACTGGGCGATGCGCTACGGCAATCCATCCATCGCCTCGCGGCTCGATGCACTGATGGCGCAAGGCTGCGACCGTGTGCTCGTCGTCCCGCTCTATCCGCAATACTCGGCCGCCACGACGGCGACGGTGTGCGATGAAGTGTTTCGTGCGCTGAGCGAGATGCGGCGGCAGCCGGCCTTGCGCGTGGCCGCGCCGTATTATGCCGAGCCGGTCTATATTGAGGCGCTGACGGCGTCGTTGAACGACGAGCTGGCGCGCCTTTCATTCAAGCCGGACGTCATTGTCGCCTCATATCACGGGATGCCTGAGGACTACGTCGCGAAAGGTGACCCGTATTTCGAGCATTGCGCCGCTACGACACGGCTCCTGCGGACGAAGCTCGGGCTCGGCGAAAATCAGTTGATCATGACCTTCCAATCGCGCTTCGGCACCGCGGAATGGCTCAAGCCCTATACCGACGCGACACTGCAGAGCCTCGGCGTGCGTGGTGTGAAGAATGTCGCTGCCATCATGCCGGGCTTTGCTGCCGATTGCCTGGAGACGCTGGAAGAGATCGCCATGGAGAACGCGCACATCTTCAAGGCGGCCGGCGGCGAGAACTTTGCCCCGATCCCCTGCCTCAATGATAGCGAAGCGGGTATGCGCGTCATCCGCGACATCGTCGCGCGCGAGCTCGGGGGCTGGATCTGACGAGGGTCAGGCCACGCCGACGCGCAGCAGGTCGTGCAGGTGCAAGATGCCGAGCGGCTTGCGCCCATCGGCCACAAACAGCGCGGTGATCTTCGAGGAGTTGAGCAGCTCCAGCGCCTCGCTGGCGAGCTGATCCGGCCGCACCGTCTTCGGCCCGCGCGTCATGACGGTCTCGACGGCGACATCGAGCAGGTCGGAGCGCATGTGCCGGCGCAGGTCGCCGTCGGTGATGATACCGACCAGCGTTCCCTGCGCGTCGGTGATGCCGACGCAGCCGAAGCCCTTGCCCGACATCTCCACGATGGCCTCGGCCATGCGGGTGCCCAGCGGACAAAGCGGCACCTCCTTACCGATGTGCATAATGTCGCGGGCGAATTTCAGCATGGCGCCGAGCCGGCCGGCGGGATGCAACACACCGAAGTCGATTGCGGTGAAGCCGCGGCTCTCGAGCAGCGCGATCGCAAGCGCGTCGCCGAGCGCCAGCTGCATCAGCGATGAGGTGGTGGGCGCGAGGTTATGCGGGCAGGCTTCGCGTGCATCCGGCAGTACCAGAGTCACGTCGGCAGCCTTGCCGAGTGTCGAATCCGCGGCGGCGGTGAGCGCGATGAGGCCGATGCGAAAGCGGCGCGAATAGTCGATGAGGTTTTTCAGCTCCGCGGTCTCGCCCGACCACGACAGCGCCAGCATCACGTCGTCGGGCGTGATCATGCCGAGGTCGCCGTGGCTCGCCTCGCCGGCATGGACGAAGAAGGCCGGCGTTCCGGTGGAGGCGAAGGTCGCCGCGATCTTGCGGCCGACATGGCCGGACTTGCCCATGCCGGTGATGATCAGCCGGCCCTTGGCGCTGCGGATGAGCTCGACGGCGGCGATAAAGGAGCGGCCGAGCCCGTCGCGCAGGGCCGCGGCCATGGCATTGAGACCACCGGCTTCGACCTCGAGGGTGCGCAGGGCCGATGCAATCAGCCTGTCGGCGGACTCATTCGCAGCCATCGGGCGCGCTTTCAGCTTGGACATGGAACTCCACAACGCGAACGCAACGGGATGAGGGCTGAGATAGCACGGATCGGAGGGCGAGGCGACCAAGCGGCCGGTTATCAACGTCTCATTAACCATAACCGTTTCTACTCCATTAACCAGGCTCGCCGGGCTTCCGGCGGGCCCTTCCGTGCATGGCCGCTGCAAAGCGGTCGTGTCAGCGCTGCGGAGAAGGGTCGCTCGTGTCACGCCCTCGCCACGTCCGTGCGGTCGCGGCAAGCACTCTCGGCTTCTTCATGGCCGCGGGCGTGATGCTTGGCAGCGCGAGTGCCGTGGCGCAGACGGCGCCTACCGATCCATTCAACCCGCAGAACGACCCGAAGCTGTCGCCGTTCCAGAAATTCCGCCGGCAGAATCCGGCGACGCCGCTCGCGCCTTCGCCGAGCTTCATTCGGCCGCCAGCGTCGGGCGCCGGTAAAACCGGCTTCGACTCCACCAACGCCCGCAACAAGCGCAAAGCGGCGAAGACGAAAGCGCCGGCGACCGCGCCCGGCGTCGTGATGCCGTTGCCTGCGTCCACGGCCATCGCTCCTGGAATCGCGGCACAACCGAGCACGCCAAACACTGTGACGGTGTCCGATGTCGCCGCGAATTCTTCAGCGCAGGCGCCGCCGGCGCCGTTCGCACCCAACGCGATCGGCGCGCTGCCGACGCCGCCGAAGAAGCGCAAGCCGAAAGACGAGCTCGATCCTTACGACCCGCTTGGCATTCGCGCCGGCACGATGCTGCTCTATCCGGCCGTCGAGGTCATGGGCGGCTATGACACCAATCCTGGCCGCTTCTCAGGAGGGCCGGGCGCCTCGCTGCTGCGTGTCGCGCCCGAGTTGCAAGCCAAATCCGATTGGGCGACGCACGAGCTCAAGGCCGATCTCCGCGGCAGCTACACCTGGTACAAACCGGACCAGACGCCGTCACTGGACCGACCGGACGTTACCGGCACCGTCAACGGGCGCGTCGACGTCACGCATCAAACGCGAGTCGATCTTGAAGGTCGTTTCCATGTCGGCACCGACAATCCGAACAGCCCCAACCTGCAGGCGGGACTGGCCAAGTTACCGATCTACACCAGCTATGGCGGCACGGTCGGGCTCGGTCATCGTTTCAACCGGCTCGACGTCGAGATCAAAGGCGGTGTTGATCGTACCGTCTACCAGAGCTCGAGTCTCGTCGACGGCACCACGGCGAGCAACCAGGACCGCAATTACAATCAATACGCGGCCGGTCTGCGCACGGGCTATGAACTGTTGCCGGGTGTGAAGCCATTTGTCGAATTCGACTTCGACACGCGCAAGCACGATCTCAATGCCGATTTCGAAGGCTTCCAGCGCGACTCCAAGGGCAAGACCGGCCTGGTTGGCACGACCTTCGAGCTGACGCGATTGCTCACCGGCGAAATCGCACTCGGCTATACGGTGCGCGACTACGAGGATCCGCGTCTCCTCCAGGTCAAAGGTCTCATCGGTAATGCCTCGCTATTATGGACGGCAAGCGCGCTCACCACCGTGAAGTTTACGGCGACGTCGAATGTCGGTGAATCGACGGTGCCTGGCGTGTCCGGCGCCCTCTACCGGGACGCCGGAATCCAGGTCGATCACGCTTTCCGTCGTTGGCTTATCGGCACGCTGAAATTTGGCGCCGGGCTCGACGATTATATCGGCTTGGATCGTGAGGATCACCGCTTCTATATCGGCGCTGGCTTGACCTACAAGCTCAACCGCTTCGCCCAGATCAAAGGCGAAGTGCGTCGCGAATGGCTGCATTCCAACGTCGACGGCGTCGATTATACGGCGAACGTGTTCCTGATCGGGATGCGGCTGCAGCATTAGCAACGAGGCTTGCGCAGGGCTAGCCCTTGGGCTCTACCTTGCGCGTGTCCGCGCTTCGCCATCGCCTCCTGGCTCTCCTTCCGTTTGCGCTCTTTGCGGCGGGCTATGCCGTGCTGTTTCGGCGCTGGTTGTTCACCGGCTTCGACGACATTTTCGGCGATGAAGAGGACGGCGAAATTCTGCTGGCCCTGGTCGAGCATTGGCGCCGCGTGCTGTCGGGCCTCGCGCACTGGAGCGATCCGATCTTCTTCTACCCGCAACGCGGCGTGCTCGGCTATTCCGATGCCTATTTCCTCTACGGCGTCGTCCACGCGCCGCTGCGGCTGCTCGGTATCGATACGTTCACCGCCTTCATGGTGCTGATGAGCCTGCTCGCGGTGGCCGGCTATTTCGGCTTCTATACGCTCGCGCGTCGACATTTCGCGATACCACCGCCATGGGCGGCGGTCGGGGCCACGATCTTCGCGTTCGCCAATATGAACGCGGTGAAGCTCGTGCAGGCGCAATCCTATTGCGCGATGCTGCTGCCGGTCCTCTGTCTGCTCGTCTTGAACGCCTGGAACGCCGCGCGCCCCTCGCGCGCGGCCGTGCTCGCCGGCGCTGCCGGCTTGCTGCATGCCCTCATTTTCTTCACCGCGTTCCAGACGGCTTGGTTCTTCACGCTACTGCTCATTCTTTTCGCGGTGCTCGCGCCGGCTGTTCTGGGCGTTGCGCCATGCATGGCCCTCGTCCGCGATGCGCTTGGCGTACGCCGGCTGGTGCCGCTGGCTTATGCGGCAGGATTTACTGTCGGTATCGTGCCGTTCCTGCTCCTGTATCTGCCGGTGCTGCAGGCCGGGTATGGCCGCGGTCTGGCGGAAATCTTCTCGAATGCGCCGGATACGCGCGACATTCTCAATGTGACGCCCGGCAATCTCATCTGGGGCGACGCGTTGCGCGCGCTTAACATCGTCGGACGGCCGGACCGTCCGGTATGGGAGGTCGAGCTCGGATATACGCCGCTGGTGCTTGGGGCTTTCGGCCTCAGCGTGCTCGCGCTATTGCACGACAGAGAGCGGCCGCTCGCGCGCTGGGCGTTGCTGCTGAGCGCCGGCGTGATCGTGCTGTGGCTTCTCCAGCTCGACTATTTCGGCTGGCGGCCATGGACCATTGTCTGGTCGCTCGTGCCTGGCGCGGCCGCGGTGCGCTACGTCTTCCGGTCCCAGCTCGTCGCCAACCTGTTCGTGTCGTTGGTGGTCGCGATGGGTCTTGCACGATTGGCCACCAAAGAGAGAGGAGGGTGGGTCAACGTTGGCGTGCTCGTTGTTGTCGCGTTCCTTCTGATCGAGCAGATCAATGCCCAATGGCCGGCGACACTCTCGCGCCGCGTCAAGCTCGCCTGGCTTAATGCGATCCCGGCGCCGCCAGCGGGGTGCAAAGTCTTCTATCTGGTGCCGCGTGTGCCGCCCGTCGACCGTGAGGGTTGGATACACCAGGCTGACGCCATGCTGATCGCGCAGAACCGCGACTGGCCGACGGTCAACGGTTACTCGACCTGGCTGCCCAAAGATTGGAATCTGGAGGAGCCAGCAAGCGAACACTATCCGGGCGCAGTGCGCGACTGGGCCGCACGCAACAAGCTTGAAGACGTCTGCGGCCTCGACCCGGCGAATGACCGCTGGACAGTCGGTTTGCCCTGATTACTTGTTGTTGCCGAGCATCTGCTGCAGCTCGTCGCGCAGCATCGGGCCGAGATCGTCGCGCTCCAGCGCGTAAGCGACGTTGGCGGTGAGAAAGCCGATCTTCGATCCGCAGTCGAAGCTGCGACCTTCGAACTTCAATCCGTAGAACGGCTGCGTTTGCATCAAAGCGAGCATCGCATCGGTGAGCTGGATCTCACCGCCGGCGCCGCGCTCCTGCTTCTCCAGGAGATCGAAGATTTCCGGCTGCAGAATGTAGCGGCCAGTGATGATGAGGTTCGACGGTGCATCCTGCGGCTTCGGCTTTTCCACCATCTTGGTGATGGAAAACGCCTTACCGTTGCTGTTGCCGACACCGACGACGCCATAGGCGCCGACGCGGTCCTTGGGAACTTCCTCGACCGCCACGATATTGGCGTTTTCCTTGAGCCCTTTGGCCACGTCGATCATCTGCGCCAGGCAGCCGCGGCCGTTCTGAACCAACACGTCGGGGAGCAGCAGCGCGAACGGTTCGTTGCCGACCAACTCGCGCGCGCACCACACGGCGTGGCCGAGGCCGAGCGGCGACTGCTGGCGGGTGAAGCTCGTGGTGCCGGGGCCGGGCAGATTGCGCGAGAGAACGATGAGGTCGTCCTTCTTGTTGCGCTCGTTAAGCGTGAACTCGAGCTCGAACTGCCGGTCGAAATGATCTTCGATGATGTTCTTGTTGCGCCCGGTGACGAAGATGAAGTGCTCGATCCCGGCTTGGCGGGCCTCATCGACGACGAGCTGGATCAGCGGCCGATCGACAACCGGCAGCATTTCCTTCGGCATCGCCTTGGTGGCGGGCAGGAAGCGGGTTCCCAGGCCTGCGACCGGGAAGATGGCTTTGCGAATGGGTCTCATATTGGTTTGTCGGTACGAATCGTGTCGGAGGGAGAAAGCATGGAACCGCTTTCCGGGTCCAGATCAGACTTGCGGCAGCCGGCTTTTCCAAGGCACGACGTAAAGTCGCCCGCCCGACCCTCGTGTTAACGTGCTCGAAACCTTATGTATTCACCTCTAATAGGGCCCCAACGGGATTCCCAGCGATGATACGGCCCGCACCTTTTCGCCCAATCGCGCTCGCCCTCGCTCTGCTACTGGCGGGAATCGCCACGCTCGCATCCGGCCAAGTCACAGGTTCGCTCAGCTTCCCGGTGCCAGCTCCGTCCGCGGCGCCAGAATGGAGCGGGGAGTCCGGAGCCTCGGGCAACCCGCTGATGACCGCGGATGCCATCCGCGCCGCCGCCGCCGACTTCCCGAATTGTATCGCGCGCATGTGGCCGCTCGCAGCAAGGCGCGGCGTCTCGCGCCAGTCGTTCGAGACCTACACTGCCGGATTGACACCGGACTTGCGGATCATGGATCTGCTCGATGATCAGCCGGAGTTCACCAAGTCGTTCTGGGACTATCTCGACGGTCTCGTCAGCGACGCGCGCATCCAGCGCGGGCGTGAGCTGCTCCAGCAATACAAAGCGACCTTCGATGCAGTCGAGCACGCGTATGGCGTCGACCGTCACATCATCGCGGCGATCTGGGGCGTGGAATCGAACTACAGCACCATGGGCGGCGACCGTCCGGTCGTCCGCTCCACCGCGACGCTCGCCTGCGTCGGCCGCCGTCAGGATTATTTCCGCGAGGAGTTCCTCTCGGCCTTGGAGATCCTGCATCACGGCGATGTACGGCCCGACCGTCTCATTGGCTCCTGGGCCGGTGCGTTCGGGCCCACGCAGTTCATGCCGACGAGCTTCAAGCGCTATGCGGTCGATTTCGATCGTGACGGGCGCCGCGACGTCGTCGACTCGGTGCCCGACATGATCGCGTCCACTGCGAACAACCTCAAGAAGGACGGCTGGGTGCCTGGACAGGCCTGGGGCTATGAGGTCGTGGTGCCGGCGAATTTCAACTTCATGCTCGCCGATCGTTCGCGCATGATGACGCTTGCCGAGTGGGACAGGATGGGCGTGCGCCGCGCCGATCGGCAAGCCTTCCCCGATCCGCGCGACCAAGCCTATCTGCTGGTGCCTGGGGGCGTCCAGGGGCCGGGCTTCCTGATGCTCAACAATTTCCGCGTCATCATGAAATACAATCCCGCGGAAGCCTATGCGATGGCTATCGGGCACCTCGCCGACCGGCTGCGCGGCGGTAGCGAGTTTGTGCAGAACTGGCCGCGCTATGAGCGCGTGCTCTCACGCGCCGAGCGCTACGAGTTGCAACAGCTTCTCGCCCAGCACGGCTTTAACGTCGGCGATCCGGACGGCCAGCTCGGCTCGCGCACGCGTGCTGCGCTGCGTGAATATCAGGCGCGCTCAGGACAGGTCCCCGACGGTTTTGCTTCGGCCTCGATCCTCGAGCAGCTGCGCAGCCGCTAAGCGGCTGACCGCGCCGAAGCATGACTTTTCTGCACAGCCGCTTCGCGCGGGCGGTCTCATAGCGCAGGACATCCGGCGCGCACGAGGCCTCTCGCAACCGGTATAGTTCGTCTCGAAGAACCGCCCTTCAAGCAAGGGCGCTCGCGAGAGGTCCGTCGGCTTATGAAGATCACAGGCGTTGAATGCCTGCCGGTGCATTCTGGCTGGCGCAAGAACTTCGTCTTTGTCCGCGTTGCCACCGACGCCGGCATGATCGGTTGGGGCGAAGCCTACAGCCAGTATGACCGCGACCGAGCCGTCGCAGCACAGGTCGAGGAACTCGGCCGTTATCTGGTCGGGCGCGACCCGTTCCAGATCCGCCACATCCTGCAGATTGCTTTCGACGACTACGCGCAGCGGCGCGGCTCGCTCGAGCTCTACTGCGCGACCTCAGGGATCGAGCAGGCGCTGTGGGATATCGCCGGTAAGGCGACGCAGCAGCCGGTCTTTAATCTGCTCGGCGGCCCGGTGCGGTCGCGCATTCGTGTCTACGCCAATGGCTGGAGCTATAAGACGCAGGAGCCGGACGACTACGCCAAGAAGGCCGAGGCAGTGCTCAAGCGTGGCTTCACGGCGCTGAAATTCGACCCGGTCCCCGGACCGTGGCGGACATATGTGCCGAAAGAGCACATTCGCCGTGCGGTGCGGGTGCTGCGCGCGATGCGCAAGGCGGTCGGACCCGATGTCGACCTGCTGCTCGATATCCATCGCCGGCTTGCGCCCATGCACGCCATCGATCTCGCCAACGCGCTCGCGGAATTCGAGCCCTATTGGCTGGAGGAGCCGTGCCAGAGCGAGAATGTCGAGGCGCTCGCCGAGGTGCGTCATGTCAGCAAGATACCGGTGGTGACCGGCGAGGCGCTCTACACGCGGGCGGATTTTCGCCCGATCTTCCGCGCGCGTGCCGCCGATATCATCAATCCCGACGTCTCGAACTGTGGCGGCATCCTCGAGCTCCTGAATATCGCCGCGGCCGCGGAAACCGAGGCAGTTGCCGTGTCGCCGCACAACTACAATTCGACGACGCTCGCGCTGTCGGCGACAGTGCACGCGTCGGCCTGCATGCCGAACTTCATCATCACCGAATACTTCCTGCCCTTCGAGGAGATCGGCGCCCGGCTCTGCCCGAATCTGCTCAAGCCGGTGAATGGCTATATCGCGTTGCCGGAGGGGCCGGGGCTCGGCATCGAGGTCGACGAGAACGCAGTGCGGGCAGAAAAAGGCCATGCATTCCCGGCGCGCACCTTCCGCCTGCCCAAGGACGAAGGCCCGTGAGTAGAGCGGGGCACCCGGTCATGCGACGTCTGTTCTGTGTCCTGTTGATTGCAACGAGCTTGGTTTTCGCGGGCGCCGCGGCCGCGACGTCGTATCCACCGAGCACTGTGCGGCTCCTGTGCTGGAGCAGTGCCGGTGCGCCGCTCGACGTAATGATGCGGCAGGTCGGCAAGCAGCTTGGCGAGATCCTCGGGTCGACCTTCGTGGTCGAGAACAAGCCGGGCGCCGAAGGGGCGCTGGCGATGGCGGTGGTGACCAACGCAACGGCCGACGGCGCCATCATCCTCTCGACCACATCGAGCATGTCCTTCGCCATGGCGACCAAGGACATCAAATACAAGCCGGAGGATTTCATCGTGCTTCCAGCGCTGCAGGCAGAAGCCTCGGCCATCGCGGTGCGCAAGGACAGTCCATTCAAGTCCATGCGCGAGTTCATGGATTTTATCCGCGCCAATCCCGACAAGCTCAGCGTTGGCGGTTTCTCTGCCGCGGGCTTTCATCAATATGTGTTCTACCGCCTACAACAGGAGGGCCACTTCAAGTCCATTTGGGTGCCGTTCAAGGGCGGCCAGGATGCGGCGCTGGCGTTGCTCGGCGGACACATCGATGTCGCCGTGCTCACCCCGAGTTCCGCGCTCGGTGCGATCCAGAACGGCGACATCCGTCTTCTCGGCATCAGCACTGCGCAGCGTGATGAATATTTCCCCGACGTGCCGACCTTCAAAGAGCAGGGCTATGATGTCGTAGAATCGATCTGGCGCGGCGTGATGGTCAAGGCGGGCACACCGAAGCCGGTCATCGATACGCTGATCGGAGCGCTCGAGAAGATGAAGCAGACTGACGAGTGGAAGACGTTTTCGCGCCAGAACCTGCAATCGTCAGTCGATATCTCGCTAGACGCCATGCAGCAGAAGGTGCGCGCCGAAGTGACAGCCGATCGCGCCTTCCTGCAGGAAACCGGAATGCGGAAATGATCGACCGCTGCCGTTCCCTTCGCTGGGCGTTTGCCGTGCTGGCGTCTCTATCAGTCTTAGCGGTATCGCAACCGGCCACGGCGCAGACGGCGGCGTGGTCGCCGCAGCACAATGTCGAGATCATCGTGCCGACCGCGGCGGGAAGCTCGATGGATCTGCTGGCGCGCCTCATCCAGGACATTCTCAAGAAGGACGGCGCGATCGCCACACCGATTACGGTGCAGGCTAAACCCGGCGCCAGCGGCGCCGTGGCCTGGAGCTATGTCAGCGGCAAGACCGGCGACGGACACTATCTGGCGATCAGTGGGCCGACGCTGTTGAGCAACGAGCTCCTGGGCGTCGGCAGCATGACCTACAAGGACATCACGCCGATCGCGCAGCTGTTCACCGAATACGAGGTCTTTGCGGTGGCCGCCCAAGGGCCGATCAAGACCGGTGCGAACCTGGTCGCTGCCCTGCAGCAACCGACCCCACCGTCCGTCGGCGTGGCGCCGGGCTATGGCGGCTCCAGTCACGTGGCGCTGATCAAGCTCGCGCGCACCGCACACATCGACCCGAACTCCTTGACGATCGTACCGTTCAAGGGCGCCAACGAATCGGTGAATGCGCTTCTTGGCGGCCACATCGATGTGGCGATCGCGACGATGTCGGTCGTCGCGCCGTTCATCGAAGCCGGAAAGCTCCGCGCCATTGGTATCGCCGCCCCGAAGCGCCTGCCCGGGAGCGAGGCGAGCATCCCGACCTGGACGGAGCAGGGTTTCAAAGTAGTCGAAGGCAACTGGCGTGGCATTGTCGGGCCGAAAGATCTCAACGCCGCTGAGGTCGCCTATTGGGGCGGCAAGATCGCGACCGTGGTGAAGAGCAAGGCATGGGCCGAGAGCCTGAAGCGCTATGACTGGGACGCCGATTACGCCGATAGCAATGGCTCCCGGCAATTCCTCGACGTTCGTTACGATGAACTGCGCTCGACATTGGCAACCCTGAAGCTCGCGAAGTAAGACGGAACTGGAGACCTGCATGAGCGAGCCGCAACGTGCTGCCGGCACAAGCCCGACGCAGCGCCTCGCCGAGTTCGCCGCAACATTGACCTTTGCCCAATTGCCGGAGGCGGTCGTCGCCAAGGCGAAGCTCTGCCTGCTCGACACGCTCGGCTGCTGCGTCTTCGGCGCGTCCTTGCCGTCTGTCGGCCGGCTAACCGCCATGGTCGCGGCGGAAGGTGCCGCGAAGGATTCGGCCGTGATCGGCGCTGCACTGCGCACCAGTCCGGCGCTGGCGGCATTGGTCAATAGCACCGCCGCGCACGCCTTCCAGCTCGACGAGATTCATCTCGAGTCCACTCTGCATCCGGGATCGGTGGCTTTGCCGCCGGCTCTGGCGGTTGCCGAAAGACTTGGCACGCCCAACGGCCGCGACTTGGTGACCGCGATCATTGCAGCCTATGAGGTCGGCATCCGCATCGGGCTCGCCGCAAAGGGCGGCATGTTCAAAAGCGGTTTCCACAATCAGGGCACGGCCGGGGCATTCGTCGCGGCTGTCGCCGCCGCCCGTATGCTCGGCCTCAACGCGCTGCAGATGCAGCACGCTTTGGGCATTGCCGGCTCGCAGGCCGCCGGACTGATGGCGGTGCAGGACGGCGCCATGACCAAGTCGTTTCACTCCGGCCATGCCGCGCAAGCCGGCGTCTACGCCGCGCAGTTGGCGCAGCGCGGCTACACCGGCATTCCCGACGTGCTCGACGGCGCGTATGGCACGTTCTTTCCGTCATTCCTCGAGGACTGGTCGGATGCGCCGCTTGCGGAAGGCCTCGGTACCCACTGGCATACGCTGCGTGTCGGCTTCAAGCCGGCGCCGGCGGCGAATGGCAGCATCACTGCGATGACCGCGATCGATCGCGTGATGCGCGAGCATGGCCTGTGCGCTGGCGACATCGAGACGATCACCGTGCATGTCAGCCACAACACGCTGCATCATTGCGGCTGGCCTTATGAGGCGAAACGAATCCAGAGCGTGCTCTCGGCGCAGATGAGTCTGCGTTATGGCATTGCAGTGATGGCGCTCGAGCGTCAGGCTACCCCCGAGCAGTTTGCCGAGAGTAAAATACGAGACCCGCAGATCCTGCAATTCATCCCTCGCATTTCGGTTGAGCACGATCCAAAGTTCGACGGCGACAATGGCCGCTATCGCGTCGGCTGCCACCTGATGGTTCACGCGAGCAATAGGCGCCAGTACGAGACCACTGTGCTCTATCGCAAGGGCAGTCCGGAAGATCCGATGAGCGAGAACGAGCTCAAGGATAAATTCCAAGCTCTGGCGAACAATCTCGGGCCTGGACGGGTGGAGCAGATCGTCGATGTTATCTCGAAGATCGATCGCTGCGACGATCTTGCAGGGCTGTCTCGCCTCCTGGAGGCGACCTGACGTTAACGGGCCTTCAGCCCGCGTTCGGCACAGGCGGCGATCAGCTCGACGATGCCCATGTGCACCTCGACCGACATGCCGTCGACGGTCGGCTCGCACTTGCCGGTGTTGCCGTCGACAAGTCCCGCGTTCGCAGCTGCCTCGATCAATCTTCGCTCCATTGCCGCGGTGTGGACGATCTCCGGTTTGCCGGTGATGATGGCGAGTGCGGCCTGAATACCATAGCAGCCCCAGTTGGAGACCCCGACCGGCAGCAGCACGTCGGTCGGCGTCTTGGCGCAAAGGATCTCGCCATGCGGCACGTGCTTGCGCACGGCATCGGCGACGGCGCCCATGCCGATCTCGTTGCCGCCGTCTCCAACCCCGATTGTGGGAATGCCCCTTCGGCTCGCTTCCTGCACCAGATAATCGATGCGCGCGCGTCCCTCGGTGTAATCCTGGCCAAGCATGTTGTGATAAGTGCCGCGCTCGGTCATGCCGGCGCGCTCAATGGCGATCACCGCCTTGGGTGCCAGGGCGTCGAGCAGTCGCGGCGCCTCGGCGCGAGCCTCGGTATCGTCGATCGGATAGCCGTGCATGACCGCGACGCTGGCGAAGCGCTTGTTGGAGGTCGCCGACTGCGCCGCGGCCATCTCGACGACAGCCTGCCCCGAGGCACGCAGGGTCTGCGCGATCGGCTCGCGCAACGAGGTGTCGGTCACGATCACCGGAATAGCGTTGAATCCATAACTGACCGCACGGGCGAGCGCTGCTGCGCCGACTGGTCCGTCGGTCTCCCCGATGTTCATCGACACCCACGGCCGCGTCAGCGAGCCGGTGGCCAGCACCACACGGTCGCCGGCCTTGAGGTCTTTCAGGTGGCGCGCTGCCGCGGCGCACAGCGCTTCCTTCGATCGCTCGCGCGCAAACGCGTAGAGCTTGTCGACGCCGCGTGCGCCGATGTCGAGATTGATGATGCTGTCGATGGTGTCGAACATGTCTTCGGCTCGGCTATTGCGGCTTCAGTCCAGCGGCCTTGATCACGTCCGCCCACTTTTTCGCCTCGGCGACTTCGAACTGCGCGAAGTCGTTCGCCGAGCCGCCGATTCCCTGCATGCCGAGCGTCGCAAATTGACGTTGCGTATCGGGCTGCTTCAGGATTTCGGTGATCTCGGCATTGAGCTTGCCGATCACGGCGTTCGGCGTGCCCGCCGGCGCGACGATGCCGTTCCAGGCGCTGCCGACCACTTGCGGGTAACCGGCTTCTGCTGTGGTCGGCACATGAGGAAGCAGCGGGCTGCGCGCCGGGCTTGCCACTGCAATGGCGCGCAGCTGCCCGGCGTTGATGTTGCCGATCACCAGCGGCAGCACGCTGAACAGCATGTCGACCTGTCCGGTCATCACATCAAGCGTGGCCGGGGCGCCGCCTTTGTACGGCACGTCGAGGATGTCGATGCCAGCGGCGGATTTGAGCATCTCGGTGACGAGATGCGGCACCGAGCCGGTGGAGACCAGCGCCGCCGTCAGCTTCCCCGGTTTGGCTTTGGCGAGCCTGACGACGTCCTGCAGGGAAGTAGCCGCCAGTTTCGGGTTGACGACAAGGACGATGGGACTTTCGTTGGCGAGGATGATCGGCGCGAAATCCTTCGCCGGATCGTAGCGCAGGTCGGTATAGAGGCTGCGCCCGACAGTCACTGGGCCGGGCGTCGCCATGCCAATGACGTAGCCGTCGGGGGCGGCCTTGGCGATGAGCTCGGTGCCGAGATTGCCGTTGGCGCCGGAGCGGTTATCGACGAAGAACTGCTGGTGCAGCTTCTCGCTCAGCTTTTGCGCGATCAGTCGCGCCGCGATGTCGGTGCCGCCGCCTGCCGGGTAGGGCACGATCACGCGCACCGGCTTATCCGGATAATCCTCGGCGAGAGCCGGCAGCGCTGCCGTGAAAAGCAGCGCTGCGAGCAGCGCGAAACCCATTGTCCGCCGGATGAGACTCATGACACTTCCGCTCCGGTCTCGTGCATAGCACTAGCGCGGGATTAGATTACTCATGCGCACGTCGTGCAAGTAAGCTCTTCTGCTGAGCAAATAGGATCAGGCATGTCATTCGCAGCAAACGGTGTTTCGGCGCACGTCTTGAGACGTCGCGTAGAGACGTTGCAATCATGGGCACACAACCAAGCGATCGATGGGTTGGTAATCTTCGGCCTGGGCAGCGTGCTCGGGACCGCTACGCGCAGTCACGGCAATCTGCGTTACCTGCTCGACTGGGACGGCGACGCCGCCGTTTCGGCCGCGGTGATCCCGCCGCAAGGCAAACCGAAGCTGGTGGTCGCCAATATCTTTGCCGCGCAACGCGGGGCGGAAAGCGCGCTCATCGACGAGGTGCGTTTCGCCAAGGGGCCGGGCTTCGCCAAGGCGATCCTCGACATGCTCCCCAAGGGCGCGCGTCGGATCGCTTTGTCAGGGCGCGACGAGATTCCGTTCGCCATCTGGAACGTGCTGTCGTCTGCGGGTGCGTCCGACTGGATCGACTGCGAGCCCGTGCTCTATGGCGCACGGGCCATCAAGGACGACTTCGAGATAGGCTTTCATCGCCAGGCGGCGCAAGCCTGCGACGCGATCTTCGCCGCGATGCCGCGGGTCCTCGCCACGCGCAAGCCGGTCTATCTGGTGCAGGCCGATCTCGAGCAGGTCGGGCGCGAGCTCGGCTGTGAATATTGCAAGACCTGGATGACCGTGCGCGCGCAGGCCGATCGCTGCCGTTATCTCATTTCGGAAAACCTGAACGTGCCACAGGAGGGTGATCAGGTGCTGCTCGGGGTCATGCTCATCCTGCACGGCCATTGGGGCCATGCCATCCGTACCGGCACGCTGGGCAAGGCGAGCAATGCCGCAGTATCGACCTATGACAGCGTGCGCCGCATGTTCGACGCCATGGTCGATGCGCTGCGTCCCGGTGTCGACCTGCGTGTTGTCGGACAGAAAGGCCTCACGCAGGAGGGCAACGGCGTGGCATTTCAATTCCGCTCCGGCCACGCGCTTGGCTACAGCTACGAAGACCCCATCGGTTCGGCGGAATTTCCGCAGCCCTATGACGCGAGCGCCAAGGTGCCGAACGAGCCGCGGCTGGCGCAGCCTGGCATGTTGTTCGAGATCCACCCCAACCTGTTCATCGAGGGCGTCGGCGGCGCGTCGATCGGTGACATGGTCCTCGTCACCGAAACCGGGAACGAGATGCTCACGGTGTCGGATCGCAGCCTGCTGCGGTTCTAGGTAGGGAAGCGCCGAGTCAGCTCACCGGATGTGCGCGGTAATAGGCTGCGTCGTCGGCCGATTGCTTCCAGGAGCCATTGCCGCGCCATTCGACATGGCGTGACAGCATGTCCTCGCCATAACGCACGCGGAAGAGTAGGGTTCGCTGCGCGCCATTGGCATATTCGTGCACCTCGCCGGGCGGGTGCACGACGAACGCGCCGGGCGTCACCGCAATCGTGCGCTCCGGGGTGCGCATGGTGCCACCGCCGGAAACGCAGAAATAGATTTCCGTCGCATGCGGGTGGCAGTGATAGGGACTGATCTGTCCGGGCTCCCAGCATGCCACCGTGAAGTCGCCGCCGCCGACCTGGCCGAGAATTTTCTCGACGTGGTGCTTGGGATCCCACAACTGCTCCTTGTCGAGACTGAACACCTGCATACTTTTTTCTCCCCGCGATCGCAGGGCCCATTTTAGAGCAACGCGTTGCCGGAAACGAGGGGCTAGCCGACCCGCTCAAACGTGTCTGCATTAGTCATCACCGCGTGCGCCCAGTCGCGCACGCTCGCCTTCGCGGCTCCAGGCTGTGAACCTGGATCGGCGACGACGTGCCATATAGTTTCGATCTTGCCGTCGCGGACGAGACCGGTGAACGAGGCAATCGCACCCCCCTTCGCCCCCGTGTGCGCGAAGGCAAATCTGATGCAGTCACCCTGATATAGACCGGTGACCGGGACGTCCTGGCCGTAGAAGCCGCTGTCCGGGAGCGCGGTCCTAAACGTGCCCGCTAGCCTGTGATCGGCTGCCTGCGCGATTGTCAGGAGCGAGCCGTATTGATTGCGCCAGGTTCCGATCCACTGCATGGCGTCGCGCTATCCGTTTTCTGAAGGTCAGGTCTGCCGAGGTCAATCGGCCGGAGGCATCCTGGTTCCTGCGTCGAGGGTCAAGTGCAGGCTAAGGCGATTGCTCTTCCTGGGGAGCGGTTGCTAAAACCGCAACCGGGGGGCCTGTAGCTCAACTGGTTAGAGCCGACCGCTCATAACGGTCTGGTTGCTGGTTCGAGTCCAGCCGGGCCCACCAGTCTTTTCAGCGGCTTGCGGTTTCGATTTCGGACGATGTCGAGTTGCCGCCAACGGTACCGCCAATAATTGGCGTGGACGGTAGCCAATTGAATGCGCGGCGCGCTTGAGATGCTCGGGGTGATGGTGGCCGTAGACGCGATCGAGGATCTCGACTGACATGCCGAGAAAGCCCGCGGCCTCCCACTTGTCGACACCGTTCTGCATCAGCCACGTCGCGGCCGTATGTCGAAGCGTATGCGGCGTCACCTTTCCGGAAATGCGGGCCAGCCGCACCGCGGAGGCGAACGCCGTCTTAACCGATCGCACCGGCTTGCCCTGCCATTCGACGAAGTATTCTCCGACCCCGCCCTTCTTGGCCCAGCGTTGCAGATGAGCAAGGAGACGAGGGGGTAGGGGTACGGGCGGCTGGCGCTTATTGGTCTCGCGGGCGCCTTCCGGAAGGCGATAAAACAGGCCTCGATCGAGGTCGACGTACGACTTGCCCTCGCCGCGCTTGGGCGAGGCAGCCATGACAGCTGCGGCCCGGGTTGTCGAGATCTCTTCCGTCTTGGATCCGTCGAGAGATTGGGGGCAAGAAGATCTAGATTGGACGAACGAAACGATTCAGATGGCTTGGGCATCGACGCTGTTGGTCCTACAAGACTCTCCATACGATGCGCCGCTCGCAAAGGCGTTCGACGCCGCTGGTTTGGATCCGGTAAACCCAATCCATTGGCGGATCCTCATCAGCTTCTTCGCCATGGCTCATTTTGGCCAAGGCAAAGGCCGAGGGCGGCCAGCGGAATGGGACGGCGAGCGTTACTCCAAACTTTTACAGGACGTCGATCGTGTGAAAGAGAAACATCCGACGTTTTCTGAATCCGCTATCTTTTTGGATATTTCAAAAAAGAGCGCCTATCCCCTCACAAGGATTCGATCGCCTGACGAAAGCACTCAATCGGAGCGCGGCTATAGCCGGCGCCGATTTGCCCGACCCCAGCCACGCGATGCGCAATTCCGGTATTGAAGATCGGCTCGATCCCGGTTTGCACGACACTTCGCGCATCAATACCGAACGGCGCGCCACGAAATCCGAGCGCCGGAATCGTGAAGCGCGGATGCTCGCCCGCCGTGATCTTGTACATTTCCAGTGTAAAGCGCGTTGCCTGCTCGATCGTGCCGCCCACATAGCGCGCCAGAACCGGTGCCCCGGCCATCGCGAATGCTCCGAGCCCCATTGTCTCGGTGATTTCGCTGTCGCCGATGATCGGTCCCGCATCGTCCTGGCTGTAGCCCTGGAAATACTGCCCTTGTGGAGGATTCACCGGCGCCGTCCACCAGCGCTTCCCATGCCCGCTCACGCGGATTCCGCAGCGTACGCCGTTGAAAGCCATGCAGGTGACGAGGGCCGAGCCCGGCATGCCTTCGACGGAAGCCAGCGCCGATTTCGCAGCGGCCATGGCGAGCGGCAGAAAGAAGAAATCATTCTGCGACAAGAACTGGAATACGCGGCTGAGGTCTTTTGCCGGGAAATCGCATGCCGACAGAAACGGCGCGATCTTGCTGACAAACAATGCTGACCCGGCGCGTTGGCGGCTATGGCAATCGTCGCCCATGTGCAGTGCCTGCGACATGATCTCGAAGAGATCGACGCCTCCGGCAAGTCTGATCGCCTGACCGAGCATCTGCGCCAGGTCGGTTTCCATCCACGACAGCCGCGCGAGCGTGTCGGTGTCATAAGAACCGTAGCGCATCGCTTTGCCGCGGCCTTCGTTCAGGGCCGCAAAGGCAAGGGTGCCCGTCGGTTGGTCGCGGACGACAAGGACCGGCGTCTGTCTGGCAATGATGCCCCCGAATGTGCCGAGTGCGTTGTGCTCCTGCGCCGGAACGAGGCGAATGGATTCGGCTGCGATGGCCTCCGCGTCCGCAATATTCCGCGCCGTGCCGGCGTGCAGGATGGTGCCGATGACGGCGCCGCGCAGTGCACCACACGCCTCGTGCCAACCTTCCAGCGGTGGTCCGGCGTGCAGGAAATCGCGTTCGCTGAGAGTTGGGATAACCTCGCACGCCGGCCGAATGTCGAGCAGAAACGGAGACGCGTTCTTGAGCCTTTCAAGCCCCGCGTCGATACCCGAGTTGGTTCCGTTGTCCGCGTTCGACACTGCAACGCCTCCGCCGCATCAGCCCGCCGTAACGGTCAAGGTTGCCCCGAGCTGTTGGCGCAGTCCGAGCTCGTCGATGTGCTGCCAATGCTCGGCCAATTTGCCGTTGGCGACACGATAAATCGCGATCCAGCCCACCGTCACGACTTTGCCGGTGGGGGGAATCCCCATGTATTCCCCGCGGTGGGTACCTTGCCCTCTGGCACGGGCAACGACCTTGTCGCCTTCGGCAAGGACATCGTCGACGGTCACCTTCCAGTCGGGAAAGGCGAGATTGCGCCGCGTCCGCGCCGCCTTGAAGCCTTCGGTTCCGACCCTGCGTGGTTGTCCGCCGACATGCTCGACAAAGTCCTCGGCGATCAATTCATCGACCACCGCCAGGTTCTTCTTCGACAGGACTTCGTCGGCAAGTCGCAGATACAGCTTTTTGTTGTCGTCCAGCGTCGACACGGATGACTCCTGTTCACTCAATCCCGCTGACAGCGGTCACTCGATGACGAACATCTCGCGGGTGGAAAAAGCGTCCGAGATCAATTTCGGTCCGTTCTTCGCCACCACGATCATATCCTGAATGTGCCAATGACCGCGGTGCGGCTCGATCGCCAGCACCATGCCTTCCTCGAGCACGATGTCACAGGTGCGGGACATAATCGGCTCCTGCTGGTGCCACCAGCTGCCCATGCCGTGACCGACCAGCATCGGCTTGTATTCCCAACCCTGCTTCTCGAATTCTTTCACAACGTACATGAATACGTCCGACGAGCGGACACCCGGTTGGCAGCGCTCGATGGTCCCATCGTAGATGTCGCGGATGATCTCGTACTCGCGCTTCTGCTCAGCACTCGGCTTGCCGAAAATCGCATTGCGCGATTGATGACCGGGGTAACCCGCGGTGCAATAGGCGATGTAATCGTCACGGATGATATCGCCGCGTTGGAACACGGTATCGCCTTCGCTGCCGTAATTTGTCGGATTGGTGCTGGACGCCAGAATTCCGTGCGCCCAGCCGGCGCCGCGCGACAGGCAATTGTACATAATCCGGCTATGCACCATGCGCTCGGTGTCGCCCGGTTTTGTGGCGCGGAATGCATCCAGATAGGCATTGTCGAGAAGATCAGCACCTGCTTTCAGCAAGGCGATTTCATGCGGTGATTTCAACCACCTGACTTCGTCCATCATTTTCGTGCAGTCGACGAGCTTGGCCCGCGGCAATGCCGTCGCAAGCTCTTCCCAGTGGCCGGCGCTGACGAAGTTTTTCTCGAGTCCGATTTTCGCGTCAGCGAGCCCGGCCTTCTTGATAACTGCGGCGAGCCGGGCGTAAGGCGACTCGCTGTAACCTTCGTAGAGCTCAAGCTGCTTGATCCACGAGTCACGGCGGGTCAACGGCTCGGCCGTCTTGTTCAGGATGATGGACGGTTCGCCGTGGCGCGGCCAGAACACCATCACGCCGCGCGGCGAATCCGTCAGGTCGAGAAGCCGCGCCAGCGTTCCGGGATAGGCTATTCCAGACAGGTAAGTGAAATTCTGGCCTGAGCGGGCGACGACCGCGCCGAGCCCGTTGCGATCCATATAGTCATGCAGCCGATCGACATTGGCGACGTTCTTTGGTGCAGGCTGAGACACAACTCTCTCCCTATGTCTTACTTACAAATCAGAGTCTGAAATCAGTTCGGAAGCAGCGCGACGGCTTCGATCTCGACGAGGAAGTCGTCGCTCGCCAATCGCGAAATCTCGACCAGCGTGCTGGCCGGCTTGGCGTCGCCGAAATATTCCTTGCGAACCTCGTTGATCTTCGGCCGGTCGGCGATATTGCGAACGAACACGGTCACCTTGCAGACGTCGGCGAACGTCGCACCGGCCGCGGCAAGGCATTTCTTCAGATTTTCGTGGACCTGGCGGGCCTGCGCAGTGACGTCACCCTTGCCCACGGAATTTCCGCGCTCGTCTTTCGGCTCCATTCCCGAAATGAACACCATCCGCCCGGCGCGAACGACAGGAACGTAGTGACTTATCGGCTCCGGAATGCCGACGACTTTGATCTCTTCGCGTCCTTCACTTTGCGCCATTGGATATTCTCCTGATTGGTTTGGCGATCATTGGGTGTGGAGATACTTCTCCAGCGGCTGCGGATCGATCGCGGCCGCCAAGTTCGGCTTAGCCGTGATCTGCTTCTGCTGGATGAAGAAATTTGCGAGGTCCTCGAGGTGCGCCGCCATTCCCGAGCCGGCCTTGGTGTTCGAGGTACCCAGTGCCGCGACGTATCCGTCGAGTTGCTTCGGCAGCGTCGGCACATCGATCCGCGAATAAATGAGCTCGGCCGTGGCGTGATCCACGCCCAGCTCGGATTCGATCGCCTTCACCGCATCGCCGGAGTTGGATTTCATGTAGCTCGCGGCTGAATCCAGCGCCTTGATGAAACGCTGGATTGCGTCGGCGTTCTGCGCCAGCCACTTGGTGCGAACCACCCATACGCCCGGCATCGGCAAGTTCAGTGTGCCGAGACTGCCGACAAGCGTGCCGGTTTCATGCTGCATCTTCGCAGTCCAGGGATCCCAGGACCAAGCGCCCGCCACGTCGTCCTTGATGAACGCAGGCAGCATCGCGCTCGGCTGCATGTTGAGAATGGTGAGGTCCGACTCCGACAGTTTCGCAGCCTGGAGAGATTTCAGCAGGCCGTAGTGCGCGGAGGTGCCAAACGTCACCGCGATCTTTTGTCCCTTTTGATCCGCGAACGTTTTGATGGCTCCGCCTTTAGTAGACACCAGTGCCTGCGTTTTGGCGGCGTCCGATTCAACGAAAAAAATCTCGATGCCTATTCCCTGCGAAAGGCCAAAGACCACAGGAGGGGTCGTCATGAACGCGACGTCGATGTTTTCGCCTTGCAACGCCGCCAGCATGCTCGGTCCGGATATGAATTTAGAATAGTCCGGCGCCAGTCCCGCTTTCTGGAAGAACTGTTGATCCCTGGCGACGAAGAACCGCGGTGCGGTGCCAGGCTGATAACCGATGCGGATCGGCAGGTCCGCGGCACAGATCGCCGACGAAGTCAAAACAGCGACAAACAACGCTGCGATCGAGGTGCATATTCGCTTCATGAGACACCTTCCTCTCCAGGTTTATTTCCCGCGCCAATGAACGAGGCGTGCTTCCACTGTGGCGATGATGGTTTCGAGCAGAAAGCCGATGATGCCGATTAGGATCAGACCGACATAGACATCCTTGACCCGGAAGAATGTCGACGCATCCATGATCATGTAACCGAGCCCTCGTTGCGCAGCGACGAGCTCGGCCGCGACGACGAGAGTCCAGCTGATTGCCGATCCCAACCGCAGGCCAATCATGATTTGAGGCAGGGCGGCGGGAAGAATGACGTACAAGAACGATTTCCGGTCGAGTGCGCCGAGGCTGTAGCCAGCGCGCATGATCTGCACCGGCACCGATTTGACACCGGCGATCGTCGATACCGTTATGTAAAGGAAGGACGAAAAGAATATCACCGAGATCTTCGAAAACTCGCCGATGCCGAACCACAGAATGACCAGTGGAACAAAGGCAATCGCCGGAATCGGACGCAGAAATGCGAACCACGGCATGAAAGCCGCTTCGAGAAATCTCACGCGGCCGACCAGCAGACCAAACGGAATTCCGACAATCGCCGCGGCAGAAAACCCGATTAATGTTCGCGCCAAGCTTGCCGCGATGTGGGCGTAGATCGGGCTGCCGACATACCCATCTTCAAGAAGGACTTTAAACTCCTGCAGGATCTCTAAAGGCGTGGGCGTAAAGCGCGTCGAAATCAGGCCGCTGTCGACGACGACCGTCCAAAGAATCAATCCGCCGACCACCGATCCGACGGATGCGAGGAATTCTGGTGAGCTAAGCCGCCTCATCGCTCGTACCCGATTGCTTGGCGATCTCCTCTCGGACCGACTCGTGGATCGCGACTTTCAGCTCGAGAAAGCGCCGATCGGTTCGAATGCTGTATTCCGCGCGCGGATAAGGCAGTGAGACGTTGAACATCTGTTTCAGCCGGCCTGGCCGGAACGACATCACTGCCACGTCGCTCGAGAGGTAAATGGCCTCGTCGATACTGTGGGTGATGAAGAGAACGGTTTTCCCGGTTGCTTCCCAGATCTTGAGAAGTTCTTCCTGCATGAGCTCACGCGTCTGGGCGTCGAGGCTGGCGAACGGTTCGTCCATCAGCAGAATTTCCGGCTCATTGGCCAATGCGCGGGCGATGGCGACGCGCTGCTTCATTCCGCCGGACAGCTCATATGGATAGCGGTGCTCGAATTGACGCAGGCCGATCATGCCGAGGAAGCGGTCGGCTCGCTCCGAGCGTTCGACGGCGCCGACGCCGGCCATGCGCGGTCCAAATTCGATGTTTTCGCGGACGGTCAACCAGTCGAACAGCGCGTAGCTTTGAAAAACCACGCCGCGGTCCGGTCCCGGACCGGAGATGCCTTTGCCGTTGATGAGCACGGCGCCGCGTGACGCCGGAATAAATCCGGCCACGATGTTCAAGAGCGTCGTTTTTCCGCATCCGGACGGACCAACGATACTCGTGAAACGGCCTTGGCTCACCGAGAGCGAGACATTGTCGATTGCGGTGATCAGCTGTCCGTTGGTGTCGACATACTGATGCGTAAGGCCGCTGATTTCGATGTTACCCATCGACGCCGCCAGAACTTCTGCTCCACTCACACCCGGCGATGTCAGTCTGGCGGATGGCTTTGATATGTCAAATGCATTAATAGTATTCAATCGATGCAATCAAGGTATGGACGACCGATGGACCTCCGTGCGTTGCGTTTCTTTGCCGCCGTTGCGGATCATTCCGGATTTTCTCGCGCAGCCGAGCAACTCGGCATCAGCCAACCGGCGCTGTCACGGCAGATCAGCGCGCTTGAACGCGAACTGCAGGTCAAATTGTTCGACCGGGTCGGACGACACACGATGCTGACGGCCGCAGGTGAAAATTTGCTGGAGCGAGGACGTTCACTGCTACATGAGGCTGACGCGATCAAAAGCCACGCGCATGAAATCGCGGGCGGCTCTTACGGCGCGTTACGGCTGGGCGCCACTCCGCAGTCGATCGAGAGTTTTGTCGCCAAGCTGCTGGCGCGATTTTGCGCGCGCGTTCCGAACGTCGAAATCAGCATCCTTGAAGACGGCGCGGCAAACCTTGTCGAAGCAACGCAACGCGGCTCGATTCATGTCGCGATCGCGTCGCTGCCGACTGGAACGGAATTGCTGGGACGACCGCTATTTCCTATCCATACCGTGGCCGTGGTGCCGCAGGATCATCCGCTCGATTGCAAAGGGCAATTGGAAGTCGCGGACCTCGCGCCTTACAGACTGCTTTTGCTCAGGCGGAATTTTCTCTCACGGCAACTGTTCGATTCGGCCTGCAAGATGGCGCATGTGAGCCCGAAGATATTGCTCGAAAGTAATAACGCTCAGGCGCTCCTCGCCCTCGCAAAGGTTGGACAGGGCATCGCGATCCTGCCGTCAACGGTGAAGCTCCAAAACGTCCGCCAAAAGCTCGTTCCGGTCTGGCACGATCACAAGCCGATCGAGATGTGGATGTCGGCCATATGGGATCCACGGCGCTATCAAACGCCCGCCGCAAAGATCTTCATCGAGGAAGCCTATCAATTCACCCGCAAGGAATTTCCAGGGCGGCAGGTTGGGAGCTTGGCGGCCGCAACTGCACGCCCTCGCTCACATCGAACGTCGCGGCGCGCCGCGGCTCGTTTTAGGTCGTCGGCCTAGGGTAGTGGCTGCGTAGCAGGATGAGCCGAATGAGGCATATCGGTCACTGGCCTCGAGCGGACGAACCATATCGGCCCGATGTTTCTCGCTATTGACACATTTGCTGACGTACAGCTCAGCGCGGACTCGTGACGAAAAGCACATTTCTTAGTCGGTCGCTCTAATCTCGTCCGCTGGTGGGAGTGAAACAGGCAAGTAGCTCTGCAATGCAATGTGTCGGCCTTGACTTGGTGTACAGCCGGGGCGTCCGCCAACAGAGAATTGCCTCGATCCGACCTACGCATCTTGCGAGGTCGTAACCGACCTCTGTTGGGAGCGCGTAATTCGACGCCAGTTGCACCGCCCCCGCAAGATTAAAAAGGTTTGGTCATCTGCGTGCGCGCTGAGCGGTTTTGCGCGCGATGGGCAGTTGTTCTGCTTCTCTTGACATTATGACTCGATAGCCGACGCGATCGGCCCGGTAGACTGAAATTCCAGAAAGCAGCGGGTTCTTGCGTCGGCCATAGAGAACAATTCCGCGAACCAGGACCGGTTCACCATCCTTAATCCCGAAGATCTTGGCTTCCTTTCGGGTCGCGCCGCGGGCTTCGATCTCCATCTCACCGTTCTCAACGTCAAGCCCAAGCTGCTCTTGAAAATAATCGACGAACGAAGATCTCAGAATGTGCTCTTGCGTTAGCTGCCTGGCGTGGTCGGATCGCAAATAACGATCGTCTACGACGACGAGCGAACTGCCCTGAAATCGTAGCCGCTGAATATAGACAATTTTTTCGCCGACCCTTACGCCGAGGCGGCTCGCGATCTTTTCGTCGGCCTTCACCTGCTCGAAGCGGCCAACACGGATGGTTACGGCGCCAGACTTGTCTGACCACGGATCGAGGAAACTCGTAAGGGTTAGCCTCTCGCGGAGCATCCCGGGCCGCACGAATGTGCCGAGCTTTGGGATTCGATAAAGCAGACCGTCGTCGACGAGCTTTTCAACGGCTTTGCGAACGGTAATTCGGCTCACGCCGAATCGGTCGGCGAGATAAGCGTCGGTAAGACGAACGGGGCGACCTCCACGACCGTTTCGCAGCATGCTTTGAATGTGCTGTTGTACCTGCCGGTAGAGCGGCACGCCTGGCTCAAAGATAATTTCTCTGCGAGTGGGCATTTTAGTTCGCCGTATCCGCCGATCCTGCCATCCCCCACCGAACGATTGTGTGTCGGTCTATCTTTGCAAAGACCAGTTTCTCTGTAATGAGCCCGACAACGCCGATCACTCCGATTGCCGCCAACATCACATCGGTGCTCAGCCATTCCTTTGCTTCAAAAATAAGCCGCCCCAAGCCATAATCAGTACCTGCCAAAAGTTCGGCGCCGATCACGGCAATCCAAGCTCGCCCGAATGATTGCCGTAGCCCCACTAAGATGAACGGTAGAGACGCGGGAACAACCACGCGCAAAAACACGGTCGTTGCATTAGCCCCCATACCGATCGCGCTCCTAATCCACAAAGGCTTTATCGAGCGCACGCCAAGCCAGATATTGTAGACCATCGGGAATGCGGCTGCGTAAGCGACGACGAGAACTGTCGTTCTATTGCCGACACCGAACCAGAGAATGAATACCGGTACCCACGCCAGTGACGGGACCGGCATCAAGACACTTAACGGCCCTTTGAAGAAGCGTTCTACAAACCATACACGGCCCATGAAAATTCCGATCGGCACCGAAACAACCGAGGCGATCGCCAGGCCGAGCAGGACCCTACCGACCGTATAGGCGATATGTACAGCGATCGAGCCATCTCGAATCATAATGACCAGAGCGAGCCCGATCGTTTCCAGGCTTGGCACGATGCCTACTGGAAAGATGCCGCTGCGCGAAAATAGCTCCCACGCGCAGGCGAAAACGAGCAATCCGTAAAACCCGCGCCACGTGCGCCCAGAGATGAGAATCATGCGGTGATCATGCCCCATCGAGCCAAAGTCAGCCGTTCGATGCGTTCAAAAATCTGCTTTTCCAGACAATAGCCGATGAGGCCAATCATGATGATGCCCGACAGCATCACGTCGGTGTTGAGAAACTGCTGCGCGCCGAAAATCAGTGACCCTAAACCGTTGGCGACCGCCGTTAACATTTCGACGCCAATCAGGATGCGCCAAGCTTGAGCTAGCCCAAGCCGCAGGCCGACCAAGGTGAAGGCGAGCGATGCCGGCAGAATGACCTTTCGCAAGATCTGTGGTTCGGTCGCGCCCATACCTTGAGCGGAGCGAATCCAAATAGGCTTTATCGATTTCACGCCCCGCCAAGTGTTTATGGTAATCGGGAACGCGGCCGCGATAGCTACGAGCATGATCGATGGGGTGTCGCCGAGGCCGAACCAAAGCACAAAAAGGGGCGCGTACGCGAACGACGGAATCGGATAGCCGAAGCTGATCACCGGCAGCAGAAAATCCTCGGCGATTTGATAGCGCCCCATCAGAAAGCCTAGGGAGAGGCCCAAAGCAGCTGCGATTGCGAACCCAGAGCCGAGGCGAGTGAGGGTGCCGATCGCGGCGTCGGCCAAAACGCCAGATGTCAGCAAATCCACGAATGAGCTCAGTATCGTTCCCAGATCGGGAAAAAGAACTGCGGGCAGGCGTCCTGAGAGCGACACAGCCTGCCAGGCAACGGCGCCGATAACAAACGGAGAGGCGCCGATTGCAAATTCGAGAAGGCGACGACGGGTCGCGAACTTATTGCTCGAAGGCATTTACGCCTTGAGGGCTCGGTCGAGGATCGTGTGATTCAAGGCCGTCGACCAGTCAGGCATTTTCTTGATCTTATGCTGCTCCAACAACACCTGAGCTTGTTCATTGAGATACTCCGGAAGCTCGGGGCGGTACCGGTAATCGGCCCCAAGCCTTTCCAACGCGCTACGGATCACGCTTTCAGGTAACTTATAGCCGCGCCCCGTGAAGACCTTCCAAACGATATTCGAGGCTTCTGCCATGTTCGAGTCGAGCACATGCTGCGCAGCGAGCCAGCCGCGCATAAACAACACTAGCTCGTCAGCCCGCTGATCAAGGCTCTGGCGATCGACTGCCAGCATGACGGGAACCATGTCGAATTTCTCAAACGAGATGAGAGTGTGAGCGAGGTTGTTGTACTCGGAAACGGAGGGGTATGGCTCGGTGCCGACAAAAGCCTCGACCGAGCCGCTGGCCAAAGCGGCGACCTGATCGGCATAGCGAACATTGACGATCTGAAGATCTGTTTCGCGGAGACCGAACTTCGGCAGGACCTTCGTTTTGAACGTGTAATCGGACCCCGTACCGATTTGGCTCGCGACCTTCCGACCTTTCAGATCAGGCACGCCTGCTATCTTTGCGTTGTTCGCCACCATGATGCTGTTCGAGCGACCCGAGTAGGCGACTGTCGCAATCGCCGCGAGCTGGCCTTTATCGACGCCAATGATGAAGCTGGAGACCGCTGCGACACCGATATCAACGCGTCCCGCGACCATGGCGTCGCGAACGGCGACCCCGGAGTCGAACTGGTTTATCTTGACGTTGGCTCCAGCCTTTTGAAAGAAACCAAGCTTCTCCGCGATCATGCCGACCGCGCCCCACGTGGTCATCTGAAAGCCGAGATTGAGAGGCGCGGCGGCAAACGACGGCAGCCCTGATGTCAGGTTTGCTCCCGCGGCAAGGCTAGCCGCTTGCAACATCTGTCGCCGTGTGAAGACGAACATGGCGATCTCCAACCGTGACCGGCTCAAGATCGTCCTTGATCAAATTTCTGAAGTCAATATTGTTATGACAAATAGATTGTCGCAGGCGGGCGTGCTGTGACCCAATCGGTCGAAGTGAAAAACCTGGCCTATGATTATCAGAGCGCAGCAGGCCGAATTCAGGCGCTGCGCAATGTTTCCTTCAAGCTAGAGCCTTCTGAATTTCTGTGCATCCTCGGGCCCAGTGGTTGCGGCAAGACCACATTGCTGAATTGCCTGGCTGGCTTTCTTTCACCCTCGCACGGCGAGATCTTGCTTTCAGGGAAGCCGATCATCGGGCATGCCTTCGATCGAGGCATTGTATTTCAGGACGTATCCCAACTGTTTCCTTGGCGGACCGCTCGGCGAAATATCGAATTCGGCTTGGAAGTAAGAAACGTACCAACCTCCGAGCGGCAGCTTAGGTCGACCGCGTTGCTGCGGCTCGTCAAGCTCGAGAAGTTTGCCGATGCTTACCCGCACGAATTATCCGGCGGGATGCAACAGCGTGTCGCGATCGCGCGTGCATTGGCCTACAACCCCGGGATCCTGTTGATGGACGAGCCATTTGCTGCCCTCGACGCGATCACTCGCGACGAAATGCAGCGACAGCTCGCTCACATCTGGGAGGCCACACGGAAGACCGTTGTCTACATCACGCACAATGTGCTCGAGGCGGTTTTCCTCGGCGACGAGGTCATCACGATGACCTCTGGCGGAACGATCAAAACGAAACGCAAAATCGATTTGCCTCGGCCGCGAGACCCCTTGAGCCCTGATTTCACGCGAATCCAAAGAGAGCTGCTGAACGACATCGCGCACTAGTCGCGGAAAAGGCCTGCCATGAATAAAATGCTTACGTCACGACCTAAGCTTCCTCAGCACAAACGCTACAGATATTCGCCAATATCGGATCGGCCTGATTATCATTGGCCCGGCAACAAACGCCTTGCCGTATGGGTTGCCACAAACGTCGAAGTGTTCGCCTTTCAAGCGGGCATCGGCCACGACCCCACAAAACTCGGCGAACCGCAAACTCAGCGCAATTACGCATGGCGCGACTACGGCAATCGCGTCGGGATTTGGCGTCTCTTCGATCTATACGAAGAATTTGGCCTCAAATCCTCATGCCTGATCAACAGCTATCTGTACGATTATTGCCCAGAGGTTTGTGATCGTATTCGTAAACGCGGCGACGAATTTGTCGGGCATGGCCGGACCAATGCCGAGAAGCAGAAAGGCCTTTGGGAAGAGGATGAGCGGCGCCTGATCGAAGATGTGACAGCGACGATCGAACAATACGAAGGCAGAAAGCCGAAGGGGTGGCTTGGCGCAGCCGCCGCGGAGACCAATGTCACTCTCGATCTGCTGAAGGAGGCTGGGTACACCTACTGCCTCGATTGGCCCTGCGACGACCAGCCGATTTGGCTGGAAACACGGGCCGGCAAGATTCTTTCCGTGCCTTATCCCCTTGAGCTGAACGACTCGGGTCAACTAATCCATCGACAGCACGCGACTCGTGATTTTTGCGACATGATCGTCGATCAGTTCGACGAGATGATCAACCAGTGTGTCCACCAGCCGCTCGTGTGCTGTATCTCTCTGCACCCCTATCTCGTTGGGCAGCCGTTCCGGCTTCCACCCCTAAGAAGGGCTTTCAAGCACATTATGTCGCACCCGAACTTCGACCGAGTCTGGCTTACGACGGCAGAACAGATTGCTGACTACTGTTACGCAATGCAGCCAGGCATCATCCCGGGAAGCTAATTCAGATGTCTGCCATTCCAATCGACGCAGATGTGGCAATCAAGCCGCCGCCAGACATCGCGGCTGAGCTCGGTCTGCGATCGCTGAGTGCCATGTTGTCCGATCGGTCACTGACGGCCGAAGCTCTCACCAGCCAATATCTGCAGCGACTCGCGTCGATCGATCCGAAACTCAGTGCCTTTGCTTGGCATAACGCCGAGGCGTTGCAAGATGCGCGCACCATCGATCGCCGCAGGGCCGCTGGAGATGATTTGGGTCCCTTATGGGGCTTGCCGGTCGCTGTAAAGCAGATCTTTTCCGTCTCGAACTTTCCGTCCTCGCCGGCAACGGCGCTCGATGTGACAGCAAAGATCAGTCCGGAAGGAACATTTATCAAAGCCCTCAAGCGAGCTGGCGTGGTGCTCCTCGGGCTCACGCGGACGACCGAATTTGCCGCTGCGACGATCAACATCACCAAGCCGGCGCCGTGGAATCCGTGGGACCGGTCAACAAAAAGAGTTTGTGGAGGATCGAGCCATGGCTCGGCCGCCGCTCAAGCTGCTGGGCTTTGCAGTTTTGCCGTGGGCTCCGACACGGGAGGGTCCGTTCGCTTTCCCGCTGCAATGTGCGGGGTGGTCGGGTTCAAGCCGACGCATGGTCGATGGCCGATTGACGGGGTTTTCCCGCTTTCGCCGACATTCGACACGATTGGCATTTTCGCCAATTCGGCAGCCGACTTGGCGTTTATCTGCGCCTCGCTTGGTGAATTGCGGATCGGGAGCCGCCGGCCCGAAGGCAAAGTCACCCTGGGCTATCCGCACCAGTATTCGGTTGATCTGCACCCGGGCGTTGCCAGCGCTTTCGAAGCCGCAGTGGCAAAGCTAAGGGCAGGCGGTATCGACATCGTCGGATTAGACTTGCCGGAAGTATCTGAGGTGCCGGGCGTCTTTGGCCGGATTCTCGGTGCCGAACTCGTTGCGTTTCTGGGACGCGACACAATCGAATCAAACAAAGACCGCCTCGACCCCGTCGTCTGGGCGCGCGTCGAGACTGAGCTTGCCACTTCGGCTTCAGAGCTTGAGCGCCTTCGACGCCGGCATTTCGAGTTGGTTCAGATCGTGAAGAAAAAGACCGCTCATGTTGATGCGGTTGTGGGGCCCACCACGCCCTTCATTCCGGCCGCCGAAAGAGAATTGAGCAGTCCGGAAGCCGCAATTGCGTGGAATCGCAGATCCGCCAGCCATACGCGTCCCGGCAATCTCTTCGGTATGTGTGGGATCTCTCTCCCATTGCCGCCGGCGAATGGCCTGCCGACCAGCCTTCAACTGCTTTGCCCGCCCGGCGAGGACGAGAAGCTGATCGGCCTTGCGGAAAGTGTGGAACGCATGATCGGCCGTCCGCAAAAACCCGACATGACAACCTTCTCTGGATCTAAGTAGAGAAAAACCCGTGACTGCCGAAATTCAAAAGCAACAGTATTGGGCAAAAAAGGGTGCCGTTGACCTCTGCATCTATCGCAAGTTCATCGGTGATCCCGCCCAGAAGCCGGTTCTGTTTTTGGTTCATGGCTCGTCCTTTAGCGCCTTGCCCGGTTATGACCTTCAAGTCACGGGCCGTGGCTCTGAATATTCGATGATGGATAGATGCGCCGAGCGTGGGTTCGACGTCTGGACCATGGACAACGAGGGCTACGGCCAGTCATCGCGCACGGCGAACAACTCCAACATCAGCCAGGGCGCTGACGATCTCGATGCGGCGATGCCGGTCGTCGAGCGCGAAACCGGAAAAAAGCGATTTCATTTCTACGGCCAATCATCGGGCTCGCTGAAAGCGGCTCTGTTTGCCGAAAGACACGGGGACCGCGTGGATCGTCTCGTACTTGATGCTTTCGTCTGGACGGGAAAGGATTCGCCAACGCTGGCGAAGCGCCGTGAACAGCTGGACCGCTGGCGATCAAGTCACGTACGCACCATCGATCGCGCAACGTTAAACAACAGCTTCACGCGCGACAAGCCTGGCACGTCAGAACGAGTCGTCGCGGATGCTGTCGCCGATGCGCAACTGGCTTATGGCGACACAATTCCCACCGGCACTTGGCTCGATATGTGCGCCCATCTGCCGCTTGTCGAGCCTGCAAAGATCAGAGCGCCGACCCTGATCATGCGTGGCGAACATGATGGGATCGCCACGATGGAGGATCTTACGTCATTCTTCATCAAGCTGCCGAACAGCGACAAGCAAATCACGATTTTGCAGGGATCCGCACACATCGCGCCATTTGGGCTGAATGCCCATCGCTTCTATCACATACTGTTTTCATTTCTCGAGATGCCAGCGCGGCGGGATAGTAGGTCGTCTTAAAGGAGAGGGAGGGTAATCATGTTCAACAACTGGGGCCGCTCCGTTTTGACTTGGTTGACAGGTGCCGTTGTGGTTGTCGGCATCGGCGCAGCTGCAGTTTCTTTGTGCAGCTTCGCTAGCGCACAGGATCTAAAGAAGCTCACAGTCTTCATCGAGCCCGACGTACATTACGATTCAATTTGGATGGCCGACGCCAAGGGGTTCTACAAAGCCGAGGGCTTGGATGTTGATTTCAAGCAGTTCCCGACCGGGGTCGCCGCTTTGGCGGCATTCACGGCGGGCGCGGGCGATATTGCGCTGTCGGGCGAGCTGCCAGCTTTGTCGCATTGGATCGCAGTCAAAGGCGACTATCGTCTCTTGACGGTCCTTGAGCGCGACTCCAAGGGATTCGTCGTTGTCGCGCAGAATTCGATTAAAGCAGCAAGCGACTTGAAGGGTAAGGTGATTGCAACTCGCGTCGGCACGACGGGATCATGGTTCGTATCAGAGTATCTTCAGAAGAATCACCTGAACCCCGATGATGTGACCGTCAAGGACCTCACGCCGGCGGTTATGCCAACGGCTCTTTGTAAGGAAGAGATTGCAGCATTTTTCATCTGGCAGCCGTTCGGATCTCGAACGCTCGAGATCTGCCCGGACAAGGCGCACATCCTCAGTGATGCGACAGGGTATATCGACGGATTTTTGGTCGCCGGGGCTCGTCCTGCCTGGTTGGCGAGCCCCGAAGGCAAAGATGCAGCTACTCGATTCTTGCGAGCGACCCTGAAAGGAAAAGACGTCGCCGAAAAAGATTTTACCGGCGTCGCGCAATACGCGGCCGACAAATACAAGTTGAGCGAAAAAGCGACCCGCGACGAGTGGCAGACGAACAATCGCCGGCTTGGCTTTGATGACGTGTTCTTTCGCGACCACTGCCAATTGGCCAGCTGGGCACGGAGTCAAAAGCGTATGAACGAGCAGCTCGACTTCTCCAAGTACATCTGGCCGGATGGCTTTCGGTCGATCGATCCGAAATTGGTCTCGAGCCTGCCGCCTGCGTGCTGAGGCCATGCTGCAGGTACAAAACGTTAGCAAGGTCTATGGCGGCTTTGATCGTGAGTACACGGCGCTTGAAAAGATCGATCTTTCGATTCGAGAGGGAGAGTTCTTGTGCCTGCTCGGTCCGTCGGGGTGCGGTAAGTCGACCTTACTGAACATTCTCGCAGGGTTCGAGCGGCCCTCCAGTGGGCGAGTACTGCTTAACGGGGTCGAAATAAGCGGACCTGGTCATGACCGTGTGATGTTCTTTCAAGACGCCGGGTCGGCACTCTTCCCTTGGCTGGATTGCGAAGAAAATGTCGAGTTTGGTCTTAGACTTAAAGGCGTAGCAAAAGCGCAACGGCGCGAAGTGGCAGCGCGCTACCTCGAGACCGTTGGCCTGTCACAGCACCGCAACAAATTTCCGTCCGAACTCTCAGGCGGCATGCGACAGCGCCTGCAAATCGCAAGAGCGCTAGCTATCGAGCCCGCCATGTTCCTGATGGATGAGCCGTTTGCTGCGTTAGATGCATTGACGAGGCGGAATATGCATCGGGTTCTCGTCGAGATTTGGATGGCAACACGAAAGACGATCATTTTCGTGACCCACGACATCTCTGAAGCGATCACGATGGCCGATCGTATTGTCATCATGACGCAGGGGCCGCGCTCTCGTTTGCGCGATCCGATCGTGATCGAATTAAGTCGTCCGAGAACTCCGGCTCAAGCCGGGCTGGGAGCACTTTACAATCGCATCGAGTCGATCATCGGAGAGGAGCAGGATCGAGCGGGCGAGGCCGCATCATGAAGAGCAACAATTCATTGGCGGCTGCTTGGCGACGGTCACCGTGATGGCGAAAGCAAAGAGGCATGTGCGATGGCGCGCGCCCGCGGTCACCCTCGTTTCGTTCGCGCTGGCTTTAGCCGGCTGGCAGGTCATGTCCTTCGCATTCAATCCGTTCCTGATCCCACCGCCTCTACAAGTCGCTGCGGCCGCAATACCGATGCTCAAGGACGGCGAGCTATTCCGCAACACCGCCGTGAGCCTTGTCCGCGTAGCGGTGGGCTTCGTTTTTGGATCGGCATTGGCCGTGTTGATCGGTGTTCCGATGGGGCGGATCAAGCTGGTGAACGACGTGTTGGACCCGATCATTGAGCTGTTGCGCTACTTGTCGCCAACAGCGATGATTCCGATCGCGGTGATATGGTTCGGCATTGGTGAACTGGCAAAATATTTTCTGATTTTCTGGGGCACCTTCTTTATCGTTCTCATCAACACCGCAGCAGGTGTTGCGCGGACACCTATCGCCCGGCAACGCGCGGCTCAATGTTTAGGGGCGACCAATCTGCAAATTTTCATTCTCGTCATCTTGCCGTCCGCCATTCCCTACATCATCGTCGGCATGCGTATTGCGATGGCATCATCGTTTATGAGCATTATCCCGGCTGAGATCTTGGCGGCGGATTCCGGCCTTGGCTATTTGCTCCAGACGTCAGGCCTGCTTTTGCAGACTGACCGAATCTTCGTGGCCTTGGCTGCGATCAGCATTATCGGATTCATTACTGATCGTCTGTTTCGCTGGGCCGCTAACCGCACACTGTCTCGATACATGGAGCGGTTGGCGCTACCATAGATTTGCAGAGGGATGACAAACGTGACCGAATCTCCTGTGGCGGCAGAATTTGAGAGGGCCGCGACCTATATCACGCGAGACCTCGCACGATCCACGTTGATGGAGATGATCGACATCCGTACCCCGACAGGGGACGAAGGCGAGCTCGCGCGTTATATCGTCACCCGCTTAACTCAATTAGGCGTGCCTGCGCGATTGCAGGCGGTAAGCGAAAATCGACCGAACGCCGTTGCATCGATCGCCGGTGCCGGCGGTGGGTACAATGTTTTGCTGACCGGACATATGGATACCTCATATGACGGCACGGAAGAGTATCTGCACGGCGAGGGGTTTAAGGCGAAAGCGATCAATAGAGACGATTGGATTTGGGGCCTCGGTGCAATTAACATGAAGGGAGGCCTTAGCGCTGCGCTGCTTGCCTTCGAAGCAGTAAAAAAATCTGGCCTCCAGCTACGCGGGGATCTCAGTCTGGGCGCTGTCGTCGGCGAGATTGAGAAAGCACCTGTAGAGGAGTTCCAAGGCGAAAATTTTGCCGGATATGGGACTGGCACGCGTCATCTGGTGCTGCATGGCTTGAGCGCTGATTTCGCAATCTTGGCGGAGCACACCGCGTTTAAGATTGGCCTTGGCAATCTCGGATGTATTTGGGCAAAGATTACGACCCGCGGAACGACAGCACATTCTGCCCTGACGAACCGCCCCGGCATCGAAAATGCGATCGCTCGCATGCATCAAGTCCAGAGTGCGATTGCCTCGTGGGGTGCTAAATATTCCGAGAAGTGCCAATTCATGGGCGAGCGGCCAAATGTGACCGTTGCCGCCATTCGAGGCGGGTTGCCCTGGCGGTTATCGCGCAATCCAGTCGAGTGTAATCTCTATCTTGATATCCGCACCGTTCCGGGCCAATCGACCGAAGAGGTCAAGCGCGATCTGCGTTCCGTGTTGCAGGCCTGCGCCAAGGAAAAGGGGATGGTTGAGCCAGAGCTAGAATTTTATTTGAACGACCCGCCGACGCAAATCGATCGGAACTTACCCGTCGTGCAAGCGCTGACAGCTGCCCATACCAGCGTCATCGGCACCTCACCAGAAATGGTTACGCGACGTCCTGCAGCCGATTCGACGCATCTAACGCGTTACGATGTGCCCTGCGTGGTGTATGGGCCTGGCGGTAGGCTTCACCCAGACGTTCGCGGTCAAATGCACGCGGCTGGCGAGCATATTCACGTCGAAGACGTCGTGACGGCGGCGCGGGTCTATCTAGCCACTATATTGCGCTTAGCGAACCAGTCGCCCGGTTAAGATACAGCAGCTTCTCTTAGGCACCGGCTCCGGTACTGGCTTGGCAACCAAAGCCAGCGTCTGCAAATGGCCGGACTGCGCCCGAATCGTTCTGTCCGCGGTCGAGGGCTTACGACCTCTCACGGAGGCCGCGCTTCGGTCTTGACATCATCAGACTGGCTGCATAGTGAATTCACTATGCATGCAAAGTATCGCCAGGCGCGTGGTATGGTGGATCGAGCCTATGACAGCCTTAGGGCTGCGGTGCTCGACGGTTCCTTTCGTCCGGGACAGCGCCTTCGGGCGCTGCGGATCGCGCGCGAACTCAAGATCAGCCGTACGCCGGTGAAAGAAGCGCTTGCACGGCTCGAGCAGGAAGGGCTGGTCGCACGCGAGGCCGACTCCGGATACATCGTGCGAGGATTGAGCGTCGGAGAAATCCTGAACCTGTACAAAGTCCGCGAAGCTCTCGAGATCGAGGCGGCGCGCGAAGCCCTGGCGAACTTGACGGATGCCGACTTTGCGGCGATGCGGGCGATCCTCGACAATGCAGACAAGCTGCTGGCGAAGAAAAAATATCCGGAATTTCTGCAGATCAGTCGGAAATTCCATAACTTGATCGCGGAGCGGACTGGCAACGGCATCCTGCAGGAGATCTTGGGCAATCTCGACGCTCGATTCTGGAGCATCGGCCGAGTCGTAGTCAGCCGGCATGCGCAGCGAGCACAAGATATTCGGCGCGAAAACCGTGCGATCCTTGACGCCCTGATCGGTAGCGATGCGCGCCTCGTGGAGAAAGCGGTGAGGGCGCATGTGCAGGGCGCCGCCGCCAATGTCCGACTATTCATCGAGCGTGAGCCGCATCTTTTTGTCGTCGCGGCCTGAGGACGCCAGAGGAGAGACGCATGGCATCCGGTCAAACGGTTCTCGAACCGCAGACGTTGGAGGCTGACAGGAAACCCTCCTTGACGCTGTCGCAGGCGCCGCCGCCGGGCGATCTTGTGAGCCGATGGGTGCCCGCGGAAAGCCGGCATGGCGCGCGCAAAAGCACCACCTATCATCCGGTCATTCTCAAACTGGCGCTGCTGAGCCAGGGCCTGAAAGTCTCAGCGGAGGCTGCGGAGGAAATCGGCAAGACCCTCAAGATCGGACACGCGATCGGCGCGGTCGGCAAGCACGCGCTCGATATCATTCTCGATCCGGGCAAGGTGTATGTGGGCCTGCCGGTCGGCGCGGCGGTCAGCGATCATTTGTCGGTCGGCACGCCGTTCACCCTCGAGGTCGAGAACGGCAAGTATTTCATCGGCAGAAAGCCCGCCGCACTGCGCGAGAACGGCCGATGGGAATGCCTCGACGACAACGTCAAGGCGGAAAAGCTGATGAATGTCACGATCCCGCCGTACCCGCACTACTATGACCACAAGACCTCGCGCGGCCATTCGATGCGCAGCATCATGCCGCTCGCCGGCGATTTCGGCGGCTCCACGATTTTCCCGCATTGTCATTACTTCGGAAGGTTTGTCGCCGACTACAAGCACAACGAATGCCGGTTCTGCGGCATCGACGAGAACCTGGAATCCGGTCGCGACATCTTCCCGAAACGGCCCGACGATTTTCTCGAGACCGTAGCCGAGGCGCGCAAATATCCGTATTTCCGTCACGGCCCGGTGTTCGCCGGCGGCACTACGCCGCCGCCGGATCGTGGCGTGAAGGCGCATGTGAAATTTCTGCGTCCGCTGAAGGATGCTTTCCCGGACAACTGGCTGCGCCTGACGATCGCGCCGCCGGAGGAGGAGCGCTACGTCGACATGCTGTTCGAGGCCGGCGCCGATCTCGTCGGCTTCAACTATGAGGTCTACGACCCGATCCTGTTCGCCAAGATGTGTCCGGGCAAGGTGCGCGACATCGAGAAAGGCGTCCCGGGTCACGCTCACTACGACCGCATGCTCTCGCACATGGTCAGGACATTCGGCACCGGCCATGCCAGCGCGAACCTCATCGCCGGACTGGAGCCTGCGCAGAGCACCGTGAACGGCATCGCACATCTCGCCTCGATGGGTGCCATTCCCACGATCTTCGTCTTCGTGCCGTTGAAGGGGACGGCGCTCGCGCAGCAGAAACCGCCGTCGATCCGCGAGATGATCTACATCTACTCGAATCTCAAGGCGATCACCGAACGTTTCGGCGGCGACACCTATTGCGCCGGGTGCAATCGAATGCTCATCAACACCAAATATTACGACGGCCTGCAGCCGACGATGCCGGCGATCAGCGAGGACGACCTTCGGTCCGCGGGCCTGCCGCCCGAGGATCTGCACGTCGCGCCGCGCGTGCCGCACGTCTTGGCCTTGTGACGATCGCGCGTGTCGATCGGCGGGAGCACCACATGCCTTACGTCGTGACGGAGGACTGCATTCGCTGCAAGTACATGGACTGCGTGATCCGCTGTCCGGTCAACTGCTTCCACGAAGGCGAGAACATGCTCGTCATCGATCCGGTCGCATGTATCGATTGCGCGGCCTGCGAGGTGAACTGTCCAGTCTCCGCCATCGTTTCCGATGTTGACCCGCGCGCCGCCGCCTGGGTTTCCCTCAACCGCAGCTTTGCCGCGACATGGCCAAGGATCGTGCACAAGGGCGAAGCGCCGGCGGACGCCGCGGATTGGGACCATACCCCCGACAAATACGCGAAACACTTCAGTCCCGAGCCGGGGCGCTGTCACTTGCAGTCTGAAAAATAGGCCTTGCAGTGGGAGGATCGCATGCCTAACGCAGCTTATAGCTCCATCGCAGCGTTGGTTCTGGCGACAATAACCGCCGCATCGCCGGCGCGCGCGTTTCCGGACAGGCCGATCAACGTCGTCGTGCCTTGGGGTGTTGGCGGCGGCGGCGACCGAGTGGCGCGTGTTGTTGCCGACCTGATGGCCACAAAGCTCGGGACTTCAGTCCCAGTCATCAATGTGACTGGTGCCGCGAGCCAGGTCGGGCTCAATAAGGTCCTGAGCGAGCAAGCAGACGGCTACAATGTTGTCGAAATCACATCCGATTCTTACATCTTGTTTGCGACCGCCAACGCCAAGTTCAAGGTGTCCGATTTCACCGCTCTCGCGATTTTGGATCAGCAACCAAGCGGCTTCTTCGTTCGCCAGGACAGCCCTTTGAAGAGCTGGGACGATGTCGTTCGGGCCGCAACTAAGGGCGCGGTGACGGTTGCCGGATCGGGCTTCGGCACACAAAGTGATGTGACAGTCAAATATCTCAACAAAAAGCACGGACTGAAATTTGTCAGTATTCCGTTTGACGATCCCGGCTTGCGGTTGACGTCAGTGCTCGGCGGACACGCCGACCTTCTCTATGGACAATTCGGGGATATCGATACTTACCTTTCAAAGAAGCTGTTGCGTCCGATCCTCGCCTTCGCCGACCAGCGTCTCTCCGAGTATCCCGAGATTCCGACCGCGGATGAATTCAAATATCGCGCCAACATCACGCATTTCAGGGCTCTTGCGGTCAAGCACGGGACCGACCCCTCACAATACGCGTTTCTCGTGGAGGCCCTGAACACCGCGTCCCAATCGGCGGAGTATAAAAAAATGCTCGCAGCCGAAAGTGCGTTACCGAACAGCTACATTTCTGGGAAATCAGCGCAGAACTATGTTGAGCAGTGGGTCGCCAATCTGCAAAGCCTCATGCGCATGCCTTGATGTGCGGCCGGGTGACACTCATTTGGCTCGTCCAAGGGACATACTATAGTCTCTTCGTGCATTGCTAAACACCAACAGTGACATTAGCCCTCATCGAAGTCTGACTTTTCAGGCACCTGTTAGGCGTTCTGCGCCGTAGCGGCCCGCTCCCTGGTACGCAGTACCGCTTGATGATGGAGACGGCCGGATCAAACAGCTTTGAACGAACAAGATCTGGCGGCGCGCATTCGGCGCGCGTCATACTCTTCTCAGACTTCGATCGGACCGCGCAATCCAACCTCAATGAGTAATGTCGGCTTTGGTCTGAGAGCGCTAAAAATACCGTGCCGCCACGAAGTGACGCGATGGGCCAAGGAGAGAGGCATCCGGGAGCTTCGAGAGCATTGTCTTCAAGACTGTCCCACTTCGTAGAGACGGTTGCGTTTCCGACTGCGGGCCCTAACATTTGTTGTGGTCTCGATAACCGCTCGCTGTGTGTCTTTTTGCAGTCCCGCGACTTGGGAATATAGCTGCGGCTGTCTTCGCATTTGGCTGTGCTCAGCTCATTTGCCGATGGCTGATGGTTATTTGGCGGGCTCCGGCCAGCGTCACAACGACCTATTGCCAGCCTTTAAGTAAGGACGACTTCAGTGGAAACAGCCGACAAGATCTGGATGGACGGATCGATCGTCAATTGGAACGATGCGCGTGTGCATTTGATCAGCAACACGCTGCAATATGGTTTTGGCGTTTTCGAGGGAATTCGCTGCTACGCCACCGTCGCTGGCCCTGCAGTGTTTCGCCTCAAAGAGCATCTTCTTCGCCTGCACCGTTCCGCAACAATCCTCGGCTTCGAAGTCCCCTACACGATCGAAGAACTGACCGAGGCGACGCGGACGGTCATCCGCGCCAATAATTTCGATAAATGTTATATCCGGCCGATTGCCTATATCGGGTATGGCGGCATGGGTCTTTCTTATGACGCATGCAAGATCGACGTATCGATTGCGGTTTGGCAATGGGGCGAGTACGTCGGCCAGGGAACGCTTGAGAACGGGAGCCGGGCCAAGGTCTCCAGCTATACGCGACACCACATCAACACCAACATGTCGAAAGCGAAGGCTTGCGGCAATTATATGCTTTTCCAAATGGCTCGCACCGAGGCGAAACGCGATGGCTATGATGAGGCGATCCTGCTCGACACAAACGGCCATGTTGCCGAGGGAGCGGTGGAGCACATTTTTCTCGTCCGCGAGGGCGCGCTCATAACGCCTCCGCTTGCCAATCTTCTCGATGGCATCACGCGCGACACCGTGATTCAGCTCGCGAGAGCCGACAACATCGACGTGCGTGAAGAGCTGTTCTCGCGCGATTACATCTTGACCTCGGACGAGGCGTTTTTCGCCGGCACCGGCGCGGAGGTCACGCCTCTGGTCGAAGTCGACAACCGCAAGATCGGCGACGGACGGCCGGGCCCAGTGACGAAACGGCTGCAGAAAGCCTTTTTTGACGTGGTCTACGGTCGGGACAACAAATGGACTGCCTGGCGTACACCGGTCTAGGATTCAATTGGCGATGTCAGCAATGCCTCCGGACGAACATGCGAACCGCGTTAAACGGGCGCGCGAATTGATGCGCGAACGCGGTATCGATTGCCTGATCGTCACCGATCCGGTGAACTACTCGTACTTCACCGGACACAGGACCGCATTATCGATGCGATCGCGGCCGGCCATTTTCATTCTGCCGCTGGAGGCCGCACCGGCGCTCATCGTGTGGTCTGGCCCAGAGATGTTTGCCCGACTGTACAAGCAATCGTTCCCCTCCTGGGTTGACGATCGACGCATCTACCCGGAGGTCCCCTTCACTGCGAGCCCGCGCGTAGATTGGGGCGTTGCGGAAATCCTCAATGAAAGGCGACTGCAGATCGCGACACTGGGCATCGAGCTTGGTCGCGACGTCTGGTTGGGCATCGCCGTCGACGATTACGAGGCGCTGAAGGAGAGCCTGCCAAAAGCGCGCTTCGTCGACTCTAGTCGGGTTATTTGGGGCTGCCGAATGATCAAGTCGGAATGGGAGATCAGCTGCATGCGCAAGGCCTGCGAGATCGGCGGTCGCGCATGGCAGCGCATGTTTGAGGAGCTCAAACCCGGCGTATCTCCGGGCGCGATCCAGCGCAAGGTGCTCGATTATTACTATGACGAGGGAGCAGACATCACCTCCGAGCCGCCGATGGTGCTCGGCGGCACCGGCCCGAACCGCAGCTTCCAGAAAGGCGACGTGTTGTACATCGACGGCGGAGCCAACTATCTCGGATACAAAATGGACTACGCCCGCCGCGCGGTTTTCGGGCCACCCTCTGAAAGGCAGAAATCGGAGCATGACGGGATGTGGGACATCCTGCACGGCATCATCGAACGAATGAAGCCCGGCACATCCATGCGGGAGCTATTTGAATACTCGCAGCGGCAGCTCGCCAAACACCCTGAGTGGCGAAACTATTCGGACCATCCCGCTAAACGGATCGGCCATGGCATTGGGCTCGAGAACGAACCGCCGTCGATCTCGGCGACGGACGACACAGTGCTCGCTGTCAGCATGGCAATTACCCCCGAGCCGAAGATCGAAAGTGTCGACGGACTTTTGAATCCCGAAGAGCACGTGATCATTCGCGCACAGACCTGCGAGGTGCTCTCGGCTTGCTCCGACTGGCGGCTGCACGTCGTGAGCTAGGCTTATGGGCATACTCCTGCTCAATGAAGGCCATGTCCGCTCGGCCGCGCCAGAGCTACGCGGTGTCGTATCCCTTGTCGAGCAAGCGTATCGGCTCGATTCCGAGGGAAAGGCGGACGTGCCGACCAAAATCGGCGTCCATCCGGGCTATCCGAATAGCTTCCTGCACGCGATGCCTGCCTGGGTCGATGACGTGCGCGCCCTTGGCGTGAAGTGGATCTCTTACTTCCCGGGCAATCTGCGGCGGGGAATTCCGGATTCCAGTGGCGTCATCATTCTCAACTCTCCGGACGACGGCCGCCCCTGCTGCGTCATGGAGGGGATGCACGTCACCTTCCTGCGTACCGCCGCGTGTGCTGCGATCGCTGCAAAGCATCTCCTAGCGTCGCCACCGAAATCACTCGGCCTGGTCGGCTGCGGCGGACTAGGGCTGTGGTCACTGCGCATCATGGGCACGGTGTTCCCCAGCATCGAACGCGTGATGGTGTCGTCACGCTCGCCCGAGAGCCGCGCGTCATTTTGCGCCGAGCGGTCATCGGAGGGCCCTTGGAGCCTGATCCCTGTGGATCAAGCCGATGAAGCAGTCCGCGATGTCGATTTGCTCGTTTCCTCTGTGCCACCGGCGGATGTCAGACCCGTCCGCGGCGAGATACTCGGGCCGCAGACGCTGTTCATTCCGCTGGATCTGACAAATTCATGGGACGATGCGGTCATGCAGAAGGCAGAACGCGTTGTCGCCGACAATCCGGGCCACTTCTCCACACGGGTGCAGAGCGCGCGGGGAAGCCGGTTTCCCGCTCTCGCGCATATCGATCGGCTTCAGGACCTGGTTTCCGGACGAACAGAACGAGGAACGCTCGACCAGCGCACCGTGGTCGCCATCTGCGGCATCGCAAGTACGGACATGGTGCTTGGGTGGGACATCTATCGGCGCGCGCTGAAGGCCGGGATCGGGCTCAAATTCGACCTGAATGACGGCTAAAAGGAAGGTTACGACCTTATGCCGGATCATAAAAGAAACGGCTGACGTGCACTAGAAACCGAGAGGGCCCGACCGTGTTGCGCTTGACTCAACTCCTCATCCTCACGCACGTACTCTTCGGTGTAGCGCTGGCTGATGCGCACGCCGCGACCTTCCCCGACCATACGGTGCGTCTGATCATTCCGTATTCAGCGGGCGGCGGCCTCGACACGCTTGGCCGACCACTCGCCGATCGTCTTTCAAAGCTTTGGCACCAACCGGTCATCGTCGAAAACAAAACTGGTGCGAGCACGATCATCGGTACCGAGTCTGTCGCCCGATCGCCGAAAGACGGCCACACACTGTTGCTGACCAGCGATCTGACGATCACAAGCAATCCATTCCTGTTCAAAAATCTTCCCTACGATCCGCTTAAAGATCTTGTGCCAGTGACTGAACTGGTAAGTCACCACCAAATGATCGTCGTCAATCCTTCGGTGCAAGCTAACAGCATGGCAGAGTTGATTGCCTACGCGAAAGCGCATCCGACCGCTCTGACCTATGGATCGTATGGCAGAGCCAGCCCACCGAATCTTTTGTTCGAGACAATGAAAGCCAAGACGGGCGCAACCTTTCTCGATGTGCAATATCGTGGCGTTGCGCCGGCTATCCTTGCAGTGCTGCAAGGCAGCGTTCAGATAACGATGGGCGGTGCCGCGACCACCGGGCAATACATCAAAGCCGGTAAGATGAAAGCTTTGGCAATCGGCCGACCCGATCGGCTAAAGGACTTTCCTGACGTGCCGACATTATCTGAACTTGGATTGGGCTATGCCGATCCCAAGACTTGGTTTGGACTCTTCGCGCCGGCGGGAACGCCCAGCGATATTGTTAGCAAGATCCAGAGCGACGTTGCTGCCGTGATGAACGATCCGGAATTCAAGGAGCGGTACATCGATTCTGTTGGATACACCGGCGTGGCTGGCAGCTCAGCGGACTTCGGCGCTCTCATCCGCCGGGACCTTGAGGAAAAGAAAGAGATGATCGAAGCAGCAGGAATCAAGCCCGAATAAAGCATCTCGGGTTAGGAGATAAACGTGCTTGCGTCATGAGGCAAAACGAAAATTGATCAACGGGCTGAAAAATATTGGCGCAGACTTGGTCCCGCTGTTTCTCCGTCGCTCCGTTATGAACCGCGCGGGGTAATCGAGAATTTGTCATAACTACAGAGAATTAGATCATTGCTCAGACGCGCTGTCGTACCGGCTGTCGCACTTTTTGCATTGTCAGTGAGGGGCCGCGCCCCACAGCGCTTCTCCGACGTCGACTGCCCAAGCTAACGCGGTCCTCAGGTGCTTTCTTTCACCAGTCCGCACAGGAAACTGCTGCGTGCGGCAGCGGCCTGCAACAAGAGCCCATGGTCGCTGCCGGCCAGCACCATCCGCACACCCATTCCGATGTAGCGTGCCGACCACTCCTGATCGTACACGCCACCCATTGCGAAGATCTTTCGGTGACGCCGGCACGCGGCGCCGACTTGTTCATACGCACTCTGGATGCGGGCATGCCCGACCTGTCCTACTATGCCCATCTCCAGCGAGAGATCGCTGGTACCGATCAGCAGGGCATCGACGCCTTCTACGGCCGCAATAGAATCAGCGTTCTCCACGGCGAGCGGTGTTTCGATCATCGGGATGACCATTATTTCGGCATTCAAAATGCTCTGCATTTCCAAAGACACCGGTGGACGATAGCCAAACTGAGCGCTGGGACCGCCCATGCTGCGTCCGCCTATCGGATGGAAGCGGAACGCATGCACGATACGGCGCGCTTCCTCTGCAGTATCCACGTGCGGCACGATAATGCCGAGCGCTCCGTTATCGAGGGCACGGCTGCCTTCGTCGAGAGCGTTGCGGCAGATGCGTACCAGCGGGACCACCCCGCACCCAAGCGCAGAGAGGCAGATCTGTGAAATCTCGCTTGTCGAGATCGCGCCATGCTCGCTGTCTATAAACAGCCATTGGTAATTCGCTGCTTTTGCGAGCAGCGGCACTGCGGCGCCGCGCAGCGTATGCACGCCGAAGCCAAGAGTGAGCTTGCCGCTGCGAATCCGCCGCAGCATTTCGTTGGCTAGCAATTCCATTGCTTCCCCCTTCGCTCGGTCGTTCTTCAGACTTGATAGTGTTTCTTGGCTAAAGTTTCGGTGACATAACCGTCGCGCAAATCGCGCTTGATAAGCTCCGGATCACGCTTCTTTGGATCCCCGTAACCACCGCCCCCGGCGGACTGTAGCCAAACCACTGTCCCTTCGGGCAGTCGGATGTAAGGCGTTTTGCTGCTGAGTACGCGCTCTTGCGGCGTGCCTGGGTTGAGCACGTATCGAGCGCTCGTACCCGGCAGTCCGCCAAAAACACCTTGTGGCTGGGATTTATGGCGGTCAGCGCAGAGGCAGATTTCCGCAGTATCGACAAGCACGGTGAACACGCGGCAGAAGCCATTCCCGCCGCGAAACTGGCCAGCTCCGCCTGTGTCGGGAAGGATCTCGATGCGTTCGTACCGGATCGGATTTTCCATCTCGCTCGCCTCGACCGGAATGTGACCAGCATTCCCTGCGCCATAGCGAATAGCGTTGATTCCGTCCTTCGTGGCGCGAGCTCCATAGGCTCCGGAGGAGAGTTCGAGCGACATAAAGTATGGGCGTCGCGCCTGCGGCCGCGTGTCGCGACCGCCGACCGCCACAGTGCCTGTTGATCCGGAGCCGCTCGCCAGCACATTTTTGGGCGCGGCATCGGCTAAAGCCCGCATAACGGTATCTAGGACGCGGTAGGCGACCTCGCCGAATCCGACGATCGAGCCCGGCGCACGCGCGTCGCAGAGACTGCCCGACCGCGTCAGGACCGTCACCGGGCGATAGCTTCCGGCATTCGGCGGATTCTCCGGATCGGTGATGGCCTTGAGCGCGTATTGCACGCCAGAGATGGCGGATGCGCGTGAGCAGTTCATTCCGCCAGTGGACTGGTCAGAGGACCCCGTGAGATCGACAGTGACATCCGAGCCTTTCACCGTGACCTTTGCGTCGATCCATTGCGGCTCGTCGCGCAAACCGTCGCCATCCAGGCAGTCGCGGGCGTGGTATTCGCCGTCACGAAATTCGGCTATGCGTGCGCGCGTCATCGTTTCGGAGCGCGTCAGGATTTCGCGCATGGCTTCCGTGACAATGGCAAGGCCGTAGCGATCGATGATCTCGCGGAAACGGCGCTCTCCCGCGAAGCAGGATGCATATTGTGCGCGCATATCGCCATGCGCGACGACCGAGTTGCGTACATTGCGCACGATGAGATTGACCAAAGGCGTTTGGATCTGGTCACGCACAAAAAGCTTGCAGGGCGGGATGACGAGGCCTTCCTGCAGCAGCTCTCGCGTCGCCGGCGAATAGCTGCCCGGTCCCATGCCACCAATGTCGGCCCAATGACCGCGATTACACAGATAACCGTAGAGCGTGCCGTCCCAGAACAGCGGACGAGCAATCAAGACGTCGGGCAGATGCGTACCGCCTAGGAACGGATCGTTGGTCATCAAGACGTCGCCGGGCTCGATGCAGTCACGGCCGACGCCGTCGATCAGGCTTTGCAGTTGATAGGGCATGGTGGTGACATGGATGGGAAATCCGCTCGGGTCCTGCGCCACGATCTGACCTTCCGCGTCCATCACGCAACACGACAGATCGCCCTGTTCCTTCCAAAGCTGCGTATAGGCCGTGCGCATGGTGAGCAGCTTCATCTCCGACGCGACGCTGATCAGCGCGTTCTGGATGACCGCTAGCGTGAATGGGTCGACTGCCATGACGCAGACCTCACTTTGCAACGGGCAGGGTGACGAGCAGATTGCCGAGCGTGTCCATTTCCAGCACTGCACCTGGCGGCACGATCGTTGACGAGGACATCTCGTCGATGATCACGGGCCCATCGAGCCGGGCGCCTGAGGTCAGCGATGGCCTGCGCCAAACCGGCGTGTCGATCATGCCGCGGCCGGGAAACCAGGCCTTGCGCTGGTCCTTGGCACGACCAAGCTTCTTCGCCTGCATCGGGGCTCGCGGTGGCTTGGGAACGCGGCCGATGGCGCGCAGACGCAGGTTGACCAGCTCGACCGGCTCGCCGGGCACGCTATAGGTATAAAGTGCCTCGTGCCGGCGATGGAATTCGGCGACATAGGCTTTGAGATCGAATCCGGCCTGTGTCGCCGCCGAGCCGAGCTCCACGTTGATTTCGGTGGACTGACCGAGATAGCGAAGATCAAGGCTGACAATCAGGCTGCGTGCGTTCTCATCTACGCCTTCAGAAGCGAGATCAACGCCGGCAAGCTGTTTGAGCTTGGCGAGTGCCGCTTGGAGCTGTGTGACGTCGACACGCTCGATCGGCTGCACCAGGGACACCAAATAATCGTGAGTGAAATCGGCGAGCGCGATTCCGCGCGCCGAGAAGAGTCCGGGATCGATAGGCACAATCATGCGCCGCAATCCGAGATCGGCGGCGATGCCGTAACCGTGCAGCGGGCCGCCGCCGCCAAAGGCGGCCAGATCGAAGCCGCGCGGGTCGATGCCGCGCTGGACGGTGACGTAGCGGATGGCCTCGGCCATCTGGTTAGCGGCGACCGTCCATATCCCGGCGGCGGCCTCAAGGGGGTCCATCTTCAGCGGGCCCGCGACCGCGTCCTGCAACGCCGCCATCGCCTTCTCGGGATAGAGCGGGACGGTGCCGTCGGCGAAATCGGAAGGATCGAGATAGCCGAGCACGAGATTGATGTCGGTAAGCGTGAGCCCGGCGCCACCGCGGCCGTAGCAGGCAGGCCCCGGATCTGATGATGCGCTCTGCGGTCCGACGCGCAAGCGTCCGACCTCATCGATGCGGCAGAGGCTGCCGCCGCCCGCGCCAACCGTGTGCACATCCAGCATCGGCGACACGATGGGAAAATGCTCGATCTCCCGCGCCGAAGTTGTTCCGGCGATTCCGCCGCGCAGGACACAGACGTCGAGACTGGTGCCGCCCATATCGATAGTGATCATGTCCTTGTAGCCGGACTCGATCGCGAGCTGCGCGGCACCGACGACGGCACCCGCGGGACCCGACAGGAACAGCGTCGAAGGACGTCGCCGTACGATCTCCGGCTGCGCGACCCCGCCGTTTGACTGGAAAATGTAGAGCGGGCTTTTGATCGCGGCGTCGCTCAGGCCAGACTGCAGGCGGTCGAGATAGCTGGCGATGATCGGCGCCACGGCTGCGGCAAACACCGTGGTCGAGGTACGCGGGAATTCGCGGAATTCGGGCTGGATTTCGCTCGACAGCACGATCGGCACGCCGGGGAGCGCCGCGCGCAGGCGTTCACCAATTGTCTTTTCCTGGGCAGCGTCAAGGAAAGAGAACAGAAGCGATACGGCGACCGCTTCGACTTTCTCAAGGCGTAGGCGCTCGATTACGGCGTCGACCTCTGCAAGGGAGACCGACCGCAACTCGCGGCCGGCGCTATCGAGGCGGCAGTCGACCTCGAAGCGCAGATGTCGCGGCACGAGCGGCGGCGGTTTGTCATCCTGCACGCGATAAATGAGTTCGGACGGTCGGCTGAAGCGGCCGATCTCGAGAACGTCGCGGAAGCCTTTGTTGGTGATGAGCGCCACGCGAGCGCCTTTGCGCTCGAGCACGGCATTGGTGGCAATCGTGGTCCCGTGACCGATGAAGCTTACCTTTTCCGGCGCGACGCCCGAGTCGTCGAGCACCTTGCGAATGCCGCGGACAACAGTCTCCGCTTTCCGACCAGGCTCGTTCAGGACCTTGGCGACGCCCGTCGCCCCCGTCGCTTCATCCACAAGCAGGACGTCCGTGAAGGTGCCGCCGACGTCAATACCAATCCGATACATTAACTGTGTCTCACGCTTGCGCTCAAAAGCGCGGGCTTAAGAGCAAGAAAGTCAGGCGACCAAGACGCGCGCATCGCGCGCGGAAAAGCTCAAAATCACCGGCGATCCGATTGCAGGAAGGTTTGCCGCATCGCCCGATGTGATGTCTGCGGTCACGCGCCGGCGGCTATCGAGGTCGACGATGACGCGCACGGAGCCGCCGAGATACATGCGCTCGACGACAGTTCCATTGAGGGCCGTGTCGCCGGGCTCGAGCCCGAGCCTCTCGTAGCGCAGAACGACGGTCACCGGCTGGCCGATCTCGATCTTTGTCCTTGTCTCGGCTGTCAACCGCAGGCCATCGCTGTCGACGAGGATTCGTCCGCCGTTGACCTGCACCGCCTTGCCGTCGAACAGATTGGTGTGGCCGACGAACTGAGCGACGAACCGTGTCGCCGGCCGCTCATAGATTTCTTCGGGTGTACCCAGCTGCACGATGACTCCGGCGTTCATCACCGCGATTCGATCGGACATCGACATGGCCTCGCCCTGGTCGTGGGTGACGAAGACAAAGGTGTTGCCGAGCGTGCGCTGTAGCCGGCGTAATTCCTCGTGCATTTGCAGTCGCAGTTGCAGGTCGAGCGCGCCAAGCGGCTCATCAAGCAGCAGCACGGATGGTTCATTGACCAGCGCCCGTGCCATGGCGACACGCTGCTGCTGCCCGCCGGAGAGTTGCTGTGGCATGCGTTTGGCGAAGCCATCGAGGCGTACCAGCGCAAGCGCCGCGGTGACCTTCGCGGCGATCTTGTCTTTCGGATAATTCTGCACGCGCAATCCGAAGGCAACGTTCTCGAAGACAGTCAGGTGTGGGAACAGCGCTAATTGCTGGAAGATCATGTTGGTCGGCCGTCCGTAAGGTGGGATGGCCTGCATGTCCTTGCCGTCGATGTGGATCTCGCCGGAACTTGGCATCTCGAAACCGCCGATGGATCGCAGCAACGTGGTCTTGCCGCAACCGGACGGCCCGAGCAGGGAGAAGAACTCGCCACGGCGGATGTCGAGCGAGACATCCTTGAGCACCTGGTTGGTGTCGAAGGTCTTGCACAGATTGCGCACGCTGACCGAGATAGGCACCGTTGCAATGTCACGTGCGGGTGCAGGGCTTCCACTTGGATCGACGGGCGTGGTCATTGAGTGATGCTCGAATGGTAAGGTCATGGCCGGCAACATTCTCACCTACGTTCGGGCCGTCCGACAGGACAGTATTCGCCTTACGCGGATTTCACCGTGTTCCATGCTTCGAGCCACTGATCCATGGCGACCGGAAACTTGAGGGGATAGACCTTGACCTTGCGTTCGACGATATCGAGTCCGAGCTTCTTGCGTTCTTCCGGAGAGAAGGCGCCGGAGATTTCGGATGACGTCGTCGGGTAGTTGGTATCAGCCACCAGCGTTTTGCCGACCTCATTGTCGAGATAGGCGTTGATGACGGCGTGCGAGGCCTTAGCGTTCGGCGAGTCCTTGGGAATGAACGCGCCCTGACTCCAGATCAGCAGGCTTTCGCTCGGCCAATTGTTGGTCACGTTCATGCCGCGCTTCTGCAGTGCGGCGCGCATCGGAATCCAGCCATACATCGCCCAAACCTCACCCGACGACATCAGGTTCACTGCCGCGGCGAAGGTCGACCACATGGTGCGGACGTTCTTTTTCTTCTGCGTCAGGAAGGCGGTCACTTTCTTGAGGTCAGCGGCGGACATGCTCGCGGGGTCGCTAATTCCGAGATGCAAGCCGGCGGCCATGATCATCATTTGTGCGTCGTCACGCCATGCGACGCGTCCGGCGTATTTGTCGTCGAACAGGACGCCCCACGACTGGGTCAACGGATCTGCGGGTGGGATCTTGTCGGCGTTATAGATCACCGAATCGTAGCCCCAGATCACCGGCAGCATGTAGGTCTTGCCGTCGCGCGTGACGATGTCCGGTTTGAACAGGTCCATGACCTTCGACGCATTTGGGATCAGCGACATATTGAGGGGGGCTACCTTCTCGTCGCCGCTCTTAGCGCCGAGGATCGGGCCGCGCACGAACGGCGTGACGCTGATCATGAGATCATATCGCGACGTGCCGCCGGGCGCGAGCAGCTTCGCCAGTGTGTCGGTCGGCGAAACATAGGGCGCGTTCTCGACCTTAGTGTTGGCCTTCTTCTCGATCAGCGGGCGCACCGAATCGGGAATGAAGGGTCCGGGCATGATGGCGGTGACCGGCTTGTCTTCAGCAACCGCAGGGCCGTCGCCGAGCCATGCAAGCGTACCGGCGGCAGCCGAGCCGAGTAGAAGTGCGCGGCGATCCATCTCGACCACGTTGGCGATGGAGAGTAGTGCGGGCTGTTTCATGTGAGCTCCACGGGTTGATCAGGCGGGCTTGATGCGTGAACGGGCAGACACTGCAAATCCGAGAAGTGAGCCGAGGGTCGAGACCAGGACGGTGATCACCGCCATCGCCGGCAGTTCGGGGGCGATCCGCTCGACGATTGCGATCCAGAACACCACCGGAATCGTGCGGTCGTAGCCGATGACGAAAAGCGTGCGGATGAACTCGTCAAACGACAGGCTGAACGAGAACAACAGGGTCGCAATCAACGCAGGACGGATGATCGGCAGCACCACGCGCCACATGACCTGATGCGTCCGGGCGCCCAGATCCGCGGCGGCTTCTTCGAGCGCGCGATCGAGCCCTTGCAGCCGCGCATTCAAGGTGAGGAAGACGAAAGGCAGCACCCAATTCACATGGGCCACCAGCACCGTGGTGTAGAGACCAGGGCGGATACCGAGATAGCCGAAGAAGATGAGCAGCACGATGCCGCCGATGATGCCGGGCATGAGGATCGGCAGCAGAATCAGGCCGAGCACTGCGGGCTGGCCGAAAAAGCCGCGGCGGAAGGCAAGCCCCAAGAGGAAGGCGATGCTTGTCGCTACGATGGCGGAGAGGATGCCGAGACTGATGCTGTTGAACAGCGCAGCCATCAGATCATTACGCGAGAATACGACGTGGTACCAATGCGTCGTGGCGCCGAGGAAGGGCAGGCCGGTGGTTTCTGACTTGTTGAACGAGAGAAGAACGATGATCGCAATCGGCGCGTACAGGAAGATGTAAAAGGCCACGGCGTAGGCGGTGAGCGCGACGCGCCAGCCGTTGCGGGCCGGCCGCGGCGCAGCAGCAGCGCTACGGGAGAATCGGGTTGCGGCGGGAACGATGCTCATCCGCTGCTCCCCAGCAGAGCCTGCTGCAATCCGACGAAACGCCCGAGCACCGACAGGATGATGCTAACCACCAGCATCATGGTCACCGCCAGGGCCGATCCGAAAGCCCAGTTGTTGTCGCTGAGGAATTGCGAGGCGATGATGTTGCCAAACATCAAGCTGGAAGAGCCGCCAAGCAGCTGCGGCGTGATGTAGGCGCCGATGCTCAGCAGGAACACCATGACCGAGCCCGACATCACACCGGGCAATGACAGCGGGATGATGACGCGCACCAGGGTCTGCAGGGGGCGCGCGCCAAGGTCGTTGGCGGCTTCGAGCAGCGCCGGGTCTAGCTTCTCGAGCGTGACGTAGATCGGCAATGTCATGAATAGCGTGAACACGTAGACAAGGCCGAGCAGCACCGCACCTTGATTGTAGAGCAGCACGTCGAGCGGCCGGTCGATGATTCCGAGCGCGAGCAGCGCCTCATTGATGACTCCGTTGCGGCCAAGGATCGGCAGCCACACGAAGGTGCGGACCACGTAGCTCGACCAGAACGGCACGAACAGAAGAAGGACAAAGGCCGACTTCCACGGACCTGTGAGCCGCGCCAGCAGCAGCGCGATCGGATAGGAGACGACGAGCGATACTAGGGTCGTCGTGGCAGCGATGCGTAGCGTGTTCAGAAGCTGGCCGGTATAGAGCGAACTACCAAAGACGCGTTTGTAGTTGTCGAAGACGAAGTCGGGATGCGTGCCGAAGATGGTCGATTTCCAGAACGACATGGCGACCATCAGGCCGATGGGCACGACCGAGAAGATCAGAAGCCAGAGCACTGCCGGTGCTGCGAGTAACCAACCCGGCCCGCTCTTGGCCAGGCGATGCCGCAGCGAGGGAGCCGGCGTGGCGATCAAGGGCGCGCTCCTCGTTGCCGCCGGGTCGCCGCAGTGGCCGCGACATCGATCGCGCCGTCCGGGCTAACGACGACGCCGTAGTCCTTCCGAGCAGCTTCGACGCTGACGCGGCTCTCGCGTATATCGGCCTGCACCCGCTCCGGTTCGCGCTCGAGTGGATCGCCATAGCCGCCGCCGCCGGACAGGATGAAGCGTACGCGGTCGCCGGGATTGAGCGGGCGTGATGTCCCGTGATCGACCTCGCGATCATTGACGAACAGGCCGTAGCCGCGCCCGGACTTACCGCCCAGGCGCCCGGAGACCGGAAATGAGCCCTGTTCGTTGCGACCGGACAGCCGCACCGAGCTCTCCACGATATCATTATTGGCGGGCCCGCCGCTGAGGATCTCGTATTCCACGACCTGACCCAGACCGCCGCGATTGCGGCCGGGACCGCCGGAATCGCAGACCAGTTCCTTGCGCAGATAGATCATGCGCGCTTCATTCTCCGTGACCTCGACCGGAATGTTGCGTGTGTTGTTGGGGAAGCAGAGGGTTGCGGGTCCGTCCTGACGCGCCGAGCCGCCAAAACCGCCGGAATGCTGCGAGATGGCCATGAACGAGCGGCCGTCGGCATGTTTGCCATGCAGGTAGATCTCGTTGGCTGGTGCGCCGCCATTCGCCGCCAGCACGTGCTCCGGCAGCACCTGCTCCATGGCGCCGAACACGATCTCGGGCAGGAGATGCGAGATCATGGTGCGGCCCCACGTCGCCGTCGGCGGCCGGCAGTTCACGATCGAGCCCAGCGGCGCAATCACCTTGATTGGATTAAGCGCGCCGTCGTTGTTGGGCACTCCCGGATCGAGCGCGAGCTTGAACGGATATGACGTGTAGGATCGCGTCATGTTGTAACAGCAGTTCACTGCCGCTCCGACCTCACCCGAAGACCCAGTGAAGTCGATGGTGATGGTGTCGCCCTCGACGCGCATCTCGCAGCAGATGCGGATGTCCTCCTCCACGCCGGGGATGCGCGGCAGAGTGACATCATTGCGGTATGAGCCGGGCGGCAGAGCCACAATCTTGCGCCGCATACTCTGGTCAGTGCGCGTGATGATCTCGTCGGCGAGCGCCTCGAGACCATCGAGATTGTATTCGTCGAGCATGATCTTCAGCCCGCGGGCGCAGACGTGGTTGGCGACGATCTGTGCGCGCACGTCGCCGAGCACCTTGTCGGGGACACGGATATTGGCGGTGATGAACTCGAAAATCGTCCGGTTGAGTTCGCCGGCTTCGATCAGCTTGATCACCGGTATCTTCAGGCCTTCCTCGTAGATGTTCTTCGAGGCGAGTGTCGACATGCGCCCGCCCATGTCGAGGTGATGCACGATGCACAGCGTGTAGCCCGCGATTTTGCCGCGATGAAACACCGGCGCGGCGATCGAAATGTCGATTAGATGTCCGGACGCGATCCATGGATCGTTGGTGATGATGGAGTCGCCGTCATTCAGAGTTTGCGGCGGAAACTTGCGCAGGAAATTGCGCATCACTTCCGGGACGATGCCGAGAAAGCCGGCCGTGGTCACCGTGGAGTGCGCGAGCATGCGGCCTCGCGTGTCAAACAACGCGCAGCAGAAGTCATGATATTCCTTCACCGACGGCGTATAGGCCGTGCGGATCAGACCGGTCGCGGCTTCGTCGACAACGGCGATCAACCGATTCCACAAGATCTGGATGGTGACCGGATCGAGCGTGGGTACCGCCGTCTCGCTCATCTCAGCCTCCTGCAATCTCGGCCAGCCGCGGAACCGGATCGTCTGTTCGCCGTGGCAACGCAACGCCGATAATCAAGGCTCCGCTTGCATCGACCGTGAGCTTGTCGCCGCGCCCGAGCACCGTGGTCGACTCGCGTTCTTCGATCAGCGCCGGGCCTTCGATCGCCTGGCCGATAGCGAGCATGCCGCGCTGAAACACCGGTGCATCGACTGCCTCGCCGTCGACTATCATGCGGCGATGCGAATGCGGTCCACCGGGATCTTTCGCTGTCGGCGCAGGCAGGCTGAGATCGGGGCCATGCTCGGTGAGCACCACGCGCAGGCTGGCGATCTCGACCGGATTGTCGTCGTCGATCTTGCCGTACAGCTCGTAATACTGACCGACAAAGGCATCGATCGCCTTTGCGATCGCGCCATCGTCCATTGCAGACTCCGGAAGCGTCACTTCCAGCGTGTGATCCTGGCCGGAGTAGCGCATGTCGGCGAAACGGGCGACTTCTGGCTTTGCGTCCACCGGCAGCAATGCGCGCGCATCGGATTGGAGTCGCCTGAGCAGCGACTCAAGGTCTCCGGCATCGACCGCGCTGGCGAGTTTGCGCACGGCCTGGCTGCGCTCGAATGCTACTGGTGCCGCGAGCAGCCCCAGCGCCGACATCACGCCCGGGAACGGCGGTACCACGACGCGCGCACAGCCGAGCTTGCGCGCAAGGCCGAGCGCGTGCACCGGACCGGCGCCGCCGAAGGCGATCATGGTCAATTCCGAAGGCGAGAGGCCTTTTTCGGCGACGTATTGGCGTGCCGCCGACGACATGGTTTCGTTGACAATGTCGAAAATGCCGGCGGCGACGCGTTCCACCGAGAGTCCGGTCGGCTCCGCTAGGGTTTTACCGATCACAGCTTGCGCTGCTGCCGCATCGAGCGGCATTTCGCCGCCGAGGAAGCTGTTGGCGCCGAGATAGCCGAGCACCAGATCGGCATCGGTCACAGTCGGCTCGCGACCGCCGAGGCCGTAGCAGACTGGGCCAGGGTCGGCACCGGCACTGTGCGGCCCCACCTGGATGAGGCCGAGAGTGTCGACGCAGGCGATCGATCCGCCGCCGGCGCCGATTTCGAGAAGGTCATAGACCGGCACAGCCACCGGCAGACCGCTGCCTGCCTTGAAGCGCTTCATGCGGTCGACCTCGAACATGCGCGAGCGCTCGGCGCGGCCGTTCTCGACGATGCACAGCTTTGCGGTGGTGCCCCCCATGTCGAAGGCGAGAATGCGGGCGATGCCCATGGCGCGGCCGAAATAGGATGCGGCTTCGACACCGGCGGCGGGCCCGGATTCGACGAGTTGGATCGGCACCGCCTTGGCGCTCTCCGCCGTCGTCGTGCCGCCGTTCGACAGCATGACGAACAGCCGGCGCTCGTAGCCGCGCGACTTCAATCCATCCGAGAGGCGGTCGAGATAGTTTTCAGTGGTGCGTTTCACATACGCATCGAGCACCGTCGTCGACGCGCGTTCGTATTCCTTTGGCTCAGGATGAACTTGATGCGACAGCGAAATCACCGCACCCGGCAGCTCCTGGGCGAGAATCTCGCCGGCGCGCTTCTCATGAATGCCATTGCGATAACTGTGCAGGAACAAGACCGCGACGGCTTCGACGCCAGCCTCGCGGAATTTCCTTGCGGCTGCCTGTACCTCGTCTTCATTCAACGGCGTGCGGATGGTGCCGTCGGCCTGGATGCGCTCGGAAACGCCAATCCGCAGGTGCCGCGGCACGACCGGTTCGGGGAGGCGGATGAAGAGATCGTAGAGGTCGTAACGGACCTCGCGTTGGATCTCGAGCAGGTCACGAAAGCCGGCGGTGGTGATCAGGCCGGTGCGGGCGCCCTTGCGCTCGAGAATCGTGTTGGTGACAAGGGTGGTCGCGTGAATAACCGCGTCAGTGCGGTGGAGCAGCTCGGTTTCGGTGGAGCGAAAACGATCGACGCCGGCGAGTACCGCACGTTCAGCGGCCTGGGTCGTTGTCAGGATTTTTTCGACGCGGACGCTGCCATTGGCCGCATCGACCATGGTGAAGTCGGTAAAGGTACCGCCGATGTCCACTCCAAGAAGAACGGCACCGGACATGGCAGCGAGGCTCCGAATTGGTCCGTATCTTTTAAGACTGACAAAAAAAGGTTATCCAGACTAGTCGATATGTCAACACGATGCTTGCGCGCGCGTTGTCGCGGCGACAGCGAGACCACGGTTCCAGAAAGCTCTCAATTTATCGAGCAAAATCAACTGCCACCTGCCTCAGGATGGCCTCGCCTGCGCATTCTGATGCGTCGTGACGCAGGGGTGCTGTCTTTACAATTCATACGGACAAATATATCCAAAAACGCCAGGCTCCCGACGTTTCGCACCGATCGTGCGGCTGCTGCAGTCCAACCGGCGAAAAGGCAGATCCATGGGACAAACGATCACCGAGAAGATTCTTTCGCGCATCGAGGGCCGTCCTGTTGCAGCGGGACAGATCGTCCATCCGGTTCCCGAGCTCATCACGTGTCACGATTGGTACGTGGTGAACTTCGATCGTGCGCTCGAGGAGTTCGGCGTCAAGAAGCTGTTTGACCCGAACCGGGTGCTGATATCGACCGACCACGAACCGGTGGCGGTCACCCCGCAGTCATCGGAGCGGCAGAAGAAGGCCCGCGAGATCGTCGCCAAATACGGAATTAAGCATTTCTACGATGTCGGCCGCGGCGGACTCGGGCACATTTTCCCGGTGGAGATGGGCTTCATCAAGCCCGGCATGTTTGTCGAGGCCTACGATACGCACGTGACCAACTACGGCGCGGTCGGGGCGCTCGGCATCGCGCTCGTCGTCGAGATCAGTGAGGTGCTGGCGCTCGGTTCGGTGTGGCTACGCGTGCCGGAGACCGTACGGGTCAATTTCCGCGGCAAGCTGCAGCCCGGAACCAGCATGCGCGACATCGCACAGAAGCTGGTGGCCGATCTCGGCGATGAGATGATCGACTACTGCGTCGTTGAATATGGCGGAGAGGGGCTTGCCGGTATCGACATCGCCGGACGTCACACGCTCTGCAACATCCCGCTCGAGGTGGGCGCTAAGTCGGCGCTGGTCGAACCGGACGAAGCCACCCGCGCTTATCTGGCGCCGCGTGTCAAAGGTGCGATCGAGTTGATCAAAAGCGATCCTGACGCCCGCTTCAAGGCCGTGATCGATTATGATCTTGGGTCGATCGGTCCGCAGGTGGCGATGCCGCCGACCCCGGATAATGTCCATCCGATCGAGAAAGCGCTGGGTACGCCAATCCAGCATGCTTTCATCGGCTCCTGCGCATCCGGGAATTTTGCCGATCTCGCAGCCGCCGCAAAGATCCTCAAGGGCCGCACAATTCACCCGCAGGTCAGGCTTTACGTCACGCCCGCCACTCAGGAAGTTGCGCAGGAAGCAGCACAAGCTGGCCTCCTCGAGATCTTCCTCACCGCGGGCGCCAGCATCACCCAAGCTGGTTGCGGTCCCTGTGCCGGCGGGCGTATCGGTGCCATGGCGGAGGGCGAGACTTCGATCAACACGGGGACGCGCAATGACGTACGCCGACTCGGCGCCTCCGGAGACATCTATCTGGCAAGTTCAATGACTGTTGCGGCTTCGGCGGTGAATGGCGCGATCACCGATCCGCGCAAGTTCATGAAGGAGATCACGTCATGAACTGGCTTTATCGCGGCAAATGCTGGCGGTTCGGCGACAATCTCGGCATCGATGGCGACATCATGCCGCTGCGTTTCGCGCTGGCACGTGAGACCGATCCGAACGTGCTGCGCGAACATCTAATGTCAGAGATCGATCCGGAATTCACGAAGAAAGTGAAGCCCGGAGACTTGATCGTCGGCGGCCGCCGTTTCGGTCAGGGCAATCCGCACATTCAGGGCTTCCTCGGCATCCGCGGTCATGGTCTCGGCTTGCTCGCGGAATCGATCCCACGCGGCAGCTTCCGCAATGCCATCAACGCCGGGGTCCCGTTCCTGGCGCCATGTCCGAACGTGACGCAGCTCTGTGACACGGGCGACGATCTGGAGGTCGATTTCAGTACCGGCGAAATGCGCAATCTCACCCGCGGCAAAACGCATCAATTCGACCCGATCGAGCCGGAGCTGCGCGCCATTATCGCCAAAGGTGGCTGGAAGGATCACGTCAAGCAGCGGCTGGCCGAAGCGGCAGCGCGCTAATCGTGCTCTAGTCGCATATTGAATCGAAACGGCTCGGCCGGATACGTGTTGTATCCGATCATCACCGGGCGGTTACTGCGGCCGAAATAAGTCCGCTTCACGCGCAGGCCCGGTGACCGGGGACGTGCGGATAATACGCGCGCCACCTCGGCGGTCAGTTCAACGGCGCTCACATCCTGCTCGATTGCTTCGATACGCTCACCGAATGTGCGCTCGATCAGATTATAGATCGGACCTTTGTGCATGCCCATCTGCGCGCGAATGCTTGCGTAGGCTTCGATGATGTAAGTCTCATTCCACGCGGTCGGCAGTGGAATGCTGCCATCGATCGGGACTCGGCGCGACAGCACGTGCAGGAAGGCTTCGCCGACCTGGCATCCGAGTTCACGCGCCAGCGCCTCTTTGGCGATGACCGTGTCACTGCGAACCAGCACCAGATGCGTGAAGTAGCCATGGTTCTCGATGTCGCTGAATGTCCGGATGGCGAGCTTGAACTCGCGCTGCACCTTGTCGGATTTGACGATAGTGCCGTGACCTTGGCGGCGCGTCACGAGGTTGAGTGCCTGCAACTGTCGCACTGACTCGCGCAGTGTGTGGCGGCTGACATTGTACTTCGCCGCCAGTTCGTTTTCTGTCGGCAACAAGCTACCCACCGGATAGGTACCGTCCTGAATCGCGGCCATCAGCTTGTTAGCTACCTCGCGGTGCAACGGCACGTTTTTCTCGAGCGTGGGCGATGGTGCGCGGACCTCCCGCTCGACCTTAAGCTTTCGCGTATTATTCCGTGGCGTCATTCATTCCCTGCTTCATTCGCGTGGGTCATCTGCGATCGCCATCACACCCCGGAACGGGTGCTTCGCATGCGACGCCAACATATCCATTCAGGCGGCAGACTCAATGCATGCACGCATGAGTTATCCTCCGTCGCCTGGCCAGTTGCGGTAAGCCATTAAGCGCTTTTCACGGCACTCCAGACTTCTACCCAGGTGTTGAGATTGGCCGGGATCGGCATCGGGTGATGCTTGGTTTGCCCCGTATAGATGCCGTAACCCGCCTTCATTTTCTGCTGTTCGGTCATCCCCTTGCCACCGGCGGCGCTCGAGGACAAATAGCCGGATACCTTGGGCAGCTCCGTCGCATAGGCGTCGCTGAGCATTGCGTTGATCACCGCGTGCGACTTGTCCGGGTTGGCGACATCCTTGCCGCTGAACACAGTGGCGACCAAGGATTCCACGCCCTCTTTGACCCAGGCATTGGTGACGTGCACGCCCTGCTGCTCGAGTTGCGCGCGTACCGGGATCGGTCCGAAGCTGACAACGACTTCACCTGTCGCGAACAGGTTGGCGCACTGCGCGAAGCTCGTCCAAATGGTGCGGACGTTCTTCTTCTTCGAGATCATGAATTTGCCGACCTCGCGCACCTCGGCATCGCTCATACTCGAGGGGTTCTCGTGCCCGAGATAGAGCGCCGCGGTGAACATCATCTGGTGCGGACTTTCGAACCAGCCGATGCGGCCGGCGTATTTGTCTTCATACAAGGCGCCCCAGGATTGGGTCAGCGGATCGTCTTCGGGAACCTTGTCGTAATTGAACAGCACGGTGTTGTATCCCATGAAGATCGGCAGGCCGTACACCTTGCCGTCGCGTTCGATGGTGTCCTTCTTGAAGATATCAGCGATTTTTTTGGCATTCGGTATTTTGGACATATCGAGCGCGAGCGCCTTTTCCGCGCCCGCGCGCGGGCCCAGCACCGGTTGTCGCGCGAAATCGATGATCGCGAGCATGACGTTGTAGCGTGACGTACCGCCAGGAGCGAGCAGCCGCGAGATCGTGTCGGGCGTTGATTGGAACGGTGCATCCTTGATGGTGACCCCGGCGTCCTTCTCGATCATCGTCCGCAATGGACCGGAGACAATCGCGTTCGGCACTAGAACTTCGACCGTCGGGTCCTCGGCGGCGGCCGGTGAAGCCAGGCCTGCGGCGGCGGCTCCCGCCGCAAACTGAAGGACGCTGCGGCGGTGTATGGGTCGGTGGAAGAGACCGTTTGTAGTCATGGGCGTGGTCCTCGTTTGTTATGTGTTGCTGGGACGCAGTGTGCGTTGCGACAGGACGAAACCGGTTCCGGCGATCACCATGGAGACGGCGAGCAGAACGACGCCGATAGCCGGTAGGAATGGTGCGACACGCTCGATGATGAGAACCCAGAGATAGATCGGCACTGTACGCTGGCCGGAGATGACGAACAGTGTGCGGATGAATTCGTCGAAGGAGATGGTGAACGAGAACAGCAGCGTCGCGACCAGCGCAGGCCGGATGATCGGAAACAAAACGCGCGTGAACACTTTCAGCGGCTTGGCGCCGAGATCCATTGCGGCTTCCTCAAGCGCCGGATTGAATCGCGCGATGTGCGGGTGCAGCGTCAGGAATGCGAACGGCAGCACCGAAGTGACGTGCGCCGGAAGAACCGCGCTCCACAGTCCGTAAGGCAGGCCGGCGAATCCGATGAACACTAGGAGCAGGATGCCGGAGACGATGCTCGGCATGATCACGGGAATGAGGATCGCCGGAAACACCAGCCCTTTCATCCAAAACTGATGCCGCAGCCCGAGACTCGTCAGCAACGCGAGCGTCGTCGCGATGAATGCGCTGGCGATCGCAAGCATCACACTGTTCGTGAGAGCGTCCGCCAGTTCGCCTCCGGCCAGGATGCGCGCATACCATTTGGTCGAAAAACCCAGGAACGGAAAACCCATAGCCGGCGAATCGTTGAACGAGAGCGCAACCAACACCAGGATCGGCATGTAGAGGAATGTGAAAAAGGCCGCTGCGTAGATCTTCAACGCGATTGACCAGGAGCGCGACAACATCACCCTCGCTCCCCCAGAAACAGCTGCTTCAGCCCGAGTCGATGTCCAACGGCCGCGAGCACAAGGCCAACGAGAACGATCAGCGCCAGAGATAGTGCGGCGCCGAGCGGCCAGTTGTTGGTATTCAAGAATTGCGCGGCAATGACATTGCCGATCATGATGCCGCTGGCGCCGCCGAGGAGTTGCGGCGTCACATAGGCGCCCATGCTGATCAGGAATACCATGATGCATCCGGACCAGACGCCGGGCAGGCTGAGCGGCCAAATCACGCGCCAAAACACCTGCAGCGGTCGGCCGCCGAGATCGCGCGCCGCTTCGATCACTGAACGGTCGATGCGGTCGAGCGACAGGAAGATCGGCAGCACCATGAACAGCGTGTAGACATAGACGAGGCCGACATAGACGGCGCCCTCGTTGAACAGCAGCCATTCGATCGGTTGATCGATGATGCCCAGCGCCATCAGCACCTGATTGACGAGCCCGTTGCGGCCAAGGATCGGCAGCCACATGAAGCTGCGGACCACGAAGCTCGACCAGAATGGGAGGAACATCAGCAGCAGGAAGCCGCTGCGCGCGCGCCCCTTGAGACCAGCGAGGAACAGCGCCAATGGGTACGAGAAGATGAGCGAAATCAGCGTTGCGACGACCGCGATGCGCAACGTCTTCAGGAAGACGGTGACATAGATCGGGTCCGCGGCGATGGTCTTGTAGCTGGTGATGCTCCAGATCTGCTGGATACCGAAAATCGTGGTCGTCCAGAACGAGAGGCAAATCAGGAAACCGATCGGCAGGATGGCGAACACGAACAGCCACAGCATGCTCGGCAGGACCAGCAGCAGTCCGCGTCCTGCATGACCGGCGCCAATGCCGGTGCCGCGCGGTGGGAGAGCGTGGCTGCGCAGTACCGGGGTGTCCTGCGAGGCCATGACCGTGACCTAGGTCCTGGGCAGTCCGAGGATCGTCGCCAGCGGTTCGCCCGCAAGCGCGCGGCGGTCGCGTTCACGCTGGGTCTGATCCTGGGTACGCGCGCGTTCGAGCACACGTTCGGCGCCTTCGAACGGCAGCACCAGGACGCCGTCGCTGTCACCGATAACGATGTCACCGTTGTTGACCACGCAGTCGCCGACTGAAATCGGAATGCCCTGCCAGCCTGGATGGTTCTTCAGAGTTCCGCGCGGTGACACGCCGGCAGCGTAGACGGGAAACTTCAGTGTATTGATCTCGTCCACGTCCCGGACGCATCCGTTTGTGACGCAACCGCGGACTTTGCGCGCGACACACGCCGAGGATGAGGTGCCGCCCCACACCGCGGCACGGCTTGTGCCGCCAGCATCAATAACGAAGACCGAGCCTGGTTTTGCCGCGTCGATTGCACGCAGAACCGCGAGCGTATCGCCAGGCCAGACGCGTATGGTGACGGCGACACCGGCAAGTGTGAGGCCTGGCACGATCGGACGGATCGTCGGACTCATGTCGCCGATCTTGCCGGCGGCCTCATAAACTGTGGCAGTGCCGAACTGCGCAAGCGCATCGGCCAACGCAACAGCATCCATGTGCTCGATGACCTCGCTACGTCTTCACTGCAAGGCTTTCACAGGCGGTAATCGAGGTCAATAGATACGGATGACTTCTACGTGCGATGACAGTGTGGGTGCGACGACTTGCCTCTGTCGGACACCTTCTCCGCGTAAATTGAGCCACTTTCTGCGAACGCACCGGCGGAAAGAACCGAATATCTACACGTATTGACTATCAATAATGTACGGATGATCCTCGTGCGATGGCGCGAGATGCAGCGTCGCGACAGGTGCTCGAGCGGAGCCACCAATGCTGGACAAAGTTGTCGCCGCCGCCGCTGCGCATTTCGAGGCGCAAGTCGCCCGCTTGCAGCGCTTCATCCGCCAGCCGTCAGTCTCGGCGGCAGGGCGCGGCAATGACGCGATGGCTGCGATGCTGGCCGACGAGATACGCGCCTTTGGCGGAACGGCGGAGGTCGTGCCCGGGGTCGACTTTCCGATCGTGTACGGCCGCATCGACGCGGGCGCCGAGCGCACGGTGCTCATTCACAGCATGTACGACACGACACCTGCTGACGAGCCTGGATGGCTGGTGCCGCCATTTGACGCCGTGCGGATGGATTTCGAGAACTATGGCGAGTGCATCGTGGCTCGCGGCGCCGAAGACACCAAAGGACCAGTGGGCGCCGTGTTCGCGATGCTCGATAGCTACCGCCGCGCGGGCGTGGCACTGCCGGTCAACTTCATTTTGCTGTTCGAAGCTTCCGAGCTGGGCAGTGCCTCGCTTCCGCCCTTTGTGCATGCACATCGCGAGATCTTGCGCCAAGCCGATGTGGCCTACTGGCCCTGGCACACCCAGCGGCAGGATGGGACCGGCGTCGTCTGGCTCGGCTGCAAGGGGATTGTCACCTTCAAGCTTCGTGTTCGCGCGGGAGAATGGGGCGGGCCGACGCGCGCAGAAATTCACGGGCTGCATTCGGGCTGGATCGCCAATCCGACGCATCGGCTGATTGCTGCGCTAGCCTCCATGAAAAAAGACGGCGACGTCGATGTTGCGATCGATGACTTCTATGGCGCCGGCGATCCGATCACGGCGGAAGATGAGGCGCTCCTTGCGGCGCTCGCGCGCCGGCTCGACCCGAAGGTCATTCTCCAGGAAATCGGCGCGCAACGCTTCAAGCAGGCCACCTTCGTCGACGCGCTGCGCGCCCACATCTTCCAGTCGGAGTTCAATGTTTCTGGCATTACCGCGGGCCATGTCATCGAGAACGGCCATAAGGTGACGATACCGTCGGAAGCGGTGGCGAGCCTGGATTTGCGGCCGCTCGATGGAATGAGCGTCGAGCAGGTGATGACGGCGCTGCGCGGCCATCTCGATCGCCACGGGTTCACCGAGGTCGCGATCGAGCTCAATAGCGGCTACGTCGGCGGTCGCATGCCAGTCAGTCATTGGGCCGTGCAGGAGTTGATTGGCGCCTATCGTGATGTCGGACTCGATCCAGAGATCTGGCCACGCACAGCCACGGCAATTGCGGTTTCGTTGTTCACCAAAGAATTGGGACTCCCTTGGATTGGCACTTGCCCAGGACATTCTGGCCGCAAGCATTCGGCGAACGAATTCGTGCAGTTATCGACCTACCGCACGGCGATTGAATTCATGTGTAGGCTGATGTGGCGGTTAGGCCGTAATGACGTGCCGACGTCTGATCACCGCGCGCATTCCCGCGGACTTTGAGCTTTCAACTGCTAAAGAAAGTTCACTTTCTTAATCAGTTCGATTTCATCCAAGAAATATAGTCGCCGAGCCCACTTCTTAGGTCGTGGCGTGGCTCCCACCCGGTAGCGGACCGCAGCCGCTGCGACGAAATCGGCCGCGCAATCAGGTTAACGGCTTCTCCATTCACAGCTCGGCTACCGAGTGCCGGAAAGAGTTCGCGCAGCGCGCCGATGATGTCGTCGCAGGTCACGGCGGAGCCACTGGAAACATTATAGATGCGGTGACTGAGGTCAGGCTCGCGGGCCAGGCATTCGATCGCGGCGGCCGTGTCCTTTATGTAAATCCAATCACGCGGAAGAGTGCCGCGGTGGATTGAGAGTGCTGTCCCTGTGACGGCCGCTTCACACCATGCATGGATCGGAGAGAGCCTCTTTCGTTCTGCGGTCTGCCGTTCCATGGGGCCATACGGTCCGGCGAGCCGCGCGATAACAAGCTCGAGGCCGGCGAGCTCTGCGAAGCGCAGCGCGATTTTCTCGGCAGCGAGCTTGGTCGTACCGTAGATGCTGGAAGGCTCGCAAGGGTGGCGCTCATCGATCGGATCACCCGCATCGAGAATTGCCCCGTAGACGGCACTGCTGCTGAGATGGATTATTCGTGCCGGTCTCGCCGTCAGCGCCCATGTGAGCACATTCATTGTGCCGCCGACATTCACTGCGGCGGCGTCACTGGCGCGCGCGATTTCTTCGCCTTCACTGACATTGGTGACCGCGGCAGCATGGATGACGATATCCGCCGATTGTGTGGGAAGCGCTCGGTGCCAGTGAGGATCGCTCAGATCCGCTCGGACAAATGCGATGCGATCCGACACCGAGGCCACATAACGGCACATAGGATTATCGGGACTGGAGCGGTCGAGCGCGACGACGGCATTGCCGGCTTCGGCAAAATGCTTCACGAGGTTGCAGCCGACGAAGCCGTTGGCACCGGTAACGAGAACTGTGCGCATGCAACCGAAATCCTTAGCGGACCCGGCGTCCTTCGATCGATCATTCCGCCTAAGTCTTGGCCTTGCGCGGCGTCGCTTTGCGCAATCTTGCCGCACGGCCCTTCTTGCCGGCAGTCTTGCCAGTGGGGACCGCGGACAGCAAGGGCAGCAGGCCTGAGAGGGTATCGTTCGGTTTCAGCGTGGCAATGATCTCGACCGCGCGCTCGGCCCGGCGGGCGCCGATCAACGGGTCGGCGAGCATGCGGAACTTGTCGACCAATTCCTGCCAGCTCGGCAGTCGTTCCGGCGACCATTTCACCTCGTCGAGATGCCGCGTAATTTTTTCCCCCTTGCGGAGTTGCATGGTCAGTGTCACCGGCCATTTTTTCGGGTACTGCGCGCTCATATTCGGATCCTCGACCAGAATGACCCGGGAGGCCAGCTCGTGCACCTTGGGATCCGCAACACGCTTTTTCCACAACTGCTTCGGCGTCAGCTGCCCGTCTATTACGGCAACGGCGACGCAATACGGAATGGAGAAATGTGCATCAATGAACGTGCTCTGCGGCGACGCATATTTCCCCGTCCGCTTCACCGCATGCCCGTAAGTGACGATGTCGATTCTCTCAATCTCATCGGCGTTGATACGTCGGTCCTTTAGAATGTCGAGAATGATCTCGACCGGCCCGATGATCAAATGGCCGCAAGGGTAAGGCTTGTAGCAGACGCGTCGCGTGTGCCAGACCTCACCGATGTCTTCTAGTGCCAGCTCGAGCTTGGGCTTGCCGTCGGCGCTGAGCGTGCGCAGCGGCGCGTTGAATTCGGGCGGATCGCCTTCCAGCGGCACGCCCTCGAATCCGGCTTGGGCCAAATAGGCGGCCGAAATTCCGGTGCGCGCCGCCTGCCCGGGAATGCATGATTTCATCGTGTAGGCTTTGAACACGTTGTCGCTATTGGATACCGGCATGATGCATCCGGCGGCACCGATGGCGCGCTTCATCTTCGCTGTGTCGAACCCGAACAATTGGCCGACGGCGACGGCGGCGCCGCAGGTGCCGAACGTGCCGAGACCCTGGAACCCGCTATACCAATGACCCGGCTGGATGGTGCGTAGCAGCCGCGTATGCGTTTCGTAGCCGGCGATAATTGCTGGTGCGATCTTGCGCCACGGTGCTGAGAGCTTCTCGGCCATGGCAAGGACCGCAGGAACGATCGGAGTGCCATTGTGCGTCAGCACATCCATCTGGGAGTCCTGAAAATCGAGCGCCTCCGCGAGGGTCCCGTTGGCGAACGCCGCAAGCGTCGGAATGGTTTTTGTCCCATACCCTAAGACCGTGCACGGCCCCGGTACTGCTTCGGCGGCCACATATCGCTCAACCAGCCGGTCTCCATTTCTGCGGAAGAAATCACAGGCGCCGAGTGCGACAGAGATCGTGTCGAGCAGGAACATCCGTGGTTGTTCGCGCAGATCGTGCGGAAGATTGGTGTAGGACAACCCCGCAGCGAATTCCGCCAGGCCGGCAGTGACGCTCATGGACCCTCCTTTGCTGCAGCGCCTCGCGACCCGGCCGCTTGCAGCGTGGAAATATCTGCGGGAGTATTACGCCTCCCCTGGTGAAATGCGAGACCCACCAGACCCATGCGCTTGCGTTTCAACCGTAATCCCGCGGCAATACAGAAGCGCGTAGTGTCGCTAAGGCGGCCCACTATGCGCACGAGCTGAGTGCATCCCAATGGATACGCCACTCGATCGCATGCCGTATCTGCCGATCACGGATCGGCCGCGGATCAGGTGGCCGAATGACGCGCGTGTCGCGTTTTGGATTGCTCCCAATGTCGAGCATTACGAATATCTGCCGACGTTTGACGGCAAACGAAACCCATGGCCGCGTACGCCTTACCCAGACGTCCAGAACTACTCGTATTTCGACTACGGCAATCGCGTCGGCTTCTGGCGGATGCTGGACGTTCTCGACAAGCACCAGGCCCGCTGTACGGTCTCGCTCAGCCTTTCTGTGCTTTATCATTACCCAGAAGTCGCTGACGCGATGTTATCGCGCGACTGGGACTTCATGAGTCACGGATTCTATAACACCCAGTTTATGAACACGTTCGATGAGGCGCGCGAGCGTGCGTTTTTGGAGGACAACATCGCTACCTTCCGTAAGCATACCGGCCGCTCGCTCAAGGGCTTCTTCGGTCCGTCGGCGTCGTCAACGGAACGGACCCCCGATCTGCTCGCTGAATACGGCTTTCTGTACTACTGCGACTTCATGCACGACGATCAACCTATGCCGCTGCGGGTGAAGTCGGGGCGTCTGGTCTCGATGCCTTACACGATGGACATTAATGATGGCGCGCTGCTGCGCGCGTATGGCGATAGCGACTATTTTCTGCAGGTCTGCAAGGCGCAGTTCGATCAGCTGTATGAAGAGGGCGCGGAGTCCGGCAGGGTCATGTGCCTCGCTTTGCATCCGTGCTGGACCGGTCAGCCGCATCGTGTGCGAGCGCTCGACCAAGTGCTCGACTACGTGTTTCGCCATTCCAGCGTGTGGAAGACCACCGCCGGCGAAATCGCAGAGTACTTCCTGGCCAATCATTATACGACGGTGGCTGGGCACGCCGATCGCCTGAACGCCAGTTTGGGGGCTGCCTGATGGCTCCGAAGCGCGATGCCGGAATGGATCACGAGCACTATCCATGGTCTCCCATCATCACGCGCAGGCCGCTCGCCTGGCCGAACGGCGCTCGTCTTGCCGTCTGCGTCATCATCAATCTTGAATGTCTCGACTGGATTCCGCCGGAGGGAAGTTACCAAGCGCCGCTGCTCTACACGCATCTAGCTCCGATCCAGCGGCCCCTTCCCGAACTGTGGACTATGGCGATCCGAGAATACGGGCACCGGGTCGGCATCTTTCGTCTCATGAATCTGCTGGGAAGGCACGGCATTCGACCGATGGTCAGCATGGATGCGCTGACCGCTTCCCGCTATCCGTATCTTGTGCGCTATTGCCTCGATCGCGGTTGCGAGATCATCGCGCATGGCCTCGGCGTCAGCCGAATGATTACCAGCCGCATGAGCGAGACCGAGGAGCGCCGCTATATCGCAGAGACGCTGGACGTGCTCGAGGGGGCGACGGGCTCGCGTCCGCAAGGATGGCACGGTCCGGAATACGGCGAATCCGAACGTACCCCGCAGCTTCTTGCGGAACTCGGCGTTCGATACGTTTGTGATTGGGCCAATGACGAGCAGCCTTATCGGATGACGACGGCGAGCGGTGAGCTTTACGCCCTCCCAATCATGATCGAGCTCGACGACGTATTTGCGCTGCGTGATCGGCGGTATCGAGTCGACGAATATGTGCGGCAGATCGTAGACGCAGTGGACGTGATGCGCGGCGATGCGATAGCGAACGGGCGCGTATTTGTCCTCAATCTACATGCCTGGATGAGCGGTCAGCCGTTCCGCGTTCGCTTCCTGACCGAAGCCATCGCTCGTATCATGAGCCATGCGGATGTTTGGACCGCCTCAGGTTCGGAGATTATCGACTCTTACCGCAAGCAAATGGGGACGCATCGAGCGCGCGGCGGACAATCGGTCGCCGCTTCCGGTGCGCGGTGAAATCAATCGGAGCGATCAGAGGGAGACTGTCATGGGTATCACGACGCGATCCGCTTCAACCGAACGAGATTTGTGCAGACGCATCAGCCGCAGACGGCTGTTAGGATGGGGTTCTGCTGCGGCAATTCTGACGCTGGACGGCCGCGCGTTCGGTCAAGACGCGGGCGAGACCACATGGAAACGAATTCTGCAGACCAAGACCATTCGGGTCGGCACGGTCGGTACTACTAAGTCGTCGAAAGTCGGTCTCGACGGCTCGTTTACGGGCATCTCGCCTGAAATTCTACGGCAGGTGATGGCCACTTACGGGGTCGACAAGCTTGTGCCGGTGCAAATGGATTTTCCGAGCCTCATCCCGGCGCTCATCGCCAATCGGATCGATGTCGTCGCCAACACACTTTCGGTGCGCAAGGCGCGCTGCGCCCAGGTCGCGTTTGCAAACCCGGAATTCAACGCGCGCGAAGGCTTCGTCGTGCTCAAGGGTAATCCGAAGAACCTTCATGGGTTCGATGACATTGCCAAGAGCAGGGACGCGCGGCTCGGCTATGTCGACGGCGGCTTTCAAGGCGTCTTTGCCAAAATCGCCGGGGTGCCGAAAGACCGCATCTTGACGTTTCCGGATCAGATCCTCGGATGCAGGGCGGTGGCTGACGGGCGCATTGATGCCTTCGGTTCGATCCGTTTTCTGCTCGTCGGGTTCTTAGAGACTATCAACGATCCCAGGCTCGCCATCGCAGATCCCTACAAGGCTCCGATTAATGAAAAAGGTGAGCCCGACATGAACCTGACGGCAGCTGCATTCCGCAAGGAGGATAACGATCTACGCGAGGCGTACAATAAGGGCCTGGCAAATCTGATGTCCTCGGGCAAGCTCTTGAAGATCGTCCAGGAGCAGACCGGTGGAAATCTGGATGACATGCCACCGCCCGGAATCACGGCGGAAAAGGCGTGTGAGAAAGAATGATTGGCGTCGTTATGGTGCGCTCGATCATTGAAGCGGCATGACGGCCATGAACGGTCCGCGCCCCAAAGTCGCGATCATCGGGACTGGCGGTTCGATCTCCGCGATGGCGCGGCACAGTCTCGATCTGCTCGATTATATCGACTATGCGCGCATCCTAGAGGTTGACGAGCTTCTCGCGCGCTTTCCGGAAGCGACCGCTGGCTACGAGATCGTTCCCGTCCGCTTTCGCGCGATCAACAGCGTGGCGATGACGACATCTGACTGGCTCGACCTTGATCGCAAGATCAGCGATGTGGTCGGCGCCGATCCGTCCATCGCGGGCGTAGTTGTCACCCACGGCACGGCCACTCTCGAGGAGACCGCCTATTTTCTGCATCTTGTGTCCAAAGTTGATCGGCCAATCGTCCTCGTCGGTGCCCAGAGGCCGCCGAACGGGCTCAGCACCGACGCAGCCATCAATCTTGTGAACGCCATTCGCGTCGCCGCCTCGCCATCGGCGCGCAACGTCGGCGTGCTCGTTGTGTTCAATGACGAAATCCAGTCCGCACGAGAGGTGACCAAGAGCGCGAACTTCCGTCTCCATGCTTTCCGTACCCCGGAGCTAGGCGCACTGGGTTTCGTCGATCCGGATGGTTCGGTGACCATGTATCGGCGGCCCGCGCGCAGACATGCGCCGGCTACCGAGTTCGACGTCTCGGGTCTTGATGGCCTGCCGCGCGTGGACATTGTCTACGCACATGCCGGCGCCGACGCAGTAATTATCGACGCGCTGATCCGCTCCGGCAGCAAGGGGATCGTGCTTGCCGGCTTGCCCCCGGGGCGACCGACGATGGATCAGCGCACTGCCATGATCGCAGCACGCCGGTCGGGCATTACGGTCGTGCAAAGCAGCCGGGCGGGTGCCGGCCGCGTGATCGCCAGCACGCGCGACATTGAGGATGGAATTGTCGCCGCCGATAATCTCAATCCGCAGAAAGCGCGCATTCTGACCATGTTGTCATTGACTGTGACAAACGAGCCGTCTCGGCTGCAGCGGTTGTTCGGCGAATATTAGTGAGCTCTCGGCCCGCCGCCTGCGCACTTTAGCGTTCCAAAATGCTGCGCAGGAAGGAACGCGTCTCCGGTTGGCGGGGATCGCCCAGCACTGTCTCGGGCAGACCATCCTCGACGATTTTCCCGCCTGACATGAAGATCACGCGATCTGCAACGTCGCGTGCGAAATTCATCTCATGGGTCACGATCAACATAGTCATTCCCGTATCACGCGCGATCTGCCGCACTACGCGAAGAACCTCGCCGACGAGCTCCGGATCCAGCGCCGACGTTATCTCATCAAACAGCATGATGCGCGGTTCCATCGCCAGGGCGCGAGCGATGGCGACACGCTGTTGTTGGCCACCGGAGAGCTGGCGCGGCCACGCTTCGGCTTTCTCCCGCATACCGACAAGCGACAACAGACGGTCCGCACGATCGGCCGCTTCCCGCTTGCTCAAACCGAGCACTTGCGTCGGCGCTTCTATGACGTTGTTCAGCACTGTCATGTGCGGAAACAGATTGAAATGTTGAAACACCATGCCGATCTTGCGACGTACTCGGCGTAATGCGTCATCCTCGCGCCAGACGATTTTGCCATCGACGGAACGCCAGCCGAGCGGCTCGCCGTCGATGTTTATCGTTCCAGCATCTGGCCGCTCGATCGTCATCAAAAGTCGGAGCAGGGTCGTCTTTCCTGATCCGCTGCGACCGATCAGTGCTAGACGCTGTCCTGCCGGCACAGTCAGGTCGAACTCGCGAAGCACCTGGTTACTGCCATAGGACTTGGACACGCCGCGGAATTCGACGCATGGCACGCTGTCAAGAATCGCCTTGGAATCAGCGGTGTCTGGCAAAATATCTCTCGAGGTTCTGTGCAGCCAGCGAGGCGGCGATGCTCATCATTCCATACAGTAGTCCGACCAAAGTGATTGTCTCAAGGTAACGAAACGTCACGGAAGCTTCCTTAAGCGCGCTGCCTAGCAGTTCGTTCACCGTGATTGTGGCGAGCAGCGCGCTCTCCTTGAACATACCAATCGTGTAATTTGCTAAGATCGGAATGACGATCGGCGGCGTTTGCGGAAGGATGATGCGTTTCCAGATTGCACTCCGCGAATAACTGAGAGCCGTCGCCGCCTCCCATTGTCCGCGCGGAATGCTCTCGATTGCCGCGCGAAAGACCTCAGACATATAGGCGCTGTAATACAATCCCAGGCCAATCACACCGCAGGTAAAGCCGCTCAGCCGAATGCCGTAGCTTGGCAGTACGTAAAAAATAAAGAATAGCTGCACCAGCAACGGCGTCAGTCGGAAGAACTCTATGTAGCTGATAGCGACTCCGGATAGAGCCGGTGCACGTGAGAGTCGCGCGATCGCAAGCGTTAGTCCGCCCGCAATGGCGATAACCATGCCAGTAAGAGTGGCTTCTAGGGTGACAACGACACCCTCAAGTAGCGCCGGCACTATGCTCCAGGCGTAATGAAAATCGAAGTTCATTCGGCCGTTCCCCGAGCGAACGCGATGATGCCGAACTGCGCGTTGATCTTCTTCTCGAGCCACTTCATGCCGAACGCCAACGGAAAGGATGCGGCGAAATAGATCAGCAGGACGGCGCCGTACACGGCTCCAGGCAGCCCGGTGTGGCCGACCAGAATCTTTCCAGAGAAAGTGAGTTCGGGAACTGTAACCACCGACAGCAGCGCGGTCGCCTTCAGAATGCGTATGAACTCATTGCCAAAAAGCGGAACCATCACGATCAGCGCCTGCGGCATAATGATCCGGCGCATGGCGAGAGTGCGGGGCATATTGAGCGCGGTCGACACTTCCCATTGGCCGCGATCTACGTTCTGGATTGTCGATCGGACGATGTGCGACCCGTACGCGCCAAAATTCATTCCCAGAGCCAGAACTCCAGCGAAGATCGGCGGCAACTCAAGCCCGAATAGTGGCAGTACGAAAAATACAAAGAAGATTTGTACAAGCGCCGATGTGCCTCGAAAGATCTCAATATAGGCTATGGCAAGAATGCGAACAATTTTATGCTGCGACAAAAGGGACAGGCCGGCGACGAACGCGACGAACAGCGCGAGTGGAAACGCGAGAAGTGCCACGCCCAGCGTGACTGATGCGCCGCGAATTAGAAATTCCCATTGGACCCACGAAAGTAACATTCGGCAGTCGAAGCCAATACGGCGTTCCTCGATGTGCGCTGTTGTAGAACGACGAGCGTAAAGAACATCGTGCGCATCGATCAAGGCCAGATTGGACCTGCTCGTTGGCTCTGCTGCATCGCGGGCTGGACCCGCAAGAAAATATGACTTTCTTAATCAGTTGATCCGATCTCCGCTATTGGGCGCGAAGCAGACAAATAGCTCCGCAGTGCAATATGTCGCTTTTGACCCAGAGCGGACATCGCGACCGCGCGCCCCTTGCGCCATCACAAACCACAAAAGAGGTCGTCTATGGTGGACGATTTGCGCCAACATCTGCTGCAGGTCGAGCTTGAGCAGCGCCGCATTGTGTTCGATTTGCGGCTCCAACCAGAAGACAAATAAAAACACGATTTCTCTAGTATTCTCGGAATAAGAGGCGCACGGTCCAAAATGTACCTGAAAAATTGTTTTTAGGTTTTTCATAAGGAAATACTATGACCGATACTCCGAACACCGGTACCAATAACGATCAGAAATCGACGAATGCCCCGGGCCACCAGCAGCAAAATCAGGCTCCCGCAAAGCCCAGCGAGCAGAAGCCGAACGAGCAGCAGAAGTAACTCGTTCGCCACCCCCGATAGGAAGCCCGGCCTCGTGCCGGGCTTCTTTGAAAACGGAGCAAAATACGTGGCACGATTTCGTTTAGTTGATTGGTTTGTGCCGCCGATTGTCCCTGTGGCGCTGTGTCGGCTGACGCACTAAGCGAGACATTCCGCGCCTAGGTGACGGCTTATTAAGGGCCTTGCGCGTACGTTCCTCCACGACCGCGTTGCGAGCCTTCTGGCCTCGCAGAGGGTGCGGCCCACAGAGGCTAGCCCATGCGTGTCGCTTTGCCCGAAAAGATGTTTGCCGACGCGGAGCACTCAAGGTTGACGGTGTTGCGCAACTGGGTGCTCGATCATAGCGTCACCGAGATCGAGATGACCGAGCGCCAGTTCTGGAATTTCGCGCATCTGCAGCCGGTTGCCGAGAACCCCTGGGTCACGTTTATGGGCAGGCCCGTGCGCGTCAGCGACATGCCGGAAAGCGCGCAGAAACGGCTCGGCATCTTCGACCGATCGCTGCCGGGCGTCATCTAGACGCCGCGGCAAAGCATCTCGCCGGCCGCGCGCGGCGCCGGCCGCCGTCGGGCCGCTTCTTTCTTCGGAGGCGCGATCGCGGCGTCGTGCACGGCCTGCTTGCGCGCGCGGCGAATGTTTCGCCGTTCTCGCGCGTCGTTTTCCCCGATGGCTTCTCGTAGAAGCGGTGTCGCTTCATCTCGGGCCAATACACCTTCTCCCGCGCAAGAAGAAGCTATTGCGACGCTGCTCCCATCTGCAGTCCCCTCGAATCGCGACGGCGGAGCGATGCAGGCGCGGGCGCTTATTTCGCCTCTGCGGATTTCGGTGTGAGCAGGATCGTGTAACACGCGTCCACCAGATCGGAGCTCACGCTCGTGTCGCCCGGGATTGTCACGATCTCTTTTGGAAATTCGTCCCGGCGCCTCCACGTCTCGACCTTGCTCAAAGCGACCTTCTTCGCGTCGGCATCCGGAAGCGCCCTCAATTTTTCCGCGCAGATCGGGGCGAGCGCGGCGACGACGGCCTGGGCCGATTGCTGGTTCGCCATTTTTCCGGCCGTGCTGCCGAGCATCCAGCCGCCCCAATTGAATCCGATCACCATGGCGGCGATCGCGCCGGCGCACGCGCCTTGCATCAGTCGCGTCAGCGACTCGCCTTTGAGCATTGCGGGCATTTCGAACATGGATGTCCTTTCGGCCGACATGACTCGGCGCGATGCGGCAGCCCGGCGGGCCGCCGTTCCTCAATTTGATCAGTTTTGCAGGGTGAACGCTTTACGATAGCGTCTCGATTGCGTCGACCGTGCGCCTTTATTGTTGCGAGTCGAGACAAATCGCCCGATCAAGCCTCGAGGGTAGCGATGCCGGGGCGCGGACGCCGAAAGCGCGCGAGAACGAGCTCTTTGCGTTCAAGCGTTCGATATGGCGGTGACGCGCACCTCCACGTCCATTCCCTGGAATGCATCGCCGGCGCCGATGAAGCTGCCGGAGACGGGCATCACCAGACGGATGTCGCGCCCGACTGCGACGGGGATGAGGTGGGCGCCGCCGACGCTGCGGTTGGTCGGATCGAAGGTGATCCATCCCGCGCCCGGCACGTAGACCTCCGCCCAGGCGTGGGTCGAGCCCGCGCCCTGCGACCCGACGCTGTCCCGGTCGGGATTGTGCAGATAGCCCGACACGATCCGCGCGCCGAAGCCGAGGCTGCGCACCGCTTCGATAAACAGCACCGCGAAGTCCCGGCACGATCCCCAGCCGCGATCGAGCGTCTGCGTCGGCGTTTGCGTGCCTTCGACCTCGCGGCTCTGATAGTTGATCCGCTCCGCCACGCCGATGCTCACGTCCTTGAGCAAGGACAGCGTGTCGGTCGGGTTGCTGCGGATGAAGCCCCGCGCCCAGTCGCGCAGTTGCCCGCCCGGGTCGGAGTATTGCAGCACGGTCAACGCGCCGAGATCGCTCCAGTCGTCGTCGGAATAGAGGAACGGATAGGAAATGGCCGAAGCGCTGATGGGGAACACCGGCCATTCGGCGGCGCGCAGCAGAATGTCGGCCACGCTGTCGATCACTAGCTGATCGGTCATGGCGGCGAACGTGGCGACGCCGGCGGTGTTGCCGAACACGTCCTGCGCCCAGGTCACCGTCGCGGTGGGCGTGATTGCCAGGGTGTTCGATAACAGACGCAGGTCGCGGCTTTCGCGCGGGCGCAGCAGCAGCCGGTGCGGCCCGAGGCTGACCGGCTGATGGAAACGGTAGGTGGTCTTGTGCTGGATCCGCAGTGCGCTCACCCATCGTTCCTACGCGCTATTCGCTCGATTTGCGATCAGCATTGCGCACCGCCGGGGAGCGAGCGGCCGATCTTTATTTCCAACAAACGGCTTCTTGCACCTGTGATTCCCTCGAATGCGCGCGCATATAGGGCGGTTGATGCATTTCGGGAGGCTGCCGGCGAGGTTGTCGGAAACTCAATGAGCATTCGCACGACCCGCAAGATCGTCAAATTCAACCATCCCTTTTCGATCAAAGGAGTCGATCGGATTTTGCCCGCTGGCGACTACGAGATCATTACTGACCAGGAATTGCTCGAAGGCCTGTCGTTTCCCGTCTATCGTCATGTCGCGACGATGATGCTGGCTCGACGCGCGCCGACAACCGAAATGCTGACCATCGATCCGCTCGATCTCGCGGCGGCGCTGGAACGCGACGCACAGGCAGTCAAGGGCGCTTCAGGACCGGCCGGGGCGCCCTGATCCCGGCGCCTGCCTCTGTTCACGACGCAGGCTCCATGCATGAGGACATGCAGGCCCTTGCGGTCCCGCCGCGACCGATAGCCATTGGAGGAATGACACATGAGCGAAGGCTCGAAAAAAGCGATAAACCTGCGTGCTAACGTGATGCCGACCGCCGGATATACATTATCCGTCGATGGCAAGCTGAAAATGAGTTACGAGACCTCGAGCGAGGCCATGGCGGCCGCATCGGAGCTCAAGCAGCGTTATCCGGTGGTCAAGGTTGAGGTCTATGACGCGACGCAGCGCGTTTATACGGCAGTGGATGCGCAAAAGACGGATGCGCAGGAGAAATAGAGAAGAAAAGAAATGATTGCGTCGCGATGGCTTGACTGCCGCTAGCGAAGCCGCCCGCTTCGGGCCCTCGCGCCCCAAAAAGCCGACCGCATTGCGCGTGGCATCGAAATATCGGCTGGCATTGGGAAATGAGAGGGCATCTGCCGGCTCTCGCGGGCTGCGTCAGCTCGGACCCCGTTTCAGCGGATAATCCGCGCTGTCGTAGAGCTCGCGGATGTGCTTGTGGTCCAGCCTTTCCTCGTCCTCGCCGGTCTCGATGCACGCTCCCACCAGAGCAGGCTGGGAAAGCTCTGCCACGGCGAAGCGGATGGCATTGGCGGCGGTGTCGAGGCGCTTGTATTTGAATGGACGGGCGATCCTTCGATTGGGGGACGCGAACAGCTCGGCAGGGGCATCATAGTTGAACTTCGACATCTTCTTTCCTTTTCGTGCTGGACGCGGCGAGTCGATGTCCCCGTGGCGCTGTTCTTCACATGGTGTTACGCGCCTGCGATAATAACAGGTTGCCCGCATTTAGTTGAAGCCCCGGAGCTGCTCACAAGGCGCCGGGGCTCAAGCAAGGATCTTCGGTGGAGAAAGGCATTTGAGCTTTCCTCGCACATGCGCTAACGGCCGCGCGGCGCGGATTGTTGTGGCGGGTACGACACAGAGTGCGGACGACACTCCGCATAGCTGGCGGCTTGTTTCATTTTTGCCTGTCGCGCTCGGCTTGACTTTGCGCCTGGCGAACGCGACGCATTCGGCAAGAAATGTTGCATAATTCTCAGGCGCTTTAGCGGAAGGCCTATATTCGCCTTCAACCAACCGCTCAGATTACCAAGGCTATAAGCTGCCTCACAAGGGGACGAAGCAATGGCGACTGTCAAACTGTCCGATATCGAAGGCATGATGGATGAGGAATATATTTCCAATACCGATCGTATAGCACTCGAATTTCTGGAAGTGTTCGAGCCGAATCGTCCGCTGGACCAAGAAGAATTCGAAGAATGGATAAAGATCAACTCGCTTTCGGCCAACGAGGTAAGAGAGGCGGCGAAAGAGGCCGTGCACAAAGGTTGGGTTGAAGACCTGACTGACGGTCTGATGTTGACGGATGCTGGTCGGCAGAAGATCCAAGAGTGAACTCTGGGGCGACCGGCCGCCGTCACTGCGCACCATCGCTTGCTGCTGCTTCAGAGTAGCCGTTACAGATGTCGGCTGTTGGTCCTCAGCTGATTATTTTGGCAGCCCTTCAAATGTTTCTTTTGGGGGGGAGTCATTCGAGGCGCACAGCCGGTGATCGCCAGTGCGCAGACAGCTGCCTAGTTCGTACCGATTGCCGTCAACGATAAACATCGATTTCGAATGACGCTTGCGCGCGCGCAGCCAGGGTGTGCGTTTTCGCACAATCATTGCGCGAACGCCGGTATAGACCTATAAACAGATGCTGCTACAGCGCATCGGGATCGTTATACCGATCCGATGACGACAAATTCCCCCCGGCTTGAACGGCTCTTACGCCTGGGCAGCTATCCAAATCCTTCAGCGATACTGCACCAGTCAGGGGAGCACGCCATGCTGCGCGGCCAAGGGAGTAAGGCTGGCAAGAAAGCCAACCGGACCAATATCGAAAAGCTTTCGACGGACCAGCATGAGGAGCTTTCGCTCGACCAACTCGACAACGTGGTCGGCGGCACCGGCCCGGCAGCACAGCCGCAGCAGCAGCCGACCAATTCGATCGATATGAGCGGTGCGAGCAATCACAGCGCCGATCAGTTTGCGCAGACCACCGCGGCCGCATCACTGGCGCAGGCGCAGCAGCACGAGCAGGCGGACCAGACCTCGCTGAACGCCGCGCAGCAGACGCTGGGCCACGCGCAGGACGTGTTGAACCAGATCAGCACGACGCTGACCCATGACAATCAGACGCTGACCGGCCTGAACCAGCAGGTGACGGCACTCGACACTCACATCCATGCCAGCACCCAAACGATCGCCACCGCGCAGGCCGATCTGCCCGGCGCCCAGAGCGCGCTCACGATGCATCAGCATGACTTGAGCGTCGCGCAGACGGCGCAGACGCATGACCAGCAAAGCATCCAGCACGACCAGGGGACGCTTGCTCAGCTAAACGTCAAGACCGTGACCGATCAACACACCATGCAGAACCTGCAGGCCGCTGCGCTATTCCTTCACGGCTCTGCCGCGGCGTACCAGCAGGCGAACCAGACCTACCAGCAGGATCTTCAGGCGACGAACACGGCGCAGGGGGCGCTCAACAGCGACACCGCCGCGTACCAGACCGACACGCAACATGTGAACGCAGCCAACACCAGCATCGCGCAGGATCAAGCCCGGATCGCCGCCGACCAGCACACGATCGCCGCAGCGCAGGCCAGCATCGTCGCCGACACCGCCGCGGAAAACGCTGCGCGGAGCCAGATTACGACAGCGACGCATCAAGTCGCGACCGACCAGGCGGCGCTCGCGCAGGCGCAGCAGGCCTTCAACACCGCGCAGGCGAACGTCAATACGCTGCACGCCGCTGTGGCGGCCGATGCGGCCGATGTGATCAGCAAGGCCGCCGTCGCCGCCGCGGCGGTCGCCGCCGCGCTGCAGTCGCAGACCCCGGCCGCCGCGCTGCAGACCGCGCAAGCGCAGTACGCCGCCGACCAGGCCGCGCTTATCCACGCGACGTCCATCACCGGGATTGCGCCCGGCGATGTGGTGGGGCTCACCGCCGCGCTCGCCGCCGCAAACCAGGCGGTTGCTCATGCGCAGACGCAGCTGGCGCAAGCGGCGGCGACGCAGACCGGCGATGCCGCCACATTGGCGACGGCCCAGAGCCAGTCCGCCAGCGCGCAGACTGGGGCGACGCACGCTTCGCAGGCCCTGGCGCAGGATCAGGCGGCCGAGACACAGATGCAGGCGAAAGTGACTGCCGAGAAGACGGCGGCGTTCAATGAGCTCGAGCAAGCGGCAAAGGACATCAATGTTGGCCATGGCGATCGAGCGCTGGCGGAAACGCAACAGGCCGCGGTCGATCTCAAGGCATCGAAGCAGGATCAGGCGCAGGCCGCCCAGCTCGCGGCGGCCGTGAAGAACGATCAAGCTGCGCTGCAGACGGCCAATCAGCAGACGGCGAATCTGGCGAAGACCGTGGCGCAGGATCAGAAGCAGCTGGCGGTCGATCAGGCCGCCGTCGCGCAGGCGCAGCAGGCGATCGTCGCCGCACAGGCGATGATCGATGCCCTGAACGCGCAGTTGGCGGCACAGGCCGCGCTCGCCGTGGACAAGCTGGTGGTGGCGCAACTCGCGACCCAGGCCGGTGCGACGCATTAGCGGGCTGGCGACGCGCGCTCCACGAAGGGATGCGCGTGGCAACACTTCGGGTGCTGCCGAGACTTCTCCGAGTGGAGCTGTATGTCCGCTAATGGCCCTGAGCTGACGATCTCGACGTCTGCTGTTTGAGTAAGAGTAGCATGAAGCAAGTGCGTCGAGCACGTGTGTCGGCGACCCGATGCTTGCGGCCATTGATCTGACAGCGCTCCCACATTTCATGTCAGTGACATTGACATCAAATCTGATTTCATGTCACCATGATAGACATGAAAGTTGCTGAGGCGCGTCCCTATATCATGCGTGCGCGAGCGGAGGCTGCCGCCATCACGCGCAGCCGCATCCTCACGAGCGCGTGCGAACTTCTGGTTCAGCATTCATTCGAAGACATGACCATCGAGGCGGTCGCCGAAGGAGCAGGCACGACAACCCGGACCGTGTTGCGCATATTCGGGAGTAAGGAAGAGGTTTTTGCGCACGCGCTGCACTCACTCGGCCAGTTCGGCCAGGCACCGATTACGCCCGACAATCTCGATGCGTTGATCAGCGGCACCTACGATTTCTACGACAAGATCGGGGATACCGTAGTCCGCTGGCTTGCCGACGAGCCACGTATCCCGGCGATGCATAAACACCTCAACATCGGCCGGCAGCATCTGCGGGCGTGGGTCGCGGCAGCATTCGAGCCGACGCTTAATCGCCTGAGCAGAGAGGCGCGCAAAGAAGTGCACGACGCGCTCGTAATCGCATTCGACATCTATACATGGAAACTGCTGCGTCGAGATTTCGGCCTGAGCCGCCGTGGCGCACACGCGCGGTTGAGACGCATCGTGGCCGGCATCACCCGGGAGAACAACAATGGCTAAGATACTTTGGCTGAACTGGTCCGGCGGCGGAAACCTGCCTCCGAGTCTGGGAATAGCGCGCGTCCTGACGGAGCGCGGCTATATGGTTTCTTTCGCCGGCCGCCCGGAAATGGTCCCGCGTGTCGAGAGAGCGGGCTTTAGCGCCATCGAGCTCTCGCGCGCCTATGAACAAGCGGATCGGTATCCCCCAAATAAATGGCTGCCGCGAGCGGCGAGTTTTCTGACGTCACCTGCTGTCGCCGCCGAGATCCGCGAGCTTCTCCCCGCAGAAGATCCGGATGTAGTGATCGTCGATCAAATGTTTCCTGTCGCTTTGCTTGAGGCACATCGTTTCGGAAGGCCTTCGGTCGCGATCTGCCACACCTCAGTATGGCGATGCCTCGACATGTGGCGAAAATTCTTTGCCATCTTGACGGGGCTTCGCACGGAGGCTGGGTTCGATCCCATTCCAAGCGACCTCGAAAGCCTTTGGATGGTGCAAGACTTGATGCTGGCCACCACCCTGAAGAGTCTGGACGAGCCTCCGGGCGTGCTTGGCAATTCGCACAAGCTTCGACATGTCGGTCCGGTGCTCGAACGTGAGCGGCACGGCGTTCGGGTGAGCCTGCCGTGGCCCGACGACCCGGACATTCCGCTCGTGGTTGTGAGCTTCAGTACCGCGCCGGAACAGGGCTCGGTGCAAAAATTCCAAAATGCGATCGATGCGCTTTCGAACCTCCCGGTGCGAGGCGTGATCACAGTCGGGGACAGCATCGATCCGCAGATGCTTCGGCCTAGTCCAAACGTCGCTGCGTCCGCGACGGCGGACCATGATGATCTGATGCGACGTGCAGACCTCGTGGTGACGCATGGGGGACACGGTACCCTCATGCGCGCTCTGAAAAACGGCCTACCCCTCGTAGTGATACCAGGCTCCGGGGGCGATCAGCCGCCCAATGCGGCTGCTGTCGAACATTGGGGTGTAGGGCGCGCACTGCCGGCTGATGCGACCGCGGACAGGATCAGCGAAGCGATCCAGGATGTCTTGAGATCGAGCAAGTTCGCCGGCCGGGCCGCAGTGATTGCGCGTCAGCTCGCAAGCGTGGATGGCACGACGGGGGCCGCTGACGAAATCGAAAGCCTTTGTGCCGCGCGCGTGATGAAGGCCTCTTAAGCTGCTAGTGTACGCAGGGGAAGTCCGAGTTTGGCCCATCGCGTCATTTGCGATCGCGCAACAATGAGGCCACTTCCGGAGCAAAGCAGACGTCGGGGAATTCTTGTCCGCTGCCGCCTACGTAGCGAATGACCCATAACGGAAATCGGATTCAACCTGCTGATTGTTCTGATTGTAAAAGCCCACGAATGTTAAAGGCTTTGATAGCCCGATGCAGCCCCTTGAGCGTCAGCTCGCCGGCGGGCTCGGTTGTGGCGGCGCCTTCGACGGCGTCCATCACCTTTCCCTCGATAAGGATCTGCCCATCGCTTGCCTGCGAGCACAAGCGTGCGGCCAGGTTCACCACCGTCCCGACCGCGGCATAGTCCGAGCGTCCTTCGAAGCCGATGCGTCCGAGCGTCGCGTAGCCGTGCGCAATGCCCATGCCGAAGCCGAGCTCGTGGCCGCGCTTACGCCATTGGCCGATCAGCGCGCTGACCGCGTTGCGCATCGCAACCGCCATCTTCACGGCGCGCAGCGACGGCTCCGAGCAGCGCAGCGGATCGTTGAAGATGATCATGAGGCCGTCGCCGGTGAAGCGCTCGATAGTGCCTTCGTATTCGTGGATCAGCGTGCCGACGCGGTTGTGATACTCGCGCAGGAACGTCATCACCTCTTCCGGCTCGGCCAGCTCGGCGAAGGCGGTGAAGCCGCGCACGTCGCAGAACACGATGGTCACGTCGCGCCGATGGCTTTCCAGAATGCTTTCGTCGCCGGCGGCGAGGACCGCCTGCGCGATCTGCGGCGAGAGGAAGCGCTTGAGCGTGTCCATGCGCTCGAGTGCGGAAAGCTGCGCGGCGACGCGCTCTTCCAAGGTCTTGTTCCAGGATGCGAGCTCGGCGGTCTGCGCGGTCACCCGGTCGTGCAGCTCTTTGATGCGCAGCACCGATTTGACCCGCGCCACCAGGCTCGTCTGATCGATCGGCTTGGTGAGATATTCGTCGGCGCCGGCATCAAGGCCGACAACGACATCCTTGCTGTCGGCCTTCGCCGTGACCAGGATGATCGGCATGAACGGCAGGCTCGCATCGTTCTTCAGCCGCCGGCACACCTCCACGCCGTCTACTTTCGGCATCATGATGTCGAGCAGGATTAGATCGGGCAGGTGCTTGCGCGCGGAGTCGAGCGCCTCTTCGCCGTCAGCGGCTTGCATGAGCTCATAGCCATGCAGGCCGAGCCGCGTCACCAGGATGTCGCGGTTGGTCTCATTGTCGTCGACGATCAGGATGCGCGGTGGATTGTGCATGGGATGCAGCGCTAGGGGAGAAACTCGCGCACTTTCGCCAGCAGCTGGCGCGGGCTGTACGGCTTGGTCACGTAAGCGTCGCAGCCGGCGGCGCGCGCTTTGCTCTCATCGCCGGAGAGCGCGTAGGAGGTGACGACGATGACCGGGATCGCCTTGAAGCTCGGATCCGCCTTGATCCGCCGCGTCGCTTCGTAGCCGTCCATCACCGGCAGCTGGATGTCCATCAGGATCAGATCGGGGCGTCGCCTGGCGACCGCGGCGAGCGCCTCTTCACCATTGCCGGCCTCGCTCATCTCATAGCCGGAATTGCCGAGTAGATCGCGCAGGATCTGCCGGTTGTCTTCCTGATCCTCGACGACGAGGATGTGCTTGCTCATGCGTGTCCCACCTGCTTTTCCACCCGCACCGGCACCATAAACGAAAATGTCGAGCCGTGACCAAGTTCCGATTCCACCCACAGCCGCCCGCCGTGCATCTCCACGATGCGCTTGGCGATGGCGAGGCCGAGGCCGGTTCCGCCTTTCTCCTTGGTCGTCGAGGAATCCGCCTGCTGGAACTCCTCGAAGATCTTGCTCTGGTCCGCCGCTGAGATGCCCGGACCGGTGTCGTGCACGGCGACCGTCACGGTGCCGTCCGCGGTCGAAGCCTTGATCGCTACCTCGCCCTGATCGGTAAACTTGATCGCATTGCCGACGAGATTGAGCAGCACCTGCGTCAGCCTTCGCTCATCGCCGCGCGCTTGCGGCAGCTCGGGGGCGACGTCCACCTTGAGGGCGAGCCTTTTGTTGTTGGCCAGCGACTCCACCGCGCTGAACACGTTGTGCACGACGTCCTTCACCGAATAATCGCTGAGCGTGAGATTGAGCTGCCCGGCCTCGATCTTCGATAAGTCGAGCACGTCATTGATCAGCCCGAGCAGGTGTTTACCATTCACCTGCACACGCTCGAGCGTGGCGCGCGCCTTGTCGGGGATCTCGCCATAGATGGCATCGAGGATGAGCTCGGTATAGCCAAGGATGGCGTTGAGCGGCGTGCGCAGCTCGTGGCTCATATTGGCGAGGAATTGCGACTTGTGCTGGCTGGCGAGTTGCAGCTGTCGGCCCTTCTCCTCGATCTCGTGGAACAGATTGGCATTCTCGATCGCGAGCACCGACTGCGCGGCGAAGGTCTGTAAGAGCTCGACCGTCTGCTGCGGAAATTCGCCCGGCTCCTTACGCCGCACCACCAGTGCGCCGACCGCGCGCTCGGCGCCGATCAGCGGCACGACCAGCCGTGCGCGGAAGCCGGCATTGATCATGAGATTGTTGACCGGGGAGGGTGGCTCCTCGCGTAGGTCCGCGACCTGCACTGGCGCCCGCAGCTCGACGGTGTGACCGACCGCCTCGGAGAAGCCTTCGTGCTGGCGTCCGACCGCCGCGATCAGCTCATCGCTCATCCCATAGGTTGCGCTGAGCCCGAATTCCTGCCGGGCTTCATTATAAGCGTAGATCGCGCCGCCGTCGGTCCCGGAGAGCTCCGCCGCCTTGGCGACGATGGTGTTGAGCACGGTGTTGAGATCGAGCGTCGAGTTGACCGCCCGGCTCACCTCGCCAAGCGCCCGCAGCTCGTTCACCGAGCGCCCCAGCTCGTCGGTGCGTTCGCGGAGCTCGCTGAGCAGCTGCACATTCTCGATCGCGATTACCGCCTGGCTGGCGAAGTTCTGCACGAGATCGATCTGTTTTTCGGTGAACGGCCGCACCTCTTGCCGGTAGATGATGATCACGCCGATCAGGTCTTGCTCCTTGAGCAGCGGAACGCAGAGGTGGGAACGGGCGCCGCCCATTGAGGTCGAAATCGCGATGACGTCCTCGACCGTCTGGTCGGCGATGTGCACCACGGACTTGGTGCGCAGCACGCGCTCGAGCGGCGTCCCCACCCGTGGCGGAAAAGCGCCGCGCTGGCGTTCGTATTCGACGCGCTCCGCGGGAGCGCCATGCAATGCGACTGCGCGGAATTTGTCCTGCTGATACCGGAACAGGATGCCGTACTTGGCTTCGCAAATGCGTGTGGCGTTGCTCAGGATCGTCTGGAACACGGGCTGCAGATCGCCATGCGCGCCGCTTATCACCTGCAGGACATCTGACGTCGCCGTCTGGTGCTCGAGCGTCTCGGTCAATTCGCGCGTGCGGTCCTTCACTTTCTGCTCGAGGTCTGCGTAGCTCTCCTGCAGCTGGCCGGCCATGTCATTGAACTGGTCGGCAAGGCTTTCCAGCTCGTCGCCGGTCTTCACCGCGATGCGCTGCGACAGGTCGCCGCCACCGATGCGCGCGGCGCCTTCGCGCAAGGCGCGGATCGGCACCACCATGCGCCGGGCCAGGAACAGGCCGGCGAGCAGTGCCAGAACGAGACCGCCGCCGAGCAGTCCTGCGGTGCGCTCGAGCGAGGTGTAGAGGGGCGCATAGGCCTCGGTGATCGGCAGCTCGACGAAGATCACCCAGTGCAGCGGGGACACCGGCGCATAGGCGGTGAGCACGCGCTTGCCCTGGATGTCGGTCGCCTCCTCCACCTGCTCCTCGGGGCTTGCATCGCTGTTGGCGCGCGCCGCCTTAACCTGTGCGAGATTCGATAGATCGCTGTTGCGCAGGACGAGGCTGATGTCCGGATGCGCGATCAAGCGCCCCTGAGCGTCGACCACGTAGGCCTTGCCGCGTTGTCCGACCTTGATCTGCGAGACCACGTCCCAGATCAGCTTGAGATTGACCTCGGCCACCGAGACGCCGGCGTCGCGCCGCGTGCCGGCAAGCGACAGCGTCATGTAGGGCTCAGATTCGCGGCGGAAATAGACCGGTCCGTAATAGACCTTGTGCGCCACCGCTTGCGTGAATTTCGGATCCTTCGAGTAATCGGTGCCACTGCCGACCACGTCCATGGCGAGGCGTGACACCTTCAACTGCTCGTGGCCGGTGGCGTCGAGCTGCGAGAGCTCGGTGATCGCCGGAACCTGGCGCAGGAGCCGCAGCGCGTCGAAGCGGCGCTGCTCGATGGTGCCTGCCGACCACGGCAGCTGCGTGGTCCAGCCGACCTGGCTTTCGATCTCCTTGATGAATTGCGCGATCTTGGCGGCGGCTGACTCTGCCTGCTCGTGCTGGATGCGGATGAGCGAGGCTTTGTATTCGTTGTAGGAGAACCACACCTCGAAGGCGCCGTTGGAGAGGAGCGCGATCGAAACCACGGCGATGAACAGTGCCACATATTTGATGAAGAGTTGCCCGCGCACGGCACTCCAGCCGCGGCGGATCGCCGCCGGCTTGCTCGCGCCGTGGTTCGAGTCTGCGGGTGCCCTCATCATTTCCCTGGCACGCTCAACCAATTGCCTGTCGTGCGCGGCAAAGCGCGTTTGCTCTCATTCTATCACCTCGTCGGCCAGCGCCAGCAGCGTCCCCGGCATTGCGACGCCCAGCGCCTTTGCTGTCTTGAGATTGATGACCAGCTCGAACTTGCTCGGCCGGATCACGGGCAGATCGGCGGGTTTCTCGCCGTGCAAGATACGGCCGCTATAGACTCCGAGTTGGCGGAACGCGTCGACGAGGTTGTCGCCATAGCTCATCAGGCCGCCCGCTTGGGCAAAGTCGCGGAACGGATAGATCGCCGGAAGCCGGTGGCGCGCGGCGGCCGCGACGATCTCTTCGCGATGCGCGACGAAGAACGGATTGGCGATGACCAGCAGTCCTCCGACATGCCCGTCGGCGGCCTTGCGGAAGGCGTCATCGAGCTGCGCGGGCGCTGCGGCGTCGAGGGTGATGAGCGCAATGCCGCTGGACGCCGCGGCGTGTTGCAGAAGCGGAAGCTCGTTTCGCGTGTTGGCATTGTCCGGATTGGCCAGCACACCGATCGGTGCCGAGGTGGGCATGATGCCTTTGATCAGCTCGACGCGCTTCGGTCCGATCGTGTTCGAGAACAGCGCAACGCCGGTGACGTTGCCGCCGGGACGGTTGAGGCTGGCGACGAGCCCCATCTTCACCGGATCGCCGCCGGCCTCGAAGACGATCGGGATCGCGGCCGTGGCGCGTTTGGCGGCGAGCGCTGCGTCAATCCCGCCGCCGGTGGCGATCAGCGCCACGCCGCGATGCACGAGGTCGGTCGCCATTTCCGGCAATTGCTGCTCACTGTGCTCGGCCCAGCGGTATTCGATCGCGACGCCACGGCCTTCCACGAGGCCAGTGTCGCTCAGTCCCTGACGGAATCCCGCCATCAGCCGCGCGGAGCTCGCCGCTGAGGCATTGCGCAGAAATCCGATCACCGGCGTCTGCTGCGCCCGTGCGGTGCCGAGGTCGGCCGCGGTGGCTGTGCCAAGCAGGCCGGCGATGAAGTTGCGTCTTTTCATTCGATCACCTCGTCGGCAAGCGCGAGCAGCGTCGGCGGAACTTCGATCTTTAGCGCGTGCGCCGCCTTCAGGTTGACCACAAACACGACCTTGGTCACCCGCTGTACCGGAAGCTCGCCCGGCTTTTCGCCCTTGAGGATACGCCCGACATAGAGGCCGGCTTGCGTGTGCGATTCCGTCGTGCTGCCGCCATAGCTCATCAGGCCGCCGGCCGCGGCGAATTCGCGCGACTGATGCACAGCCGGCAGCGCATGCTCGACCGCGAGCTTGGCGATCTGCGCGCTGCGTGTGGCGAAGAACGGATCGCTCTCGATCACCAGGCTCGAGGCATGCAGCGCCGTCATCGCTGCGAACGCGTTGCCAAGCTGCTCCTCCGTGCTCGCCTGCAGCATGTTGAGCTCGACGCCGAGCGTCCGCGCCGCCTTCTGGATATCGGCCGCGGTGAACTGGGCGCTGCGCGGATTGGTCGGATTGACGAGCAGCGCGAAACTCCTGGCCGTCGGCACGACGTCATGCAGCAGCTCCAGGCGTTTGGGATTGACCTCGAGATTGAGCGAAGTGACACCCGTGATGTTGCCACTTGGTTGATTGAGGCTGCCGACAAGTCCCACCGCGATCGGATCGGCGCCGGTCTCAAACACGATTGGGATCCGCGCCGTCGCGCCCTTGGCAGCGAGCGCCGCCGCGGCGCTGCCCGGCGCTGCGATGACGGAGACACCGCGCTGGACAAGCTCGTTCGCCAGCGCCGGCAGGCGGTCATTGTGGCCTTCGGCCCAGCGATATTCGATCGTGACGTTGCGGCCTTCTTCAAAACCGGCTTTGGCGAGCCCGGCGCGGAACGAGTGCAGGCGGCTGGCGAAGCGCTCCGGATTTTCCGCGCCGAGATAGCCGACGACCGGCGGCTGTTGCGCGCGTGCGTCGCGTGTGAGGGCGGGGGCGGCGAGCGCGCCGCCGAGGAGCGCCATGAAATGCCGCCGCCTCATTCGATCACCTCATCGGCGCGCGCGAGCAGCGTCGTTGGCAGGCTGAGGCCGAGCGCTTTCTCCGCCTTGGCGTTGATGATCAGCTCGAATCGTGTCGCCTGCTCGATGGGCAGCTCCTGCGGTTTTGCGCCCTTGAGGATCTTGTCGATGAACGTGGCGGCGTAGCGAAATGTCTGCGGGATATTCACGCCATAAGCCATCAGGCCGCCGGCCTTGGCGAATTGACCGAAGCCGATCGCGGGCACGGACCTGCTGGCGGTCGTGCGTGCAACCGCCGCAATATTTGCGATCAGCATTCCATCCTCGGGGATCACCAGGGCATCGATTCGGGCGGACTTCATTGCCGTGAAAGCCGCATCCAAATCTGCAGCCGAGCGGATCGGAAACGCTTGAGCCTCGGCGCCGAGGGCCGTCGCTCGGCGCGCCACCGCGGCAAGGATCGGCGCCATGACCGGATTCGCCCCATTGGTCAGCAGGCCGATCCGGCGCAGCGCCGGCACCGCTTCCTTGATCACTTCGACGCGCTTTGCGGTCAGCTCCGGGGCGAAGAAGCTTGAGCCGGTGATGTTGCGATCGGGATGACTGATGTTGCTGACGACGCCGGTGGCGACCGGATCGCCGATGATCGCCATGACGATGGGCACTGTCGTCGTCGCACGTTCCGCGGCCAGTGCGCCCGGCGTCCCATGGGTGACGAGCACGTCGACCTTGCGATCCACGAGGTCGCGCGCCAGTTCGGGAAGCCGGTCGTATTGTCCTTCGGCCCAGCGAAAATCGATGCTCAGATTGTTGCCCTCGACATAACCGAGATCGCGCAAGCCGAAGCGCAAGGCCTCGATTTCGGCCGCGTACCGTGCCGCAGATGCGGCGCCGAGAAATCCGATATGCGCGACGCCGGCTGCCAATGCGGGCCAAGCGATCGGCCACGCCAGCGCTCCGCCGGCTTGCGCAATGAACGCCCTTCGGTTCATTCGATCACCTCGTCGGCGCTGGCGAAAAGCGTGGTCGGCACCGAGAGTCCGAGCATCTTCGCGGCCTTGAGGTTGATGACCAGCTCGAACTTGGTCGGTTGCAGGAAGGGCAGCTCCCCCGGTTTGGCTCCTGCGAGAACGCGGCCGACATACTGACCGCACTGGTAGTACTGGTCGTCTGCGCTCGCCCCATAGCTGGCGAGCCCGCCGTCCGCCGGAAACTCACGACGCCCATAAAGCGCCGGGATGGCGTGGCGCGTGGCAAGCGCGACCAGCAGCTTGCGGCTGTTGATGAAGACCGGGTCGTCGGGGACCAGCAAGGCACCGGCGCGCTCTTGCGCCATTCTCGCAAAGGCTGCCTCGAATTCCGCTTCCGATTTGGCGTTCACCAGGACGATGGTCTGGCCGATGTCTTTCGCCGCCGCCTCGACGTCCTTTGTCGACGACTGTGCGGTCTCATTGGCCGGGTCGACCAGAACCGCAAGGCGCTCGGTGCGGCCGATCAGTTCGTGCAACAGCGCCAGGCGCTTAGGCCAAAGCGCCGCTGTCATCACCGTCATGCCCGTCGCATTGCCGCCGGGCCGCGCCAGGCTCGCCGCGACGCCGAGCAAAACTGGGTCGCCGCCCAGCGCATAGACGACCGGTACGCTGGCCAGTGCTGGACGCAATTCATGAACCCGGGTATCGAGCGCGCCGGCAAACACCGCGCTGACACGATGCCCGGCTACAAGCTCTGCCGCGAATCCGGGGAGCCGTTCGGATTTCCCCTCGGCCCAGCGAAATTCGATCGCGACGTTGCGGCCTTCGACATAGCCCGTCTGCTTCAGGCCCTTGCGAAAGGCCTGCACCAGGTGTCCATCGGATGCCGGCGATCGTCCGCTGATAAAGCCGATCACCGGCAGTGCGCCCGATTGCGCGCGCACGGATAGCGGCCATGCCGCCGCGGCACCGCCGACCAGCACGATGAAATCCCGCCGCCTCATTCGATCACCTCATCGGCGCGCGCGAGCAGGTCGGGTGGAAAGTCGCGGCCAAGGGTCTTGGCCGTCTTGAGATTGACGACGAGCTCCAGCTTGGTCGGCTGCTCCACCGGCAAATCGCCGGGCTTCGCCCCTCTGAAGATCTTGTCGATCAAGCCGGCCGCGCGGAAATACAGGTCGGGATAACTGGGGCCGTAGCTCAGCAGCCCGCCCGCATCGACGAATTCGCGCGCGGGATAGGCGGTCAAGATCTGATGCTGCGCGGCGAGCTTGACGATCGGTTCGACATTCGCCTGCGTGACCGCGTCGATGCCCACCGAAAGCGCCTGCAGATTCTGCTGCGCTAGCGCGTCAAATGCCGGCCGAATGTCGTGCGCACTACGGATGTCGAAGAGCACGGCGGTCATGCCGAGCGCCTTGGCGACGGAGGCGGACAATTGCCATTGCGGCGGTGACACCGGATTGCCCATGTTCTGCATGAAGCCGACGCGGGTAACGGAAGGAAATGCTTCCTTGAGGAGTTCGAGGCGTTTTCCCGCAAGCTCGGCGACGAAGGAGGTCAGCCCGGTGACGTTGCCGCCGGGATGCGCCAGGCTGTTGACGACGCCAACCCCCAGCGGTTCGCCGACCGCCGCCATGACCACGGGGATCGTGCTGGTCGCGGCCTTGGCAGCCTTGGTCGCCGGCGTTCCGCGGGTGAGGATGGCGTCGACGCCTGAGCCGACGAGATCGGCGGCGAACTTGGGAAACCGCTCTGCGGCACCGTTCGCCGAACGGTAGATGAGCTCGAGGTTTTGTCCCTCGATGTAGCCGTGCTCCTTCAGTCCGGCGCGCAGCGCGTCGAGATTGGGCTCGTTCTGCTCCGCGGGGATCGTTTCCAGGATGCCGATGCGATAGCGGCGCGGCTCCGCCGCCCGCGCGGGCGAGGCGAGGGCAGTAAAGCTGCAGCCGGCGAAGCCGATGAGGAACTCCCGCCGTCTCATTCGATCACCTCGTCGGCGCGCGCGAGCAGCGAAGAAGGAACGACGATGGCCATGGATTTTGCCGTCTTCTGATTGATGACCAGCTCGAACTTCGTCGGTGCCTGCACGGGAAGCGAGCCTGCGGACGTGCCTTTCAGGATCTGATCGACATAGGCAGCGCCGCGCTTGAACATGTCCAGCTGGTCGGGTCCATAGGACATGAGGCCGCCTTCGGTGGCATAGAAGTCGAGCGGATAGACTGCCGGCAGATGGTGGGCGTTTGCCAGATCGACGACGAGGCTGTGATTCCCGATGGTGGTCGGGTTCGGAGCGACGACGATGCCGGCATCGGACGCCGCGGCGAATTCGCGGACCGCTCGCTCGATGTCATCCCGGTTGCGCGTCGGCAGCGGGACCACGTCGACATTCAGCGGCCGCGCCGCCGCGTCAGCAAAATGCATGTCATTGATGTTGGCAGCGGTATCGGGATTGTGCAGGAAACCGACGCGTCGCAGAGCTGGCGCCATCTCCTTGAGCAACTGCAGCCATTTGCCGCCCATCGCCGGCTCGAAATTGGTGAAGCCGGTGACATTTCCGCCGGGCCGCGCCAATGATGATACGAGTCCCTCTTTGATCATGTCGCCGCCACCGACGAAGATAATGGGGATGGTCCGCGTCTCGCGATGCAAGGCGATCGTTGCCAGATTGGTCGTTGTCAAAAGCACATCGGGCGACTGGCCGACCAAGGCGACGGCACCGGTTTTCATCGCGTCGGCCTTGGGTGCGTACCGATACTCGATGCGCAAGTTGCCGCCGTCGATCCAGCCGTGCGCGCGCAGCCCGCTCAGCAAGGCTGCGATCCGAGCGCCGGCGGCCGGGTCATTCTCGGTATAGGGCATGAGCACGCCAAGCTTGCGCCCGGGAGCGGCCTGTTGCGCCCGCGTTGCAAGAGGGAATGCTGCGAATGTGGCTACGGACAGCGCAAGAAATTCCCGCCTTTTCATTCGATCACCTCGTAGCCGAGCGTGACGATCAGTCGCCCCAAAGAAACCGTAAGCCGGCCCGGTCGTCTGTGAGTTGGCTCACACTCACTTCGCCCTCACGCCGCCCGCAGGTCCCGATGCAGCAACCGCAGCCGCCGCGTCATCTCCCGCGCGAAATAGGTGAGCAATTTCTGGCCCAGCGAGGGGTGCTCGCGCAGCAGGCGCTCGAAAGCCTCGCGGCTGAGCTCGTAGGCAGACACCGCGCCATCGGCAGTGACGGTCGCCGAGCGCCGGCCGCCTTCCAGCATGGCCATTTCGCCGACGGTGGCGCCGGCGGCAATGCTGGCAATGCGCCGCGCGCCGCCCTCGGCCTGCAGGCGGATGCTGACGCTGCCGCGGGTGAGCACCCACATCCGGTCGGCGTCTTCGCCCTCTTTGCAGACCACGTCACCTGGCGCGAACGTGCGGGCGGCGAGCGCCGTTTCAAGGACGTGAAGCTCGGATGGGTCGAGCCCACAGGTGACATCGAGCTCGGGAAGCGCAATGACGTGGTCCTCCGGCCGCGGATCGGCCGCCTGCAGGCTCGCCTCCTCCATCCATTCCAGCGCGCTGTCGAGATCTGGAAACAGCCGGGCCGCTTTGCCCAAGGCTTCACGGCGATCCGTGGGAACATTGCAGAATGACACCGAGCGGCCGCGGCTCTTCGCGCGCGCCGCCATGTTGGCGAGAATGGTGACGCCGGAGACGTCCACATCGGAAATGCCGCGCAGATCAAGCAGGATCATTTTGCTCTCTTGCAAGAGCGTCGCAACCAGATTGGAAAGATCGTCGGCGTTGCCGAAGAACAGCACGCCTTGCAGCTCGAGCACCGCGCGCTCACGGCCGGTGCGGATGAGGATTGCGCCGTCTGCGCTCGAGCGCGTGCGCTTGGAGAAGATCTCATCGCCATAGTAACGCCGCCGCAGGATCGGGCGGCTCATATTGATGATGAAGATCAGGCAGGACAGGGCCAGGCCAACGCCGGCGCCGGCGATGATCGAAGAGGTGATGCTCACGATCATCACCGCGGCGACCACGATCAGGCTCTGCCAGGTATGCCGCCGGTCGACACCGGGCGATTTGCGAAGGAGTATACCTGGCAGCCGCAGCGCCCAGGGATCGAGCAGTTGCAAGCCCGAGGCGACGAGGATCGCGCTCAGCGCGACGATGGGGATGCGCGCAAGAACGGGGCTGAGCAGAAACGCCATAATGAAGATCACGACGGCGGCGGAGACACCGACGATGCGCGTGCGCCCGCCGGCGCCAAAGGCTGCGGCCGTCGGGGCCCCGACGGTGACGGCGACAAAGCCGCCGGCGAGCGCCGAGGCGCAGTTGCCCAGTCCTTGCCCGATCAGATCGCGCGGCGGTCGCGGCGGCAGGTCGGCGAGGTTCTGCGCCACGCGGAACACCAGCAGCGCCTGCAGGCTGACGACCACGCCGAGCGTGAGTGCGGTCAGCAGAATGTCCGGCGCTGCCGCGACGAGCGCCTCACGCGCCGCCGTATCGCCGAGCGCCGGCAGCGGCGAGGGTGGGGGAAATGCGATCGGCAGCGCTCCGATGACGCGTCCGAGATCGATGCCGGGAAGTGCGAAAGTCAGGGCGTAGTAGCATGCGCTTGCCAGCGCCAATCCGCCGAGATGCACCGGCAATTTTGGCACCCGTCTCGTGCCATAAAAGATCGCGGCACCGAAGATCAACATGAAGATGAGTTCCGTCGGATGCGGGGCCTCGATCCACAGCGGGAGAGTGCGGTCGACGACGAACTGCGGCTTCACCTGACTGAGGATGGTGAGTAGCCCGACGCTGCTGATAAAGCCTGCGATCACGGAGTGTGGCGTGAACTTGATGACGCGGCCGAGGTTGAGCAGGCCGAACGCGACTTGCAGCGCGCCGCCGAGCAGCACGCACAGCGTCATGGGGAGCACGATCCATTGTGGATGCGCGGCGAAGACCGGCTCGGCCATGAGCGAGGTTGCGAGCGCCGCAGGAATGATCGCCGTGCTGGCGTTCGGCGACGTGATGACGAAGCTCGAGCTGGCGACCAGCGCTGCGACGGCGCCGGCGACCACGGAGGTGGTCAAGCCGGCGACGGTGCCCTGGGCGAGGAAATTCGCTCCGAGCGGGCTGTAGACGAGAACGCCGGCCGCCAGCGCGAACGGTAGGGTTATGCAGGCGACGCTCAGGCCAGCCGTGAGCTCCCGCGGCCAATTGGCTTGTCTGCGCGCCGCAGTTCCAAGTGTGGAACTCGAGATATCCATCCCCGTGCTCCCTGCTTTTTCATTTTGTCGGAGCTACGCCGATGCTGTCATCGCCGCAGCGGCAACGCAATCGGCATCCGCCTCCGACCGCTGCGACACAAGCTAGCGGAAAAAAGCAATCGCACTGTGAGGCGTCTCACACAGAAGCTGTGCAAAGCGCGCTATCGATGAGCGCATCAGCAAGGGAGACCAGTCATGGATGCTCTGGAGACGATCTTCAACAACGCGGAAGCAACCCGTGTTTTTCTCATCCTGTCGATGGTGTACGCACTGCTCTACGCGGCCTTTGTTCTCATCCGGCCGTCATTTGCGCGCGACGCGCAGCCAAGGCCGGGAGCGACGTCCCTCGGCACGGGGACGCCGCGCCACCGCTCTTGATGCACGCGGGCAGATGGCGAGAATGAACATCCACGGTGGGTGTGGAGGACTGGTGCGACATGCCGACGTTTGACAAATCCAGCGCCACCAGGCCGGATGCGAGCGCGCTGCTGCGGGCGCATCCGGTGTTCGGCGAACTCTCGAGCGCGCAGCTTGATCGCCTGTGCTCTTATGCGCGTGGCCGTACGGTCGCTCGCGGTGCCACCATCTTCAATAAAGGTGACGTGGGCGATCAGCTTTACGCGATCCGCAGCGGCATGGTGAAGATCTCGAGCGTCTTGTCCGACGGACGGCAGACCATCTTCAATCTGCTCAGTGACGGTGAAATTTTCGGCGAGATCGCGTTACTCGATGGACAGGCGCGCACCGCCGATGCTGTCGCCATGTCGAAATGCGACCTCATCGTCATCGAGCGCCGCGACTTCCTCCAATTCCTGCGGGACGAGCCAAAGGCGGCGCTGCGTCTGATCGAGTTTCTCTGCGCGCGGCTGCGCGTCGCCACCGATCACTTCGAGGAGCAGGTGGCGCTCGGTATTCCTGGGCGGCTCGCGCGCTCGCTGTTGCGGCTTTCGCGGAGCAGCCGCGCCGGCGCCCGCCTGCGCAAGATTGCCGCCACCCAGCAGGAGCTCGCAGAGATCGTCGGCACCAGCCGCGAGACCATCAACAAGCAGCTGCGCGCCTGGGAGGCGCAGGGCTGGGTCGCGCTCGAGCGTGGGGGTCTGGCGCTGAACGACGTGCAGGCGTTGACCGACGTGGCGATGAGCATGGTCAGTGCTGAGACGCCGTTCGCGCGCAGCATGTCGCGGCGGCGCACGAAGGGTCAGCCGGCATGAATGCGGTGACGACGTTCGCGCTGTTGAGCGCCATCTTCGTGATCAAGCATCTGCTGGCCGATTTTTGCCTGCAGACCGAGTGGATGGCGGTCGCCAAAGAGGCGCGATCCGGCTGGCTCGTTCCACTCACTGCGCATTGCGCCTGGCATGCGGGAATGACCGCCGCGATTGTGCTTGCGGTGGCGCCGTCGCTGTGGTGGCTCGCCGTGATCGATTTTTTTGTGCACGCGGCAATCGACCGCGGCAAAGGCCTCGCGATCATGTCCTGGCAGGTCACGCCGATGAAGGAAAAGCGCTGGTGGTTGATCTTCGGTACCGATCAGGCGCTGCATCAGCTGACGCATCTCGGTTGGGCTTTGGTTCTTGTCAGCGCGTATGGGCCTTAGAGGAGGCGGGCGGATGAGGCGTCGGGACATCATCGCGGGGCTGGGGAGCGCGGCGGCGTGGCCGCTTATGGCGCGCGCGCAGCGGACGAAGCTGCCGACGATCGGATTGTTCGGCACGGCCACAGCTTCCGTCTGGAAACCTTGGGTCGAAGCATTTCGACGGCGGCTTGATGAACTCGGATGGATCGAGGGCCGCACCGTTAGCTTCGAGTACCGCTGGGGTGGGGGGCGCAGTGAACGTTTCGCCCAGATTGCGGCCGAGTTGGTAGCGCTGAAGGTTGATGTCATTGTCACCGGGCAAAGCACGGTCAGCGCGTTAAAGCAGGCGAGATCGATCATCCCCACCGTGCTGGTCCTAGCGACCGATCCGATCGGCACGGGCATGGTCGCGAGCCTCGCACACCCGGGCGGCAACGTTACCGGCCTGTCGCTTCAGGCTCCCGACCTTGTCGGCAAGCGGCTTGAACTCCTGCGCGAGGTGGTCCCCCATTTGCATCGCGTGGCGGTCTTAGCCAATGTCGGCTATCCAGCCGCTGTGCTTGAGATGCATGAAATGGAGACCACGGCTCGCAGCGTTGGCCTCGATGTTGTCAGGCTGGAAATTCGGCGCGCAGAGGACATCGCCCCTGCTTTCGAGGCTCACAAGGGGAGCGCGGATGCGCTTTATCTGACGTCGGACGCGCTGTTAAACACCAACCGGATTCTCATCAATACTTTAGCCAATAGCGCACGACTCCCGACGATCGGCGGCATCAGAGAGATCGTCGAAGCTGGCAGTCTGATGTCCTATGGGCCGAATTTTGCGGATTTGTTTCGGCGCGCTGCCGACTATGTCGATAAGATTCTGCGCGGCGCGAAGCCGGGTGATCTTCCCATTGAGCAGCCAACCAAGTTCGATTTCATCATCAATCTAAGCACCGCCAAGGCGCTTGGCCTAAGCTTGCCGCCGACGCTGTTGGATCGCGCCGACGAGGTGATCGAATAATAGCTGTAGGCCGCTGGCGCGTTCGCGATTGGTCCGGCCTGACTTCCGTTATGGCCCCGAACTGACACGCTGGACGATGCAACTGCACGTCAGTTTCTGACCCAGAATGGGCACCGGCGTTGCGGCGCCAAATGTGAGCCGGTTCACAGACCATTGGGCCATGGTTAGGCTTTATAGGCCAGAACTGAGGATGGCGGATGACGCGGCGGGAATTCATCATGCTTTTTGGCGGTGCAGCGGCGGCTGTGTGGCCGCTCGCGGCGCGCGCGCAACGGGCGGGCAAGCTGCCAACGATCGGGTTCCTGGGTCCTTCCTCGCCCGCAGCGGTCGGGCCTTGGGTGGCAGCGTTCGTGCAGCGACTGGGCGAACTCGGATGGGTCGAGGGGCGCAACGTAGTTATCGAATATGGATGGGCTGAAGGACACGCGGATCGCATCAGCGAAATCGCGGCCGCCTTCGCCGACCGCAAAGTGGATGTCATTGTTACTCACGGAAACGTCGCTGTTGGTGCGATCAAGCGGGCGACGTCGGAAATCCCCATCGTCTTCGCATCCGCGAACGATCCAGTGGGCGGCGGTCTGGTCAATAGTTTGGCACGACCTGGCGGCAACGGCACCGGTCTGTCGCTTCAACAAACTGGTACGGGTAGCAAGCGATTAGCGCTCTTGCACGAAATCGCTCCCAGTCTTCGGCGATTGGCCATCATGGCCAATGCTGGCAATTCGGGCAGTGTGTTGGAGATGCGCGATGTTGAAACAGCGGGTCGCACGCTGGGCCTGGAAGTCGCCCCGGTCGAAATCCGAAGGGCGGAGGATATTGTGCCTGCCTTCGGGGTCATTGAAGGCCGAGCCGACGCCCTCTATGTCAGTGGTGATGCGCTACTGAATGCGTTGCTGCTCCGTCCACAGTCCGATATCAACGCCTTTGTTGCGCGCACAAAGCTTCCAACTATGTTCAACCAAAGTGCAATGGTCAAAGCGGGCGGTCTGATGTCTTACGGACCGAGTTTTCCGGCCCTGTTTCGGCGCGCTGCTGAATTAGTTGACAAGATTTTGCATGGAGCGAAGCCAGCTGATATCCCTGTCGAGCAGCCGACTAAGTTTGAACTGGTCATCAATCTGAAGACTGCGAAAGCGCTCAGCCTTGCTGTGCCGCAAAGTCTTCTTGTCGCCGCCGACGAGGTGATTGAATAGGGCCTTGCTGCACCTGCTCACGTCGGGTTGTGGCCCTTAGCGGAAATGCCTATCGCATTGAGCGACTTCTGCTTTCAATCCTAAAGCGGCGTGCCGAACTGGCGCTTGATGATTGGAGCGCCTTACGTTCGCGCAGCCGGTTAGGGCAGGGCGGGAGTCAGCTTTTGGGCGGAAGCGGGCGTCAGTCTGGCCTAATTGCCAAGTCTGCTTCTGACCGATCCTGACATCGGGGCTGCGACACAGTGCCCCTTGGAACGATTACCTCGCGCGGATTGCGCCGACACAAACCCTATAGCCTGTCCGTACTTTTGGTCCTTCCTCAAGCGCATGGTTGTTCGGTAACATCGGCGTTGGGGGGCAATTTCGGTGGCGCCTAATGGGGGATCATCATGAAGCGGGCAACGATTGCAATGCTTGCTCTTTTTCTCTTCTCGGGAAACGAGCTGATGGCAGCCGAAATCAAAGCCATGTTTCCGGCCGCAATGAAAACTGTGATGGCCGAGCTCATTCCACAGTTCGAGAAGAGCTCAGGACATAAGGTCAATATGGAGTATGGAACGGTCGGCGCAATCATCGCGCGCCTCAAGGCAGGCGACGCGCTCGATGTGGCGATCGTCACCAGCAAGCAGCTTCCGGATTTGACAAAACAGGGGTTAATTTCCGCGGATGATCAAGCTGTCGTCGCCAAAGTCGGCCTTGGCGTGTTCGTGCGCAAAGGCGAACCGAAGCCGACAATTGACTCACTCGATGCGTTCAAGAAAACACTGCTTGCCCAGAAATCAATCGTTTACGGCGATCCGAAACTCGGTGACTCCAGCGGTGTCGCCACGGAA
>DASRGN010000010.1:0-21845 GCA_035651015.1 Pseudolabrys sp. | reverse complement strand
AGCACGATGTCGATCCCCGCCTGGATGTCGGGATTGTCGCTCTTGAGCTTCGAGACCGCCGTCTTCGCCCGCAGCAGCGCCACGCCGCCGCCCGGAACGATGCCTTCTTCGACGGCGGCCCGCGTCGCATGCATCGCATCGTCGACGCGATCTTTGCGCTCCTTCACCTCGACCTCGGTGGCGCCGCCGACGCGGATCACCGCGACGCCGCCGGCGAGCTTGGCCAGACGCTCTTGGAGCTTCTCACGGTCGTAGTCCGAGGTGGTCTCCTCGATCTGCGCCTTGATCTGCGCCACGCGCGCCTCGATGTCGGCCTTCTTGCCGGCGCCGTTGACGATCGTGGTGTTCTCCTTCTCGATCATCACCTTCTTGGCGCGACCGAGCATCTGCAGCGTGACGTTCTCGAGCTTGATGCCGAGATCTTCGCTGATCGCCTGACCGCCGGTCAGGATCGCGATGTCCTGCAGCATGGCCTTGCGGCGATCGCCGAAGCCAGGAGCCTTGACCGCCGCGACCTTGAGGCCGCCGCGCAGCTTGTTGACCACGAGCGTGGCGAGCGCCTCGCCCTCGACGTCCTCGGCGATGAGGAGGAGCGGCTTGCCGGTCTGCACGACCGACTCGAGCAGCGGCAGGAGCTCCTGCAGGCCCGACAGCTTCTTCTCGTAAACCAGGATGTAGGGGTCATCCATCTCGACGCGCATCTTGTCGGCGTTGGTGACAAAGTACGGCGAGATGTAGCCGCGGTCGAACTGCATGCCTTCGACGACATCCAGCTCGGTCTCCAGCGACTTTGCTTCCTCGACGGTGATCACGCCCTCGTTGCCGACCTTCTTCATCGCCTCGGCGAGGAAGCGGCCAATCTCCGAGTCGCCGTTGGCGGAGATGGTGCCAACCTGCGCGATCTCCTCGTTCGAGGTGACCTTCTTGGAGTTCGCCTTGAGGTGCTCGACCACGGACTCGACCGCGAGGTCGATGCCGCGCTTGAGATCCATCGGGTTCATGCCCGCGGCCACGGCCTTCGAGCCTTCCTTCACGATCGCCTGCGCGAGCACGGTCGCGGTGGTGGTGCCGTCGCCGGCGAAGTCGGACGACTTCGAGGCGACCTCGCGCACCATCTGCGCACCCATGTTCTCGAACTTGTCCTCGAGCTCGATCTCCTTCGCCACCGTCACACCGTCCTTGGTGATGCGCGGAGCGCCGAAGCTCTTGTCGAGCACGACGTTGCGGCCCTTCGGGCCGAGCGTCACCCGCACCGCATTGGCGAGGGTATCGACGCCGCGCAGCATACGGTCGCGCGCGTCGACAGAAAATTTGACGTCCTTAGCAGCCATTTTGTCTCTCCATTGGCCTCAAATGCGCGGCTCGCTTACGCGGCCTTGCGGCGGGCGGCGGTCTCTTCGAGCACGCCCATGATGTCGCTCTCTTTCATGATCAGCAGGTCTTGCCCGTCGATCTTCACTTCGGTACCCGACCATTTGCCGAACAAGACCCGGTCGCCGACCTTGAGGTCGATCGGGATGAGCTTGCCGCTCTCGTCGCGGCCGCCAGGCCCAACGGCGATGATCTCGCCCTGCGACGGCTTTTCCTTCGCGGTATCGGGAATGATGATTCCGCCTGCGGTCTTCTCTTCGGCCTCGATGCGCTTGACGACGACGCGGTCGTGAAGCGGACGGAACTTCATGGTGTCCTCCTTAAGTTCTTGGCATATTTGACGAATTCATACGGTGTGAAACCGGCAGATACCCCCTGGCCGGTCTCTGAGAGCGATTTGGGTGGCCGGAAAAATACACGCAAGGGGTCTGCAAAAATTTTTTAGCACTCACTCCGGCTGACTGCCAACAATTTTTGAATATGGCTAACGCGGGGGCGTTCCCGCCGCTCAAACGAAGTTGCAAAACCTTGATCGGGAACGGCGGATTTCGTCTCGCCGTTTGTGTTCTGCCGATCCGCCGATGAAACATGCGGATTGGTAGCAGGGCTGGGCGGCTGCTGCTAATGCCTTGATTTTAAACAGTTTGTTTACCGTTTTGGCTTGCAATGGCTGGAGCGGGAACTGGAGAATTGTGCCGATTCACTGGAGGGCACTGATGGTCTCTGTCTCAGCGGACTTCGAAAAACAGGTCGCCGGCTTTGGGCTGACCACGGCGGAAATCCTCTACCGGCGGCCGGATCACCGCTGGCTCCTGCAAAGCTACGTCTGGCAGGAATATGACCTGTTCCCCGAGTTCCCGGAGCTGCAGAAATTCCTCGCCTTCTGGCAGGAAAAGCTCGACGGCCCGCTGCATTCGGTGCGCGTCGCCCACTGCAAGCTGATCAAGCCGGCCGAGATCAAGCCGGTCGACGGAATTTTCCGCCTGCACTAGGGCAGGGCGGCTTATGCCGCCTTCTTCGTCTTGCGCGTCTCCGCGCGCAGCACCTTGCGCAGGATGTCCATGCCGCGGTCGATCTCGGCGTCGGTCGACACCATCGGCGGCACCAGGCGCACCACGTTCATGCGGCCATGCGCGCCGCGCGACTGGACCAGCAAGCCCTCCTGCTGACATTGCGCGACCACCGCGCGGCAGAGATCGTTGGCTGGTTTCTTCGACGCGCGGTCCTCGACCAGCTCCAGGGCGTAGAGCACGCCGCGGCCGCGCACCTCGCCGATCGCCTCGATTTCCTGCGCCATGGAGCCGAGCGCCGCGCGCAGCCGCGCGTCGATCGCGGCCGCGCGATCGACCAGCTTCTCGTCCTCGATGATATCGATCGAGGTGACGCCGGCCGCGCAGGTGATCGGGTCGCAGGCATGCGAGCGCGTGGCGAAATAGCCGTTGCCGACTGCCTGATCGGCGATCGCGGCGCTCGTCGTCACCGCCGCGATCGGCAGTCCCGCGCCGAAATGCTTCGACACCGTCATGATGTCGGGCACCGTGTCCTCGTGCAGATGGCCCCACATCTTGCCGGTCTTGCCCAGGCCCGTCTGCGATTCATCCATGATCAGCAGCATGCCGCGCTCATGCGCATATTTCTTCAGCGCCTTCACGTAGCCGGGCGGCGGCACGATGATGCCGCCGGCGGAGAGCACCGGTTCGATGATCACCGCCGCGGGCTTCGCGGTGAAATTCGCGTCCGCGAGCTCGAACGAAACCTTCAGGCATTTCTCCACGAAATCCGGATCGTCACCGAACGGGCTGCGATAAGCGTAGGGCGTGAGGATCGCCGAGGTGCCGGGCGCGGCGAGCTTGTGCTTGGCGCGGCCCCAGCCAAACGTGAGCGAGCGCGTCACGAAGGAAGTCGAGCCATGCAGCGCCATGTCGAGCGCCAGCACATCGACGCCGCCGGTCGCCTTGCGGGCGAGATCGATCGCCGCCTCGATGGCGTCAGAGCCGGAGACGAGGAACAGCGACTTCTGCAAGGGCGGGGTGAGGATCTCGCCGAGCCGCTGATGCAAAGCCAGGCGGTCGACGTTGAGGAAGGTCTTGGTCGAGTGGCTGATGGTGGTGAGGCTCTTCTTCACCGTTTCGACAAAGCGCGGATGATTGTGCCCGAGCGCCGCCGCCATCTGCCCGGAGCCGAAGTCCAAATAACGCTTGCCGGTGGTGTCGATGACCTCGATGCCCTCGGCGCGCTCGATGATCGGGCGGTTCTCCAGGCCGGCCATGTAGGCCCCGGCCGGAGTGGGGATCATCCATGTGTCGACGATCTGCTTGGCCGCCTGCGTGTTCATGCCTGCTCTCCGGCTCATTTTCCTTGACCTGCGGCACATTGTAGCCGAGCTTTGTCAAATGTAAATTGTCTACAATCTGGGATCGGCTATGCTCCTGTGACGGTGCTTGGCGGCTCAAAAGGGAGGGGAGAGAAGGCCGTGACGCTTGCCACCATCACTCCGCTCGACGCGGCCGAGGGTCTGCCGCACACGATTCCCTATTACCTCGCCGACCGCATCAAGGCCGGCATCATCCGCTGGCGCTATCCGCCTGGGTCGTCGCTGCGCGAGGCCGAGCTCGCCGCCGAGTTTGGCGCCAGCCGCGGGCCGGTGCGCGAGGCGCTGCGCATCCTCGAGCTGCAGGGGCTGGTGGTGCATGCCCCGCGCCGCGGCTTCAAGGTCAAGGCCTACACCGCGGACGATCTCCGCCAGCTCTACCGCTTGCGCACGCAGCTCGAAGGCGAGGTGATCGATGCGCTGGCGGATAAGGATGTCGGGCCGCTCACCGACGCGCTCGATCGCGCCAATGAGGTGATGCGCACTTACGCCAAGGGCGGCGATATCGAGAAATATTTCGCCGCCAATATCGATTTCCACCAGCTGATGATCGACTCGACCGAAAGCAGCGTGCTGCGCACCATCATGCATCAGGTCAATGCCATGTCGCTGCCGATCCGCTATGCGCTGCTGCGCGCGGAATTCTCCGGCCGCGGTGATTACGACTATCATGCCAAGATCACGCAGGCGCTGCGCAAGCGCGACTTCAAGCTCGCGCGCAAGCTGACCATGGAGCACATCGCCGCCAATGTCGCCGGCGCCGCCAAGGTCTATGCCGAGGCGCTGAGCAGGATCGAGACCTGAGCGATGACCGCCGCACCGCTCCTGGAGATCGAAAACCTCGGCAAGCGCTTCGGGGTCGTCGAGGTGCTCAAGGCGGTGACGCTGTCGATCGCGCCGGGGGAGGTGGTCGCGGTGTGCGGCGCCAGCGGCTCGGGCAAGAGCACGCTGCTTCGCTGCATCAACGGCCTGGAGACGCCGAGCGCGGGTCGGCTGCGCTTTCGTGGCGCCGACGTGCCGACCACGCGGTCCGGCTTGCGCGAGCTGCGCCGCCACATCGGCATGGTGTTCCAGTCGTTCAATCTGTTTCCGCATCTCACGGCACTGCAGAATGTCGCGCTCGGCCCGAAGAAGGTGCTGCGCAAATCGTCAGCCGAGGCGAACGACCTTGCTTGTGCGCTGCTCGATCGCGTCGGGCTGGCGGACAAGGCCGATGCCTTTCCCGATTTCCTCTCCGGCGGACAGCAGCAGCGCGTGGCGATTGCCCGCGCGCTCGCGATGTCGCCGTCGCTGATGCTGTTCGACGAGCCGACCTCGGCGCTCGATCCGGAAATGGTCAATGAGGTGCTCGACGTGATGGGCGCGCTCGCCGCGCAGGGCATGACCATGATCGTCGTCAGCCACGAAATGAATTTCGCCCGCGAGGCCGCTGACCGCATCGCCTTCATGCACCAGGGCGCGATCCTGGAAACGGCGGCGCCCGACGAATTCTTTCGCGCGCCGAAGAGCGCGCCCGCGCAGCGCTTCGTCGGCACGGTGCTGCGGCAACACGGTTCGATCGCTGGAGGAGCGTAAAATGACAATGACAATCAACAAACGCACATTGCTTCGTCTGACGGGCCTGTCTGGATTATTCGGTCTTGCCGCGGCCGCAACGCCGGCGCTCGCGCAAACCGCGTGCGGGACGACCGCGCTCGATGAGGTGAAGAAGCGCGGCAGCGTCCGCGTCGGCGTGCGCGAGGACGTGCCCGGCTTCGGCTCGGTCGATGAGAAGGGCAAGATCGTCGGCTTCGACGTCGATATCGCGACTGAGATCGCCAAACGCCTCGGCGTCAAGATCGAGCTGGTGCCCGCCACGCCGACGACCCGCATCCCGCTGCTGCAGCAGGGGCGCATCGACATGATCTGCGCCACGATCACGCATTATCGCGAGCGCGACAAGGTGATCGACTTCTCCATCGGCTATTTCTACACGGGACAGAAGCTGATGGTGAAGAAAGGCAGCCCCATCAGGACGGTCGCCGATCTCGCCGGTAAGCGTGTCGGCACCACGTCGGGCGCGCTCGTCTTGCAGAATCTCGCCCGCGCGCAGCCCAAGGCCGTCGGGCAGACCTTCGAGGGCTACCCGGAAGCCTTCCTCGCCATGCAGCGCGGCCTCGTCGATGCCATGGTCGCCGACGTCATCATCCTCGCCGGCCTGCGCGCCAATTCGCCCAATCCGGACGACTACGTCATCGCCGGCGATTTTCCCGGCGGCGGCGACTACGCCATTGGGGTACGCGAGAACGATTCCAAATGGCGCGACACGCTGAACTTCACGCTGCAGGACATGTGGAAGGACGGCACCTGGGACAAGATCTTCGATCTCTGGATCGGCCCCACCAGCAAGCTCAAGCTCACCAAGGACGAAATCGGCTTCAAGATGGAAGTGTGGGAGTGATCGCGGCTCAATCACATGCCTTCCTCCTCATGGTGAGGAGCGACCAACGGGCGCGTCTCGAACCATGAGGCCATGGCACTCGTGGCCATCCTTCGAGACGCTCCTCGCGCTGGCGAGCCGGAGGCGAGCGGCCAGCGCGAGCACTATAGAATCGTCGCGCCGGACCCTTGCTTCGCTCGGCGGTGCGACCTTCGGCGGGCTCCTCAGGATGAGGGGTGTTGTGCGGGCGAGGGACACGGCATCTCATGCACCTTGACTGGTCGATCCTGCTCGGGCCTTCGGGCGGGCTGCTCGTGCAGGGCGCCCGCGTCACCGTGCAGCTTGCCGCACTGGCGCTCGTGCTCGCGCTCGCGCTCGGCTTCCTCTTCGGCGTGCTGCGCTGGTCGGCGATCCGGCCGCTCAAGCCGATCTGCTGGATCTATGTCGAGTTCTGCCGCAACACGCCGCCACTGGTGCAGATCTTGTTCTGGTATTTCTCCGCGACGGTAATCCTGCCGCCCGCCGCGATCTTGTTCTTGCGCGACTATGGCTTCCAGTTCGCCGCCGCGACCTTCGCGCTCGGCATCTATCATTCCGGCTTCATTGCCGAGATCGTGCGCGGCGGCTTGAACGCCATTCCGCGCGGACAATACGAAGCGGCGCAAGCGATCGGGCTCAGCTTTCCGCAGACCGTGCGCTCGATCCTCATTCCGCAGCTTCTGCGCATCATTTCGCCGATGCTGGTCTCGGAAGCCGTGAGCCTCACCAAGAATACCTCGCTGGCGCTCGCCATCGGCGTCACCGAGATCACCTATCAGGCGCGCTTTATCGACTATGTCAGCTTCCGCGGCGTCGAGGCGCTCACCGCGGTGACCGGCTTCTACCTGGTGTTGTGCCTCGGCATCGCCAGCACCGGCCATCTCTTGCAGCGCGTGCTCTCGCGGCATCGGCGGGAGCTCGCATGAGCTGGCATCTCGTTTTCACCGAGAACAATATCCGCCGGCTGCTGATCGGCGACTTCCCCGATGCGCTCGGCGGGGTCGCGCTCACGCTTCTCCTCACGTTCATCGGCATTGTCGCCTCGACGCTGCTCGGCTACTTCGTCGGCTATCTGCGTTTCGCCGGTGCCAGGCCGCTGCGCGTCGCCGCGACGGTCTATGTCGAGTTCCTGCGCAACATCCCGCTGCTGGTTCTCATCTTTTGGGCCTATTTCGCGCCGCCTTATTTCGGCGTCACACCGTCGAAGTTCGTGAGCGTGCTTGTCGCCATGGTGCTGTTCAATGCCGCCTATATCGCCGAAGTGGTGCGCAGCGGGCTTCTCTCCGTCGGCGTCGGACAGATCGAGGCGGCGCGCGCCATCGGGCTCTCGGGCGTGCAGCAGGCGCTCTACGTGCTGCTCCCCATCGCCGGCTTCAACACGATTCCGGCGATGACCAACCGCTACATCACGCTGCTCAAGAACACCTCGCTCGCCTTTCTCATCGGGCTCACCGAAGTCACCGAGATCGGTCGGCAGATCAACAACCGGCTGCTGACCGCGCCGGTCGAGGTCTATGCCACGCTGCTCGCGATCTATTTCATCCTCAACCGGCTGCTCGCCGCCGGCATGCATCTGTTCGAGGATCGCTCGCGGTTTAATCGGGTGTTCTGCTTGTTCGCGCGGTAACCAGTCCCACAAAAACGGATCGCTTCCTGCCGAGGCACACCTGAACTTCTCTTGATTTCCGGTTATATAACCGGAAATCAGGGAAATCTGCGATGGCGACGAAATCGCAAAAATGGGCCACAAGGGCGCATCGGCGGCGCGCGGCTTGGTCCGGGTCGAAGTTCAGACGCGCCAGAGCGATGCGAGGCTCATACGCAACGTTGCGGCGGCTTTGCGCGGCGAAGGTCGAAGGGCGACCAGACTTCGGTCAGCCCTGGCCAGCGCGCTTGCCGACCGTGAGGTCAAGACGGCGTTCGACATCTTTGGTTCCGATCCTCCTTACGAGACCTTTGCCGGTGTGTTCGATCAACCACGTCAAAAGCACTGGCGCGAGATCGACTTGTGAAATTCCTGCTCGACACCAACGTCATCTCGGAGCTGCGCAAACGCGACCGGGCCCATCCCAATGTCGTCAGTTGGGTCACCCGAACGCCCGTCGAGGAGATCGCGACGAGCGTCATCGTGCTTGCCGAAATTCGGCGCGGCATCGAGCTGAAGCGACGACGCTATCCGAAGCAGGCGGCGGCCCTCGATCATTGGTTCGCGACCATGCGAGCCGGTCTCGGCGATCGCGTCCTTCCCGTCGACGAGCCGGTTGCTGAAACCTGGGCAACGCTTGGCATCCCCGATCCACTGCCACTCATCGACGGATTGCTGGCGGCTACGGCCAAAGTCCATGGGCTGACGCTGGTCACACGAAATGTGCACGACATAGCGCGCGCCGGCGTCGACCAGCTCGATCCGTTTTCCGGCTGAATGGCGGCTAAAGGCGCCTGCGCCCCGGCGAGTTGGGTCGAAGTGCCCCGCGACCTCCGGAAGACGCGGGATAAAAACCGGAAAGGCATCCGCATTCTTCGCAGCATTGAACAGTCAAAACCGCTACACGATCCTGTAGCGAATCGGCAACGTCAAAAAAAAGCCGAGACGAGGGCGCGCAAGATTGCGGAATTCGTAGCCATGCTCGAGTGTGGCGAAACAATCCATGGGTGGGGAAAGACGGGATCAGCGTGGATCTATGACGAATGAGTGCGTCTCGGCGTATTGTCGCTGCGGCAAAGTAGAGCTCGAGATCGTCGGGGCGCCAATTTTGCGCGGCATTTGCTATTGCGCGAGTTGCCAGGAAGCAGGTCATCGATATCAGGCGGAGCCTGGGGCCGATCCTGTTTTGAGCGATGACGGCGGCACGGACTACGTCCTCTACCGCAAGGATCGCGTCCGCTGCCTCCAGGGCGGGGATCTGTTGGAAGAGCGGCGGCTCAAACCGGATTCGCCGACACGGCGCATGGTTGCACGCTGTTGCAACACGGCCATGTTCCTCGACTTCACCAAGGGGCACTGGCTCACAGTGTATCGCGCGCGCATTCCGGGCGATCTCCCGCCGGCAACCATGCGGCTGATGACTTCCAAAAGGCCCGCCGGTGTGATCTTGCCTGACGATATGACCAACTATCCGGGCCTGTCCGGAAAATTCACGCTGAAATTACTCCGCGCCTGGATGGCTATGGGATTCAGACGACCGCGGGTCCAGGGCGTTCCTTCGTGAATTGGGTTCGTCGACAGAGCGCGTCGGGGTGTTGGTAAGTAAGAATATCGGGAACAGCGTTAGTAACTCGCGAAATAGTTTTCGCGCGCGCATTTCGCTCTGCTACATCACAGTCATCCCGCTCCATTACCAAGGGGCGCCTGATCAAACGTCTACAGTCGCGGGGCGGGATGCGATGGCCGGATGACGGGTGGGCTTTAGACGAGCACCCAATCCATTCGGCGGTCCAAGTCGCGAAGATCCTGGCGCCGAGCGCTTCGGCGTTATGAGTGGTGTGGGGAGCGAAATCTCCTGCAGCCCCGTAGCGGAGGTCACCAATGGTCATGCCTCCGGGGGTCCGCGAAGCAAGCCGTAACCCATCGCGCGCGGGATATCTCGATCCGACGAGACCTGCGGTTTGACTACCCCATAGCCTTCGTTCCGCGAGGGGCGAAGGATCCGTAGATCCCGAAGGATCACGGATGTCCCGCGCGCCCTTGGATTTCTTCCAACGGCGCTGATTTCAAAAAAATCGACGCCGTCGAAATGGCGAAGCTTTGACAGAAGCAACGCTGGGCTGTTTGACATTGTGAATCGGATGAATTGCGCTCAACGCGAGCCACACACTCGGCGTCATCGCCCGGCTCGACCGGGCGATCCAGTAATCACTGCGGCGTCGGTGATTACTGGATGCCCCGCTTTCGCGGGGCATGACGGCTGAGTCTGTGGTGCGCTTCGACTATTTCATCTTCGCCTACTCCCCCTGCAGCACCTCGATCAGCGTGCGCTGGAATTGCTCCGGCGCCTCGACCTGCGGCGCGTGACCGAGCTCGGGGAATTCGGTGAGCTGCGCGTGCTGCATCATCTGCACCGCGCGGCGGGCGAGCTCAGGATAACGTCCGAGCCGGGCCGCAACATCGGGCGGCGCACGATTGGCGCCGGGCGCGGTGCGGTCGCGGCCGCCGATCATCAGCACGGTGCGCGGCTTGACGCGTGAGAGCTCGTGCACCACCGGCTGCGTGAAGATCATGTCGGAGGTGAGCGCCTGACTCCAGGCGACGCTCGCCTTGCCGGCACCGGCAAACATCCCGGCAAGCATGTACACCCAGCGGTCATAGTCGGGCCTCCACTCGCCGTGATAGTAGAACTTGCGCTGATATGCCTTGATGCTCTCGGCGCTGGTCTTGAGCTCGGTGTCAAACAGGCTGTCGATGCTTGCGTAAGGCACGCCCGCGGCCTGCCAGTCCTCCAGCCCAAGCGGATCGACGAGCACGAGCGTGTCGACTGCCTCCGGAAACATCAGCGCGTAGCGGATGGCGAGCATGCCGCCCATGGAATGCCCGAGGATGATGGCATGCTCGATGCCGCGTGACTTGAGCAGCGCGCGGGTGTTCTCGGCGAGCTGCGCAAAGCTGTATTGGTAGTGCTCCGGCTTGCTCGATTTGCAGAAGCCGATCTGATCGATGGCGATCACGCGATACCCGGCAAAGCGCAAAGCCGTGATCGTCGTGTCCCAGGTGGCGGCACAGAAGTTCTTGCCGTGAAAGAGAACGATGGTGCGTCCGTTCGGGGCCTGCGGCTTCACGTCCATGAAGGCCATCGACAGGCTTTGTCCCTGCGAATTGAAGTTGAAATGCTCCACCTGGAATGGATAGTCGAAGCCCTCAAGCACGGCACCGTAGACCGGCAGGGGCTCGGCGAGGGCGGCGCCCGCATTGAGTGCGGTAAAACACAGTGCGGCAATGATCGATGCGAACTTCTGCATGCTGCAATGACGCGCAGGCAAACGCGCGGTTCCTCGGGTTTTATCTAATCCAGAACGCCGACGATCGCGCCGATCAGGCAGGTGGTCAGCGTTCCAGAAACGATCGACTTGAAGCCCAGCGAAACAATATCGTCGCGGCGCGTGGGCGCCATCACCGCGAGTCCGCCGATCATAATGCCGAGCGAGCCGAAATTGGCAAAACCGCAGAGCGCGTAGAGCATGATCAGCCGCGTGCGCGGCGACAGCGCTTCGGCGGGCAGCTTGGCGAGCTCGAGATAGGCGAGGAGCTCGTTGAGCACGGTCTTGATGCCCATCAGCGAGCCGGCGGTGACCGCTTCGCTCCAGGGAATGCCCATCAGCCAGCACACCGGCGCCATCACGATGCCGAGCATGCGCTGCAGGGTGATCGCGCTGCCGCCGACGTCGGGCAGGAGGCTTAAGATGCTGTTGGCGAGGTGCACCAGCGCGACCAGCACCAGCAGCATGGCGATGATGTTGAGGAGAAGCTCGAGCCCTGCGGCGGTGCCGGTGACGATCGCGTCCATGGTTGAGCGCGCGACCGGCTTGATCTCGAGCGCGCCGATGTCGGTGCGGCCGCCGACTTTCTCCGGCACCATGATCTGGCTGATCAGCAGCGCCGCAGGCGCGCCGAGCACCGAGGCGATGAGCAGATGCCCCGCGGCATCGGGGATCGTCGGCTTGAGCATGGTGGCGTAGAGCACAAAGACGGTGCCGGCGATACCGGCCATGCCGCCGGTCATCACCATGAACAGCTCGGAGCGGCTGAGCGCGGCGAGATAAGGCCGGATGAACAACGGCGCCTCGACCATGCCGAGAAAGATGTTGGCTGCGGTCGAGAGCCCCACGGCGCCGCCGACGCCCATCGTACGCTCCAGCGCCCACGAGAAGCCGCGGACGATCGGCGGCAGGATGCGCCAATAAAAGAGGAGCGTGGTGAGCACGCTCATCACCAGCACCATCGGCAGCGCCTGGAAGGCGAGCACGAATTCCGCGCCGGGCACCTTGAGGTCGAACGGCAGCGGGCCGCCGCCGAGATAGCCGAAGACGAAGCCGGTGCCGGCGCGCGTCGCCTCGGCAATGGCGTCGACCGCGCGGTTGAGCGCGGCGAAGACGAGGCTCACCTGCGGTACCTTGAGCAGGAGCACGGCGGTGGCGAGCGTGACGAGGAGGCCGATGGCCGCCTGGCGAAGCGAGACGCCACGGCGGTCTTCGCTGATGAGCCAGGTGAGCGCCAAGAGCGCCAGGACACCGAAAGCGGATTGCAGGGTCAGCATTCAGGCATCAGGGTACCAGGAATCGCAAGACAGACATCAATCATCAGAAATCTGTCCTCTCATTATTGATTCCTGATACCCTGGTTTCATGCTTCTCCGTTTTGATTTTGGCTCGCTGACACTCGATGCCGAGCTGCTCGATACGCCGACAGCCAAGGCCATTGTCGCGGCGCTGCCGATCACATCCTCGGTGCTGACCTGGGGCGAGGAGGTCTATTTCGACGTGCCCGTCAACGTTCCGCGCGAGAAGGATGCACGCGCGATCGTGAGCCCCGGCGAGATCGCCTATTGGCCACAAGGCCCGGCGATCGCCATCGGCTTCGGGCGCACGCCGATCAGCCAGGGCGACGAGACGCGGCTTGCGAGCCCGTGCAACATCTTCGCCAAGGCGCTCTCGAGCGTGAAGGTGCTGAGCAAGATCCGCACCGGCACTGAGGTGAAGGTGACGGTCGTCGCCTAGCGCATGGCGAGTTCGGGTGCGTCCTGCGTGTCGCGCGCGGCTTCCATGATCCAGGCGCGAAACGCCGAAAAGGCCGGCTCGGTTTCCCGCGCCGCGCGATAGACCAGATACCATTGCGCGCCTTTGGAGACCGTCTGCGCAAATGGCGCCACCAGGCGTCCAGCGCGCAAATCGTCATCGAGATAGGGCCGGATGCCCATGGCGACGCCGACGCCGTCGGTGGCCGCCTGCAACGCCTGTCCGTAATATTCGAATTCAGGTCCGGTGGCGCGCAGCTGCGTGATGCCGACGGCGGTGAACCATCGCGTCCAGTCGTCGTCGGCGTGTGCGACGCGCAAGAGCGTGGCCTTGCGCAAGTCCTCCGGCGTGGTGAGCGCCCTTGCCATCGCCGGCGCGCAGACCGGCATGAGATTGGCGGCGAACAGCCGGTCGGTCATGAAGTCGGGCCACTGCCCGTCGCCGAGCCGGATGCCGCAGGTCCATTCGTCGTTGAAGGGCACCGTGGCGCCGCCGGTGACGAAGCGCACTTCGACCTCGGGCTGTCGCTTCTGGAAATCGGCAAGCCGCGGGATGAGCCAGCGCACGGCAAAGGTCGGGCCGACGCCGACGGTGAGCACGCGCGCGCCGGCCATGGCGGTGACTTGTGCCGTCAAGGTCGTGAGCTGGTCGAATAGGGGCGTGAGGCCCGCCTGGTAGGTGCGGCCGGCGACGGTGGGGACGAGGCGGTTGGCCTTGCGCTCGAACAACGGCACGCCGAGGCGCGCCTCCAGCAGATTGACCATGCGGCTCACCGCCGCCGGGGTGACATGCAGTTCTTCCGCCGCCCGGGCGAAGCTCCCGGTGCGAGCCGCCGCCTCGAAGGCCTTGATACCATTGAGAAAGGGAAGACGCCGCGCCGTCAGCATCAGGAATCCTAGCTGTTGAGACGTTAGTAGCGCCTTTTGAAAGGGACCGTCAACATATAAGCATCAGTAAAACTGATGCTGAGGCTAGGATAAGTCAGCTTGTGCCGGGGCTCGAATCGGCGGCATCTGCGGCACAGAAAACCATGAGCCCCCTGGTCATCACCACGCTCCTTGCCGCGATGCTTGGCACCTCGTTCCTGTCGGGCATCTTCGGCATGGCGGGCGGGCTGATCCTCATCGGCATCCTGCTCGCGATCATGCCGCTGCCCGACGCCATGGTGCTGCACGGCGTCACCCAGATGGCCTCGAACGGCTGGCGCGGGCTGCTTTGGTACAAGCACGTGCGCTGGCGTGCGGTCGGCTGTTATATCGTCGGTTGCGTCGTAGCGGTCGCGCTGTGGTCGCTGACGCGCTACGTGCCGAGCAAGCCGATGGCGCTGCTCATGCTCGGCGCGACGCCCTTCATCGCCCGGCTCGCGCCCGCGAGCCTCAAGCCGAACCCCGAGAGCGCGCTGCAGGGCACGATCTACGGTGCCATCTGCATGATGCTGCTGCTCCTCACCGGAGTCGTCGGGCCGCTGATCGACACCTTTTTCCTCGGCGGCAAGCTCGACCGCCGCGAGATCGTCGCCAGCAAGGCCGCGTGCCAGGTGTTCGGCCACGCCATGAAGCTCGTCTATTTCGGCGAGGTCATCAGCCAGCCTGGAACGGTCGATCCGCTGATCGCCGGGCTTGCCATTGTCGCCTCGCTGGTCGGCACCACGCTTGCCGCGCGCGTGCTCGAGGCGATGACCGACAAGCAATTCCGCAGCTGGGCGAACGCCATCATCACTGTCATCTGCGGGTACTATGTGATTCACGGCGCCGTGTTGCTGGCGCTGCCCTACGCCAACGCCAAATGAGGGAGGGCAAAATGCTCGATCCGCTGCTGCTCGATCTCGTCGAATGGGTCGCCAAGGAGCCGCGCTCCTATGCCGAGGTCATGGATGCCTGGCGTACCTCGTGCCCGCGGCTGCCGGTGTGGGAGACCGCCATGGATCGCGGCTATCTGCGCCGCCGCAGCATCGACGCGCGCGTCAACCGCGTGGTCGTCACTGAGACCGGTCTTGCGTTCCTGCGCGACCACGGCCGCATCGAGGCCACTGCGCTAGGTTGAGCTGCCGCTCGTATTGCCGTTGGCGCGCTCGGACTGCCGGCGCACCATCGACAGTGCCAGGTCCCAGGCGTTGCGGATATTGACCATCAGCAGCGTCAGCGCCCCGCCGGCGAGCGTGTCGAGCGCCCACTCCGAGTCCACGGCAATGAACACGGCGGCGACGATTAGGGTGACGTAACCCGCGCCGGGAATGAGGCCATAGGCGAGGTGATCCATCACATCGTCCCACAGCTTGATGAGCCTCGTCACCGTGTAGATGCTGACACAGATCCCGGCAACGCCGGTCGCGCCGATCAGCGTCGCAAAGAACAGCCGCTTGTGCTCAGGGATGAGCGAGATCGCGGCGACGAAGAACACGGCGCCGAAATGCACGACCACCGGACTGATGAAGATGCGGGTCATGCGCGCCCGCTCCTGCGTCAGGAAGCCGGCGCCGAGCGAGATGGCGACGAACAGCAAGGCTACCAGTGTCGCGCCGGCGGTGCCGACGAGAGTGTAGAAGTCGTGCCACTTCTCCAGCGCCTGCGAGATGTGCATCGTGTCGATCAGCCGCGGCCGACGAACGGCATCTTGTTCGCCATCACCGTCATGAACAGGACGTTGGTGTCGAGCGACAGGCTCGCCATGTAGACCACGGCGCGGCCGACGTCGTCGGCATTCATGCGCGGCTCCGGCGCCTTGACGAAATTCGCCTGCAGCACACCGTCGACCATCCGCTCGGTGAGCGGGGTTGCCGCGTTGCCGATGTCCACTTGCCCGCAGGCGATATCGTATTGCCGGCAGTCGAGCGAGGTACACTTGGTGAGCCCGGTCACCGCGTGCTTTGTCGAGGTGTAAGCCACCGAATAAGGCCGCGGCGCGTGCGCCGAGATCGAGCCATTGTTGATGATACGGCCGCCGCGCGGCGACTGGCTCTTCATGATCTTGATGGCTTCCTGGGTGCACAGGAACATGCCGGTGAGGTTGATGGAGACGACTTCCATCCACTTCTCGTAGGGCAGGTCCTCGAGCGGCACGGCCGGCGCGCCGATGCCGGCATTGTTGAAGAGGAGGTCGAGGCGGCCGAAGGCCGCCTTGGTCTTGGCGAAGAGGTTGAGTATGGACTCGCGGTTGGCGACGTCGGTCGGCACCGGAAGCGCGTTCCTGCCGAGCTTGCCGATCTCGCCGGCGACCTGCTCGAGCGGCTCCTTGCGCCGGCCGGCCAGCGCCACGTCATAGCCGTCGCGCGCAAGCGCCAGCGCAACGGCCTTGCCCACGCCCGTTCCGGCCCCGGTGACCACGGCGAATTTGCTCATTGGAGATGTCCTTCCCGCGTGAATTTTGTGGGAAAGGCAATATCAGGAAAGCCGCGTGGCGGGGAAGTGGTTAGCCCGCGAGCGCCGCGGGCTCTCGGGCGGGCCTGCTGATGCGCTCGCTGATCTCGGCGGCGGACACCGCCTTGCCGAAGCGGTAGCCCTGCATCATGTGCACGCCGGCGGCGCGCAGGAACAGCTGCTGGTCGGCGGTCTCGACGCCTTCGGCGATGACCTTCATGCCAAGACCGCGGCCGAGGCTGACGATCGCGTGCACGATGGCCGCGGCATCGGCCGCGCGCTCGATGCTGGCGACGAAGGTGCGGTCGATCTTGAGCTTGTCGAAGGGGAAGCGGCGCAGATACTGCAAGCTGGAATAGCCGGTGCCGAAATCGTCGAGGGCGAGCCGCACGCCGAGCGCCTTGAGCTTGTGCATCGAGGCTTCCGCGGTCTCCACATTGCCGATGAGGGTGCTCTCGGTGAGCTCGAGCACGAGCCGCTTCGGATCGAAATTGGTCTCCGCCAGGATCTGCTCGACGATGGCGACGAAATCGGTGCGGCGGAACTGCAGCGGCGACACGTTGACCGCGACCGTGAGATTCGGCCAGACCGCCGCGTCGGTACAGGCGCGGCGCAGCACCCATTCGCCGAGCTCGATGATCAGCCCGGAATGCTCGGCGATGGCGATGAATTCCGTTGGCGAGATCTCGCCGCGCTCCGGATGCCGCCAGCGGCACAGCGCCTCGACCCCGACCACGGTCTCGCCGCTGTTGTTCACCAGCGGCTGGTAGAGGAGGCGCAGCTCGCCGCGCTCGAGCGCGAAGCGCAGATCGGCCTCGAGCAGCTTGCGGTTGGAGAGGTCGGCATCCATCACGGCGTCGTAGATGCAGGCGCGGTTGCGGCCTTCGTTCTTGGCGCGGTAGAGCGCCATGTCGGCATAGCGCAAGATATCGGCGGCGCCTTCGCAATTCTTGTCGATGATGGCGATGCCGATCGATGCGCCGATGACGATGGTCTGCTTGTTGATCGTGTAGGGTGCCGCGAGCGCCGCGATGATGCGGTTCGCCAGCACCATGACATTGTTGGTGTCGGCATCGATCGAAGAGATCACGGCGAATTCGTCGCCGCCGAGCCGCGCCACGAGATCGTCGCCGCGAAGCGTGCGCGAGAGCCGCAGCGTCACGTTGCGGATGAGCTCGTCGCCGACCGGATGGCCGAGCGTGTCGTTGACCTCCTTGAAGTGGTCGAGGTCGATGTAGAACACGGTCGCCGGAGCGCGGCCGGCGCGCACTTCCTCGATCATCGCCTCCAGGCGCTCGCCGAAGAAGATGCGGTTGGGCAGGCCGCACAGCGGGTCGTGCATGGCGAGATGGCGCAGCCGCGTCTCACCGGCTGCGATCGCGGCGGCGGTCCGCCGCATATAGCGCAGGACGAAGGCGGCGAGCAGCGCGAAGCCAGCGAACGCGACGGTGACGAAGGGGACGACGTTGTTGACGATCTCGGCGCCCGGCTGGTTCGGCGTCCAGCCGAGCCGCATGATGGTTTGGCCGCGATAATCGGTGAGATCGTATTCGGCGTCGCCCGGCGGCAGCTTGTTGCTGATGTCGACGCGCCGCAGATTGGTGAGCCGCTGGCGCGAGGCGATGTTCTGGATCATCTCGCGATCGATGAACTTGATCGAAAACAACACCGGCGCGGCGGTATCCTCGAGCGTCGGCAGCACGCCGGGCGTTTCGCCGATCGGCGAGGCGGAGACGATCGCCGCGCGCCCGGCGAATCCCTGCAGCAGCGAGACCGGTCGGATGCGGCCTGCGGGCGCGTTGGTTTCGTTGCGCTCGAGGTGGATGACGCTGCTTTCATCGATGCCGCCGCGGCCACGCACATAGTCAAGGAGCGGCCCGAGCTCGGCCTGCGCCACGTCGAACTTGTTCGACTGCATTTGCGTGCGGCCGGCGAGCGAGTAGGTGAGGCGATCGGTGGCATCGACGATGAACACGTAGTCGTGGTCAAAATAGTTCTCCAGCCAGGCGCCGACGCGGTTCTGCACCCAACTCGGATCGAAGCGATTGCGGATGTTGCGCACTGCGGATTCGGAGGCGGCGATGCTCTCGAGCTCGCGCAGCACGCGCTCGGCGCGTGTGGTCACCGCGTGGGAGAGAACCTGTCGCTCCTGGCTGATGGCGACTTCATCGGCGCGCCAGGCCGAGGAGAGCACGGCGACGACGATGCAGACGATGGCGACGGCAACGATCACGCCGATCGGGACCACCACGCTCAACCGCGCGCGATCCCAACTCGTGTACTGCCGCTCCTCGGAACGCGATTGCGTTGCGGCCACCAAGCACTGCCCCTTTTGACGCCCCTGCACCCCAATCGGAGCGCGGACGTTAGGGCAGAAACCTTTTAAATCGCTTGAATTTTCCCTTTGTGACGAAACTGCCGCCGCTGCACGCCGCAATTCGGCAAAGGAGCTTAATCGTGGGTAAAGGTCAGAAGTCCAACTTTAGCTTGTTGTGTTGCTGTAGGGCGGGCGCGGGATCGCCATATGCGCGGCGCGCAGCGCTCCAGACCAGCGTTCCCGCAGATCTTGGAAGTAGGGTTCGCCTGGCTGAATTCTGTACGACAATTCTGGATTGTAAGTGTCGGAGCGTACGACCAGCAGGTCGATGGGCAAGCCGACGCCGAGGTTCGAGCGCATCGTCGAGTCCATGGAGATCAGGCCGATCTTCAAAGCGTCGTTGATGTCGGTGTCGAAATTGATGGCGCGGTCGAGCACAGGCTTGCCGTATTTATGCTCACCGATCTGTAAATACGGCGTGTCGACCGTGCATTCGATGAAGTTGCCGGCCGGGTAGATCATGAACAGCCGCAGCTTCTCACCCTTGATCTGACCGCCGAACAGGAAGGCAACGTCGTAATCGATCTCCTGTGCCTGCAGCGCCTTGCCCTCGCTGCCGTTGATCACGCGGATCGCGCGTCCGATGCGCCGCGCCGCCTGGAACATGGTCGGCGCGTTCATCAGCGTCTCGACTTCGCCGGTCTCCGGATTCTGCATTCCCTCGATCAGCGTCGAGCGCACCGACTGGCTGAAGGAGAGATTGCCGGAGGAGGCGATCGCCATCACGCGCTCGCCCGGCTCGCTGTAGATGTGCAGCTTGCGGAACGTCGAGATGTTATCGAGGCCCGCATTGGTGCGCGTGTCGGCGATCATCACCAGGCCTTCGCGAACCAATATGCCGCAGCAATAGGTCATCGTGCTCTTCCGAATGTATCGACGGCGGATTTATACCGAGCCGACGCCATCGGCGGCAATGGCTCAGCTTTGTGACTGCCACGAGGCTTGAGCGACCTCGACGGCGACCTTGAGCGTCTCGCCGGCGCCGCCGTAGCGGCTGCCGCGCACGGGTGCAGCACCGAGATAGTCGAGGCCCACCGCAACCCGGATATGGGCATCGGTAGCGCAGATGCCGTTGGTCGGATCGAACGCCACCCAGCCCAATTCGGGGACATGGGCTTCCGACCAGGCGTGCCCGGCTTCCTGCATGGTAACGCCGTCGTTGCGGCGGAAATGCCCGCCGACGTAGCGCGCCGGAATGCCGAGATGCCGCGCCGCGGCGATGAACACGTGGGTCAGATCCTGGCAGACGCCACGGCGCAGCGCGAAAGCTTCCGCGGCCGTCGTGCTGGATTGCGTCGGGCTGGTGTCGAAGGTCATCTCGCGATTGAGGAGCTCGAGCAACCGATGCAGCATCTTGAGCGGGTCGCCGGCAGCGCGGGCTTCTTCGGCAAACGCGACGATCGCGGCATCGGCGCGGGTGAGATCGGTGTCGCGCAGGAACATCGCCGGCGGGAAGCGCTCGATGGCGCCGCGCACCACGCCGTGGGTGTCCTGCGTCTCCACGACGCCGTCGACGGTCACCTGCAGGGTGTCGAACGGTCCTTCGGCGGTGAAGCTGTGCGTGATGTTACCGAAAGCATCTTCGTAGGGATGCAGCCGGCAGTCTTGCGAGAGGTCGATGCGCCAGTCGACTACGTACTGGCCTTCATGGTTGCGCGGCGTCAGCCGCAGCACCTGGATGACGCCGGTCGGCGGCACGTCATAGTGATACTCCGTCGTGTGCGAAATCCGGATGCGCATGGAGGCTGGTTCTGCTGCGGTCGAACGGCGGTCTCGTCGCCTGTCGGCGATTCAGAAAGCTATCATACGAGAAACTGCTCGGTGATGGCGACGCCAAGCCGGTTGTTCTCGGTGATGAACTCGCCGATGAATTCGTGCAGGCCGCGCTGAAAAATGCCGTCCATGCGGCTGTTCTGCAGGCGCGTGCGGATGCCGCGCGCTTGGCGCTGTGCCGCGCCTTGCCGGCCATAAACCGAGGCGATCGAATCGAGATTGCGCACGATGGCTTCGTAGCAGGACGACAGCGAGCGCGGCATCTCGTCCTTGAGGATCAAGAGGTCGGCGATGAACCAGGGCTTGACGCTGTCGCGATAGACCCAGTGATAGGCGGTGTTCGCCGAGACCGTGCGCAGGATCGCCGACCACTGGAAATAATCGAGCGGACCACCGACGCGCTCATTCTCCGGCAGCAGCAGGTGATATTTGACGTCGAGGATGCGCGCGGTGTTGTCGGCGCGCTCGACATAGACGCCGAGCCGCGAGAACCAATAGGCGTCGTTGCGCAGCATCGTGCGGTAGGCGGAGCCGTCGAAGCGCAGCGAGCTTTCCTGCACCCAGCGCAGGAAGCGCAGCACTTCCTCGCGCGAGCTCGGGCCGTTGCCGTAGCGCTTGAGCTCGAGCCAGGTGCCGTTGATGGCGTCCCACATTTCCATGGTCAGCGCGGTGCGCACGGCGCGTGCATTATGGCGGGCCAGCTCCAGGCAATTGCGGATCGAGGAGGGGTTGTCGCTGGAGAAGGCGAGGAAGTCGACGACGTTTTCCTCGTTGGCTTCCTTATGCGCCGCGAGGAACGCGCTGCTGCAGCCCGCGGTGGCGACCGCGGATTCCCATTCATTGCTGGCGCCGACATAAGCGAGCGGCAATGCGGTCAGGCGCAGCGTCGCCTCGAGGATGCGCGCGAGATATTCGGCGCGCTCGACATAGCGCGAGAGCCAGTAAAGATTGTCGGCGGTGCGCGAGAGCATGTTCAGACTCTCCGCATACGCAGGCGTGATTCCCCTCCCCCCGCGCAGCGGCGGGGAGGGGTTAGGGGTGGGGGGAACAGCGTTGCCATAGCTTGCATCGCCCCCCACCCCCGACCCCTCCCCGCCACTCGCTTCGCTCGCGGGGGGAGGGGAGCTGAAATGCCGAGTTCGTGTCTCATCCGTCCAGCACCCAGGTGTCCTTGGTGCCGCCGCCCTGGCTCGAATTCACCACCAGCGAGCCTTTCTTCAGCGCCACGCGCGTGAGCCCGCCCGGCACGATGCGGACGCGGTCGCGGCCCGAGAGCACGAAGGGCCGCAGGTCGACATGGCGCGGCGCCACGCCTTCCTCGACGCAGGTCGGGCAGGTGGAGAGCGAGAGCGTCGGCTGGGCGATGAAGTTCTTGGGCCCCGTTTTCAGCTTGGCGCGGAATTGCTCGAGCGC
>DASRGN010000009.1:0-18486 GCA_035651015.1 Pseudolabrys sp. | reverse complement strand
CGTGACCGCGCTCGACGACCTCGAGCGCCTGCGCACCTTGTTCGAGATGCTCGAAACCAAGGAGACGATGCTGCGCCTCCTCGACGCGAGCCGGCAGGGCGAAGGGGTGCAGATCTTTATCGGTGCACAGAGCCATCTTTTCGGCGTGGCCGGCTGCTCGCTGATCATCGCCCCGTACCAGAACAGCCGCGAACAGATCGTCGGCGCGATCGGGGTCATCGGCCCCACCCGGATCAACTATGCCCGGATCATCCCGATGGTGGACTACACCGCCAAGATGATCGGGCGCCTGATCGGATAGAGGCCATGGAAGACAAGGACCAGCCGGCGCCGCCCGCCAACGACGCGGCCGCCGAGCCCGAAACTGGTGCCGAGGCCGCGGTCGCCGAAACCGAGGCGCCGGCGGCGCGGATCGCCGCGCTCGAAGCCGAGCTCGACGAGTGCAAGGACCGCCTGCTGCGCGCGCTCGCCGAGGCCGAGAACACCCGGCGCCGCAGCGAGCGCGAGCGCGCCGAGGCGCAGCGCTACGCCATCGCCGGTTTTGCCCGCGACCTGCTCGCCCCGGCCGACAATCTGCGCCGCGCGCTCGACAGCGTCGCCGCCGGCGAGGTCAAGGACGAGAAGACGCGCGGCCTCGTCGAAGGGGTCGCGGCGACCGAGCGCGAGCTGCTCGCCACCTTCGAACGCCACGGCATCCGCCGCATCGACCCCAAGGGCGAGCGCTTCGACCACAATTTCCACCAGGCGATCTTCGAGGCGGAGAACAGCGGCGAGCCCGCCGGCACGATCGTCGAGGTATTGCAGCCGGGCTATGTGCTGCACGACCGGCTGCTGCGCCCGGCGATGGTCGGGGTGGCGAAAGCCGCACCGGCGACGGCGGAAGAGCGGCCGGCCTGATTGACGCCCGGCGCCAGGCGATCCAGACCGGCGTTTTGTCGGCGTCATCGATCAAGGGCGAGTTCACCGTGACCGGCATCGCCGCCGCATGACCCCCGATTGGGACGTCGAGGAGGCCGGGATCAACGGGTTTCCGGCGCTGCGCCAGGTCGTGTGCGGCGGCTGGCTGGTGCGGATCAGCGGCGGCCCGCGCCGCACCGCCAACTCAGCGACGCCGCTGCCCGGCGCGCCGGCCGGGCCGGAGGCGCCGATCGAGGCCTGCGAAGCGCTTTATCGCCGCCACCGCCGGCCGGCGATCTTCCGCATCCCGTCCTTCCTCGACCCCGGGATCGACCGGCGCCTCGCTGCGCGCGGCTATACCGCGGAAGGACATAGCTGTGTCCTGCGCGGTCCTGTCGCCGCCGTCGCCGCCGCCGCCGACCCGGCCGGCGTGCGCCTCGCCGGGCGGCCGGACCGCCCCTGGCTTGCCGCGATGGCGCGGCTGCAAAACCAGACCGCGGCGCAGCATGCCGTCTACCGCCGGATCGTCGCCGCGGTCATGCTGCCCGCGGCGTTCGCCGCGCTCGACGGCGAAGCCGGGATCGCGGCGCTCGCCTATGGCGTGATCCATCGCGGCCATCTCTGCTACGAGTCGGTGGTCACCGACCCGGGACAGCGGCGCCGCGGCCACGCCCGCCGGGTGCTCGCGGCGCTGGCCGCCTGGGCCGGCGCCTACGAGGCGAGCCGGGCCTGCCTTCAGGTCGAGGCGGACAACGCGCCGGCGCGCGCGCTGTACGACGCGGTCGGCATGAGCGCCGAAGCACACCGCTATTTCTACCGGCGCGAGCCGGCCGCCCGCTAGCCGAGCCGGTCGGCCGCCGGATCGTGGCGGCGGAACCGGCGGACGGCGCGGTCGCGGTCGGCCACGGCGTAGCAATAGACGCAGCCGTGCGGGCAGGTGTCGTAGGCACCGATATCGCGCGAGCGGGCGCACAGGCAGCCGGGCCGGTTGCCGCTCTCGGGCGCGAGAATCGGCCTGCCGGCGACATCCGACAGCCGCGCCGCATCGATGCAGCGCGCCGCGCCGAGCCCGGCGCCGGCGAGCCCCGGCTGGGTGCACAGCGTCGCGGCGATGCCGTGTTCCGCGGCGAGCGCGGCGAGCGCGGCGAGCAAGTCGCGCTTTTCCTCGACCGGCGGGTCGCGCCAGGCGATGCCGGCGCGGCCGAGATTGCGGGCGGTCTTGCGGTAGGGATGGACGAAGGACAGCACCACCTCGTCCACCGTGCCGGCCAGCGCCTGCGCCAGCGCCGCGAAATTCCGGCGGTGATCGACCGAAGGGGCGACGACGATCGGGTCGTAGCGCCACACCGCGGCGCGGCGGCCGAAACGGCGCGCCACGTCGCGCAACTGCGCCACCGCCTCGGCGGCGGCGATGACCGAGGCTTCGAGCGCGCGGGGATAGCCGGTGGCGGTAAACTGCACGGTGAACGGCGCCACCGCGCGCACCCGGTCGAGATGCGGCAGCAGCGGCCGCAGGTTGCGGGTCCACAGCACGAAGCCGTCGACCTCGCCGGGCGCCAGCGAGACCCGCTGCACCCCGCCGCCATAGGGATTGGCGACGGCGGCGTAGCCGGCGGCGAGGCGGCCGAGAAACCAGTCGGCGTAAAACGCCGGAATGTCGGTGCGGTAGCTCGCCGAAACGATCACCGTTGCTCCCCCGCCGGCCGGTTGCAGGCCCAGGCTTCCCCACATATATAACCCTCGCGGCAGTTGCCATCACGGCAGCGCCGTCACTTCCAGGGGATCGGGACGGTGCTTTACCGGGCCGGCCCATCCTGCTTTTGACGAAGGAGTGTCCATGAGCAAGGTTATCGGTATCGATCTCGGCACCACCAATTCCTGCGTTGCCGTCATGGAAGGCAGGAACGCCAAGGTCATCGAGAACAGCGAAGGCATGCGCACGACGCCGTCGATGGTCGCCTTCACCGAGTCGGGAGAGCGGCTCGTCGGCCAGGCGGCCAAGCGCCAGGCGGTCACCAACCCCGAAAACACCTTTTTTGCGATCAAGCGCCTGATCGGGCGGCGCCACACCGACCCGATGGTGACGAAGGACAAGGATCTCGTCCCCTACAAGATCATCGCCGGCGAGAACGGCGACGCCTGGGTGGAGAGCCGCGGCAAGCGCTATGCGCCGTCGCAGATCAGCGCCTTTGTCCTGCAGAAGATGAAGGAGACGGCGGAGGCCTATCTCGGCGAGACGGTGACCCAGGCGGTGATCACCGTGCCGGCCTACTTCAACGACAGCCAGCGCCAGGCGACCAAGGACGCCGGACGCATCGCCGGGCTTGAGGTGCTGCGCATCATCAACGAGCCGACCGCGGCGGCGCTCGCCTACGGCATGGAGAAGAAGCAGAGCGGCACGATCGCGGTCTACGACCTTGGCGGCGGCACCTTCGACATCTCGATCCTGGAGATCGGCGACGGCGTCTTCGAGGTCAAATCGACCAACGGCGACACCTTTCTCGGCGGCGAGGACTTCGACCGCAAGATCATCGACTATCTGGCCGACGAGTTCAAAAAGGAGCAGGGCATCGACCTGCGCAACGACCGGCTTGCCTTGCAGCGCCTGAAGGAGGCGGCGGAAAAGGCCAAGATCGAGCTGTCTTCCTCGGTGCAGACCGAGGTCAACCTGCCGTTCATCACCGCCGACCAGACCGGGCCCAAGCATCTCAACATCAAGCTGACCCGGGCCAAATTGGAGGCGCTGGTCGACGATCTGATCCAGAAGACCGTCGGGCCGTGCCGCAGCGCGCTGAAGGATGCGGGGTTGAAGGCCTCGGAGATCGACGAGGTGATCCTGGTCGGCGGCATGACCCGCATGCCCAAGGTGATCGACACGGTCAAGCAGATCTTCGGCAAGGACCCGAACCGCAGCGTCAACCCCGACGAGGTGGTCGCGATCGGCGCGGCGATCCAGGCCGGCGTGCTGCAGGGCGAGGTCAAGGATGTGCTGCTGCTCGACGTCACCCCGCTGTCGCTCGGCATCGAGACGCTGGGCGGCGTGTTCACCCGGCTGATCGACCGCAACACGACGATCCCGACCAAGAAATCGCAGACCTTCTCGACCGCCGAGGACAACCAGACCGCGGTGACCATCCGCGTGTTCCAGGGCGAGCGCGAGATGGCGGCCGACAACAAGCTGTTGGGGCAGTTCGACCTGGTCGGCATCCCGCCGGCGCCGCGCGGCATGCCGCAGATCGAGGTGACCTTCGACATCGACGCCAACGGCATCGTCCAGGTCTCGGCCAAGGACAAGGCCACCGGCAAGGAGCAGCAGATCCGCATACAGGCCTCGGGCGGCCTTTCGGAAACCGACATCGAGAAGATGGTCAAGGACGCCGAAGCGCACGCCGAAGAGGACAAGAAGCGCAAGGCTGCCGTCGAGGCGAAGAACCACGCCGAGTCGCTGGTGCATGCCACCGAGAAGGCGCTCGCCGAGCACGGCTCCAAGGTCGGCGAGCAGGAGCGCCGCGCCATCGAGAACGCCATGGCGGACTTGAAGGAAGCGCTCAAGGGCGACGACGCGGAAGCGATCACCGCCAAAACCAATGCGCTGGCGCAGGCTTCGATGAAGCTCGGCGAGGCCATGTATAAGCAGGCTGAGGCGAACCAGGGTGCAGCCGATGCGGCTGGCGCCGCGGGGGGCCCCGAAGCCAAGAAGAACGAAGACGTCGTCGACGCGGAGTTCACCGAGGTCGATGACGACAAGAACAACAAGAAATCCGCTTAAGCGAAACGATCATGGCCCTCATCCAGGGAAGGCCGAAGGCCATCTCACGGGATGAGGGTCATTCGTTTGTGCATGAAGTTGAGCGCGTCATGATGCAATCGAATCGGGCGGCGCTCTGATGTCGAAGCGCGACTACTACGAAGTTCTCGGCGTCGCACGCACCGCGAACGAGGCCGAGCTCAAGGCCGCATTCCGCAAGCTTGCCATGCAGCATCATCCGGATCGCAATCCGGGTGACAAGGACTGCGAGCATCGTTTCAAGGAGCTCAACGAGGCCTACGACGTCCTCAAGGATGGCGACAAGCGCGCGGCTTATGACCGCTTCGGTCACGCTGCCTTCGAGCACGGCATGGGGGCTGGCGCGGGCGCTGCCGGCTTCGGCACCGACTTTGCATCGACCTTCGCCGACATCTTCGACGATCTGTTCGGCATGAATGCCGGTGCTCGTCGCGGCGGCGGTCGCGGTACTGGCCGCGAGCGCGGCGCCGATCTTCGCTACAACATGGAGATCAGTCTCGAGGAGGCGTTCTCCGGCAAGGCCGCGCAGATCCGCATTCCCACCTCCGTCACCTGCGAAGCCTGCTCGGGCTCCGGCGCCAAGGCTGGCACCAAGCCGAAAGCCTGCCCGACCTGCGGCGGCCAAGGCCGCATCCGGCATGCGCAAGGCTTCTTCACGCTGGAGCGCACCTGTCCGGCCTGTCAGGGCCGAGGCCAAGTGATCAGCGATCCGTGCAGCTCCTGCAGCGGCTCGGGCCGCACCACGCGTGAACGCACGCTGTCGGTCAACATTCCCGCCGGCGTCGAAGATGGTACTCGCATCCGGCTTGCCAACGAGGGCGAGGCGGGTGTGCGCGGTGGTCCGCCCGGCGATCTCTACATTTTCCTCTCGCTCGCGGCGCATCCTTTCTTCCAGCGCGACGGCGCCGATCTGCATTGCCGCGCGCCGATCTCCATGGTCAACGCTGCGATCGGCGGCGAATTCGAGGTACCGACCATCGACGGTGGTAAATCGCGGGTGAAAGTTGCCGCCGGCACGCAGACCGGACGACGCTTCCGGCTCACCGGCAAGGGCATGCCGATCCTGCGCTCGAAACAAATGGGCGATATGTACGTTCAGGTCGTGGTGGAAACGCCGCAAAATCTGACCAAGCGCCAGAAAGAGCTGTTGGCTGAATTCGACAAGCTATCGTCGCAGGAGACTCAGCCGGAATCGGCGGGGTTCTTCAGCAAAGTCAAGGAGTTTCTCGATGGACTGGGCAATCGGACAGGTCCGGCATGAGCCGTTACGCTTGACCCTCGGTTCCCGTCCCTATACCGCTTTGCAGACTTAAGACTTCAGCGCGCTCTCGCCCAGTAGTCCCAATGCCATCCTTTGCCCGTGTCGAGAAGAAGAGCCTGCGCCTCGATGACGAGGTGCGGTTCATTCGCTCGTGGATCGAGAAGCCGCTCGCGACCGGCGCGGTGATGCCGTCGGGCAAGGTGCTGGCGCGCACGATGGCGCGCTACGTCGATCCGCAGACCGACGGTCCGGTCATCGAGCTTGGGCCGGGCACTGGTCCGGTCACCGAAGCGTTGGTCGAGCAAGGCATCGATCCGTCGCGTCTGGTGCTCGTCGAATTCAACCCGACCTTCTGTCGCTTGCTGCGCTCGCGCTATCCCGCGGCGACGGTGGTGCAAGGCGACGCCTATCGGCTGCGGCGGCTGCTCGAGCATCTCATGCGCCAACCCGCCGCCGCCGTCGTGTCGGGATTGCCGCTGGTCACCAAGCCGCTGCGCACGCGCTTGCGGCTGATGTCCGATGCGCTCGCGCTGCTCGCGCCCGGTGCGCCGTTCGTGCAGTTCACCTACGCCATGGTGCCGCCGATTCCGAAGGCGCTCGGCGGCATCACCGCGGAAGCCTCCGAGCTTATCTGGCTAAACCTGCCGCCGGCGCGGGTGTGGGTCTATCGCGGCTGTCACGCCTGACGCGCCGGGCTGGCGCGCCAAATGCCGATCCCCAAAATCCTGGTGATCCCCGGTTCGCTGCGGACCGGCTCGCATAATGTGCGGCTCGCCGCGCTGATGGTGAAAGAGCTTACCCTCGCCGATGCCGAAGTGACGCGCATCTCGCTCACCGACTACCCGCTGCCGCTCTATGATGCCAATCTCGAGGTGATGAGCGGCGTTCCGGAGAACGCGCTGAAGCTCAAGCGCATGATGGTCGCGCATCACGGCGTGTTCATCGCCAGCCCCGAATACAATGCCTCGGTGACCCCGTTGTTGAAGAACACGATCGACTGGGTGTCGCGCGCGCGCGAGCGCGGCGACGAGCAATATGCTGCCTACAAGAACCGGCCGTTCGCCCTCGGCGCGGCATCACCCGGACCTTTCGGCGGCATGCGCTCATTGTTGACCATGCGGCAGGTGCTGGAGGTCGGCATCGGTGCGCTGGTCATCCCCGACATGGTGTCCATCGCCAATGCCGATCGTGCCTTCGACGAGCAGGACAATCTCATCGATCCGCGCGCGCTTGGTCGCGTGCGCACGGTCGCCGACAAGCTGATCGAGATGGCGCGCATGATGATGGGAGCATCGGTATGAGCCTCACCGCGCGCGAACGCCTGATCCTCGCGCTCGATGTGCCGAGCGTCGAGGCGGCGCGCGGCATGATCGCGCGGCTTGGCGATGCGGTGACGTTCTACAAGATCGGCTATCAGCTCGCCTTCGCCGGCGGCCTGCCGCTGGCGCAGGAGCTGATCGGCGCCGGCAAGGAAGTGTTCATAGACCTCAAGCTGCACGACATCGGCAATACCGTGGGCAAGGGCGTGGAGAGCGTCGCGCGGCTCGGCGCCACTTTCCTCACGGTGCACGCCTATCCGCAAACCATGCATGCGGCGGTCGATGCCAGCGCCGGCTCCAGGCTGCGCATTCTCGCGGTCACCGTGCTCACCTCCTATGACGACGGCGACCTCGCCGCCGCCGGCTACGACTTCACCGTGCCCGAGCTCGTCGCCGAGCGTGCGGCGCAGGCGCGCGACATCGGCGTGCATGGCCTTGTGGCCTCTGCCGAGGAAGCGGCCAATCTGCGATCGATCGTCGGCTTGAAGATGTCGCTGGTCACGCCCGGCATCCGCCCCGCCGGCGCTGCGGCGGGCGATCAGAAGCGGGTGATGACACCCGCGAGGGCCATCGCTGCGGGCGCTGACTATCTGGTGGTCGGACGCCCGATCCTGGAGGCGGACGATCCCAAGGCCGCGGCGGACGCGATTGTCGCCGAGATCGAACAGGCAATGAAGAACGAGCGAGGATGAGATGGCCAAGAAGGGATACTGGATCGGCCGCGTCGATGTGCACAACGAAGAGGGCTACAAGCCCTATGCGGCGGCGAATGCGGCGATCTTCCGCAAGTTTGGCGGGCGTTTCGTGGTGCGCGGAGGCCCGTTTGAGAATCCGGAAGGCGGGAGCCGCACGCGCAATGTGGTGATCGAGTTTCCTGATTATGCCACGGCGATGGCCTGCTACCGCTCGCCGGAATATCAGGAAAACATCAAGCGGCGGCAGCCGCACTCCGCCATCGATATCATCATCATCGAGGGTTACGACGGTCCGCAGCCGACCGACTAATCCCGGCTTTCCTTGCTCGGAACATCCCGCTAAAACCCGACGCATTGTCGGGAGATAACCCATGTCCGAGATGCGTCTTGTGGTCGCCGGCGCCGGAGGGCGCATGGGACGTACCCTCATCAAGGCCATTTCCGAGACCAAAGGCACCATCCTATCGGGTGCGTTGGAGAATGCGCAGTCGCCCTTGATCGGCTGGGACGCGGGCCTGCTCTCCGGCTTGAGCGAAAATCACGTCAAGCTCGTCGGCGATTCGGCCGCCGTGCTCGACAAGGCCGACGCCATCATCGACTTCACCATTCCGACGGCGACCGTCGCGCTCGCGGAGCTCGCGGCGAAGGCCGGCATCGTGCATGTGATCGGCACCACCGGGCTCACGCCGGCCGACGACGACAAGATCGCCGCCGCGGCGAAGACGGCGAAGATCGTCAAGTCTGGCAATATGAGCCTCGGGGTCAATCTCCTTGCCGCGCTCGCGCGCCGCGTCGCCAAGACCCTCGATGATGAGTTCGACATCGAGATCCTCGAAATTCATCACAACAAGAAAGTCGATGCGCCCTCGGGCACGGCGCTGCTCCTTGGCAAAGCGGCCGCGGAAGGCCGTGGGATCGATCTCAGCCAGCGCAAGGTGGGCGCGCGCGAAGGTCATACGGGTGCGCGCAAGCCCGGCGACATCGGCTTTGCGGCGCTGCGTGGCGGCACGGTGGTCGGCGAGCACAGCGTCATGTTTGTTGGACCGGCGGAGCGCATCGAGCTCGTGCATCGGGCGGAGGATCGCATGATCTTCGCCCGCGGCGCGCTCAAGGCAGCGCTGTGGGCGCGCGACCAGAAGCCGGGCCTCTACGGTATGGACGACGTGCTGGGGCTGAAAGGCTTCTGAGCGCTAATCGGCAAGCAGCGAAACGCCGGTCATCTCTTTCGGCTGCGGCAAGTCCATCAGGTGCAGCAGCGTCGGCGCCACATCCGCCAACCGGCCTTCGTGTAGCTTGTGCGGGCCGGCGCCGAACAGCATCACCGGCACCGGATTGGTGGTGTGCGCGGTGTGCGGACCGCCGGTCTTCGGATCGCGCATCAATTCGCAATTGCCGTGATCGGCGGTGACGAGGAGATTGCCGCCGGCCTTCTCGATCGCCGCGACGATACGGCCGAGGCCGGTGTCCACCGTCTCCACCGCCTTGATCGCCGCAGGCAAGCTGCCGGTGTGTCCGACCATGTCGGGATTGGCATAGTTGAGCACGATCAGATCGTATTTGCCGCTCTCGATTGCGGCGACCGCCTTGTCGGTCAATTCCGGCGCCGACATCTCCGGCTGCAGATCGTAGGTCGCGACCTTAGGTGAGGGCACCATGATGCGGTCCTCGCCCGCATACGGCTCCTCGCGGCCGCCGTTGAGGAAATAGGTGACATGCGGATATTTCTCCGTCTCCGCCATGCGCAGCTGCGTGCGATGGGCGTTGGCGACGACCTCGCCGAGAATATCCGGAAAACTCTGCGGCGGAAAAATCGTCGCCATCAGCGCGTTGAGCTCCTCGCTGTATTCGGTCATGCCGACCGCTGCGGCGATGCGCAGGCTGCGGGGCCGCTTGAAGCCGGAGAATTTCGCATCCAGCAGCGCGCCGAGAATCTCGCGCACGCGGTCGGCGCGGAAATTGAAGCAGAGCACGCCGTCGCCGTCCTGCATGCCTTTGTAGTCGCCGATCACGCTCGGCACGATGAACTCGTCGGTGGTCTTGTGCGCATAGGCGTCGGCGATCGCCGCCTGCGCATCGGCAAAATGCGGGCCCTTGGCCTCGACGATCGCCGCATAGGCTTTCTCGACACGATCCCAGCGCTTGTCGCGGTCCATCGCGAAGTAACGGCCGTCGACCGTGGCGATGCGCGCCGATGCCGGGAGCCCCGCTGCGAAATCGTGCACAAAGCTTTCCGCGCCTTGCGGCGGCGTGTCGCGGCCGTCGGTGAGCACATGCACGGCGCAGGCGATGCCGGCCTCGCCCAAGATCTTCGCCAGCGCCACGCCGTGATCCTGGTGCGAATGCACGCCGCCCGGCGAGACCAGCCCGATGAGATGACAGGTGCCGCCGGTCTGCTTCAGCTTGTCGATGAGACCTTGCAACGCCTGAGATTTTTTTACGTCGCCAGTTGCGATGGCATGGCCGATGCGCGGCAGATCCTGCATCACCACACGACCGGCACCGATGTTGAGATGTCCGACTTCGGAATTGCCCATCTGTCCGTCGGGCAGGCCGACGTCCTTGCCTGAGGTGTGCAGAAAGCTGTGCGGGCAACTGCTCCACAACCGGTCGAAAGTCGGCGTCTTGGCCTGGCGCACGGCATTGTCGGCCTTGTCGTCACGCCAGCCCCAGCCGTCGAGGATGACCAGCATGACGGGGCGATGTTTTTGCGCGGATGGGCTCACCATCCGCGGTAGATAGTCGCGATTGGCGCCGCCGGCAATCGCTTGTTTTGGCCTGTGCCGTCAGGGATTTAGCGCGAGCGGTCTTCAGTCGCCGGCAGGTGCCACGCGGCCGGCTTCCCAGCCCAGCATCGCCTGCTTGCGGGTGATGCCCCAGTGATAGCCGGTGAGCTTGCCGCTCTTGCCGATCACGCGGTGGCACGGCACCACAAAGCTGATCGGGTTCTTGCCGACAGCGGCGCCGACTGCGCGCGCCGCTTTCGGCGCGCAGACCTTATGCGCGATGTCGGAGTAGGTCGTGGTCTTGCCCATCGGTATCTTGAGCAGCGTCTCCCAGACGCGCACCTCCCAGTCGGTGCCGATCATCACCACGCGCAACGGCCGGTCCGCCTTCCAGAGCTTCGGATCGAAGATGCGCTGCGCGAGGACAGCGGTCATCGCCGAATCTTCCACATAAGTCGCGCGCGGCCAGCGGCTCTTCATGTCGAGCAGCGATGCGCGCTCTTCGCCAGCGTTGGCGAAGGCGAGGCCGGCGAGCCCACGCGGCGTCGCCATCACCAGGGCCGTCCCGAACGGCGACGGGTGGAAGCCAAAGCTGACGGTCAGCCCTTCGCCGCCGGCCTTCCATTCGCCCGGCGACATCGCCTCGTGGGTCACGAACAGATCGTGCAGGCGTCCGGGTCCCGAGAGCCCGACCTCGTAGGTCGCGTCGAGGACGCTTGCCGAATCGCGCAGCAACTCGCGCGCGCGATTGAGTGTCAGCGCCTGCAGGAAGGCCTTGGGGGTAAGCCCAGCCCAGCGGCGAAACAGATGATGCAGCTCGGTGGCGGTGACGCCGCTTGCCGCGGCGATGGCCTCGATTTCCGGCTGGCTGCGCCAGTGCTCGGAGATGTAGGCGATGGCGCGGCGCACCACGTCATAGTCGGCTGCGGCCGACGCCAGCGGCATCGGCTGCAGGATGCGGTCGGGAGAAAGCATGGGTGTCTCCATCATTTGCTCCCGATTTAGGCCGCTGAAGTGGCTCCTCCCACCCGATTTCTGCCTCAAATTACCACGGTTCGCGTCGGTCCGCGCCGGGCTTCGCCGAGCGCGGCACCAAGCGCCCTGGCGAAGCTTTCCTTCTCGTCGGGGCCGAGAAAGCCCGCGACCGGAAGCCTGCGGCCACGCGAGACCACGAACAGCTCCTGCATGCCGAAATCCTCGATGGTATCGGCCTCGAGCCGCACCCACAGCGGATTGAGCGTCCACTCACGCGCGCGGCCGCGATGGCTGACGCGGCGAACCTTGAGCTCGCTCGAGGTCACCGTGACCTCCTCAAACGCGGCGGCGCGGCGGTAATTCACGCGGAACGCCCAGTACAGGAGGAGCACATCGAGGCCGAAAAAGCCGAACACCGGCCAGGCGCCCATCAGCAGGAAGGCCATCCCGGCGCAAAAGCTGACGATGCCGAGCAGCACCATCAGCACCACGAAGCCCACATGATTGAGCGAGCGATGCGGTGTGATCACCGCGGAAAAGATCGGGGCTTCGTTGCCGCTGTCGTTGTCGGGGCTCATCGCGCTGACTATACCGGAATCATGGCCAAGACGATCAAGAACAAGACGACCAAGAACGAGCCGACCAAGAAGACGGCGGCGACCCGGCAACGCTTGAACAAGGCCCGCAAGGGCAAGGCGGCCAAGGTCAAACCGCCCAAGGCGCGCATCAAGGCCGATGCGAAGGCGGTATCGGCGGAGATGCCGCAGTGGACCAATTCCGAGATCGAAGAGGCGTTCCGCCGCTTTCACGCCGCCAATCCCGAGCCCAAGGGCGAGCTCGTCCACATCAATCCCTATACGCTGCTCGTCGCTGTCGTGCTCTCGGCGCAGGCGACCGATGCGGGCGTCAACAAGGCGACGCCGGCTCTGTTCGCGCTTGCCGACACGCCGGAAAAAATGGTCAAGCTCGGCGAGCGGCGCGTGCGCGACCTGATCAAGACCATCGGGCTTTATCGCACCAAGGCGAAGAACGTCGTGGAGCTGTCGCGCCGGCTCGTCGCCGAGCATGGCGGGCAAGTGCCGCGCTCGCGCGAGGCGTTGGAAGCGCTGCCCGGCGTCGGACGCAAGACCGCGAATGTCGTGCTCAACATCGCCTTCGGCGAGCCGACCATCGCGGTCGACACCCACATCTTCCGCATCGGCAATCGCACGGGGCTCGCAGTCGGCAAGACGCCGCTCGAGGTGGAGATGAAGCTCAACGACATCGTGCCGGATCGCTATCGCCGTCACGCGCATCACTGGCTCATCCTGCACGGACGCTATGTCTGTCTCGCGCGGCGTCCATTGTGCGAGAAATGCATCATCGCCGATCTGTGCAAATGGCCGGGGAAGGTCGTCGTCGCTTAAGGGACAAAATTAGCGCGCCTCGACTAGCTCCACGCGCTTGCCCGACAACCGCTTGTGCATGTGCACCATGAAAGCCATGGCGAACAGCGGCGTCGCCAGATTGAGGATCGGGATCGCGACAAACGCCGCGATGAACAGGCCGCCGAGAAACACCACCGGCTGGTGCGCCCGCCGCATTGCCTTCGCCTCGTGTGGCGGACGAAAGCGCATGGCCGCGAGCTCGAAATATTCGCGACCGAGCAGATAAGCGTTGGCGACAAATAAAATCAGGAAGCCGAGGCCGGCGAACAGCACGAAGGGCAAGGCGATCAGATAGACGATGAGCGCGAGCAGCGCGATCTTCACACCCTCGACCATCGCGCGCGCAATCGGCAGCGCGTGCCCGGGGGGCTCCGCCGGATAGTGCTCGCGCTCGACCAGTTCGGCGATCTCGTCGACGAAGAAGCTGCCGACAAAGGCGGTCACCGCCGGCATCAGGAACACGGCGCCGGTGACGATGCCGAGTCCGGCCATGATTGAGAGCACCCAGACGAGGAGCTGCCACACCGCGTGCGGTGCGCCGCCCACCTGGCCTTCGGCCCACGCCGAGCCGGTCGTCGCGAGCAGCGTGAACAGCCGTTCGAGGCCGATGCCGATGAACACGATCATCAGCAAAGCGAGCCCGATCGCCTTGAGCAGCACGCGCCGGAACGGCGGCGAAAACATTTGCGACAGAGCTTTGGCGGCGGCTTGGAGCATGACCTCTCCGGACGATGCCGAAGAGGTAGCATGCCGCGCCGCCGAGCGCAGCGAGGGTCCGGCGCGGCTATCTCAAAAACCGAGCGCGATGAACAAGTCTGCTCCGTCACCCTCAGGTGGCCGCGTAGCGGCCCTCGAAGGGCGACGGCCCGGGCCGTTCATCCTTCGAGGCTCGCTGCGCTCGCGTCTCAGGATGACGGATCAGGCTTGGTGTTTCGGGCTTACGCCACCGGCTCCAACTGCTCTTCGGGCTCCGGCACCAGGGGCGTGTCGCCGCCGTTGGCGAGGTCGCTCCAGGCGAGCGACTTGTAGTCGAAGCCACGCTCGATGGTCGGCTTCACCACCTCGAAATACGGTGAGATGTCGAAGTCGCGCGGCGCATAAAGCGAGGAGTGACGGATCTCGAGGATCTCCTCGCGCGCGGCGTCGCTCTCGGCCCGCGTCACCTTGGGCAGGATCGGATAGCGCACATTCTCGAACGCCTGCGCGATCAGCGCCGAGCAGATGATGCGCGTCGGATGTCCGGAGCCGAGCGCCAGCATGCGCCGCCGCCAGCGCTTCGGGATCGGCAGCGGGAACAGGTAACGCAGGAGATCGATGATGTTCTTCACATCGTAGTCGAAGCCGATGCGCTCCGCGGCATAGGCGCAGACGCGCGCGCGGTCGTCGGCGTCGAGCCCGACCGGCCGGCAGATGCGCGTGTGATAGCGGGCATATTTCGACAGCGGCACCGCGACCACGCCTTCGCCGATATTGGCCTCGACCAGCACCAGCGGCTCGCCCTCGGCGGTCTCGCGGTCTCCGATCTGCCCGACATAGAGCGCGGCGTGCGACCAGGTGGATTGCGTGAGATATTTGATGACGCCGGCGATGTGGTTATTGCCCTCGACGAGCAGCACGTCGCCCGGCTGCAGCACGGCGCGCAAGGTGGCGGAGTCGGCCGGCGTGAACGGCTCGTAGCCATGCTCCGGCTTTTCCAGGTAGCGGGCAAGCACGTGCCCGATGCCGTCGAGAAACCAACTCATCCGCCCACGTCCCCCAAACGCACGCTGGCGCACGGTCGTGCCGCGCGTCTCGTTGCCGCCCAATTTAGAGCAGACTCATTGCAATTTGGTTCATCGCGGTCTCACGGTCGGTCACCAAACGTTAGCCATGAGATTTGCGGCGGAACGCGGCTTCGGGCAGTCTCGCTTAATCCATATCAACCAAACGGACACCATGTCGGGAGTAACACGTCGTCGCTTTTTGGCCAGCGCTGCCGCAGCCGCAGCGACGCCGGCGCTCGGCGCGGTGCCGAGTTCCGGCGATGTCGACGTGATCATCATCGGCGCCGGTGCCGCCGGCATTGCCGCGGCGCGCCGTGTGGCGCAGGCCGGCCGCCGCTTCGCGCTGATCGAGGCCGCCGACCGGATCGGCGGCCGCTGTATCACCGATGCGCGCAGCTTCGGCGTGCCGTTCGATCGCGGCGCGCGCTTCATCTATCTCCCCGAGAGCAATCCGGTGGCGCAGCTCGCGCCGCGCACCGGGCTCGAGATTTATCCCGCGGCGCGTGGGCAAAAACCGCGCGTCGGCCGTCGCAATGCGCGCGACGGCGAGATCGAAACCTTCCTCGCCGCGCGGTTCCGCGCGCGCCGCGCCATCGTTGAAGCCGGCCGCGGCAAGGCCGACGTCGCCGCGGAACGCGCGCTGCCCAAGGATCTGCTCGATTGGCAGCCGACCATCGAGTTCGTGCTCGGGCCTTATGGCTGCGGCAAGGATCTGCGCGAGGTGTCGGCGGCAGATATCGCGCGCGCCACCGAGCGCGACAGCGCCGCGTTCTGCCGCCAGGGCTTTGGCGCGCTGCTTGCCAAGCTCGGCGAGGGCGTTCCGGTGCAGCTCAACACCGCGGCGACGCGCATCGAATGGCTCAAGAGCCTCGAGGTCGAGACCACGCGCGGACGGCTGCGCGCCCGCGCCGTGATCGTCACCGCGTCGCCGAGCGTGCTCGCCGCCGGCAAGATCGCGTTCACGCCGGAGCTGCCGGAGCGCCAACGCGACGCGCTCAACCGGCTCAAGCTTGGCACCTATGAGCACATCGCGGTCGAGCTTCCCGGCAATCCGCTCGGGCTTGGAAAGGACGAACTCGTTTTCGAGAAGACCGACGGCGCGCACACCGCGGCGCTCATCGCCAATATCGGCGGCACCAGCCTGTGCACCGTCGATGTCGCCGGCGGTTTCGGCCGCGAGCTCACCCAGCAGGGGCCTGATGCCATGGCCGCCTTTGCCGGCGATTGGCTCGCCTCGCTGTTCGGCGAGCAAATCAAAAGCGCGATCAGGCGCACCCAGGTGACGCAATGGAACAGCGCGCCGTGGACGCTCGGTGCTTTCGCGGCGGCCTCGCCCGGCGACGACGCGCACAAGGTGCTGATGGATCCGATCCGCGAGCGCGTATGGTTTGCCGGCGATGCGGCGCACGAGACGCTGTGGGGCACGGTCGGCGGCGCCTGGGAATCCGGCGTGCGCGCGGCCGAAGCGGCGCTGCGCAAGATGGGTGCGCTGAAGGACACCGAGCCGCAGGCCTCCGCGCCCCCGCCGCGGCATCGCCGCCGCCGTCGCGAACTAGAGCAACCCGAATGAACCGTCCGCGAGCACTGATCGCGTGGTCGAGCGGCAAGGACAGCGCCTGGTCGCTGCACGAAGTGCGCCGCGCCGGCGACTACGAGGTGGTCGGTGCGCTGACCACCGTCACAGATTCATTCAAGCGCGTCAGCATGCATGGGGTGCGCGAAGAGCTGCTCATGGCGCAGCTTGAAGCCGCCGAGCTCACGCCAATCCTCATCCGCATTCCCTATCCGTGCTCGAACGAGGTCTATGAGCGCGAAATGGCGGCAGCCGTTGCCGCCGCCAAGGCGCGCGGCATCAGCCACATCATCTTCGGCGATCTGTTCCTGCGCGACATCCGCGCCTATCGCGAGCAGAAGCTCGCAGGCTCCGGGGTCACGCCGGTGTTTCCGTTGTGGGATCGCCCGACCGATGCGCTCGCCCGCGACATGATTGCCGGCGGCACGCAAGCGCATCTCGTCACCATCGATCTCGCCAAGCTGCCGGCGTCTTTCGCCGGACGCAGCTTCGACGACGCGTTGCTTGCAGACTTTCCGGAAGGCATCGATCCTTGCGGCGAGAATGGCGAGTTCCATTCCTTCGTCGCTGCCGGCCCGATGTTCTCGCGCACGATTGCCGTGAAGCCGGGCGAGACCGTCACCCGCGACGGCTTTGCCTTTGCAGACTTGATGCCGGCTTAGCGCATGTCCCGGAAAAGTGGGCACCGGTTTCCGAAAAGGACATGCGCCAAATCTAAGCCCGCAGCACGCCGCCGGTCTTCTTGCCGACCTCGGCGACGATCTTGCCGGCGAGCGCCTCGATCTCGGCATCGGTCATGGTGCGCTCGCGCGGCTGCAGCGTCACCGCGATGGCGATCGACTTCTTGCCCGGGTCGATGCCCTGGCCCTCGTAAACGTCGAATACGCTGATCGCCGTGATCAGCTTGCGGTCGACGCTTTGCGCTGCGCGCACGATGTCGGCGGCTTTGACGGCGCGGTCGACGATGAAGGCGAAATCCCGCTCCACCGGCTGGAACGCCGAAAGCTCGAGCAGCGGCTTTGCCCGTGTCGGCTTTGCCTTGGGCTCGGGGATGCGCTCGAGGATCACCTCGAAGGCGACCATCGGCCCTTCGGCACCAAGTGCTTCCAGCGCGCGGGGGTGCATTTCGCCGAAATGGCCGAGCACGTTCTGCGGCCCGATCTGGATCGTGCCGCTGCGCCCCGGGTGGAACCAAGCGGGTCCGCCGGGAACCACCTGCAGCGCCTGCAGCGGCGCGCCGGCTGCGGCGAGCGCGGCGAAGGCGTCGCTCTTAGCGTCGAACACATCGACCGCGCCGTGGCCGTTCGACCAATGCCGCCCGATGCCGGAGGCGCGCGCCAGCGCGCGGCGCACGCCGGTCGCGGCGGTGAGCTGGTCGATCGGCTGGTCGCCCTTGAAAATCTGACCGACCTCGAACAGAGCGACATCGTTGAAGCCGCGGTCGGCGTTGCGCTGCGCTGCGGCGATCAGGCCGGGAATGAGGCTCGGCCGCATGTCGGAGAGCTCGGCCGCGATCGGATTGGCGAGCGCGAGCTCGGCCTTGCCGCCGCCGAACAGCTCGGCCTCTTTCTTGGAGACGAACGACCAGGTCACCGCTTCGTCGAGATTGCGCGCGGCGAGCGCGCGCTTGGCCTTGCGGGTGCGCAACTGGATCGGCGTGAGCACGGGCTTGCGCTGGTTGTCGCCGCGCGGAAACGGCGTCAGCGGCACGCGGTCGACGCCGAGGATGCGCACGACTTCTTCCACGATATCGGCCTTGCCCTCGACGTCCGGACGCCAGGACGGCACGGCGACCTTCACCCGCTCGCCCTGGCCGGCGACGAAAAAGCCGAGATGATTGAGCACGCGCCGCATGTCGTTCAGCGGCACGTCGAGGCCGGCGAGCCGCTCGAGCTCCGACAACGGGAAGTCGATGATCTTTTCCGGCGGCTCGGCATTGCCGGCGAGCGAGACCTCGGACGGCGTGCCGCCGCACAGATCGAGCACCATGCGGGTGGCGAGTTCCAGTCCCGGCCGGGTGAACGCCGGATCGACGCCGCGCTCGAAACGATAGCGCGCATCGGAAT
>DASRGN010000008.1:0-10525 GCA_035651015.1 Pseudolabrys sp. | reverse complement strand
AAGCAAGCCGTAACCCATCGCGCGCGGGATATCTCGATCCGACGAGACCTGCGGTTTGACTACCCATCTGCCTTCGTTCCGCGAGGGGCGAAGGATCCGTAGATCCCGAAGGATCACGGATGTCCCGCGCGCCCTTGGTCTCATTCAAGCGGCGCTGATTTTCAAAAAATCGACGCCGCGTCGAAATGGCAGCGCATTGGCGATGCCGGGCTGTTTGAAATTGTGAATCGGATGAATTGCGCTCAACGCGAGCCATACACCCGGTGTCATCACCCGCGAAGGCGGGTTGATCCAGTACTCACTGAACTGTCGGTGTTTACTGGATGCCCGCCTTTGCGGGCATGACGTCTGAGTGTGGGCAAGCGTAGGCGACGACAGAAACGGCGGCGATCCTAGTTCCGATCCTTCGCCGCGGCGCTCACGGCGTTGAGCAGCGGCAAGCGGCCTTCCTTGATCGCAGCGCGCACCTTGTCCTGCTTGCCGATCGTGCCCATGGCGCGCTGGCGCTTGACGATCGCTTCCGTCATCAGCGGCTCGACGCCGAGCTCGCGCAGCGTGTCGGCGACCTCTTCCATTTCCGCGGCGCGCCGCGTGCCGTGGCTCGCCATGCGCTCGAGGTTGTATTCGACGATCCTGTTCCAATCGAGCGTCGGATAGTTGTTGACCAGCGAGGCGGCGACCTCATCGGGTACACCCGCGCGCGTTGCCGCGATGAAGCATTCCTCGGTGAGCGCCTCGATGCCCTTGATCATGACGCCGCGGATCATCTTGATCGCGGCCGCGGCGCCGATCTCGGGCCCGGCGACAGTGATGCGCATGTCGACCGACTGCAGGACCGGATCGATCGCTTCGACATGAGGTCCGGCAATGTGCATCGGCGTCTTGTGCCGGGCCGGATGGATCGGCGCCATCACCGCGACATCGACGTAACGCGCGCGAGTGCCGAGGAGCTTCGCCGTGTCTTGCTTCCTTCCCGGCGAGACCGAATTGATGTCGAGATAGAACGGCTGGCCGGTGAGGTGCGGCAGCACCGACTGCGCCGCCTCGAAGCTCGACGCGGCGGTTACCGCCGAGATCACGATGTCGGCCTCGCGTACCGCGTCGGCCGCGGAGGAGGCGAGCCGCACGCCGATCCTCTCGCCGGCTTCGAGGAGGCGCCCGCCGTCGGCGACCGGGAACAGGATGTCCCACGCGGCAATGCGCTCGATGCCGGCCTCGCGCAGGCCCGACGCGATGGCCTGCCCGGCCTCGCCGAAACCGATGAACGACACGCGCGGGGTGTTGGCACGATTGGTCATGACGCTCTTATTCCTCGCTCTTACCGCCGTGGCTATAGTCCCATAGACTGTAACCGCAGCGAGTGGATCGGACTTTTTCATGGGTAACGCAAGAGCTCTCGCAGGTGCGCTGTGCTGGCTCGCGGCTGTGGCCGCGATGCCCGCGCGAGCGGACGTGCTCATACCGAAAGAGGTCCAATACGCGCCGGAAGTACAGGACGACGCTGGCGCCAGCGGCTGTCACATTGTGCTGATCTTGGTCAACGACCAGGAGTCGATCGACTTCCATTATTTCATCACGCGGCCGAAACAGGGCGGGCAACTCGGCGTTCCGACCGTATTTGGCTTCAGCATCGATGCCGGGCAGGTCAGCTACGCCAATGGCGCGCCCACCGGCGTCAACAGGATTGCCGTCGAGCTGCCGACGGTTCGCTCGGCCGACTTTGATTCGTACGGCCGGTTCGTCACCCACGCCTATGAGGGCGGCGTCGCAGCCACCACGACCGACCGCGCCGCCGCCAATGCTTTCCTGAAGATGTTCATCAAAGGCAAGTTCGATATCGGCTATTCGCACAAGCGAGCGATCGGCGCGCAAACCGTCGTCGAGCGTACCTTTCGGGTGTCGACCTCGCCGCCGCCCATCGTCATCGAAAAATTCCAGTCCTGCCTTGAGGACCTGCTGAAATAGGTGGGGCTACTTGTGCTCGACCGGCGGCGTTCCATGGGTGTGGAACGACTCGATGGTCTTGAGCCCCCAGGCCTGGCCCTTCTTGCGTTCCTCTTCGGTCCACACGATCGGCTTCCAATCGGGCGCGAGGATCAACCGCGCGCCGGCATTGGCAACCTCGACGCGATTGCCGCCAGGCTCATAGACATAGAGGAAGAAGGTCTGCTGCACGGCGTGCTTGTGCGGACCGGTCTCGATGTAGACGCCGTTCTCCAGGAAGATATCGGCGGCGCGCAAAATTTCCTCGCGCGAGTCCAGCGCGTAGGTCACGTGATGGAAGCGGCCCTTGGTGCCGGTGTGGTCGCGCGTATAGGCGAAGTCGTAGCTCTTGTTGGTGGCAGTGAGCCACATGCCCGCCTCGGTGCCGTCATTGAGCATGATCTGCTCGGTGAGGCGAAAGCCGAGATAGGTCTCGAAGAATTTGCGGCAAGCGGTCACGTCGACCGCAAGCCCGTTGAAGTGATCGAGCCGGCGCACGTTGATGCCGCGCGCGGGAAAGCGCTGCGCCTGGTTCTTCAGCGAGGGCTTGAGCTCCGCCGGCGCCTCATACCACTCAGTGTCGTAATAAAGCTCGATGCGATGCCCGTCCGGATCCTGACAGACGAAGGTCTTGCCGTGACCGAGGTCGCCGTCGGTCCAGCCGATGTCGAAGCCCGAGCCCTTGAGCGCGGCGGCGCGGCGCTCCAGCGCCTGCGGCGAGCGGGTGCGGAAGGCGACATGCGCCATCCCTGAGGTCTTCGCGGCAGTGAGCTTGAGCGAATAGCGCTCATAGTCGTCCCAGCCGCGCAGATAGATGCTGTCACCCTTCTCGCCGCTCACGGTCATGCCCATGACGTCGACGAAAAAGCGCGCGCTGGCGTCGAATTTCGGTGTCAGCATTTCCAGATGTGCGAGATGCGCGATGTCGAGAATGGGTTCGGGCGTCATGGGTGTCGGTCACGTCCTGCGGATGAAGATGAGAATGAAATTGTTCGCGGGCATGGCGATGGTCTCGGCCAACTTCAGGCCATTGCGCTCGGCCAGCATTGCGACGTCTTTCATGTCGCGCACGCCCCAATCCGCGTTCTGAGCCTTCAGTGTCCGGTCAAACGCGGCATTGCTCGGCGACGTGTGCTCGCCGTCGCGCTTGAACGGCCCGTAGAGAAACAGCGGCGCGCCCGCCGCGAGCTGGCGGCCGGCGCCGGCAAACAGGCCCTCGGCGACGCGCCATGGCGCAATGTGGATCACGTTGGCGCAGAGCATCGCCGCGAAAGACGGTGGGCTTGCGGGGCCCGCAGGCTTGAGTTGATCGAATTGCCAGTTCGGATCGGACAGATCGATGCGCGTTGCTGGCCGCAGGTTCGAGAGTCCAGCGTCGCACCGCCACGCCTCGATGCTCATCAGGTGTGTAGGATCGAAATCGCTAGGCCACCAGGTCAAATGCGGGGCGCGGCGCGCAAATTCGAGGATGTGTTGCCCGGTGCCGCTGCCGAGCTCAAGCACATCACCATGGCGCTCCGCGAGATGTGGCGCCAGAACCGACCAGATCGGTTCGCAATTGCGATGAAAAGCCGGTGCGTTGAGGCGACCGTCGTCGCTGTGCGTCGGAACGTCAGCGCCGGCAAACCGGATCTGTCGTTCGGAGCTGGTCACGCCGCCGCCGCGACGTAGCCATCGAGCACCCGCTTCACCGCCGGCCGCGCCTGCATGCGGCGGTGATGGTCGGCGACCTTGGGGAAACGCTCGATATCGACGCTGTCGCGCTTGAGCCATCCGGCGATCGTGTAAAGATAAGGGTCGCAAATCGTGTACGCCTCGCCCATCACCCAAGGACCGGCAAACATCTCGCGCTCGATCAGCTCGAACGCGTCGGTCATGGTCTGCGGCACCTTCTGCTTCATGCTCTCGATTGCAGCCTTGTCGTCAGTCCAGCGGCTGCCGCGCGCGCCATGCGCATGCGCCACGTGCACGGTCGAGCAGAGATAGGAGTTGAACGACTGCAGCCGCGCGAGCGCGAACGGATCGTCGAGCGGCGCCAGCTTCGCCGCCGGGAAGGTCTGCGCCAGATAGACCAGGATCGCCGGCGTCTCGGTGATGATGCCGCGGTCGGTCACCAGCGAGGGCACGCGGCCCTTGGGGTTGATGCTGCGATAGTCCGGCTTGTTCTGGTCGCCGGCGCCGAGATTGAGCCGCACCGCTTCGTATTTGGCGCCGGTCTCCTCGAGCGTCAGGTGCGAGGCGAGCGCACAGCTGCCGATGGCGTAATAAAGCTTCAACATGGGAGCTTCTCCTCAGACATCCTCGGGCTTATCGACATAGATGAGCCCGGCTTTGGCCAGGCCCTCGCGCATCTTGTACATGTCGAGGCCAAGCTCACCCGCGGCGAGCCGCTGGCGCTTGCCGTCCTCGTCGGCGTGGCGTTTGAACGCCTTCTGCGCAACCTCCGTCGCCTCGTTTCGCGGCACCACGACGACGCCGTCGTCATCGGCCACCACGATGTCGCCGGGGACGACATTCACGCCGGCGCAGACGACGGGTACGTTCACCGCGCCGAGGGTCGCCTTCACCGTGCCTTTCGACGAGATCGCCCGCGACCAGACCGGGAAGCTCATGCCGGTGAGCGCCTTCACGTCGCGGCAGCCGGCATCGAGGATCAGCCCGGCGACGCCGCGCGCGCGCAGCGAGGTGGCGAGGAGCTCGCCGAACATGCCGTCGGTGTTGTCCGTGGTGCAGCCGACGACCAGAACGTCGCCTTCGCGGCACTGCTCGACGGCGACGTGGATCATCCAGTTGTCGCCGGGCTGCGCCAACACGGTGACCGCGGGGCCGGCGATCTCGGCGCTGGCATAGATCGGCCGCATATAGGGCTTCATCAACCCGACGCGGCCCATGGCCTCGTGCGTCGTGGAGACGCCGAGCTTGCCAAGCGTGTCGACGACGGCCTTGTCAGGGCGCGGAATGTTGCGAACGACGACGGTTTTCATTTCAGCTCCAATTCAACGGTAGGGAACAGGCGCTGATACGCCTCACCATAGACCATCGGCACGCCGGTGTTGCGGCTTCCCTGGATGCCGCGGTTGAGCGCAACGCGCTCATAATAACCCCACAGGTGCTTCTGTGCCGCGAGGATCTGGAACGCCTTGTATTTCTGCTCCCAGACTTCGTCGATCTTGAGGATGAGCTGCGGGCGGAAGTTGCACATTTCCGGCTGGTGCGGCTCGAACAAGAAGACCGGCGGTGCCGAATATTTGTACTTGGCGCCCGGCTTGTGCCCCATGGCCTGCGCGACGACGCGGGTCTCCTGCGCGAAATGCGCCGCGTTCGGATGATCGAAATTGTACGGGTCCTCGAGGGCGTGCGTGAGCACGAAGCTCGGATTGGTCTCGCGATAAATGTCGACCATGCGGTCGAAGTGCTGCTCATTGAGCTTGAGCGGATAGTCGCCGCAATCGAAGAACTCGATCTCGGCACCGAGCAGTGCCGCGGCGCGCTCGGCCTCGTCCTTGCGGCCGGCCTTCACGCTCGCGAGCGTCGCGCCGGCTTCCTTCCAGGCGAACTGGCTTTCGCCGCGCTCGCCGAAGGACATGCACACGATCTTGACGCGATAGCCCTTCTTCACGTGCAGCGCGATGGCGCCACCCGCGCGCCAGACGAAATCTCCCGGATGTGCGGTGATCACCAGTCCGGTCTTTTGCTCGGCCATTTTCAACTTGCTCCAGCTTTGCTCCGTCATCCTGAGGCGCGAGCGAAGCGAGCCTCGTCCGCCTGCGCGCGAGCGCTTCGGCGGACTCCGATCGAACCCGCCGTAGCTCGAAGAGCAAAGGCGGGAAGGATGATGGCCCGCATCCTTCGAGGCTCGGCAACTGCGCTGCCTCGCACCTCAGGATGACGGGATCGAGGTGGTCGCCGTCTCGCGGTGAGGACGGGTAGAGTTCAGTGTCGCTGCGACCGCGCGCGGGAGCGCACCTTTCGCATGACGGCGCGTGGTTTCACATAGCCGGAGCCGGCGAACAAGGTGGCACGCTTGCGCAGCAGGTTTGCGGGCCTTCGGAGCAAAGGCTGGCCTGTATACAAATTGACCGGCAGCTTCAGCGGCGCCTCGCGCCGCGCGCCCAGGTGGCGATCGGCAACAGGCGGATTTCGCTGCCGTTTTTGCGCAAATTCGGCTCTGTCTGCGAATCCGGCAGTCTGCCTATATTTTAATCAGACGAATTTGCCCTTTATCTGGGCAGTTTCCGGGCGGCTGGCATAATCGAAAAAGAGATCAAAGGCTTGGGCGCGACTGTGATGCTTGGCACAGGGCTTGCGAACCACCTTTTTGCACACGGCGGTGCCTGTGCGCGTCAAACGCTTAAGGGGACTCCACTCATGCTCAATTCTCTCCATGCGGTCGCCAAGCGACCGGCCGCCCGCCGTTGGCTCGCCGCCACGGCCGGGTTGGCGCTGACTTTGGCCGCGGGCGTCGCCGCCAAAGCGCAAGACACCATCAAGGTCGGAATCCTGCATTCGCTCTCCGGCACCATGGCGATCAGCGAGACCACGCTGAAAGACACGATGCTGTTCCTGATCGACGAGCAGAACAAGAAGGGCGGTCTGCTTGGCAAGAAGCTCGAGCCGGTGGTTGTCGACCCCGCCTCGAACTGGCCGCTGTTCGCGGAAAAGGCCCGCGAGCTCATCTCCAAGGACAAGGTTGCGGTCGTGTTCGGCTGCTGGACCTCGGTGTCGCGCAAGTCGGTGCTGCCGGTGTTCAAGGAGCTCAACAGCATCTTGTTCTATCCGGTGCAGTACGAAGGTGAGGAGAGCGAGAAGAACGTCTTCTACACCGGCGCCGCGCCGAACCAGCAGGCGATCCCGGCGGTCGACTATCTGATGTCGAAGGACGGCGGCTCGGTGAAGCGTTGGGTGCTGGAAGGCACCGACTACGTCTATCCGCGCACCACCAACAAGATCCTCGAAGCCTACCTCAAGCAGAAGGGGGTGAAGGACGAGGATATCATGATCAACTACACGCCGTTCGGCTTCGCCGACTGGCAGACCGAAGTGTCGAAGATCAAGGCGTTCGGCTCGGCCGGCAAAAAGACGGCGGTCGTCTCCACCATCAACGGTGACGCCAACGTCCCGTTCTACAAGGAGCTCGGCAACCAGGGCATCAAGGCGACCGACATTCCGGTCGTGGCGTTCTCGGTCGGCGAAGAAGAGCTCGCCGGTCTCGACACCAAGCCGCTGGTCGGCCATCTCGCCGCCTGGAACTACTTCGAGTCGATCAAGACTCCGGCGAACGCCGAGTTCATCAAGAAGTGGCACGAGTACACCAAGAACCCGAAGCGCACGACCAACGACCCGATGGAAGCCCACGTGATCGGCTTCAACATGTGGGTCAAGGCCGTGGAGAAGGTGAAGTCGACCGACGCCAACAAGGTCATCGACGCGCTGCCCGGCATCGAGGCGCCGAACCTGACCGGTGGCACCTCCAAGATGCTGCCGAACCACCACATCACCAAGCCGGTGTTCATCGGTGAAATCCGCGGCGACGGCCAGTTCGACGTGGTGTGGAAGACTAAGGGCCTGGTGCCCGGCGACGCCTGGTCGGACTTCCTGCCTGGCTCGAAGGACCTCGAGGCCGACTGGGTGACGCTCAAGTGCGGCAATTACAACAAGCTGACGAAGAAGTGCGGTGCCCAAGGCTCGTGACGAGCGCTGCCGAACTGCGCATGATGCATGTTGCGTGAATGCGACCGGGGAGGCGGCCATACGCCGCCTCCCCAATCTGCCGAACTGCCGGGACAAGACTCTAAAATGCGTGGCTTCACGGATCGTTTGATCGCGTTGTTGCTCGTGGTCGGCGTGCTGTGCGCGGCTTCGGTCGCGCGCGCCGAACCCTTCGACGACGCGCTGCAAAAATTCACCACCGATGATTTCTCCGATACCGGAGATGGCATCGAGGCCGTGGCCGCGAGCGGCAACGCCATGGCGCCGGCGGTGATCACTGCCTTGCAGCAGGGGCGCCTGCTGTTCGACGCCGACGCCCACAAGGTTTTCATCAAGGACGCCAAGTCCGGCCAGATCCTCGACGCGGCGACCGGCAAGCCGATCGCACCGCCGCCGGGCAATATCGAGACCGTGCGCATCAACAACCGGCTGCGCAATGTCATCGAGGCGGCGCTCGGAGCGTTGACGCTGCGTTCGCCGGATCGCGGCAAACGCCTGGAGGCGGCGCAGGCGGTGTTCAAATCGCACGAGGCGACCGCATTGCCGGCGTTGGAGGCGGCGATCGGCAAGGAGACCGACGCAGCCGTCAAGCGCACGCTCACTGAAGCGCGTGCTGCGGTCATTCTCAATTCCGACGATGCGAGCGAAGCCGATAAGGTCGATGCGGTCGCGGTGATCCGCGCGCGGGGTGATCAGGAGGCCCTCGGCCTCCTTTCCGGCTTGCCGTCGGATTCACCACCGGCAGTGCTCAAGGCCGCGCACTCGGCCATCGCAGCAATCCAGTCGCGGCTCGCGATGTGGAACGGCGTGCAGAACGCCTGGTACGGGCTTTCGCTCGGCTCGGTGCTGCTGCTGGCGGCCATCGGCCTTGCCATCACCTTCGGCGTCATGGGCGTCATCAACATGGCACACGGCGAGATGGTGATGCTCGGCGCCTACACCACCTTCGTGGTGCAGGAGATCATCCGCACGCACAATCCGGCGCTGTTCGATTATTCGCTGATTATCGCCGTGCCGCTGGCGTTTCTGGTGGCGGGTGCGGTTGGCGTCGCCATCGAACGCAGCGTCATCCAGTTTCTCTACGGTCGTCCGCTGGAAACGCTGCTCGCGACCTGGGGCATCTCGCTGGTGCTGCAGCAGGGCGTGCGCACCGCTTTCGGGCCGACCAATCGCGAGGTCGGCGCGCCGTCCTGGATGAGCGGCGCCTTCGATCTCGGCGGCATCACCATCACCTATAACCGCCTGTGGATCATCTGCTTCACGCTTGCGGTGTTCGTGGCGCTGCTCGGCATGTTGCGCTTCACGCGGCTTGGCCTCGAGATGCGAGCGGTGACGCAGAACCGCGCCATGGCCGCGGCGATGGGCATCCGCACCAAGAGCATCGACGCGCTCACCTTTGGGCTCGGCTCCGGTATTGCCGGAATCGCCGGCGTGGCGCTGTCGCAGATCGACAACGTCTCGCCCAATCTCGGCCAGGGCTACATCATCGATTCGTTCATGGTCGTGGTGTTCGGCGGCGTCGGCAATCTGTGGGGCACGCTGGTCGGCGCGTTGACGCTCGGCATCGCCAACAAATTCCTCGAGCCTTACGCCGGCGCCGTGCTCGGCAAGATCGCGATCCTGGTATTCATCATCCTGTTCATCCAGAAGCGCCCACGCGGCATGTTCGCGCTCAAGGGCAGGGCGGTCGAGGCATGATCAGCGCGACCCTCATGCGCTCGCTCGACCGCAACGGGATCGTCTTCCTGGTGATCCTCGCGGCCTTCGCCGTCATCGTGCCGCTCGGCAATCTGGCATTTCCGGAAGCTTCGGCGCTGCATGTGCCGACCTATGTGGTCTCGCTCACCGGAAAATATGTCTGCTACGCGCTGCTCGCGTTGTCGATCGATCTCGTCTGGGGCTATTGCGGCATTCTCTCGCTCGGCCACGGCGCCTTCTTCGCGCTCGGCGGCTACGCCATGGGCATGTATCTGATGCGCTCGATCGGCGAGCGCGGCGTCTATCGCAATCCGACCCTGCCGGACTTCATGGTGTTCCTGAACTGGAAGGAGCTGCCCTGGTATTGGTGCGGCTTCGACCATTTCGCCTTCGCGGCCCTGATGGTCGTGCTGGTGCCCGGCGTGCTCGCGCTGGGCTTCGGGTGGCTGGCCTTCCGCTCGCGCATCACCGGCGTCTATTTCTCGATCATCACCCAGGCCCTGACCTTCGCGCTGCTGCTCGCCTTCTTCCGCAACGACATGGGCTTCGGCGGCAACAACGGCCTGACCGATTTCAAGGATCTGCTCGGCTTTCCGCTCAATGTCGGCTCGACCCGGCGCGCGATCTATGTCGCCTCGCTGATCGGGCTGGTCGGGACCTACGCGCTGTGCCGCTGGATCACCGGCTCGAAGCTCGGCCGCGTCCTGATCGCGATCCGCGACGCCGAATCGCGGGTGCGCTTCCTCGGCTATTCGGTGACCGCCTACAAGCTGTTCGTCTTCACGCTGTCGGCGATGCTCGCCGGCATCGCGGGCGCGCTCTATGTGCCGCAGGTCGGCATCATCAACCCGAGCGAGTTCTCGCCCGCCAACTCGATCGAGGCGGTGATCTGGGTCGCGGTCGGCGGCCGCGGCGCGCTCTACGGCGCGGTGATCGGCGCGCTCGCGGTCAACGGCGCCAAGACCTGGCTGACCACCAGCGTGCCGGAGCTGTGGCTGTTCGTGCTCGGCGGGCTGTTCATCGTCGTGACCTTGTTCCTGCCGCGCGGCCTGATCGGGCTGATCGGGCTGGGCGGCGGCGCGCCGCGCGGCCTCGGGCTCGACCGGTTGCTGCCGCGCTTCGCAATGCCCAAGCC
>DASRGN010000007.1:0-127114 GCA_035651015.1 Pseudolabrys sp. | reverse complement strand
AAGCAAGCCGTAACCCATCGCGCGCGGGATATCTCGATCCGACGAGACCTGCGGTTTGACTACCCATCTGCCTTCGTTCCGCGAGGGGCGAAGGATCCGTAGATCCCGAAGGATCACGGATGTCCCGCGCGCCCTTGGTCTTCTCAAGCGGCGCTGATTTTCAAAAAACAGCGTCGTGCTGAAAGTGCGAAGCTTTGCGCAAGTAAAACGTCGCGGGTTGTTTGAAAATTGAATCAGAGACAAACTCTCCGGTCATTCCGGGGCACGCACGAAGTGCGTGAACCCGGAATCCATACTCTGTGGACTCGGATTATGGATTCCGGGCTCGCGCTAACGCGCGCCCCGGAATGACGACGGAGAGGTCGGCGAGCCGACCTTACGGATACCCGCGCATCAAGAGCTTGTCGCCGCGAACTTCCCAGCTCTCGAGGCGATTGAGGAAGGTCATGCCGAGCAGCGAGGCCTTGAGCTGGCCGGGCTGCGCGATCAGCGCCTGTACCGAGCGTTCGGTGATGCCGCCGACCGCGAGGCGGTCGAGCGTCACCGGCGCGGCGAAGGTGCGGCCGTTCGCGGTCTCGACACTCACCGTGTAGGTGAGAAAGCCGAGCGGCAGGCCGGCAGCCTTGGCGGCCTCCTGCGTGAGCACGACCGAGCTCGCGCCGGTGTCGAGCACCATGGGCACGCGCGCGCCGTTGATATGCGCGGCGACGGAGAAGTCGCCGGTATGCGGTGTGCGCGAAATCTCGACGAGCCGCCCGTGGGTGAACGTGCGGCCGGGCATCAGCTCGGCCATCACGCGATCGGCGACATCGTGCAGCTCGAAGCGATAGGTGAATCCGAGCACCAGGATCAGCCCCAGCATCGCCCAGAACAGCACCGTCTCCAGCGCGCGCGACAGCCGCTCGCGGAACAGGGCCAGCGCCAGGCCGCCGAAGAACACCAGCACCGCGATCTTGAATGCGAGCGAGGCGACGTCACGGCGCAGCAGCGTCGCGATCGGGTCGGGGTCGTAACTCGCGCCGATGATGGCGAGCGAGGCCGCCGCGCCGAACAGGAGCACCCAGAGGAGCGAGCGGTGGTTCATGCTGCTATCGCGCGACGGTTTCGGCACGCACGGCACCCTTTGTTGTTGCTGTTGTTTTTTGCCGTTGCGGCAGCTCAGCCATGATGCGCGCGCGCTCCGCCGGGCTCATCGTGCTCCAACGCGCGATCTCGTCGACGTTTCGGGCGCACCCGATGCACAGCCCGGTGCGCGGATCGAGCGTGCAGACATTGGTGCAGGGCGTTTCGATCGCGGTCATCGCACATTCGGGGTGAATCAGCTCGGGAACATAAGGGCGCACGCCCAGGACGGCAAAGCTTCAATTGGTCGCGTGCTTTAGCCGCTCCCCAGGCGGAACAAAGGCCGCTTGAAGAATGAGCGCTTGCTCTCGGCCTCCGGCGCAATCGATGGCGCCGGCTCGTCCATCGGGCCAAGCGCGGCGACGACGCGTTCGGGCGGGAACGTGACGATCACCTCAGTGCCGATGCGCAGCTTGGATTTCAGCGAAAAGGTCCCGCCGTGCAGGTCGACGAGGTTTTTGGCGATCGGCAGGCCGAGGCCGGCGCCCTGTTCGGCGGATTTGATCGAGTTCGAGCCCTGACCGAAGGAGGCGAGCACGATCGGGATTTCCTCCTCGGCGATGCCTGCGCCCGTGTCCTTGACGCTCATGTATTGGCCGCCCGAGGCGGTCCAGCCGGCCTTGAGCCAGATGTCGCCGCCTTGCGGCGTGAACTTGATGGCGTTGGATAGAAGATTGAGGCAGATCTGGCGCACCGCGCGCTCGTCGGCCCACAGCCGCGGCATGTCCGGCTCGTACATCTCATGCAGCGTGATGCCGCGATTGGTGGCGCGCAGCTTGAGCAGATGATGGCAATCCTCGACGATGGCGACGAGCGAGATCGACTCTTCGTTGAGCTCATAGCGGCCGGCCTCGATGCGCGAGAGATCGAGGATCTCGTTGATCAGGCCGAGCAGATGCACGCCGGAATTATGGATGTCGGCGGAATATTCCTTGTAGGCGGGGACGGCATGCTCGCCGAAGATTTCACCCTTCATCACCTCGGAGAAGCCGAGGATGGCGTTGAGCGGCGTGCGCAGCTCGTGGCTCATCTGCGCCAGGAAGCGCGACTTGGCGATGTTCGCGGCTTCCGCGCGGCGGCGCGCCTCGTCGGACACGGCTTTCGACTGCTCGAGCTCGCCGATCAGCGCGTCCTTCTCCGCGCGCGCCATCAACGTGGCGAGCGTCGTCGAATAGAGTCGGAAGGCGAGCAGCGCGAAATAGCCCTGCGCGGTCATCGCCATCACCGCGAGGATGTAGTCGCGCAGCGTGCCTTGCAGCGCGAAATTGAGCGCGATCGCGGCGGTGACCGGGAAGGTAGCGGCGAACACCGCCATCGGCAGGCTCGAGGACAGCATGCTGGAAACGGCGACCACCAGCAGCATGACGAAGAGCATGAAGGTGCTCGAGCTTTCGTCGAAGCCGACCGGGTTGATCAGCACGAACATCCAGGCGAGCCCGTAGAACAGGTCGAGCAGGATGAAGCGCAGCCGCCAGCTCTTGGCGTTCACGGCGGCTTGCGGCTCGGCGAGGAAGCGCCGGCAGGTGAAGCTGATCACCGCGTGGATGACCAGGATCGAGGCGGTCCACGCGCCGGCGGCGACCGCGCCGGTCCACAGGCTCGAGAGGAAGCCGACCGTGCCGACGAGCAGCAGGATGACCAGCGAGGCGGAGAGGCGGTTCTGCGCGTATTGGCGCAGCAGTTCGTAGTCGAAGACTGGGCGGGTGCCGCTGGTCGAGGTCAGCCGATCGCGCGCGTCGCGGACATACTGTCCGGCGAGGCGGCGTTTCACCACCCCGCCGTCGGCAGGAACTGAGGCAAGATCTGGCTGATCGCTGGGCGGGGCCATCGTCTGATACGCGCGAACTTGAGAGGGCCAAACTCGCGCAAAATCCTTAAGACCAAGCTTAAAAGGAACCTAAAGGCAGTGGTTAACACTTTAATTTCCCATTGAATCTACGGGGAAATTCCCGCCTTGACCCTGTTAATACGCCGTGGTCGGCTCGTTTTCGGAACCTTGGGCAAGGGGACTTGCATGAAGCTCTATGACGGGGGACGGGCGCCGAACCCACGCCGCACCCGGATTTTCCTCGCCGAAAAAGGCATTTCCGTCCCCATCGAGCCCATCGACCTCGGGAGCATGCAGCACCGCAGCCCCGCCTATACCGCGGTCAATCCGCTGCAGCGGCTGCCGGCGCTCGAGCTCGACGACGGCACGGTGCTCACCGAGTCGATTGCCATCTGCCGCTACTTCGAGGCGCTCCGCCCTGACCCGCCGCTGTTCGGCGTCGGGCCGAAGGAGGTGGCGCTCGTCGACATGTGGAATCGCCGCGCCGAATTCCATCTGCTCAACGTTGTGGCGAATGTTTTTCGGCATCTGCATCCGGCGATGGCGGCCTTCGAACAGCCGCAGGTCGCGGCGTGGGGAGAGGCGAACAAGCCGCGCGCCCTCGACTTCCTGCGTCTGTTGGATGGCGAGTTAAAGACGCACGAATTCGTCGCCGGCGACCGCTATTCGGTCGCCGACATTACCGCGATGGTCGCGGTCGACTTCATGAAGCCGGCGAAGCTCTCAGTGCCGGACGAGCTCGGGCAGGTGAAGCGCTGGCACGCGGCGGTCAGCGCGCGACCGAGCGCGTCAGCTTAACGGTCGAGCCGCGCGATCAGGCTCGACGTGTCCCAGCGCTTGCCGCCCATCTTCTGCACTTCCGCATAGAATTGATCGACGAGCGCTGTGACAGGGAGGTTGGCGCCATTCTTGCGCGCCTCGCCGAGGCAGATGCCAAGGTCCTTGCGCATCCAGTCGACCGCGAAGCCGAAGTCGAACTTGTCGGCGGCCATGGTCTTGTAGCGGTTCTCCATCTGCCATGACTGTGCCGCGCCCTTGGAGATCGTGGCGATGAGCTTCTCGATGTCGAGCTCGGCCCTCTTGGCGAAGTGCAGCCCTTCGGCGAGGCCCTGCACGAGGCCGGCGATGCAGATCTGGTTGACCATCTTGGCGAGCTGTCCGGAGCCCGGCTTGCCGAGGAGATTGCAGGCGCGCGCATAAGCCGCGATCACCTTCTCGGCCCGGCCGAACACGGCCTCGTCGCCGCCGCACATCACGGTGAGCACGCCGTTCTCAGCGCCGGCCTGGCCGCCGGAGACCGGCGCGTCGATGAAGTCAAAGCCGCCCTTCTGCGCGGCGGCGTAAAGCTCGCGCGCGATCTCGGCGGAGGCGGTGGTGTGGTCGACGAACACCGCACCCTTCTTCATGCCGGCAAAGCCGCCATTCGCGCCGAGCGTCACCTCGCGCAGGTCGTTATCGTTGCCGACGCAGCACATCACGAAGTCCTGGCCTTCGGCCGCTTCCTTCGGCGTCTTTCCGACTTTGCCGCCAAATTGCGAAGCCCACTTTTCGGCCTTGGCGGTGGTGCGGTTGTAGACGGTCACCTCGTGACCGCCCTTGCTCTTCAGATGCCCGGCCATGGGGTAGCCCATCACGCCAAGCCCGAGAAACGCCACCTTCGCCATAGTTTCCTCCTCGTGGGGGTGCTGACCGCCGGGTCAATCGTTATCTAGGGGTGGTTCATTGCGACGGCTGGCGGTCCTCGTCAACCCGTGCATTGACCCCAAGGCCGCGCTCCTTATGGTGGCGGCGCGAATTCAAGGGATGACGTGATGGCGGTGAGCAAAGAACAGGTGCTGCAAACTCTCGGCCAGGTGACGGCCCCCGACGGGCGGCCGTTGCCGGCGACCGGCACGCTTTCCGACATTCTCGTCACCGACGGCAAGGTGTTCTTCTCGATCACCGTCGATGCCGCGGCGGTGAAGGCCTGGGAGCCGATCCGCAAGCGCGTCGAGGAAGTGGTGCGCGCGATCCCGGGTGTGCAATCGGCGATGATCGCGCTGACCGCTGAGCGCGCGGCGGGGGCAGGGGCGGCCCGACCGCAGGGCGCGCCCAGCGCGCCGCCGCGCACCGTCCCTCATGCTCACGCCCACGCGCATGGCGGCGAGCGCACCCAGCCCGGCGTCCCCGGTGTTGAATCGATCATCGCGGTCGCCTCCGGCAAAGGCGGCGTCGGCAAATCCACCACCGCGGTCAATCTTGCGCTCGGCTTGCGCGATCTCGGCCTGAAGGTCGGCATCCTCGATGCCGATATCTACGGACCGTCGCTGCCCAAGCTCCTCGCCATTCGCGAGAAGCCGGAGACGATCGGCGGCACCAGGCTCAAACCGATCAACCGCTACGGCCTCACCGTGATGTCGATCGGCTTCCTCATCGAGGAAGAGACGCCGATGATCTGGCGCGGGCCGATGGTGATGTCGGCGCTGACGCAGATGCTGCGCGAGGTGGAGTGGGGCACGCTCGACGTCATGGTGGTCGACATGCCGCCCGGTACCGGTGATGCGCAGCTCACCATGGCGCAGCAGGTGCCGCTCAAGGGCGCGGTCATCGTCTCGACGCCCCAGGATCTGGCATTGATCGATGCGCGGCGGGGCGTCGCCATGTTCAAGCGCGTCAACGTGCCGGTGCTCGGCGTCGTCGAGAACATGAGCTACTTCCTGTGCCCGAGCTGCGGCACGCGATCGGACATTTTCGGCCATGGCGGCGCGCGGGCGGAGGCGCAGCGCCTCGGCGTGCCCTTCCTCGGCGAGGTCCCGCTGCATATGAGCATCCGTGAGAAGTCGGATGCGGGCCTGCCGGTGGTTGCCACCGAGCCCGATGGGCCGCACGCCACGATCTATCGCGATATCGCGGCCAAGGTGCGGGACGCCCTCAAGCCGGGGAGCCCGGGCGGCCGCGCCGCCCCCAAGATCGTCATCGAGGCCTGAGCGGCAGCGTTTTTTCACCCTGTGATGGCTGGATTTCAGGCCCCGGCTCAGCCATTCTGCCGCCATCGTCAACGTGGCTGGGGGCCCGGTTGGCCTCGCATAAAACCAACAGCAAGCCACCCCACATCGGAGGGACCACTATGAAACGCCGCCAATTTCTGACTGCAGTCGGTGCCGGCGCCGCTGCGACCGCGATCGCCAAACCGGCTATCGCCCAGTCCTCGCCGCAACTGCACTGGCGCCTGACTGCGAGCTGGCCGAAGTCGCTCGATACGCTTTACGGTTCTTGTGAGACTTTCTCCAAATTCGTCTCGGAAGCAACCGACGGCAAGTTCCAGATCCAGAGCTTCGCCGCCGGCGAGATTGTGCCGGGCCTGCAGGTGCTCGACGCGGTGCAGAACGGCACCGTCGAGATGGGGCACAGCGCTCAATATTATTACATCGGCAAGGACCCGACCTGGGCGCTGTTCTGCGCCGCGCCATTTAGCCTGAATGCGCGCCAGCAGAATGCCTGGTTCTACGACGGCGACGGTCAGAAGCTGATCGACGAATTCGGCGCCAAGTACAACACCAAGTGCCTGCTGATGGGCAACACCGGCTGTCAGATGGGCGGCTGGTTCAACAAAGAGATCAAGGAGCCGTCCGACTTCAACGGCCTGAAGATGCGCATCGGCGGCTGGGCGGGCAAGACGCTGCAGAAGCTCGGCTGCGTGCCGCAGCAGCTCGCCGGCGGCGACATCTACCCGGCGCTGGAGAAAGGCACCATCGACGCCGCCGAATGGGTCGGCCCCTATGACGACGAGAAGCTCGGCTTCTACAAGATCGTGAAGTATTACTACTACCCCGGCTGGTGGGAAGGCGGAACGACCAACCATCTCATGGTCAATCTGGCCAAGTGGAACGAGCTGCCGAAGTCCTATCAGGCGGTCGTGGAAGCGGCGGCTGCGGCCACCAACGTGATGCAGTCGGGACGCTACGATGCGCGCAACCCGATCGCGCTCAAGCGGCTCGTCGCCGCCGGCACGCAGCTGCGCCCGTTCCCGCAAGCGGTGATGGAAGCCTGTCTGAAGGCGTCGAACGAGGTGAATGCGGAAACCTCGGCGAGCAATCCCAACTACAAGAAAGTGTGGGATTCGATCGTCGCCTTCCGCGGCGACGAATATCTGTGGTGGCAGGTGGCTGAGTACAGCTACGACACCTTCATGATCCGCTCGCGCGCGCGCGGCTGATCATTAACCTCTGCAATGGTGGTAGGGCCGGCTCGCGCCGGCCCTGTTGCATTTGGAGTAGGATTGCGGCGACGGGCGATTCCCGCGCTTCGGGCGACTGCGTTGGAAATTTCCCAGGAGGAAATCGCGCATGAAACGTCGTCGGTTTCTCACGGCAATCGGAACCGGTCTCGCCGCGGGCGCGGTCGCGAAGCCGGCCGTCGCGCAGTCCGCGCCAGAGCTGCGCTGGCGTTTGACCTCAAGCTTTCCGAAATCGCTCGACACCCTTTTCGGCGCGGCCGAGGTGTTCGCCAAATCGGTTGGCGAGGCGACCGACGGAAAATTCAAGATCGATGTCTTCGCCGCGGGCGAAATCGCTCCCGGCCTGCGGGCGCTTGATGCGGTGCAGGCCGGCACAGTCGAGATGTGCCACAGCGCGTCCTACTATTATGTCGGCAAGGATCCGGCGTTCGCCTTCGGCACCGCGGTGCCGTTCGGTCTCAATGCGCGCATGCAGAATGCCTGGCAGTATTTCGGCGGCGGCATGGAGCTGCTCAACGAGTTCTACGCCAAGTACAACGTGTACGGCGTTCCGGCGGGTAACACCGGCTGCCAGATGGGCGGCTGGTTTCGCAGGGAGATCAAGCAACCGTCCGATCTGAGCGGGCTGAAGATGCGCATCGGCGGCTATGCCGGCCGCGTCCTGGAAAAGCTCGGGGTTGTGCCGCAGCAGATCGCGGGCGGCGAGATCTATCCGGCGCTGGAGAAAGGCACGCTCGATGCGGCCGAGTGGGTTGGCCCGCATGACGACGAGAAGCTCGGGCTGCACAAGGTCGCACAGTATTATTACTACCCGGGCTGGTGGGAAGGCGGCGCGCTGATCCATAACTTCATCAATCTGGCAAAGTGGAACGAGCTGCCGGCGTCCTACAAATCGATCGTGCGCACAGCCTCCTCGCATGCCAACGAATGGATGCTGGCGAAATACGATGCGGGAAATCCGCCGGCGCTCAAACGGCTGGTCGGCGCCGGCGCACAGCTGCGTCCGTTCCCCCCGGTCGTGCTCGACGCCTGCCTGCGTGCGGCGCTCGATCTCTACAATGAGGTCTCCGCAAGCAACGCGGCGTTCAAAACGCTCTGGGAATCAACCTGGGCGTTTCGCAGCGACGATTATTTGTGGTGGCAGGTCGCCGAATACACGTACGACACCTATCTGATCCGCACGCGCACGCGGACCTAAAGCTTAGCCGCCGGTGACGTTCATGTGGCGACCGACCGCGGGGCCGCGGTGCCGCCGGTCGATGACGAAATCGTGCCCTTTGGGCTTGCGGCTGATCGCGTCGTCGATGGCCGCATCGATGAGATCGTTGCTCTCGGAGGCGCGCAGTGGTGCGCGCAGATCCGCAGCATCTTCCTGGCCGAGACACATATAGAGCGTGCCGGTGCAGGTAACGCGCACGCGATTGCAGCTCTCGCAGAAGTTATGCGTCATCGGCGTGATCAGGCCGAGCCGTCCGCCGGTCTCCTTGACGCGCAGATAACGCGCCGGACCGCCGGTGCGATAATCGATCTCGTCGAACGTGAACTCCTCCGCCAGTCGTGCGCGTGCCATCGACAACGGCAGATATTGCGCGAGCCGCTCGTCGCCGACGTCGCCGAGCGGCATCACCTCGATCAAGGTGAGATCCATGCCGCGGCCGTGCGTCCAGCGCAGCAGGGTAGGGAGCTCGTTCTCATTGACGCCTTTGAGCGCGACGGCATTGATCTTGACCTGTAGACCCGCGTCGAGCGCGGCATCGATACCGGCGAGCACCTTGTCGAGCTCGCCCCAGCGGGTGATGGCGCGGAATTTGTCAGCATCGAGTGTGTCGAGCGAAACGTTGATGCGGTGCACGCCGTGGCTTTTGAGCTCGGCCGCATATTTGGCGAGCTGCGAGGCGTTGGTGGTCAGCGTCAGCTCGTCGAGCGCGCCTGACGACAGGTGCCGCGACAGCGAGCCGACGAGAGTCATAATGCCGCGACGCACCAGAGGCTCGCCGCCAGTCAATCGCAGCTTGCGCACTCCGCGCGCAACGAAGGCGCTGCACAGCCGGTCGAGCTCCTCGAGCGTGAGCAGTTGCGCCTTCGGCAGGAACGCCATGTGCTCCGACATGCAGTAGACGCAGCGGAAATCGCAGCGGTCGGTCACCGACACGCGCAGATAAGTGATGGCGCGTTGGAACGGATCGATCAGCGGACGCGCGCTGCGCGCGCGATCGACGGCGTCGCCAACAAGTTTGATGCTGCTGTCGAGTTCCATGCTGCTCATATATGGGCATTTTTGCCCATAATATCCAGCAGGTCCAGCAAGCGGGCTCGATGCAAAAGCAAACGGCCGCAGCAGGTGCTACGGCCGTTTCTTCAAGATCGAAATCTGCTTAGCGCTGCGGCGCGGGGGTCGGGCTCGGCCACGGCGATTGCGCGGCGGGGGGTGGCGGTGCCGCCTGCTGCGGGGCCGGCGGCGGCGCGGCCGACGTCTTCGGCGCCGGCTTTTTCTTCGCGACCTTCTTCTTCGCCACGGCCGGCTTTCTCGGCGGCGGCGGCGCGGCTTCGAGCTCGGCGGTCACTGGATTGGGCGAAAGCTGCGGATAGCCGCCACCCTGAACCGCTTCGACCGGCACCGTCTCCGGCTTGTAGCCGGCGAGCGTGAAGGTCACGGAAGTTGCCTGACCGGCGGGAACATCGAGCGCGCAGGGAGTGCGGCAGCTCTGGCCGCTCGGCACGCGCGCTTCGGCGCCGGCCGGTTCTGACTCCAACCGCAGCGAATCCATTGGCGGAGCCGGCTTCAACGAATCCAGCCACGACGTTGAAGAGCCGGAGGCGCAAGCCGCGAGCATGAGGCCGCCGGCCACAATCGCGAATACTCGGTACATGATTGATCCCGTCAAAACAGGCGGCTTAAACGGCCGCCCACCCGCCATTGACCATACGAGTCGAGCTAGGGGGGCGCAACCATCGGCGCCGCGTTAACCTTACCGCGTTAACCATGTTTGCCGTCTGCTCGTGCTCTCTAGCCGACACCAAGCGTTGCGAATGCAGAAAATTTGCGGCTTTTCGTTAGCGATTGTCGAGCAATTCCGCGACCGCTGCGGGCAGCGCCTGCATGCGGCTGATCACACGATCGGGCGCGTATTCCGCGATCGGCCGGTCCGAATAGCCGAAGTCGACTGCGACGACGGGAACTCCGGCTGCGCGCGCGGTGCGGATATCGGTGATCGAGTCTCCGATCATGATCGCATGCGCGATGTCGCCGCCGGCGCCGGCGATGGTCCGCCGCAGCACTTCCGGATCGGGCTTCTGCATGCCGAAAGTATCCTGTCCGCAGATGACGGCGAAGCGCTTGGTCAGGCCGAGCTTGTCGAGCAGCAGCCGCGACAGGCCTTCACGCTTGTTCGTGCAGACAGCCAAGCGCGCACGCGAGGCAAGCGCATCGAGCGTCGTATCGAGACCGGGAAAGGGGCGGGAGCGATCGGCGATGTGGTCGGCATAATGCGCGATGAAGTCGTCGAACATCTGCGTGAGCTTTGCCGGCGTGACGCTGTGGCCTCTGGCATTGAGCCCATGCTCGATCATGGCGCGTGCGCCGCCGCCAACCATGGTGCGGGCAACATCCAAAGGAAATGCCGCAAGCCCTTCGCGGGCGAAGATGACATTGAGGGTGCCGACCAGATCGGGAGCGGTGTCGATCAGGGTCCCGTCGAGGTCGAAAACAACGGTGGGTGTCGCCATTCTTCGTTGGCTATCGCGGCCGGGGCGGGGTGACAAGGCCGGCGAAGGCCGCTATAGCGCATGCCGGTTATTCCCGGATCTGCCCGCACTTTTTCATGAATGCCGACGCCCAAAAACGCGCCGCTGCCGCTCGTGCGGTTGATTTCGTGCGCCCGGGCATGCGCCTCGGGCTCGGCACCGGTTCGACGGCACGGCATTTCGTCGAGCTCATCGGCGAGCGTGTGCGCGGCGGCCTCGACATCATCGCCGTGCCGACCTCGGAGGCCACGCGGGCCGACGCCGAGCGCTGCGGCATTCCGCTCACCACCCTCGACGAGACGCCCGCGCTCGACCTCACCGTCGACGGCGCCGACGAGATCGGGCCCGATCTGACCCTGATCAAGGGCGGCGGCGGGGCTCTGCTGCGCGAGAAGATTGTTGCCGCAGCCTCGGCGCGCATGATCGTCATCGCCGATGAAACGAAATGGGTCGCCGTGCTCGGCCGCTTTCCGCTGCCGGTGGAGGTCGTGCCGTTCGGGCTCGCGGCCACCCGCCGGGCGGTCGAGGCAGCCGCCGCGGGCGTTACCGCCTCCGCGGTGAGCGGGCTGCGGCGGGGCAAGGACGGCCTTGCTTTCGTCACGGATGGCGGCCACTGGATTCTCGATCTGGCGCTCGAGCGCATCAGCGATCCGCGATTGTTGGCCGAGCGCCTTGTTGCCATTCCGGGGGTCGTCGAGCACGGTTTGTTTATAGGGCTCGCGCAAATGGCTATCCTCGCCGGGCCCGATGGCGTGCGCACAGTCGAACGGTCCTGATCGTCACAAGGAGTTAATCCATGAACGTTGCATTCCGCATCAAAGGCGCGGCGCTGTTTGCGGCCGTGGTCCTCGCTTGCGCCGCGCCTGCTGCCGCGCAGCAGCAGCCGGCGCCGGCCCAGCCGCAGCCGTCGGCTGCGGCGCTCGCCAGCGCCAAGGAGCTCGCGGAGCTCAAGGGTGCGGATAGTTTCTTCAAACCGGTCGTGTTCGGCGTCGTCGAGCAAACCAAGAATATGTTCATGCAGACCAATCCGAACCTGCAGCGGGATCTCAACGAAGTGGCGGCAGCGCTCTCGAAGGAGCTGGCGCCCCGCTACAGCGAGATCATGAACGAGCTCATCCGCAGCTACGCGACGCAATTCACCGAGCAGGAGCTCAAGGATCTTATTGCGTTCTACAAGTCGCCGCTCGGCAAGAAGGCGCTGGAGGTCGAGCCGCAGATCCTTGACCACTCGATGGACTTCGCGCGCAACTGGTCGCGCACGCTGTCGGAGACCGTGGTCACGCGCATGCGCGCCGAGATGAAAAAGCGCGGGCACGACATCTAGCGATCGCAGGGTGAGGTACTTACCTCACGCTCGGGTGTAGGGCGCGCATGGCCGATCACGACGTCGATCTCTTTGTCATCGGAGCCGGGTCCGGCGGCGTGCGGGCAGCGCGCATCGCGGCGAGCTATGGCGCCAGGGTCATGGTTGCCGAGGATTATCGGGTCGGGGGCACCTGCGTGATCCGCGGTTGTGTGCCGAAGAAGCTGCTGGTCTACGCCTCTCGCTTCCACGACGATTTCACCGACGCGGCGGGCTACGGCTGGACGGTGCCGACGCCGAGCTTCGACTGGCCGACACTGATCGCCAACAAGGATCGCGAGATTGCGCGGCTGGAGGCGGCCTATACGACGACGCTCGAGCGCTACAAGGCTGCGCTGGTCAAGGCGCGGGCGACGATCGAGGATGCGCACACGGTACGGCTGTCGACCGGCGCGCGCATCCGCGCCGAGACCATTCTGATCGCCACCGGGGCCGCGCCCTATGCCGGCGCGCAGATCGCCGGTCTCGAGCATGTGATTTCGTCCAACGAAGCGTTCCACCTCAAGCAGCTGCCGAAGCGCATCCTCATCCAGGGCGGCGGCTATATCGCGGTCGAGTTCGCCGGCATCTTCAATGGCCTCGGCAGCGAAGTGACGCTGGTCTACCGCGGTGAAAACATTTTGCGCGGATTCGACGACGACGTGCGCGAGCAGTTGCGCACCGAGATGACGCAGCGCGGCATCAAGATCATCACCAGGCAGACCGTGGCGGCGGTGGAGAAGGTCGATCATGGCCTTTGCGTCGAGCTCTCCGACAACGAGGAGATCGTGGTCGACACGGTGATGTTTGCCACCGGACGCAAGCCCAACATCAAGGGACTCGGCCTTGAGGCACTCGGCGTCAAGCTCGGCGAGACCGGCGGCATCGCCGTCGACGAATATTCCAAGACCAGCGTCGACAATATTTATGCGGTCGGCGACGTCACCAATCGCGTGAACCTCACGCCGGTCGCGATCCGCGAAGGGCATGCCTTCGCCGACACAGTCTACGGCGGCAAGCCGACGCGTGTCGACCACACCGACGTGCCGACCGCGGTGTTCTCCGAACCCGAGGTCGGTGCCGTTGGTCTCACCGAAGCGCAGGCCGTGGCGCGATTGGGCAAGGTCGACATCTACAAGGCGAGCTTCCGCCCGATGAAAGCGACGCTCGCCGGACGCGACACGCGCGTGTTCATGAAGCTCGTGGTCGATGGCGCGAGCGATCGCGTGGTCGGCTGTCACATCGTCGGGCCCGACGCCGGCGAGCTCATCCAGGTCATCGGCATTGCGGTGAAGATGAAGGCGACCAAGGCGGATTTCGACGCCACCATGGCGGTGCATCCGACCGCCGCCGAGGAACTCGTGACCATGCGCGAAAAGGCCATGAGTTACGGGCAGAAGCCGGCGGAATAGGCCTAACTGATTGCACTTTCTGAATAACTGGCTTCTGCCGCGTGCCGCGTATATAAGGCACGCGAGACAGGAGTAGTGCGTCATGGCCGAACGCTGGTCGCCCGATAGCTGGCGCAAAAAGCCCATTCTTCAGGTTCCCGTGTATCCGGACGCGGGAGCGCTGAATGACGTGGAGAAACAGCTTTCGACCTTTCCGCCGCTGGTTTTTGCAGGCGAGGCGCGCCGGCTGAAGAAGGCTCTGGCGCGCGTGGCAATGGGCGAGGCCTTCCTGCTGCAGGGCGGCGACTGCGCCGAAAGCTTCGCCGAGCACGGCGCCAACAACATCCGCGACTTCTTCCGCATGTTCCTGCAGATGGCGGTGGTGCTCACTTATGCCGCCGCCTCGCCGGTGGTGAAGGTCGGCCGCATCGCCGGGCAGTTCGCCAAGCCGCGATCGTCGCCGACCGAGAAGCGCGACGGCATCGAGCTGCCGAGCTATCGCGGCGACATCATCAACGACGTTGCCTTCACCGAAGCCGCGCGTCGTCCCGATCCGCGGCGGCAGATCGAGGCTTATCGCCAATCGGCGGCCACGCTCAATCTGCTGCGCGCTTTCGCGCAAGGCGGTTACGCCAACCTTGCCAGCGTGCGGCAGTGGATGCTCAGCTTCGTCAAGGACAGTCCGCAGTCGCGGCGGTATGTCGAGCTCAGCGACCGTATCTCCGAGGCGCTCGCCTTCATGCAGGCGTGCGGCCTCGATCTCGAAAGCCATCCGGAGCTGCGCACGACGGATTTTTACACCAGCCACGAAGCGCTGCTGCTCGGCTACGAGGAAGCGCTCACGCGCATCGATTCAACCTCGGGCGACTGGTATGCGACCTCCGGCCACATGGTCTGGATCGGCGACCGCACGCGCCAGGCTGACCACGCGCATATCGAGTTCTGCCGCGGCATCAAGAACCCGCTGGGCTTGAAATGCGGCCCGTCGTCGAAGCCGGATGATCTGCTGCGGCTGATCGACATCCTCAATCCCGACAACGAGCCCGGGCGGTTGACATTGATCTGTCGCGTCAGTGCGGAAAAAGTTGGCGATCTGCTGCCGCCACTGGTGCGCGCGGTGAAGCGTGAGGGCAAGATTGTGGTCTGGTCGTGCGACCCGATGCATGGCAACACGATCTCTTCCGCCACTGGCTACAAGACGCGGCCGTTCGACCTCATCCTCAAGGAGGTGCGCGGCTTCTTCGACGTGCACGCGGCCGAGGGCACCTATGCCGGCGGCGTGCATTTGGAGATGACCGGGCAGAACGTCACCGAGTGCACCGGTGGCGCTCGCGCCATCACCGAGGACGATCTCAACGACCGCTACCACACGGTCTGCGATCCGCGGCTCAATGCCGAGCAGTCGATCGATCTCGCCTTCCTGCTCGCGGAGCTCCTCAAGAGTGAGCGCAGCGGTGCGAAACGGCCGATTCCGGCCGCGGCGGCATTCTAAGGTGTGGCGTCCGGGCTTGCGTCTTTCGGCGAACTGAACTGCGTCCGGGCCATTGTCGGGCCGGAACGGTCGGCTTATGACCTTTAATCATGAACACGCGTCCTTCCGACCGTCTGGCCATTGCGGTTGCGCAGCTCAACCCGACGGTCGGCGACGTCGCCGGCAATGCCGAGAAGGTTCGCCGCGCCCGCGCGCAAGCGGCTGCGCAGGGCGCTGATATCGTTCTCTATCCGGAGTTGTTCATTGCCGGCTATCCGCCGGAAGACCTGGTGCTCAAGCCCGCCTTCCAGGCGGCGTGTCGCGCGGCCATCGAGCAGCTGGCGCGTGAAACCAAGGACGGCGGCCCGGCGCTCCTCGTCGGTACGCCCTGGGTCGATCGCGGCAAGCTCTACAACGCGCTCGCCTTGCTCGATGGCGGGCGCATCGCCGCGCTGCGCTACAAGGTCGATCTGCCGAATTACGGCGTGTTCGATGAAAAGCGCGTATTCGCGGCAGGGCCGATGCCCGGGCCGGTGAATTTCCGCGGCGTGCGTCTCGGTCTGCCGATCTGCGAAGACATCTGGGGTGAGGAGGTCGTCGAGTGCCTGGCCGAAACCGGCGCCGAGCTTCTCCTCGTTCCCAACGGCTCGCCCTATTGGCGGCAGAAGGGCGACGTGCGCCTCAATATCGCCGTTGCGCGCGCCACCGAGCAGGGGCTGCCGACGATCTATGTGAATCAGGTCGGTGGCCAGGACGAGCTCATCTTCGATGGCGTCTCCTTCGGGCTCGAGGCCGACTGCTCGCTCGCCTTCCAGCTCGGCGCTTTCCGCGAAGAGATCGCGACGATGGTCTGGTCGCGCGCCGGCAATACTTGGCGCTGCGAGGGCGGCCCGATGGTGCCGGCGGTTGAGGCCGATCAGGCCGACTACGCAGCGTGCGTGCTTGGGCTGCGCGACTATGTCGACAAGAACGGATTCAAGGGCATTGTGCTCGGCCTTTCCGGTGGCATCGATTCCGCGCTCTGCGCCGCCATGGCGGTCGACGCCATCGGGCGCGAGCGCGTGCGTTGCGTGATGCTGCCGTACAGATACACGGCGCAGGAATCACTCAACGACGCTGCGGCCTGTGCTAAGGCGCTCGGCGTCACCTACGACAGCGTGCCGATCGCCAAGGCCGTTGAAGGGATCGAGGCGACACTGGCATCGGTCTTCGCCGGTAAGTCGCGCGACGTCACCGAGGAGAATTTGCAGGCTCGCGCCCGCGGCACGATCCTGATGGCGATCTCCAACAAGTTCGGGCTGATGGTCGTGACCACCGGCAACAAGTCGGAGATGTCGGTCGGCTATGCCACCCTCTATGGCGACATGAACGGCGGGTTCAACCCGATCAAGGATCTCTACAAGATGGAGGTATACCGGTTGGCGCGGCTGCGCAATCGTTGGAAGCCGGAAGGTGCGATGGGCCCGGACGGCATCGTTATTCCGGAAAACATCCTGGTGCGGCCGCCGACCGCAGAACTGCGCGAAAATCAGAAAGATCAGGATTCGCTGCCGCCCTATGACGTGCTCGATCGCATCCTCGAACGGCTGGTCGAGCGTGAGGAACCGGTTGCGGCCATCGTCGAAGCCGGCTTCGATCGCGACACCGTGGCGCGCGTCGAGCGGCTCCTGAATCTCGCCGAGTACAAACGGCGGCAGGCTGCGCCCGGTGTGAAGGTCACCTTGAAGAATTTCGGTCGCGACCGCCGTTACCCGATCACCAATCGTTTCCGCGATCCAGGCACGCCGATGCCGGCGCCCGATGTTTCCCTGGTCAGCGGTGCCACGGTGAAAACGGAAGCGTTCGATTTCTGATCGTGCGCGCCGCGCGCAAGGCTACACGCAATCTCTCCGCTCAAGCGCGCGCTAGGCGCTTAGCGCCGCGGCGTCGCGGGGGCGTTGCGTTACCGCTGGGACCTCGTTTCGCGACTGCCAGAAACGCACGAGCCGTTGTGCAACTGGAGGGGTCAGGGACCTGTAATCCCCCTCCAGTGCCGCCAAAGCATCGGCCTCAGTATTTACAGCGGTAGAGCGCGCTCTCAGCACGGCGGCGGTGACGTTCCAATCCAGTGCCATCAGCTTGCAGAGCACCATGACCGCGTGCGGCTGCGCGCTGTAAAACAGCCGGTCCACAAGGTCGATTGGTACCGCGGTCAGGGCCGCGAGCGTGGCGACGGTCTCGTCAAGCTTCTTGTCTCTGGCGAGCTCGAAAAGCTTCAGCTTCGTGCGCGCGGTGTCCTGGCTGAATGTTCTCACGAACTGCTGCGCCTTAGCGTAGTGCCTGGTGATGACGCCGCTGCCGACCTGAGAGGATATCTCGTTGAGAATTGTTTGAAGATTTTCACGCTTTTCGGGTGGTGCGGCGGCGAGAAGCTTCTCGCGAACAGCCGCACTCGCGTGTGTCAGGACCTGTCGAAACATGGGAGGCGGAAGGTCGGACCTGCCGGCCACGGTGCTCGTCAAATCGTCATCACCGCTGGCCAACAGGATGAGCTTGGAAAAGCCCGAATTGGAGAACCGTGCCCCATCGTTGCTGGCGACCTTGTGCACGACCTCGGAATTGCCGCGATCGAGGAGGACTTCGGTTACGGCTTCCGGGACTTGAGCGCGGCCGGCAATGGTAAGCTGGTGGGCGTGGCTCTTCGTCTTTGCGATTTCGACCAGATCCTGTTCGGTCAATTGCTCCGATTTTTGCAAGATCGGACCGGCAATATCGATGGAATCATGCGCGGCTAGTTTACGAATAATGCGCGGCGGAGCCTTGACGGCGCGGCTCAGCCGCGCGCTGAGTTCGGTCAACGCCTCCTGCTCGATCTGGTTGACCAAGAAATTCAGGACGTCGTCAAAGACGGCCACATGTTGCTCGGGAATCTGTTCGCCTGGTCGGGTAAACAGCTCCGTGACATGCAGAAGGGCTTCTGTCCGCTTTCCCGGCGAACCGCTCTGCAGCGCGCCTTGCAGTTCGCCGATCACTGATCGAAAATCAAACATGGCCAATCCTTGACGTCTAAATCAGGCTCGCTTTGGGTGCCCGCGTGCTTCCCTTTTAGTACGCTCTTGGCAATTCCCACCGTACGGCTGTTACATCACGATGTTAATTGTTCGGCATCCTGCAGGTTGCTTGCGGCGATCTGTGGCTGAAGGGTCGGCGCCACGGCGGCCGGCGGCGTCTGATCGCCGGCCTTGAGCTTTCCAGTTTGCAGCATACGGGCTATCTCGGCGATCGGTCGGGGCCTGCTGTAGAGATAGCCTTGGATTTCGGAGCAGCCTTCGTTTCGCAGGAAAGACAATTGCTCCTGCGTTTCGACACCCTCCGCGCAGGTGGCCATTCCGAGGCTATGTCCAAGGCCAAGGACGGCATGGATGATCGCCGCCGCATCCGGGTTTGTTTCGAGATCGCCCACGAATGAGCGGTCGACCTTGATCTTGTCGAACGGAAAGCTCCGGAGAGTGCCGAGACAAGAGTAGCCCGTCCCGAAATCATCCATCGAGATACGAATCCCAAGGGCCTTGAGATCAGTCAGGATGCTCAAGTGATCTTCCTTGTCATTGAGAAGCACTGATTCTGTGATTTCGAGTTCGAGACGATCGGGTCGTAACTGCGTCTCTTCAAGAACGCTAGCGACAAAGTCGACGATGTTCTTGTTCTTGAATTGATTGAGCGACAGGTTGACCGCGACGGTCACGCTGTCAGGCCAGGAGAGTGCATCCTGGCAGGCCCTTCGCAACACCCATTCACCGATCCGCTCGATCACGCCCGTTTCCTCGGCCAGCGGAATGAAATCCGACGGCGGGATCAGGCCGCGCTTCGGATGGCGCCAGCGCACCAGGGCTTCGAAGCCGACGAGCTGTTCCGTGAAAACGTCGATCTGCGGTTGATAGTGTACCTCGAGCTGATCTCTGTCAGTAGCCTGGCGTAGGTCTATTTCCAGAGCCCGACGCTCCTGGGCCGCTGCGTCCATCTGCTTCTCGAAGAAACAGAATGTGTCGCGACCTTCGGCTTTGGCGCGATAAAGGGCCAAATCGGCGTTCTTCATGAGGTCATTCACGGTTTCGCCGTCGGTGTTCGACAACGCGATACCGATGCTTCCGCCCGAAATGATTTGCTGCCCGTGATAATCGACGGGCATCTTGATGGCATCCAATATGCTCGAAGCCAATGCGGCCACTGCCGCGGGGGACGCCGGCTCGGCGATCAGGATTCCGAATTCATCGCCGCCAAACCGTGCGACCGTGTCGGCAGGCCCGACGCAATCGAGCAATCGCTTCGATATCGTCTTGAGCAACTCGTCTCCGGCCAAATGACCAAGCGTGTCATTGACGTTCTTGAAGTAATCCAAATCGAGGAGGATCACTGCCGCAAGTTCGTCCTTGGATTTGGCGACTTTCACCGCGATCTCGGTGCGCGCTTGAAATGACGCGCGATTCTGCAGCCCAGTGAGTGCATCGTGCTCGGCCAGGAATTGAATCTCTCGCTCGCGCCGTTTCAGCTCACTGATATCGGTGTAGAGGATAACGGTTCCGCCGTCGGTGGTGCGGTTCTCATTCACCAACACCCATCGCTCTTCATCGATTTGCCGCTCGGTCATCGAGTGCGCCTGACCATGCCGCTCGAGCCGTTCGCGAATTTCCTCCTCGGCTGTGCTATCCAGTCCCGACGGAGCATGTTCGTGTTCGGCGCGAATGATCTCGTTGTAGTTTGCTCCGGGAACGGCGATGTCCTTCAATCCCGGAAACAGACTGAGGAAGTAGCTGTTTCGCAGCACGAGGCGATCATCGGAGTCGTACAGCGCGAGTCCCTGGGAAAGGCCTTCGACCACGGCTTCCCGAGTACGAGTCTCGTCGAGGATGATGCCGGTCCACAACACCGAGCCGTCGCGAAGTTTTTCAGGCTTGGCGATGGCATGCGTATATTTCTTCTGGCCGTTTTTGTTGACGATCGAAGCTTCGACATCCCAAATAGTCAGTGAGCGCGAAGCAGCCAGCAGCCGCTCCCTGAATTTGGCTTTGTATTCCGGACTGTGACGGTCGGTCAGCGCGTCAGGGTTTGAGAGGATCTCCTTGGCCGAAACTCCAAAGATCTCGCGGCAGCTCTCGCTGATGTACGTGTAACGGATATGCTCATCCGGCGTGACCATACGTTGATAAACGACCACGCCGGGTAGGCTGCAGAGCGAGCCGAGTGCATCGCGCAACTTCAGATCCGTGATATCGGTATAGACGGCAACCGTTCCGCCATCGCGGGTCCGGTTCTCCTTGGCCAGAATCCACCGCCCGTCGGCCAGCTGACACTCGAACATGGATTGGGGCTGGCTATGTCGCTCGAGCCGCGCCGCAAGCTCCTCGCCGGCTTCATATCGCCCCATGTTCAGCGCGCTGTCGACTTGGGCTCGCACAACATCGGCATAGGCGGCGCCTGAGACGGCGATGTCCGTCAGGGTAGGGTAGAGCTCCAGGAAATATCCATTCCTGAGCATAAGCCGGTCTTCGGCATCATACAAAGCGAAGCCCTGTGACAGCCCCTCGAGCACGGCCTCGCGCGTGCGGGTTTCGTCGAGAATGACGCCGGTCCATAAAACCGATCCATCTGCCTGACGTTCCGGCTTGGCGATCGCATGCGTGTATTTCTTCTGGCCGTCCTTGGTTTCGATCGACGCTTCCACATCCCACGTCGTCAGCGTCTTTGACGCGCCAATCAACCGTTCGCGAAACTTGGCTTTGTATTCGGCGCTGTGCCGGTCAAGCAGTGCTTCGGGATCGGAAAGAATTTGCTCGGCCGACGCTCCGAAGAGCTCGACGCAGCCTTCGCTGATATAGGTGTAATAAATCCGGTTGTCGGAAGTGACCACACGCTGATAGACGACGACACCGGGCAGGTTGGCGATCGACGTCAGGCATTCGGCTGACGGGCCGCGCTTGGGATCAGTGTCGCCGGCCCGCAGGCTTTCGGTTTCGCAAAAATCAGGTGTCAGCATCGAAGCCCCCCAGGCTGCGGCGCGTGTCTCGCCGCATAAGGGGTTATCCTGCGAAATACTTGTAAATTTCGGGTATTCGGTAGATACGCGTGTGTGGGGTTGCGATGCTACCTTTTGGTGCCATCGACCTTGATTGTACACATACATTTTCGATTCTCGGACATTTACAGAGCATTAACCGCGTTGCGGTTTGGCCGAGATAGGTATTTCTACCTAGAGCACGAACGAGAGTCGCATACCCAACGTCGTGCGGACGACACGGCCGGGCATCACCTCCTCGGCGGCCTCGAAAAAATTTTGTCCTGAACCGTGATGGATCACGAGGTGATCGGGGGACAAAGAGGCGATATCCGCGAGGTCATCATGAATTTCACGCCCGCTAGCTCTCTGAGCCGGATCGGCCGCAATCACCACAGCATGGATATCGGCGACGCCTGATGTCGCCTGCACAACGCGGATTGCATCAAGAACGTGGCCCGGCCGGTACGACGTCACGATGACGAGACCTCGGCACAAGAGGAGAAAACTGACTATGATGTCGGTTGGCGCAACCGCGCATCGATCGCCTGCGTCACGCGGATCCGGAATGTGATTCGTGCCGTCGGATGACCGACTGCCGCCTTTTGCCGGCACGCTCCCCAAGATCGGCGAAAATCCGTGGTCCGCGACCGAGACCGTCGGCGTCCAGCGTCGTCCGGCGCGAGGAAGCTTGCTGAACTGCGGCATGTGCTCGCGCGAAACGACTTGATCCATCGTGCTTGAATCGATGCGCAGGCGCGCCATGTTGTTGTTCAGGGCGGCCGGCGAGCAGCCGAAATCGAAAAGGATATTCCGCATCTCGGTGCCGCGCAGCGTTCGTACATGCAGCGAAAGTCGGGGCTCATTGACGAGCTCGGATTGCCGCGTTTCGCCCGGACTTGCCTGACCGATTTCCTCGACGACCAGATTGGCCATTTGTCGGACAGCGGCCGCAGCGCTTGCTGCATCATCGGAGATGATGCGAACGGACAGCCGGTCCAGCGCCGGCAGCTCGAGCTCCGAGGCCGCGCTGGATGAAGGCAGCAGCCCTAAGGGCGCTGCAGCCAGCGAGGCGAGGGTGGCGCCGGCGCCCGTGAGCACATGTCGGCGGCTCGGGCGACGATCATTGCCACCATGATGCTCAGGAAACGGGATAGTCTCGCGCACGTGTTTTACCAAGCCACTCTGTCCTGTGGCTGGGCATTGTCGCTGCGAGTTGTTATTTCCGCGTCAACGACGGCTCAGCGCCGCTAATTGGTCGGCAGCTCGTTTTTCACCGAGCGGACCGGATTTCCTTGATAGTCGTAAACGAAATTGGCGATCTCGAAGAAGTTGAACGGCACGCGCATCCCGATTTCGCGGGCCTTGGCGAAGCTGATGGCGACGTCGGGCGGAGAGACAACCCCGACCTTCAGCTTGCCGGCAGATTTGCCGCCGAGAATCTGTGAGCCGTAGATCGCCGCTAATTTCGCATTGCTCTCGAAGCTGATGCCTACCGCAAGAACGGCGGTTTCGGAGCCAGGCGCTACGATTTCCGGTACGACGCTGACGACAGGAACACGGTCAGCATGGCGGTTGATGGTGCGGATTTCGCGGAACACCGATGTGCTGCCGGTCAGCCAGAACAGGCTATTCTTCAACTCCGGATCGGTCTTGCGCATCGTCCGAACTGCATCGGGAACAATGGTGGAGAGTTCCTCGGCGGCTTTTTTCGGATTTTGTACGGAGGTCCAGACGACGTTGATGCCGTGCGCGCGAGCGTAGTCGGCAATTGGCTCGGCCTGGGTCTGTACGGCGCTGATGTTCTTGCTGTCGACGAGGATCGCGATGTTCTTCAAGTCAGCTCGCAGTTCACGAACATAGGCCATCTGCACGTCGACTGGGACATTCAGCGATGTGAAGGCAAAATTGCGACCGCTCCCCGTTTCGTAGTCGGGCATCTGACCAAGCTCGACGGGGTCTTTTGAGCAAACCGTCACGACCGGAAGCTTGCCGCCGCGATATTTCTCGTCGAGCCATGCCGTCGATTCGGAGCCCATCGAGAAGATGAGGTCGAACGCGTTCTGCTCGGCATCGCGAATTACCGCGGCTCCCTTCTGGTCGTTCAGCTCGAAATTGACGATCTTGAATTCGGCATTGATTTCCTTGTTGGTGAAAACACGGAAGATTGTTGAAATGGCAATGTCGTAGGCCGAAGAAGGCCGCGGATAAAGCACCATCACTTTCTTCAGCAATCCCGTGCCGTTCTTCGGCCTGACCGTCACCGTCAGCGGATCGGCGGGATTGCCTTCGACAACCCAGGCGCTTTCGATATCCGCGCTGTATTTGAACCATTTATCGAACGGGTGGTCGCCAGCGTGAGCGAAGCCGCCGGAAACACAGAGCATCAGTGCGACGAAGACCGCCCCACGACCGAAGATTCGGATAAGAGCGGTCATTCTGCAGGCTCCGCATGGAGGCGATGCGAAGTTGGGATCAGCCGGCGGGCGACGAACATGATGCCCAGGATTGCGACGACAATCCCGACACCGCCAAGTATCTGCGGGCCTTGACCCCAAACAAGGAACAGCTGGCTAACGATCAGAGGACCCGCAACGTGTCCGCCGCGTTCGAGAAAGCGATAGGCAGTGGAGACCGGATTGACGCCCAGTGATTTGGCCAAGCTCGATTGAACGACGTGGGTGACCACGGGTGCATTGATGAAACCGTGAGCGACGCCGACAAGGCTCACGGCGAAAATGATAACCACCGTACTGAGGAGGCCGTTGCCGAGCATCGAGGTGCCGGTCAGGCCGATCAGTGTGAGCCCGATGCCGCTGGCGACAGCCCCGATGAAGAGGATCCGTTCGGTATTCTTGGTGCGGTCAACGAGGCGGGAGACATAGCCGCTGGAGGCGACGACTCCGAGGCCATAGAGCATCACGATCTGGCCGATATCTTCGGAACGGTAGCCGGCTTGTCCGAGCACCAAGGGGATCGCGAATGTGATGATGCCTGTCAGGATCGCCTTCGCGGGCATTCCGATGCAGACCAGCGTGTTGAGGAATTCCAGGCTGGTCACAACGTTTTTGAGATCGTTTCCGAGTTTGCGAACCGCAGCCTTGAACCCGCCCTGCGCCTGCGCCGCCTTGCTCGTCGGGACGAGCAGCAGGGTGTAAATCAACGTGGCCGCACCGACACCGCCGCTGATAGCGAAGATGCCCTTGGTCTGAAGGAAATTCACCATCAGCGAACCAAGCGCCATGCCGGAGATCAGGCCGCCTTGAAAGCCGAACACAATGATGGCCGCGCCCTGCGTCTTCTTTTCAGGCGAGGCGACCGCAAGGATGTAGCTCTGCACGCCGATGATCAGCAGGCCCTGTCCAATTCCCGCCAGGCCGCGCAGCGCCGTCATTCCCCAGAGTCCCATCGGGAGCGTAAGGCCCACGACGCTTGCGGCAGCGATGAGCAGACCGATGATGATGATCGGCTTTGGTCCGCGCCGATCGCAGACGGTACCTGCCGGAATGAGACTGAGGGCGAAACACAGATAGTAGGCGGTGAACGGGGCCGAGGCGAAGCCGACCGAATAGCCGGAGCCGATCGCGACCTGCTGCATGAATTTCGGCAGGAAGGAATAAGTCAATGCATCGAGAAAAACCGAGAGGAAGAACACCGGCTTGATCAGCACCAGGGCAGCATCATTGCCGACAGGGCTTTTTTCCTGTGCTTTCCCGTCGGACGTGCGCAATCCCTGGATGGATCCTGCTACCTGGAGAAACAGCCCGGCCAGGAAGGCCGACGCGATAAAAAGGGCCGCGAAATTCTTCACGCTCCTGAGCACCCGCTCGAAGATGATGCTCTTTGGCACCGTGATCGCGAAACTCGGCCCGTCCGCTGCGCCTTCGCGGGCAAGAGGAAGCTTGTACTCGAAGTTTGTATCGGCCGGTGCCCAGGTCGGCGCCTTTCTTGTTCGGTCGCTCGTGATTTCGACTTTGTTGCCGAACAGGACCGCCGCTTCGGAAACCTCCGGGTTGAGCTTTCGATAGTCGCTGAAGGTGCGCTCGATCCCGTCAAAATCCTGGAAGCTCAATTTGAAATCGACGATGTCGGTCAGGCGCTGCGCCATCGTGAACGCGGAGGCTTTGGCCTTGCCCTGAATGCCGTCAAAATACAAACCGACGAGTGTCGCGACAACGAACACGGCCATCGCCATGAACGTGCAACCATAGGCGATCTGCAAATATCGACTGCCGAGACGCGCCAGGTAGGGCTTCGCAACGACGATCGCGACAGCGAATACTGCTGAGAGCCCCAACACCAAGAAGATCAGGGGTACAAAGCTTTCAGCCATTCTGTGGCTGACGAGGCTCGCGGGCGACATCACCACAACGCTGCCGGCCGTTTCGAACCGGGTTCGGAGGGGTAGGACGACCTGATAGTGGGTCGGCCCTTTGTCGACTTGAATGCCTTTGTCGAGATTCCGGATTGCCTCAGCGGGCTCCGGAAGTGCCGGCTTTTTCCGATCCACGCCAATGAACAGTTGTTTCCCGGCCTGATTGTATACGGCGATGGCATCGACGTCGTCGCTTTCAAGCAGCGGCGCAACGAGCGTCGTGAAGCCGGCATACTGCTTGAGTGGCAGCCCGTCGCGCAGGAATTTCTCGATCGAGTCGCGGACCAGTAATCCCTGAGAGGTGATCTTCTCGATATGGATCGATTCATAGGTCCGCCGACCGTCGCCGAAGCCGACGTAGAGAAGCAGGAACAGCGAGGCGGCCGCCACGACAAACATCGTGACGCCCTCGATCAGACGATTGATGAGATTGCTGCCCGGCGCTTCGCTTGCTGCCGCGGCTTGCGCAACGCTCATATCATCATCCCCCCGCAAATGACTTCGTCCCGTCGCGTCGGGCGTCGTACATAGCTTTGCCCTCCAACATAAAATTCACGTATAAAATTTCGCTTAAGCGACCCGTCCAAAAATTAAGAATTTTTTAACGCATGGCGTCCGGCGCAGCTTTTATCCGCCTTAGCCGCTCGTGAAACGCGTATCTGCGCTCATACGTCGCGGCGCGAATTTAGAGGATGCCGGTGGAATGCGTTGCCAAGCGAAGGAGCAAGCGGAGCTCGGAAGAAGGATGCCGAGCGTTTGCGCTCATTAAGACTCTGGAAAGTTCGGTACCCGGGATTCCAATAACTATAGAACTTAGCATTTCAGAATCTTTATCGAGAACAATACGGGCTGTTTATTTCCAATTTTACTCGGAATTGATGCGGGGCTCCGCATTCTCAGTTCCAACAAGAAGGCGGGGGCATTCCATGACGAAGGGCGCCACAAGGCGCGCAATATCGCGCGATGCGGTGCGAGTCGGTTCAGACTCCACCGCGGCGGAGCTCGAACGTCAAATCGAGCAATTGAAAGAGCGCATGCACCTCGCGGTGATCTTCGGCGGCGACAAGTCCGCGCCGGATACCGTCATGTACAAGGCGCAGAATACACGCTCGTGGAAAAGTTATGAAGCCGTTGCATGCGACATCGCCGAGTCGCTCCGCAGCAGTGGATTTCGCCATGTCGAGTTGATGCCGGAGGATATGCGGCTGCCGGATCGGCTACACCGGTCAGGCATCCATATGGCCTGGCTCAATACCGGCGGCGTCCAAGGGCACAACTCTGCGGCGCATGCTGCTTCGCTTCTGGAGATGCTTGGCGTTCCCTATGTGGGCCACGACCCTCTAGCCACCACGACGCTCGACAATAAGCATGCATTCAAGCGCGAGGCCGCCTGCATGGGGCTGCCCACGGCCGCGTTCTGCACCTGGAACATGGCGCGCGGGCCCTTCTGGCCCGAGATGAACAGCCGCTTCCTGCATGCCTTCGGCGACTTCCAAGGACCTTTCATCGTCAAGCCGGTGTCGGGCAGGGCCTCGCTCCATGTGCAAGTTGCCAAGGACCGGATCGAGCTCGCCGCCGTGGTCGCGGAAGTGCACGCCCAGACCGGGCACCTGATCCTGATCGAAAAATATCTGCCTGGACGGGAGTTTTGCGTCGCGGTGGCCGGCGGCGTCACGTCGCAGGACGGCATGATCGCCCGCGCGCGAGAGCCTTTTGCGTTCGGGGTGCTTGAAAGAAATTTCGCGCCGGACGAAATGATCTTCACGTCGATGGACGTGCGTCCGATTACCGGCGCACGCTTTAGGGCAGTCAATGCAGCCGATGAGCCTGAGTTGGTCCTGGCTCTGAAGCGGCTTGCTCGCGACGTCTATCTCGATTTCAATTTGAGCTCGGTTGTGCGTATCGACTTGCGCTGCGACGAACACGGCGGACTTTATATTCTCGAGGCAAATCCCAAGCCCGACTTGAAGCGTCCTTGTGCGGAGGCAACCAGCCTCATTGCCGCAGGCCTCGCGCAGACGAATCTGACCTACGACGACCTGATCGTTTCGCTTTTGGCGGATCGACTCGACGTGTTGTTCCTGCATCGCAGGAATTGCGTCAAGCACCTTGTTGACCTTTTGGATGGCGATGTAGCGGCAAGTATTAATCTCAGGTCGGCATGCACGAACGACCAAACCGGATTGATGGTGAGCGGTCTGCTGAAGACGGCTGACGAAATGCGCTCGGCCTGAGTGGTCGTATCAGTCTGCCGATCATTTGCGCTGAACAGGAGCGTTGCATGCTCGAAACTGCTGTGACTCCGGCTGGGGACTTAATCCAGAAACGGACATCCCGAACTGGCAAGATCAGCCTCATCAAGGTGATTTTACTCGCCGGGATGCTCTTCGCGATGGCGTCGGCTGCATGGGACTACAGGACGGCCCTGACACTTCGCGCTGAAATGCGGAGCAGTGCGGAGCTGGCACTCCGTCTGACTGGCAAGATGGCCCATAGCTTGCCGCCCGGTGCGATCGAGATCATGCCGGCGACGGTGTTCAAAACGGCATTCGACCATCCTGAGCTGAAGGACGTTTCCGTTTGGGCCAGCTACGATCCGAAATCTGGTCTGGTTTCGATCCGGAGCTCCGCGGTCATGCCCATTAAACTTTTGCGCTTGCTCGGAATCGCGCGCATGGATCTGCGAGTGGCAGCTTCTTCTGTCCTGCCGGGCTCCGAATCGCCCGGATAGGAGGGGTTCGGCGCGCCTCGCGCGGAAACGACGATTTCAGGAAGCCAGGCTGCCGCGCGCGTCTCCGGCCAGAAAGAGTCGGAGCGAGTACGCCGAGATTTGCCGGAGATCAGGGTTAACGAAACGTGAACCACTGCGGGATATCGTGGATGCTCCGCGCGGGACACTTTTTTGATGTCGGCCCTTTCTCGAATTGCACCCCGCCTGCTCAAGCTCTTTCCCAGAAACCGTTTTTCGCGGCTCGCGCGCGCGCTCGATAGCCTTGCCGTCGGTATCATTATTTTTGACGAAAACGAGCGTGTCCTCGTCTGCAACAAACCGTACATGGAAATGTACGGCGTCGAGCCTCATGCGGTGAAGCCGGGACGCACGACACTGGTCGGTATGATCAAATACCGCATGGCCAACGGCACATTCCGGGAAAATCCCGAGGAATATCTGCGAAACCTGCGCGCCGCGCTCGGGCGTGACGGGTCGACCTATCGCGAGCCCAAACTGCCCGATGGCCGGATCCTCTGCGTCACCACGCACCCCATGGCGAGGGGCGGCTGGGTCGCCATCCATGAAAACATCACCGAGCGGCGTCACACCCAGGAAGAGCTCAACCTGCTGATTGCCAACAAAGAGCGATCGGACCGCGTCGCAGCGCTCATTGCGCAATTCCAGAACGATATTGAAGGCGCCACCGAAAGCCTGCGCGCGACGGCCGGTGGGATGGAGAAAGGTGCGCAGGACATGGCCGCGTTGTCGACGCGAGCGAGCGCGCAATCGGTCAAGGTCGGCGCTGCCTCGGAGGAAACCGCAGGCCAGGTCAATGCGGTGGCCGAAGACGGCGAGATCCTCGCGCAAGCCATATCAGCGATCGGCGGCGAGGCGGCGCAGTCCTCTGCCATCGCGGCTAAGGCGGTGGAAAAGGCGGCGGCGACCAGCGCGAGAATTCACGACCTCGCCGCCGTCAGCGGCGAGATCGGCAAGGTGACCGACCTGATCAGCGCCATTGCGAAGCAAACCAACCTGCTCGCACTCAACGCGACCATCGAGGCAGCCCGGGCGGGGGAGGCCGGCCGCGGTTTTGCCGTTGTCGCGCAAGAGGTCAAAGATCTTGCCGGGCAGACCGCGCGTGCCACGCACGAAATCGCGGAGCGCATCAAGACTATTCAGGAGATGACAGTGCGCTCCGTCGACGCGATCGAGATCATCTCGTCTACGATTGCCGAGTTGAATGCGTTCTCCGCCCGCATCGCCGCCGTCATGGATGAGCAGGTCGTGTCGGCGCGCGAGATCGCGGGTAATGTGAAATCCGCCGCCAAGGGCGTGGCCGATGTCACAGGGGCGATCACGGAAATCGAAAGTTTTGCCGAAGAGGCGGCAACGGCCGCGGGCACGCTCAGCGGATCAGCCAATCAGGTAACGGATGAGATCGGCCATATCCGCAGCAAATTGCTGGACTTCGCCCGCAGCGTGCACGCGCTCTGATTTCGAAGAAGCGGATCAAGGCCGTCCGCCGATCGGATTTAATCGAACTCGACGCCGATCTGGAGGCCCCTTCTCCACACCAGTCTGCAAGAGCGCTCAATTCTTTCGCCCGGAATCGATACAAAGAACGTTGCCGGGAGTTCGCTTGCTGTGTCGAGCAGCAGACAAGCACCGCCGTCTGCAATGTTATCGACGACGCCCGTGAGTTTCTGATTGTCCGCGAGCCAAATGCTTGCGCGGTGACGCACAGTGCGGCGCACGTGTTTCCGTCGGTTCTGCATGCACCGCTAGCCTCACCACTTTGGCTTGGCGCCAGGCCTAAAGTCGTGGCGCTTGCCGGCTGAGCATTCGCTGTGCCGACGCCTCAGGTTCACGCTACGACAATAATGACGCAAACAATCTAAGATTGTATCGAAGCGGCGATAAGTAAAATTACGTAGGTGGCACAAGCTGTGTCTGAACGCCGACTTTGTGTGCGGTAAAACAGGTGCGCCCGATCCGCCTCAATCGACCCAGACCCGCTGGTGTAAGGCGGGTTCTGGGGGAGTATAGGCGATCGCCTTCTCGACGGTGCCAAGTGTCTGCAAAGCCGCGAAATGCACCGCAAAGCCGCTGGGCAGATGGCGAACCACGCGGCCCACGAGTTTGCCGATGGCCAGTGGGGTGCCGATCTCGGGGATGACTTCCGCAGAGATCGCGATGCCTGATGCCGACACATCAATGACGAAACAGCGATGTTTGCTGCCATCGGCGAGAATGACCGTTGCAATCGGCTCTCTGGGGATCACGCGCCGGTGCTTTCGCAGGTCCTGGACCTCGTAACGAACATATTTTTGGCACCAGGCGATTTTGGCCGTGAGCTTCTCGCGCTCTTCATCGGTTGCTTCGATCTGCATCGAGAAGCCCTGGGGCAAAAGCTCCTGGACCGTTCCTTCGAACTTGCCGAAATCTTGGAATTCGGCGCAAACCGGAGCGCCAACGCGTCCGTTCACGGGAACGATCAGCGAGAGCGAAGTCGCCGATATGGCGACCATACGGCAGGAGAATTCGCGTCGTTTGCCGCGATTATCAAAATAGTTCTTGAAAAAGTAGCGTCCGTTGACATTGAGGATGGTGCTCATGTGACCGATCCACGCGACGCCGACACGTCCGAACCACGCTAATTTGGCGAGAATAAACGTCTTAAGTGTAGATAATCGGTATTAAAGGACCCTGAAATCCGAGGCCTTAACAGAAAGTGAAAGGGCCACAGCAACCTCGCACGTAGGTGAGCTTCTTCCGCATCGGCATCCGCGCGTCGCAGCGCTCGACGGCGTGACCGGCCAGGCGAACCGCACGCGCGTGCTGCGCCTCTTGCGTAACGGGAAGCGCAACTACCAGCTGTCGTCGAAGATGTCCTGTACTAGTTATATGTGATAATAGACGTTTATAATTAAACTGCGCGTAATTATTTGAGATTACGATTATTGATGCTTCGGGCGGTCAAGTCGCACCTGGCTATAGCCGGCTGCCATGTTTTCAAAGCCTAGGCCAGCAGTCCGATCGGCGGCTGGAGTGTTGCAACACGCGGGTCGACCTGGCCCAGCGGCGACAATGCCGTCGCAACATTCGATGACCGATCAGAGGTCTCGCGCCAGGAGACGGTCATGTTGCGATTGACCAGCATCGGCATCCCCGCACGCATCGCAATTGCATGCGCGCTTCCTCTCATTGCCTTCAGCGCTTTTGCCGGAAAACAGATCTTCGACAAACGCGCCGACCTCACCAGGGCGGAGACACTCGCCATCGCCGCGGACGCGGCGCCACTCATTGCCGGTTTCGTGCATGAGCTGCAGAAGGAGCGCGGTGTTTCCGGCGGCTTCATCAATTCCAAGGGTGCAGCAATGGCTGACGCCCTACGCAGCCAGCGCGGCGAAACGGACAAGGCCGCGGCAAATTGGCCGCGCGTCATCGAGAAGGCGCAGGCGGTCGGAGGAAGCCAGTTTGCCGAGCAGATCGCAGCCATCACACCGAAGATCGCGGAGCTTCGCGACATGCGCGCGAAGATCGACGCACTCTCCGCCACCGGAGAGCAAGCCGCCGAGTATTTCTCGGCGACGATCAGCGCCATGATTGGGACCGTCGACTCGTTCGGCGGCATCAGCGATGACCCCGGTATCGTGCGTGCGGCGATTGCGGTTGCCGCCCACATCCGTCGCAAGGAATTCGCCGGCCAGGAACGCGCCTACGGCACGATGGGCTTCTCTGGGGGCGAGTTCAAGGCTGACACCTACCGTCTCTTTCTGCGGGCACAGACGGTTCAGGAGGCCCAGATCGCCACCTTCAAGCGCAACGCGAACCGTGAGCAGATCGATGCCATCGAAGCGCAGGTGAAAGATGCGGCCAAGGAGCTCTCGCGCTTGCACGACATCGGCAACAACGCGCCGTTTGCGCCGGATGCCGTCCGCGCCGTGGGCGCGGCTCAGTGGTTCGCCGCCGCCACCACCTTCATCGACGCCCTGAAGGTGGCGGAAGACAAGCTCTTGGCGGATTTCTCCGCTCGGATCTCCGCGACTGTGAGCGGCGCGCGCTGGGCATTCTGGGGGCTGTTGGGCGCCTTCATCGGTCTCCTCGGTGTGACCGGGACCGCGACCGTGCTTGTCGCCTTGTCGATCACGCGCCCAGTAGCCCGCCTGGTTGAGACCATGGGCGAGCTTGCGCAGCAGAACAATGACGTCGACGTCGAGGGCACTGAGCGCGGCGACGAGATCGGGCACATGGCCCGCGCGGTGCTGGTATTTCGCGATGCGGCGCGCGAGAAGCTCCGGCTAGAGGGCGAATCCGAGCGGCAGCGTTGCCAGGCTGAGGAAGAACGCCAACGCAATGCCGAAGCTCAGGCTAAGGCCGCGGCCGAGCAGGCGAAGGTCGTCCGCTCGCTGGGCGACGGATTGAGCAAGCTCGCTGAGGGGGATTTGAGCTTCCGCCTCGATGAGGCGGACTTCACCGATGCCTACAGACAGATCAAGGACGACTTTAACGCAGCCGTCGTCCGGCTGAACGAGACGGTCAGCGCACTTGCCGGAGCGACCAAAGAGGTCGCCAGCACCGCCGCCGAGATCGCCACCTCGACCACCGATCTCTCGCAGCGCACCGAGGAGCAGGCCGCGAGCCTGGAGCAGACCTCGGCCTCGATGGAGCAGATGGCGGCGACGGTGAAACGCAATGCCGAGAACGCGCAACACGCCAATCAATTCACCGCCGATACCCGCGAGGTCGCCGATAAAGGCGGCGCCGTGGTGGCGGAGGCGGTCGATGCCATGGCGCGCATCGAGGAATCCTCACGCAAGATCTCAGACATCATCAGCGTCATCGACGAGATCGCGCGCCAGACCAACCTGCTCGCGCTCAACGCTGCCGTCGAAGCGGCGCGCGCCGGCGAGGCCGGCCGCGGCTTCGCGGTCGTTGCCTCCGAGGTTCGCTCGCTGGCGCAGCGCTCATCACAGGCGGCAAAGGACATCAAGGACTTGATCACCAATTCAACGGGGCAGGTCTCGGAAGGCGTGGAGCTGGTCAGTAAGGCCGGCGCCTCGCTCACGGAAATCGTCGAGTCGATCAAGAAGGTCGCCGAGATCGTGTCGGAAATTGCCAATGCCTCTGCCGAACAGGCGACGGGCATCGATCAGGTCAACACGGCGCTTACCCAGATGGACCAGGTGACGCAACAGAACTCGGCGCTGGTGGAGGAGAATGCCGCGGCCGCGAAAGCGCTGCAGGACCAATCTGCCGGGATGGAAGATCAGGTCGGCTTCTTCACGGTTGCCAACACGGACCGCTGCTCGAAGGCGGCGGCTCAGGCCGCGTAGGAGCCATCTTTGCTGGCCATGGCGATTCTCGCGCGCTTGATGGCGCGACCGGCAGCCGCGGACTCTTGACGCCCGCTTCTACTTTCCTAAATCGTCCTGCACAGCGGCGGCTCTTATCCGCCGCTCCCGTCACCGTTGCTGAATGGAGGACAGTGACATGAGGGAAGATGACACCTTCGATCTCGACGAACTGCTGCATCCGGCACGCGCTTTCGCGCATCCGTCGGCGGTCGTGAACGACCCGGACCTCACCCTGAACGAGAAGCGTGCTATCCTCGCGTCGTGGGCATCGGATGCCTGCGCGCTGGAAGCCGCGCCTGACCTGCGTCTCGGGCCGCGCGGCGCGCCGGTCCGGTGGGACGACATCATGGACGCGCTACGGGAGCTCGACCGACAAGCAGCCAAGTCGGTGCCTCGGAAGCTGCTGCCACGTTGGCGCAAGCTGCGAGGTCGGGGTTCAGAGAGCGGATCGTCCAGCCCTGGCCTTAACTGACGGATCAGAGCCGCGGCGGCTCTTTCGGGTTAAACGGCAGCCCTGCGGCGCTCCGTCGCGTCCAAAACACCGGCCGGGCAGCACGACGTCATGCCGCTCGGCACGGTTTTGCCACGATCGGCGCAAATGATTTTGCCTGTTCGCCGCCGGTCCGACCGGCAGCGAGGGGGCGACGATAGGATCCGTCTTTCATCCCGGAGCTGTCGTCATGCGGGCTATTGCTCTCGCTTTTTCGTGTATTTTTGCGGTGCTGATCGGTGCGGCGCAGGCCGCCGACGCGCCGAAGGACGTCAAAGGTCTCTACCTCATCACCGATTATCCGGCGGTCTCCGTGCAGCCGGGCAACGCCGCGACGATCGCGCTGCGGCTGCAGAATTACGGGCTCGCGCCTGAGCGTTACCAGCTGTCGCTCGCGGGCGTTCCCAACGGGTGGAAGGCGACGCTGCTCGGCGGCGGACAGCCCGTCGCGGCGGCGATGCCGACGACCGATTCCAGCGTTTCGCTGCAGTTGCGGCTCGACGTTCCCGCCAATGCCGATACACCGCCGCAAACACTGACCGTCGAAGCCAAGGGCCAGAACAATCAGGTGAGCCTGCCGATCACGGTGAGCCTCGCCAAACAATTGCCGGCGAAGCTGTCGGTCCAATCCAAGCTGCCGGCGCTGCGCGGCTCCACCAAATCGGCCTTTGACTATCAGCTCACGATCAAGAACGACTCCGGCCGCAACCTGGTCGCGCGCTTTGCTGCGGACGCGCCGCGCAATTTCGAAGCCTCCTTCACCGAGGCCTATGGTAGCCAGGAGCTGTCTTCGATCCCAATCGAGGCGGGCCAGTCGAAGGATATCAAGCTGCATGTGCGGCCGCCGAGCACCGTCGACGCCGGGCACTATCAGGTCGGCGTCACGGTGAGCGCCGAGGACACCAGCGCCAAGACTGAACTCGCCATGGACATCGTCGGCCAGCCGCGGCTGCAGATCACCGGCCGTGAGGGGCTGGTCAGCGCACGGGCGGAGGCGGGGACGCAGAGCTCGGTTCCCATCGTCGTCGCCAATGACGGCACCGCGCCGGCCGATAATGTCGAGCTTGCCGCCAGCGCACCGAGCGGGTGGAAGGTCGAGTTCGACCCCAAGGTCATCGCGCGGATCGAGCCGGGCAAAACTCATGAAGTGCAAGCTCGCATCACGCCGACCGCGAAATCGCTCGCCGGCGATTACATGACCACAGTGCGCGCCACCTCGCGCGGCGAGAACGCCTCGACGCAATTCCGCGTCACCGTGCAGACCTCGACGATGTGGGGCATGGCAGGCGCCGGCATCATCGGCGCGGCACTGTTGATCATGGTCGGCGCTGTCGCCAGGTTTGGCCGCCGATGAATACGCCCGTCATCACGGCGAAGGGTCTCACCAAGCGCTACGGCAGCGCGGCCGTCGTCGACGGCATCGACTTCGCCGTGGCCAAAGGTGAAACCTTCGGTCTGCTCGGCCCGAATGGCGCCGGCAAAACCACGACCATCCTGATGATGCTCGGTCTGACCGAGATCACCGGCGGGACCCTGCGCGTGCTCGATCATGATCCCATGCGCGAGCCGCTCGCGGTCAAGCGCCGCGTCGGCTATATGCCCGACGCGGTCGGCTTCTATGATCAGCTCACCGCGCGGGAAAATCTCACCTACACGGCGAAGCTGATGGGTTACAATCGCCGCGAGCGCGAGCCTCGCATCATCGCAGCTTTACAACGCGTGCGCCTTGCCGACGTGGCCGACAAGCGTGTCGGTACGTTCTCGCGCGGTATGCGTCAGCGTCTCGGTCTTGCCGAAATCATCATGAAGCGCGCGGAAATTGCGGTGCTCGACGAGCCGACCTCGGGCCTCGATCCGCAATCCAGCGTCGAATTCCTCGACCTCATCCGCGAGCTCAAGGCCGACGGCGTTACCGTGCTGCTCTCCTCGCATCTGCTCGACCAGGTGCAGCGCATCTGCGATCGTGTCGCGCTGTTCCAGGCGGGACGCATCGTGCTCACCGGTGCGGTCGCCGATCTCGCCCGCCAGGTGCTCGGTGCCGGCTTTGTCGTCGAGGTCGAAGCCGAGGGACAAGGCCTCGACAAACGCTTTGACGCCATTGCGGGTGTGAGCGCCATCGAGCGCGTCGGCGAGAAGCGCTATCGGCTCACGGCCGACCGCGACGTGCGGCCGGAAGCCGCGCGTGCCGTAGTCGCGGCGAATGGCGCGCTGACCAAGCTGTCAGTCGACGAGCCGTCGCTCGAAACCATCTACACGCGCTTCTTCCAGAGCCATCCGGTGAACGATCGGGGAGTGCGCGATGCAGCGTGAGGGCTCACCCTGGCAAGGGCTCGGCACCGTCACGGTGAAGGAGCTCGCCGACCATCTCACCAGCGCGCGCATGCGCGTGCTCGAATGGCTCATCGTGCTTACCGCAGCCGCCGCGCTCTACGGCGCCATCGGGGAGTTGCGCGACAATACCGCCGAGGATCCGTTCCTGCTGCTGCGACTGTTCACCGTCGAGCACGCGCCGCTGCCGTCGTTCGTCGCCATTCTCGGCTTCCTCATCCCGTTGATGGCGATCGGGCTCGGCTTCGACGCCGTCAATGGCGAGCACAACCGGCGCACGCTCTCGCGCATCCTGGCGCAGCCGATCTATCGCGACGCGCTGCTCGCGGGCAAGTTCGTGGCGGGACTGGGCACACTGGCGATCAGCCTGACGTGCCTGTGGCTGCTCGTGCTTGGTCTCGGCCTGATCTTTCTCGGTGTGCCACCGAGCGGAGAGGAGATCGCACGCTCGCTCGCCTTCCTGGTGATCGCTATCATCTATGCCGGCGTCTGGCTGTCGCTCGCGATGCTGCTCTCGATCCTGTTCCGCTCGCCGGCGACCGCGGCGCTGGTCGCGCTCGGCCTTTGGCTGTTCCTCGCCGTGCTCTGGCCGATGCTGGGACCGGCGCTGGCGCAAGTGATCGCCACGCCGGATCCGCGATATGCCATGCTCGGGCTGCAGGACCCGAGCACCATGGAATGGCAGCAGGCGATCCTGCGGCTGTCGCCCAACGACCTGTTCGGTGAGGCGATGCTTGCCGTGCTGTCGCCGACGACGCGGGCGGTTGGGCCTGTGTTCCTCGAGCAGCTGCAGGGCGCTGTCCTTGGCGCGCCCATGCCGCTCGGTTCAAGCCTGATGCTGGCCTGGCCGCAAACCGTCAGCCTCTTGGCGGCCACGATCGTGCTGTTCGCCGCCGGCTACGTCGTTTTCCAGCGTCAGGAAGTGCGCGCCTAGACGCTTCGCCCTGGTGCCGGCCGCGGATGCTTCCTGCGTTCGGCGGTCGGCCAAGAAGTGGCTCCAGGCCTGAATTTTCCGGTGTTCCTGCATGCCGGTGCGCCTGCCGCGCTGCGGGAAAGCACGCGTCAGAATTGGATATCTTTTTACCCGATCTAAACGCGAGTCGGTTGTGATGCTCGGGGTCGGTTCACTTTCGGACGTATCGTCCGTTTCCCCCCCCCCGGGAAATCTGGCGATTCCATATCCTGGATTAAGAACGCGGACCGCATAACGCGGGCCCGGGTTGCGGTCGCGCCGCCGCAGCCGCGGACCGCGTCCTAGGCGTGAGGGGAATGGGGACAACAATGGCCTGGCTGGGACACCTCAACGCGAATTTCAAGATCGGCACGCGGATCGGCGCCGGCTTCTTCCTCATCCTGGGGCTGCTGCTGACGGTGGCCACGGGCGGGTACCTCGGGTTGCGTAATTCGCTCACTGGCTTCGAGGCCTACGAGCGCACTGCACACAACAGCACGCTGGTCGCCGAGGCCGACCGCAATTTCCTGGCCATGCGCCTCAATGTGCAGATGTTCCTGCAGGCGGCCGACGACAAGCTGGTCGCCAGGGTGCGTGAGCTCGGCAAGCTCGCGACCGATGCTTACAAGGAGGTTGACGCCAACTCCGTCACGCGCGAGCGGCGCGAAATGGTGGAGCAGGTGATCGGGCAGCTCGACCAGTATCTGCAGAATTTCGAGAAGGTCGCCAAAAACCAGGTGATCATCGATCACGAGATCAACGAGACCACCATCCCACTGGCGAACAAGCTACGCGACAGCATCAAGGGCCTGGCGCAAATGGTCGCCAATGGTGAGGACGACGTCACCGCACTCGAGGCCAGCAAGGCAATGGAGAACTTGTTATCGGCGCGTGTGAATGCGCTGCTCAACAATCAGAAGCGCGCGCCGAAGCTTGTCGAGATGGCGCGAGGCCAACTGGCCGCGCTCGGGACCTCGCTCAAGCTCATGCGCCAGATCGCGACCCAGCCGGCGCGCCAGGAGAAGGCGCAGGCCGCGGTCGACGCTCTGCCGCCCTACGTGGCCGCGTTCGAAAAGGTCCAGACGCTCATCGGTGAGCGCGACAAGCTGCTCGAGCTCGAGACGAAGATCGGCACCGAGATGATTGCGACGCGTGCCAAGCTCAAGGCTGCGCAGGAGCATTCGCTGACCGAGAAGATGACGGCGACCGCGGCAGCCATCAGCTCCTCGTCGACGCTCTGTCTCTCGGTTGCGGGTGCTGCTCTCGCGCTCGGCCTGGCGCTCGCCTGGTTCATCTCCCGCGGCATCACGCGGCCGATCCTCTCGCTCAAATCCGCAATGGACGCGATCAGCCACGGCAAGCTCGACCTCGAAGTTGATGGAGCTGGCCGCAAGGACGAGATCGGCGAGATGGCGGAGGCGGTTCTCGTGTTCCGCGATGCCGGGCGCGAGAAGGCCCGGCTCGAAGCCGCGGCGGAGAAGCATCGGGAAACGGCGAAAAACGAACGCATGCGCAACGAGGCCGCGCGCCACGAGGCGGCGCGGCAGGCTTCACTGGTCGTGGAGGGCCTCGGACGCGGCCTCGAGCGGCTGGCCAAAGGCGACCTGACCTATCGCCTCGATGACAACTGGGCCGCCGAATACAAGAAGATCCAGGAAGACTTCAACGGGGCCATTGCGCAGCTGCAGGACACCATCAAGAATATCGCGCAATCGAGCACCGAGGTCTCCAACGCGGCGTCGGAAATCTCCGCCGCCACGACCGATCTCTCGCAGCGCACCGAGGAGCAGGCTGCGAGCCTGGAAGAGACGTCGGCGTCGATGGAGCAAATCTCCGCGACCGTGAAGAAGAATGCCGACAGCGCTAAGCAGGCCAACGATCTCACCCAGACGACGCGAGAGATCGCAGACCGCGGCGGGGCGGTTGTGGCTGACGCGGTGTCGGCGATGGCGCGCATCGAAGAATCCTCGCGCAAGATCTCCGACATCATCAGCGTCATCGACGAGATCGCGCGGCAGACCAATCTGCTCGCGCTCAACGCCGCCGTGGAAGCTGCGCGCGCCGGGGAGGCTGGCCGCGGCTTTGCCGTGGTCGCTTCCGAAGTGCGCAGCCTTGCGCAGCGCTCCTCGCAGGCCGCGAAGGACATCAAGGACCTGATCGTATCGTCCTCGGGTCAGGTGCGCGATGGGGTAGCGCTGGTGAACAAGGCCGGGGCGTCGCTCGGCGAGATCGTCGCCTCGATCAAGAGCGTGGCCGATATCGTCGCCGAGATCGCCAATGCCTCGGCTGAGCAGGCTTCAGGCATCGATCAGATCAACGCCGCGCTCAACAAGATGGACGAGGTGACGCAGCAGAACTCGGCGCTGGTCGAGGAAAATGCCGCGACGGCGAAGACGCTGGAAGAGCAGCAAACGGCGATGACCGAGCGTGTCGGCTTCTTCCGTGTCGAGGCAGAGGCCGCCGCGCAGCCGCTGCGCCGCGCGAGCTGAGGCTTATTTCCTACCGAACCGGATAAAACGTCGGCCCGACGGTGCGCACGGTGCGCTTGCCGGGCGCGATCTCCTCGATCGGCTTGTCATCGTTGCTGTCGGCCGTGGCCGGCGCGGATGACGGGGCCGTTGCGGTCGCGGCTTTGGCAGCGCGCGGATCGGGCTTCAGCGGACGGCCCCTGGCATCGAGCGGCTGCGACATGCGCTTGGCGCGCTCCTCGTTGACGACGATGTCGCCCTGCTCGACGGTGTTGTCGTTGAGCTGCTTGAGCGCATCAGCCCAGCTCTGCCCGGCATGACGGCAGCTGCAGCTGGAGTCGAGCGCCTGGCGATATTTGAAGGCATTCGGCAGCTCGGTATAGAGCTTGCCGGACAGCGACACGGCCTGAGAGACCTCTTCGCCGGGGTTGCGATAGGTATACAGCTGCACCTCGGCGGCAGGACAGGTGCGCTGGCAGACCTGCTCGTCATCGCGGAATTTGCCGGGCACGGTCGCAAACGAGATCGGGTAATAGTAGCCGTCGCAGGAGCGTACGCAGATCGTGCGGTAGGTCGAGGATTGCGACTCCGCCGGCGCGAAAATCGAGGCGCCGCCGCGGTTGCCGCCACCGCCGAACAGCGTTTCGAAGAAGCCGCCGCCCGATCCGGGACCACCGGGCGTGCGCAGCGCTGCGGAGCGATACTGCGGCCCGCAATTATTGTCGCCGAGCGCCATCAGCACGCCGCGGCGTTCCTCAGCGCGATCGAGCGTGTTTCCCTGCGCCCGCTGCAGGTCGGCCTGGGTGCGGTCGATGGCATCCCGCAACTTCTGAATCTGCGGCGTGAGCTGTGCGCATTGCGCGGGCGGGGTGTTGAAGATCGAGAAGAAGCCGGAGCTCTGGCAGTCGAGCCGGCGCGACTGCGCCACCAGGCGATCGAGATCGAACTGCTGCTTGTTCAGCGCATCCTCGTAGCGCTTGGCCTGCTCGGCCCGCGCCGGATCGGCCGGCCCGCGATCAAGCGAGGCGAGCTGCGCCTCGAGCCGCGCGCAAGCAGGCGAGGCCGGCGGCGGCTGCTGCGCGAGCGCCACGGCCGACGACAACATGAGCAGCCCGGCGGCTGCAGCGAGCTTGGTACGTTCCCCCATCGGGCCCAATCTACTCGTGAACCAATACTGGTGCGAGCCCCGTTTGGCCTTATTGGGGCAGGAGCAATTGGGCCAGCTTTAATGCGGCCGCCTGGCTTCAGTCCGCAGGTTCCAGATGAGGCCGCAGAGGATCACAGCGGCGCCGGCGAAGACGAAAATGTCGAGCGATTCCCGGTAGAACGCCCAACCGACCACGGCGATCAGCGGAACCCGCAGGAAATCGAGCGGCACGACGACGGTCGCGTCGCCGGCGCGGAACGCATTGCTCAGGCAAAAATGCGACGTCATGCCGCTGATCCCGAGGCCAAGCACCGGCAGGAGGTCCCAAGCCCCGAGCTTGAGCGGGAAAGTCGGCGAGCTGCCGGCCAAGCCGAGCGGAAGCTGGATGACCATCATCCAGAAGATGATGGCGAAGGTCGGCTCGGTCTTGGTGAGCATCTTGGTTGTGGTCATCACGATGGCGAAACCGAATGCGGCGATGAGCACCAAAACGGCGCCGGGATTGAAGGCCGTGAGCCCGGGCCGCAGGATGATGAGAACACCGATGAGGCCGAGCACGATGACGCCGATCCGGCTCACGGTGAGGCGTTCGCCGAGGAGCCAGGTCGCGAGCAGTGCCGTCCACGCCGGGGTGGTGAATTCGAGTGCGAACACCGTGGCGAAAGGCAACAGCGTCAGCGCGGTCGCCCAGCAATATTGCGCGCCGAAATGCACGGTGTTGCGCAGGGTGTAGAGTCCCATCCGCTGCGGCCGGATCAGCGGGCGCAGATCGCTCCGCAGTGCCAGCAGCGCCAGCATCATGATGAGCCCCAGCGAGCTGCGCACAGTCAGGATCTCGAAGATGTTCAACACGCGCCAGAGCTCGCGCACCGACACGGCCATCGTCGAAAACGATAGCAGCGCCCCGGTCATCCAGAGCACGACGCGAAGGAGATTTCTGGCAGTCACAGAGAAGGTTTCCCGCGGGAATGCATCAAGGAGGGCGCAGGTCTAACGCATCGCGAACACGTTGACCAATCACCGCGCGCGGCGGAGCTGATCAATGTTGCTGATGCGTCATTCCGCGTCGGGCTGGTTGTCCGGCTTTGCCTTCTCGAATGCCGGCAGCTTCTGCAGCGCCGCGTCGGCCGCGACGATCTTGGGAAATTTGTCGAGCGGCACCTTCAGCCGCCGCGCATTAGCCACCTGCGGCACCAGGCAGATGTCGGCAAGCGTCACATGCGCGCCGAAGGAATAGGGGCCGGGACGCAATAGCGTTTCCAGCGCCTCGAATCCTTCCAGGATCCAGTGATGATACCAGGTGTCGATGTCGCTCTGCTCGTGGTGCATCGCATTCTTCAGGTAGCGCAGCGGCGAGGTGTTGTTCAGCGGATGGATATCGCAGGCGATGAGGTCGGCGAGCGCGCGCACATGCGCACGCTCGATGGCGTCGGCGGGCAGCAGTGGCGGCTCTGGATAGACCTCGTCGAGATATTCGATGATCGCCATCGACTGGATCAGCACCTCGCCGCTCGATAACGCCAACGCCGGCACGCGCATCTGCGGATTGACCGCGCGGTACTCCGGCTTGCGGTTAAGCCCGCCTTCCTTGATCAGATGAATCGACGCCGTCTCGTAGGCGATGCCCTTGAGGTTGAGCGCGATGCGCACGCGATACGCGGCGGATGAGCGGAAATACGAATAGAGCTTCACGGGGCCTCCGGGGCGCAGGTTCTGTTAAGCGCAGACGTGCTGCGGGTCGGTTAATCGTCTTCGAAGAGTTCGGGCGCGAGCATGGCGGCGCGGTCGGTCAGGCGCGTGAGTGCCCGGTCGAAGGCGGCGCGATCGGCGGGATCGATGACCTGCATCAGCTGCTCGGCGAATTTCAGCGCGCTTGGTGCCAGGTCTTCATAGATTTCGCGGCCGCCCGGTGTGAGCGACAGGAACGCCTCGCGCAGATCGGCGCGGTTGGCGCGGCGCACGAGTAGTTTGCGTTTCTCCAGCATGGCCACCGCGCGCGACACCTTGGTCTTGTGCATGTGGCTGTGGGCGCCGACCTGCTTGCCCGTCATCACGCCGTATTGGCCGAGCGTGACCAGCACGCGCCATTCCGGGACGCCGATGCCGTAGCGTTTGGCGTAGACGCGCGACAGCGCCTGCGAGACGAGGTTGGCTACCACATTGAGCCGATAGGGCAGGAATTCCTCAAGCTTGAGCGAGGCGTCCTCGCCGCTTGTTGTCGCGGCTTTGGCTGTGGCTTCCGCGGTGTTATTGGGCATGGCGCTTGGTGCCGGTTCTTGCGTCCGCTTTGCGAACATGGCCGAACTTGCCTGCAGGCGCAACGCAAGCGGCGGCAAATCCTCGCCGATTGACGTTGGTTGCCTTTGTAACTAATACTCGGGCTGCAGCGTTCGATCGCAACGGGAGCATCACCATGCTTGCCGGATACATGTCTGGCTTCGGGAACAGCTTCGAGACGGAGGCCCTGCCTGGAGCGCTGCCGATCGGACGCAACTCGCCGCAAAAGCTCAACTATGGGCTGTATGCCGAGCAGCTATCGGGTTCCCCGTTCACCGCACCGCAGGCCAGCAATCAACGCTCCTGGCTCTATCGCATCCGTCCGACCGTGCGGCACGCCGGCCGCTTTTCCAAGATCGACCGCGGGCTCATCCGCACCGCACCGGAGCGGGAGGACAGTGATCTGCCGCTCGGCCAGCTGCGCTGGAGTCCGACGCCGATTCCCGACGAGAAGCTGACCTTCGTCACCGGCCTGCGCACGATGACGGTCGCCGGCGACGCTGAGGCGCTCAGCGGCATGGCCGCGCACGTGCTCCTGGTCACGCAGTCGATGAGCGACGAGCACATGTTCAACGCCGACGGCGAACTCCTCGTCGTCGCCCAGGAGAACAAGCTGCGCTTTCGTACCGAGTTCGGAGTGATCGATATCGAGCCGGGGGAAGTGTGCGTCATCCCGCGCGGCGTGATCTTCCGCGTCGAGCTGATCGACGGCCCGGCGCGCGCTTACGTGTGCGAGAACTACGGCGGCGCCTTCACGCTACCCGATCGCGGCCCGATCGGCGCCAACTGCCTCGCCAATCCGCGCGACTTCCACACACCGGTCGCGGCCTATGAAGACCGCGAGGCGCCGTGCACGCTGTTCGTGAAATGGGGCGGCGACCTGTGGAAGACGCAAGTGCCGCATTCGCCGCTCGACGTCGTCGCCTGGCACGGCAATTACGCGCCGTACAAATACGATCTGCGCCGCTTCTCCCCGGTCAACGCCGTACTCTTCGACCATCCCGATCCGTCGATCTTCACGGTGATGACCTCACCGTCGGAGACGCCAGGCACCGCCAACGTCGACTTCGTGATCTTCCCCGAGCGCTGGTCGGTGGCGGAGAACACGTTCCGCCCGCCCTGGTATCACCGCAACATCATGTCGGAGTTCATGGGCCTGGTTTACGGAGTCTATGACGCCAAGCCCGAGGGCTTCGTGCCCGGCGGCATGAGCCTGCACAACACCATGCTGCCGCATGGGCCGGACAGCGACGCCTTTGAGCATGCCAGCAAGGTCGAGCTCAAGCCGGTGAAGCTTTCCAACACGTTGGCCTTCATGTTCGAAAGCCGTTTCCGCCAGCGCGTCACCAAATATGCTGCGACGCTATCGACGCGCCAGGACGATTATGTCGACGTCTGGTCCGGCTTGAAGAAGCGGTTTAATCCGAACCGTCGAGATCCGGAGTAGGGCGATGAAGCTTGCATCTCTCAAAGGTGGCCGTGACGGCCGCCTCGTGGTGGTCAGCCGCGACCTCACGCGCGCGGCTGATGCTTCCGCGGTGGCGGCGACGCTGCAGGCGGCCCTCGACGATTGGGACGCCGCGGCGCCACGGCTCACCGAGCTCGCCGATGCGGTCGAACGTGGCGGGCTCGCGCACTTTCCGTTTGTGCCGGAGCATTGCGCGGCGCCGCTACCGCGCGCGTTCCAATGGCTCGACGGCTCGGCTTACGTCAATCACGTGGCGCTGGTGCGCAAAGCGCGCGGCGTCGAGATGCCGGCGTCGTTCTGGACCGATCCGTTGATGTACCAGGGGGGCTCGGACGCATTTCTCGGACCGCGCGATCCGATCTCGCTCGCCGATGAGGCCTGGGGCATCGACCTCGAGGCCGAAGTCGTCGTGGTGCTGGGCGACGTGCCGATGGGCGCCTCGCCGGCCGTGGCGGCGAAGGCGATCCGCCTGATCATGCTCACCAACGATGTCAGCCTGCGCAATCTCACCGGCCCGGAGCTCGCCAAGGGCTTTGGCTTCCTGCAGTCGAAGCCTGCATCGTCGTTCACGCCGGTCGCGGTCACGCCCGACGAGCTTGGCGCCTCCTTCGACGGTGCCAAAGTAGACCTGCCGCTCCTGAGCTCCATCAATGGCAAGCCTTTCGGCAAGCCGATCGCCGGCAACGACATGACCTTCGATTTTCCGATGCTGATCGCGCACGCGGCAAAGACGCGTTCGCTTGCCGCGGGAACGATTCTCGGCGCCGGCACGATCTCCAACCGCGATGCCGATGGCGGGCCCGGCAAGCCGATCAGCGAGGGCGGGCTCGGTTATTCCTGCATCGCGGAATTGCGCACCGTGGAGACGCTTCGCACCGGCAAGCCGGTGACGCCGTTCCTCAAATTCGGCGACCGCGTGCGCATCGAGATGCTGGACCGGGATGGCCGTTCGATTTTCGGTGCGATCGAGCAGGACGTGGTACGGTACGCCGGGTAGTTGAGGGCGAGGGCGTATGTCACCGCTGGGCTTCGCGTCGGTTCGCGACACCGAAGAAAAGAAAGTCTCTTTCGACGAGGTCGGCAGCGGCCTCTACGCCTTTACCGCCGAGGGCGACCCGAATTCCGGGATCATCGTCGGCGACGACGGCGTCATGGTCATCGATGCGCAGGCGACGCCCGTCATGGCGCGTGAGGTGATCGAACGTGTCGCCAAGGTCACCGACAAGCCGATCAAATATGTGTTGCTGACGCACTATCATGCGGTCCGCGTACTCGGCGCTTCGGCCTTTGCGGGCGCGGAGATCGTCGCCTCCGACGTGACCCGCGGCCTGATCGTCGAGCGCGGCAAGCAGGACATGGATTCCGAGATTGGCCGCTTTCCGCGGCTGTTTCGCGCGGTCGACAGCATTCCCGGGTTGACCTGGCCGACGCTGACTTTTCCCGATCAGATCTCCGTCTGGCTCGGCCGCCGCGAGGTGCGCATCATGCATATCGGTCGCGGGCATACCGCGGGCGACGTCATCGCCGTGGTGCCTGATGCAGGTGTGGTCTTCTCCGGCGATCTCGTCGAATACAAGTCGGCCTGCTATTGCGGCGATGCCCACTTCAAGGAATGGCCGGCGACGCTGGATATCCTTGCTGAAATGCAGGCCAATGCGCTGGTGCCGGGACGCGGCGCCGCGTTGAAGACGCCGGACACGGTCAGCGAGGGCATCACGCTCACCACCGACTTCCTGTCGACGCTCTACGGCTCGGTATCCGACAGCGTCGGCAAAGGGCGTTCCCTCAAGGAAGCCTTCGACGCCGCTCGCGAGGTGATGGACCCGAAGTTCTCTGCCTTCGCCATCTACGAGCACTGTCTACCCTTCAACGTGTCGCGGGCCTATGACGAGGCGCGTGGTATCGACTGGCCGGTAATCTGGACCGCCGAGCGGGACCGCGAGATGTGGGCAGCGCTGCAAGGCTGAAAATAGTTCGTGGCGTTGGGAATAATCCCACCATTTCCGAACCTTACGTTTGCGTGAACGAGTCTGGCGAAGCGCGTGCGCGTGGCGCTAGACTTCATGCATCGACGCCGGACCAACCGGCGCTGTCTCACATGTGTGAGACGACATCAGGGGAAACGAACATGAGCATGCAATCGTCATCGCATCCGGCGCTCTCCGGCGCCGACAGTTTTGCCGCAAGCTCGAGCGACCTGCTGCTGCTGGTCGGCCGCATCCTGCTCGCTTGGCTGTTCCTGGCCTCTGGCTACGGCAAGCTGATGAACATCGCCGGCACCACCGGCTACTTCAACAACCTCGGCATGCCCGTGCCGGGAGGCTGGGCCTGGTTCTGCGGCTTCGGCGAGCTCATCATCGGCGTCGCGCTGATCCTCGGCATCGCCACGCGCTATGTGGCGATCCTGACCTTCTTCTGGGTGCTGATCGCGACTGCGATCGCGCATCGCTACTGGAATTATCCGATGCCGGCGCAGATCGCGCAGTACAACAACTTCCTCAAGAACCTCGCGATCATGGGCGGCGCGCTCTACGTTCTGGTCTATGGCGCCGGTGGCTATTCAGCCGACGCCAAGATGGCGAAGAGCGGCTAGAAGAAGAGGCTTTCCTCCTCCGGCTCGGCGGCGCATCTTAAATCGCCTCGCCGAACCGGAGTTGTTGTGACCGAAAGCCTGTTTCAGTTTGCCTATCGCCGTTCACCCGACCAGGACGCGCGCACTACCGCACGCCACCCCGTGGTGATCGTCGGCGCCGGCCCGGTCGGGCTGGCCGCGGCAATCGATCTCGCGCAACGCGGCATCGCCGTGGTGCTGCTCGATGACTCCGACCGCATCGGTGAGGGCTCGCGCGGCATCTGCTGGGCGAAGCGCACGCTCGAGATCCTCGACCGGCTCGGGATCGGTGAAGCGCTGGTCGAGCAGGGCGTCACCTGGAAGCTCGGCAAGGTGTTTCGCGGCGAAGCGCTCGTCTATTCTTTCGACCTGCTGCCCGAGGCCGGGCACAAGATGCCGGCCTTCATCAATCTGCAGCAATTTACGTTGGAGAAGGCGCTGGTCGATCGCGTCGGCGAGCTGGCGAACGTTGATCTGCGCTGGAAAAACCGCGTCGTCGGACTGACACGCGGCAACGACCATGTGCGGCTCACAATCGAGACGCCGGACGGGCCCTACACGCTTGAGGCCGACTGGCTGATCGCCGCCGACGGCGCGCGCTCGAGCGTGCGCGAGCAGCTCGGCCTTGGCTTCAAAGGCGTCACCTTCGAGGACAAATTCCTCATCGCCGATATCCGCATGGCTGCCGACCTGCCGACCGAGCGGCGGTTCTGGTTCGATCCCTCGTTCCATGCAGGGCAGTCGGCGCTGATGCATCGCCAACCCGATAACGTCTGGCGCATCGACCTGCAGCTCGGCCCGGATGCCGATGCGGACGCCGAGCAGGACCCGAGGCGGGTCACCGCGCGGCTCAAGCGCATGCTGGGTGAGCGCGCCTTCTCGCTTGAATGGGTGTCGGTCTATCGCTTCAACTGCCGAAGGCTTGATCGCTTCGTGCATGGCCGCGTGATCTTCATCGGTGATGCCGCGCATCAGGTGTCGCCGTTCGGCGCCCGCGGCGCCAATTCCGGCATCCAGGATGCGGAGAACCTGGCGTGGAAGCTTGCCGCGGTGCTCAAGGGCGAGGCGCCCGAGGCGCTGATCGAGAGCTACGATGTCGAGCGCGCACAGGCGGCGGATGAGAACATCGCGCATTCGACGCGCTCGACCGACTTCATCTCGCCGCACAGCGCTGCCGAGCGGCGGCTGCGCGATGCGGTGCTGCGGCTTTCCGAACGCGCCGAATTCGCGCGCCGTATGGTCAATTCCGGACGGCTGTCGGTCGCGACCGTGCATCGCTCGCCGTTGTCGACGCCGGACGTGGAGGCGTTCGCCGGGAGCGCACAGCTCGGCGCGCCGCTGCCGGATGCGCCGGTGCGTGTCCACTCGGGCAAGGACGGCTTCCTGCTCGAGCAGCTCTCCGGCGGCTTCGAGCTGCTCTATTTCAAGGATGGCGCCTCGCCCATAGTGCCGGACGGCGTGAAGCTGACAGTCGTCGGCGAGGACCTCATCGACGCGCGCGGCATGCTGCGCGAGCGGCTCGATGCTGCTCCCGGCGCGGCGTATCTCGTCCGCCCCGACCAGCATCTGTGCGCGCGCTGGCGCAACCTCGATCGCGCCCGTATCGCGGCGGCGCGCGATCGTGCCTTGGCCGTGCCTTAGGCCGGCATCCGCAGCGACGACAGCATCATATCGCAGGCTTCGGCGCAGGCATTGCACGCTTCCGCGCAGACCTGGCAGTGCCGGTGCTCATCGGCATGCATCGCGCATTCGGCGGCGCAGACGCGGCAGAAAGCGATACAGGTGGTGAGCTGCGCTTCGAGCGGCTGCCGGTTTCCCGCTTTGTTGGCGCGCGACGCAATGCTGCCGGTGGCGGTGCAGACGGCGGCGCAATCGAGATTGAGCCGGACGCAGGCGACGAGGCGCTCGATGTCTTTCTCCGCAAGACAGGCGTCGGCGCAGGCGGTGCAGGTTTCGACGCAGCTGAAGCAGGCGTCGATGCAGCGGCTGATGATCTCCGCATGCGAGGGATGATCGGGGTGCGAGCGAAACATGGCGCGCACAGCGGAAGCTGTCATGAGTAGTTCTCCGTCGGATCGGTCGGGCGTGCGGGGCGACGCCACGAAACGCTGATGCAACCGTCTCATCCGGCATTGGTTCCGTGCGCATCATTGGCGTATCCATTTGATTCGGCGGGGAACTTGAATAGGCTGCCGGTTCCAATCCTGAGGAGCCCATGAGCAAGCTCGTCACGCGCTCGCAATTTCCCAATCCGGACGCCGCCTATGCGGCATTGGTCGAGGCGCGCCGCGGGCTTGGCGAGGCGGAAGCTGCTGCGCTCGACGCGCGGCTAGTCCTCATCCTTGCCAATCACATCGGCGATATCGACGTGCTCAGCGAGGCGATCGCGCTCGCCAAGCAACCGACATAAGGAGCAGCCCCATGGTCTTCAGTCACGTCAGCGTCGGCACCGCCGACGTCGTGCGCGCCGCGCGCTTCTACGACGAAGTGCTGAGGCCGCTCGGCATCGCGCGCCGCAAGGTGCTGAAGATCGCGGTAAGCTATGCGCCGGAAGGCTACGCCGGGACCGAGGATCCGTTCTGGGTGCTACGCCCGTTCAATCGGCAACCGCCAACGCCGGGCAACGGGCCGATGGTGGCCTTCGAGGCTAGCTCACGCGCGGCGGTCGACGCCTTCCACAAGGCGGCGCTCGCGGCCGGCGGCAGCGACGAGGGCGCGCCGGGGCTGCGCCCCCATTACCATCCGAATTATTACGGAGCCTATGTGCGCGATCTCGACGGCAACAAGCTCTGTTGCGTCTGTCACCGCGCAGAGAGCTAGCGAACTAGCGCGTGCACTCGATGGCGACGAATTCGTCGCAGGCGGCGCCTTTGCAGTTGCCGGCGCTGGCCGGGATCGAGCCGGTGATGTCGTCGCGATCGACCTTGCGGAAAGACAGCGCCTGGCTGAACTCGCGCGAGCGGCAATAGGCGGCGGCGACGGCCGCGCCGCACTTGTCGCCGGCGGCGAGGCAACGGTCGACACCGTAGCCATCAGCGTTGTTGGCAATGATGAACATGCGCTTTTCCGCGAAAGCCGAGGTCGCAGACATCAGCGCAACAAGGACAGTGACAGACGCCAGCACAAACCGCATCGGACCCACCCATTCCCCAGGATAGGAGGTCACAATGTGAGTGGAAACGTTAAGAGGTTCTTAACCGGAACGTCGAAAAGGCGAGCTACTCCGGTTAACGGCGCGCCTTGTTGGCCGCGTGACGCCTTGGCGGCGCGGCCCGGCTTCCCCAGACGCTGTCTCGCATTGCGGGCTTGACGGGACCGCCGAGGGCGACCATTCTCCCGCGCCATGAACGGCCTTAACCATATCTGCGGCATTTGCCGGGAGATTATTCGCTAGCGTCCTTCGCTGGCTGCGGCCGTCATTTCTCCCCTTCGAGACAAATGGACGCCCGGCCGGCAGGCGAGGCGAGGGTAGTCCATGGAATTGAAGCTCTACGATACGCTGACGCGCGAGAAACGGGTGTTCCACCCGATCGATCCCGCGCGCGTCCGCATGTATGTGTGCGGGCCGACGGTCTACGATTTCGCCCATATCGGCAATGCGCGGCCGGTGATCGTGTTCGACGTTCTGTTCCGCCTGTTGCGCCATCTCTATGGTGAGGAGCACGTCACTTACGTGCGCAACATCACCGACGTCGACGACAAGATCAACGCGCGCGCCGCTGAGCGCGGCATTTCCATCCGCGACCTGACGGAAGAGACCTACAAGAACTTCAAGAGCGATGTCGCTGCCCTGGGCTGCCTGCCGCCGAGTGTCGAGCCGCGCGCCACCGAGCATATCGAGGAGATGAAGACGCTGATCGAGCGCCTCGTCGCCGGCAAGCACGCCTATGTCGCCGAGGAGCATGTGCTGTTCGACGTGCCCTCGATGCCCGACTACGGAAAGCTGTCCAACCGCTCGCTCGACGAGATGATCGCTGGCGCCCGCGTCGAGGTCGCGCCCTATAAGCGCGACGCGCAGGATTTCGTGCTGTGGAAGCCGTCGAAGCCCGGCGAGCCGGCCTGGCCGTCGCCATGCGGTATCAAGACGCCGGGCCGTCCGGGCTGGCACATCGAATGCTCGGCGATGTCATGGAAGCATCTCGGCGAGACTTTCGACATCCACGGCGGCGGCATCGACCTCGTGTTTCCGCATCACGAGAACGAGATCGCGCAGTCGCGTTGCTCCTTCCATACGCCGGTGATGGCGAATGTCTGGATGCACAACGGTTTCCTGCAGGTCGAAGGCGAGAAGATGTCGAAGTCGCTCGGCAACTTCTTCACGATCCACGAATTATTGGCCGACTGGCCTGGCGAAGTGCTGCGGGTGAACATGTTGCGCACCCAGTATCGGCAGCCGATCGATTGGACACTGAAAGGTGTCGAGGAATCGAGGAAGCTGTTGGATCGTTGGTACGATGCGATTGGTGAGGAGCCCGCGACGGCGGTGAGCAACTCTGTCGTCGAGGCTATAGCCGATGACTTGAACACGCCGCAGGCAATGACTGAGCTGCATCGGTTGGCGCCGGCCGCGCCAGGCGCTTTGAAGGCATCTGCCAACCTACTTGGATTGCTCGCGCAGACGCGGTCCGAGTGGCGAGCGGCGCAGGTCAATAAGCTCGACATCGATGTGAGCTCAATCGAGAAGTTGATCGCCGCGCGAAGCGCGGCGCGCCAGGCCAAGGATTTCAAGGAATCCGATCGCATCCGCGACGAGCTCGCGGCCATGGGCGTTGCCATCAAGGACAGCAAGGACGGCACCACCTGGGAGATTGCGCGATGAGCGCGCGCGCCAATCCGCAGTTCGGGCTGCGGCCGTATTTGCCGTCCGACGGCAAGATGCTGGCGGCGATCTTTCGCGCCAGCATCGAGGAGCTCACCGGCGAGGATTACAGCGCCGCGCAGCAGGAGGCCTGGGCCTCGATCGCCGAGAACGATGATGAGTTTGCCGGGCGTTTCGCCGACGAGCTGACGCTGGTCGCCACGGTCGAGGGCTCGCCGGTCGGCTTCATCGCCCTCGACCAGCCCGAACATATCGACATGCTCTATGTGCATCCCGCCGTGGCGCGGCAGGGCGTCGCCAGTATGCTCATCGACGCGCTGGAAAAGATCGCCACCGGGCGCGGCACCAAACGGCTCATCGCCGACGCCAGCGACACCGCGCGCGACTTCTTCGCCAAGCGCGGCTATGTCGCGCAGCAGCGCAATACCGTGACCTGCGGCGGCGAATGGCTCGGCAACACCACCATGGAAAAGAAGCTCGGCGGGAGTGCATCATGAAACGGATCGACACGCCGTTCCCCAAGCACTGGATCTACTATCTGATCCTGAAATTCGCGGTGCTGATCGCAGCGGGACTGTTGGCGCTCTATTTGTTCGGCGTGTTCGGGATGTCGTGAGCGCGGCGATGGCAAAAGAGCGTCTCTACTTGTTTGACACGACGCTGCGCGACGGCGCGCAGACCAACGGTGTCGATTTCACGCTGCACGACAAGCTTGCCATTGCGGCGATGCTTGATGAGCTCGGCGTCGACTATGTGGAGGGCGGCTATCCTGGAGCCAATCCGATCGACACGCAGCTTTTTGCCGAGGACCGCAAGCTCAACACTACCTTTACCGCGTTCGGCATGACGCGGCGCCCAGGGCGCTCGGCGTCGAACGATCCGGGCCTCGTCGATCTGCTCGCCGCCAAGGCCGACGCCATCTGCTTCGTCGCCAAGTCGTGGGACTATCACGTGCGTGTCGCGCTGGAGACGACGGAGGAGGAGAACCTCGCCTCGATCCGCGACAGCGTACGGGCGGCGAAGGCCAAGGGCAGGGAAGTGCTGCTCGACTGCGAGCATTTCTTCGACGGCTACAAGGCCAATCCGCAATATGCGCTCTCCTGCGCGAAGGCCGCTTATGACGAAGGCGCACGCTGGGTGGTGCTCTGCGATACCAATGGCGGCACGCTGCCGCATGAGGTGGAGGCGATTGTCGGCGCGGTGACCAAGGCTATCCCGGGCGACCATGTCGCCATCCATGCGCATAACGACACCGAGCAGGCGGTGGCCAATTCGCTCGCCGCGGTGCGCGCCGGCGCACGGCAGATCCAGGGCACGCTCAATGGGCTCGGCGAGCGCTGCGGCAACGCCAATCTCGTCTCGCTCATTCCGACGCTGAAGCTCAAGCGCGAATATGCCGAGCGCTTCGACATCGGCGTCAGCGACGAGAAGCTCAAGGACCTCGCGCATGTTTCGCGCTCGCTCGATGAAATCCTCAATCGTGCTCCCGACCGCCACGCGCCCTATGTCGGCGAGAGCGCGTTTGCCACCAAGGCCGGCATCCACGCCTCTGCGATCGTCAAGGATCCGGCGACCTATGAGCACGTAACGCCGGACAGCATCGGCAATCGCCGCAAGCTCCTCATTTCCGATCAGGGCGGCCGCTCCAACGTGCTCGCCGAGCTCGAGCGCATCGGCATCAAGGTCGCCAAGGACGATCCGCGCGTCGCGCAGCTTCTCGACGTGGTCAAGGAGCGCGAAGCGATCGGCTACGCTTACGAAGCCGCGGAAGCCTCGTTCGAGCTGCTGGCGCGGCGCATTCTCGGCACCGTGCCGAGCTATTTCGATGTCAGCCAGTTCGACGTGAATGTCGAGCAGCGCGACAACGCCAAGGGCGACCGGGTGACGGTGACGCTCGCGGTCGTGAAGGTGAAGGTCGGCGGCGAGAGCATGATCTCGGCTGCAGAAGGCAATGGCCCGGTCAACGCGCTCGACCTCGCGCTGCGCAAGGATCTTGGCAAGTACCAGCGCTACATCGAGGACCTCAAGCTCACCGATTATCGCGTGCGTATCCTCAATGGCGGTACCGAAGCGGTGACGCGTGTGCTCATCGAGAGCGAGGATGGCGACGGCGAGCATTGGACGACGGTCGGCGTGTCGCCAAATATCATCGACGCCTCGTTCCAGGCGCTGATGGATTCGATTATCTACAAGCTGGTGACGTCGGGCGCGCCGGCCTAACTCTGTCATCCTGAGGTGCGAGCGAAGCGAGCCTCGAAGGATGACGGGCACTGAGGTTCGGGCGTTCATCATTCGAGAGCCGCTGCGCGGCAGCCTCAGGATGACGGAGAGAAGGTCTTCATGATCGACCACGTCTCCATCGCCGTGCGCGATCTCGCGGCAGCCACGCGATTCTACGAGGCCGTGCTTGGGGCGCTCGGCTTCGCCAAGCTCGACGACCGGCCCGCGACGGTCGGCTTCGGCAAGAAATATTCCGAGCTGTGGCTCAATCTGCGTCGCGACATGTCGCCGATCGAGGCAAACTGCGGCGTTCACGTTTGCCTGCGCACACCGAGCCAAGCTGCCGTCGATGCCTTCCACGCCGCCGCGCTTGCGGCCGGCGGCACATCCGACGGCGCACCCGGCCTGCGGCCGCAGCATGGCGAAGGCTACTACGCGGCGTTCATCCGCGACCTCGACGGCAATCGCATCGAGGCGGTGACGTTCGTCACGTCGGAGAAGGGCTAAAGCCGCTCGACCTCGGCGGTCTTCATCGCCTTGTCGGTCTCAGAGAGCTTGGACAGCGCCTCCTCGATCACCGGCAGCACATACTCGATGCGATCGACCACAATCGGGTCGACCAGGATCTCGGCATGGATGAATTTCAGCGCCCGCATGTGATCGAGCAGCGCGCAGAGCGGATCCCAGAAGCCCTCGATATTGGCGATGACGACCGGCTTCTTGTGGCGGCCGAGCTGCACCCAGGTGAGCTGCTCGACGAGCTCTTCGAGGGTTCCGATGCCGCCGGGCAGCGCGACGAAGGCGTCGGCGCGCTCGAACATCAGCCGCTTGCGCTCATGCATATCTTTGGTGACCACGAGGTCGTTGATGTCGCGCAGCGCGCGCTCGCGCGACATCAGGAACTCGGGGATGATCCCGGTGACGTGGCCGCCGTGCTCGTTGACCGCCTTGCCGACGGCACCCATCAGGCCGGCGCCCCCGCCGCCATACACGAGGCCGACGCCGTTCTTCGCCATCAGGGTGCCGAGTGTCTGCGCGGCGGTGACAAAGGCCGGGTTGGTGCCCGGGCTGGACCCGCAATAGACGCAGATCCGTTTGATTCGATTGTTTTTGGTCATGGAAATCATGTGGCCCCGCACCTGTGGCGGCGTCAAGGCGCGGGCAATCGGGGAAGACGCAGCATAAATCCCGCCAAAAGGATGAATCTTCGGCAGAATCCTCCTATATGAGCCGGGCCGACGATCCAGGGGGCGTCGGTCCTTGAAACCGGATTTGCATGGCAGCTGCGCATCCTCCCACCGGCACACAATCGGGCGTCTCCGCTGATCGCGGGGCGCTGCTGCGCACGCTCGTCCGCCTGTGGCCGTATATCTGGCCGGCGGACCGCGCCGACCTGAAGCTGCGCGTCATCGCCGCCACGCTGCTGCTGTTCCTCGCGAAGGGCGCGACGATGACGGTGCCGTTCACCTTCAAGTGGGCGACCGACGCGCTCGCGGGACATCCGGATCCGACCTTTGCGCATGTGCCGCTGATCGCCTGGGCTCTCGCCGCGCCGGCAGTGCTCACTTTCGCCTATGGCGGCACCCGCATCCTGATGCAGCTGCTCAACCAGCTGCGCGACGGCATGTTCGCCAAGGTGGCAATGCACGCCGTGCGCCAGCTCGCGATCATGACCTTCGAGCACATGCATCAGCTGTCGCTGCGCTTCCATCTCGAGCGCAAGACCGGCGGGCTGACCCGCGTGCTCGAGCGCGGCCGCAACGGCATCGAAACCATCGTGCGCATGGTGATCCTGCAGCTGGCTCCGACCATCGTCGAGCTCGGCTTCATCGTCTGGGTGCTGCTCTATCAATTCGACTGGCGCTACGTCGCGGTGATCGGCGTCACCGTCGTCGTCTACATGGCCTATACCTATTACGCGACCGAATGGCGCATCGGCATCCGTCGCAAGATGAACGACAGCGACACCGATGCCAACGTGAAGGCGATCGACTCGCTGCTCAATTACGAGACGGTGAAATATTTCTCCGCCGAGGCGCGCGAGGCGGCGCGCTACGACAAGTCGATGGCGCGCTACGAGGACGCGAGCGTCAAGGCCTATACCTCGCTCGCGGTGCTCAATTCCGGGCAGGCGATCATCTTCACCATCGGGCTTTCGCTGACCATGGTGCTGTGCGTGCAGGGCATCCGCGCCGGCAGCAATACCGTCGGCGATTTCGTCATGATCAACGCCATGATGATCCAGCTCTACCAGCCGCTGAACTTCATGGGCATGGTCTATCGCGAGATCAAGCAGGCGGTGATCGATATCGAAACTATGTTCTCCATCCTCGCGCGCCAGCCGGAGATCGAGGACAAGCCGGGAGCGCCGCCGCTTAAGGTGGCGCGCGGCACCATCCGCTTCGAGAATGTCGAGTTCGCCTACGAGCCGCAGCGCCGCATCCTCAAGGGCGTGAGCTTCGAGGTGCCGGCAGGCAAGACGGTGGCCGTGGTCGGCCCGTCCGGCGCGGGCAAGTCGACGATCTCGCGGCTCCTCTTCCGCTTCTATGACGTCTCCGCCGGCCGCGTTCTCATCGACGATCAGGACGTGCGCGATGTGGCGCAGACGTCGCTGCGTGCCTCGATCGGCATGGTCCCGCAGGATACCGTGCTGTTCAACGACACCATTCGCTACAACATCCGCTACGGCCGTTGGGCGGCGAGCGACGCCGAGGTCGAAGAGGCGGCGAAGCTCGCGCAGATCGATGGCTTCATCCGGCTGGCGCCGAAAGGCTATGAGACCGAGGTCGGCGAGCGCGGCCTCAAGCTTTCCGGCGGCGAGAAGCAGCGCGTCGCCATCGCGCGCACCATCCTCAAGGCGCCGCCGATCCTTCTGCTCGACGAGGCGACGTCTGCGCTCGACAGCCACACGGAGAAGGAAATCCAGGACGCGCTGGAGCGGGTGTCGCGCAATCGCACCACGCTGGTCATCGCGCATCGGCTCTCGACCATCGTCGGCGCCGACGAGATTATCGTGCTCGACCAGGGCACGATCGTCGAGCGCGGCAGCCACGCGCAACTGCTCGCGCATGGCGGGCTCTATGCCAGCATGTGGAACCGGCAGCGCGAGGCCGAGGAGGCGCGAGAGCGGCTGGCACGCGCCGGCGACGAGAAAGACACTGCACCAAACCGCAATCCGCCGCCGGTCGACGATGCCATCTCGCAGGCGGCGAGCACGCCGGCGCCCCTGACGGTGACGGCGGACGCCGCGGAATAGGGGGAACATGTCGGTCTATCAGTCGATCCGCGGGCAGTTCGTCCCGATCACGCCCGAGGGCTATCCGTTTATCGGCGTCTTCGCGCTGGTCAGCCTGGTCCTGTTCTGGATCTGGACGCCGCTCGGCTGGATCGGCACGGTGCTGACGATCTGGTGCGCCTATTTCTTCCGCGATCCGCCGCGGGTGACCCCGGTGCGCGAGGGCCTCGTGGTCGCGCCTGCCGACGGACGCGTGAGCCAGGTCGCGCTCGCGCCGCCGCCGCACGAGCTCGGGCTCGGCGACAAGCCGATGCTGCGCGTCTCGATTTTCATGAGCGTGTTCGATTGCCATATCAACCGTTGCCCGGTCGCCGGCCAGATCGAGAAGATCCTCTACCACCCGGGCGTCTTCCTCAACGCCGACCTCGACAAGGCGAGCGAGGACAACGAGCGCAACGCGCTGGTCATCGCCACCGCGGGCACGCGCATCGCGGTGGTGCAGATTGCCGGCCTCGTCGCGCGCCGCATCGTCTGCTTCGCCCGCGAAGGGCAGGTGATCGGCGCCGGCCAGCGCTTCGGCATGATCCGCTTCGGCTCCCGCCTCGACGTTTATCTGCCGGAGGCGACCGCTCCGCTGGTCGCCGAGGGGCAGATCGCGACCGGCGGCGAAACCGTGCTTGCCGATCTGCGCGCTGGTGACGCTGGGCGGACCTACCGCGCCAGCTGAATGGTTAACCCTGGTTCCAGCTGCCGTAGATCGGCCGCAGGTCTCGTCTTATATTGTGGCCATGGTGTTTCCGCCCTTCGACCCGTCCTCGACCAAGCGCCGGCGCTTCAAGGCGATCCCGGTGCGTACGCTCGTTCCCAACGTCATCACGTTGTTGGCGATCTGCGCCGGTCTGACCGCGATCCGCGTCGCGGTTGAGGGCAAGTTCGACCTGGCGTTGGCGGCGATCGTCTTCGCGGCGCTGCTCGACGGCATCGACGGCCGTGTCGCGCGCATGCTCAAGGGCACCTCGAAATTCGGCGCCGAGCTAGACAGCCTCGCAGACTTCGTGAATTTCGGCGTGGCGCCGGGGCTGATCCTGTATTTCTGGGGCCTGCAAGAGCTCAAATCCGCGGGCTGGATCGTGGCGCTGGTGTTTGCCATCTGCGCGGGCCTGCGTCTCGCGCGCTTCAACGTTATGGCTGAGGATCCGAGCCGTCCGGCGTGGACGGGCAACTTCTTCACCGGCATTCCAGCGCCGGCCGGCGCCATCACCGTGCTGCTGCCGATTTATCTCAACTTCCTCGGCGCCTCGCGCGGTCCGCTCGCCATCTGGCTCACCTTCTTCTACACGCTGATCATCGCGCTGCTCATGGTGTCGCGCCTGCCGGTATTCTCCGGCAAGCGAGTCGGCAAGCGCGTGCCACCGGAATTCGTGCTGCCGGTCTTCGTCGTCGTGGTGCTCTTCTTCGCGCTGCTCATCAGTTATCCATGGGCGGTGCTGACCGTCGGCTCGCTGATCTATCTCGGCTGTCTGCCGCTCGGCTGGATGTCCTACCGCCAATACCAGCGCAAGGATGCCGAGCAGGCAAAGCCTGATGCTGCCGCGACGGCGGTGGTGACGGATCAGAGCATGCCGCTCGGCGGGAGCAGCGAGGAATCCGACCGCGATCGTCCCGCGCGTCTGAACTGACCATGCGGCGCGCCATCGGGATTCTGGCTGCCGCCGAGCGCGATGCGCGTGCGGCCGACGACACCGTCATCCTCGATTTCGAACAACGCCAGCGTATTCAGGGCACCTTTGTCAGCCTCAAGGGGATCAAGGTTGAACTCGACTTCCCGCAATCGGTCCGGCTGCATACCGACGATCTGCTGGTGCTCGACGACGGAACACGCGTTGAGATCGTCGCGCAGCCAGAACCGCTGATTGAGGTGCGCGCTGCTGATCTGCCGTCGCTCGCGCGCATCGCCTGGCATCTCGGTGATCGTCATACGCCGGTGCAGGTGCTGCCAAACCGCATTCGTCTGCGTCGCGATGCGGCCATGGAGACGCTGCTGGAAGGCCTCGGCGCCCGGCTGGCGCTGATCGAGGCGCCGTTCGAGCCGGAAGGCGGCGCCTACGAGGCGCGCCACGCGCATGATCACCATCGTCACGATCATGGCCACGACCACGCGCATCACGGCTGCCATCATCACCATCACGATCACGAGTGATGAGCGCAGCCCAACGCCTGGCGGGAAAGTCCGTGCTGGTGACCGGCGCAGGCGGCGCCGTCGGTAAGGCGGTGTGCAGCGCCATCGAATCCAACGGCGGGCACGCCGTCCGCACCGACCTGGGCGGCGACGGCATGGACCACGCGCTCGACGTCACGTCGGAGGCCGATTGGCGACGCGTGATCGCCGCGCTCGATAAGCTTGACGGCCTGGTCAATGCCGCCGGTATCGTCGCGCTCGGCAGCGTCGAGGAACTCGACTTTGCCACCTGGCGCCGCGTGCTCGCGGTCAATCTCGACGGCACCTTTCTCGGCTGCAAGCACGCCTTCGCGCTGCTCAAGCGCCAGGGTGGCGCCATCGTCAATCTCTCGTCAGTGTCGGGCCAGGTCGGTGGGCACAATCTTGCCGCCTACAATGCGTCGAAAGGCGCGGTGCGGCTGCTGAGCAAATCCGTGGCGCTGCATGGCGCGCGCGGCAAGCCGCCCGTGCGCTGCAACTCGGTGCACCCGGCATTTCTCGAAGGCCCCATGACCGACGAGATCATCAAGCGTGCCGCGCAGCCCGATGCCGCCTATGCGCGCATGGCGCGCGCGATCCCGCTCAATCGCTTTGGCAAGCCTGCCGAGGTCGCCGAACTCTGCGTCTATCTGCTGTCGGATGAATCCGCTTTCGTCACCGGCGCCGAGTTCACCATCGATGGCGGGTTGACGGCGCAGTGATCAGCCAAGCTTCAAGGGATATCCCGGCATCAGCTCGTAGGGATGCTTCCAGCCGGGCAGCGCCTTGATGCGATTGAGCCAGGCGCCGATATGCGGATGCTCCTTGGCGAGATCGAAGCCGAACTCTTCCGCCGGATAATACAGATAGCCGCACATCGAGATGTCGGCGATGGTCGGCCGCTCGCCGAGCATGAACGGCATTTTGCCGAGATGCGTGTTGACGATGGCGAGATTGCCGTCGATGCGGCCCTTGAGGAATTTGAGCACCGCCGGATCGCCCGCCGGCTTGGCGAAATTGCGCAGGAAACGATAGGGGCCGAGAAAACCATTGGTCTTCTGGTTGTCGAAGATGATCCAGCGCAGCGCTTCGAGGCGCTCGTCCTCGCCGTCGGGGCGGAATTTGCCACTGCGGTCCGCGAGGTAAGTGAGGATCACGCCGGACTGCGAGAGCTTCTTCTGGCCGTGCACCAGCACCGGCACTTCACCCATCTCGTTGACGTTGTCGCGAAACTCCGCTGTGCGCTGCTGCCCACCGACAAAAAAGTCGACCCATTTCGGCTCCCAGTCGGCACCGATGAGATTGAGCATCAGCGCGGCGCGATAGGCGTTGCCTGACTGAGCCATGCAGTACAGCTGATATTCGGCCACGGTGTCTTTCCTCTAGCGGCTCAGCGTAATGGGAATTCCGCCAGGGGCGGTGCCTACGAAGCGATCGCCCTGCAGGGTCAGGCTAACGAGCGCGTCGCCAGTGTGGTCCTTGATGACCAGCGTGTCTTGGACCAATGCCCAGCCACGGCTCTTGTAGAACTGCCCAGGACAGCCGCCTTCCGGCGAAATCTTTCCTTCGCCTTTCGCGGTATCGCCACTGAAGGTCATGCCGCAGGGGGGCGCGTCGGGTGCCGACACCATCCAGCGGCCGGCCATTTCGACCGACGCCGCGGGTGCCGGTTCGGGCGTAAAGTCGCCGAGCGACAGCCCCTTGCTGCCGCTACAGCCGGCAAGCAGCATCGTTGCCACAACGGCAGTCCCAAGGCGTCGGTTTAGCATCGCGGTGCTACTTCATCGTCGGGATGACGAACTCGGCACCTTCCTTCATACCCGAGGGCCACCGCGAGGTCACGGTCTTGGTCTTGGTGTAGAAGCGGATCGAATCCGGACCGTGCTGATTGAGATCGCCGAAGCCGGAGCGTTTCCAGCCGCCGAATGTGTAGTAGGACAGCGGCACCGGAATCGCGAAATTGACGCCGACCATGCCGACCTGCACCCGATTAGTGAAGTCGCGCGCGGTGTCGCCATCGCGCGTGAAGATGGCGACGCCATTGCCATATTCGTGGTCGGACGGCAGGCGGACGGCTTCCTCGTAATCTTTGGCGCGCACCACTGAAAGCACCGGGCCGAAAATTTCTTCCTTGTAGATTTTCATGTCTGGTTTGACGTCGTCGAACAGACAGCCGCCTATGAAATTGCCGTTCTCGTAGCCTTGCAGCTTGAAATTACGGCCGTCGACGAGGAGCTTGGCGCCTTCCTTGACGCCGGTATCGACATAGCCGCGCACTTTGTTGAGGAGCTCGCGCGTCACCATCGGCCCGTAATCGGCCTGCGGGTCGGTGGAGGGACCGATCTTCAGGCTTTCGACACGCGGGATGAGCTTCTCGACCAGCAGATCAGCGGTCTTCTGTCCGACCGGCACCGCCACCGACACCGCCATGCAGCGTTCGCCCGCCGAGCCGTAGCCGGAGCCGATCAGTGCATCGACTGCCTGGTCCATGTCCGCATCCGGCATCACGATCAGATGGTTCTTGGCGCCGCCGAAGCACTGCACGCGCTTTCCGTTGGCACAGCCGGTCGCATAGACATATTCCGCGATCGAGGACGAGCCGACGAAGCCGACGGCCGTGACGCGCCGATCGGTGAGCAGTGTGTCGACGGATTCCTTGTCGCCATTGACCACATTGAGGATGCCGGGGGGAAGCCCCGCCTCCATGAACAACTCGGCGATGCGCATCGGCACGGAGGGATCGCGCTCCGACGGCTTGAGGATAAAAGCATTGCCGCAGGCGATTGCCGGCGCGCATTTCCACAATGGGATCATCGCCGGAAAATTAAATGGCGTGATTCCGGCGACGACGCCGAGCGGCTGGCGGATGGAGAACAGGTCGATGCCGGGGCCGGCGCCTTCGGAAAACTCGCCCTTGAGCAGGTGCGGAATGCCACAGGCGAACTCGACCACCTCGAGCCCGCGCTGGATGTCGCCTTTGGCATCGGGAAACGTCTTGCCGTGCTCGGAGGACAGCAGCCGCGCCAAGCTGTCGTGCTCCTTCTGGATCAGGTCCAGGAAACGGAACATCACGCGGGCGCGACGTTGCGGATTGGTGGCCGCCCAGCCCGGCTGCGCCTGCTCGGCATTGGCGATGGCGTGCTCGACTTCGGAGTGCTTGGCGAGCGCCACCTTGGCCTGCACCTCGCCGGTGTTCGGATTGTAGACGTTGCCGAAGCGCCCGGAGGTCCCCTTGACCTCCTTGCCACCGATGAAGTGTCCAATCTCACGCATGGTCGTGACCTCTCGTCGTTCCTTAAGGAGCCGTTACCGCGGGATTTCCCGGACCGGGTTTCGGCCTGTTCGGAGCGCATTTTGCAGCTTTTTCCCGGCCGGTCACGGATTAATCACCGCCTTTTCGCCGCACGCGGCGGCCTCCGAAAACACAGCGCTTTCACGGTCTTTTAGGCTTAACCGCGCTTTAAGCGCTGCCCACTAGGGTCGGTTCCAGAGGGGCGCCGGCCGTCGGTGCGCGTCAGGCGTTTGGGGTAGCTCAGTCATGGATATCGCAACAGCTCTTGGTCTTGCGGCGGGAGCGACGGTGGTATGCACCATGATGCTCATGGGCGGCGACCTCGCGATGTTCGTGTCCGAGCACGCCGTCATCATCATTTTCGGCGGCTCATTCGCAGCGACCCTGATCCGTTTCCCGCTGTCGTCGATCTTCCACGGCCTGCCGCTCGGCATGAAATTCGTCTTCACGATGCGCCGCATCTCGCAGCGCGATCTGGTCGACGAAATCGCGGGTCTTGCCGAGATCGCGCGCAAGCAGGGACCGGTCGGGCTCGAGCGCGTCGAGGCCGAGGATCCGTTCCTCGCCAAGGGCGTGCGTTACGTCGCCGACGGCTATGACGGCGATTTCATCCGCGACAATCTCGAGCGGGATCGCGACAATTTCTTGAGCCATCTCGATGAGGGCCAGAAGATCTATCGCGCAGTCGGCGACTGTGCGCCGGCCTTCGGCATGATCGGCACGCTCATCGGCATGGTGCAGATGTTCGCCAACATGACCGATCCCTCGAAGCTCGGCCCATTCATGGCGACCGCGCTGCTGGCGACTCTCTACGGCGCGGTGGTCGCCAACATTCTCTGTCTGCCGATCGCCGACAAGCTCCATCTCAAGCTCGTCGATGAGGAGATCAACCGCACGCTGATCATCGACGGGATCATGATGATCCGCGAAGGCAAGAGCCCGGCCTTGGTGCGCGAAATGCTGCTCGCTTATCTGCCCGAGAAGCATCGGCACAGCGACGACGTCGAAGAGACCGAAACCGCGCCTGCATAACCTAATAGTGGCGCGAGCGGATGTGGTGTCATGGCAAGGCGTAAGGAAGCACACGGAGGCGGTCACGGCTGGTTCGTGACCTTTGCCGACCTGATGGGGCTCCTGGTGAGCTTCTTCGTGATGCTGGTCGCGTTCTCCACCCAGGATCAGGCCAAGCTGCAGGTCGTCGCCGGCTCCATGCGCGACGCCTTCGGCGTGCAGGACAAGGTGCGCTATTCCGGCATCATCGAAGTGCTCGGCTTGCCGACGCGCCCGAAGCTGAAGAACGCGGCGCATATTTCGCCGGAAGAAGCCTCGGCGACGCCGAGCCCCGACGATCACGATCGCGAGCGCAACTACGGCGCCAAGTTCAAGGAAGATCGCAATTTCTCGCTCGCCGCCGCTTCGCTCCGCCAAGCGCTCAACGAGATGCCGGAGATCAGCGAGCTTTCCAAGCACATCATGGTCGAGGAAACCAAGCAGGGTCTCAACATCGAAATCGTCGACCAGGACGGACGCTCGATGTTTCCCGAAGGCTCGAAAGAGCCCTATGAGCGCACGCGTCGGCTGATCGCCAAGATGGCGCCGATGCTCAAGGCGATGCCGTATCGCGTTTCGATCACCGGCCACACCGAGACGAGCCGCGTCCCGGCGCGCCCCGGTTACGGGCCGTGGGAGCTCTCCGCCGATCGCGCCAATGCGGTGCGCAAGATCCTCGCCGACGAGGGCCTGCCGTCGAACAACATCTTCATGGTGGCCGGCAAGGCCGACATGGAGCCGCTTTTCCCCGACGATCCCTCGATGGCGGCCAATCGGCGCGTAACCATCACCCTGATGAAGGAAGAGCCGCCGATCCCGCCTGATTTCCGGCCCTGATTTCGATCGGCTGAAAACCCGACTACCGGGCCCCTGGAGCGCGCGTCAAGCCGCTGATTTATCGGGGGATAGCGAGATATGCTGAGCCCCAGGTGCTATAAGGCCGGCTTGCTTTGAGGCGGCCAGAGTGATCGGTGACCATCTTGAATGAGGCAGCGGCCCCGGCCGAGGTCCCGCCGACGGGGAGCGGCTCGCAGCCGCATCCCAGCCTGATCGCCCTGGCGCTTGGGAGCGTCGGTGTCGTCTACGGCGATATCGGCACCAGCCCGCTTTACGCCTTCCGCGAGGCAGCGATAGCCGCAAGCAGCCACGGCGTCATCAGCCGTGACGTCGTGCTTGGCGTTCTTTCGCTGATCGTGTGGTCGCTGGTCATTACCGTCACCATTAAATACGTGCTCGTCCTGCTGCGCGCCGACAACAACGGCGAGGGCGGCACCTTGTCGCTCACGGCCTTGGCGAGTCGGGCGCTGGGGCGGCGCACGGCCTTCGTCTTCATCGTCGGCGTGATCGGCGCGTCCATGTTCCTCGGCGACTCCGTGATAACGCCGGCGATTTCGGTGCTCTCGGCGGTGGAAGGGCTGAAGCTCGCGGCTCCGGCGCTGGAAGAAGTCGTGGTGCCGCTCGCGGTGATCGTGCTCATCGTGCTGTTCGCCGCGCAAAGCCGCGGCACCGCGCGGGTCGCCGCAATGTTCGGCCCAGTGATGGCCGTGTGGTTTGTTGCGATCGCGATCGCCGGTGCCATGCACATTCGCGACGACCCGCATGTGTTGATGGCGATCAATCCGATCTACGGTCTGCGCTTCCTCATCGCGCACGGCCATATCGGCCTGGTCACGCTCGGCGCGGTGTTTCTCTGCGTCACCGGCGGCGAGGCGCTCTACGCCGATCTCGGCCATTTCGGGCGGCGGCCGATCCAGATTGCCTGGTTGTGGCTGGTGCTGCCGTCGCTGCTGATCAATTATTTCGGACAGGGCGCGAAAGTGCTGGCCGACCCGTCGGCCATCGAGAATCCGTTTTATCGCCTGGTACCCGATATGCTGCTGCTGCCGATGGTCGTGCTGGCGACCGCGGCCACGGTGATCGCGAGCCAGGCCGTGATCACCGGTGCCTATTCGCTTGTGCATCAGGCGATCCAGCTCGGGCTGCTGCCGCGGCTCGCGATCCTGCACACCTCGGCGTCGCATGTCGGACAGATCTACATTCCGCGTGTCACCGGCGCGCTGCTCGTCGGCGTCCTGTTGCTGGTGGCGATGTTCCGCTCGTCGAGCGCACTCGCGTCCGCCTACGGGATTGCGGTGGCGACCACGATGGTGGTCGACGGCGTGCTCGCCTTCCTGGTGATCTGGAAGCTCTGGCGATGGAAGCTCTGGCAGACCGCATTGCTGGTCGCTCCGCTCGTCGCCGTCGATGCAACATTCCTCTGCGCCAACTTCCTGAAAGTGTTTGAAGGTGCGTGGGCGCCGCTGTTATTCGGCGCCGGTATGGTGCTACTGATCCTGACCTGGCGTCGCGGCACCGGCATCCTGTTCGACAAGACGCGGCGTACCGAGGTGCCGTTGGAGACGCTGCTGCGCAGCCTGGGCAAAAGCCCGCCGCACGTGGTGCCCGGCACCGCGGTGTTCCTCACCAGCGATCCGGACTACGCCCCGACGGCGCTCCTGCACAATCTCAAGCACAACAAGATCCTGCATCAGCACAACGTCATCCTCACGGTGGTCACTGCGGATACACCGCGCGTGCCGCAGGAGGAGAGGGTGCGCATCACGCCCGTCAACGATCGGTTCAGCCGCGTCGCGCTGCGCTTCGGTTACATGGAAGCGCCGAACGTGCCCAAGGCGCTGGCCATCGCGCGCCGGCACGGCTGGGTGTTCGACATCATGTCGACCTCGTTCTTCCTGTCCCGCCGGGCGCTGCGGCCGGCCGTGCATTCCGGCATGCCGCGCTGGCAGGATCGACTTTTCATCGCGCTTGCGCGTTCTGCCAGCGACGCCACGGACTTTTTCCAAATCCCGACCGGGCGGGTTGTTGAAGTCGGAACACAGGTTACAGTTTGAGGTTGCTTTGCAGCCCATCTCTTTGGTTTTGCAGTCATTTTCGGCAAATGCAGACTTGCGTCTGACGCATAACGCCTCGGGCTGCAATGCTGAAATGGCGATGCAGCGAGCCTGGATCGGCCTTATAAGTCCGGCCCCTGCAGACATTATTGCAGTGCAAAAATCTTCCAGGACAAAACATGACGCATAGCGTAGCCGCGGCCCCAGACGGTGCGGCCCATGTCAATGGCGATGCCCAACCTGGTCATGGCCACGCGGGCTTCTGGGGATTGACCGTCGGCAGCATCGGGGTGGTCTACGGCGATATCGGCACCAGCCCGCTGTATGCGCTGCGAGAGTCCGTCGTTGCCGCTGTCGGTTCCGATGGCGTGCCCAACGAGACGATCGTCCTCGGCATCGTCTCGCTGATCATTTGGTCGTTGTTCGTCGTCGTCACTGCCAAATACGTGCTGATCCTGCTCCGCGCCGACAACAATGGTGAGGGCGGCACGCTCGCGCTGATGGCGCTCGCGCACCGAGCGCTGAAGAATGCGGGCGGCATCATCCTGCTCGGCATCATCAGCGGCGCCTTGTTCTATGGCGACGCCATGATCACGCCGGCGCTTTCGGTGCTCTCCGCGGTCGAAGGCTTGAAGATCGTCACACCGAGCTTCGAGCCCTATGTCGTGCCGCTCACGGTTGCCATCCTGCTGGTCTTGTTTGCCGTGCAATCGCGTGGCACCGCGCGCGTCGCGGCGTTTTTCGGTCCCATCATGGTGCTCTGGTTCATCGCCATCGGTGTGGTCGGCGTCTGGCATGTCGCGCACTATCCGGTGATGCTGCTCGCCTTCAATCCGTATTACGGCGTCAATTTCCTGCTGCATCACGGCATCATCGGCTTCTACACGCTCGGTGCCGTGTTCCTCTGCGTCACTGGCGCGGAAGCGCTCTATGCGGATCTCGGACATTTCGGCGGCGGGCCTATCCGCTTCGCCTGGCTGTTCGCTGTGCTGCCGTGCCTATTGCTCAATTATCTGGGGCAGGGCGCGCTGGTGCTGCAAAATCCGAAGGCAATCGAGAGCCCGTTCTTCCTGCTCTACCCCGACTGGGCGCAGCTGCCGATGGTCATTTTGGCGACGGTCGCGACGGTGATCGCCAGCCAGGCGGTGATCACTGGCGCCTATTCGCTGACGCGCCAGGCGATCCAGCTCGGTCTGCTGCCGCGCTTTGAGATCCGCCACACCTCGGAGTCGTTATTCGGGCAGATCTACATACCGCGGGTGAACAGTTTCCTGCTTGTCGGTGTGCTGCTTCTGGTCGGCTTGTTCCGCTCTTCGAGTGCGCTTGCTTCCGCTTACGGCATCGCCGTCACCGGGACCATGGTGGTGACCGGGATGATGGCCTTCGTGGTGATCTGGCGCGTGTGGCGCTGGTCGCCGCTCGCCGCAGCGGCGCTCATCACCCCATTCCTGCTCATCGATCTCACCTTCCTCACCGCCAACTTGCTCAAGGTGGTCGAGGGCGGCTGGATGCCCTTGGCGCTCGGCGCATGTGTGATGACCATCATGTATACATGGCGGCGCGGCACCCGATTGCTGTTCGATAAGACGCGCAAGCAGGAAATCCCGCTCGACACGCTCGTCCACTCGCTCGAGAAAAAGCCGCCGGCGCGCGTGCCGGGCACCGCGGTGTTCTTCACCAGCGATCCGGCGAGCGCGCCGACGGCGCTCCTCCACAGCCTCAAGCATTATAAGGTGCTGCACGAGAAGAACGTCATCCTCACGGTGGAGACCGCGGACACGCCGCGCGTGCCGCAGAGCGAGCGCGTGCGCATGGAACCGGTTGGCCAGACGTTCTCCCGCGTGGTGCTGCGCTACGGTTTCATGGAGACGCCGAACGTGCCTAAGGCGCTCGGCATCGCCCGGAAACTTGGTTGGCATTTCGACATCATGTCGACGTCGTTCTTCCTCTCGCGCCGCGCGCTCAAGCCGGCCCAGCATTCGGGCATGCCGCGTTGGCAGGATCGGCTTTTCATCGGGCTGACGCGCATGGCCAATGACGCCACCGACTATTTCCAGATCCCGACCGGCCGCGTGGTCGAGGTGGGAACCCAGGTGACGATCTAACGCCTTGATTCCGGCGGCGATCTGCGCAACCTCTCTCTCTTAATAAGGAGTAGGGTATGGCCGATCCGATGGAACGCGCCTGCGAAGTGACCAACCTGACGCCCGAGGAGGTGGCCCGCGGGGTCGAGGAAGGCCGCATGGTCATCATCGACGTACGCGAGGAGAACGAGATCGCCGTGGAGGCCTATCCCGGCGCATTCTGCCTGCCGCTGTCGGTATTCGATCCGGCCGTGATCCCCGATCCGCAGGGCAAAGAGGTCGTGTTCGCCTGCCGCTCCGGCCGCCGCTCGGTGACCGCATCGCTCGCTGCGCAGGATCGGGGTTACGACTACAAATGCCATCTCGCCGGTGGCATTATTGCGTGGAAGGCCGCGGGGCTTCCCACCGAGAGCTGAATTCCATGCGCCGTCTCTTACTGCTTCTCGCAGCGCTCGCCGCCGCGTGGCCGGCCTATGCCGCTGAGCGGACCGTCAACGTCTACAACTGGTCCGACTATATTGATCCCGCCGTTCTCGCGGCCTTCACCAAAGAGACCGGCATCAAGGTGCAGTACGATACCTTCGATGCCAATGAGACGCTGGAGACCAAGCTCCTGGCCGGCAAGTCCGGCTACGACGTGGTGGTGCCGACCGGCTACTTCCTCGAGCGGCAGATCAAGGCCGGCGTCTTCCAGAAGCTCGATAAATCGAAGCTCACCAATCTTGGCAATGTGTGGCCAGAGATCGCGCAGCGCCTCGCCACCTACGATCCCGGCAATCAGTACGCCGTCAATTACATGTGGGGCACGACGGGCATCGGCTACAATGTGAAGAAGATGCACGAGGCGCTTGGGCCTGATGGCAAGATCGACAGCTGGGACGCCATCTTCAAGCCGGAGCTCATCGCCAAGTTCAAAGATTGCGGCATCCACATGTTGGATTCCGCTGACGACCTCATCCCGGCGGCGCTGCACTACCTCGGCCTTGATCCCAACACCACCGATCCGGCGCAGCTCGAGAAGGCCGCCGACTTGCTCGGCAAGATCCGGCCGAACGTGCGCAAATTCCATTCCTCCGAATATCTCAATGCGCTCGCGTCCGGCGAAATCTGTCTCGTCGTCGGTTGGTCGGGCGACATCAAGCAGGCACAGAAGCGCGCGGTGGAAGCGAAGAACGGCGTCGAGATCGGTTATTCGATCCCGAAGGAGGGCGCGCAAATGTTCTTCGACAATCTCGCGATCCCCAAGGACGCGCGCAATGTCGAGGAAGCCCACGCCTTCATCAACTATCTGCTGCGGCCGGATGTGGCGGCGAAGAACTCCGATCTTGTCGCCTACGCTAACGGCAATTTGGCGAGTCAGAAGCTGATCGACAAAAGCGTGCTCGGCGACCGCTCGATCTATCCGGATGCGGCGACAATGGCGAAGCTCTATGTGGTCAAGGCGCACGACCCGAAGACGCAGCGTGTGCTCAATCGCCTGTGGACGAAGGTGAAGACGGGGCGTTAGTCGCTCTTACGGCTTCGCGTCGTCTTCCGGCCGCCAACGGCGGTGCAGCCAGAGCCATTGCTCGGGGTGCTCGCGCACCCAGCCTTCGATCACCGAGGTGATCACCTGCATGGTGGCGGCGATGTCCACCTTGCCGTCTGCATCGCGCACCGGCTCGATCGGATCGGTGATCTCGGCGCGGAAGCGATGGCCGGGCAGGCGGATGGCGCGGGTGCCGTGGATCGGACAGTCGAAATGCTGCGCCAGCCGCGCGATCAGCGGATTGGCGCGCGTGCGCCGGCCGAAGAAAGTGACGTCGACGCCGCGCACATAATATTGGTCGACCAGCATGCCGACGTGGGCGCCGCGCTTGAGCGCCTCGGCGGCTTTCACCGGCGCGTCGAGCCCCGTCTGGATCAGTTGTCCCATGCTGATCGAGCGGGTCTTGCGCACAACGCGGTCAATGTCGCCGACATTGGGCCGGCGGAACAGCACCGCGGAGTCCATGCCATGCGCGGAAGCGCACAAGGCCGGGAGCTCCCAGTTGGCGAGATGCGCGGCAAAGACCAGCGCCGGCTTGCCGTCCTCACGCATTTCGACGAACCGTTGCACGTCGAGCGGATCGATCTCGATGCGGCCGGTCTTTGTGCTGAGCGGATCGTAGTCCCAGAGCCGGTCGAGATGCGCGAACTCGGCGACGACGCGCCCGAGATTGTCCCAGACGCCTTCGAGGATGGTTTCGATCTCGGCGGCCGATTTCTCCGGGAACGCGGCGATCAGATTCGCGCGGCCGATGGCGTGCTCGTGGCGCCGCGGCCCGATCTTGCGCATGGTCCAGCCGGCAAGGTCCGCCATCATGTCGGGATCGGTGAGACGTAGTCCGCGGAAAATTGACACCGCGGCAAATCCAGCAGCCGCATCGGCCGCGCGCTTGCCGGCGCGCTGCGCAGCCCTGCTGGCTCTCCTTAGCCCGCGCGCCATCAGAAGTTCACGATGACCTTGCCGAACACCTGCCGGCTCTCCAGGCGCTCGAGGCCGCGCTCGAGGTCGTTGACGCCGACTTCGGTGTCGATCACCGGCGTCATGCCCTTCGCCATCTTGGCGAGGCTGTCGCGGATGTTGCGCATGGAGGCGCCGAACGAGCCGAAGATCTTGTACTGCTGCTGGAACAGCTGCATCAGGTTGATGGTCACGGTCGGCCCCGCCGTCGAGCCGCAGGTGACGAGCCGGCCCCCGCGCTTGAGGCAGAGCAGCGAGCCGTTGAAGCCTTCGCCGCCGACATGCTCGAAGACGACGTCGACGCCTTTCTTGGCGGTGAGCTTGCGAGTGACGCCCTCGAAGCGCTCGGTCTTGTAATTGATCACATGATCGGCGCCGAGCGCCTTGGCTTTCTCCGCCTTGGCGTCGTCGCCGACGGTGGTGATCACCGTGCAGCCGATGGCCTTGGCCATCTTGATCGCCACGCTGCCGATGCCGGAGCCGCCGGCATGCACCAGAATGGTTTCGCCGGGCTGCAGCTTGGCATTGTCGAACAGCATGTGCTCGACGGTGGAGAAGGCGATCGGCGCGCAGGCGGCGTCGCGCAGCGACACGCCGGCCGGCACCGGGATAACCAGGCGTGCCGGCAGATTGATGAGGTCGCGCGCGAAACCGTCGATATGAAAGCCCATGATGCCGCCGACATTCTCACAGAGATTGTCGCGGCCCTCGCGGCAGGCTTTGCAGGTGCCGTCGGTCATCGCGCCGTACATCACCACGGGATCGCCGGCCTTGAATTGCGTAACGCCCGGCCCGACCGCAGCAATCTCGCCGGAAGCCTCGGCGCCGACCACCAGCGGCAGCTTGCGCTTGGCAAAGGCCATGCCGCGGAAGCCCCAGAGATCGAGATGGTTGAGCGCCACCGCCTTGACGCGGATCTGCACCTCGCCCGTGCCCGGTGCCGGCGGATCCGGCACCTCGGCGAGTTCGAGCTTGCGGTCGGCAACGAGGGTTAGCGCGCGCATGAGCGATCCAGGAATCCGGGAAGAGCAGGGCATGGAATGCCCTGCGGGGAAAAGGCCGTCAACTGATGACGCCGGCGGCTCAGGCCGGCTCGGCGCCGATCACCAGGGAGACGTTCTGGCCGCCGAAGCCGAAGGAATTGGAGATGATGTGGCTCACCTTGGCGTCGCGGGCCACGTTCGGCACCACGTCGAGCGTGATGGCTGGATCGGGGACCTGATAGTTGATGGTCGGCGGAATGCGCTGGTGCTTGAGCGTGAGCACCGAGAACACTGCCTCGACGGCGCCAGCGGCTGAGAGTGTGTGGCCGATCATCGATTTGTTCGAGGAGATCGGCACGTTCTTGATGCGCTCGCCGAACACGGTCGAGGCGCAGTGATGCTCCATCTTGTCGTTTTCGGGCGTCGAGGTGCCGTGCGCATTGATGTAGTCGATGGCGTCGGGCGAAAGGCCGGCATCAGCGATGGCCTGCGCCATGCAGGCGATCACCGGCTTGCCGTCCGGGCTCGAGCGCGTGCGATGGAACGCGTCCGCCATCTCGCCGACGCCCTCGGCGACGGCGAGGATCTTGGCGCCGCGTGCTTTCGCAGATTCGTAGCTTTCCAGCACCAGCGCGCCGGCGCCTTCCGCCATGACGAAACCGTCTCGGTTCTTGGAGAACGGCTTGGAGGCGGCCTGCGGATTGTCGTTCTGCGTCGACAGTGCCGAAAGGAGTGAGAAGCGAATGAGCGATTCCGGATTCACCGAGCCGTCGGAGCCGACGCACAGCGCCGCATCGGTCTCACCGCGGCGGATCGCCTCGATGCCGAGCTGGATCGCGCTCGCGCCGGAGGCGCAGGCGGTCGACAGCGAGATCGGCGAACCCTTGGTGCCGAACTTGTCGGCCAGGTGATCGGCGACCGAGCCGAACAGGAAGCGCTTGTGATAGGCGGGGAATTTATTGCTGACGCGGAGCAGATCGCCATAGGTGACCTTGTCGTTGGCGCCGGCAACCGCCGCAATCTCGAACCGCTGCGGCCATTCCATCTCGACCGGAGGCACCGCAAGGAACAGCGGTCCAGGGAAATCACCGCGCGCGCCGATGCCGGATTCGCTCACCGCTTCCTCGACTGCCATCTCGGCGAGCCGCTCAGAGAGCGAGGCGGAGCAGGGCGGATCGTTGGGCACGAAGTCGACGGTGCCGGCGACACGGGTCTTGAGGCCAGCCGTGGAGAACCGCGAGATAGCGCGAATGCCGGATTCACCGGCGGTGAGCTTCGTCCAGTTCTCGGTCTTGCCGGCGCCGAGCGAGGTGACGACACCAACGCCGGTGATGACGACGATCGGCCGACCGGCTTTGTCCCGTGTGGATGACATTTCGTCCCCTTTCACCAGCGCCTGTCGCGCTAGCTCGCGCGTTCGACCAAAGCGAGACCTTCGCCGCGCCAATGGCCGACGCCAGTCACCACGACCTGGGTCAGCTCGCCGCCCATCGGCTTCTCCACGCCCGACGCGTCGCCCGGCGGAAACAGCCTAGCATGCTGCAGCGCCACCGCGGCGAGCGCGATGTTCATGGGGAACTGCGGCTCCAACCCATGACCGAGATAGGTACCCGTGGCGCGAACGGCAATGTCGGGCAGCGCGCCGAGAAAGGCCCGTTCGTCCGCGGTGGCCGGCTCGGCGCCGGTTGCGCCGGAAATAACGGCATAATGCCCGGGCGCCAAGCGAGTCTTGACCTTGTCCCACAGGCGCTGCAGCGAATCTTTCAGCGACGCACCCGCGCGGTTGGCGCGGTCGGAAACGACCGCCGACAGCTTGGCCAGCGGCTTGGCGCCGCGCCGCTGCGCATGCTCGCGCGATTCGATGACCAGGAAGGCGCCGAGCGAGCCGAGCGCAAAGCCGCCTTTGGGGTTGCGCTGCCACACCGGCGCGAAACGATCCTTGAGATTGTAGTCGGCGAACTCGTAGAGCATCAGCAGGTCTTCGCGCTCACCATTGTGTGCGCCGCCGACGATCGCGATCTCGCTCTGCCCGGCGGCGATACGCGATAATGCGATGCGCACGGCGTCGATGCCCGAGGCTTCTTCGCCCATGAAGGTGCGTGAAGAGCCGGTGACGCCGTGGACGATGGAGATATTGCCGGCAAGCAGATTGGAGAGCTGCGCCAGAAATAGCGTCGGCCGCAGGTCGCTCATCAGCCGCTCGTTGAGAAAGGCCGCAGGATTATCCGCCTTCGGCGTGCCGGTGAGCACGCCGCTGTCGACATTGAGATCGCGCTCGCCGCCACCAGCGGCGACGATCATGTCCATGCGCTTGAGAATCTCGGTATTGCCTTTGACGCTGGCGGAGTCGAGCGCGAGGCCGGCGGCATAGGTGCCGATCCGCTGCCAGGCTTCCATCTGCCGCTGGTCGCCCTTCTTCGGGATCTGCTTGTCGAGATCGAGCGGGGCGAGCGGATGCACGACGAATGGCGCAAATCGCGTTGTGTCAGCGCTTGGCTTTGCCGCGCTCAGCGCCTGCCAATGCGCGTCCGGCCCTTCACCCAGGGTCGAGACGATGCCGATACCGGTGATCCACGCTTCGCGCGCAGGCTCAGCCATCGGCGAGCGCTCCGAGCGGGAAGTCGATGCGCTGTGCCACTTCTTGCATCTGCTTGCGCATCTCCGGATTGGGGAAGTCGAGAACGCGCAGCGTGAGCGAGGCGTCGCACACCGGCTTGCCGTTCGATCTGATCTTGGCGTTGGTCACGGCATAGCCCGAGCCCTCGTGCTCGAGCTCGGCGGTGACGCTGAGCTTCTCGCCGGGCGTGACGAAGGTGCGGAATTTCGCTTCCTTCACCGCGGCGAGGAATGGCATGCGCTGAAAGTGGTTGAGCGCGACGATGAGCCAGCCCGAGGTTTGCGCCATGGACTCCATGAGCAAGACGCCCGGCATCAGCGGATAACCCGGGAAATGCCCTTCAAAGATGGTGCTCTCGAGCGGGACCGTCGCCTCAGTGCGGATCTTGCGGTCGGCGAGCTTGAGTTCGACGATGCGATCGATGAGCTGGAAATACTCGATGCGCATGCGACGTTAACGCTCTAGGCCCCCTTTGCGGCGACCAGTTCGTCGATGCGGGCGCTCAGATTTTGCAGCACGAAATACTGATCCGTGGTCGCCTTGCCGTCGTTGACTTCCTGGGTCCACTGCTCGAGCGGCAGCTTGATGCCGAACGCCTTGTCGATGGCGAAGGCGATGTCCAGGAAGTCCAGACTGTCGATCCCCAGGTCGTCGATAGCATGGCTTTCCGGCTTGATGGTGTCGCGCGGAATGTCGCAGGTCTCGGCGATGATATTAGCCACGGTGTCGAACGTCGAAGACATCGGTAAGTCTCTGATTTGTATGAAGGTTTGGCAATCCGCAGGGTTCCGCGCGCGCGTGGCCCCTCGGCCGGGCCTCACCCCGTTGGAGATCGAGTGCCCGTATAGCGAAGCGAAGCTGCAAGTTCAATGGCGGCGGCGGTTTGTGGGTAACGCGGTGGGGTGAGCGCCGCGGACACGGGCGGCCCCAAAAAATCGGGGCTTGTCAAATCCTTGACACGTTCGGCACCATCATAGGCGCTTCGGCGATTTGGACGGTTACGCCGGGCACGAGGGGAATTCATGCTGGTTCGGTTGGTCGGTGCTGCTTGCGCCCTGGCGCTCGCTTTGGGTGTGGCGCAAGCCAAGGTCACGCCGGGCAAGGGGCACGACAAGAAAGCGGCCATGGCCGGCCTGGCATCGGTCTATTCAGCGAAGAGCTCGGGCTCGTCGCGGACCGCCAGCGGCCAGCGCCTGCAGCCGGCGGCCCTGACCGCTGCGCACCGCTCGCTGCCGTTCGGCACGCAGGTCCAAGTCACCAATCGCCGCAACGGCCGCACGGTCGTGGTGCGTATCAATGACCGCGGGCCCTTCGTTCGCGGCCGCGTCATCGATCTTTCGCCGGCGGCTGGCCATGCGCTCGGCATCTCGGGTCTGGCGCCGGTGACGCTCGCGGTTGTCACCAATAAGGGCACCTGATCCGCGCTACCAGCGATCCTTCGGCGCTTCGACCGGCGTGCAGCCGCGACGGCCGGAAAGCACGCAGTCTTGATTCTTGCGCATCGTCGCCATGGTGTCGGCAAGCCAGATGCCGGCCACGATCAGCAGCACCACGAACGAGAGACCGGCAATATTCACGATCATCCGATGCCGGTAGTCGTCCTCTTCGCCCGTGTCCTTGCGCAGCTGCGGTGGCGCCTCCGCGCTGGGCGGACGGCGCACGGAACCCTCGCGGCCCGGGAAATTGAGGACGCGGTGCTCCGGATCGTTTTCGGCTGGCTGGTTCATCGGCACTAGAGAGTAGTGTGGCTATACCCGCGCGCAATAGGTCGCAGTCATTGCGGACCCGTAGACGCTTCTGGCGGAGCGGCTTAAGAAACGGCGAACGCCCCGGAGGTCCTCATGCCGCGTGTCCCGTTTTTCGTCATTGTTATGCTGTTCACGCTCTTGATCGCGCCGGCCCGCGCCGACGACATCAAGGTCGGCAATCTGCAAATCACCGGGACGTGGGCGCGCGCCACGCCGAAGGGCGCGCCGGTCGGCGGCGCCTACATGAAGATCACCAACAACGGGACCACGCCCGACAAGCTTGTCGGCGGCACGTCGGATTTCGCCGGCAAGGTCGAAGCGCACGAGATGTCGATGGACGGCGGCGTGATGCGGATGCGGCCCACGGGCGGCATCGAGATCAAGCCCGGGCAGACCGTGGAGCTCAAGCCCGGCGGTCTGCACCTGATGTTCGTCGGCTTGAAGAAGCCGTTTGTGCAGGGCGATCATGTCAAGGCCACGCTCAATTTCGAGAAGGCCGGCAGCGTCGATGTTGACTTCGCGGTGCAGGGCGTGGGCGCCGCCTCGGGCGGCGGCAAGATGCAAGACATGCATATGCACTGACGGCTGAATGCGCGCGGTCGGCCCGGGTAAACCGGAGATTAAGGCACTCGGCGCTATAGGGAGCATTCAGACCTTGAATGCCTGAGTCGAGGGCATGACTGACCGCGATTTCTCTCCCGACCTGCCACCTGGCTCCGATGACCCGCAGCTCGCTGAAGAGCTGCGCACCATCGGCGCCGCGCATGCACCGGCGGTGGTACGCATTTCGGTCGCGGAGGCGATCAGCAACAATTGGTTGGAGATCTGGTACCAGTCGAAGATCGATCTTCGGCGCAAATGTCTTGCCGGTGCTGAGGCACTGATGCGCATTCGCCATCCGCAGGACGGCGTGCTGTGGCCGGAAACTTTTATTCCTGAGACCGACGAGGACGGCCTCGCGCAACTGAGCGAGCACGCGCTGCTCGCCATGCTGCGAGACTGGACGACGTTTGCCGAAGCCGGATTCAACCTGCACCTCGCGATGAATGTGCCGGCGAACGTGCTCGCCAAGCTGCCGCTCGCCGAGTTCGTCGCGCAGAACCGGCCGAAGACCGACACCTGGCCGGGATTGATCATCGAGATCACGGAAGATCAGGTCGTGCAGCACATCGAGCTTGCGCAGACATTGGCGCCGCGGTTCAAGGAGAGTGGCGTCACGATTGCTGTCGATGGTTTCGGCGCCGGCTATTCGTTGGTCTCGAGCCTGCGCACCTTGCCCTTCGCCGAACTCAAGCTCGGTAACTCTTTCGTCAAAAACTGCGCCACCGACCCGAACAACGCCGCGATCTGCCAGACCGCGATCGATCTGGCGCACCGTTTCGGCAGCGCGGCGGTGGCCGAGGGCATCGAGAGCATGATGGACCTGCAGGCGCTCGTCGCCATGGGCTGCGACTTCGGGCAGGGGCCGCTGGTGGCGCCACCGATGCCGCAGGCGCGCTTCCTCGAGCTGCTGCGTCAGCGGTTGAACAAGCCGGAACCGACGGCGGCTGATGCCGCAGCGGATGCGTCGCCGGCGCCGAGCGTCGGCCGCGTCGCTTAATCCGTTCAGCCTCCCTTCTCGTCACCGAACGGCAGCTTGGCGTCCGCGGGCGGCAGCATGCGGAACACGTTGAGCGTCATCGAGATCATCGCGTAATAGCCGAGGATGCCGACGAGCTCGACCATGCCGCCATCGCCGAGGAAGGCGTGCACGCGCGCATAGGTGCGGTTGCTCACGCGCTTGTTCTTGTAGACCTCGCGGATGAAATCATGGATCGCGCGCTCATCTTTCGCGGCGCGCTTGGGCACGCGGCCGGCGCGCAGATCGGCGATGGTTGCCGCCGAGATGCCGGCTTTCGCCGCATGCGGCTCATGCGCGAACCATTCGTAATGCGCGCGCCAGAGCCGCGCAGTCACCAGGATCGCGAATTCCGAAAGCCGCGGCGACAGTGCCGTGTGGTAGCGCACATGTGCGCCGAGCCGCTGCGCATGCTGGCCGAACGCCGGCGCATGCAGCCAGGTGGCGAACGGGCCACCGCCGGAGACCCTGCCGCGCGGTCCGGAGCGGATGGCGTCATAGAGCTCGCGTTGCGCGGCAGTCATTGCCTCTTCGGGAACGGCGGGCAGGCGCGGGGCCGGGCGCTTGGCGGGCATCGGAAATATCCTTGAGGTTCACGGCGAGAGGGGAAACACGCGCCGCATCTATCCTGCAAACCCAGGGAAAAGGAAGAGCCGTAAACCTGGCGCCGCTAGCGCTTTCCGCGCGGCGGCTTCGGCAGCGGCTGCTTGAGCTTGCCGATGTCCGCCCAGGGATCCTTGCGCTGCCGCGACAATCGCTGCGGCAGGCTCGTCACGTCGTAGGCGTGCGCGTTCTTCTGTGCGCCGAGCTCGTCCCAGGTGATCGGCACCGACACCGGCGCGCCCGGACGCGCGCGCGTGGAGAACGGCGCTACCGCGGTCGCTTCGCGGCTGTTGCGCAGATAGTCGACGAAAATGCGCCGCGAGCGCTCGCTCTTCTTCAACGTCGCGGTGTAGCGCTTGGGGCTGTCCGCCGCCATGTCCTCGGCGATGCGGCGGCAAAAGGCCTTTGCCTCGTCCCAGGGCGCATGGCGAATCGGCAGCACCACATGCAGGCCTTTGCCGCCCGAGGTCTTGATGAAGCTGACGAGATCGAGCGCGGCGAGGCGATCACGCACCTCGCGCGCCGCGGCGACGATGTCGTCCCATTCGATACCGGGACCCGGGTCGAGATCGAACACCAGCCGGTCGGCCTCTTCGAGGCGATCGATGGTGCTGCCGCGGGTATGCACCTCCAGCACCGCGCCCTGCGCCAAGGCGATCAAGCCTTCGAGCTTGTCGATCGAGATCGCCACGTCGCCATCGGGCTCGTCCACCGGATGCAGGTGACGTTTGTCGATGCCGGCGGTCACGTGCTTCTGGAAAAAACACTGTGCCTCGGCGCCTTCCGGGCAGCGCAACAGGGCGATCACCCGTCCGGTGACATGCGGGCGCATCCAGTCCCAGACCTTCACATAGTAATCGGCGAGGTCCTTCTTGGTGATCCCGACATCTTCCCAGTAGATTCGATCAGGATGGGTGAGGGTGACGCCGGCGACCTGCAGGGGACCGTTGGTCTTCGCTTTCGCGGCCGTCCTCTTCGCGGGGGCTTTGCGGGGAGCGGAGCGTGACGCGGTTGCTGCAGGCATGGCTGGCTTCTCCCGAATGACGTCGCCGGGGGCTTTGTCCTCGCGAACGCCCTGAAACGACGCGTGGCGAACGCGGCCGCCATGGGTCCAGCCGCGGAATTCAACTTCGACGACCAGCTTCGGTTCGACCCAATGCGCGCCGTTGATGCCGCGCTCTTCGTCCGGGACCATGGCAAAGGGCGTCTTCTTGCGCGCGAGCGGCTGCAAGGTCTTCCACAGGTCGCGCGCGCTCTGCCGCGTGAAGCCGGTGCCGGTGCGGCCGGCATACTGCAACACGCCGTCCTTATAGTAAGCGAGCGCCAGCGCGCCGACCGCGCGCGCATCGGCGGTCGACGGCACGTAGCCGGCGACGACGAATTCCTGACGGTCCGAGCATTTGACCTTGAGCCAATCGGTGCCGCGGCCGGTGTGATACGGCGCGTCGCGGCGCTTGGAGATGATCCCCTCGAGGCCGAGCGAGCAGGCGTGGCGGTAGAGCACCGGACCTTCTTCGTCGAAGGATTCGCTCAAATGCACGGGGCCGCCATTTGCGTCGACGAGGCTCGCCAACGCCGCCTTGCGATCTTCTAGCGGCAGCGATGTCAAATCGCGGCCGTCGAGATGCATCAGATCGAAGGCGAAATAGGCCATGCGCTCCTGGTTGGCGTCCTTGAGGTCTTGCTGCAGCTGCGAGAAGCTCGATGCGCCGTTGTCCTCCTGCGACACGATCTCGCCGTCGATCAGGGCGGTGTCGACTGGTAACTCCGCGAGCGCATCCGCGATGCGCTGAAATTTTTTGGTCCAGTCGAGTCCCTTGCGGGTGCGCAGCGTCACGCGGCCATGATCGATGCGCGCCTGCATGCGATAGCCATCGAACTTGATCTCGTGCAGCCAGCCGCTATCGCGTGGCGCGGTGTCGCTGATGGTGGCGAGGCACGGCTGCACGAAATCCGGCAGCCGTGCCGGTCGCGAGCCCGGGATCGGATCCTTGTCGGCCTTGGCGCGTTTGCGTTTGGCTTTCTTCGCGGCCGTGGGCTTGCGCGATCGCGCCGATTTCGCCGGCACCTTGCTGCCGTTTCCCTTGGCGAGCCGCGCGGCGTTCGCCTTGGCCGACCGGTTGCTTTGCCACACCGCGCTCTTGGCTTTGGCGATCTCGTCCATGCTGCGGCCGCTGGCCGCTGAGCGCGGCATTTCCTCGAGAATGTCGGGGTCGCGCCGGCCGCGCTCGAACTCGTCATGTCCCTTGATCAGCAGCCAGTTCTCGCGGGTCTCGCCCTGCCGCTTGCGCATGCGCACCAGGTGCCACAGGCCGTGCAGCTTCTCGCCATCGAGTTGGAAGCTCAGATGGCCTTTCGCATAGGCCTTGTGCGGGTCGTCCTCCGGGCTCCAGCGGCCGCGATCCCAGATCATTACGGTGCCGCCGCCATACTGGCCTTGCGGAATGATGCCTTCGAATGTGTTGTATTCGACAGGATGGTCCTCGACGTGGACGGCGAGGCGCTTCTCGCCGGGATCGAGGCTTGGGCCTCGCGTGACCGCCCAGCTTTTCATCACGCCATCGAGCTCGAGACGGAAGTCGTAGTGCAGCCGCCGCGCCGCGTGCTTCTGGATCACGAAGGCGTCGCCGCCGCGGCGGCTGGCTTTGCCGCGTGGTTCAGGCGTCACGTCGAAACGCCGCTTGGCGTTGTAGGTCCGCAGGCCCGCCATGTCGCTCCTTCGCCGGTCTCGGTTCTCGCTCCGGTGCAACCTTAACAATCGGGTCCTTCGGGCGGAACGGGGCAGGGAAGCCGCCGGTTCCGGGTCAATGGTAAGCGGGAACGGGCGCTTGCAGCGCCGCGTTGCCTTGCCAAGCGGTCAATCCGCACATCAACACAGAGGTAGTGTCATGCTGGGCTGGGCTGTCACGTTTCTGGTTATCGCCCTGATTGCTGCGCTGTTCGGCTTTGGCGGCATTGCCGGCACGGCCGTGGAGGCGGCGAAGCTCATCTTCTTCGTTGCCGTCGTCCTGTTCGCGATCTCCGCGGTGGTGGCGATGATGCGCGGCGGCAGAGCGCGGCTGCCGTAGCCGTCGCGGGCTGCGGCGCCAACGAAGCACCCCGCGGCGCAGGCCGCGGGGTTTTCGTTTTCACATTTGCGTGCGTGACAGCCTAGCGGTCGTTGCCGGCGAGCACCGCGCGGGTGGTGCGGTCCGGACCGAAATCGTCGACGCTGTCGATCGACATGATCTCGGCGAGCCGGGTGCGCGCACGATTGACGCGCGACTTGATGGTGCCGACGGCGCAGCCGCAGATGTTGGCGGCTTCTTCATAGGAGAAGCCGGAGGCACCGACGAGGATCAATGCTTCACGCTGATCCGAAGGAAGCTTGGCGAGCGCGGCGCGGAATTCCGCGAACTCGACGCGGCCGTGCTGCTCGGGATGCGACTTCAGGCTCTCGGCATAGGAGCCGTCGCCGTCCTCCACCTCGCGCCGCCGCTTGCGATATTCCGAGCGGAAATGATTGCGCAGGATCGTGAACAGCCAGGCGGACATGTTGGTGCCCGGCTGGAAGGAGTTGATGTTGGCGAGCGCACGCAACAGCGTCTCCTGCACCAGATCATCGGCGCGATCCACGTTACCGCACAGCGATATCGCGAACGCGCGGAGACTTGGCACCGCACTGAGAACTGCTTGGCGTACTGACTCGTCAAGGGCCATTATTTCGGCTCCTTTTCTCCGTGCTCGTCGAGACGGGTGAGCAGCTCTGCGAAGCGATCCGGGACGCCTTGATTGACGACGTCGTCATACATCGCGCGCAACTGCTGTCCGAGCTTGGCTTGGATATCTCGCCCAAGCTTCGCGGTCCGTTTCGGTGGAGCAGCGACGTCCATTGCAGCCCGAGGTCCCACTGGCTTACGTTCCTTCATCTCGCGCCTTCCCCCAACACCGATCAGTCAACCGCGGTTCCGAGCCCCCTCTCGTAGCGCGATTCTGAAGTTCGCTACGCTGATCACGGCCCTTTGATGCGAACCTCGGCATCGATGAGGCCTTACGCACCGCTCCCGGCACCCTGACGACACCGCGTTTTTAAGGTCGCGGTTTGCCCACCGTATGCGGAAAATGGGGTGTTCCAGGCATCGGTGTTGGGGGAAAACCCGTGAAAACGCTGTTGGTTCCGAGAATTTGGAACTTTTTTCCCGACCTTGCGTTAACCGGTTCGACAGCACGACTATATTGGCATTCGGAGGGGTTCCGTGTTGCATCATCACGAGGGCCTGCCGAAGGCCGCGAACCGGGAGGGTTTCTTGTCGACATCGCAAGCCGTCGCTCAGCATCTTCCATATCTGCGCCGTTACGCGCGGGCGTTGGCGGGGAATCAGGCATCAGGCGATGCCTATGTCGCCGCAACGCTCGAGGCGCTGATCGAGGATCCATCGGTTCTTGAATCCGGCGCGTCGACGCGCATTGCGCTCTACCGCCTGTTCACGAAGATTTGGAATTCGCTGCCGATCAACGAGGCCAAGGAGCCGTCGGCGGCGCGCGAAATCCCCGTTGAGCAACGGCTAGCCCAGATCACGCCGAAGCCGCGGCAGGCGTTCCTGCTGGTGGCGCTCGAGGGCCTGTCGGAAGACGAGGCGGCGAAGGTGCTCGAGATCGACGTGCCGACGCTGCGCACCCTGGTCGAGGAATCCGGCCGCGAGCTCGCAGCTGAGATCGCAACCGACGTGCTCATCATCGAGGACGAGACCTTCATCGCGCTCGACCTCGAAGGCCTGGTGGAAAGCCTCGGGCATCGCGTGCTTGGCGTCGCCCGCACGCATAGCGAAGCGGTGGCGCTCGCCCGCGCCAAACGTCCGGGTCTGATCCTCGCCGACATCCAGCTCGCCGACGGCAGCTCGGGTCTCGACGCGGTCAACGAGCTCTTGCGCTCGTTCGAGGTACCGGTGATCTTCATCACCGCCTATCCGGAACGCTTCCTCACCGGCGAGCGGCCGGAGCCGGCCTTTCTCATCGCCAAGCCGTTCCAGCCGGCGACCGTTTCCGCGGTGCTCAGCCAGGCGCTGTTCTTCGAGCGCAACGCACGGCGGCGCGAGCGCAAAGCCAGCTGAGCTGATCCGGCAGAAAATGAGAGCGGGGCGGCTGTGAAGCCGCCCCGTTTGCTTTTATCGAAGGCCCTCGTCTAGCGAGGGCGCTCATCCGGCGCGCGCCGCGCCAGCGAATAGCCGATCAGCACCGCTTCGACCAGCATCGCCAACTGGGTGTTCTGCGCCCCGCGCGTCGACGCCAGGCCGAGATCATTGCTGCGACCGGCGAGCTTGCCGTTGCGCGTGCTCCACAGCACAAGGAGCGTCACCAGCGCCGCGAGGGTGTAAATCACCGCGACGATCAGGCGCGCGGTCAAAAGTCCATACTGCGCTTCGAGCGCCAACGTGCCGGCGACGGTGAAGTGATAGAGCGCGATGAGGGCAAACAGCGCGACCAGGGCCACCCCGATTGCGCGCCGCAGCAGGCGCCCGAACAGCTGTTCGAACGCCATCTCGGCAATGTGATTGATGCGCATGACGCCCTACGATGAGCGGCGGCCGGCCAGCCCGACCAGATAGCCGAGCCCGGCGGCAACGCCCAGCATCACCAGCGGCCGATGCTCGAGCTCGTCGCTGAGCTTGCGGAAGGCCTGGCTGCCGATGCGCGCGGCCTCGTCAGTGACTGAATCGGACACCGAGCCCGCGCTCTCGCGCACGCGCCGCATGATGCCGGCAAGCGCATCGGTGACGAAATCGCTGATGTCGTTCGATGCGCCGGTGGCCTCGCTGCGCGTGACGCCGCCGAGCCGGCGCAATCGCTTCTCAAGGTCGCGCATCAAGGTTTCGATGGCTTCGATGTCGTCGGCAACCGTTTCGTGACGGGATACGCGGGTCATTGCACGCCTCGTTGGCATCGTGGAGGAAGTTGTTGCGCCAACCCGTGCCTTTCTAAAAAGTTCCGCTGGCGCCCGGCTCCCCGCGCTGCACTGCCCAAAAGAAAAGCGCAGCCGATACTTGGATCGGCTGCGCCTTCAACATGGCCGGCCGAGCACGAGGGGGAGGGGGAAAGCGGCCGGTCGCAGTAGTAATTCCCCAGCGGGTGGCGGGGTTCCGGCGCTGCGCGTCGCCCGCACAAAATTTTACTCCGGGTTCACCGCCCACGGACGTGGCTTGCGGCTGTGGGTTCGCAACGATCATTGCGTTGCGGCGTTTGCTCATGTCCGAGGCGCGTATGACAACCCGGGACATGAAACGGCACGAGGGTGAATCCGTCGCGGAGCTCCAACGCCTCTGCCGACAGCTGGAAACACGACTGCGTGATCAGACGCGTGAGCTGCAGTTGCTCAAGGCGCGCTTCGAGCGCTATGAGACGGCGCTGCGCGGCTCCGACGTGACCGTCTACACGCAGGACCGCGACCTGCGTTACATCTCGATCAGCAATCCGATGCTCGGTCACAGTATCGAGGAGATCGTCGGGCGCACCGACGATGAGATCATGCCGTCGCAGGGACGTGCCGCCATGATCGCGCTCAAGCGCACAGCGCTGGCCTCGGGAGAGGCGAAAGACGGCGAAATCTCGATGAGCGATGGGTTCGGCCCGCGCTGGATCGACCTGCATGTCGAGCCCCTGCGCGACCAGAGCGGGGCGGTCATGGGCTTGAGCTGCGCCGCGGTCGATATCACGTCGCGCCGCGAAGGCGAGGCGCATTTGCGCCTGCTGCTGCGGGAACTCACGCACCGCTCGAAGAACCTGCTCGCCGTCATCCAGGCCATGGCGCGGCAGACCGCCCGGCATGTGGGCTCGATCGACGCGTTCCTTGATCAGTTCGGCGCGCGGCTGCAGGCGCTCGCGTCGTCGCACGATCTGCTGGTGCAGGAGAGCTGGCACGGCGCCTCGCTCTACGAGTTGATCCGCGCGCAGCTCCGGGTCCATGTCGATCGCCGCGATAGTCAGATTTCGATCGACGGGCCGCCGATTGTCCTCAAGCCGGAGGCGGCGCAGTCGCTGGCGCTCGCCATTCACGAGCTTGCGACGAACGCGGGAAAATACGGCGCGCTCTCGGTTCCCGAGGGGCATGTCGAGATTGTCTGGCGGCGATTGGGAGAGGCTTCGGACACGCCCGTCGAGCTCGTCTGGCACGAGCTGCGTGGTCCGCCGGTCGTGCCGCCGCTGCGGATGGGCTTCGGTCGCCTGGTGATCGAGCGCAATCTGGCGCGCTCACTCGACGCGGTGGTGCAGCTCGAATTCCCGCCGCAGGGCGTGACCTGCCGCATTGTGCTGCCAGCGACGCATACGCTTGGCGCGCGCTGACCCCGCTACCAATCTCAAGAACAAACCGCGGAACAAAGTAAGGCGGCGTCGGTTTCTTTCTCCGACCATTTCGTTTGCATCAATCCGAGCTGTCGCTCGCATGTTGGAGAGATCCGATGTGCAGATGGAGAACTCTTTTGGCTTGCGTCACTCTGGCTCTGGCCGGTGCCGCTGTGCTCACATCCGGCATCGGTGTGGGTCTGCACGCCGAACGCGCGCCGCTGCGGGTGCAGCCTGCGGCGGCACCAGCGACGGCGTCGCTCTACGACGTCGATCGCACCCATAAAGGCGATCGGCTGAAAATGCTGGGCGCCTCGCGCGACAGCCGCGGGCAGGGACCTGTCGCGCCCAACCCTGCTCGTTCTTCGGACGTGCCGGTCGGATGCGACCCGGCGTTCAGCCCGCTGTCGAGCTCGGCACGTGCCAGCAACTTCGCGAGCCGCTGCCTGGCCGACCTCGGCCGCACCGGCGAGCGTCGCGTGGCGTTGGCGGTAGCGCCGCGTTAACGGCGAGCCGACAGAGGTAATGTCGGCAGGAACAATGTTCCCAAGCTAGGCGTTTGTTCGTGCATCCAGTTTCCAGCAAACGGAGGCATGAGCATGCAAAAGACATTGACCGCGTTGGCGACGCTTGCGATCGCCGCGACAGTCGCGGCGCCGGCGCCGAGCTTCGCGCAGGCTGAGCGGACCCGCGCCGGCACCTTGACCTGCGACATTTCCGCCGGCATCGGCCTCATCATCACCTCGAAGAAGGGGGTGACCTGCATGTTCACGCCGTCGGTCCGCGGACCGCGTGAGGTGTATCAGGGCTCGATCACCAAGTTCGGCCTCGACATCGGTGCCACGGCCGGTGGCGAGATGGTGTGGGCAGTTTATGCGCCGACCTCGCGGCGCTTCGGCAGCCTCGCCGGAAGCTATACCGGCGCGACCGCCGAAGGCACGGTTGGCGTCGGCCTCGGTGCCAATGTGCTGGTCGGCGGCTCCAACCGCACAGTGTCGCTGCAGCCGCTGTCGGTGCAGGGCCAGACCGGGCTCAATGTCGCCGCAGGCGTCGGCGAGCTGGTCCTGCGTCCGGCGCGCTGATCGATCGCATAAAAGCAAAACGGCCGCCCGGAATGGGCGGCCGTTTCTTGTATCGACCTGCTTACTCCGCGGCAGCGGGCGAACGCTTGCGGATGGCGTAGCCGGCATGCGCGAGATAGTCGAGCTTGCCGATGCTGACGCCCTTGTTGCGCAGGATGTCGTAGGCGGTCACCACGTGGAAGTAGAAGTGGGGGAGCGCCCAGTCGCGCAGATATTGCGCGCCGGTCATCTCCAGCACCAGGTCGCCGGGGATCTGGATCACGATCTCGCGCGTCTCGGCGCCGGCGAAGCTGCCGGCCTCGGTGCCCTCGAGATAGCTGAGCGTCCTGGCGATGCGCGCCTTGAGCTCGTCGAGCGTCTTCTCATTGTCCTCGAAGCGCGGCGGCTCGCGTCCGCTGAGCCTCGCCGCTGCGTTCTTGGCGAAGTCGCAGGCGATCTGGACCTGCTTGGTGAGCGGGAACATGTCCGGGGCGAGCTTGCTCTCTGGGAGCTCCGTCGCATCGAGGCGCTTCTCGCGCGCATGTTCGGCGCCCTTGTCGAGCAGCGTCGATAGCGTGCGCAGCATGGGCGCGAACGTGCCCATCGCCATCTCGTGCATCGGGGAGCTCGTCATGCTGCGTTCCTCGCCGGCTCGCGGTTCTCGAAATTGACCATCCACGGGATGCCGAAACGGTCGGTGACCATGCCGAAGCGCTTGGCCCAGAACGTCTCCTGCAGCGCCATGCGCACATTACCGCCCTCCGCCAGTGCTTTGAAGATGCGCTCCGCGTCGGCGACGTTGTCGACGGCGATGTTCACCGAGAAGCCTTGCGGCTCCTGGTAGTAACCGGGAGGGGCATCGGAGGCCATCAGGTACTGGTCGCCGAGCGCCATACGCGCATGCATGATCTTCTTGCGCCACTCTGCCGGCGTGTTGTTTTCCATCGGCGTGCCTTCGTGTGTCAGCATCGCCTCGATCTTGCCGCCGAGCAGCTTCTCGTAAAATTTGAAGGCTTCTTCGCAGGTGCCGTTGAAGAGAAGGTACGTATTGGTTTGCATGACGAACTCCTTGGGGTCGGGGGCCCGAACCGGCGTGATCCATGTAAGCGGCGATGACGTCGAAGCTGTGACGTCTGCCGTTGACATGATAGGTTGATATCAACATAATACGCGCATGTCAAAGTCTATGTCGGAGCCATGCGGTGATGACGCCTTTGCCATCACCCATCACGTGCGCGATCACTGCCTGTGCCTGCACGCGCAGCGTGCGGCGCGCGCGCTGGCGCGCCGCTTCGACGAGGCGCTGCGTCCGCTTGCGCTGAGCAGCGGACAATTCTCGCTGTTGATGTCGCTCAATCGCCCGCAGCCGCCCTCGATCAGTTCGGTGGCGGCGCTGCTGGCGATGGACCGCACGACCTTGACCGCCAATATGAAGCCGCTCGAGCGCCGCGGGCTCTTGACCGTTGCGGTTGATCCCGACGACCGCCGCGGCCGGCGCCTGAGCCTCACCGCGAAGGGGCGCAAGCTGTTGCGCTCAGCCGTGCCGATCTGGGTGCGCACGCATGCGCAGGTCGAGCGTGGTCTGCAAGGCGCCGACCCCGACGCGTTGCGCTCGGGGTTGCGCGCGCTCGCCTGAGTTCCAATTGCAGCCGGCCCATCGTCAGCGTAGAGGTCGTTCGGGGTTTCGGCTGGGGTCGGCGGCGTGTCGGTTCGTTGGTGGAGTGTTTTGATCGCTGTTGCGGCCGTGGCGGCGTGGCATGGCGGCACTGTGCGCATTGCCAAAGCGCAGGACGAGGCTGTGCAATCCGACGATGACGGCGATATCGCTGCCGGCGAGATGGGCAGCGAGGAAGACGACACGCCGGTGCCGACACGGCGGCGGGCGGGCGCGAGTGTGCCGCGCTTTGTGCTGGATCCCTCCGCGCGTGTCGCCGTCGCGCACAAATTCTCGAAACTCTTTTCCGCCGAGCTCTATGGCCGCGCGCAGCTCGGTGCGGTGACCGATCCCCTGGAGACGCGCGCTTCGAAGACAGCCGGCGGTCTCATTCTCAACACCAGCCTCGACGGCTTTGTCTGGTCGAATTCGGTCGAGCTCGCCCAGCACCAGCACGATTTCTTCGGGCCGCTGACTTATGACAGCTACGAGCCGACGACCGCGCTGGCGCGTCCGGTGAAGTTCAGCGAGAGCGGTTGGTCGCTGACGCCGCGCATCTCGTATGGCTATCTGTGGGCGACCGACAATCGCTTTGCGAGATCCAAGACTGAGCTGATGACGCCGGTGACCTACAAGCTCACCAGGCAGCTTGATCTGACCTTCACCCCGCGCGTCGACTATCAGGTCTACACGCAGCGCCCTGACGGTCGGCGCGACTGGACCGGCTATTTCGCCCTCGGCTTCAAATACGACATCGTCAAAGGCATCAATGTCGCCACCGCACTCGGCTATGAGACGCGCTCCTCCAATGTGCCGCGCATCGGCTATGCGCGCTGGAAGCTCGCGCCCTCGCTCAATCTGCGCGCGGAGTTTTGAGCGCTAACGGCGCAGTCGCAGCAGCACCTGATGGCTGATTACGGAGTCGAGGCTCTCGGCCACGGTATATCCTCCTTGCGCAACAAGCGGCGCGATGCCCTCGAGCCCGCGCGGATGCAGCTTGAATCCCGGCGCCATCGCGATCATGCGCTTGCGCATCGCGCTGTTGGCGGTCACCGAGCCGGCGACGATGTCGACACCGCCGGCGGCGAACGCCTTGAGATTGCCGACGATCGCGTCATCCTCGCCATATTCGAACAGCCCGCCCTCCGATGACGCGGCGACGATGGCGCCGGCGTCCTTCAATCGCGCGAGCAGCGTGATGAGCGCCGATGGATCATTCCAGTCATAGGTCTGGTGCCGGAAGTCGATGGCAAGGCCGGCAAGCGGTGCGCCGGGCTGCTGCAGTGCCTTGAGCGCATTGGCGCCGAAAGCCGGCCCCTCCGCGTTGGCGTCGAGCACATCGACGACGATCGGCCGCTGCAGCAGGTCGCCATGGGCGCGCTTGAGCAGGGTCAGGGTGTTCAGACTGTCGAGCGCCGGCCCGCCGGCGATGTTGATCAGATGCAGCGGCGCGCTGCGCTCGGCGGCAAGCGGCGCTTCTAATGCTTTTGCAAGCAGCGTGGCGACCTGCTGCATGCGCAGCCGCACCAAGGTCACATGCGGCGAGCCGGCGACGCGCTTGTCGGTTGCGCTGTCATAGCCCGGCGGCAGATGTGCGATGCCGAGCTTGAAGACATACGTGGTGATGCTGTCGAGATAGCCCCGCTCGGACTGGAAGACCGCGCGGAGGAGGGCCGAGCGTTTGGCTGCCTGGCGGATGAGGAAACGGGTGATGAAAGCGGGCAGCCGACTGTTCTTGCGCTGCTCGGTGGTTACCGCGTCGCGCATACGGGCGATGCTGCCGGCATCGTCCGCCACCGCGAACACCGGATTGGTGAGGTCGATGACCGGCAGCACCAGGCCGTTGGGCGCGGTGGCGGTGATCACGGGATGGTCATGCATTGGGGAAATTGCCGATTACGTCACAGAGGGGGCCATCATCTCGCTGCGTAAAATGGGGTTCTTGCGGGATGGGCGCCAGCCTTAACCATTCTCATGCCCCGGCGCGATTATCCGGCCTCCGCGGCCGCGCCGGGCTATAATACTGAGGGCGATACCAGTGCCCCGAACCCGAAGTTCGCGCACGCGCCGCGGCAAAATGTGGTCGCGAACTTCGGGTTCGGGGCACTGGCAACCATAGATTTACTCGTGGCCCTTTGATCCCGAAATTCGCTTCAGAGAGCGCTGCCAGCACTGGCGAACTTCGGGATCGGACCACGAGCTGGAGGGGTCATGCGTCTTGTTGTCTGCGCGCTTTGGGCGGCAATCGGTCTCGCCGCCTCGCCGGCCTTTGCCGACGAGGCTCGCGACGCGGCCGCGTTCTGGAAGGGCGTGCAGGCGCATTGCGACGTGACCGCGAAGAAGCCAGCAACCGATCTCGGCAAGCGAATCGCCCAGAGCGCGATCGACGAGTTCTACGGTTTCGGCGGCCATGAGATCGACGCCAACGGTCGCATCTTCCATTTCGGCCTCACCGAGGCCGAGCATCACGAGGATGACAGCGGCGCGACGCAGAGCGACTTCGGCCATCTCGGCTGGTGGCGGGTGATGAAATACTGGCGCGCGCTCTATGGCGACAAGTTTCCGGTCTATCTCGAGGTGCGCGGCTATCGCGGCGCCTCGACCGCGACGGAAGATACGCAGAACGGCGACATCCTGCGCCCTGGTGACGATGAGCTGCTCAAGGCGCTCGATGGTATCACCAACGACGACACGCGCGAGGTGCTGCGCGAGGCTGCGATCCGCGCCGCCATCATCGATACCTCATGGTCGGCGGCTTTCATCAGCTATGTGGTGAAAGCGGCGGGCGTCGACGCCAAGGCGTTCCAGTTCTCCAACGCGCACCGCGCTTATGTCTACGACGCCTTTGCGACCAGTACCGCGGAGGTCAAGAATGAAAGCGACGAGCACATCTACCGGGCCTGTCCGCTCACGGCGACGAAGCCGCGCGTCGGCGATATCATCTGCGCGCATCGCGAGAGCAAGCTCGCCGACCTGAGCGCTGCCGAGGTGCGCGAGCGCATTCGCAACGAGCTTGATGGTCCGCCGCAGGCGCGCACTGTCCGTGCCGGGCATTGCGAGGTCGTGGCGTCGGTCGATGCCAAGGCGCGCAAGATGTATACGATCGGCGGCAACGTCAATCAGGCGGTCACCGTGCGCAAGCTCAACCTGCGCCGCGACATGAAGTTCTCCTCGGTGCAGAGCGAGGGCTGCGGCGGCGCCGGCGCCTGGACCTTGCCGGCGCCGAAGGGCGCCGCGCCGCGCGAGAAGGAAACCTGCTCGCTCAATGACAAGAAATGGTTCGTATTGATGCAGTTGCGGTGACGCTTTTTCGTCGTCGCCCGCGAAGGCGGGCGACCCAGTACTCCATGTCGTCGCGATCGGGCACGAGCTCTGACGTCAAAGATTACTGGGTCCCCCGCTCGCGCTGGCGAGCCAAAAGGCGAGCGGCCAGCGCGAGCATGTCTTAGAGTAGCCGCGCCGGGCCCTCGCCACGCTCGGCGGCGCGGCGTCAAGCCGGGGGACGACACCGAGGATGTGGCTGCCATGGTTCAGCCAAAGCTTTGGCCATAACCTGGGTGGCTCGGTCGAGGGATGAGGAGGGGAGTTCCATGCTTTTAGCACGCGGATTGACGGTGGCCGCGCTTGCGTCGGCGGTCCTCCTCCCGCAGTTCCCGGCGACATCGCAGGCGCAGACCGCTGCCGCACGCTGCGAAGAGGCGGCCGAGATCGCGGTGCTGCCGGCGCCGCTCGCGCCCTGGCATGGCGTGCCGTTGCGCGTCATCGTTGTTTCCGAGAAGCCGCTCTCCGGCGAGCTCACCTTGGTCGCGCCCGACGGCACTGCCGCGGCCGCCTCGCGCGAGCGCCATGGCGGCCCGCCCTATTTCTGGTTCGCCGAGGTCGCCGCGCCGGCGGCCGGCACCTGGCACGCGAGCCTGAAGACCGATCGCGCCGGCGACTGCGCGACCATTACCCGCGACATCGTCGTGCGCGCCGAGAAACCGGCGGGCCTGCAGCACAGTGGCGGCGGCGTGTGGCCGGTCCGCGCCGCATGGTCGCGCGCCACGGAAAATCTGTTCTCCGCCTGGATCGAGAAGCTGTTCGAGGATCCGGTTGACGCCACGCCGTCGTGGACGGCGTTGCACTTCGTGCTGCGCGACCAGTCGCGCAACATGCTGTTCAATTATCTCGGGCTCAACGAAGACTCCATGGGGATGATCCTGCGGCCCGACTGCGCCGACCTGCCGTATTTCCTGCGCGCTTATTTCTCCTTCAAGCTCGGCCTGCCGTTTGGCTACTCGCTGTGCTCGCGCGGTGGCGGCGGCGCTGCGCCGCGCTGTCCGACCTGGACCAGCATCCTCAACGGCACCGAGGCGCCGAAGCCGCGCGCCGCTGCGGCAGCACCCGCCGCGCCCGCGCCTGCGCCGAAATCGTCCAATCCGTTCGACCGGCTGTTCGGTCGGCAAGAGGAGGAGCGCCCGGCGCCAATCCCGGTCGCCGCCGCCGAGCCCGCGCCGGTGCCGTCGCATCTCGGCCTGGCGCAGTCCTTCGCGCGCTATCTGCCGAACCTGGCGAACGGCGTGCATTCCGGGTCGGCGCGCACGCTCGCGAACGACAACAACACCGACTATTACCCGGTGCCGCTCTCGCAAGACACGCTGCGGCCCGGTGTCGTCTACGCCGATCCTTACGGCCACGTGCTGATGATCGTGCAGCGCATCCCGGAGAAGGATGGCTCCGCCGGCATCATTCTCGCGGTCGATGGGCAGCCCGACGGCACCGTGGCGCGCAAGCGCTACTGGCGCGGCAACTTCCTGTTCGCGCAGGACCCTGCGCTCGGCAGTGCCGGCTTCAAGCGTTTCCGCCCGATCGTGCGCACGACGAACGGCACGCTGCGCCGGCTCGCCAACGCCGAGATCGCCAAGGACCCGCAATATGCCGACTTCTCGCTCGAGCAGTCGAAGCTCGGCGTCGAAGCCTTCTACGACCGCATGGACGACGTAATGTCGCCGGAGCCGCTCGATCCGCTCAAGGCGATGGAGGATGCCATCGCCTCGCTCGACGAGCAGGTGAAGGTGCGCGTGCAGTCCGTGGAGAACGGCCGCAAGTTCCTGGCGAGCGGCAAGGGCGAGGCGGCGATGCCCGACGGCGCCACCATCTTCGAGACCATCGGCGCCTGGGAGGATTTCTCCACACCATCGCGCGACCTGCGTCTGCTCATCGCGCTCGACGTCGTGCGCAACTATCCCGACCGCGTGGCGCGCCGTCCCGACCGCTACGCCATGCCGGCGGGCAAGAGCGTCGCCGATGTGAAGGCCGATCTGCAGCGCGTGCTCGCGACCGAGCTGCCGCAGAAGAAGTTCACCTATACGCGCAGCGACGGCTCGCAATGGACGCTGTCGCTGCAGGACGTGATGAACCGCATGGGCCTCCTCGAGATGGCCTACAACCCGAATGACTGCGTCGAGCTGCGCTGGGGCGCATCGCCGAACACTTCGGAAGCAGCGACCTGCAGGCGCTTCGCGCCGGCAGCGCAGCGCGCGAAGATGACCAAGTATCGCGAGTGGTTCCACGACCGGCGGCGGCCGCCACGGGCGTAATGGCGCGCCCAGATGCGGGCGGTGAAGCGGGGTGAACGATGAAGCTCTTCGACGAGGCCGAGGTCTCCGCCGATCTCGACGTCCGCCTCAAGGCCCAGGGCATCGACGTGACCGATGCGACGGTGCAGCAGATCAAGACGCTGGTCAGCGCCTATTACGCGGAGCGCACGGCCGAAGTGCTCAGTAAGGTGCGTGACGTGCTCGACAGGCTTGGACCGGGCACCGCGCACTGAGGTGTCGATTGAAGATCCTGCGTCGAGCCGTCGCGCCTCGGAGAGCTCACGCGGCCCGTCGATCTCGATTGATGTTTCTCCTCGATACGAATGTCATTTCCGAGCTGCGCCGGCCTGAGCGCGCTCATCCCAACGTCATCAAATGGTCCTCCGGCATTGCGGTCACACAATTCTTTATGTCTGGGATGTCATTACTCGAAATCGAGCGCGGGGCACTGCAGATTGCGCGTCGGGATGCAGCCCAAGGCCAAATCCTGAAGACATGGATCGACAGTCAAATCCTGGCGCGCTTCGAAGGCCGCATACTGCCTGTTGATAGCGTCGTGGCTTTGCGTTGCGCGCGACTGCGTATTCCCGATCCAGTTTCGGAAGGCGATGCGTTGATTGCAGCGACGGCGCTTGTGCATGGCATGACCGTCGTGACGCGCAACGTGCGGGACTTTGCGAAGACCGGAGCTGAGGTGTTCGATCCGTGGAGCGCCTAGGCGGTTGATTTTACCCATATCGGATCGAAACGATCTCGATCTCTTCGACACCCGCTGGCGTGCGCAGTCGCACGGTGTCGCCTTCTTGCGCCTTCATCAGCGCCTGCGCGACCGGTGACAGCCAGCTGATCTTGCCCTGCGCGAGGTCGGCCTCGTCGACGCCGACCAGCGCCACGGTGTGCTCGCTGCCGTCGTCCTTGGCATAGGTCACGGTGGCACCGAAGAACACCTGACGCAGCTTTTGCTGCTGCCTCGGATCGACTATCACCGCGCTCTCGAGCCGCTTGGTGAGGAAGTGCACGCGGCGATCGATCTCGCGCAGCCGCTTCTTGCCGTACTGATAGTCCGCGTTCTCCGAGCGGTCGCCGTTGCTCGCGGCCCAACTCACGATCTCCACGACCTTCGGCCGCTCGTCCTGCAGCAGGCGGCGCAGCTCCTCGCGCAGCGCCGCGTGGCCCGCCGGCGTGACGTAGTTCTTGGTGTCGGCGGGCAGCGCGTCCGGCTCGACGGCATTGAGATCGTCGTCGCTGTCGGTTTCTTTGGTGAAGGCTTTGCTCATGGAGGTTCAGGGCCGAGGTCTGTTGTTGTTGAAGCTTGCGCAGCGGCGTTTTGTCGTAAGTGCTGTGCGGCAACCAATGGGGTAGTGCGCAGCAAATGACCCCTAACGATCAACCGGCTCGCAAGAGCCTTGTCGGATTACAGCAAGCGAAGAGATCAATTCCTACGGGTGTGGCAGTGTAATAATGAACGTCGATATCGAAGCGACCGATCTTGTGTTGCTTAACTTCAACCCTCTCGATCAGCCCCAGCCGAACAAGGTTTTCAAAATCGAAGTATTGGGCATCCGAATAGATGCCGTCGGGGCTGCCGACAGAGAAGCCATCGCCATGCCTCTTGTCTCGATAGAAAACATTGATGCAATCGATGGCGACGCCCTTGAGGCTGAGGGCCTCAATTAACGAGTCGGCGAATTCCTCGGCATCTTCGATGTCGGCGAACTCTGCAATGTTATTCGGCAGCCCGGTTTGGTTTAAGATATAGTGGTTATCGATTAAATGGCCGGATTTAGTCTGGCCATCAGCGCAGTCGAGCATCTTGTCCAGAATCCTTACCTGCGCGGGAACGAGATGTGACAGTATCTCGACGTATTGACCCAACATTTGCACTTCGGACGTAGCTGCGGTCACAATCAGATTCGCCCACATATCAATAAGGATCGTATCGTCCAAGCTTTCAAGGCTTGCTTTTTGTAGGAGCGGAACGAAGAATTTCTGCGGGATCGGCTTCGGCTGGCCGTCGATTGAATCGAGTCGTTCTTTTGCGCGTTTGGCGATCTCTCGAAGCACTTTCTCGCGTTGAAGTCGGATTAGGTCGCCCACGTAGCCAAGCCCTTCGGAAAACGGGCGAAGGAGATCGGTCATGGCGTCGACCGTTCTGCCAGCGGATTCCGCTGGCACCTCGGTCTTGACCTCGACTTTTAGGCTCGCTCCGAAAGGCGAGCCGTGGTCCGAAGAGTCACTCACATCTCTCTCCCAGGGCCTGCCATAATGGGACGTGACACGCGCGATATAACGGTTAAGCGCGAATTTGTTAGCCACCTGAGAAATATCGCTTAATTGCTTCCACGAGAGCAGCCCAGCGGATGACGCGACACGCTGTGCGCCAGGCGAGCGGCAAAAGTGATTGAAGCGCCTCTGCCCAATAAAGGCGGTTTGCGCGCTTCGATCCGTATCTTTCGCAATTTTCGGAATAGCGCTCGTTCAGATCGCCAATTGCCGCGCGTTGCTGTTTTGTGCGCGCAAACAGCGTCAGCAGAACTTCGGCAAACTTCGGCGGTGAGGTTGCTTCTTCCGAGATGGCCGAAGTCGTGTGCGTTCCGTAAGTGAATTTTCGGTCGCTGAGCGTGACACTCACGTGCTTGATTATGTTACTCGCGCTATCCTTCATCTGAAGGGTAAGGGTGTCGTTATGGCGAAGCCGTTTGAGTACGCTGACCGCCTTTCTTAAGTCCCGCTCGCGGAGTTGCGGAAGCTCGGTCGTGAATATGCGCGCGGCAGATTCCATATATGCATCGTAGTCGAGAGTGGCGGTTTCGATTTTTGGAGGAAGGTGATTGCTCATGCTGGCACCAAGGCGGAGCCAAGTGCGAGCTTGGACAAGGCCCCCAATGACCTAAGCGCTTCGAGCGACTGCAGCAGCGCCGCTTGCCCTTTTGGGGTGAGGCTGAAATAGACTTTCGCGCGCCCGCCTCGTTCGGGCGTGGCTTCTCCGTCACGGGGTTTGATGAAGCCACGATCCTCCAGCCGTCCAAGAGCGGCATAGAGGCTGCCAATGGATGGCGGCTTTTCGCGAGTCCGCTCGCGGATATGGTCCTGGATCGACACCCCATAGGCGTTCGGGTGCAGATTGACAATCGCCAGCATTATCTTCTGGTCCAGTGCAGTCAGTTGCATATCGGTCTGCCTCTTTGTTTCTTCAAATAGTGCGAAGAAATGATAATTGCAAGGTCGTGCCAACGTACGGCAGCATGAAAAACGCTGGCCATCGACGGCGGGCGCTACCTGAAGCGACAACCAGCACAATCGATAAGGTCTGGCTGGGGAACTAGGATTCGAACCTAGATTCTCGGAGTCAGAGTCCGATGTTCTACCGTTGAACTATTCCCCACCAAGGGATTGAGCCTGCTGCTCTTTTTCGGAGCATGCCGCGGTCCGGAAAGGACCGGAAGACAGGCCGAACCGGTGCCGCAGGATATAGAGGCTCGCGCCCGCGCGGTCCAGCCTCAAGGCACCGCGTGTGGACCGTCGTCCGTACCCGGCAACAGCACGGCGCAGCCGGTCCGCTTCCGTCGCCTCGCCAATATGCTAAGGGGCAGAGCCTCCTTCCTGTCTACGATCCACCCGAGACCCGCATGACCGACCTCCGCATCAAAGCCGGCCCCTTCACCTTCGCCGCGCGCTTCGAGACCGCGCTCGCGCCGAAGACCTGCGCGATCTTCAAGAAGCTGTTGCCCTACGAGCAGAAGGTCATCCACGTGCGCTGGAGCGGGGAGGCGGTGTGGATCCCGCTCGGCGAAACCGATCTCGGCGTACCGGCGGAAAACCAGACCAGCTACCCGGCGCCGGGGCACATGCTGCTTTATCCCGGCGGCATCAGCGAGACCGAAATCCTGCTCGCCTATGGTGGCGTGCATTTCGCCAGCAAGATGGGCCAGCTCGCCGGCAATCACTTCATTACCATCACCTCGCCGATGGACGACCTGGCCAAGCTCGGCAAGATGACGCTGTGGGAAGGCGCGCAGCCGTTGCGCATCGAGAGCGCGTAACGCGTTTTACGGCGTTGCCGCCGCCAAGCTCGCCTGCAATTCCGCGACGCTCGCGTCGTTGACCGGCCCCGGCGTGTAGGTGTGGCCGAGCGGCAGCGGCGTGACGCGCACGTCGAGCAGCCCTTTGCCCAAGCCGCCGAGATACGCCATCGCGGCCTTGCTCAGGTCGAAGCTGCGTCCGGGCAGCAGCGGTCCGACGTCGTTGAACTTCACGATGATCTTCTTGCCCGCGTATTCGACGAGGGCGTAGGCCGGCTGGTAGTTCTTGCCGAAATGGATGCCGCCGAATTTGGCGCGCAACTCTTTCTGCGCGGCGGCGGTGAAGGCGTTGGGGTCGTAGTCGTCCCCTGAGGCGGTCTGCTGCGGGAAATTATAGAACGAGGCGACGCCGGCGATCGTCTGGTCGGGCAGCATCGGCAGCGGCGTGACCGTGAGCGGCGCGCCGAGGTCGGGCGTGGTCTCCGGCGTGGGCGCTGGCGTGAGCGCGGGAATCTCCGTCGCCGGACCGAGCGAGGCGAGCGTCACCGGAATGGTCGGGACCGGATGGCGCAGCGGCATCGCCACAATGGCATAAGGCTCGTCGGTGGCGGCTGTGCCGACCTTGAGCATCATCGAACGCCCGGGAATCGCGGCGATCGCAAACGGCTCTTCTGACGCGCGCGGCGCCAGATCGAGCAGGGCAGCGAGCATCAGCGCAAGGCTGAGCCCCAGCGCCGCTTCAAGCACGATCCGCCGCACCTTTTGCCCCCGCACAGTCCTGTTCGCGGGCAAGCTGCGACAGCAGTCTTTGACGGAGTGTTAAATCGAAGGCTCGAATGTCGAAATAAGCTCAAAAACGCCGAGAAATGCTGTCGTGTCCGGCAGTTTTCCGCCGCCTCAGCGCGACAGCATCGCCATCAGCGTCGGCCGCTCGCGCGCCTCCTCGCCGACGAGCAGCGCCGCCGCGGCCGCCTCGCTGATCGGGCCCGCGGCATAGGTGCGGCCGAGCGGCAGCGGGGTGACCCGCACATCCGGCAACAGGCCGAGATCGAGGCCGCCGAAATAGGCCATTGCGGCGCGGCTCAAATCGAACAGGCGCCCGGGTCGCAGCGGCCCCACGTCGTTGACCTTCACGATCAGCTTCCTGCCGTCATATTCGGCGAGCGCATAGGCCGGCTGATAGTTGGCGCCGAAGCGGACGCCGCCGAACTTGTCGCGAATATCGAGCTGCGCCGCGACCGTGAACGCCAGCGGATCGTATTGCTCGCCCGACGCGGTCTCTTGCGCGTCGTCATAGAACGAGGCGATGCCGACGATGGTTTCCTGCGGCGGGAGCACGGCGGCTTGTACAAGCTTGCCGGCCAAATCCGCGATCGAGGGTCGCAGACAGGCGAGGTCGGTCGTCTCGCGCGGTGGATCGTCGGGGATCTCAATGGTCACGGTCGCAGTTGGCGGCGCGATGGCGGCCGTCGCTTGGGGCACGGATGTCTGGACGGGTTCGTTGCGGTCCGCGGTTTCTTCGGATGCCGGCGGGACCCAGGCCACGGATTTCTGCAACGCCAGCCTGACCATCGCGACGGATTTGCCGCCGAAGCTCACATCGGCCTGCGCGGCCCAGCGCTGGACGAAGAAACGTGCGCCAACGGCCGCCTCGTCAAGAAGCTGCAGCAGCGCGGTTGGGCTGGGCGGCGCCTCTGCCGCAAAGGCCTCGACCTCCGCAACGCCGAGGTCATCGGCATGACGCGCGGCGAGCGCGACAACAACGCTTGGCCTCTCGTCAGACGTCGTCTGCTCTTGCATGCTCCAGCGCTCGGTGAAGAAGGCTGCAAGCGGCGGTTCGGTGCGCGCGATGCGCGTCACGCCTTCTTGCATCACGTGTGGGATGAGCGCTTGCGGCTCGCCTGCCGCGGCGATGCCTAGTCCGCTCACCAACACCGTAAATGAAGTACAAAATCCGAATCGCAGCGCGCCTTTTGGATATCGCCGCATGACTGTGCCCCCCGGGCTTTCTGCCGGTGAGGTCAGGCTCGCTTAATGCGTTTTAGCGCGGCTTAAAACGAATTCGTCAAATGCGAAACAAACTCAACACCAAACTAACATGCGTGCCTTGTGTCGCTGTGCCGACAGAATTCGTGTCGACGCGAAGGTTCGTTTCGCGCGTGTTTGCCTCGCCCCGCGTGCCGAAACGCATCGATTTCGATGCCTTTGCCGTTGCAGATCGGGGCACAACAGAAAATAAACTCTGCCACGTCGCGGAGTTTGCGCCATGTTGAATGCAGCGCACGCCGCACGCGTTCGTGCGCGCGAGCGTTCTCAGCCGCGCTCCGGCCGCCGCACCGCGCCCACGGTTCCGACCGCGAGCAGGCTGAACAGCGCGGTCGACAGGAACACCCAATGCGGTGCGCCGTGGTCGAGCATGGCGCCGAAGATGAGCGGCGCAATGATGCCGCCGATGTTGAAGCCGACGGTGACGAAGCCGAACACCGTGCCGAACGAGCCGGGTGGTGTCACCGCCCGCACGATCATGTCGCGTGAGGGCATGATGATCCCGGCGAACCAGCCGGACACGATCACCACCGCCATCAGCGCCACCGTGCCGAGATCGATCACGCCGATGAGGAGCGCGCCGACCGCGCCGACGATAAGGCCGACCGCGGCGACCAGCGCGTGACGTCCGGTGCGCATGGCGAGAACTCCGCCGGCGAGCACGCCGAGTGCGGAGAACAGCAGATAGGCGGTGAGCGCCGCATTGGCTGCGCCGGGGCTGGTGCCCCAGCTCGCGGTCAGCGAAACGATGAAAAAGTTCTGCATGCCGCCGGAGACGAGCGCGATCAGCACGAAGAACAGGAGATTGAGCAGGATTGGCGCCGAGGTGAGCAATTGCCACGTGCGAGGCGTCGCGTCGCTGCCCTTGGGTGCTGATTTGGCCGCGCTCGCAGAGGCCGCCGGTTCGTCCCATTGCAGGATCAGCCACAGCGCCACGGCAAAGCCGAGCACCGCGGAGGCGAGGAAGGCGCCGCGCCAACCCCACAGGCTTTCCATGAAGACGAGCGTTGCCGGCGCCGCCGCCGAGCCGAACATGCCGGCGAAGGTGTGGATCGAATAGGCGTGGCCGATCCGTTCCGGCGCGATGCGATGCGACAGGATGGCGTAGTCGGCGGGGTGATAGACGGTGTTGGCGAGGCCAGCGATCGCGAACATCACGATCAGCGTCCAGAACGAATGCACCAGGCCGACGACGGCGAACGCTGCCGCGCCGAGCAGGAGCCCGCCAATGAGCGGCGCCCGCGCGCCGATCCGATCGACCAGGAAGCCCGCCGGCGTCTGCAGCAGCGCCGACACCACGTTGAAGACGGTGATCGCGAGGCCGAGCTTGGTGTAGCTCACGCCGTAATCGCCGCGCACGATGTCGAACAGCGGCGGCAAGATGAGAATGTAGTAGTGCGACACGAAGTGCGCGGCACCGACCGCGCCGATAATGCGCGCGTCGCCGCCGCGGCGGCGCGGGAGCGTGATGTCGCTCGTGGTCATCCAGTAGTTTCCCGGCAGCTCAACACATTCCGCGTCGTCCCCCGGCTTGACCGGGGGACCCAGTAATCACCGCGTAATCGATTCGCCCCGGAGTACTGGATGCCCCGCTTTCGCGGGGCATGACGCTCGTTCCTGGGCGAGGGCACTGCCATCATCCCTTCGCCTTCGCGTCCTGGATCGCCTGCCACACGCGCTGCGGGGAGGCCGGCATGTCGAGATGCTTGATGCCGTAGTCGGAGAGCGCGTCGACGACCGCATTCATCACCGAGGCGAGCCCGCCGGCGCAGCCGGCTTCGCCGCAGCCTTTGGTGCCGAGGGGATTGCTCTTGGTCGGCACCGCGTGGCTCTCGACCAGGAATTCCGGCGAGCCCGAGGCGCGCGGCATCGCATAATCCATATAGGAGCCGGTGACGAGCTGGCCTTCGCTGTCGTATTCGCAGTTCTCCATCAGCGCCTGGCCGATGCCTTGCACCACGCCGCCATGGATCTGACCCTCGACGAGGAGCGGATTGACCACGGTGCCGAAGTCATTGACCGCGGAATATTTCACCACCTCGGTACGCCCGGTGTCGGGATCGATCTCGACCTCACAGACATGGCAGCCGTTGGGGAAGGCGGAGGGGACGGGATCGTCGGTGATGTGCGTGACGTCGAGGGTGGTCGCCGCACCGTCCGGCAACGACAGGCCGCCGCGCAGTTTCTCGGCGAGCTCGAGGATGCCGATCGAGCGGTCGGTGCCGGCGATGACGAAGCGGCCGTTCTTGAACTCGATGTCGCCGGCGGACGCCTCGAGCACATGCGCGGCGATGTCCTTGCCCTTCTCGATGACTTTCGCCGAGGCCTGCACGATGGCCGCTCCGGAGAGCGTGATCGAGCGCGAGCCGCCAGTGCCGCCGCCCATGACCAGCGCGTCGCTGTCGCCCTGAAGCAATTTGATCTTGTCGAGCGGAATGCCGAGCCGATCGTTGAGCACCTGCGCGAATGGCGTCCAGTGCCCTTGTCCGTAATCGAGCGTGCCGGTGCGGATGGTCACCGTGCTGTCGTCGTTGAAGTGCAGCCCGGCCATCTCCTTGCCCGGCGCGGCGGTGACTTCGAGATAGCAGCCGATGCCAAGCCCGCGCAGCCTGCCGCGCTTCTTGCTCTCACGCTTGCGCTTGTTGAAGCCCTTCACGTCGGCACTTTCCAGCGCTTGCTTGAGCAGGCCAGGAAAGTCGCCGCAGTCGTATTTCATGCCGGACGCGGCGGGGAAGGGGAGCTCACTTTTGCGGATGAAGTTGCGCTTGCGCAGCTCGAGGCGATCGATGCCGAGCTCGCTCGCCGCATAGTCGAGCGCGCGCTCGGTGTAGTAGTTGCCCTCGGGCCGCCCGGCGCCGCGATAGGCGGAGACATGCGTCGTGTTGGTGTAGACGCACTTGGTCGCCACCTCCATCAGCGGCGTGCGGTACATGCCGTTGATGTTCTTTACGGCGTTGCCGGTCGGCAGCAGCGGGCCGAAATAGCTGAGGAAGCCGCCCATGTTGCCGAAGCCGGTGAGCCGCTGCGCCAGGATCTTGCCCTCGGTGTCGAAAGCGAAGGCTATCGTCACTTCATGGTCGCGGCCGTGATGGTCGGAGACGAAGCTGCCGGAGCGCTCGTCCGTCCACTTCACCGGGCGGCCGAGCATGCGCGCACCGTGCAGGATGCAGATATATTCCGGATAGCAGGCGGATTTCATGCCGAAGGAGCCGCCGACATTGCCGGTGAGCACGCGCACCTTATCAGGCGTGGTCTTGAGCACGTCGACCAGCATGCCCTTCATGCCCATCACGCCCTGGCTGCACGAATGCAGCGTCCACTTGTCGGCCTTCGGGTCGTATTCGCCGATCGCGGCGCGCGGCTCGATGGCGTTGACCACGCAGCGTGTGTTGCGGATCGGCAGGCTCACCACGCGCGCGGCGCTCTGGAACGCCGCGTCGACCTTCTCAGCGTCGCCATACTGATAGTCGAGTGCGATATTGTCCGGCACTTCCGGATAGAGGACCGGTGCGCCGGGCTTTGCCGCTTCGCTCGCCAGCGTCACCACCGGCAGCGGATCGATGTCGACGGCGACCGCTTCCGCTGCGTCCTTCGCCTGCGCCACCGTCTGCGCGATCACGCAGGCGACCGGATCGCCGACGAAGCGCACGCGATCCGACGCAAGCGCCGGACGCGGCACGAAATGCAGCCCCGAGCCGTCGCGGTTCTTCAGCGGCAGCCCGCATTTCATGCCGCCATAGGCGGTGAGGTCGGCGGCGGTGTAGACCGCGAGCACGCCGGGCATTGCCTTCGCCGCCGCGGTGTCGATCCCACGGATCACGCCATGGGCCTGCGTCGAGCGCACCATCACCGCATAGGCCTGGCCGGGCAAGCTGACGTCGTCGGTGTAGCGCCCGGCGCCGCGGACCAGCGTCGGGTCTTCGGCGCGTGGCACCGGTTGTCCGATACCAAACTTGGTGACCGCCAGAGCGGCTTCCTGGGTGCGTTGGTCCATGGGGGCTCGCTAAAATTCTTGGGTACGGTCGCGTGACGCTTTGGCGCAGACGCTGCGGTTGCTTCCCTCGCCCCGCGAAGCGGGGAGAGGGTGCCGAGCGAATGCGAGGCGGGAGAGGAGCCCTGAATTGGCTTGCCCTCTCCCGGCTCGCGCTTCGCGCTCGGCACCCTCTCCCGCAAGCGGGAGAGGGAAGGAAGCGCGCCCGCCCTCGTGAAATAAAGGACGCGGCCCGGTAGGACAAGAAGACGCACGGCAGCGCTGGGTTGCGTGGGCCCGTCCCCCTGTTAAACTTCGGTCCGATCGACAGAAACAGCAATGCTGCGGCCGTTTGCGAGCAAAGGATGCTCCGGCGCGGCGGGATGGATTTGAAATGGGAAACGGGGCCGGCTTCGGCCTCGATTCCGCGCGGGCGGCCAAAGGGGCTGCGCGCGGGGATCGGCCGTTTGAGAGGGCGTCCGCGGGTTCCGACCGCGGCGGCGCCACCTATGCGGCCCTCGACCTTGGCACCAACAACTGCCGGCTCCTGGTCGCGCGCCCGAGCGGCGACAGCTTCCGCGTCGTCGACGCCTTCTCGCGAATCATCCGCCTCGGCGAGGGTGTCTCGACCACCGGCCGGCTGAGCGACGCCGCGATCGCGCGCGCGCTCGAGGCGCTTGCCGTCTGCCGCGACAAGATGCACAACAAGGGCGTCACCCGCGCCCGCCTCATCGCCACCGAGGCCTGCCGTGCCGCCGTCAATGGTCCCGAGTTCCGCGCCCGCGCCGCGGAGAAGCTTGGGCTCACGCTCGAGATCATCGACCGCGAGACCGAGGCGTTGCTGGCGGCGACCGGCTGCACGCCGCTGATCGATCCAGGCGCGGCGGGAGTCGTCCTCTTCGACATCGGCGGTGGCTCTTCGGAGCTCGTGCGGCTCGGCCGCTCGCCCGCCTCGAGCGGCGGTCCCCCGGCGCCGGCGGTGCTGGGCTGGATGTCGCTGCCGCATGGCGTGGTCACGCTCGCCGAGCGCCACGGCGGCATCGAGGTCACGCGCGAGACTTACGAGGCGATGGTGCAGGAGGTTGCGGCGCTCATCGCGCCGTTCGCCCGCGAGCACGGCGCCAGGCTCGGCGGCGTGCACATGCTCGGCACCTCGGGCACGGTGACGACCATCGCCGGTGTGCATCTGAAGCTGCCGCGCTACGAGCGCCGCCGCGTCGACGGCTGCTGGATGAGCGCGCGCGAGATCGACGCGGTGGTCGATGATCTGCTCTCCATGACTTATGAGCAGCGCGTCGCCAGCCCGTGCATCGGCGCCGAGCGTGCCGATCTGGTGCTCGCCGGCTGTGCCATCCTCGAAGCCATCCGCCGTGCCTTCCCGGTGCCGCGGCTCCGCGTCGCTGACCGCGGCCTGCGCGAAGGCATGCTGGTGCAGATGATGCGCGAGGACGGCGTGTGGAACGGGACACGGGTTCCGGCGTCGTGAGTCCGCGCGGCAAGGATGGCGATGGACGCGGTGAGCGCGAGCTTGCGGTGCGGCTGCGCACCGGCAAGGGGCGCACCGTTTCCTCCAAGCGCTGGCTTGAGCGCCAGCTCAACGATCCCTATGTCGCGCGCGCCAAGCGTGAAGGCCTTCGGTCGCGCGCTGCGTACAAGCTCTCCGAGATCGACGACAAGCAGCATTTCCTCAAACCCGGTGGCCGCGTGGTCGACCTCGGCGCCGCGCCCGGCGGCTGGAGCCAGGTGGCGGCGAAGCGCGTCGGCGCGCCGGAAAAGGGCCGTGTCGTCGCCATCGACATCCTGGAGATGGCGCCGGTTCCCGGCGTCGACTTTGCGCGCATCGATTTCCTCGATCCGCAGGCGCCCGACAAGCTCAAGGCCATGCTCGGCGGCCAGGCGGATGTCGTCCTCTCCGACATGGCGGCGAATGCCACCGGGCATCGCAAGACCGATCATCTCAAGATCGTGGCGCTGGTCGAAAGCGCCGCCGAGTTCGCGCGCGAGGTGCTGGCGCCAGGGGGCGCCTTTCTCGCCAAGGTGCTCCAGGGCGGCACCGAGAACGAGTTGCTCGCCGCGCTCAAGCGCGACTTCGCGATGGTGAAGCACGTGAAGCCCGCCGCAAGCCGCGCGGATTCGTCCGAGCTCTATCTGCTGGCGACCGGGTTCCGCAAAGCGTGACCGTCCGCGCCGGCTCGCGTCCGGCGGGTATGCCGGTAATCAACAGCTTTAACCGTGTACATAGCCTGGTCCCACTGGCCGGTTATGGACAGAATCTCATAGCCTTAGGTTCCATTTTCAGGCAGCGCCTAGCGACCGTGCCGCCTCAGCTAACCATTTGAGGGCTTTGATAATTCGACGCGTGGACGCAGTGCGGATTCCATATTATTGTCCGCGCAAAGGGTGGGGGAAGCGAGTGCTGAAGAAGACGACAGAATACGACATCGGCATTCAGCTAGAGGTTGCCGGTCTGATCGTCCAAAACTTGAATCTGGATATGGCGCCGGAGGCCATCGATCCGGATGCTGCGCTTTACGAAGACGGCCTGGGCCTCGATTCAATCGATATCCTGGAAATCGCGCTGGCTGTTTCGAAGAAATATGGTCTGCAGCTGCGCGCCAACAGCGAAGAGAACCATCGGATCTTCCGCTCGCTCCGCAGCCTGACCGAATACATCATCGCCAAAAGATCATCCTGATGGACGATACGCTTCGCTACGGGCGTTGGATCGTCATCATTGCGTTGAGCATTGGCTACGCGGGCCTCGCCCACTACGCCAATGTCGTGCCGGGCAATGAGCGACTGGCGACGATCGTCGCCGTCACGCCAATCCTGCTGGCCTGCGTCCTCACCGCCTGGAAGTCCAAGCATCGCACCGCGATGCTGCTGACCATCGTTGTCGCGCTCGGCGTTCTACTGATCCTTCGTCACTCGGTCGAGCTGCACTCGAACTGGATTTTCTGGATCGAGCATGCCGGGACGCTGCTCATCGTTTGCTCGCTGTTTGCCCGCAGCCTTGCGCCGGGGCGCGAGCCGCTCTGCACCTTCATCGCGCGGTTGATCCACGGCTCGCTGGCGCCGGAGATCCAACGCTACACGCGGCAAATCACGCTCGCCTGGGCGATCTTCGCCGGACTGATGTCCGCGACCTCGACGGTTTTGTTTTTCGCAACGCCGCTTGCGACCTGGTCGGCCTTTGCCAACTTTTTCACCGGCCCGCTGATCATCCTGATGTTCGTGGTCGAGTATGGCGTGCGCCGCGTTTTGTTTCCGGATTTTCAGCACGTCAGCATCTTGGTCGCCGTCAGGGCTGTGCGAAATATCTACGGCTGAGCGATGTCCGCGTTTCCGCTCATCGCGCATAGCGCTCCCGACAGCGTAGTCGCCTGGCGCGACGGCAAGCCGATCACGGCGCGGCGCTTTCTCTGCGATGTGGTGAAGCTGCGCGCGCATTTGCCGGCGGGCACGCACATGCTCAACGCCTGTGCCGATCGCTATTGCTTCACGGTCGGCCTGGCTGCGGCCATGACTAGCGGCCGCATCAGCCTGCATCCGTCGACCACGACACCGGCGACCATCCGGCAGCTCCTAGGTTTCGCGCCGGACGCATTCTGTCTCACCGACAGCGCGGATTGCGCGATCGCGCTGCCGCAGACGCGATTTCCGACGCTGCCCGATACGGGCGAAGCGGATCACGAGCCGTTTGCCGTGCCGCACATCGATGGCGATCAGGTGATCGCCTATGTGTTCACGTCCGGCTCGAGCGGCGAGCCCGTTCCGCACCGAAAGACCTGGGGCTTGCTCGTGCGCAACGTCCGCGCCGAAGCCGTGGCCTGCGGCCTCACCGATGGCCGGCACCATGCGGTCGTCGGCACCGTTCCCCCGCAGCATATGTACGGCTTCGAATCGACGGTGTTGATGGTGATGCAGAGCGGCAATGCCATCGTCGCCGGGCCGGCATTCTTTCCCGTTGACATCGCGAAGACCGCCGCGTCGGCGCCCGCGCCGCGCGTTCTCGTCTCGACGCCGCTGCATCTGCGCTCGCTGATCGCATCGGATGTCGAGCGTCCCGCGATCGACCTGGTCATGTCGGCGAGCGCGCCGCTCCCGGTGGCATTGGCCGAAGAGGTCGAGGCCCGCCTCGACACGACGCTCTTGGAGATCTACGGCAGCACCGAAACCGGACAGATCGCGTTTCGTCGCACCACCCAGACCGACGACTGGACGCTGTTCCCGGACGTGCGATTGACCAAGCGCGGCGAGGAATGCTGGGCGAGCGAGGGCCATGTCGAAGCTCCGTGCCTCATGCAGGACGTGATCGAGCTCGTCGACGATCGACATTTCCGGCTGCACGGACGCATGGCCGACATGGTCAACATCGCCGGCAAGCGGAGCTCGCTTGGCTTCTTGAATCACCAATTGACGGCGATCCCCGGTGTCGTCGATGGGGCGTTCGTCGTGCCCGATGACGCCGGCGGCCCTGAGGTCCCGCGGCTTGCCGCGCTGGCTGTGGCGCCAGGCTTGACCGTGGAGTCGCTCATCGAGGCCTTGCGGGAACGCATCGATCCCGCATTTCTGCCGCGGCCGCTGCTGCTCGTCGACGCGCTGCCGCGCAACGCCACGGGCAAGCTGCCACGCGAAGCCTTGCAAGCGGCCTTGTCGCGTCACGGCGTCGGCAAAAAGGAAACGCTCGCCGGCACGACGCGGCTTTCGATTCCCGCCGATCATCCGGCCTTCGCCGGCCACTTTCCCGGCAATCCGATTGTCCCCGGCGCAGTGCTGCTCGATGAAGTGCTGCATGCGATCTGCGCGCAGGCGGCTCTGGACGTTTCGACCTGTCGGATCAGCGCGGTCAAATTTCTCAGTCCGCTGCGGCCAGGGCAGGGCGTCAGCGTGCGCTATGCGGCGCAGTCCGATGTCTTGCCAAATCGCAAGTTTCAGTTCGTTATCGTGAGCGAGGAGCGAAAAATCGCTACCGGGTCGCTCGTCATACCCGCGGCATAATCGAGATGAGCTCAATCGTGCAAGATTGGTCTAACTGGCACGTTGCGCCCGAACGCGGCAGCGTTGCGTGGCTGCGAGTCATTTCGTGGATCTCGCTGCGGCTCGGCCGCCCGGCCGGCCGCGTCATCTTGCATCTGATTGCGGCGTATTATTTGCTGTTCGCGCCCTCGGGCCGGACGGCATCGCGCCGCTATTTGTCGCGGGTCTTGGAGCGCCCGGCGACGTGGCGCGACATTTACAAGCACTTTCTCTGCTTCGCCGCGACGATCCACGATCGCGTCTATCTGCTCAACCGGCGCTTCGACCTGTTCGACATCGAAGTGTTCGGCCAGAAACTGGTGTTGGATGAGCTGAAGAACGGGTCCGGCCTGCTGTTGATCGGCGCGCATGTCGGCAGCTTCGAGGTCATTCGCGCCATCGGCCGCTCGAATGTCGATCTGAAAATCGTCATGGCGATGTATGAAGAGAACGCGCGCAAGCTCAATGCGGCGCTGCGCGCCATCAGCCAAAGCGCGCATCAGGATGTCATCGGGCTCGGTCGTGTCGACTCGATGCTCAAGCTCCATGAGCATCTCGATCAAGGCTCGCTCGTCGGCATGCTCGGCGACCGGACCTTGGAGGGCGACACGATGATCCCCGTGTCGCTGTTTGGCGCGACGGCGAGCCTGCCGATGGGCGCCTTCCGCATGGCCGCGGTGTTGAAGCGCCCCGTGCTGTTCATGGTCGGGCTCTACGTCGGTGGCAATCGCTACCAAATTCACTTCGAGAAGATCGCCGATTTTTCGACGACCCCGCGCGAGGGCCGGCAACAGGACGTCGAACGCGCCATCGCGACCTTCGCCGGCCTGATCGAGAAATATTGCCGTCGCGCGCCGTACAACTGGTTCAATTTCTTCGACGTATGGCAGACGGGAACGAAGGCCCCTTCTTCTGAAGGGGAGGCGGCGTGATGGATCAGCTTCGCGCACCATCGCCGCTACGGGGTTTGCGATCGATCCTCTTCTTGGCGCTTCTGGCGACGGCGTGTCTGCAGCCGGGAGCCTCGCGTGGCGCTGCCTGGGACATCGATCATTTGATGCGCTTGCTGGCGGCCAACAAGTCCGGCCGCACGGCTTTCATCGAGACGAAGTACATCGCGATGCTCAATCGGCCCCTGGTCTCGACGGGTGTCCTCGTCTTTTCTGCGCCGAACCGGCTGGAGAAGTGGACGATCAAGCCGGAAGCGGAATCGATGCGTGTCGACGGCGATACCGTCACCGTCGAGCGCAAGCAGAAAAGGCTCGTCTTGCGGCTGCAGGACTACCCGGTGATCGCCGGCTTTGTTGAAAGCATGCGCGGCACGCTCGTCGGCGACGTCAATACGTTGAATCATTGGTATGTCTTGAAGCTGGAGGGCAGCAGCCAGCTGTGGACGCTCGACCTTCTTCCGAAAGAGCCGAAAATGGCTGCCGCGGTGCGCGGGATCAGGGTGACCGGCACCGACGGATATATCGCCAGCGTCGTGGTCGTGCAGGCCGATGGTGATCGCTCGGTGATGGTTGTGAACCGTCTCACCTCACCTTGACCACAACATGGATCATGTGGCCGCACGGCATCGTTGGCCTGCCATCGCCGCTTGGCTGATCGCTGCCGCCGTTTGTCTCGGCGTGATCTGGCGCACCGCTTTCGTCAGCGATCTCACCGCGTTCTTGCCGCGTTCGCCGACCAGCGAGCAGCAGGTGCTTCTCGATCAGCTGCGCGACGGCGTCGTCTCGCGGCTGATCCTGATCGGCATCGAAGGCGGCGATGCGCCGGCACGCGCCGGGCTCTCGCAAGACCTGGCGCGCCGTCTGCGCGACGATCCGGCTTTGGTCTCCGTCAACAATGGCGAGACGGTCAACTCCGAGCGCGATTTGGCGTTCTTGTTCGACAATCGCTATCTGCTCAGTCCTGCGGTGACCGCGGCGCGGTTTACCGCCGAGGGCCTGCACGCTGCGATCGACGATACCGTCAACATGCTGGCCTCGTCGGCCGGGATGCTGATGAAGCGCGCGCTGCCGCGCGACCCCACCGGTGAGGTCGTCCAACTCCTCGAAGAGATGAACGGCGGCAACCGCCCGGCCACGCAGGACGGCGTTTGGGTGTCGAAGGACGGCGTCCGCGCGATCTTGCTGGTGCAGACGCGCGCGGGGAGCGTCGATATCGATGCCCAGACGCGCAACATGGAGCACATCGAGCAGGCCTTTGCCGCTGCAAAGGAGAGACAGGTGCCTCACGATGGCACGGTGACAATGACCATGACCGGGCCGGCGGTGTTCTCGGTCACGGCGCGCGACACCATCAAGGAAGAAGTCACCCGGCTCTGCATCCTCAGCACTGTTATCGTCGTTTCGCTGCTGCTGCTGATGTACCGCTCGCTGACCACCTTGGTTCTCGGGCTGTTTCCGGTGGCCTCCGGCATCCTTGCCGGGCTGGCTGCGGTCAGCGTCGTGTTCGGCAGCGTGCACGGCATTACGCTCGGCTTCGGCACGACGCTGATCGGGGAGGCGATCGATTATTCGATCTATCTTTTCGTTCAGTCGCGACAACGGACGGAGATGCCCGATGCGACCGGAGACTGGGTCGCGCGCTTTTGGCCAACCGTTCGCCTCGGCATGCTCACTTCGGTGGTCGGCTTCTCGACGCTGCTGCTCTCCAGCTTTCCCGGGCTGGCGCAGCTCGGGCTTTTCACCATCGCCGGGCTCATTGCCGCAGCGACGGTGACGCGCTTCGTGCTGCCGCAATTGCTGCCCGCGAAGTTCGCCATCCGTGACGTCACCGCCATTGGCGAGTGCCTCGCCGCACTGCATGCGCGTGCCGCAAAACTGCGCTGGCCGGCCGCGCTGCTTCTGGTGATCGCCGCGGGCGCTCTCATCGTGCATCGCGATCGATTGTGGAACGCGGACCTTGGTGCCTTGAGCCCGGTTCCCGCAGCGGAGCGGGCGCGGGATGCGAGCCTGCGCGCCGACCTTGGCGCCCCTGACAGCCGTTACATGATCGTGGTCTCCGCCGCGGACGAGCAGAGCGCCTTGCAGTCCTCTGAACGCATCGCCGGCCAGTTGCAGAAGCTGGTCGAGCAAGGCGTGCTCGCGGGCTTCGAAAGTCCGTCACGGTACCTGCCGAGCTTGGCGACGCAGCGCGCGCGCCAGGCCGCTCTGCCGGACGACGGGCTGCCCGAGCGCTTGCAGCAGGCGGTCGAGGGCTTGCCGGTGAGTGCCGATCTCTTCGCCCCGTTCCTCGCCGATGTTGCCGCCGCCAAAGGCCGGGCGCCTCTCAATCGCGGCGACCTCGCCAACACCTCATTTGCGCTCGCCCTCGACGCGCTATTGCTGCAACGCGACGGCAAATGGATTGCGCTGTTGCCGTTGTCCGCGCCGGTCAGGGCGGGCGTGCCAACCGATATTCCGGTCGATCTGATCCGCGGCGCGCTCGATGCGGCGGGCCAGCCGAATGCCTTGTTCGTCGACCTCAAAGCCGAGACCGACAAGCTTTATGGTGGCTATCTGCACGAGGCGGCCAAATTGTCGGCGGGCGGCCTCGTTGCGATCCTGATCCTGCTGTTGATCGCCTTGCGCTCGCCATTGCAGGCCGCGCGCGTCGTCTTGCCGCTGCTCGGCGCCGTGCTCCTGGTCGCAGCCGTGCTGATCGCCTGCGGCCACAGCCTGACCATCCTGCATCTGGTTGGCTTGCTGTTGATCGTGGCGGTCGGCTCCAATTACGCGCTGTTTTTCAATCCACGGCGGGCGAAGCAGACGAGCCGGATTGCACCGCGGACTTTAGCCTCGCTGGCCTTTGCCAATCTGACGACGGTCTGCGGCTTTGGCCTGCTCGGTTTTTCCCAGGTGCCGACGCTGCAGGCCATCGGCGTGACGGTCGGGCCGGGCACGGTGCTGGCGCTGATTCTGTCGGCAATTTATGCCGCTCAACGGTCGAGCAAGCCCGCGTGACCGCAGCCGCAGTCGAGACATCGCCCCGACGCTGGCGGCCTTCGCTGGTGATTCAGGCGAGCTTTCTCCTGCATGCCGTGTTGCTCGGCGTCGTCGGCGTCGATCCGCCCCTCTGGCCTTGGGTCGTTCTGATCCTCGTTCTCAATCATCTTGCCCTGACGGCGCTCGGCCTGTGGCCGCGCAGCACCTGGCTCGGTCCCAATATCACGCGACTGCCGCCGGAAGCCGCGGCGCGCGGCGAAATCGCATTGACCATCGACGACGGTCCCGATCCCGCGGTCACTCCGGCGGTGCTGGCGCTGCTCGATCAACACCGCGTCAAGGCGACGTTCTTCTGCATCGGCGCTGCGGCTGAGCGATGGCCCGATCTGTGCCGCTCGATCGTCGAGCGCGGCCACACCATCGAGAACCACACCCAGCATCATCCGCTGCATTTCGCGTTCTTCGGCATGCGCGGTTTCACGCGGGAGATTTCGTCGGCCCAATCGACCTTGTCCGCGATCGCCGGGCGTCGCCCTCGATTTTTCCGCGCGCCCGCCGGATTGCGAAATCCGCTGCTCGATCCGGTGTTGGCCAAGCTTGGCGTGAGGCTCGTGGCCTGGACTGCGCGCGGCTTCGACACCCGGACATCCGATGCGGCTGTCGTCAGCCGGCGTCTGCTGCAACACCTGAAGGCCGGCTCGATCCTGCTGCTGCACGACGGCAACAGCGCGCGGTCTGCTGCGGGTGTTCCGGTGATCCTCACCGTGCTCCCGAAAGTGCTGGAGGCCGCTGCGGCCCAAAGCTTGCGCTTGGTGACGCTCAACGAGGCGATCCCGGATGCAAGCTGACGCCGCACGCTTCATCCGGGCCCTCGTGGATCGCGCGGCGGGGCCATATCGCCCGGTCGGCCGGTTCGCCTGGCATTTCGCGCGCGGTAAGCTGGGTGGCGATCCGGTCTTCGCGGGCCTGCTGCGTCACGGCTTGATCCCGGACCAGGCCCGCATTCTGGACATCGGCTGCGGACAAGGCCTCCTCGCATCCTGGCTCATATCCGCCGCGGCGATGTTCGACGAGCGCGACCGCGGCATTCGCTGGCCGCAGAGCTGGCCGCCGGCGCCGCACCCGCGGTCGATCCATGGCATCGAGCTCATGGCGCGCGATGTCGATCGGGCGCGCCAGGCGCTCGGCGATGCCGCCAGCTTCAGCGTCGGCGACATGCGCACCGCGGCGTTCGGCGATGTCGACGTGGTCGTCATTCTCGACGTGCTGCACTACGTCGACTTCGCCGCGCAGAATGAAATTCTCCGCCGCGTCCGCGACGCGCTGACGCCCGGCGGCACCTTGATCTTGCGGATCGGCGATGCCGCCGGCGGATTGCCGTTCAAGATCAGCGTCCTCGTCGACCACGTGGTGACGTTCATCCGCGGGCACCGGAACGCCCGCTTCTATTGCCGGCCGCTGGCGCAGTGGACGCGGGTGCTGACCGAGCTTGGTTTCGCTGTGGACGCGTTGCCCATGAACGAGGGGACACCGTTCAGCAATATATTGTTGCTTGCCAAACTTGTGCTTTAGTTTGCTGGGAATCCGCCTGCGCGCGCCGTCAACCGAAGTTCACCGATCTTGAAACCGCTCCACCTGTCTCATTTCACCGCGACCAGCTGCATCGGCGTGGGGCTTGCGCAGACGCTTAACGCGATGCGCCAGCGCCGAGGCGGTCTCGCCCCGTGTCGTTTCGACACCGTGGACATCGATACGTGCGTGGGCGAGGTGGCCGGGATCGACGACGTGGCGATCAGGACAGACCTGCAGCCCTTCGACTGCCGCAACAACCGCTTGCTGCAGCTGGCTCTGCAGCAGGACGGCTTTGCCGAGGGCGTCGCGTCGGCCATTGCGAAATACGGCCGTGACCGCGTCGGCGTGTTCATCGGCACCAGCACCTCCGGCGTCCTGCAGACCGAGCTGGCCTATCGCCGCCGCGCCCAAGAGACGGGCGCGCTGCCGGCGGATTTCAACTACGCCACAACGCATAACGCGTTCTCTCCGACCGACTTCGCGCGGCATTATTTCGATGTGACCGGTCCGGCGGCGAGTGTGGCGACGGCCTGCTCGTCGAGCGCCAAGGTGTTCGGCTCGGCGCGGCGCATGATCGAGGCGGGTGTGATCGATGCTGCCATCGTCGGTGGAGTCGATTCGCTCTGCTTGACCACGCTCTATGGATTTTTGTCGCTGGAGCTGATCTCGCCGGTGCCGTGTCGTCCTTACGATGTGGCGCGGGCCGGAATTTCCGTCGGCGAGGCCGCCGCCGTCATTTTGCTGGAGCGGATGCCGGAGCGCGTCGATGCTGATGCCGTGCTGCTGCTGGGCATCGGCGAGTCGAGCGATGCTTATCATATGTCGTCGCCGCACCCGGATGGGCTCGGCGCCGCGATTGCGATGAAAAATGCGCTGGCGACGGCGCAGCTCCAGCCGCAAGACATCGACTACATCAATCTGCATGGCACCGGCACGCAGACGAATGACGCCGCCGAAGGCAAGGCCGTCACCGGCCTGTTCGGATCGTCGGTTGCCTGCAGCTCGACTAAGGGTGCGACCGGGCACACCTTGGGCGCAGCCGGCGGTTTGGAAGCAGTGATTTGTGCGTTGGCGATCCAGAACGGGATTGCGCCAAGCGGCTTGAACACGACCGAGCTCGATCGGCAGTTTCCCTTGCATTACCTGCTCGAGAACGTCGAGCAGCGCCTCGATCATGTGCTGAGCAACTCCTTTGGCTTTGGCGGGACCAATTGCAGCCTGGTGTTGGGCAGAGCCGGCGCGCAATGAACCCGCTCGCGGCCTATATCGACGGCGTCGGCGTGATCGGTCCCGGATTGAACGACTGGAGCGCCGCGCGTTCGATCTTGAGCGGCGAGATGCCTTATCAATTTCAACCGGTGGTCTTGCCCCTGCCGGAGTCACTGCCGCCGGCGGAGCGGCGCCGCTGCGGCCCGCTGGTCAAGCTGACACTGGCCGTCGGACTCGAAGCCGTCGCGGCGGCGGGCGTCGACGTCAAAGTCGTGCCGACCGTGTTTTCGGCATCGAGCGGCGATGGTCGCGTCATCAACGACATTTGCGAAACCCTGGCGTCCGCGGACCGCCGCATTTCGCCGACGCAATTCCATATGTCCGTGCACAACGCCGCATCCGGATTCTGGAGCATCGCCACAGGCGCCATGGCGCCGTCGTCGGTGCTGTGCGCGCGCGAGGGCAGCTTCGGCGCCGGCGTGCTCGAGGCGATCACGCAAGTCGTCGTCGACGGCGGCCCGGTTTTGCTGGTCGCTTACGATACCTCCTATCCCGAGCCCTTGCGCAGCGCCGCGCAGACCTCCGAGGTGCTCGGCATCGCCTTGGTCTTCAGCGCGCAGCGCCGCAAGCACTCGCTGACGAAAATCTCCGTGACGCTCACGCAAGCTGCCGCCGGCCGTATGGCGGACGCCGGCCTGGAAGCCCTGCGCGGCAGCGTGCCGACCGGGCGCGGGCTGCCTTTGCTCGCATCCCTCGCCAGGGGTGAGGCGGCCTCGCTCGTGCTCGATTATCTTAGCTCCACGCAGCTCTCGGTCGACGTCTCGCCATGCAGCTAGACCGAGCCTGGATCGCCGCGCACATTCCGCATAGGGGCAGCATGTGTCTGCTCGATCGCGTCGACGCCTGGGACGCCCGGAGCGTGCGCTGCCTGGCCAATAGCCATCGGGATCCGCGCAATCCATTGCGCTCCCATCGGCGGCTCGGCGCAGCTTGCGGCATCGAATATGCGGCACAGGCGATGGCGGTGCATGGCGCGCTGGTGGCGCAGCAGGCCTATGCGGAGCGATCCGGCTTCCTGGCCAGCATTCGCGGCACCACGCTGCACGTTGAGCGGCTCGACGACATCGCCGCGGAGCTGGCTGTGGAGGCGCAGCTGGTCAGTCCGGAAGGCAATGTCGTACTCTACGACTTTGCGGTGCGGGCCGCAGATCGGGCGTTGCTTGAAGGGCGGGCGGCGGTGATATTGGACGCGGGGATTTTATGAAACGCGCGCTCGTCACCGGTGGCAGCGGAGCCATCGGCTCCGCCATCTGCCGCGCCTTGGGCGCGGACGGCCATCACGTCCTCGTTCATGCCAACACGCGGCGGGAGGAGGCGCAGAAGGTCGTCGATGATGTCGCGGCGCGCGGCGGCACCGCGCAAGTGCTGGTGTTCGATGTCACCGACGCCGACGCGGTCGCGGACGCGCTGAAGCCGCTGGCCGAAGACGAGCCGATCCAGATCCTGGTCAACAATGCGGGAATTCACGACGACGCCGTGTTTCCCGGCATGCAGACCGAGCAATGGACGCGCGTCATCGATGTGTCCTTGAACGGCTTCTACCACGTCACCCAGGCCTTGATGATGCCGATGATCCGCAGCCGCTGGGGTCGCATCATCAACATGTCTTCGATCGCGGCGCTCACCGGAAATCGCGGGCAGGTCAACTACGCCGCCGCCAAGGGCGCGCTCAACGCCGCCACCAAATCGCTGGCGCTGGAGATCGCCAGCCGCGGCATCACCGTGAACGCGGTCGCGCCGGGAATCATTGCCAGTGAAATGAGCGCGGGCGTGTTCGATCAGGCGGCGATCGAGCGTTTGGTGCCGGCGAAACGCGCAGGGCAGCCGGAGGAGGTCGCCGACCTGGTTCGTTTTCTGGCCTCGCCGCAGGCCGCCTACATCACGGGGCAGATCATCTCGATCAATGGCGGATTGATCTAGCGCGTAGATCGCGGCGACGTGAACAGCGTGTGGCTAGCGATGACCTTGGCCAGCCACTCTGGCTTTTCGGTGCGCCACCATGTTCGAACGGCGGGCCTTGGCGGCGTCTCCTTCATCGTTATTGAACTCGCGCAACATTTTTAGAACATACGGGCTGAGCTTTTTATAGATGTCGTCGATCGAATCGATGCGCACCGCGCGGCTGAAAATCCCGTCCACGTCGGCTTTGATCGGCACGCCAACCACGTCGACGAGCTTCTTGGCTTCGATATGGGCAACGACATCGCGAAAATAATTCGTGGTGGCGTTGCGAATCTCGCGATTGTTCTTGCCGATATACGTGCCGCTGATGTCGCCGTCGGTCAGCACGAACAGCAGGCGATGTTTGGCGGGGCTGTTCTTCAGCCGGTCATAGGCCCACATCGTGGCTTCGCCGTCGTAGCTTAGATAATGCATCTGCGTGTCGAGCACGCTGCAGAGCCGCTGGATCGTCAGCAGATTGTGCGGCTCTTCGCGTGTCTTGAAGAGAAGGTAGAGCATGGAGCGGTTACGTCCCGTAACCCGCGGGATCGGCTCGCCGGTCGTCGTATGGCCGATGATTTCGGTTGGAATTCCGCCTCGGGTCAAAAGCTCGCTGAAGCGGTCGGCGAGCATGAAGCTCAGGAGATAGCGCTCCTCCTCCTGCATCGAGACGGACAAGTTGAACAGAACGACGGCTTCGGTTTGCCGCTCCTGTTGCGCCTTCTCGATCAGCTTCACTTCCTGCGGCTGGCTGAACGGATCGATGACGGTTTGCGTGAGGTTGAGGGGCCAGGTGCCGCCTTCATCCACGATCTGCCGGCGCATGGTGGACTTCGCGGGCCAGGTTTCCTTGGCATATTGGTCCCACGCCCTCTGCGTCCTGCCCAGCTCCCGCGCGTGTGCAAGATAGAGCGCCTTGATCGTTGCGGGGACAATGGGCCAGCTGGCCATTTGATCGGGGCGTGTCACGCGATCCGTGACGGCGGCGGCCACCGGAAGGTAATAATCAAGATTCGGAGCCTCGCCCTTAGAGTGGCGCGTTTTGCGCCGCGCATCGCGCTTGTGCTTTTGTCGCGTCTGCTTAGTCGATTCCGACGGGTCTTTGTGCGATGCGGCTCCGGCATTGCTGGACGTCGCGCGAATTTTCTCCATCAGCGCGCGATAGTCCAAAATGGTTTCGTCGGGCTCGTGCTGCAGCAGTGGGAAAAAAGCGGCCAGCACGTCATTAAAATCGCGGAGCGCGCCAAAGAATTTGGCGAACTGTTGTCGTTTGCTGAAAAGCCCGCGAAGGATCCTGGAGAATTCAGACGGCCGCTTTCCGGCTAATTGAAAAATCCGCTCTTCCGCCAACAAAGGCTCCAGGTCCACCGTTCTGGCAGCGAGCTCAGGCACCGCTTCGCGTGCGGCGCGCAGAACGATGAGAAAGGCGGCCAGATCGTAGTGCATGATCTGCAGATCGGGCGTCTTCAGCAGATAGCCGTGCAGCGCCTGAAGGTTATTTTGGGTGCCGGGGTAGTTCGCGTATTCGCTCAGGGCAAACGCCACATAGCCCATGGCATCGAGACCAGCATCGAACATGGTGGCTTGCTCGGTGTGCACTGGCCTGACGGCGGTGACAAAGTCGGTATCGAGAAAGCGCAGGGCAAACGCGCGCAGATCATAAAATCCCTTCAAGGCTTGTTCGGCTTTGGGATCCCACGGAATGACGGGGAGGGAGCCGACAGGCGTATTTCTCTTGGGCCCGGTCAGTCCGGCCAAGTTTTTCAACATCTCTTCCGGATTGACTGAAAAGTGCCTTCGTGCCTGGCCGCGCATCAGTGTGTGACGCTCATGGCGTGGCGCCTGAGTGCAACGAGGCGAGAACGTCCGGATTGACGACATTGATCGGATGGCCGCTCTTCCAGGCCGTGATCTGATCGAAGATTTCCGTGAATTGCAGCTCGTATTCCTCTCGCGTCACGTAACCGATGTGCGGCACGCACACGACATTGGGCATGTTCAACAGCGGATGTCCGGTATCGCGCACCGGCTCCTCCTCATAGACATCGACTGCCGCCATCCCCGGACGTCCCGCCTTGAGCGCCGCGACCAGTGCGCCGGGTTCGATCAATGGCGCGCGGCTGGTGTTCACGATCATCGCTGTCGGTTTCATTCTGGCGAGATCCGCGGCGGTGACGATGCCGCGGGTCGCCTCGACCAGGCGCATATGCAGGCTGATGACGTCGCATTGCTCGAAAAACGCCTGCTTGTTCGCGGCCGTGGCGTGGCCTTCGACGCGCGCCTGTATCATCGTGGCCTCGCGCGCAAAGAATTGAACCTGCATGCCGAAGGCCTTGCCGTAGCCGGCAACGACGCGGCCGATCCGGCCGTAACCGAAAATGCCGAGCGTCTTGCCGCGCAAAGTCGAGCCGACGCCGAGCTGCCAATGGCCCGCCTTCAGCGAGGCCATCTGCTGCGGAATTTGCCGCGCGGCGGCGAGGATCAACCCCCAGGTCAGTTCCGCGGCGGCGTAGCACGGCGTGCCGGCGTGCTGGCTGGACGAGACGACGACGCCGCGCTTCGTGCATGTATCGATGTCGATGTGCGGATAAACGCTGCGCTGGCTGATGAGCTTGAGCTTGGGCAAGCGCTCGAGCAAAGGCTGGCGGATCTTCGTCCGCTCGCGGATCAGCACCAGGACGTCGGTATCTTTCAGCCGATCGGCGAGGACGTCGATGTCCTGAACGTGGTCGTTCCAGACTTTGACATCGAAACCGTCGAGCTTGCGAAAACTGTCGAGCGTTCGGACCGTGTCGAAATAGTCGTCGAGAATGGAAACCTTCATGGGGCGTTCACGTCACCTTGAGGCCGGCGAACTTCACGACCTTTGCCCATTTCTCGGTCTCCTCGGCGATGAACTTGCCGAATTCGGCGGGCGTCACCGGCATCGGAACGCCACCGAGCTCGATCAACTTGGCCTTGAGCTTCGCGTCGGCGAGCCCCGCATTGATCGTGCGATTGAGCTTGTCGACGATGTCCTTCGGCGTATTTTTCGGCGCGCCGACCCCGAACCAGGCGTTCCCCTCATACCCCGGCACGAATTCGCCCACGGTCGGCACATCCGGCAGCACCGCCTGACGTGTCGCGCTGGTCACCGCCAGCGCGCGCAACTGCCCGGTCTTGATGTAATTGAGCGACGACGGCAGCGGATTGAAGGTGACCTGTACCTGCCCGCTGAGCAGATCGGGGAACTGGCTGCCCTTATAGGGAATGTGGACGAGCTTGGTGTCCGTCATCATCTCGAACATCTCACCGAGCACGTGATTGGCACTGCCGATCCCAGGCGATGACATGTTGACCTTGCCCGGATTGGCCTTGGCATAGGCGATGAATTCGGGGACGGTTTTGGCCGGCACCGATGGATTGACCATCATCACGGTCGGAACGCGAATGACGCCGGCGACGGGTTCGATATCCCGCATGAAATCGAACTTCAGCGATTGATAAAGCGTCGCATTGATGGCGTTGGTCTGCGTCACCCACAGCAGCGAGTAGCCGTCCGCTGCCGCCTGCACGACCGTCTCGGCGGCGATATTCGTGCCGGCGCCCGGCCGGTCTTCGACGATGACTTGCTGACCGAGCTGCCCGGACAGCCAGTCGGCGATCAGACGCGCGGTGATGTCGGATGACGTGCCCGCGGGAAAGCCGACGACAATGCGCGCCGGGCGCGCCGGATAGGATTGCGCCCATGCGATTTGCGAAAGGCCCGGGAGCAGGGCAGCGCCCGTCGCCAGATGCAGGAACTGTCGGCGGAGAAGTTTCATCGCGACGTCTCCTCGGCAATTTTGCCGCGCCCTAAACTATACGAACGTGCATATGCTCGGAAGGACCATGTCGGCGATCGGTCCGGCGCATTGCCGGTGCGCGCGCAAACTTCCGCAATGAGGAGAAGCGGACCCGGGGCTGACGTCACCTGCGTGACGCAAATGCCCCGGCGCGGAAGTCGGCTCGCGCGACCTTCAAGACGTATCTTCGCTTCGAGAAGTCCCATCGTTCTATTGACACCGCGTCGAAAACGCGGCATTGGCCTCGCCATGAATAGCGCACACCACGCCCGCCGTATCCGCGCGCGCCGCCTTTCGGCGGGGGCGTGGTCTATGCGGATGCATCGTTGAACTGATCCGCGGTCAAACCACGAAAGCCCCTGCCGGCAACGGCGGGGGCTTTTGCTTTGAGGCCTCCGTTCCTTGCGGCACAGCAAAGGAGGAGGACATGCTTGAAGCACACGCGACACCACACGGGTGCGCAACGCCGGACGCGTTCGCGACCTTGATGGAGATCACGAGCCGTCCGCCCATCGTGTTCGTCGAAGGCAGCGGCTCTTGGCTGATCGATCAACACGGCAGGAAATATCTCGACTTCGTCCAGGGCTGGGCGGTCAATTGTCTCGGCCATTGTCCTGCGGTGATCACCGATGCGATCAAGTCGCAGGCGGGCCGACTGTTGAACTGCAGTCCGGCCTACTACAACGCGCCAATGATCCGTCTCGCCGAGATGATCGCGCGTCACAGCGGTTTGCATCGGACCTTCTTCACCAACAGCGGCGCCGAAGCCGTCGAGGGCGCGATCAAGCTCGCCCGCAAATGGGGAGCGATCCATCGCGGCGGCGCCTACGAGATCGTCACCATGCACCGCGGCTTCCACGGCCGGACGCTCGCCGCCATGTCGGCGTGCGGCAAGCCGCAATGGGAGCATCTGTTCGAGCCCAAGGTGCCGGGGTTTCGCAAAGTGGCGCTGAACGATATCGAGCTGGTCGAGCGGGCAATCGGGTCAAACACCGTCGCCGTGATGCTCGAGCCGATTCAAGGCGAGGCCGGCGTGTTTGTCGCATCGGATGTTTACCTGCGCGATCTGCGCGCTTTGACAAAGCGTCACGGTATTCTTCTCATTCTCGATGAGATTCAAACCGGGATCGGCCGAACCGGAAAATTCTTCGGCTTCCAGCACGCCGGAGTGCAGCCGGACATCATGGCTCTGGCCAAAGGGCTCGGCGGCGGCATCGCACTAGGCGCATTGGTCGCGCACGAGGATGTTTGCTGTTTCGCACACGGCGATCAAGGCGGCACCTTCAACGGCAATGCGTTCGCCACTGCCGTCGGGTGCGCGGTCATGGAAGAGATCGCCAAGCCGGGCTTCCTTGCCGCCGTCGTCGAGACCGGCGCTTATCTCGCCGATCGCCTCGCACAGCTGTCGCGAAAGCATGCCTGCGGCGAGGTGCGCGGCCGAGGCTTGCTTCTGGCGCTCGATCTTCGCGACGAAATCGGGCCGCAAGTCGTCGCGCAGGCGTTGCAGCGCGGGCTTCTGATCAACGCGCCGCGGACGGATTCGCTGCGGTTCATGCCGGCGCTCACGGTGACGCAGCCGGAGGTCGATTGCATGATCGCGATCTTGGACACGGTGCTGGGCGCGCTGCGGCGCCGCTGAACGCGCGGCACCACGAGCGAGGCTCCCGAACCACCGAAGCGGCTGATGGCACGGCTACCGCCGCGCGGCGGACGCTGACTCGACCGGCATAACCGCTACCCGGCCTCGCGACAGCGATACAGCCGGCCCTTCGCGGTCACAAGCTGGGGGTGCACCTTCAATGCCGAACGTTGTGGCAAGTCCTCGAACGCCAACAGGCGTTACGACGAGGGCGCGGCTATCCCGGACATGCTCGACCCAATCGTGCTCGAGAGCGTGACGAAGAATGGCGGCGCCGACCGCTCCGGCCAGATGCGGCCGGCGCTCGCTCCAGTCGAGACAGGGGCGACAGAACACGCGGCGTTTGGAGGCGACGCGAAGATCGACGCCGAGCTCATCGAAGAATGAGCGACCGGCATCGGTCAGTTGTCCGCCGTCCTCATCGAGCAGGATAAACGACCGCTGCACCAGCCGGTCGGCGATCGCGACGGCGATGCGGCCTGCCATGTGGTCATAGCACGTGCGCGCGTGCCGGAGCGTCTCGCCGCCGCGCCAAAGATTGCGGTGGCGTGCGGGGCCTTCCTGCGCCACGACCATGAGGCCTTCCAGCATGCGCGCGACGAGCGCAGAGGCCAGGCGGAAATATCGCCGCCGGCCCTGTTGTTCGAGCGCGAGCAATCCGGCGTCGCTGAGTTTGGCAAGATGGCCACTCGCTGTCTGCGGCGCCACGCCAGCCACATAGGCGAGCTCCGATGCGGTCAACGTTCGGCCGTCCATCAGCGCGCTAAGCATGTTGGCGCGGGCCGGATCGCCAACGAGTGCTGCGACCTGGGCGATTTTTGGTCCAGTGTCCATGTCTTTCTCCTACGCTCGACCATGTCTTTCATCTAAGCCGACGAGGACACGGCACCAAGCACGAACACTTCGGCCAAGACGGTAGTGGTTGCGCGAGACTGCTTCGACCACGCGACATAGGTTGCCTAGACATCAAAAGCGCTCGCGGAAGGAAGTGCCGCGATGAGGCTCACGGCAACTGAGTATGATCAATGCAAACAGTTTCGCTCAAGACAACGCAGCCGCAACAAGTCCGCTCCGACAACACGTCATCCCGTTCGCCTCTTGCAAAGGCGCTGGCGCTTGCAGCGACGAGCCTGGGCCTTGGCGTGGTGCAGCTCGATATCACCATCGTCAATACAGCGCTGAGCAGCATCGGCACCTCGCTCGGTGGCAGCGTCGCCGAGCTGCAATGGGTGGTGACCGCCTACACCATCACGTTCGCTGCCTTCATTTTGACCGCCGGCGCGCTCGGTGACCGCGTCGGCGCCAAACGGATATTCATCGGGGGTTTCGCAATCTTCACGTTGGCTTCGCTCGCCTGCGCATTGGCCCCGTCGGCGATGTTCCTGATCGCCGCGCGCTCCGTGCAGGGCTTGGCAGCGGCAATCCTGGTGCCGAACTCGCTGACGCTGCTCAATCACGCCTATGCCGATCCGAAGGCGCGCGGCCGCGCGGTCGGCTTCTGGGCTGCAGGTGCGAGCGTCGCACTGACCGCGGGGCCGTTCGTCGGCGGCGCGCTGATCTCGCTGGTCGGCTGGCGCTCGATCTTTCTTGTCAACTTGCCGATTGGCGCCGCCGCGCTCTGGCTCGCCTGGCGTTATGCGGAGGAGACGCCGCGGCTCGCGCAGCGCGAGATCGATTTGCCGGGCCAGATCGCGGCGATCGCAGCGCTCGGCGCGCTGGCCGGCGCCCTGATCGAGGGCGGCGCGCTCGGCTGGAGCCATCCACTCGTCCTCATGGGCTTCGCAGCGGCGGCTGTGGTCGGGCTCCTGTTTGTGTGGCGCGAGGGGCGTGCGCCACAGCCGATGCTGCCGCTCTCGCTGTTCGGCAATCGCATGTTTGCGCTGCCTGCGCTGGTCGGGCTTCTCTTCAATATCGCTTTTTACGGCCTGATCTTTGTGCTGAGCCTCTACTTCCAGAAGATCAATGGCTGGTCGCCGTTCGCAACGGGCCTTGCCTTCGTGCCCATGATGGGCGCGGTGCTGCCCGCCAACCTCATCGCCGCGTCGGTCAGCGAGCGCTTCGGCGCGCCGCAAACCATCGCGCTGGCTTCGGTGATCACCGCCGCGGGCTGCGTTGCGCTGCTGCCTATGGCCTCAGACATGAGCTACTGGGCTATCGGCGCGCAGCTCATCGTCCTTGGCGGGGGCCTCGGCCTGGTCGTGCCGCCTTTGACCTCGACGCTGCTGGGCAGTGTCGAGAAGTCGCGCTCCGGCATCGCCGCGGGCGTGCTGAACGCAACGCGGCAGACGGGCAGCGTGCTTGGTGTTGCCCTGTTCGGCTCGCTAGTCGGAGAGGGCCACGCGTTCATTGCGGGCGCGCATGCCTCGCTCGTGATTTCGGCCGCTGTGCTGCTCGCAGGCGCGATCGCGATCTGGCACGGCCGAGCAGAGCCAAGACGATGAAGGTGTGGTGGGCTTATTCCGCAAGTCGCGGCCAACCGGGGGGCAGCGGCTGCCTCCCGAATCGGGAAGCGTTCGGTCACCGCCGAACGAGCGGGTTGCCGCTGCGGCGAGCGCGTAGTCGTTGCGGGCAAACCGCCCTGATCCGATGAGCGAGCCCATGACGGTCAGGGCCGCCGAGGCCTCAGTCGCGTCCGCCTATCCCGGATCTTCTTCATGCGCGACTTTCTCTACACCGAGATCGCCGCGATAGAAGGCATAACGAACCCTCCCGATGATCTCGACGTCGCGATCGCTGCCGGCCGCGGTCTTTACCAGAGCCTCTGAGGTCAGTACTGCGATATTTATGGTCACGCGCTGCACTCACTTGCAATGACAAGCTGTAACTATAACAACTTTGACGAGCGAGGAAAGAAAGTTAGATTTGAAGACCAGGGCATTACCGGCGCTGCGGTAGGTAATCGACCGGGCGTCCTCAAATTCCAAGAGGCTCCCTTCGCGGGCCTCGTCTGCACGTTGGTAGTAGACTGGAGTGCAGGAAATCTGCAAGCCACGCCGCGCGTTTCGGGCTATCTTGTTGCAAGAAATTGGCTAGCTGGCACACTGAAAAACCGCGCAGTAATCTGTCGGCCGCAGGCGAATCACTTGATTGTAGGCTCCA
>DASRGN010000006.1:0-35478 GCA_035651015.1 Pseudolabrys sp. | reverse complement strand
CCGCATCGAAGCGCGCGCCGCTGGAAACCGCGCGCTCGCGAAATCCCGGCGGCTCGGGATAGGCGTAGGAATAAAAGGCCGCCTCGGGAAAGCTGTCGCTGCCCGGCCAGAATCCCGCGCTGCTCACCTCATGCGAATAGGCTTCGCGCGTCACCTCGTCGGGCAGATTCGGCACGCCGCCCGGATGCAGCGGCGCCGGCCGGCCGGAAAAGCGCGTCGTCGCGAGATCGAAGCTGCCCCAGAAGAAATGCACCGGGGAGACCTTGCCGAGGAAGGCACTGCGGAAATGCGTGAGCACATGGTGGGTGGCGAGCAGGACGCGCCAGAAGCGGTTGGCATAATCGCGATCATAGGACGCATGCACGCGATCCTTGGCAAACGGGATGGCATCCGCGATCTCGTTGGGCATTGTGTCGATGCGGATGTCGAGCCCGAGATCGGCGAGCGCGGCGAAAATCTCCACATAGAACTCGGCGACCGGCGCCGGCTTGAGTATGAGCTGGCGTACATGGCCGTCGCTCATGCGCAGCCAAAGCACGTGATCGATGAAGTCGAACTCGATTTCCAAGGTGCGCGCGCCGCAGGGCACCGGCGAGGTGGTCAGCCCGCGCGCACTGACATAAAGCGGCACGTGCCAGGAGTGATTGACCCAGGGCGTCTGCGCGAGGCGGATCTTGCCGACGATCTGCGTCCACAGCTGCAGCGTGTCGCGCGTGTCTTTCCACGCGGCGTAAGGCAGCTCGGGCCAGGTGTGTTCGTCAGCAGACATGGCGTCTCAGGAACAAGTAGCGAGTAGTGAGTAGTGAGTAGTAGCTCCCTGGCCGAAGCACTACTCACACTTTCGCTACTCGTTGGTCACTCTCAAAACGGCTGTGCCACCACGTCGATATCGAAGACGAAAGTCCCCTTGAGTGGCTGGTTGCTGGGACCGAGCCAGCTCATATCGATCTGCATCTGGTCGTGGCCGACGCGGTTGCCCTTGTAGAAGATGGCGTCGCCGTGGGCCGACACGTTACCAAGCCGCGGCGCCTTCACGATGCGAAAGCTGCTGTGGCCGCCCATCGTTCCCCAATGCTGGCCGCACCAGACACCCTTGTTGGTCTCGCCGACCACAAGCTTGCGCGGCACCGAGGCGACAACGACCTTGATCGTGGCGTTGGCGGTACAGCCGGCGCACAGATACGGCACGGTGCCGCTGCAATAGGTTTCCGCGCTGGCGCCAGCGAGCGGCAGCAGCAAGGTGCCGACGGCCATGAGCATCGTTCGAAACTGACACCGTATTGTCATGAAAGCGTCTCCCCCGTCGGCTGGATTTTGATCACAACCGACAAGAGCATTCAAGCAAGGAAGCACGTTGAGGACAAATGCCAATTGACCAGGCGGAATTCATCTGTCATCCGCTCCCCCTCGCCCGTTGGAATCACCTGCCCGTCAAGAAATGTCCAAGAAACGTCCGTATCGCGTCGGCCGCTCGCGTACCGGGTTCGGCCTGTTCGCCACCGCCCTGATCAAGAAGCGCGCCTTCATCGTCGAGTACCGCGGCCCGCGGATCGACAACGATGAGGCACAGCGGCGTGAGAACCGCGGCAACAAATATCTCTACGAGATCAACAGCAAGGTCACGGTCGACGGCACGCCACGCTACAACATCGCGCGCTACGCCAACCATTCATGCCGGCCGAACGCCGAATCCGACACGATCAAGGGCAAGATCATCATCCGCGCGATCCGCGACATCCAGCCGGGCGAGGAGATCGTCTATGACTACGGCACCGACTACTTCAAGAACGTGATCACGCCGAGCCGCTGTCGGTGCCTGCGCTGCCTGCGCCGGCGGGCGAAACGGCAGCGGGAGCGGCGCGCCGCGCAGAAACGCCGCGCCGCCCGCGCAGCCGGGAAGCGACGCACGGCGCGCACCGCACAAAGGCAGAAAGCAGCGCGCCGGAGCTAGCCGGCGCGCGGCGGTGCGATTGCAGGGGCTTAGTGCACGCCCTCGCCGTCCGCGGCGCCATCAAGCGAGACAACCGTATCGGTCACCTCCGGCTCGTGCGGCGCCAGGCTGGTGCAGGTCGCATCGGTCCAGCTGGCGAGCTCGACGACAGCCGCGGAGCGCGCGTCAGCCGAATCGGTCGGCTCGACGATCGACAGGCCATTACGGTCGAGGAAGAACGTGTGATCGCCGAACAGCTGCTTGAGCTGTGCCACGGCCGGATGGTCGTCGGGAACCGGCTGCGCCGGGAACTGCGTCAAGGCTCGCTCGACGAGGGCGGAGGACATTTTCATCGCATGCTCCTGCTGGTGTTGCGGAACCGCGGATGCACCGCATCCCGCGCGCGGCAGGTGGGGCCTGAGGCCACCCGATCAAGAGGTCGTTCAATTTTTCAGGCCGAACAAATTGAATCCGGCGAATTTCGGCAGCGAGAGGAAGTTGAAAGGTACGTAGTGGCGGCGCGCAGTGCGGACGCGACCCTCGTGCCGCCGGGGCTTCGCGGCGGCCACCCGGACCTCTCGCGTGTTGAGTTCCACCGCCGGCTCGGATTTACGCGGCGGTGGCTGCGGGACAGCCTCACTCCGGGTCAGGGGACTACCCTGCGGCGCCGCCCCAACGGTCTGCGATGCGACCTTGGCCTCGTCGGGCTTTCCGGCGAGCGCCTTGCGCTCATTGTGCGCTTGCACGATCTGGTCGATCGAAGCGTCGAGCTCGCGCTGCTGGCGCGCGCCCGCCTGCTGCAGATCGCCGATTGCCGCGGCGCCTGCGCCGACGATCGTGGCGATAGCCACAGCATAGGCAAGGATCACGGCATAGAAGCGCATAGCAGCGGTTCAACGTCAGGAACGCATGTGACCCGGTTCAACGTCAGGACTGGATCACGTGTTCCCGGCAGAAATGAGCCGTCTCAGGCGTCCAGCTCCTCGTAGCGGCGAAAGATGCCCATCTCGTTGAACGGAATGCGGCGCTCGGACGCAAGATAGGCGGCGATGCGCTCGCGCGCGGCCACGCGATCGCGCAGTTCCACCACGCGCCCGACGTCGCGCTTGAGCGCGCGCATCGTCTTCGGAAAGGCGTAGCGCAGGCCTTCGACGATCTGGAACAGCGACAGATCGGCGTAGGAGAGCCTGCGGCCGGTCAAATAGGGACCGCCGCTCTGCGCGATCACGTCGTCGAAATAGCCGAGGAATTTCGGCGCGCGTTCGTCGCGGAACGAGCGGCTCTTGCGTTTCGCTTCCGGCTTCTGGTCTTCGTAGTAGAGCGATGACGCGATCGGGTGATGCGTGTCATGAATCTCGACGACAAAGTCGGCGATGGTGAGCTGCAGTTGATGCACCCAGAGCCGGCCTGCTTCGCTGCGCGGCGCAAGATCATGGCGCGCGCCGAGATAGAGCAGGATGTTCGCGGTCTGGCCGATGATCTGCTTCCCGGCCTTGAGGAAGGGCGGCGCGAAGGGCCGCTGGTTGATGCCCCTGCCATCTTTGCGTGCTCGCGCCGGACCCTCGCTCCGCCCGGCGGCGCGAGATGTCATAAAGCGTTGCATCGCGTTCTCGCCGCCACGCGAGCGCGCGACATCGACATAGGCGGCGCCCGCCTCCTCGAGCGCGAGGCGCACATATTCGCCGCGCCCCTGAATCTCCGGCCAGTAGTAGAGCTCATAGCGCATGCGCGCCTCCATTTATCTCGAGGCAACTTATCCAAGGGCCGTTGGCTTCAGAATCTCAACTCACTGGGCGTCGTCCCCGCGAAGGCGGGGACCCAGTAAACACCGATGGTGCGGTGATTACTGGATCGCCCGCCTTCGCGGGCGATGACGACGGAGAGGCCACAAATGAAAACTATTTGCCGCCGTATTGCGCGTCAGTTACGTGCTCGAGCCATTCGACATGCTTGCCGTTGAGCGATTCCTGCATGGCGAGGTGCTCCATCGCATTATCCGGCGAGGCGCCGTGCCAATGCTTCTCGCCCGGCGCAATCCACACGGTATCGCCGGCGCGGATTTCGCGGATCGGCCCACCCCAGGCCTGCACGCGGCCAATGCCGGAGAGAACGCGCAGCGTCTGTCCGAGTGGATGCGTGTGCCAGGCAGTCCGCGCGCCGGGCTCGAAGCGCACGAAGCCGGCACGAACGCGCGCGGGATCCGGCGCCTCGATGATCGGCTCCTGCCACACGGTGCCGGTGAACGAGGCTGCCGGACCCTTGCGTGACGGACCGAGTTGGCGAATGTCCATGAGCGGTTTCCTCCGTTTTGTCGGCACTAACCGTAATCGAAACGCGCAGCCGCGTCATCGTGCCGGCAATCGACATAGGGCTGCCGTAGAAAAGCAAAAGGCCCGGCGTTGCCACCGGGCCTTCGCAAAAGCAGAACAGAAAGATGATCAGGCGAGCGAGAGATTGCCCGCGGCCATCTTGCCGCGCTCGTTGACGATCTCGTAGCTGACCTTCTGGCCTTCCATCAGCGAATGGATGCCGGCGCGCTGCACGGCGCTGATGTGCACGAACACATCCTTCGAGCCGTCATCCGGCTGAATAAATCCATAGCCTTTCTGGGTATTGAAGAACTTCACGGTACCAACGGCCATCATGGCCTCCTTATCGCTTCACGTTGAACCGTCGTGCGCTCATCGCAGCGACGGCAACCATCCGAGTTTTGGGAGATCATTGATCAGCAGCCCAAAGTCGGGAGCGTGTCAGGAAGATCAGGCCGAAAACCAGGTTGCGGGGGCGACATAAGCCCGATTTGTGCGCGAAGGTCAACGTTGAGCGATGCTCAAATATTGGTGTGGTCAATGCCATGGAGGTGTCACAGAACAGCCATGCCGACATCGAGGAAACGCCTGTCAATACTTCAGAACTTCGTCTCGTTTGCGCCGTTCCGTTTTATCAATTGGTAAGCCGCCACTCCTATAAGTGACCGCCACGATGGGGCGGTGTGACGACCCATCGTTAATGAACCGTAAGCGGCGTCCCCCCGCCCGCCATTGCCCGGCGACACGATGGCCAAAGACAAACGCAAGGCGCGACGCAAGCCGCTGCATTACGCGGCACAGATCGGCGAGAACGATCAGCTGCTGCAGGGCTGCTTCGTACACGACATTTCCGAGAGCGGTGCACGGCTCGACGTCGGTGACCCGACACGGGTGCCCGACGTCTTCACGTTGATCCTGTCGGAGCGCGGCAGCGGCGCGCGGCGCACCTGCCGCGTGGTCTGGCGCACCGCGGGACAGATCGGCGTCGAGTTCGAGATGCGTCACGCCGCCGACGGGCAGTCGCGTCAGTTCAAGACGGCGATGGACGCCGCGCATCACGTGACGCTGGTGCCTCAGAACGCAGAACCGCCGGCGCATGCGCCGGCGACGATCAGCAAAGAGAGCGAGCCCACCTGAAGCGCCGCGTCCGAGCTATGCAATGAGCCGGAAACCGGCCGCCGCAAAATGATAATCGAACGCATATGCGAGCGAAATTCGGGCGCGCTTCATAATGGCAAAACTAGTAGCATCAACAGCAGACAGCTTGTGCAGATCGGCGCGTCGAAAGTAACTCCAGGCTTGGTTCAGATCGCGCCGCTCGCATACAAGAACGTTCACCGTACCAAGCTCGTCGATGGATTCCTTCCATTTCAGCGCAACCTGCCGATCGGCATTCCTATCGAGAAACGTGAAAGTCTCGATGACGACTGGCACCGATGTGTGAATCTTGCCGGCCGCGGCCTGTAGCAAATCCCACTGCTCGCGGGCTTGCGCGTGTAGTGGGTCGCGCGACAAAGCCAGCGCAATCCATGCACCACTATCGACAAAGACGGCTTCGCCCTGCCGCATCAGGGGTCATCGTGCACGCTGTCGTGCTCGACCGAGCTCCGCTTCGGTCGACCGTCCCAAATCGCAACCGGCCCTCTGGTCGGGGATTTGAGAACAACCTTGCGAATCGCGTCCCGCACCAATTCGGCAACGCTGCGACCCGAGCGCGCTGCTGCCTTGCGCAGCTCCAGAAGTTCTTCCTTGGGAAGGTAAACCTGGGTCTTTTCCATATATGTCAACTTAGACCCTTCGCTGACATACGTCAACGCATGGCCAGATTTGCGCCGCAAGCTGATATGGCATTTCCGCGCAACCGGGCCCGCTTGCTCACGCCTGCTGAATAGCGGAGAGCAGCCAGCTGCCGCCATGCATGCGCATGAAGGTCCACAACTCGGTGACCTCTTCCGGCTGATCGCTGCCGCCGACAAGCCTGCCGGCGCGATCAAGCATGCGGTCGACGAGCGAGAAGCGCATGGCGACGGTCGCGTATTCGCTCGACCCTTCCCGCCACGCTTCGGCGAGATCGCCCTGCAAGAGCTTCACATCGGACACGTGGTTCACGACACCGCGGCTCGAATTCTTGGCCAGGTCTTCCGAGAAGTAGGAGAGCATCTCCGGCGTCACCCGTGAGCGCAGCGCGTTGAGGTCTTCCGCGCTATAGGCGCCCTGGATCTCGCCGAGCAGCCGCTCGAAGGCGTCGTAGTCCTCCTTGCCGATCGCGATCGGCTCGACGCTCGGGGCGGCCGCGCCCATGCCGAAGCCGCTGCCGCCGAAAAACGAGGACGGGCGCGCGTTCGGCGTTTCGCCGGCGAATGCCGGCGCGTTGCGGCGTGCAAACCAGGCGAAGACGAGCCGCGCCACGACGACGACGAGCACGACCTGCAGGATGAGGCCGAGCACGGAGGCAAAACCCGCCATGCCGCCGAAGAAACCGTAGCCGAACAGCATGCCGAGCAGTCCCGCGCCGAGGAAGCCACCGAGCAGGCCGCCGAACAAGCCGCGGCCGAAGAAGCCGGTGCCTGGCTGACCGAAGGTCGGCCGCGACGGCTGCGTCATCGAGCGATTGATCGGCGAAGCGGTAGAAGGTGCGGTCCGCGTGGTCGGCGGCGCCGAGAAGGTCATCCCACCGCGGCTGCCAAAGCTGCCGCCGCCCCCGACACGCGCGTCGGCTTGCGTGGCAAGCGCCAATGCCGCCACCGCGGCGAGCACAATCGTGAAAACCCGGAAACGACCCATGGCGGATCCCTCTTCGCCCCGATGTCGGGAGCGCCTTCAATATGGTGCATTGGCACCGCCGTGTAAGGGGGGTTGATGTCGCGCCCCTATCTCACGGCAAAACCAGCAGAAACCGCGGACGCCGCGGATTTGCCGGGACTTTGCCCCGGGATTGCCGTCAGCGATCCGGAACCGCGGTTGCGCGATTCCCATTGATCTTTCGCGGCGCGCGAAAGGGCCGCGCCAGGAGGTCGGTCATGAGGAAAGTCTCAAGCGCACTGGTCGCGACATCCGTGGTGGGCGCAACGATGATCGCCACCGCCAAGCCGGCCGCGGCCTTCTTCTGGTTCATCCCGGTGATCATCGGCGCCGGCGCGGTCGGTCTCGGCATCGGCGCCGCGACGAGCAATCCGCCGCCCGGCCCACCGCCAACGGCTTATGCGGAGCCCGCGCCGACCGTGTATTCGGGCGACATCTATACGCAGCACACCGCGCCAGCGCCCGGCACCTGCCGCATCGTGCGCGAGCGGGTGAGCGATGGATACAAGAAGGTGAGAGTCTGCGACTGACAGGGATCAGAAGACAGACGACAGAAGAGACACGGCCTACTTCTGTCCCGTGTCTAGTTTGTGCTGATCACTTCCTTCACCGCCGCCACGAGCTGCTTCAGCGTGAATGGCTTGGCCAGGAAGGCCGGTGGCGCGCCCTCGGGCATGCTCTTGGCGAAGGCCTCTTCGGCATAGCCTGAAACGAAGATGATCTTGATATCGGGATGGCTCTTGCGCAGCTCCTTGAGCATGCTCGGGCCATCCATCTCCGGCATGACCACATCGGAGACCACGAGATCGACACGCCCTTCGCGCTCCAGCACCTCCAGAGCCTCGACGCCGTTGCCCGCCTCGAGCACGGTGTAGCCGCGCGAGGAGAGCCCGCGAGCATTGAGCGCACGCAAACCCTCTTCGTCCTCGACGAGAAGGATGCGCCCCTGCCCGGTGAGATCGGTACTCGCTGAAGCCGCGGCCGGCGCAGCCGGCGTCGCAGCAGATGGTGCCGGCGCGGCGACGCCGCTCGCGCGCAGCGCATCGACCGCCTCCAGCGTGCCGGTGATCGCGGGCGCCTCCGGCTTCGGCGCGTCCTCGACGCCGGGGACATGCCGCGGCAGGAAGATGTGGAATGCGGTGCCGCGCCCGACCTGCGAATCCGGGTAAACGAAGCCCCCGGTCTGCTTGATGATGCCGTAGACCGTGGAGAGGCCAAGCCCGGTGCCCTTGCCGACTTCCTTGGTCGAGAAGAAGGGCTCGAAGATCTTGTCCATGATCTCCGGCGGGATGCCGGTGCCGGTGTCGGAGACCTCGACCAGCACGTAGTCGGCCGCGGGCATGCCTTTGTAAGTGAGCTTCTTCGCCGTGTCGGCATGGATATTGGAGGTGCGGATGGTGAGCTTGCCGCCATCCGGCATGGCGTCGCGCGCGTTCACCGAGAGGTTCACGATCACCTGCTCGAACTGCGACAGGTCGACCTTCACCGGCCACAGATCGCGGCCGTGCACGACATCGAGCGTGACCTTCTCGCCGATCAGCCGGCGCAGCAGCATGGTGAGATCGGACAGCGTCTCGCCGAGATCGAGCACCTGCGGGCGCAGCGTCTGCCGTCGCGAGAACGCCAGCAGCTGGCGCACCAGCGCCGCCGCGCGGTTGGCGTTCTGCTTGATCTGCATGATGTCGGAGAACGATGGATCGGTCGGCTTGTGCGCGTTGAGCAGGAAATCCGTCGCCATCATGATGGCGGAGAGCACGTTGTTGAAATCGTGGGCGATGCCGCCGGCGAGCTGACCGACGGACTCCATCTTCTGCTGCTGGTTGATGCGGTTCTCCAGCGTGCGCTGCGTCGTCGTTTCCAGCGCGTAGACAATCGCCGCCTCGCCGTCGCGATCCGCCTCCTCGACCGCGGAGACGAAGAAGCTCGCCCATCCGTCGGTCGTGCCGGCGAGCGCCGCCTCGACCGGCGCGATGTCGCCCTGCCCTTGCGCGGCCTTCTGGATCGCCGCCTCGAGGCCGGCGCGGTCGCGCTCGCTGATCACCGACAGGATCGAGCGGCCCTCGCCGAGCTCCTTCTCGAACAGCCGCGCGAAACGCGCATTGCTGCGCGCCACCCGCCCGAGGCGGTCGACGGTGGCGATCGCCATCGGCGTGTTGTTGAAGAAGCGCATGAAGCGCACTTCGGCGGCACGCTGCGGATCGGCGCTCTCGCCCTCGCCGCGCGCGCGGTTGAGCACCAGCGTGCGCGAGACACCGGGCGCCGCATCGGCGCCGAACGCCACCTTGTGATAAAGCCGCACTGGCAGCGGCCGGCCGGCGCGCGTCTTGAGATCGAGATCGAGGACCTCGGTTTTCACCTCGCCGGGCGCGGCCTTGAGCGTGGTGAGCAGCGAGGCGCCCTCGCCGGCGACGATGTCGGCGAGCTTGAGGTCGCCGGAGCCGACCTGCGCGAGGTCATGATCGAGCCAGCTCGCCAGCGTGGCATTGAGATAGACGATCGAGCCCTGCGCATCGACAGAGAAAAAGCCGGCGGGCGCGTGATCGAGATAGTCGATGGCGTGCTGCAGCTCCTGAAAGACGTTTTCCTGGCGCTCGCGCTCGCGGCTGACGTCGGCGACGGTCCACACCGTCATCTTGCCGTCGCGCCTGCCTTCGCCGAGCGGACCGACGCGCAGCCGCAGCCAGCGGCCACGGGCGCCCTTCTCGGCGCCAATGCGCACCTCCTCCTGCAGGCGGCGGCCTTCGCGGCCGGCCTTGAGCAGCCGGTAGATCGCTTCGGAGACGTCGGGGTCGCCGATGAACACGCGCTCGATCGGGCGCACGTCGTCGGGGCCGGCGGCATCGATGAGGTCGAGATAGGCGGCGTTGGCATAGAACACGCGCCCGCTCTGATCGGTGACCACGATGCCGTCGGCCGTCTGGTCGACGATCGCCTTGCTCAACGGATGCGCGGCTCCCTTGCCGGGCAAACGCAGAATGCCCGCGGCAAGCGCGAGGAGGCAGAACACGCCGACGGTCGCGAGCACCGCCAGCAGGATCAGGATGTAAGGCTCGGCGCGGGTCTGTCCGAGAAAGACGAGGCCGGCGGCGGCGCCGACGAGGAGAACCGCGACCAGGAGGACGAAGCCGACGCCGCCCGAGCGCGGCGCGCTCTGGCTGCGGTCGAACGCCACGCGCTGCTGCCGATCCTCGTTGCCGTCCTCGCCTGCCATCGTCGGATAGAGCCTTGTCTGCCGGAGCGGTGAGACTTCACGCGATTTATTGCGTGCGCCAGCCTGCTCATTGAGTGCCCCACCCACCCCGCCGGTGCGGCCGATTTGAAGTTCCTGCAGCATTTACAGCAGCTCTTTCGGGAACTTCAAATCGAAAAGCCGCACCAGCAAGGAAAATCCTGTGCGTGCTCTTTCGCTTCCGAAGTTCATGACGAACGGGCCGCAACCGCTGACGAACCTCGGAAGCGGAGCACGCACTGCAAGAGCTTCGCCGGTGTCGGGACGGAACATCGCAATATTATTGTCTGGTCGGCACGGCGCGGCGCAGCCGCATGACGAAGCCGATGACCTCGGCCACCGCCTTGTAGTGCTCGGGCGGGATTTCCTCGTCGATCTCCACAGTGGCGTGCAGCGCCCGGGCGAGTGGCGGGTTCTCGACAATCGGGATGTCGTGCTCGCCGGCGATCTCGCGGATCTTCAGGGCCAGCGAGTCCATGCCTTTGCCGACGCAGACCGGTGCCTCCATGCCTTTCTCGTATTGCAGGGCGACGGCGAAGTGGGTCGGGTTGGTGATGACCACAGTCGCCTTCGGCACGTTGGCGATGACGCGCTTCCTGGCGCGCTGCTGGCGCATCTGCCGCAGCTTGCCCTTGATCGCCGGATCGCCTTCGTTCTGCCGGAACTCTTCTTTCAAGTCGCGCAGCGACATCTTCTGCTTGTCGTACCATTGCCGATACTGGAAGAAGTAATCGGCGCCGGCGATGATGCCGAGCAAGGCGACCACCGCGCCCATCAGCTTGATCGACAGCGACTGAATGAGCGGCATCAATCCGCCGAGATCGGTCCACGCCAGCGCCATCAGCCGGAAGCGATCGGGCCACAGCAGCGCGGTGAGGATGGCGCCGACGATGACGAGCTTGAGCAGTCCCTTGGCGAAGTTGAGCAGCGCCTGCACCGAGAACATGCGCTTGAGGCCGGCGAGCGGCGAAATCTTGCTGAACGACGGCTTCAGCGGCTCCGCGGTCCAGACCAGGCGATGCTGGATGAGATTGCCGCCGAGCGCGGCGAGCGCCAGCAGGAGGAGCGGAATGGCGACGGCGGCGATCACCTCGAAGCCGAGCTGGCGCATCAGATAAAGGAGCCCCGGTCCATCGACGCGGAGCTGGTAAGACTTGGCGAGGATGCCGCGGAAGGTCGTGGTCAGGCCCTCGCTCATACTGCTGGAGAACGCCGTCATCATCAGCGTGCCGCCGGCGATCACGAACCAGGTCGAGAGCTCCTGGCTCTTGACGACGTCGCCACGCTTGATCGCTTCATCCAGCCGCTTTTGCGATGGGTCTTCTGTTTTCTCGGCATCATCGCGATCGTCGGCCATCTCACCCTCTGATCAATGTGGCGCGAGCTGGCCGAGAACGTCTTCGAGATAGCCGGTGAAGGTGCCCATCATGGCGCCGAGCACCAACATGAGCAGCAGCAGGCCGACCAGGATCGACAACGGCATGCCGACAAAGAACACCTGCATCTGCGGCATCAGCCGCGAGAGCAGTCCGAGACCGAGATTGAACAAGAGTCCGAAAGCGAGAAACGGCGCGGAGAGCTGCACGGCGATGCGGAAGGCGGAGGCGACCGTGCGCGTCATCAGCGCCGCCATGTCGCCGGTGAGCGGCACCTCGCCTGGCGCGAACAGCGTGTAGCTCTGATCCATTGCCGCGATCACCAGGTGATGCAGGTCGGTGGCAAAAATGAGCGTGACGCCAAGCAGCGTCAGGAAATTGCCGACGATCATCCCCTGCTGGCCCTGGGTCGGATCGACCGCGGTGACAAAGCCGAGCCCAAGCTGCTGCGCGACAATGCTGCCGGCGATCTGCAGGCCCGCGATCGCGAGCCGCGCCGTCATGCCGAGCACGGCGCCGATCAGCAGCTCCTCGCCGAGCATGGTCAGCAGCGGTCCGAGCGAGCGCATGTCGATCGCATAGGCATCGCGGTGCAGCGGCAGCAGCACGGCGGTGAGAATGAGCGCGATCGCGAGCCTGATCTGCGTCGGCAGGTTCTGCTCGCCGACGCCGGGCAAGAGCATCACCATGGTGCCGGCGCGCGCGAAGATGAGCATGAAGGTCGCGCCCAGCACCGGAAGAAAGGAGATGTCGACGCGCATGTCCGCGCTCTCGCCCTCGGAAACGGTGCGACGTTATTGGCCCGTGGCGATATGGCTCGCGAGCCGCAGCATCTGCCCCTGCAGCACCTGCGCCATGAACGGCAAGGCGATCAGCATGGTGACGAAGATGGCGAGGATCTTCGGGACGAAGACCAGCGTCATTTCCTGGATCTGCGTGAGCGCCTGGACGAGCGAGATGGCGACGCCGACGCCAAGCCCGACCAGCATGATCGGCCCGGCCACCAGGATCAACGTCCAGATCGAGTCGCGGGCGATATCGAGTACTTCCGGTCCGGTCATTGTTGGTCTTGTCGTGTCCCTGCTGTGGTTTTCGTTTTGCGCATGTCCTTATCGGAAAACCGGTGTCCACTTTTCCGGGACATGCGCTAGATCGTCATCTTCAGAATGTCTTCATAGGCCTGGATCACGCGGTCGCGGACCGCGACCACCGCGTCGACCGCGACCTCGGTCTCCGAGACCGCGGTGACCACGTCGACCATGTTGGCCTTGCCGGCGACCACTGCCTTGCTCTGCGCGTCGCTCTTGCGTCCGGTTTCGATGACACTGCCGATCGCGTCCTTGAGCATGTTGCCGAAGCTCTGATCGCCATCGCCGGCGCTGTCGCCGATGGTCTTGGCGACGCCGGCTCCTCCACTGCCGAGCTTGGCGAGGCTGGCATAAGCATTGGCGGCGGTGAGCGGAGTGGCCATCGGTCAGGATCCTTCAAGCTTTGAGAATGTCGATGGTGCGCTGGAGCATGCGGCGCGTGGCGCCGATGACGTTGACATTGGCTTCGTAGGATCGCTGCGCCTCGCGCATGTCGGTCATTTCGACGAGCGTGTTCACGTTCGGATATTTGACGTTGCCGTTGGCATCGGCCGCGGGATGGCCGGGCTCATATTTCAGCCGGAAGTCGGACTGATCGGTCGAGACCTTGCCGAGCGTCACGACATCGGCGCCGGTGGCGCGATCGATCTCGTCGCGGAAGCTGATGATCTTGCGCCGATAGGGATCGCCGCCCGCCGTCGCCGGCGTCGAATCGGCGTTGGCGATGTTCTCGGAGATGATGCGCATACGCCCGGCCTGCGCACGCAGGCCGGAAGCGGCAATCACCATGCTCTTGATGAAGTCCATCGTCGCTGTCCCCTCGCCGGCTTAGCGGTGTTGTTCTGTCGCTGCTATTTCTTGCCGAGCGCGATCTTCAAGAGCCCGAGGCTTTTGGTGTAGATCGCGGTTGCCGACTGGTAGTCCATCTGGTTGCCGGCGACCTTGATCATCTCGTCTTCGAGGCTCACGGCATTGCCGGTCGGGCGCACGTCGTATTTCCCATCGGCGGTACTCTTGAACAGCGATGACGAGCTCGCGGCGCCGATGTGCCCACCTTCGGTGCGCGCCAACGCGATCTGCGGCAGCGAGCCCACGGCGGTGCTGTCGAATTTGGGTTCCACGAGATCGCGCGGCTTGAATTGCGGCGTGTCGGAATTGGCGACGTTCTCCGAGAGAACTTTCTGCCGCTGCTGGTGCCACTCCATGCGCGTGCGCAGCATGCCCAGGATCGGAATGTCGCCGATGCTCATGATTGCTCCCCGCCTTCGCTAGCGACTGCCCCGCTAGGCAGACTTTGCCGGGCGTATGGTTAATGCGGGGTAAACGGAAGCGGCGCGATGGAACACGCCATTAAAACGCCGTTTACCATAGCGATCGTTTGCCCGCCGCGGGGGCCGTGAGGAACGGCTGTATTTCTTAAGGATTTGTTAGTATTCAGGGCGGCAAATGCTGCCGAGGGGTGTTAACCATTTTCGCCGCAGCGGCGATTCGGGCCTTCGGCGGCGCTTAAGTGAATCATCGTTGTGTATGCGCGTGTTCGCTTCAGACACGCGCGAGTAAAGGATGCGGAGAGCCCTGATGTTTGACAATCTGTTCGGCGTCGAGCTGCCGCTTCCCGCGAAATTCTTCATCGCATTCCTCGTCGTGCTCGGCCTCATCGGCGCGACCGCCTGGCTGGTGCGCCGTTTCGGCGCCGACCGGCTCGGCGGTGGAACCGCGCGCGGACGTCAGCCGCGGCTCGCGGTGATCGACGCGGCCTCCGTCGACAGCCGCCGCCGGCTGGTGCTGATCCGCCGCGATAATATCGAGCACCTCATCATGATCGGCGGACCGACCGACGTCGTGGTCGAGCCGAACATCGTGCGCGCGACCGGCGCGCGCGAACCGGCGCTGCGCGAGCCGCCGCCGATGCGCGAGCCCATTCCGCGCGAAGCGCCGATGCGGGCACCGGAAGCTGCGGTGCGCCCGCTCGAAGGCAGCTCGTGGCCACTGCAACCGGAGCCGCCCGTTGCGCCGGCGCCGGCCACGCGCCCACATCGCGGCGCGCTGACCGACGAGCCGTGGCTGCAGACCGAGCCGGGGGCGCGTCCGCGGCCGGTGCCCGACAACACGCTCTCCGGCCTCGCCGCCGAGCTCTCCGGCAAGTTCACGCCGGAGCCGAAGACCTCGCCGCATCCTGAGATGAAAGCGCCGCCCGCGCGTCCGACGCCGGAGCCGCGCATTCCTGAGCCGCGGATCGCCGAACCTCGTGTTGCCGAGCCGCGCATCGCCGAGCCGCGTGTCGCGGAAGCGCGCATGCCGGAGTCACGCCCGTCGGAACCACGCGTGAGCGAGCCGCGCTTCAGCGAACCACGCATCGGTGAGCCGGGCATCCCGGAGCCGATGCCGGCGACTGAACCGGCGCGCGCGGTCGGGCCGCCGCTGCGCGTGAGCGAACCGAAGATCAGCGAGCCGCGCCTGCCGGAAGCGCCCCGCGTGCCGGAGCCAAGCGTGCGCGCCACTGAGCCGCCGCGCGCCCCGGAGCCCGCGGCGCCGAGTCCGGCCGAGCAAGCGGCCGATCAGAATCTCGCCGAGATGGCGCAGCGGCTCGAGGCCGCGTTGCGCCGCCCGCTCGGCGGCACCGAGCCGCCGCGCAGCGATGTCACCGCGCGGCCGCCGGCAACCGATCCGCTGGCCGTGCCGCCAGTGCGAAGCGAGCCCCGCGCGACGCCGAGCGCCGCGCCGAAGCCCGCGCGACCCGAGACCAAGCCTGAAGCCAAGCCGGCGCCGGACGCTCCCGCCGCCGATAGTAAGCCTGCCGCGTCGAAGAACCTCTACGACAACCTCGAGGCGGAAATGGCGAACTTGTTGGGCCGTCCGACAAACAAGGCATGATCCTTCGAAATCGCCTCCACTGCCGTGTGTTGGCAGTGGTGGTTCTAGGGTTGTTGGCGACGGCCTCCCCGGCCGCGGCGCAGGACGTTTCCATCAATTTCGCGCAAGGCAGCGGGCTGACCGAGCGCGTCATCCAGCTCATCGCGCTGCTCACGGTGCTGTCGCTGGCGCCGTCGATCCTCGTGATGATGACCTCGTTCACCCGGATCGTGGTGGTGCTGTCGCTGTTGCGCACCGCCATGGGCACCGGCACCTCGCCGCCCAATGCGGTGATCATCTCGCTCGCTTTGTTCCTCACCGGCTTCGTCATGGCGCCGGCGCTGCAGGCTTCCTACGATCAGGGCGTCCGCCCGCTGGTGAACAACGAGATCACCGCCGAGCAGGCCTTCGAGCGTTCCACGATCCCGCTGCGCGCCTTCATGCAAAAGAACGTGCGCGACAAGGATCTCAAGCTGTTCCTCGACATGTCGAAGGAAGCAGCGCCCGCGCGGCCCGAAGACATCTCACTGCGCATCCTGCTGCCGGCCTTCATGATCTCGGAATTGAAGCGCGCCTTCGAGATCGGCTTCCTGCTGTTTCTGCCGTTCCTGATCATCGACCTGGTGGTCGCCTCGGTGCTGATGTCGATGGGCATGATGATGCTGCCACCGGTCGTGGTGTCGCTGCCGTTCAAGCTGATCTTCTTCGTGCTGGTGGACGGCTGGAGCCTGGTCGCCGGATCGCTGATCCAGAGCTACGGGACGTAGCCGGAAGCCTTTGGCGTTACGGAATCTGCGCCGTCCAGCCAACGCTCGGGCGTGGCAGCCGCGGCGGCATGCGCGTGATCGATCCGGTGGAGATCCGGTCGGTGTCGGGCGCGCGCAACGCGGCGCCGCGCAGCGCCGGCGCTTTCGGCGGCACCACCGGCGCTTCGACGGCGGGCTTGGTCTCCGGCGCCCCGACAGCGGGCGGCGCCTCCGGGCGCGCCGCGACCGGCGCCAGCGCGCCGCTGTCCGGATAGCGCGCCCGCAGATCGCGCAGGAAGCTCTTGAGCGTGTCGACGGCGCTGAGCGCGGTCGCAATGTCCCGGAATTCGGGCCCCCCGGTGCCGGGCTCCGCGGAGACGACCTCGAAGGCATGGCGGTCCGGCGTCTCCGCCATCTTCGCCGCGTATTTTTCCTTGAAGCGCATCAGCCCGAGCTTGTCCTCGCCGAGCGAGTAGCCGATCGCCGCGCGCAGGATGTCAGGGCGCTCCAGCTCGTTGAGCGGCGCGAAATCTTTCCAGCGCTCGCCATAAAGCAGCTCGATCTGCTCGGCCGCCTCGCGATAGCGCCGCGCCGCCCAGAGAATGTCGGAGCGCAAGCGGATGGCCTCGCGTCCTTTGATATCGGCAATGACCTCGAGCGCGAGATCACGGCGGCCGGTGTCGGACATGGCGCGCGCTTCGATGAGGAGGCGCTGGCTGCGCAGCTCGTCAGAGAGGTCGGAGCTGCGTGTCGCGCGCAAGGTCGCGAGCGCGCGGTCGGGCTTGCGGTTCATCAGATAAACGATGGCGAGACGGGTCGCGACCTGGGCTCGCGCCGCGCCTTGCAGGCGATGATCGACCTGATGCTGCAGCAGCTCGGCGGCCTGGTCGAGCAGGTCGACGGAAACCAGCCTGTCGGCCAGCCGGCGGATCATCTCGTCGCCGCGCTTGCCGATCGGTGTGAGCTCGCGGAAATCGTAGAATAGAGCCAGCGCCTCGATCGGCGGCATGGAGTCGCCCTTGCCCGCGAGGAACAGGCTGTCGAACGTCGCCGCCGCCTCGTCGAAGATGCGCCGCGTCATGTCGGAATTCGGATGCGCCAACAGCGCGGTGCGCATGACATGGAAGGCATCGCGATAACGGCCGGCGTCGGTGTAGAGCCTGGCGAGAAGCTGCAGCGCCTCGACCTCGGTCTCGTCGCCGCGCCAGGTCGTGGTCAGCATCTCCAGCGAGCTGATCACGTCGGCCGCTTTCATGTCACCGGCGCCGAAGCGCAGCTCGATCTCGCGCAACCGCGCCTGCGCCGATGCCGGCCGATCGCGCGAATCGGCCGCGGCGCGATAGGCGGTGAGCGCGTCGTCGACGCGGCCGAGCCCTTCTGCCAACCGGCCCGTGAGCACCGCGAGCTTCGGCTCGAGCTCTTGCGGCACACCGAGCGTCTCCAGCTCGTTGACCTGCCGGTCGGCGCCGTTGAAGTCCTTGGCCTCGATCGAGGTGCGCAGCGCGTCCATCAAGGTGACGCGTTGGAGCTCGATCGGCAGCGTGACGACCGTGGCGTCGATGTCCTTGAAGCCCTCGCGCGCCTCCGCCCATTTGCCTTGTCGCGCATAAGCGAGCGCGCGCCAGACCGGCGCATCGTGCTGATTGCCGACCGAGGGCGCGGCGAGATCCTTGAGCGCCTCGTCGCTGCGATCGAGCATCAGATTGACAACGGACTTGAGCACGACGCCGGTCGAGTCTTCGGTGCTGGCGTTGTCGCCGGCAAGCGCGACGTCGAGCACGCCCTTGGCCTCGGCGAACAGGCCGCGCGCCAGATAGAAGCGCGCCAGATCGATGCGCGCATTGCGACGCTTGGCTTCCGGCGCCGCCGCGGCGTTGCGGATGAGCTCGGACTGCCGCGCGTTGAAGTCGGCCTGCCGGTCGAAGCCCCAGAGCTGCGCGTCGAATACTTCCGGACGATAGTTGCCGGGCTGCCGCCCGGGCGCCGCCTGCGACAAAGCAAGGCCCATCGGACGATTGATGACGACCTTGTCGGCGGACAGCTCGACGCGCAGATCGTCGGCCAGCGGCTCCAGCGCGACGCCGTGCGTCGTCGCAAGCGCTCGCAGCTCGACGAACTCCTGGGTCTTGAGAAAGCCGCGCGCCGGCCCGAGCGCGGTGACGACGAGCAGCGTGTCGCCGGAATCCGGATCGACGATGCGATGCAGGGTGCGCGGATCGTCGAACGGAATTGTCATGCTAGCGCGGTTGGCGCCGACCAGATTGCGCGCGATGCCGAGCGGTCGCGTCGAATCCGTCATCGCGTCGCCGATGGTCACCGCCCAACCCGGGCCGTCGGCCACGAGGCTCGCGAGCTGCGGCCGCGCCAAACGCAGCCGCACGACGGTCTCGCCGCTCTTCGGATGCAGCGCCGTCGCGCTCAGGATCGAACGCTCGGCGCCGAGCGCGCTCAGGTCGATCTTGGAGTCGCTGTCGAAGACGAGCCACAGCGCGTCACCGCGGCGAAACAAGGCGACCGGCGTCGGCACCATAAACGGAAAGATCAGCCGCAAGGTTTCGGGCTGACGCGTGAGCTGCACGACGACGGGCTTGTCAGAGCTCGGTGGACCGGCGGCGGCAGCGGCGGCCGGCTTCTCCGGCGCCGATGGCGGCGCGGCCTCAGCGGCGGCCGGCGCCGGTGATGGTGTTGGAGCAGCGGCGACCTGCGGCGCGGCAACGGCAGCGGCAACGGGCGCCGGCGGCGGAGCAGCCGGTGGCGCGACCGGCGCGGCTTGCGCGGGTGGACTTGGCGCGGGTGCAGGCGCTGGAGCTGACGGCGCCTGCGCAACTTGCGTCGGCGCTTGCACCGGCGCGGGCGCGGGCGGCGGTGCAGGTTTTGCGGGCGCGGCGGCAACGACGGGCGCCGCGGGCGGCGGCGTTTCGCTCTTCGGCGGTTCGGCCTTTGCCGGCTCCGGCTTCGCCGCCGGCGTGGCAGCGGCAACGGGCGCCGGCGGTGGGGACGCGGGCTTGGCCGCGACGGCCGCAGCTGGCGCAGGCGGCTGCGCCTCGGCTTTCGGCTTTTCAGCCTTCGCGGATTCAGTTTTCGGCGCTTCAATCTTCGGCGCCTCGGGCTTCGGCGCCAGCTCGGATTTCTTCTCGGGTTTTTTTTCCGGCTTCTTCTCCACCGCGGGCTCGCTGGCGCCCTTGGCGGGAACGGTGTCGGGCACGGCGAGGCCGGACAGCTTGCCGCCGTCGGCTGCGGGAAGAGCCCCCTCCTCGGCCGGCTTGGCCGCGCCGTCGCCGGTGTTGACGTCGACGACGATGCTCTTGTCTTCGCGGAAGGTGCGCACGTCGACCTGACCGTTGAAGGCAAAGGTCACCGATACGGAATCGTGCTCGATCTCCGAATTGATCGAGTCGATCGATTGCGGCAGCGTCGCTTTGGCATCGGCGAGGTCGTAGACGATCGGCTGGTCGAAGCTCAGCGTCAGCCGGTCGCCGCTGCGGCTGCGATCGGTGGAGACGGAGGCCGCGTCCGGCAGCGTGAAAATATAGCGGGTGAAGGTCGGCTGGATGCCGACCTTGACGCGGATGATGCGCTGCTTGGGTTGCGCAGCGACCGCGTGCTGGGCGCGCAGCTTGCGCTCCGCCTCGCGTGCGCGGCGCGCCAGCTCCTCGACCACTTCCTGCGGCAATGCCGGCGGCGGGGCGTTCCAGCTTTCCGGCATCAGGTCGACGAACAGCCGCTCGGCCGCGGGCTGCGCATGCGCGGTGAGCCGCTGGGCCAATGCCACGCGCACGGCGGTGCCATCAGGATCGCGGCGGGCGGCGCTGATGTATTCGGGGGCATCGCTGTTGAGCTTGTCGACGCTGATGTCGACCGGCTTCTTGAAGCTGATGATCATGATCGCGCCGTTGACGCGAACATTGGCGTCGACCTCTTCCGCCATGCGGAAGACGAGGCGCGCATAGCCGCCGACGGTGGAGACCTTCACCTCGCCCTTGATCTTCGGATCGGCGGCCGAAGCGGCGCCAACGCCGGTGAGGACGGCGAGCAGCACGGACAGACGAATGAGCGCGCGCCACGCTGGCGCGCGGCTCGATCCTCGCGTGCGCCAGGACGCACGGATCGCCCGCCACATGATCGATGTCGCTGCCATCAGAACCCACTCGCGCCGACGCACCGCCGGCGTGCTCCCGGCAGCCTAGGGAGCCGCGTTTAAGGACGCGTTAACCGTGAGTTTCAACTTGCGTGAAAACGCCATAGGCCAGGGCTTTTCGGCTTCGCGCCGTCCGCTTTCGGCCAGCCGCTACCCGGGTTTCCGCGCCCGGCGCCGCCCTAGTTCGCGTTTGCGGTCGGCTTGCCCTCGATCTTGGGCAGTTCGGAGCCCGAAGCCCCGGCACGGTTGGCAAGCTCGACGGTGAGCCGCTCGGCGGCATCCGGTGACATCTGCGCGAGAACGTCGGACATCCGCCGCGGGTTCATCTGCGAGGCGACGTCCATGAGGATCTTCATGTCCAGCCGGTCGAAGATGCGGGCCGCGTCCTTGGCCTTCATGTTCTCATACATGGTGACCAGCGTCTTGAAGCGGGCATTTTCCGCGTCATCGCGCTTCTGCTGCGCAGTGGACGCCTTGGCTTCCTGCTCTTTGAGCTCGCCGGCTTTCGCCTGCAGCCGCTGCTCCGCCTGCTTGAGCAGGCTCTCGCGCATGTCGAGCTCACGCGCGCGCGCGTCGAGCTCTTGGCGCCGCTTGGAGAGGCTCTCGAGAATGGCGCGCTCGCCGGCCGACATCGGCTTATCGCCGCCGGCCCCTCCGGCTCCGCCGCCAGCCATGGCGGGCGGCGGCTTGTCGCTGATCTTCAGCGGGATCGGCTCCGAGGCCGGCTTGCCGCCACCGCCCTCACCGACCGAGCCCGTGATGTCCGGATAGTTGAACATCGATTGCGCCCAGGACTGCTGCCGGTCCGGGCTCCTGGTGTCGGCCGGCTCGGCACTGGCGACGCGATCGGCATTGCGGTCGGCGGCCTTGTCCTCGAGCGTGTAACCGCCGTTGATCATGAGGCCGAGCGTCTTGAGCGCAAACAGCCCGATGATCGCCACGAGGACGATCGGCATCAGGCGGATGCGCGAGGGACGTTTGCGGAGGCCCGCGGAACGCTTCATGCCGCGCGCCCGCTGGCGCGCGCCAACACGCGTTCAGTGAAGGTGTGCGCGGCCGCCACGACGGCCTTCGGATCGGGCGCCGGCTTGTCGCCCTGCCGCGCGGCGATCACCACACCGAGCATGCGCCGCATGATGTCCTCGCCGGCCTCGATCTGGCGGGCAAGCTCGCTCGAAATCCCGTCGGCATTGCGCAGCCGCTCGCCCAACGTCTCGTCGCATTCGCGCACCGTCTGCTTGAGCCCGCCGATGGCGCGCTCGGCGATTTCCGTCGCGGTGACGAGCTCGGAGATGGTGGCGCGCAGCGACTGCTCGTCGGCCTTGAGCATCTGCAGCTGCTTATTGAGGCGCACACAATAAAGGATCGTGAGCAGCAGCAGAACCGCGACCATGCTTTCGATGGCAAAGCCGAAATTCATCACTGCGTCTCCAGTCGGTTGGTGGTCTCGTCGGCCTTCTCGAACATCGCGAAGGTGGTTTTCGGCTTCCGTAATGGCTTGGCAACGCGCACCGCGACGCGGTCGCCGACGCGGCCCATGCGGCCTTCGGTGAGCGTCACATCGCCGCAGCGCACGCTCACCATCGCGTCGGGCTTCATCTCCAGCGTCAGCGTGTCGCCGACCTTGAGGTTCATCATCTTGCGTAACGGCAGCTGCGCTTCATAGAGCACGGCGTCGACGCCGATCTGCGCCTGCCCGATCTCCGTTGCGAGATGGCCTTCCCAGATCGGGTCGCGGCCGAACTTCTCGCCCATGAACATCTGCAGCAACGTGGCGCGGATCGGCTCGATCGTTGCGTAGGGCAGCAGCAGCTCGATGGTGCCGCCGCGATCTTCCATGTCGATGCGCAGACGCACCAGGATCGCGGCATTGGCGGGCCGTGAGATCGCGGCAAAACGCGGATTGGTCTCCAGCCGGTCGATGTTGAACTTGACCGGCGACAGCGGACGAAAGGCGAGCTCGGCATCGGCGAGCACCACCTCGATCATGCGCTTGACCAGGTTGGTCTCGATCGTGGTGTAAGGGCGGCCTTCGATGCGGATCGCAGTCTGCCCGCGGCGGCCGCCGAGCAGCACGTCGATGATCGAGTAGATCAGCGTCGAGTTGACGGTGAACAGGCCGAAATTGTCCCACTCCTCGGCCTTGAACACGGCGAGGATCGCCGGCAGCGGGATGGAGTTGAGATAGTCGCCGAAGCGCACCGAGGTGATGCGGTCGAGCGAGACTTCGACGTTGTCGGAGGTGAAGTTACGCAGGCTCGTCGTCAGCAACCGCACCAGGCGGTCGAAGACGATTTCCAGCATCGGCAGACGCTCGTAGGAGACCATCGCCGAATCGATGATCGCGCGGATGCCGGAATTGTCGCTGATATGGACGTCGGCCAGGCTGAAGCCGAGCAGACTGTCGATTTCCTCCTGATTGAGGATGCGCTCGGCGCCACCCTTGCTCTGCGAGAACTGGTTGCCGCCGGCGCCTTCATCGACCATGGCGGCCCATTGCGCGGCCGCAGCCTCTTCGCTGACCGGCGCCGCAGCGCCGTCACTGCCGGCGGCTGGCGCCGCGGCGCCGCCTTCCGATTCGAGCGCGAGCCCCCATTCGGCGGCCAGCGCGTCCTGATCGATCTGTTCTTTCTGCGCCATGGAAAAAACGTTCGGTCGTTACTGGACGACGATTTCCTTAAACAGGACGGCGTTGATGTGATTGGGCGCCACCGCGACATTGACGCGGCGGGTAAGCTCTTCCTTGAGGCGATAGAGGCCGGCGGACCCGTCGAGGTCGGTCGGGCGCAATTCGCGCAGATAGGTCTGGAACGCGTCCATGACGCGCGGCATCAGCGGCTGGATCCGCGCCACGAGCTCTGCGTCCGGCAGCTCGAGGACGACTTTGATCTTCAAATATTGCGTGCGGTCGCCGGTGTTGGCGAGGTTGACCAGCACGTCGGGCATATCGACGAAGGTCGCGGGCTTGGCGACCGGGGTCGCCTGCTTGTCGGCGTCGTGATGGCGGAAGAAGAAAAAGGCGCCGCCACCTCCACCGCCGAGCACCACGAGGCCGGCCACTGCGATGATGATCAGTTTCAGCGAGAATATCTTTTTCGGCTTTGCCGCAGCTCCCTCTTCCGCCTCATCAGCCTCGGCTTCCGTTGCCTTAGCCTTCGCCTTCGCTGCCATGACCGCTCCCTTTGCCGTCAAGGAGGCACGCCGAGCCACTTGCGGCGGATCACGAGCAACACATGCCGCAGGCTCAGGCTCCCCCCATCACCCTTTAGCGGCAGCCTAGGTGCGTATGGTTAACAGATGATTGAACTCGGTAACTTTTGCCGGGTTGGCGGCATGTTTGGCCGGTTTTTCCCCACAGTCATGCCAAGCCGAAGCGATCAATGCATTGATCCCATTGAATTTTCCACTTTGGCACAGGCGCTGCAAAGCGCTTGCGTGATCGCGCGCTTGGGAGAGCACGCGACGCGCTCGGATCCGGTGCCGCCTGGGAGGGCTGGCCGGAGCCGGATCAAAGGGGAGCAACCCGATGGAGAACGCATCTCTCGTCGGACTATCGCGCCAAGTCGCGCTGGAGCGTGAATTGGCGGTGATCGCCAACAACATCGCCAACTTGAACACCACGGGGTTCAAGGGCGACGGCGCAATTTTCGAGGAATTCCTGTCGACCGACGCGCGCGCCGGCTCGCTCTCGGGCAAGGATGCACGCATCAGCTTCGTGCAGGATCGCGCCACCTGGCACGATCTCAGCCAGGGCCCGATCCAGCAGACCGGCAACCCGCTCGACGTCGCCGTGCAAGGCAACGGCTTTCTCGTCGTGCAGACCGCGCGCGGCGAGCGCTATACGCGCAACGGCTCGCTGCAGATCAACGCCACCGGCCAGCTCGTCACCTCCGACGGCGATCAGGTGCTCGGTGACGCCGGGCCGATCACCTTCCAGACGACCGATCAGAAAATCTCCATCAGCGCCGAGGGCACGATCTCGGTGAAAGAAGGCGCCAACGGCGCGGTGAGCTCGCTGCGGGGCAAGCTGCGGCTGGTGACTTTCGCGAACGCGGCAAATCTGCAGAAGGACGGCAGTAGCACCTTCGCCGCCAAAAACAACGAGCAACCCATCGCCGACCAGAAGTCACACATCATCCAGGGCGCGGTCGAGAAATCCAACGTCCGCGGCGTCGTCGAGATCACACGCATGATCGAAGTGACGCGCAGCTATCAAACGGTCGCCAACCTGCTGCAGCAGCAGAGCGATCTACGGCAGAACGCCATCGACAAACTCGCTGAAATGCCGGCGGCGGCCTGATCGGGAGAATTGACCAATGCGAGCGCTCGTCACTGCAACGACCGGAATGATGGCCCAGGAGCTCAATGTCCAGGTCATCTCCAACAACATCGCCAACATGCGCACCACCGGCTACAAGCGGCAGCGCGCGGAATTCCAGGACCTGATGTACGAGCATGTCAGCCGCATCGGCTCGCAGACCTCGACGCAGGGCAACATCTTGCCCGTGGGTATCGATCTCGGCGGCGGTGTCAAGACGGTCGGCACGCCGCGCCTGATGACGCAAGGCACAATGACGCAGACCGGCGGCACGCTCGACGTCGGCATTCGTGGCGAAGGCTTCTTCAAGATCCAGATGCCGGACGGCACGTTCGCCTATACGCGCGACGGCTCGTTCCAGATGGACGCACAGGGCCGCATCGTCACCGTGCAGGGCAATCTGGTGATGCCTGGCGTCACCATCCCGCCGAACTCCACCGGGCTCACCATCAACGCGCAGGGCCAGGTCTCGGTCACGCCGCAAGGCACGACAACGCCGACCATTCTCGGGCAGCTGACGATGACCCGCTTCATCAACCAGGCCGGCCTCGTCTCGATCGGCGACAACATGTTCACGGAATCGCCGGCCTCCGGCACGCCGCAGGACGGCCTCGCCGCCACCGACGGCATGGGCGACCTGCAACAGGGCAATCTCGAGCAATCGAACGTCGAGGCGGTCAGCGAGATGACCGATCTCATCGCCGCGCAGCGCGCCTACGAGATGAACTCGAAGGTCATCGCCGCCGCCGACCAGATGCTGTCGACAACCTCGCAAATGAAGACCTGAGGATAGACGATGATCCGCATTCCGCTGATCGCAGTGCTCCTCGCCCTCGCCGCCCCTGCCGGCGCGCAAACGCTCGCCAGCATCGCCACGCCGGCGCATCCGGTGCTCAAGCGCCAAGCCTTCGTCACCGGCGACATTGTGCGCATCGGCGATCTCATCGACAATGCCGGCATCGTCGCCGACGATCCGATCTTCCGCGCGCCCGATCCGGGCGAAACCGGCGCGGTCCCCGCCGCGCGTGTCGCCGAGGCGGTGCGCTCGCACGCGATCATCGGGCTCGATACCGGCGGCGTCACGGAAGTCAAAGTGACGCGGCTGAGCCGCCCCGTGGCCGCGAGCGACATCCAGGCCCGCATCGTTCAGGCGCTCGCCGGACGCTATCGCGTCGGCCCCGCGGCCGAGCTCTACATCGTGTTCGATCGCGAGCTGACGACGCTCCACGTCGACCCGTCAGCGAGCGACCCGAGCGTGACGCGGCTTGCCTACGACCCGCGGTCCGGACGCTTCGACGTCCTGCTCGATGCGTCGGGCCAGGCGCTGCGCTTCACTGGCACTGCCCTGCCGGGCGTGGACAGCGTGGTGCTGACGCGCCCGATCGGTCGTGGCGAACTGCTCAAGGCCTCCGACCTCGTCGTGCAGCGCCGGCCCAAGGCCGAAGTCAGCCCGGAGGTGGTCAGGAGCCTTGACCTTGCCGTCGGCTTCGCCATGCGCCGTTCGCTGGCGACGGGACAGGTTCTCGCCAAGACCGACCTGACCAAGCCCGACCTGGTGACCCGCGATACCGATGTGACGCTGGTTTACCAGGTGCCCGGCATCACGCTGACGATGCGCGGCAAGGCGCTCGAGTCCGGCGCCGAGGGCGACACCGTCAATGTGCTCAACGCGCAATCGAAGCGCACGGTGCAAGGCACTGTCGCCGGGCCCGGCCGCGTCGTGGTGGCCGGTCAGGCGGCGCGGCTCACCGCCAATCTCGAGCCTTCCTCTGATTCCTCCAATGCGCCGCGTGAGCGCGCCGAGTAAGCCACATGCACCATCGTTCTCCGCTGTTGCGTCCGCTGCCCGCCATCACACTTGCCGTATTGACCGCCTCGCTGCTCAGCGGCTGCGCGGCCTTCGATCGGCTGAAAAATGTCGGCGAGCAGCCGAAGCTCAGCGCCGTCGACAATCCGACGTCGCGTCCCGGCTACAAGCCGGTGCAGATGCCGATGCCCGAAGTGCAGCCCGCGTCGTACAGCCCGAATTCGTTGTGGCGCAACGGCTCGCGCGCGTTCTTCAAGGACCAGCGCGCGCACCAGGTCGGCGACATTCTCACCGTGACGGTGAACATCACCGACAAGGCCAACCTCTCCAACGAGACGCAGCGCAGCCGGACCAACACCGAAGATACCGGCGTCACCAACTTCCTCGGTAAGCAGCAGCTGCCGATCCTGAACTCCAATCTGCCGACACGGTTGTTGACCGCCGACGCCAACTCTTCGAGCGACGGCAAAGGCTCGGTAAACCGCTCGGAAGCGCTCACCACCAACGTCGCCGCCGTGGTCACGCAAGTGTTGCCCAACGGCAACCTGGTCGTCGAAGGCAAGCAGGAGATCCGGGTCAACTTCGAGATGCGCGAGCTGATCGTCGCCGGCATCGTGCGCCCGGAAGACATCCAGAGCGACAACACCATCGATTCCTCCAAGATCGCGCAGGCGCGCATCGCCTATGGCGGTCGCGGTCAGATCACCGACGTGCAGCAACCGCGCTACGGCCAGCAGGTGTTCGACGTGCTGCTGCCGTTCTAGTCCACAGTTTCAGCAAGCTCCCACGTCGCACCGCAGCGCGCGGGCGGGCGGCGCCACGACGCGGCCTCCGGATGCTCCCCTCCGGAGGCCGCGCATCGTTTTGCACTCCGCTGGGAAACCCTAACAGTACAGCGTAACCAGATGCGCCCGTACGTTCATGATCACGCTGCCCCAATCGCCGCGCCGCGGCTGCCGGAACAACCGCGCCGTCGGATACCACGGACTGTCATCGCGCCCGCGCAACCAGCGGAAATCGGCGGCGGCGGGAAGCAGGATCGATGTCGGCTTCGCCAGCGCGCCGGCGAGATGCGCGAGCGCCGTGTCGACACAGACGAGGGCATCGAGTTGCGACACCAGCGCCGCGGCGTCGGCAAAATCAGCGAGGCTGTCGCCGACGTCGAGGACATTATCGAATTCGCGCAAGCGCACCTTGTCCCTCGCGTCCAGGTCGCGCTGCAAGCTCACGAATTGAATTCCCGAGAGAGCAAACAACGCAGCGAAGCGTTCAAGCGGCATCGAGCGCTGGGCGTCATTGTCGTGCGACCGGCGGCCGGCCCAGGCGACGCCGATGCGCAAGCGAGCCGGCCACAGCCGTGCCGCCCATCGCGCGGCATCGCTCGCAGGCGCCTCGAGATAGGGAACATCGCAAGGGATCGCCGGCGCGATGTCCTTGCAGGCGAGCGGCAGGCTCATCAGCGGACAATGCAGATCGAAGGCGGCGAGCTTTTCTCCTCGTGCGAACACGCAGGCCTCGCGAAACGAAGCGCGCGTCAACGAGACCAGCTCCGGCTGCACCTCAAGCAAGACCGTCGCTGCGAGCGGCGGCAGCAGCGCGACATAGCGCGCGAACTGGATGGTGTCGCCGAAACCCTGCTCCGCATGCAGCAGGATGGTGCGGCCGGCGAGCGACTGCTTGCCGGTCCACAATGGCGAGGAAAAATCGCGCCGATGCGCGGCAAACCTGGCGGTCTCCCAGCGACGTTCATAGGCGGCCCAGCCGGTATCGAAATTGCCTAGCGTGAGCTCGACCAGACCGCGCTCGAACCACGCTTCGGCGAAGCGCGCATCGAGCGTGACGGCTTTCTCCAGATCCGCCCGCGCGGCCTCGAGCCGATCGAGACGCCGCAGCGCATGCGCGCGATTGGTGAGAAGCTGCGCACTGTCGCCGGCGACAGCGCGCATTGCGTCATAGGTTTCGATCGCCTCCTCCGGCCGCTCGAGCTTGAGCAAAGCGTTGCCGCGATTGCCGAGCGCCTCGGCGTGCCGAGGATCAAGGGCCAGCGCGCGGTTAAATTGCGTGAACGCCTCCTGCGGCCGATCAAGATCGAGGAGCACTGCTCCGCATTTGTTGAGGAGATCGGGATCGTCGGGCGTGATCGCCAGCGCCGCCTGATAGCTCGCCAGCGCTTCGTCGCCGCGACCGAGTGTATGCAGGACGAGTCCATGGTTCGACAGCAGTGGCGGGGAGCGCGGATTGCTTTTGAGCCCGGCGGCCAAATAACACAGCGCCTGCGCCGGCCGGCCGCTCTGATGATACAGAAAGCCGAGCAGATGCAGAACGTCGGCATTGGCGGGATCGTGGGCGAGTATCTCCTTGTAGAGCTTCTCGGCTCTGCGCAGGTCGCCCTGCCCATGCAGCGCATGCGCTCGCTGCAGCAGCTGCGAGACGTCGTCGACGGGGCGAGACGTGGGATGGTGCATCACCGCGCTGCCGCAGATGGCCGATCACGCCGAATCACGCCCGCAGCGTAACAGCGGCGAGGCCGTTGTCATGCGGGCAAACGGACGAGCCGGCGCCTTCGATAACCGCTTGCGCGGTGTGCGCCGCAACCCAACATTTCTCTTGAACCAGGCCGCTATCATCGGCGTGCCCGTTGCAGGAGTGTTGCCTCCGTGTTCCCGTTCACCGATACCGCGCCGCGCGCTGCCCGCCCGGCCGTGGTGCTCACGCTCATTCTGGTGAATGCGCTGGTGTTCCTGTGGATGTGGTCGCTGCCGACGCGCGCGCTCAATCTCGTGATGGTGGAATACGCGCTCATTCCCGCGCGCTACACCGACCCTGCGCTGGCGCGCTCAGTCGGGCTCGACCCCAACAATTATTGGCCGCTGCTCACCAACACCTTCATGCATGGCGGCTGGCTGCACGTGATCAGCAATATGTGGTTTCTCTGGATCTTCGGTCCGGCCATGGAGGCGCGGTTCGGCCGTTTCTGGTTCACCGTCCTCTATATCTGCGGTGCCATGGTGGCGAGCATCGTGCACGTCGCCACGCATGTGGGATCGACAGAGCCAGCGCTCGGCGCTTCAGGCGCCATCGCGGCGGTGATCGCCGCCTACGCGCTCACCTATCCGACGGCGCGGGTGATCACCATCGTACCGATCGTCTTCATCCCGCTGTTCATTCCGGTGCCGGCCGTGCTGTTCGCCGGCATCTGGTTCGTGCTGCAGGTGCTGCAAGGCTCGTCCGAGCTGGCGACGCCGACCATGGCGGCAGGCGTCGCCTGGTGGGCGCATATCGGCGGCTTCCTGTTCGGCGCGCTGTTCGCCGCCTGTGCGCATCTGTTCGTCGGCGAGCCGCACATCGAGACGACACGCTGGACGCGGATGCGCGGACGGCGCGTGCCCGACATCCGCCCGTCGGATTGGCGCTGACGCGCCATGCCAAAAAATATGACCGGGCAAAACCCGGTCATACAACGGAGCAAGTGGCGGAGCCGCCGTGACGGTCAGTCGTCGCGGTAGACGCGCTCGCGACGCTCGTGGCGCTCCTGCGCCTCGATCGACAGCGTCGCGATCGGCCGCGCTTCGAGCCGGCGGATGCCGATCGGCTCGTCGGTCTCTTCGCAATAGCCGTAGGTGCCGCTGTCGATCCGGCTCAGCGCCGCATCGATCTTCGAGATCAGCTTGCGCTCGCGATCGCGGGTGCGCAACTCGATCGCCCGCTCCGTCTCGAGCGACGCCCGGTCGGTCAAATCCGGCTTGACCAGGCTTTCCTCCTTGAGGTGGCGCAGCGTGTCGGAGGAGTCGGCGAGTAGCTCCGCCCGCCAGTTCAACAGCTTCTGACGGAAATACTCGACCTGGAGCGGGTTCATGAACTCTTCGTCGTCGGAAGGCCGATAGCCTGGCGGCAATGACGGACGCATTAGGTGCCCCGATACCCCGTGACAGACGGCCGCGGAGTATATGAATCGCGCTCATCCTCATCAACTCCCAGATTTTCATGCCACCTTGTTGAATCGGCAGAGCTTTCCCGCCGCCCTCGCGGACCGTGCCGGCGCCGCCTCGACGCGGCCGGCACCGGACAGGATTCGCACGACAATCGACCCCAGGGACTCCGGGTTCGCTAAAATTTTTCCTAAAATTTATCCGGAGATTTACATGTGTTTCTCTAAATAAACGAAAACAGGCACTTAGGAGTTCTTTAAGCGCTGGGGTCTATCGTCGCGTCCAGCAACACCAACTGCCGTTGTCAAAAATGGATACGATCAATCCGCTGATTCATCCGGACCCCTTGCTCGCCGAACCTCAGGAAGAGCTACCCCCACCCGACACCAAGCGGTGGGTGGTAAGGCGCAAGGCGACGGTCGTCGCCGCGGTCCGCAACGGCACGCTGAGCCTGCAGGAGGCCTGCCGCCGCTATCATCTGTCGGTCGAGGAATTCCTCGCCTGGCAGCGCGCGATCGACGCTTACGGGGTGCCGGGGCTGCGCGTCACCCGGCTGCAGATCTATCGCGACACCGACGCCTTGCGGGCGGGCCGCTAGGCCGGCCGCGATGACGCCGCTTGGCCGGACGCCGCCGAGCGCGAGGCGGGAGTTGATGGGCCTTCCCCCGAGGGCCGCAACACGCATGGCGGCTTCCCCCAAAGCCGCCATCGCCTCCGCGCCTCGCTGCCGGGTCGACGGCCCCTAACCTTTGCGCATTTGGGGCGCCCCGCTCAACGTATTGTGGGCTCCCTCTGTTAAGCTACTCTATTTATGCGATTTTGCGCTCGGCCCCCGATCCGGGCGCGCCGACCGCGCAGGCCGGCGACGGCGAATCGCGCTCAGTCGCGCAGCCGCGCCTTGACCAGCAGATAGACCAGCACCAGCAGCACCGTCCCGACCAGCACGCCGGGCGGCTGGGCTTGCAGGAACTGCGTCGCGTTCCTCGCCACGCCGGAAATGAACGGCCCGCCGCGCTCGCCGAGGATGATGTCGAGCACGATGCACAGCACGATGAGGAGGAACCCGGCTTCGACCGCGGCCCAGCCGAGCCTTTTCAGGCGGAGGAAGACGTCGTTCATGGCCGGTGGGGGTGGAGCCTTACGCCCCACCCCGCAGCTCCGGAGTCAGGCGATCGAGCGCTTCGAGAACAGCCACAGGATGACCCCGAGGGTGATCAGCCCGACGAGGCCGTTGCTGCCGAGTTGCGAGACCAGGGCGATGATGTTGGCGACCACGCCGCCGAAAAACGGCAGCGACCCGCCGACGAGCAACGCCGCGACGATTGCGAGCGCGAGGAGCATCAGGCCGATCTCGGTCAGACCGGCGATCCACCCCTTGAGGCTACCAATGACGTCCATCGCTTTCCCCTCCTCGAGACCGGCAACCCCCACTGCCGGTTTTTTAATCATACCAAAAATACGAGCATGCGGCGAACCGGGCCCGCGCGCGTGCGGGTTGCGCGCCTCGGCGCACCGCGCCGCGCCGGTTGCCCGACGAAAGAAAACTCCGTTTTTTTAATGCCGTTCGTGCAATTCCGGAACGGCATCATGCAGCCGCCGCATCGGCCGGCGCGCCGGCTCCCCCTTCCGCCGCGGCCCGGCCGACGATGCCGCAAAGCGGGCGAATCGGCGGATTTGCCCCCGGGGGCGGACCGGGCGCGGCGGCGCGCCCCGCGGTTCCGCCGCCTGCGGTTTCACTCGCATCCCCGGCGATTGACAACCCCTCCCCGCCCCGGCTCTGATCCGGCGAGCGATATCGCGCTGCGGGAGGAGGAATTGGCCAGATTCAGGATTGCGACGCCGGCCGGCGCCAGCTTTACCGTCGCCGGCGGCGGCTATGGCTACGAGATGGAGGCGCTCGCCCCGATCGACGCCGAGATCTACGAGATCCCGCCCGGCTCGGAGGACGAGTTCGTCGCCGCCGCCAAGGATGCCGACGCGCTTTACGCCAAGGGCCGGCCGATCACCAAAAAGATGATCGACGGGCTGCAGCGCTGCAAGATCATCGCCCTCGGCAGCGTCGGGGTCGACAGCGTCGACGTCGCCGCCGCCACCGCCAAGGGCATCCCGGTGACCAATTGCCCGGATACTTTCATCGAGGAAGTGGCCGACCATGCGATGACGCTGATCCTGGCGACGCATCGCCGGCTGCTCGTCCAGGACCGCCTGGTGCGCGAGGGCAGGTGGGCGGAAGGGCGGCCGATGCTGCTGCAATACCCGCGGCTGCGCGGCATGACCCTGGGCCTGATCGCATTCGGCCACGTCGCCCGCGCGGTGGCCGAGCGGGCCAAGCCGTTCGGCCTGCACGTCATCGCCTACGACCCGTATATCGAGGAGATGGCGATGATCGAGCGCGGGGTCGAGCCGGTCAGCCTTCCCGAACTGCTGGCCCGCGCCGACATCATCTCGATGCACACGCCGGCGACCGAAAGCGCCCACAAGCTGATCCGCGAAGAGCATTTCCGCCAGATGAAGAAGAGCGCGATCTACGTCTCGACCGGGCGCGGGCCGACCACCGACGAGGCGGCGCTGATCAAGGCGCTCGACGAGGGCTGGATCGCCGGCGCCGGGCTCGACGTGCTCGAGCAGGAGCCGCCGGGCGGCAACAACCCGCTGCTGAAGATGGAAGACAAGGTGATCCTGACCGCGCATGTCGCCTCGGCGACCTCGCGCTTCGATCCGGCGCGGCGGCGGCGCGTCGGCCTCGAACTGTCGCTGGCTTTGACCGGGCGCTGGCCGATGTCGTGCGTCAACCCGTCGGTGCTGGCGACGAGCGGGCTGCGGCGGTGGCAGCCGGTGTCGATGGAGCGCGGGCCGAACTCATGAACGGCGATCCGGTCCGCTATCCCGACCCGGCGATCCAGATCCTCGACCCGCGCTTTGCCCCTCTGGTGCTCGGCAACGCCGCGGTCGAGCGGATCGCCGGCGGCTGCCGCTTTACCGAGGGGCCGGTGTGGTTCGGCGACGGGCGCTTCCTGCTGTGGAGCGACATCCCCAACGACCGGATCATGCGCTGGGAGGAAGAGACCGGCGCGGTCAGCATCTTCCGCAAGCCGTCGCACTACGCCAACGGCAATACCCGCGACCGCCAGGGCCGGCTGGTCACCTGCGAGCACGACACCCAGCACCTGACCCGCACCGAGTACGACGGCTCGATCACGGTGCTGGCCGACAGCTTCGAGGGGGTGAGGCTCACCGGCCCCAACGACGTCGTCGTCAAATCCGACAACACGATCTGGTTCAGCGACAACGGCGCCGGGACGCGCGGCAACTATCTCGGCCACACGATGCCGCAGAACCTCCCGTTCCGGGTCTACCGGCTCGACCCCGCGACCGGCGAATTGACCGTCGCCGTCGGCGACATGCGGCGGCCGAACGGGCTCGCCTTCTCGCCCGACGAATCGAAGCTCTACGTCGTCGATACCCCCGCCGGCGACAAGACCGTGCATGTCTACGACATCGTCGACGGCCGCCGCGCGGTCAACGGCCGCGTCTTCTTCAACGCCATGCCGGGCTATGCCGACGGCATACGCTGCGACACCCAGGGCAATGTCTGGTGCGGGTTCTCCGGCGGCGAAGGCCATGACGGGGTGGCGGTGTTCGCGCCCGACGGCACCCTGATCGGCCGCATCCTGCTGCCCGAGCGCTGCGCCAATCTCTGTTTCGGAGGGCAGAAGCGCAACCGCCTGTTCATGGCGGCGAGCCAGTCCGTCTATTCGCTCTACGTCGAGGCGCAGGGGGCGATCGGCGGGTAGGCCCTGAGCGCCGCGCGGGCGGCGGCGTCGAGGGCGGAAAGAAAGCGCGAGCGGTCGGATCCGGCGAACGGCGCCGGCCCCTTGCCGGCGATCCCCAGTTCGCGCAGGTGACGCGACAGCGCGCGCCCGGCGAGCGCGTTGCCGATATTGGCTTCGGTGAGCGGCCGCCCGTGCGGCGGCACGACGCGCGCGCCCTTGGCGAGGCAGCGCGCGGCGAGCGGGATATCGGCCGTCACGCAGATATCGCCGGCGCCGATATGCGCGGCGATCCAGTCGTCGGCCGCGTCCATCGCCGCGCCGACCACGACCGTCTCGATCTTCGGCAGGCCGGGCGGGCGGATCGGCCGCGACCCGTTCGACACGACGAACACCGCCAGATCGAGCCGCCGCGCCACCCGGTACGCCTCCTCGCGCACCGGGCAGGCATCGGCGTCGATATAGATCGCCGGCCGGCTCAATACGGGCTGGAACTGTCGCCCGGCTTCGGCGCGTCCTTCATCTCGGCGACCGCCTGGGCGGCACCCATCGTGATAAAGCGGGTATCGCCGCCGACGGTGACGAAGGTGAAGCCCATGCCGATCATCTTCTTGGCGTAGGCCGGCGCGCCGCAATGAATGCCGGGCTGCACCTTGTGGCGCTTGCAGGCGTCGAGGATCTTCTTCAGCGCCGCCATCATCCATTCGTCCGGCTTGTCGCCGCCGGGATTGTAGCCGAGCGAGATCGACAGGTCGCTGGGCCCGACATAGATCGCATCGAGCCCCTTGACCGACAGGATGTCGTCGAGATTGTCGAGCGCCTCCTGGGTCTCGATCATGCCGAAGGCGACGACGATGTCGTTGGCCTTGGCATGGTAGTCGGCGCCGCCGTAGAGCGCGGCGCGGATCGGCCCGGAGCTGCGGTAGCCGAGCGGGGCGTAGCGCATCGAGCCGACGAATTTCTCGGCCTCGGCGCGGTTGTTGATCATCGGGCAGACGATGCCGTAGGCGCCGGCGTCGAGCGCCTTCTGGATATGCGCCGGGTCGTTCCACGGCACCCGCACCAGCGGCACCGTGTCGGTGGTGGAGATGCCCTGCAGCATCGTCACCATCGTCTGGTAGTCGATCATGCCGTGCTGCATATCGACGACCAGCGAATCCCAGCCGGCATGGGCCATCACCTC
>DASRGN010000005.1:0-72678 GCA_035651015.1 Pseudolabrys sp. | reverse complement strand
ATGTCCTCGCGCATGCGCCGGCGCAGCCGCGCGTCGAGGTTCGACAAGGGCTCGTCGAACAGCAGCACCTGCGGCTCGAGCACCAGCGCGCGGGCGAGCGCCACGCGCTGCTGCTGGCCTCCGCTGAGCTCGTGCGGCCAGCGCGAGCCGAGGCCCTCGAGGCCCACGCCCTGGAGCGCGGCACGGGCCTTGTCGAGCGCCTCGCGCGCCCCGCGCACGCGAAGCCCGTAGGCGACGTTGTCGAGGACGCTGAGGTGCGGGAACAGCGCGTACGACTGAAACACCATCGCCACGTCGCGCTCGGGTGCGGGCAGCTTCGTCACGTCGCGCCCGGTGATGAAGATGGAGCCGCTGTCCGGCGACTCCAGGCCGGCCAGCAGCCGCAGCGTCGTGGTCTTGCCGCAGCCCGACGGGCCGAGCAGGCAGACCAGCGCGCCATGCGCGATGCGCAGCGACACGTCGTCGACCACGGCCTGTGCGCCGTAACGCTTGGTGAGATTTTGCAGCTCGACCGCCGCCACGCGCGTCCTCCCTCCGCTCCGCCCGGGCCGCTTGCCGCGGCCTTCTCGCGTATCAACACCGCGCCGGGCGTTTTCCCTCGGCGCAGCACCAACTCTCAGGTGCCGGTGAAGACCGGCTTGCGCTTCTCCATGAAGGCGGTGCGGCCTTCAGTATAGTCCTTGCTGGCGAAGCAGCCGGAGACGAGATCCGCGCATTTCTTCAGATCGCGCTTGCTCTCGTCCTTGAACACCTCGCCGGTGATGAACTTTACCGAGTTCACGGTGAGCGGCGCGTTGCCGCTGATCGTGTCGGCATAGCCCTTCACGTATGTCTCCAGCTCCGCATCAGGAACGACGCGGTTGACCAGGCCCATGCCAGCCACCTCGGCGGCGCTGAACTGCCGCGCCGTGAAGAAGATTTCCTTGGTGAAGCTCGGGCCGACGATGTCGGCGAGCCGTTTGATGCCGTTGAAGCCATAGCCGAGCCCGAGCTTCGCCGCCGGCACACCGAAACGGGAATTCTCGGTGCAGATACGGATGTCGCAGCACACGGCCAGCCCCAACCCGCCGCCGATGCAATAGCCGCGGATCATGGCGATGGTCGGCTTGGGAAAGTCGGCGATCGAGCCGTAGGCTCTGTCGACGATCACATTGTAGCGGTCGATCGCTTCCTTGCTCGAACGCTCCTTCTCGAATTTGGAGATGTCGGCGCCGGACACGAAGGCCTTGCCGCCGGCGCCGGTGAAGACGACGACGCGGATCTTCGGGTCATGCACGAAATCGTCGAGAATCGTGGCCGCCGCTTCCCACATGTCGAGCGAGACAGCGTTGTGCCGTTCCGGATTGTTGAAGACCACGTAGCCGACGCCGCCTTCCTTGCGCGACAGCATCTTGTCCGTTTGACTCATTCCTCTCGCCCTCTCGTTCGTTCGGCGTTGCGTCAGACCGCCTTGGCGGCATGCAGCGCGGCAATTTCGTCGGCGGCAAAGCCGAATTCTTTGAGCACTTCGTCAGTGTGCTGGCCCTGGCCGGGCGGTGGCGCCACGACCGAGAAGGGCGTGCGCGACAGGCTCACCGGTTGGCCGACGAGGTGCAGGGTCGAGCCATCGCGCTTCTGCACCGTCTTGTCCATGTCGAGATGCGTGACCTGCGGGTCGGCGAACATCTGATCGATGGAATAGATCGGCCCGCACGGCACCCCGACCTCGTTGAAGATGTCGATCCACTGCACGCTGGTCTTCTTCGCCGTGAGCTGATTGATGATCTCGTTGAGCGCGTCGCGATTTTTCGAGCGCAGCGCGCCGTTCTTATAATCGGGATGGTCGATGAGCTCCGGCGCTTCCAGCGCGCGACAGGTGCGCTCCCAGATCACCTGCCCGGTCGCGGCGATGTTGATGTGGCCGTCGGCGGTCTTGAATACGCCGGTCGGAATGCTGGTCGGGTGATTGTTGCCGGCCTGTTTCGGAACGTGATGGTCGTTGAGCCAGCGCGACGCCTGGAAGTCGAGCATGAAGATCTGCGCCTGCAGCAGCGAGGTCGAGACCCATTGCCCCTCGCCCGATTTCTCGCGCTCGAGCAGCGCCAGCAGGATGCCCATGGCGCAGAACAAACCGGCGGTGAGATCGGCGACCGGAATGCCGACGCGCACCGGGCCTTGCCCGGGCAGGCCGGTGATCGACATCAGTCCGCCCATGCCCTGCGCGATCTGATCGAAGCCCGGACGATCGCGATAGGGACCGTCCTGGCCGAAGCCGGAGATGCTGCCGAGGATGATGCCTTTGTTGATCTTGCGCAGCGATTGATAGTCGATGCCGAGACGATCCTTCACGTCGGGACGGAAATTCTCGACGACGACGTCGGCCTTCGCCACCATGCGCTGGAAGGCGGCGAGCCCTTGCGGCGATTTTAAATCCAGAGTGATGCTGCGCTTGTTGCGATGCAGGTTCTGGAAGTCGGAGCCTTCGCGCGGGCCGCCCGGTCCCTCGCCCTTTTCCAGGTGCGGTGGGGTCTCGATCTTGATGACATTGGCGCCCCAATCGGCGAGTTGGCGCACACAGGTCGGGCCGGAACGCACGCGGGTCAGGTCGAGGACGGTATAGCGGGTCAGGGCCTCCGAGGCCCGAGGGAACGGCATTTCGGACGTCTCCGCGAAGCGATTTGTGGTTTTCCAGCCTGAATTGGGCAAAAGACAATCCCCAATCCGGTGCGGCTTGTCTACCGGGCGGGACGGGGGTTAGCGGCCAAAGTATTCATCATCTTGCACTTTTACGGCGGACCGGCCTTGAAATGAACACAGGGCGCTGTCATATCAGCGTTGCGGATGACCTGATTCTTCAGGCGTTACGCGGGCGCGTGCACGAAACCGAACCGGATTTCGCCCCGCACATCCGAATTCTCCGAAACTGACAACCCTGGCCACGCGGGATGTCGAAACCCCGCGATACGCACCGGCCGCACAGCGCGCCCGGGCGCTTCGCCATATAAGAAAGACTGACTTGAACTCATTCAACGAATTCGGCCTCGTAGAGCCGATCCTTCGCGCACTCACCGAAGAGAAATACGTCACCCCCACTCCCATTCAGGCACAAACCATCCCGCTGGTGCTCGCGCGTCGCGACGTGATCGGCATTGCGCAGACCGGGACCGGCAAGACGGCGGCCTTCGCGCTTCCGATCCTGCATCACCTGGTCAGCAATCGTCGCCGGCCCGAGCGTAAAGCTTGCCGCGTGCTGGTGCTCTCCCCGACCCGCGAACTATCCGGACAGATCAGCGACAGCTTCCGCGCCTATGGCCGCCACATCCGGCCGCTCTCGGTGCAGCTCGCCATCGGCGGCGTCCCGATCAACCGGCAGGTCCGCTCCATGGCACATGGCGCCGAGGTGCTGGTCGCAACCCCGGGCCGGCTTATCGACCTCGTGGCGCAACGCGCCGTGCGGCTCGATCAGATCGAGATCCTGGTGCTCGATGAAGCCGACCGCATGCTCGACATGGGCTTCATCCATGACATCCGGAAGATCGTCGCCATGCTGCCGAAAGAGCGGCAGACGCTGTTCTTCTCGGCCACCATGCCGCAGGAGATCACGGCGCTGGCGAACCAGATGCTGCGCGATCCGGCCAAGGTGTCGGTGACGCCGCAGGCAACCACCGCGGAACGCGTGTCGCAGCGCGTCATCCTCACCGAACGCGCCGCCAAGGGCGCGCTCCTTGCCGAGGTGCTGAAGACCGAGACCATCGACCGCGTGCTCGTCTTCACCCGCACCAAGCACGGCGCCGACAAGGTTGTGCGTGGCCTGGTGAAGGCCGGCTTCCCGGCCGAAGCGATCCACGGGAACAAGTCGCAGAATCAGCGCGAGCGCGCGCTCTCGGCGTTCCGCAACGGCAGTATCCGCACGCTGGTGGCGACCGACATTGCCGCCCGCGGCATCGACGTCGACGGCGTCAGCCATGTGGTCAATTACGACCTGCCGAACGTCCCGGAGAGCTATGTGCACCGCATCGGCCGCACCGCGCGTGCCGGCGCCGACGGCATCGCCATTTCGTTCTGCGACCATGAGGAAGCCGCCTATCTGCGCGACATCGAACGGCTGATCCGCACGTCGATCCCGAAGACCGACCGGCGCAGCGGGGCCCATCATTCCGCGACCAAGGGCGCAGGTGGTCACGAGCACCGCAGCCATGAACATCGTGGGCAACGTCCGCACCGAGGTCAGCGCGATCACGGTCGGGGCCACGGCGAGCACGGCCGGAGCCAGCGCGACCACGGCAAGCATGCCGGGAACAAGCATCGGGGCGAGCGGCGTGGCCCCAACGGGCATCAGAGCCATTCGCAAACGCAGCCATCGAAGGACGCGCAAGGCGAACTCGGACATGTTACATTCCTGCAGCGAAAGCCGGGGCCGCGCAGGAACGCCGAGCATCGTCTGCCGCGCTGATCGCCGAACGGGAACGGAGCTCGATAGATGGCGAAAGAAGAACTGCTCGAATTCGATGGGACGGTCACCGAGGTGCTTCCCGACGGAAATTTCCGCGTGAAGCTCGACAACGAGCACGAAGTGCTGGCCTACACCGCCGGAAAGATGCGGAAATTCCGCATCCGCACCGGCGTCGGCGACCGTGTCGTTGTGGAAATGTCGCCCTATGACCTCGGCCGTGGGCGCATCAGCTTCCGTCACAAAGGTGACGCGCCGGCAGCCGGCGCACCACCACGGCGCGGGCAGCAGAACTTCCGCCGCCGCTGATTATTCAGCCACGTGTTGGAGTGCCGATGGCGTTCATTCGTCGGTGCATTGTCACACTGATCATCGCCTGTGCGGCCGTCACCGCGGCCGCACAGGATCGACCGGACCGCCGCGAGCCGCCGAAGGCCGCGCATGGCGGCCTGCTGCATCTCCTGCCCGCCGATTCTGTCACCGAGCATTCGTTGACGACGGCGCGCGGCAAAATCACCTACACCGCCACCGCCGGCACGCTGGCGCTTTACGATCAATCTGGCGAGCAGAGCGCCTCGGTGTTCTACACGGCCTATGTGGCCAAGGACGCGGGCGCCAATCGCCCATTGACCTTCGTGTTCAATGGCGGGCCCGGCGCGGCATCCGCCTTCCTGCATCTCGGCCTGGTCGGCCCGAAGATTCTCGATTTCGGGCCGGGCGCGCGCGATGCTGCGACCGCGCAGCTGCGTGACAATCCCGACACTTGGCTCGCTTTCACCGACCTGGTGCTGATCGACCCGATCGGTACCGGGTGGAGCCGCACTGCCAAGCCCGACGACGCCAAAGGCTTCTGGAATGTGCAGCAGGACGCCAATTCCATCGCCAAGGCGATCGCGCTCTACGTCGCGCACAACAACCGCACCGGCTCGCCGAAATACTTGTTCGGCGAAAGCTATGGCGGCTTTCGCGCCGTAAAAGTCGCCCGCGCGCTGCAGCGCGAACAGGGCATCGTCGTCGCCGGGATCGTCATGCTGTCGCCGCTGCTCGACGGAGCGCTGACTTTCGGCGGCGACCGCTACGCGCTCGGAGCCGCGCTGCAATTCCCCTCGCTCGCCGCCGCCGAGCTCGAACGTCGCGGCACGTTCACGCCATCGGCGCTCGCCGAGGCGGAACACTTTGCCATGACCGATTACCTGACGACGCTCGCCGGCCCGCCGCCGCAGGGCGATAAGGCGCGAGCGTTCTACGCGCAGGTCGCACGACTCACTGGCCTTTCCGCCGACAACGTAGCGCAAGCACGCGGCTTCATCTCCGACGCCTACGCCAAGGAATTCCGCGCCGCCGACCACAAGGTGGTCAGCATCTATGATGCGACCTTTGCGGTGGACGATCCGTTTCCCGAGCAGCGCTCGAGCCACGGCGGCGATCCAATCCTCGACGGCGTGGTGCGCGCTTATAGCGGCGCCTTTGCCGCCTATGCGCGCAACGAGCTCGGCTTCAAGACCGAGATGACCTACACGCTGCTCTCCTCCGATGTCGGCGGTCACTGGGACTGGGGGCACGGCGGCCGCCAGCGGGCCGACAGCGAAAACGATATCCGCGTGCTGCTCTCATTCACGCCGTCATTCCGTCTGCTCATCGCTCATGGCTATTCGGACCTGGTGACGCCCTACGGGATGACGCGCTACGTGCTCGATCATCTGCCGACAATCGGCGCCCCCAATCGCGTGCAGCTCAAGCTCTATCGCGGCGGGCACATGCTTTATCTCGATCCGGCCTCGCGCAAAGCCTTCACCGACGATGCGGCCGCCTTTCTCCGCGCCGGCGAATAGGCGAGAGAGGAGCGCCGGGGGCAACGCGATCGGCGACGAGACCGACCATTGCCAGGGCTGCATCGTCGCCCCACGACGCTCCTCCGCACGTGCAAGGGTGTGATCCGCTTCGCCCGCTGCTTATTCCCGCATTGACCATGGCGCCACCTCGGCCGCCCCCGCGCCCTCGGAATGGAATAATCTGAGGCTTGCCGGAGTCTGATAGGTGAACAGGTGGGCCGGTCGCGCCGGTCAGCTAACCCTATGTACGGACTGGAAGATTTCGAACGGGTCGCGCTGCCGCACATGGATGCGGCCTACAACCTCGCGCTCTGGCTGGTGCGCAGCCGCGCCGACGCCGAGGACGTGGTGCAGGACGCCTATCTGCGCGCCTTCCGCGCCTTCGGCACGCTGACGGGCGGGGATGTGCGGCCGTGGCTGCTCACCATCGTGCGCAATGTCGCCTATCGCTGGCTGTCGAACCGGAGCCGCGGCGCCAATGTGATCTCGCTCGACGGCGCGACTGGCGGACGCGATGACGGCGTGGCGGTCTTCGAGATTGCCTCGGAAGAGCCTTCGGCCGAGGCGCTGCTGATCGGCAAGGGCGAGCAAACCCTCGTGCTCGCCGCATTGGCGCAGCTGCCGCCAGCGTTCCGCGAGGTGATCGTGTTACGCGAGCTCGAAGGGCTTTCTTATCAGGAGATTTCCAGAGTTGCGGGCATTCCGGTCGGCACCGTGATGTCGCGCCTGTCGCGCGGGCGCGACCAGCTGCGCGAACAGCTGACCGCGTTGATTGCGAAGGAGGACAAGAATGCGTTGTGATGAGGCGAGCGAGCGGATCGGCTTGCTGATCGACGGCGAGCTTGCCGGCGACGAGCGCCGTGCTCTGCTCGAGCATGTGGAGAGCTGCGTGACCTGCCGCCGCTATCGCGACGAGCTCAAGCGCCTGCAGCAGCATCTGGCGCAGGCGCATCAGCCAGCTCCGCGCGCGCTGCTGCATCGCGTGCGTGGCGCCTTGGCGAGCGAAGCGGCGCCGGGGACTGCGGTCGCGCGCCGTCCGCAGACGCTGCCGACGCGCATGGCCGCGCATATGCGTGGCCGCTTGCGGCCACTCATCGTGCAGGCCGCCGCGGTGCTCGTGGCCTGCATCTTCACCGCGGGCATGACCTTCTGGCTGACGCAGGAGAGCGACACGCAGGCGCTGCTGGCGAAGGACGTGATGTCCGCGCATATGCGCTCGCTGCTGCAGGACAATGCGGTGCAGGTCGCCTCGCTCGACACGCACACCGTGAAGCCGTGGTTTGCCGGACGCCTGGAATACACGCCGGTGGTCAAGGACCTCTCGGCGGAAGGTTTCCAGCTGGTCGGAGGCCGGCTCGACTATGTCGAGGGCCACCGCGTCGCGGCGCTGGTCTATCGCCGGCGCCTGCACGAGATCAGCGTGTTCACCTGGCCGGAATCGGGCGGCGACACCGCACCGCACCGCGCGACAGTGAACGGCTACAACATCCTGTCGTGGACCAAAGGCGGCATGGCCTATTGGGCAGTGTCCGACCTCAACGACGGCGAGCTCCGGCAACTGCAGGCGCTGCTATAGCGAGGTCTCCAGCACGTCGAAGCCGACGTGGCGATCGACGAGGTAGATCAGCCCGCGGTCGTCGAGGATGACGTCGTTGCTCTGCGGCGCCGGTCGCCCGCCGGCAGGATCGGGGATGAAACAGCCAATCTCGCGCGGCGCCGATGGATCGGCGAGATCGATTATGCGCAACCCGCCGCCGAACCAAGTTGCGTAAACAAGCGTGCCTTCCGCCCGCTCGTGGAACTGATGTGCACCAAAGCGGGCGCCGGAAACGCGCGCGAATGGCGAGTCGAGCTCGCTGAGACAGAACACCGCGAGCGGTTTGATGGCAGCGGGATCGCTCGCGTCGAACGTCGCGATTCCGGCATGCAAGCGGCCGCGCCGCGCGTTCTCCTCGCTGGCGTTGAGCGCTTGGTCCTCTTCATCGACGCTCACGGCAATGCGTCGCCCGGCAATCGGCGTCGGGAGCGGCATCACCGTATGCGTCGGCTCCGGCAGCAACGGATGATAATTGTAGGCGCCGATCGTACGCGGCTTGGCGATGTCGGCGATATCGATGATGCGAAAGCCAGCGTGCCAGCAGCTCGCCCACAGCTCGTCGCCGAAACGCAGCACATGGTGCAGACGATGGCGCTTGCTAGACCAGCTCGGCTTTTCTTCGCCGGCAAGATGTTGTCCCGGCAGCCACCAGCGTGAGACCTCGGCCGGGTGTGCAGGGTCGCGGACGTCATAGATGACGAGGAACGCGCCGATGAAGCCGTCCATCTCCGTGGTGATGTAGGCGTAGCGCTCGTCCATGGAGAAACGGTGCACGCCGATGCCACCGGTCTTCTGATATGCGACGAGCCGCGGGCGCTCCGGGTCGGCGATGTCGTAGATCTTGAAGCCGCCATTGTGGTAGCCGCGCCGCTCCGCCTCCTGGATGTCCTGGAGATCGCTTTCGGTCACGTTCATTTTCGCGGCCAGCTCGGCAGGCGTCGGCTCGCGCCCGAGCGCCGCTCTCAGCGCCGCCCGCGTCCCCGGCAACTGCTCAGCCCGCCGGCCGACCGGCGTCGCATTGCGCTCGTGATTGACGATCATCACATCACCGACAACGCGCACCTTGTGGCTGTGCGAGGTCGGATCATCGAGCGTGATGGTGGATACGACGCGCGGATTGAGCGGATCGGAGATATCGAGGATCGAGGTGCCGAGATTCTGCTTGTTGGGAATGTGCCCGACAAAGGCATGACGCCCGCGCACCGTCACCTGCCCGGCACCGGCGAGATCGAGATGCGCCAGCCGTTTCACCTTGTGCGCGACTGCGCCAGTACTGCTTGTCATGATTGCCGCTTGGGTTGGTTAGTGATCCAGCGAAGCGCCCGAGGCTGCGACGATCGCCTTCCATTTGGGAATTTCAGCCGCGATATAAGCTCTGAACTCCTGCGGAGAATTGCCGACGATGTCGACACCGAGCTTGGCCAGCGCCTGACGCACGTTCTCGTCCGCAAGCGCCGTCACGGTGGCGCGATAAAGCTTCTCGATCACCTCAGGCGGCGTCCCGGCAGGGGCGACGAGCCCATGCCAGGTGGTCGCCTCGAAGCCCTTGATGCCGGATTCATCGACGGTGGGCACATCGGGCAACAAGGGCGTGCGCTTGAGCGTCGTCACCGCGAGCGGCCGCAGCACGCCGCCTTTGATGAAGCCCATGACCGACGCGGACGTAGCGAACATCATTTGCGCGCGTCCGCCGATCACGTCCTGCAGCGCCGGGGCCGCTCCCTTGTACGCAATATGCACAATGTCGACATGTGCCTCGCTCTTGAACAGCTCGCCGGCCATATGTGCCGCCGCCCCGTAACCGGAGGAGGCAAAGTTGAGCTTGCCGGGATTGGCCTTGGCCAGGGCGATGAGGTCGGCCAGCGAATGCACCGGCACCGAGGGGTTGACCACGAGGATGTTGGGCTGCGAGCCGATCAGGCTGATGGGCACGAAGTCCCGCTGCGGATCGTAGCCCAGCTTTTTATAGAGGCTGGCATTGGTCGCGAGGATGCTGTTGTTGCCCATCAATAGCGTGTAGCCGTCGGGCGCGGCGTGGCTGACGCTCTCCGCCGCGATATTGCCGCCTGCTCCTGGCCGGTTCTCGATGACGAAAGGTTGGCCGAGGATCGCTTCGAGCTTCTTGCCGACAATCCGCGCCAGCACGTCGCTAGGCCCGCCGGGCGTGAAGGCGACGACCAGGCTGATCGGCCGCGTCGGATAGTCGGCGGCGTGAACCGGCGCGCAGAAGATCAGCGCAGCACCGATCAGCGCATGAAAGATCGTCCGAAAAAGACAGGACACCAGACCGAACTCCACGTTCGGCGGTGATGTTGCCTGCGGCGGGCGCTGCCGTCCAGCGGCGCGCGGGTCAGATCAGCGATGCCAAACGATCAGCGCGCGTTGGAGATGCGGCGCAGCTCCGGCAGGTTGAGGACCTTGAGGAAGCGCCCCTTGATTTCGATGAGACCCGCATTGCGGAACGCCGTGAACACGCGGCTGACGTGGACCGGCGTGACCCCGGTGGCGTCGGCAATGTGTTGTTGCCGCAGCGGGAACTCGAACGCGTTGTCGCGCACTTGCTTGCGCACCGACAACCGGGTCATCAGCGAGAGGATGAGCCGCGCGACGCGCTGATCCGCGGTGCGCCGCCCGAGATCGGCGACCATCTCATTGGCCTCGTCGCGCTCGGCGTTGCACAGCTCGGAGAACTTGTCGAACACCTTGGAGTCGGTGCGGATGCAGTTGATCAGGTCGGTGCGGTCATAGGCGCAGTAGCGCACATCGGTCAGCGCCTGCACCGAAACGCCGACGCGCTCCTTGAGCACGCCCACGGTCGAGATGAAATCGCCGGGCAGCAGGAATGACAGGATTTGCCGGCGCCCATCGGGGAGAATGGAGAAGGCGAATCCCCACCCGCGGCACAGCAGGCTGGCGCCGTCCATTGCGTCGTTGGCGCGATAGAAAGTCTGGCGGGCCCGCGCGCCGCGATGCTGCTGCCGCGGTGCCGGAGCGGCCGAGGCGGCCGGCGACACCGGTCGGCTCAGCACAGTGCTGCAAACGCCCAGCTCCCGGACCGAGCACGTCGTGCAGGGTGAGTCGAGCGCCGTTGCAGGTTGTCCCATCGTTCAAATTCCCCCTTTTGCCGGCGGAGTTGCCCACCGCCGCAATGAATCCATCGCTGTGATGCGAAGCCCCCCGGCCTCACAACTCACGAAACTACTGAACGGACTGGAAAAATGCGTTTGGGCGCGTGCCCAAACTGACTGAACAGTCGACTCTGCGGTACCACTGTAATTTACGCGAAAGCAAAGTAATAAAGAATGATCTAGGTCAAAATTTTGCACGTCGTGAAATTATCGAGCGAATTCAAGCTTCGCCAAGAGACTTTCCCGCCCACCCGTTAGTCCAGGTTATCAACGCCGTTTGCTGTTTTTATCCAGGTTCCAGCCGATTGCGCGATTTCCGCGAATCACCGCTTTACTCTAGCGTAATGGCGATTGGCGGCCCTGTGTATCGGTGGTTGCGGGACCGTCCTGATGCACGCCATCGCGCACATGACGGCGGTGCCGCCCATCATGCGCACGCTCTCGAGTGCAACGGCAACAGGAACACGGCGAACTCCGGATGGCCAACCCGACCATCAATTTTCGCGACTTGGTGATCGTGGTCGCCGACCCGAATTCTTATTTCTGCATGGTCATCCACGGGATGTTGCGCAGCTTCGGCGCCAACAAGGTGATCGAAATCCGCGACGGCCTCGGCGTCCTGCAGATCCTCAACAATCAGAAAGTCGACGTGGTGCTCTGCGATGCGCGGCTGCCTCCCTACGGGGGGCTGAAGCTCGCGCACGCGATCCGCAACAACCGCAACAACGAGAACCGCACCGTCCCGATCCTGGTGCTGACCAGCGACACGCGCTCGAGCACCGTGAAGACGGCGCGCGACGTCGGCGCCAACATGGTGCTGACGAAGCCGACCTCGCCTGCGAGCCTCTATGACCGGCTCGCATGGATCGCGTTCAATCCGCGAAAGTTCGTCGACACCGAGACCTATTTCGGCCCCGATCGCCGCTTCAAGATCGAGGGCTATCCGGGCGGCGTCGGCCGCCGCAAGGGTGACAAGGCGGCCGTCGAAATCGGCGACGCCGAAGGACCGGCGCTGTCGCAAGGTGATATCGACAGCCTGTTCAGCAATGCACGTACAGGGCAGGAATAATGGCTAAGAACACCGCAGACGATGCCAACACCTTTACCGTCACCACGCGTTTCGAGACCCTAGCTCGGCGGCCCGGCGGGTTGCGCCGGGAAGAAGCCCTACAGGCGGCGCAGACCGCGGTCGAGGAGATCGCGCCGGATTTCGGCAATTGGGCGGACCGCGAGCTGGAGCAGCTGATCGCAGCGGTGCGCTGCATCGATCCGAAGTCGCCGGATTTGAAAGTGCTGGTCGAGGCCGTTGCGGTCCACGCCCGCCGCGTGCGCGACGTCGGCACGACCATGGGCTACGAGCTGCTCACCTTCGTCGCCGACAAGCTGTGCGAGATCCTCGAGGCCGTCGAGGCCGGTGCGGAATATCGACAGAACCTGGTCGATTGTCACCTGGAGGCGCTGCTGCTGTCGCGGCAGGAGCGCTATCGGAATATGAAGCCCGACCAGGTGCCCGAGCTCAGCGCCGGGCTTGTTGAGATGGGGAAGATGATCGCGTCGCCGCCGATCGCCAAATAGCGCCTAGAAGATTTTTTCTTCGTCCTCATCGGCGGGCGGCTCGGCACTCGCAACCGGCACCATGGTCGGCATGCGATTGAGCAGCCGGTCTCTGAACTCCGCAACGGTGATGCCTTCGATGAGCTCGCGCGCCGCTGCCACGGGACAATTCTCGCCCGAGGTCAGGCCGGTGGCCAAGCCGCCATAACGCTTGAGCACGCCGGCGAGCGCAGCGAATTCCTGCTGCAAGCGGTCGAAATTCTGCAGCGTGACCACGAGATCCTTGTTCGGTCCGCTCACCGGCTTGGCAACAAGATGCGTCACCCCGCCGGCGGTCTCCTCGAAGCGCGCCACAGTCTCGTGCAACGCGTCGGCAAGCGCCATCAGGATTGTGCCGATATGGTCGCCGGGCGTCTTTCCCGTTTCTGCTTGTTCGTTCGGAACTTCCGACGCCGCCATTGCCTTTTCGGTCATGAAAGCTTCCCTACGACCTGCTCGATCTTCTGCCGCATGATTTCCGTGGTGAACGGCTTGACCAGGTAGTTGTTGACGCCGGCCTGCGCCGCCTTCACGACCAGCTCGCGATCGCCGCGTCCGGTGAGCAGGATGAATGGGATCTTGCGCACGGCCGGATTGCCGCGCACCGCCAGCAGCAGTGCCATGCCGTCCATCTCCGGCATGTTGTAGTCCGAGATGATGAGATCGACGGGCTGCAGGGTGACCTTCTCAAGCGCTTCCTTCCCCTGCTCGGCTTCGAAGATGTGACGAATCCCGAGCTGTTCGAGCGTATTGCGGGTGATTTGGCGCACGCTGAATTGGTCATCGACGATCATGACCTTGAATGCTGCTGCCAATGGCATGGTGCTCTCCTTTGCTCTTACTTATGCAGCTTCGACTCTGGCGCTGCGCGAAGCGGCCGACTGCCGCTCCGCCGCGAGCTCCGAGAGCCGCTCGGCGTCCAGAATGAATGCGACACGCCCATTGCCGAGAATGGTCGCGCCGGCGATGCCGGGCACCGCGGTGTAGCTTTCCTCGATGCTCTTGATGACCACTTGCTGATGGCCGCAGAGCTCGTCCACCAGGAGACCGAAACGCTGGCCGTCGCCGGCATCGGTGATCATGACCACCGCCTCTTCCGACTTCGCCGAGGCATTTTCGAGATCGAGCAGCGTCGAGAGCTGCACCAGCGGCAGCAGCTCGCCGCGCAGCTGCAGCACGCCGGCCGTGCCGTGCAAGCGGTGCAGATCGGCGCTCGAAGGACGCAGGCACTCGACGATGGATGCCATCGGCATCACGTAGGTTTCCTGCGCCGCCTTGATGACCATGCCGTCGAGCACCGCCAGCGTGAGCGGCAGCGCGAACTGGATGGTCATGCCGCGGCCGCGATCCGACTGGATGAGGATGCGGCCGCCGAGCTTCTGAATGTTGCGGCGGACCACATCCATGCCGACGCCGCGGCCGGAGATGTCGGAAATCTGCTCCGCCGTCGAGAAGCCGGGCAGGAAGATCAGGTTGTTGATCTCGTCAGGCGTGAGCTGCGCTTCCGGATCGACGAGGCCGCGTTCGCGCGCCTTCTTCAGCACCCGATCGTGGTCGAGGCCCTGACCGTCATCCTTGATCTCGATGACGATGCGTCCGCCGCGATGTTCGGCGGCAAGCCGGATCGTGCCTTCCTCGTCCTTGCCCATGTCCTTGCGCACATCGGGCGTCTCGATGCCGTGGTCCACGGAGTTGCGGATGATGTGGGTCAGCGGATCGCTGAGGCCTTCGATGATGGTGCGATCGACCTCGGTGTTCTCGCCGGCCATTTCCAGCCGCACTTTCTTGCCGGTCTTGGATGAGAGCTCGCGGATCAGCCGCGGCATGCGCTGGAACACGGCGCTCACCGGCTGCGCGCGCATGGACATCACGCTGTCCTTGAGCTCACGCGTGTGGTGGATCACCGCTTCGAGCACTTGCGCGAACTGACCGCTGACGTTCTCGTGCAAACCGTTGATCGCCTGCCCGAGCATCGCCTGCGCGATCACCAGCTCGCCGACCATGTTGACAACGCGGTCGATCTTCTCGAGTTCGACGCGCGTGGTCATCGGCGTGGCTTTGGCGCCGCCGGCAGCGCTCGCCGGCGCGGCGGCGGGCCTGGCAGGAGCGGCTGCCGGTGCCGGCGCGGCCTCAGCGACGATGGGTGCGGGCGGTGGATCGTTGGTGGGAGCCAGATCGCTAGCCGCCGGCGCCTCGCCGGGGAAGCCGATCGGTTGCGGCATATCGGGGACGAGCGCCGGGGCCGAGACGTCGTTGATCTCGACTTCGCAGTGATCCTGCACCGGTTGGAACAGCTCCTCGACGGCGGATTGCGCCGAGCCGCTGCGCAGCGTTCCGGTCCAGTGGATATAGGCCTTCGCCGGATCGAGCTCGGCGATGGCGGGGACCGCCGTGGCATCGGCAACGAGCTCGAGCTCGCCGAGGCCGCGCAGGCTCTGGATCAGCGCCAGCGGATCGTGGCCGTTTTCGAGCATCCCGTCTTTAGGCCTGAAGCCGATGCTGAACGAGCGCGGCTCGGCCGGCGGCCCATCGAAATCGTCGATACGCACCGGCACGAATGCGATGTCGAAATCCTCGGCCGGCCCGGCGTTGCCAGCCGCGGCGTCGCCGTCCTGACCGAGCAGCTGTTGCAGGGCCGAGCGCGATTCCGCGCCATAGCCGTCCGGAACCGCATCGCCGGCTTTCGCCATGGTGACGAGGTCCGACAGCGTGTCGCCGGCGGTGAACAGCACGCCCGTGACATCGGGGCCGACGGTCAGCGTGCCGTGACGCATGGCATCGAGCACGGTCTCGAACACATGCGCGTAGCTGACGAGCACGTCGAAGCCGAAAATGCCGGCACCGCCCTTGATCGAATGCACCGCCCGGAACAATGCGTGGATTGTGTCCTCGGAGCCGGTGCCCTCGTCGATCTGCGTCAACGACGCTTCGACGTCCTGCAGCAATTCACTGCATTCGTCGAAGAATGTACGTCGCAAGTCGTCCAAACTAGCCATGAGTCAAATCCTTCGACTTACGGGCAAACCTTGTTCACAGTCTCGATCAGTCGCTCGGGATCGAACGGCTTGACCAGCCATCCGGTGGCACCGAGGTCGCGCGCGGCAGTACGCTTGGCGCCTTCACTTTCTGTGGTGAGCACCAGGATCGGCGTCGTCTTATGTTCCGGGCGGCTGCGCAGCTCTTTGATGACCTGATAGCCATCCATCTTCGGCATGTTGATGTCGGTGATGATGAGGTCGACCGCCTGCTGCCGCAGCGCATCGACGCCGTCCTGCCCGTCGACGGCCTGGAATACCTCGAAGCCGGCATTGGCCAGCGTGAGCATCAGCATGTCACGCATCGTCTTCGAGTCGTCGATGGTCATGATACGCTTGGCCATAGTGGCGGCTCCGTTCTGTGCCTGGTCCGATGCGGGTTCTTCCGCGGGTTGCTCTGCCATGGTTGCGGGCTCCGCCGGCGCCAGCGGCGGGGCGGCCACGTAGATGACGTTCCAGTCGAGACCGCATTCGCGAAATGCGCCGACAAACAGCTCGGACGGGTTTTCGATGGCGAAGAGCTCGGGATTTTTTGCCGCCGCCACCATGACCTGCAGTCCGGCGAGCGTGACCTGCTCGACGCCGGACGCATCGACGGTCAGGCGTTTGCCCGCCTGCATCGCAGCTCGCAAGCTGGCGGCAACCTCGCCGGCGCCGGCGCCATCGAGCGAAGGCGGCAACTTCATCGCGTTCGTGGCACTCATTCGAAATCCCCCCAGAACTCGAGACTTATGCGTAGGCCTTGCCGGCCGATGCCTTGGCATCGGACAAGCAGGCTTCGAGAATGGCTTCGGCCATATGGTCGAGCGCGCACTGGCGCATCACCGCACCGCGCTCGAAGGCAACCCGCGGCATGCCATAGACCAGCGACGACGCCTCATCCTGGCCGATGGTGATCGCTCCGGCTTTGCGCATCTCCAGCATACCTTCGGCGCCGTCCTTGCCCATGCCGGTGAGGATCGCGCCGACCGCGCGAGTTCCAACGGTGCGCGCCGCGGAGCGGAACAGCACATCGACCGAAGGCCGGTGGCCGGAGACCGGCGCGCTGTCGTTGAGCGAGCAGACCAGGCCGGTGCCGTCGCGCATGAGCTCGAGATGATGCGAGCCCGGCGCGATATAGACGTGGCCATTCTCGATGGGCTGATTATGCGTCGCCTCGCAGATGCTCATCGCGCATTCGCGGTCGAGCCGCTGTGCGAAGCTGGCGGTGAAGCGCGGCGGCATATGCTGCGTGATCAGGATCGGCGGAGCGTCTGCCGGCATGCCCATCAGCACCACTTTCAATGCCTCGACGCCGCCGGTTGATGACCCAATGATGATGAACTTTCCCGTCGCGCGCGCGAGCGGTGAGCGGCGCGGCGTGGCGGGCACGGCGCGGGTCTGGCGGACCTTCGTGCGCGCGGCGTTCTTGACCTTGGCGATGAGCTCGCTCGCGAGCTCGGCGAGGCCGTTGGCGATGTTGGTCGTCGGTTTGGCGATGAAATCGACGGCGCCGGTTTCCAGCGCCTCCAGCGTCACCTCGGCACCGGCTTGCGTGAGCGTCGAGATCATCACCACCGGCATCGGCCGCAGCCGCATGATGTTCTTGAGAAACGTCAAGCCGTCCATGTGCGGCATCTCGACGTCCAGCGTGATGACGTCGGGATTGAGCTCTTTGATCATGTCACGCGCCGCGTAGGGATCCGGCGCCGCGCCGACGACCTCGATCTCCGGATCATCGGACAGCACGGACGTGATCAGCTGTCGGATCAGAGCCGAGTCGTCGACGACGAGAGCGCGAACTTTGGTCATGCGGGTCACCCATTCACGCCGAAGAGCTCAATGTCTCCGGCGATCTTTTTCGAGGAGATGCTCTTCGCGTAATCCGACTCCTCTTTGATGAGCATGTCGGATTCCATCGTCTTCATGAGACGGCGGACAACGCGTCCATTTTGCGGGTTGTAGTGAATGCGTCGCGGGAGGCTTCCGCCGAGATCTTGTGCGATGCAGGGAAGACCTTCGCTTTTGAGATAATCGAGAACGAACTGGGCGTTCTGCGTGCCGATCTGCGTGCGTGCGTTGGTGACATTGCCGCCGCCGAATACCTTGATTTCCAGCCGCTCGCGCCGGCAGCCGGCCTTGATCAGCTCGTTGAGCAGCTTCTCCATCGCGAAATTGCCGTATCGCGTGGATTGTCCGTTATCGCCGCCCCAGCTCCCGTTGCCGTTACCCTCGGGGAGCATGAAATGGTTCATGCCGCCGATGCCCCTGTCGGGATCGCGCACGCAAGCTGCCACGCAGGAGCCGAGGATCGTGGCGATGACCTCGTCCTTCTTTCCCGTGACGTAATATTCGCCGGGCGGAATGCGCACGACCCACGAGCTGGACTCGGCATCGAAGATCCGGCGGCTGCCGCCGATCCCTTCATTCGCCGTGGCCGGAGCCACCAGCTGAGTCGGCGCACCGGCAAGGCTCATGCCTTCCTCCGGTAGGTCGTGCGGCCGACGAGCTGCAGATTTGCATGCACGGTCAACAATGTCTCAGAGTGCCCGATATACAGCCAGCCGCCCGGCTTGAGCATCTGCGCGAAGCGTTCGACCAGCGCCGTCTTGGTATCGTTGTCGAAATAGATCATCACGTTGCGGCAGAAGATCGCGTCGAACGGTCCCTTGAATGGCCAGGGTGTCAGCAGGTTGAGCTGCCGATAAGCGATCAGCGAGCGGACGCGATCGCTCATGACCATCACGCTGTCGTCGGTCTCGACGTCACCGTGATATTTCGCCGGGATATCGCCGAGACCGCTGGCGGGATACTCGGCGGCAGACGCCTTCGCCAAGACGTCGGTATCGATGTCGGTCGCCAGGATACGGACATCGTGTTTTTCGATATCCGGAACGGTGGTCTGCAGCACCAGCGCGATCGAATATGGCTCCTCGCCGGTCGAGCAGCCCGCGGACCAGATACGCAGACGGCCACGGCCCTTGACGGATTTGGCGAATGGTGCCGCCACATGGCTGTGCAGATGTTCGAGATGATGCTCTTCGCGGAAGAACTTGGTGTGGTTGGTCGAGATCGAGTTGATGAAGTTCTCGATCTCGCCCGTGCCCTTTTCACCTTGCAGGTAATCCCAATACTGGCCGAACGACGTCAGGCCGAGCGCGCGCAGACGTCGTGCCAGACGGCTATAGACGAGGTTACTCTTCGTCTCCGCCAGCACGATGCCGGTCTGCTCACGCGCGAGCTTCGCGAGGTTACGGAAGTCCGCTTCCGCGAACTCGAACTCGCGCGTCGGCGTGGGCAGCAACAGGCCCGGCGGCGCAGCAAGAGCGGCAGAGTTCACGGCCATGCGTTAGAACTCTTCCCACTCTTGCTCGGATTTGAAGGCAGTGGCGACGGCGGCTTGCATGCGGCCGACGATGCCGCGCTTGGCCGGCGCCGGCTTGGCCGCGCCATTTGTCTTCGGCGTCACCACCTTTGGCGTCGACGCAGGCGCGACCTTGGCCGACTGCGTGGGCTCACGTGCAGCGCTCGTCCCGACACGAAAGAAACTCACCTGCTCTTCCATGCCGGCCGACTGCTCCTGCAGCGCCTTGGCCGCAGCGGCATTTTCTTCGACCAGCGCCGAATTCTGCTGCGTCACCTGATCCATCTGGTTGAGCGCAACGTTCACCTGATCGATTCCGGTCGCCTGCTCGCGCGATGCATTGGCGATGTCGGAGACGATGTCGGCGACTTTTTTGATGGACTCCACGATCTCCGTGAGCGAGGCGCCGGCCTTGTTGACGAGGTCCACGCCTTCCGCGACCTGGCCGGTCGACGAGGTGATCAGATCCTTGATGTCCTTCGCCGCCTGCGAGGAGCGTTGAGCGAGCGTACGCACCTCCGAGGCGACCACCGCGAAACCGCGGCCGGCCTCGCCAGCACGTGCGGCTTCCACCGCGGCGTTGAGCGCCAAGAGGTTCGTCTGCCGCGCGATCTCGTCGATGACGCTGATGATGTCGGAGATCTTGCGCGAGGACTCCTCGATGCGCGACATGGCGCCGACCGCCTTCGCCACCACGGCGCCGCCGCGGTCGGCGACTTCGCGGGTTCCCGAGGCGAACGTGTTGGCCTGTTGCGCGTTCTCCGCATTCTTCTTCACCGTCGCGGAGATCTGCTCCATCGACGCCGAGGTCTCCTCCAGGCTCGCGGCCTGCTCCTCGGTGCGCTGCGAGAGATCGGTGGTGCTGCCGGCGATCTCGTTGGCCGTGCTGGCCACCTCCTTGGTAGCTGTAGCCAGCGCCGCGATCGTCTCCTGCAGGCGGCCGATCGCCCCGTTGAAATCGCGCTCGACCTGCTCATAAGCCACCGGCACGCCGTTGATACGATGCGTAAGATCGCCGCCGGCCATCTTGCCGAGGCCGTCGGCGAGAGCGCCCATCACCGCTGCTTGCTCATCGGCGGCTTTCGCGCGCTCTTCCGCCGCCTTGGCCGCGGCTTCCGCCTCGATCTTCTGCCGCCGCAGCACCTCGTCGGCTTCGAGCTTGGCTTTCTCCGCCGCCTTGACCTTGAAGGTTTCGACAGCAGCTGCGATGTCGCCGATCTCATCCTTGCGTCCGAGACCGGGCAATACCACGTCGAAATTGCCGTCGGCGAGCTGCAGCATGCCGCCGGTCAGCGCACGGACCGGGCGCGCGATGGTCATGGTGCTGAAGATCACTGATCCCATCAGCACCAGCGCGACGAAGATCCCGAGAGCGAGGCCGACGCGCTCGCGAGTGGCAAGCTCGCTCATCATTGTCTTCGTTTTTTCCGCAGCCCGCTCCTTGGCGACGTCTTCGAGCTTCTGCGCGATTGCCTCGAGCTCGAGGGTGGTCGGCAGGGCGCGCTTAAAAAGAACTTCGTCGTATTGCGCGTTCAGCTCTGCCGCGCGCTTGACCGCCGCGGCGTCTCCCGCACCCTTGGCCTCGAAATTAAGCGCGTCGCCCTTGAGCGTGTACATGTCCTTGCCGGCGGCGTAGAACTTTTCGATCAGCCCGCTCAATTTTTCCACGCGCTCGCGCGTGTCGGGCATCGCCACCGTCGCCAGCAGAGTGTCGACGAATTTGCGAGCCATGCCGTAGCGCTCGTTGACCAGATCGAACGCTTTCTTGAGATCCGCCGGCGAGGTCGCCAGGCGGACGTCGCGCATCGAAATCTGCATGCCGCGCATGGAAGCTTTGGCATTGACCGACAGCGTCGCTGTTTGCTCGCTGCGCGAGACGCTGGCCATGCCCGTCCGCACTTCGCTGTTGCCGAAGAGTTCGGTGCCAAGCATGGCGACAACGAGCAGCACGCCGAGCCCGGAGGTGAGCCCGAGCTTCCAGCCGATGCGAAGATTGCTGATCTTGTCGAGGCCGAACATGATCGTCCTTCCCATCTGTCCTATGCGACGGCACGCCGCGTCTGGTTTGTCTGCGCCGGATTACCCGGCGTCGCTTGCTCGATGCGGAAGAAACTCACTTGCGAATCCATGTTCTCGGCCTGGTGTTGCAGCGCCTTGGCCGCGGCGGCGTTCTCTTCCACCAGAGCCGAGTTCTGCTGGGTCACCTCGTCCATCTGCGTGAGCGCCGTGTTGACCTCGTCGACGCCGGTGGCCTGCTCGGCGGAGGCGTTGGCGATCTCGGAGACGATCTCGGCGACCTTCTTGATGGACTCGACGATCTCGTTGAGCGACGCACCAGCTTTGTTGACGAGATCGACACCCTCTGAGACCTGACCCGTCGATGACGTGATCAGATCCTTGATGTCTTTCGCCGCCTGTGAGGATCGCTGCGCTAGCGACCGTACCTCCGACGCAACGACCGCGAAGCCGCGACCGGCTTCGCCGGCGCGAGCGGCTTCCACGGCCGCGTTGAGGGCCAGCAGATTGGTCTGCCGCGCAATCTCGTCGATGACGCTGATGATGTCGGCGACGCGGCGCGACGACTGCTCGATCCGCGCCATAGCATCGACCGCCTGGGCGACGACGGCACCGCCGCGGTCGGCAACTTCGCGGGTCCCGGCGGTGAACCGGTTGGCCTGCTGCGCGTTCTCCGCATTGCGCTTCACCGTCTCGGCGATCTCTTCCATCGCCGCCGAGGTTTGCTCCAGGCTTGCGGCCTGCTCCTCGGTGCGTTGCGACAGATCGGTGGTGCTGGTGGAAATCTCGATGGCGGTGTCGGCGACCTCTTTGATCGCCACCGCCAGCGCACCAATGGTGTCCTGCAGGCGGGTGGCGGTGGCGTTGAAATCGTCCTTGACCTGCGCATAGGCCGCAGTGAAGTCCGCCTCATCGAGACGTGTGCTGAGATCGCCCGCGGCGAGCCGGCCGAGACCATCCGCCAGCGAGCGAACCACCTGCGCCTGCTCTTCGGCGGCTTTGGCGCGCTCCTCGGCTGCCTTCGCGGCCGCTTCCGCTTCGAGCTTCTGGCGCCGCAGCACCTCGTCGGCTTCGGCCTGCGCCTTCTCGGCGCTCTTGATCTTGAAGGTTTCGACCGCGCCGGCGATCTCGCCGATCTCATCCTTGCGGCCGAGACCTGGCAGCACGACGTTGAAGTTGCCGTTGCCGAGATCCCGCATCGCCGAGGTCATTGCCATCAGCGGCCGCGAAATGCGCGAGCGCACGACCCAAATGCAGCAGCCGACCAGCCCGAGAATCACGGCGATCAGGCCTGAAATAAGGGCCAGCTTGCGCAGCTCGGTTTGCGCTTCCACGTCCACGATCGATTGGCTGGCCTCGCAGGCGGCATAAAGAACTTGCAGCAACGACCCGATGAGCGGTGTCGTCTTTTGCACCCAGTCCGAGGCAGAGATCGGATAGGTGCCGTTGCTCGCCTCCCCGGTTTTGACCATCTCGTCGGCGAGCGAGAGGAACTCCTTGAAGTAGTGCTCTTGCGCGCCCTTCATGGCCGCAAGAATGCGCGGGTCGGTGTCTGGGTCCTTGGTGAGATTCTCCAGCGCCGACCAGAGCACGTGGATCCGGGCGCCCAGCGCGGCATTTGCGTTGATCCGGGTAGCCGGCATCGCCGTCTTGGTGGTGATCACCGCCGCCACGCTGGCGCGCTGTTGCCCGGCATAGTCACGCATGCGCCAGCCGATTTCCTTGATGGAGGCGAGCCGCTCGAGCTGCGCGCTGTGCTTGGCTGTGCTGAACAGCGCCGAGAACCAAACCTCGAGGGAGACGTTAATCGTTTCCGTCAGCGACGCGTAGAACGTCTGCACGACGGCCTTATCGCGCTGATCGAGGGGCAGAGCGATCGCCGCGTCGGCCTTTGCACGATAGTCATCGGCGGTCTTGTTCGCGAGAATGAGGCTCGACGTCAGCTTCTGTTTGTCGGGAAAGTCCAACGGCTCAATCGCAGCAAGACCGGGCCCGATATTGTCCTTCACAATCTTGCGGTGAGCGGCTAGTTTTTGCTTCACCTGATCGGAGGCCGGCGCAGCAGCACGTAGTGCGTTGTTGGTATCGACACGCTCCAGGAACATCTCATAAAGCCCGGTGATCAGCCGATTGCCGCCCGCGTCTAACTCCTTTTGCGTGATCGCTTCGCGGTATCCCTGCCAGGCGGCAAGCGCCATCCAACCGAGCGGTGCGACGCTGAGCACGCTGAGACAACCGATCGCCGCGAACAGCAGGGCCTTAATCGAAGGGCTGCGGAATTTCTCAAACACTGTCATCGCCATGACTCCCGGCGTGCACGACACGCGGCCACACACGATGCGCCGCGGCCGCTGCCGGCGGCGCATAACGTTGACGGCCTGTGTTGCATCTTCTTCATCATGCTCTCGTCCGCTGACGCGGCTTGCCGACTAGAACTCTTCCCACTCCTGCTCGGAGGGTTTGAAGGCAGCGGCGACCGCGGCCTGCATACGCCCGACGACACCGCGTTTCGCCGGAGCGGGCTTAGCGGCGCCGTTAGTCTTGGCGGGCGGCTTTGCACCATTCGTCTTCGTCGCGGCGGGCACAGCGCCCGATCGCGCGCCGGCACGGGCGGGCGCCTGCGCCGCCTGCCCGATGCGGAAGAAGCTCATCTGCTCTTCCATGCCGATCGACTGCTGCTGCAGCGCCTTGGCGGCGGCCGCGTTCTCCTCGACCAGCGCCGAGTTCTGCTGTGTCACCTCGTCCATCTGATTGAGCGCGGTGTTGACCTGGTCGATCCCGGTCGCCTGCTCGGCCGAGGCATTGGCGATCTCGGAGACGATGTCGGCGACCTTCTTGATGGACTCGACGATCTCGGTGAGCGAGGCGCCGGCCTTGTTGACGAGCTCGACACCCTCGGACACCTGGCCGGTCGAGTTGGTGATCAGGTCCTTGATGTCCTTGGCGGCTTGCGAGGAGCGCTGCGCCAGCGTGCGCACCTCCGAGGCGACGACCGCGAAGCCACGGCCGGCTTCGCCGGCGCGCGCCGCTTCGACGGCGGCGTTGAGCGCGAGGAGGTTGGTCTGCCGCGCAATCTCGTCGATGACGCTGATGATGTCGGAGATCTTGCGCGAAGATTCTTCGATGCGCGCCATCGCATCGACTGCCTGCGCCACCACGGCGCCGCCCTTGTCGGCGACTTCGCGGGTGCCAGCGGTGAATTGGTTTGCCTGCTGCGCGTTCTCGGCATTGCGCTTCACCGTCGCCGCCATCTGCTCCATGGACGCCGAGGTCTGCTCCAGGCTCGCGGCCTGCTCCTCGGTCCGTTGCGAGAGGTCGGTCGTCGAGGTGGCGATCTCCGCGGCGGTGCTAGCGACTTCCTTCGTTGCCGACGCGAGCGTGCCGATGGTCTCGTGCAGGCGGCCAATCGCGGCGTTGAAATCCTGCTCGACCTGACTGTAGGCGGCGGGCAGATCCTTCAGGCGATGGTCGAGGTCTCCTTCAGCGAGCTTGCCGAGGCCCTCGGCAAGCGTACGCATGACGCGCGACTGCTCGTCCGCCGCCTTGGCCTGCTCCTCGGCGGTCTTGGCGCGCAGATCGGCTTCGGCCTGCTGGCGCTGCACCACTTCGTCGGCCTCACGCTTGGCCTTTTCCACCGCGAGCACTTTGAAACGCTCGACCGCGGAAGCCACGTCGCCGATCTCGTCCTTGCGCCCGAGGCCGGGGAGCACGACCTCAAAGTCGCCGTCGGCGAGCTTGAGCATGGCGTCGCGGATGCCAACCAACGGGCCGCTGACCCGGAACGTCACCGCCAGCATCGTGCCGATGGCGAGCGCCACGGCAGCAAGCAGCAATCCCAGCTGAACCGCGAGATCGCGGGTGGCCGTCGAACGCTGTGCCGCCGCGTGGCCGCGGGCGACCTCGAGCGCGGCTTCGGCAACACCTTGCAAGGTGGCGAGATTAGCAATCGACATCGTCGACCACTGGTCGACGTTCATGCTGACGGGCTCGTGCGCAATCAGCGCCTTGAGCGTCTTCAGGCGCAGTTGCGGATATTCTCCCGTGTAGAAATGCTGCTCGGCCTTTTCGACAGCCGTCATGAAGCTCGCGGGCAAAGGCAAACCAGAAGCGATGCCCTTGAGCGCGTGCCATGCCGATTCCAGTTTGCCGATATTGGTCTGATAGACGAGCATCGGCTCCGGCGGCAACGCACGCCCGCCGAGAGCGTTGGAGACGAGTACCGACGCGTCACCGCCGGAATTGCGCACGATCCAGGCGATGTCCTTGATCTCGAGGAGCTGGTCGATATAGGCATCCTCGAGCTTTACCGACTGCGTGAGATGCGACGACAGATGGTCGATCGCGTCGATCAGCGCGCTCGCGGTGTCTTCAAATTCTTTCGCAAGGGTCGCCCGGCGCTGCGCCTTCGGCTGCAACAGCGCTGCCGCGGACTCCGTCTGCAGCGCTTCGATCTTCTTGAGTAGATCGGCGAAGCTTTTCATATCCGCCTGCGGGGCGGCACCCGTGCTCGTCAGCACCTGCAGAGCCGTATGCAGAGCCGGCATTTCTTCGGCGCGGGATTTCTTCAACGGTACGTTCAGGTCGGCGAAGACCTTGTCGGCCATCAGATCGCGAGTCGTCGAAGCTCGATCGACGCGCAGATTATGCAAGCCGGTGAATAACTCGCTCGACACGTTGGCGACCGTGGAAATGCGATCGATCGCGGTGAGTCGCGTCCACGAGCTCCACGCCGCCCAGGAGAGCAACGTGACGACGGCAACGCTGAAGATGACGATGACGGACTTCAGCAGCGCGTTGACCGAAAGACGGTTCAGCATTGGGATCCTCGAACGGAAATGGGATTTCGCAGGCATTCCAACTGTGAGCGTGGCGCGGCTGCGCTCGCCCGCACGCGGTCGGTGCAAGCTTGGCGATGCAGCAGATGTCGGGGGATCAGTCGCAACGTGGTCGGCCTCCTGGCCATCGGCAGTGGTCGGCTAGCTGCGGGTCGGCAATTCCTGTTGCATTCCCGTCGCGACAAACTTCGCGCTCAGGCCGCGGAGGCCTGTGCGCCTTGCGCCTCTTGCGCTGCGCCGCTGCCGGGCAGCGACAGCAGGTTGGTGAGATCGATCAGCGCGATCATGCCGCCGCCGTCGATGGTGATGAGGCCGGAGAGGAAATCGAGATGCGTGGCCTGCGATACCCGCGGCACCGGTTGCACGCGCGCGCTGTCGAAGGAGACGATGTCGAGCACACGGTCGGCGAGGATGCCGACCAGGCGGGGGCCGATTTGCACGATAATGACGACATGGATAGGCGTCGCGACGGTGAGGCCCTGACCGAAGCGGCAACGCAGGTCGATGATCGGAACCATGGCGCCGCGCAGGTTGAGCACACCGCGCACATATTCAGGCTGCTTCGGCAGATGCGTGATCTCCGACCAGCCTTTGATCTCGCGTACCGCCATGATGTCGACGCCGTACTGGTCGTCGCCGATGGCGAAACTGATGAGCTGGGTGACGGCGCCGGGGGCGGCGCGATTGGGATCGGAGCCCCAATCGAACGGCGAAGCCCCTTTGTTTGCGACAGACTCGGTGTTGCTCATGGCCTCTTTCCCATAGCTTCTGCGCACACGCCGGCGATCGATCAGCCGGCGGCAGCACGAATGTCGGGACGAAGGCGCACGGCGGACCGGCACGGAAACCCGCGCGGATGCCCCCTTCCCTGCAAGCTCAGGAAATTTGAAGTAAATTCGTTATGATTTGATTGACCTAAGGGAGGCCGCCTTGGGTATTTGTTAATCTAAGTTGTCATCGCGAATTTATGTCTTCCGATATACTTGAAGCTCGAAAGTATTCCCGGCCCGCGATACAGAAAGATGACCGTCTGGCCACCGCGCTCGCCAAATAAAACGAAGTTTTCCTTCAGTTGTCGTCATGCATCCACCGCCGCTCAGGCGGCGGTCGTGCTCAGCGGGTTACAGATTTCTTTCTCGGCCGGCGGCGACTGCTTAGGAAGTGTGCATCGGGGCCGCGCCTATCCATGCATGGCGGCTTTATTTCAACAGACCCCGCCTGCAAATTTCTTGCTCGATGCGCCACGATCCCAAGCTGAAAACCCTTGAGAACTCAATGCGTAGGTTGTGCTCGGGTTAGCGCGAGGCCAGACGGGCTGATCCAGCGCTCGTTCGCCACAGCGCAAGCGTCGCGACAAAGACCAGCCCGGTGACCAGGGTGCTGGTAGCCAGACCGAGCATGGTGCACTGGGCAAAGAGGTCTCCGACGCTCGTACCGGCGGCGCGCACCATGGAGATGATGAGCCAATAGAACGTCAGTCGGGACATCAGCCCGTGATGTCCGACGATGAACAAGCAGGCCAGCGGCAGACTGAGCCAGATCGACGCCCACGTGTTGCCGAGACGAAGATTGTGCGAAGCGTAATCGCCGATGACGGTTCCCAAGGTGCCTGCGGTGAACATCGCCAGCCAGTAGCCGGAATCGGCTCGCAGCGGTCCATTCGCTCGACCCATCGCGTCCGTCTGGCGCCAGATCAATTGCCAGGCTGCGGACACGATCGCCGCGAGCACAACAGCAAGGCCGGCGATGACCCAAGGCCGCGGCAGCTTGAGATCGCCACAGAGGAAATCCGCCGAGTTGGTCGCGGCTGTGCGCACGATGACGATGGCGAGCCAGTAATAGGCTTCATGCGCCAGGCGGTCGAACCGCTCGACGATGACCACGACGGCAAACGCCGCCGCGAGAAACGGCAGTCCGGCGACGTGACCGAGGCCCAGATCATGGGCGAAGAAGTCGCCCATATTGGCGCCGAAAATGCTGGCGAGGCACAGCGCGGTCCAATAGCGCGGGCCCAGGCTCGGCACGTGTGTCGATTGCATCGTTCCTCACATTCCAATACCGCTGCATTGCTCATCTAAGCACTCTCGCAAAGGGGCGGAGGAATGGCACAGGTCAGGGTTGGGCTTGTCGGCTGCGGCTTTGTCGCCGAGCTGCATATGTACGCCTACAAGCGCGTCTACGGCGTCGACGCGCAGGTGCATGCGGTCGCGGCGCGCGGCGATCAGGTGCTCGGCTTCGCCAAGAAGCACGACATCCCCACCGTCTATCGCGATTTCCAGGCCTTGATCGCGGATCCGGCGATCGACGTCGTCGACATCTGCACGCCGCCGATGCTGCACACGGCGATGATCGTTGCCGCGACACGCGCCGGCAAGCATGTCATTTGCGAAAAGCCGTTCGCCGGCTATTTCGGCCGTCCCGGCGATCCCGAGCCGATCGGCAGGCGCGTGCCCAAGGCGCAGATGTACGCGCGCGTCGTCGAGGAGATGGAGAAGACCCGCGACGCTGTGAAAGCCAGCGGCCGGCTGTTCATGTATGCCGAGGACTGGGTCTATGCGCCGGCCGTCGCCAAGATCGTCGAGATCCTCGAGGCGACAAAAGACAAGATCCTGTTCATGAAAGGCGAGGAGAGCCACAGCGGCTCGCACGCGGCACATGCCGCGCAATGGGCGATGACCGGCGGCGGCTCGCTCATCCGCATGGGCTGCCATCCGCTCTCCGCCGTGCTCTATCTCAAGCAGGTCGAGGCCAAGGCGCGCGGCGAGCGCGTCAGCGTGACGGCCGTCACCGCCGATGTCGGCAATATCGCGGCGGGGCTTGCCGCGCATGAACGCAAATACATCAAAGCCAACCCGGTCGACGTCGAGGACTGGGGCATGCTGACCATGACCTTCTCGGATGCCACCAAGGCGACTGTGTTCTCCGGCGACATGATCATGGGCGGCGTGCGCAATGTGATCGAGACCTACACCAATGGCGGCTCGCTGTTCGCCAACATCACGCCGAACAACCACCTCACGAGCTACATGACCGAGGAAGAGAAGCTCGCGGGCGTCTACATCACCGAAAAAGTCGATCGCAAGACCGGCTGGCAGTACATCTGCCTCGAGGAGGAATGGACTCGCGGCTATCTGCAGGAGATCCAAGACTTCATGGAATGCGCGGCAATCGGACGCGAGCCGCGCGCCGGCCTCGATCTCGCCTACGAGACGATCAAGGTGAATTACGCGGGCTATTGGGCCGCTGAGGACGGACGGCGGGTCACGCTTTAGCACATGATCCCGAAAAGTGGATACCGGTTTTCGGAAAAGATCATGCGCCAGCAAGACTCTAGAGCGGGATAGCGAGTCAACCTAAAGCTATCCCGCTTTAGGGAGACATGGCCGTCGGCAGCAGCTTCGCCCGCTCCGTTTTGTTCTCCGCCTTGCGCGAGCGCATCCGTTCGATGGCGCCGACGATGCCTTGCGGCATGAAAATGATGCACAGCACCAGCAGCACGCCATAGATTGTGTTGGCGGCGCCGATGAAGGTCGCGCCGAACCACACCCGCAGGCCCTCGTTCAGCGAGATCGTCAGCAGCGCCCCGACGGTCGGGCCGAGCATCGAGTAGACGCCGCCGGCGATCGCGGCGAACACGATCTGCAGCGACACCGCGATGCCCGACACCGTTTCCGGGTTGAGATACATCATGTATTGCCCATAGAGCGCACCGCCGAGCGACGTGAGCGCGGCGCTGACGACCGTGACGCGCAGTTTCTCGTGCAGCACGTCGATTCCGATCGCCGCCGCGGCGTCCTCGTCTTCGGAAATCGCCTCCAGCGCTTCGCGGCTGATGCTGCGATCGATGCGCCACCACGTCCACAAGCCGACGAGCCAGAGCAACAGCGTGATGCCATAGAAAATGCGCTTGTCAGGAAACTGCAGCGCCCACCAGGAATAACCGACGGCCTTCGGCGTAAAGCCGAGCGAACCGCCGGTGATGTCGCGCGCGGCGGTGAGCGAGAGCAGCACCACCTGACTGAGCGCAAGCGTTACCAGCGCGAAATAATGACCGACGACCTTCAGCCGGAAGCACGGATAGCCGATGACCAGTGCCAGCAGGACGGTCAACGCCACGCCGGCCGGGATCCCGAGCCAGGGGGTGACGCCGTAGTAGCTCCAGAGTAGCGCCGGCACATAGGCGCCGACGCCGGTGAATGCACCGTGGCCGAAGGAGACGAAGCCGAAGCGTCCCATCAGCGACCAGCCGGTATAGATGAAGGCCCAGAGCAGGACCTGGATGAGAATGTGCAGGTAATAGGGCGGCACGCCGAACGGCAGCACGGCGAGCACCGCGATCCCGAGAAGCGCGATGAACTGCGTTCCCCTCATGGTGCGAACAGGCCCCGCGGCCGCACGAACATCAGCACGATGAAGAAGCTGAAGGCGAGCACATACGAAAGTTCGGTGCTCGAATAGTAGCCGCCGATGGCGATGATCTGGCTGATGACGAAAGCCGCGATGAAGCCGCCGATCATGTTGCCGAGCCCGCCGAGCACGCAGATCATGAAGATCACCGGGCCGAAGGTGTTGCCGATGAACGGATGCACGTCATATTGCAGGGCCAGGAGACACGCCGCGAGGCCGGCGAGCGCGCCGCCGATCCCCGACGTCACCAGATAGATGCGGCGCTGGTCGACGCCCATGAGGCCGACAATGTCGCGATCCTGTGCGATGGCGCGGATGGCCGTACCCACATAGGTGTGCTTGAGGAACAGATAGAGCGCCACCGCGCCGATCAACCCCACCGCGAAAGCGATGAGCCGCGCGAAGCTCACAAAGATTTCGCCGATCTCCAGCACCGGAAGCCGTACGCCAATATTGCGGAAATCGGTGCCGAAGAGCAGCGTCGCGAAATTCTGCAGGAAGAAGAGCAGACCTCCTGTCGCCAGCAGCTGATTGATCGGCGCCGAATTGAGCACCGGCGCGATGATGATCAGATGCACGATGACGCCGAAGATCGCCATGCCCACCACGGTGACGAGGCAGGCAATCGGCAGCGGCACGCCGTATTCGGCATACATGAAATAGAGCCCATACATGCCACACATGACGATGTCGGCATAGGCGATCCACACGACATCGATGACGCCGAAAATCAAGTTCAGGCCGAGCGCAAGCAGCGCCAGAACTCCGCCAAGGAGGATGCCGTTGAGGATCGCTTCGAGGAGATAGATGTCCATTTTCCCTCAGAGCCCCATATAGGATTTGCGGATGAAGGGATTGTCCTTGAGCTCCGCCGCAGTTCCGGAAAGCTTGATGCTGCCGACCTCGAGCAGATAGGCCCGGTCGACGACGTCGAGCACCTGCTGCACGTTCTGCTCGACGATGAGCACGGTGAGGCCCTCGGCGCGGATGCGACGGACGAGCTCGAACACCTGCTGCACGATCAGCGGTGCCAGCCCCGCCGACGGCTCGTCCATGAGCAGGATCTTCGGCTTCGACATCAGCGCGCGGCCGATGGCGACCATCTGCTGCTCGCCGCCAGACATCGTGCCGGCGATCTGCGCGCGGCGGTCCTTCAGCCGTGGGAACAAGCCGAACACCCAGTCGAGCTGCTCGGCGAAGCGCGCGCGCGCCTGCGGAATGAAGGCGCCGATGCGCAGATTCTCCTCCACACTGAGCTTGGGAAACAGCCGCCGTCCCTCAGGCACATGCGCAATGCCCTGCTCGACCATGCGATGCGCGGGCAGGCCGGCGACCGACGCGCCTTCGAGCGCCATCGTGCCCTCGCGCATCGGCACCAGGCCGGAGATGACGCGCATCAGCGTCGTCTTGCCCGCGCCGTTCGGGCCGATGACGCCGACCGCTTCGCCGGCTTTCACGTCGAGCGACACCCCGAACAGCGCCTGGAACGATCCGTAGCCGGCGGAGACAGCGGCAAGCGAGAGCATCAGGTCACGTCCGCGGCTTGCCGAGATAGATCTCGACGACGCGCGCATCGACCGCGGCTTGCGCCGGCGCGCCCTCGAAGATCTTCTCGCCGTGGTCGAGCACGATGACGCGATCGACGATGCGCATCAGCACGCCCATGATGTGCTCGACCCAGACGATGGTGATGCCGAGCCGCTTGCGGATGTCGTGCAGCATGTCCGCGGCGCGTTCCATCTCCGTGGCGTCGAGGCCGCCGAGGCTTTCATCGGCGAGCAGGAGCCGCGGCCGCGTCGCCAGCGCACGGGCGAGCTCGAGCTTCTTCAGCGCCGACGCGCCGAGCCCGGTGGTGCCGACGGAGGTCTCCGTCGGCAGCCCGACCATGGCCAGTGCCTCTTCCGCACGCTGGCCCGCTTCCGCGCGGCTGATGCGGCCGCCCTGGCCGAAATAAGCGGCGAGCGTCACGTTCTCAATGAGCGAAAGTTTACGGAATGGCCGCGGAATCTGGAACGTGCGGCCGATGCCGCGGCGGCAGATCGCCGAGGCGGTGAGCCCGCCGAGCTCGGCACCCTCGAGGCGGATCGAGCCCGAGGAGGGGCGCAGGTTGCCCGCGATCAGGTTGAAGGTCGTGCTCTTGCCCGATCCGTTCGGGCCGATGAGCCCGAGGATCTCGCCCTCGCGCACCTCGAAGGATACCTGGTTCACCGCCAGGAATCCGCCGAAGCGCTTGGTCAGCCCTTCGACCGCGAGCATCGCTGCGACGATGGCTTACGCGCCGTAGATCGACGACTTCGGCAGCGGCAACACCGGTTCCTGGGTGCGGATCGCCGTCGGCCACACCACGGAAATGTGCTCGCCGGCATTCTGCATGACCACGGGCGTCGAGCGTTCGTTCTGTCCGGACAATGGCGTGCCCGGCGGGAAGAATTTCACGCCATAGCCCTGGATGGTGCCGCCGGAGGGAATGTCGACGTCGAGCGCGGCCTTGCGCACCGCTTCGGGATCGAAGCCGCCGTATTTCGCCTTGGCGACCGGCAGCACCTTGTTGAGCAGGATCCAGGTCTGGTTGAAGCCCATCGAGCAGTGCGGCGGCACGTCGTTGGCGCCGGTTTTCTTCTTGTAGCGCTCGACCATGGTGTTGATCAGATCGCCCATGCCGGGCGCAAGCTTCTTCGCATCGAGCAGCTGTGCCGGCACCGGATCGATGTTGCAGAAATTGTCGATGTCCTTGCCGAAGGTGGCGCGCAGCTTGTCGAGCTGGCTGTAGCCGGCGCCGGCGCCGATCAGCATCTTGAAATGCAGCCCGCTTTCGCGCGCCTGGCGCAGGAACAGCGTGATGTCGGGGTTATAGCCGGCATGCGAGATGATGTCGGGATTGGCGCGCTTGAGCTTGGTGACCATCGACGAAAGGTCCGGCGCCGCCGCCGAATAGCCTTCGTGCAGCACGACCTGGAGGCCGGCCTTTTTTGAGTAGGCCTCGTCCGCCGCTGCGACGCCGACGCCGTACGGTCCGTCCTCGTGGATCAACGCGACCTTCACGTCCTTTGCGTCCTTGCCGAGCTTTCCTTTGGCATGCTCGGAGATGAAGCTGGCGAAAGCCTCGCCGTACTGGTCGGAGTGGATCTGCGCGCGGAACACGTATTTGAGGTTCTTGTCCTTGAACACCGCGGTGGCGACCGCCGTGGTGATCCAGAGGATCTTCTTCTCCTGCTCAATTCTGGCGGACAGCGGAACCGCATGGGCGCTGGCATAGACGCCGAGGATGATGTCGACTTTCTCCTGGTTGATCAGCCGCTCGACCTCGTTGATGGCGACGTCGGCCTTGCTCTGCGAGTCGGCATTGACCGGCACCACCTTGTATTTGCCGCCGATACCGCCAGCCTCGTTGCACAGATCGATCGCGATCTGCGCGCCGACCGAGGAGGCCACCGAGCCGCCAGCCGCGAACGGGCCGGAAAGATCGTAGATGACGCCGATGCGAACCGTCTCCGCCTGCGCCTGCGCAAAACGGGGCCCCACCCCGAGCGCGACGCCTGCGGCAATGGAATTCCCAACCAGTGACCTGCGTGAGATCGCCATGACTTCCCTCCCGGATGTGCGGCTTCTGCGGCCGAATTTTCTCGTATTGTGAAAGCGCCGGCTGGAATGTCAACGCGAAGCGGGGCCGCAGAATCCGCAGAAAACGGGGCTGGCGCGGGAAATGGCGGTCCCGAGAGGAGTCGAACCTCCGACCAACGGTTTAGGAAACCGCTGCTCTATCCAGCTGAGCTACGGGACCGTGCGCCGCGATCTATCACAACTCGTCGGGACCCGCACCTGGGCGGCGCGTGAACCAGTGAGCGCATGCTGGCGACGAATGATGGTCCAACCAGGGAGGCCACCCATGCTTCGCATTGTTCCGATCACGCTGCTTACGCTGGCGCTTGCCGCCTCGCCGGGTCTCGCGTCCAGCAGAGGTGGCGCCGCGCATATGCCACCATCCGGCCCAATCGGCGGGAGTTCGACGGGAATGGGTTCAGGCTACCGCACCGACGCCGTGGGCAAGACCGTTCGTCCGCCGGTCCCGATGAAGCACAGGATGACGCTCAACCTCGGCTGCTATCAGGCCCGCTATGCTCAGCTGCGTGCCGCCGGACAGGATGCCGGCCTCGCCTCGGCTGGGGCGGCGCTGATCTGCGGCTAGCTCGATCGAGCCGAAGTTCCGCGGCCTTCGCGTTTCAACCTTAAGGAATTGCCAACGGCCGCGGCGGCGCAGCCGGCCGCGGCAGGGACGTATTGCCGAAGGAAACCGCCTAAAGACCAGCATCCGGACGCCCACGTCTTAGCCTAGGTTGACAATCCAGCGCGTGGCCTTGAGCGCCCGAAGGCCCTTCCGCTTAGCGAACTTTTCAATTCCACAGCGATAAAACTGGCATATGCAGGCGGTTGAGCCAGCGTCCCGCCGTGTCTCGAGTGATCATGGAACGCAGGTCTGTCCCGAGCGTCGTATCGATAGCGTGGCGAAGCCCGGCGCTGCTGTTCGCTGCGGCCATGGTGCCGCTGTTCTGGGGCGGCTTCCTGATCAACTCGTCGGCCGAACGCGCGCACACACTCGAGCACGCGAAGGCGCGCGGCGCCGGCGTGGCGCAGATCTTTCAGGAGAACACCGAACGCACCCTGCTCGGCATCGATCGATCCCTGCGGCTCCTGCGGATGCTCTGGGAGAAGGATCCCGACAACTTCGACATCAAGTCGTGGGCCGACAATGCGGCGCTGGTGGCCGGCGTCACCGCCCAGATCGGGCTGATCGGCCCTGACGGATTCACTGGACCGACGACTCGGGACTACAAGGGACCGCCGATCTATGTCGGCGACCGTGAGCACTTCATCAAAGGCAAGACCCTCGACCACGACGCACTTTACATCTCAAAGCCGGTGGTCGGTCGTCTCTCCGGGCAAGTCGTCGTGCATCTGCTGCGGCGGCTGCAGCGCCCCGACGGCAGCTTCGGCGGTCTGATCATGGCATCGATCGATCCCGAGCGGATTGGCGAGTTCTTCGCCAATGCGCAGCTTGGCAAGGGCGGCACGCTGATCCTGCGCAATTCCGATTATGTCATCCTCAGTGCTCGCGGTTTGGAACGATCCGTGATCGGCCAGCAAGCCAATACCGGACGTCTGGCGGCCGCGATCGCGAAGTCGCGCGACGGATTTTATTGGGGCAAGGGCGGAGTCGACGGGGTCAACCGGCTCGTCAGCTATCGAACCTCCGACGCGCTGCCGCTGAGCTTCACGGTCGGCACCTCCGAGGAAGCGATCTTCGGCGATTACTGGCATCATCAACGGCAATTGCTGGCTACCTTGAGCCTGTTCACCATCGGGCTCTGCATCGCGGCGTTCCTCGACATCCGCCGGCGGTTGAAGCTCGAGCAGATTCAAATCGACCTGAAGGACATGGCGCTGCGCTTCCGCAGCGCGACGGAGAACATGTCGCAAGGCCTGATCATGTTCGATAAGGACGACAGGCTGGTCGCCTACAACACGCGCTATCTCGAAATGTACGGCATCTCGGCCGGCACGCTGCGGCTCGGCAGCTCGGTGACGGAGGTGCTCGAGCAGCGCAGGGCCGCGGGCAATTTCGATTGCGAGCCCGACACGCTCATTCGTGACCTGAAGGCCCGGATAGCGGAGGGCGAGCGCCTGCAGACCGTCTTCAACCTGCCCGATGGCCGCGCCATCAGCGTGATCGCCTGTCCGAAGGATGAGGGCGGCTGGGTCGCAACCCATTACGACATCACCGATCGCCAGCGAGCCGAGGACGAGCTCGCCAAGATGAAGAACTTCCTCGACACTGTCGTCCAGAACATCCCGATCCCCATCGCGATCCGCGACACCGAAACCCGGAAGTTCATCCTGGTCAACCGCGCCTATGAGACATTCCTCGGGATGGAGCGGCAGCAGATCCTAGGGAAAACGCTCGCCGATCTCTACTCCGAAGATATCGTGACCTCGGCGCAAGCCTACGACGATCAGGCGGTCGCGGCGGTCGACAGCATTGTCACCAACGAATTCCCCGTCGATACCAAGGCGAACGGCCGCCGCATGGTCACGACGACACGCATCGCAGTCCGCGATCGTGCCGGCCGGCCGCAATACATCATCGCCATCGTCGACGACATCACCGAGCGCAAGAGCTCGGAGGCAAAGATCGCTCAGCTCGCGCATTACGACACGCTCACCGATCTCGCCAATCGCAACCTGTTCCGCGAGCGCATCAATGATTGCTTGGACCTGCTGGCGCAGCAACAGACGCAGTTCGCGGTGTTCCTGCTCGACCTCGATCGCTTCAAAGGCGTCAACGACGCTTACGGCCATCAGACGGGAGACGTCCTGCTCCGCGAGGTGGCCAGGCGCATCAAGGGCGAAATCCGCGAAGTCGACGTCGCGGCACGGCTCGGCGGCGATGAGTTTGCCTTGATCGTGCAGCCGGGCGGCAGCAGCGCGGAAGATGCCTGCACGGGGCTCGCTTCGCGGCTCATCGAAGCAATCGGCCGACCCTTCGAGATCGACGGCCAGACCATCGCGGTCGGCTGCAGCATCGGGATCGCGCTCGCGCCCGAGCACGGCGACAAGAGTGACGAGCTCCTCAAGAACGCCGACCTCGCGCTCTACAAGTCGAAGGAGACCGGCCGCCACTGCTTCCACGTCTATCGCGAGGAGCTCAAGGCCGAGGCCGATCGCCGCGACGCGCTGGAGAACGATCTGCGCACCGCGATCTGGCGTGAAGAGTTCGAGCTGTTCTATCAGCCCATCGTTGACGTCAAAACCGGGCGCACCAGGGCCGTCGAGGCGCTGATGCGATGGCGGCATCCGACCAAGGGGCTGATCGCGCCGAACAGTTTCATTCCGCTCGCCGAAGAGACCGGGCTGATCGTGCAGCTCGGCAGCTGGGCCATGACGCGCGCCTGCCTCGATGCCACGCGCATGCCGGCGGACGTCACCGTGTCGGTCAATCTGTCGCCGGTGCAATTCTCCAAATCCAGCGTCGTCGACGCGGTGATCCTGGCGCTCGTGGAATCGCAACTGCCGCCGGAACGTCTCGAGCTCGAGATCACCGAGAACGTGCTGTTGAAGGAAACCGAGAACAATCTCGAGGTGCTCCGCCAGATCAAGAATCTCGGTGTCTCGATCGCGCTTGATGATTTCGGCGTCGGCTACTCCTCGCTCGGCTATCTCACCTCGTTTCCCTTCGACAAGGTGAAGATCGACCGCTCCTTCGTGGAGAAGCTCGATCGCACCGAGTCCAAGGCGGTGATCTCCTCGATCGTGCAGCTGTCGCATTCGCTGCACCTGACCACGACGGCCGAGGGCATCGAGACCGCCGGGCAGCTTGCCGAGATCAAGGCACTCGGCATCGAGCTCTGCCAGGGCTATCTGTTCTCGCGGCCGGTGCCGCTCGCCGAACTAGACCTCGCCGCGGTCCGCCCATTTCCGACGGCCGAGACACAGGCGGCTTAGCGCATGGCCAATCCCGCCGTCGATACATCCCGCCTATTGACCGACGCGCTCGCGGATCGCACGGCTGGCGACCGCGGCCGCGTCGTGCGCGAGATCGCCGATCTGTTCCTGCGGCAGCCGGCGAGCTACTCCAACGAGCAGATCGAGCTGTTCGATAACGTCTTGATGAAGATGGTCGACCAGATCGATGAAGAGGTCCGCGCACATCTCTCGGAGGGGCTATCGGCGGTGGGCAACGCGCCGCGGCAGATCGTGCGCCATCTGGCGAGTGACGAGGCGATCAGCGTCGCCGGCCCGATGCTGGCGCAATCGCCCTGCCTCGACGAAAGCTTCCTGGTGACCAGCGCCAAGACCAAGAGCCAGGCGCATCTGGTGGCCATCTCGTCGCGTCCGAGTGTCGGCCCTCGCCTCAGCGACGCCCTCGTCGACCGCGGCGACGATGCGGTCGTGCTCACACTGGCACGCAATCGCGGCGCCGAATTCTCGACGCACGGCCGCGCCTTGATTGTCGAGCGCGCCAAGGACAACGCGGACCTCGCGCATGTCGTCTGGAATCGCGAGGACATTCCGCGCCAGGAAGTCCTGGCGCTGTTCGACAAAGTGTCCGAGCTGGTGCGGCAGCAATTCGAGGCGGCCGGCACCAGGGCCCCGGAAGTCGCGGCGGCCGTCATGCTCGCGCGCCGCAAGCTGCAGGAGAAGTCGCAGGAAACCTCGAGCGCTTATGCGAGCGCGCGGGCCCATATCGATTCGCTGCAGGAAACCGGCGGGCTCTCGCAGAGCCACCTTCTGACCTTTGCCAGTCAGCAGAAATTCGAGGAGGTCGTGGTCGCTCTCTCCGAATTGAGCCGGCTGTCGTCCACCGAAACCGAGAGCATGCTGCTCGAAGAGGGCAGCGAACGCCTCATCGTCGTGGCCAAGGCCGTCGGGCTGCCGTGGAATTGCCTGCGCCTGATCCTGCTGATGAACCGGGTGCGCCCGAAGACCTTCGAGGAAATCGAATATCTGCGCACGCGCTTCCAGTCGATTTCACGCGAAGCCGCCGCCAAAGGCCTGCAGTTCCATCAGCTGCGCGAGCGTGCGCGCAACGGCCCGAGGCCGGGCGCGAACTGACCGCCCTACGCCGTCATTGCCCGATCAGCTTCTTCCCGATGTCGCCGAGCCAGGTGGCGACGGGGAACGGCGTGAAGAGCTGCAGCGCGGCTACGACAACGACAATCACCACCACATAAATGATGGTCGCGCGCAGGATGCGCTGCGACAACGGCAGATAAGGCGGTCTGTTGTCCGCCGGCCAGGCGTAGGTTTCTTCCCATTCCTGCTGCGGAATGTGCTCCGGACGAATGCGCTCAAAGGGCTCCCAGGCGCGATAGGCGACGATGCCGCGCTCGCGCGCGATCGATCTGCGCAGCCAAAGAATATTGTGCCGTCCGACCACATCGGTGGCGAAGCCGAACGCGAGGCGCAGCAGAAACAGGATCAGCAGACAGGCGAGATACACGTAGGCGATCATGAAGCCAGTCACGAGCCAGGAGCGCGTGAACGACTTCACGGTGATCAGCGCCGACACGAATTGCACCGACGCGTCGGTGAGCTTGTCGAGACCGGCGAAGATCCTGCCGGGCACCGAGGCGTCATCGGCCGCCTGCAGGAACAGGATGATCGCGATCACCACCAGGAGCTGGAACAGCGGAAACCGCACCACGCTGCGGATCGGCGCGGCAAAGAGCTTGATGACGCCCATGTCTTTTCTCGCTGTGCCTCGCAGCCGTCCTCAATCCGCCCGCGCGCCGGAAATCTTCACCATCTCCTGCCACATCGGGCGCTCGCGCACGACCTGCGCGACGGCTTGTTGCGGCGTGCTGAACAGAACCCGCGCACCAATGGCCAGGAAGTGCTTCTGCACATCGGTGTCGACGGCGATCTTCTTCTGCGCCGCGACGAGCTTGTCGATGATGCCGCGCGGCGTTCCGGCCGGGACGACGAAAGCGCCCCAGGAGGTGACGACGAAATCCGGCTGGCCCGCTTCCGCCATGGTCGGCACGTCCGGCAATGTCGGCCAGCGCTGCGCCGAAGTCACCGCCAGCGCGCGCATCTTTCCCGACTGCACCGTCGGCACGTAGGAGGCGAGATTGTCGATGGCGTAGGTGACGTCGCCGGCGAGCATGGCTGGAATGGTCTGTGCGGCGCCGCGGAACGGGACGTGCACCGCATCGAGCCCGGCGCGCTTGGCGAACAGCGCGCCGCAGAGCTGTGGCGAGGTGCCGACGCCGGGGCTGCCGTAGGAGATGCGTCCGCGCGTCTTCGCCCAGGCGATGAACTCGGGCAACGTCTTCGCCGGACAGTGATCGCTGGAAACCACGAACACGTTCGGCATCTCATAGGTAATCGAAGCGGCGACAAAGTCGTGATCGGGGTCGTAAGGCAGGTTGCTGTAGAGGTACTGGTTGATGGCGAAATGGCCGACCGTCGCCGCCCCAATGGTGTAGCCGTCGGGCGTGCTGTGGGTGACAACGGCCATACCGATATTGCCGCCGGCGCCCGGACGATTTTCCACGACGAAGGCCTGCTTGAAGATCTTCTTCAACTCCTCGGTGAGGAGGCGCGCACACACATCGGTCGAGCCGCCGGCGGGATAGGTGACGATGACGCGCACCGGGCGATCCGGCCAGCTGGCGGCGGCGTCCTGCGCCGAGGCACGGGTGATCGCGAAGGCGCCAAGACCGGCGGCGGCGCGGATGACGCCGCGTCGTGTGGTATGAAATTTCTGCGCTGACATGGTGGTGTCCTCCCAGCTTTTTCAGCACTTTCAGCTCTCATTGCTGGGCTGAAGCGCATTTCAGCGCATGCTAACATCCATCTCGCCGATGGGTAGTGCCGCAGTGCAGCCGCAATCCGGCTATTGCATCGCCTCAGTTCAGTGGGGTCATCGTGTCCAAGGGTAAGGGGCGGCCGTTCTTGCCGTCATTGTTGGTCGCTTCTTGCCTGACGGCGCCGGTCGCTCACGGGGAGGAGCTCCTGTCGCTCTCAGCATGCAGCTTTCAGTCCATGGCGCCGGCCAGGGTCGCGGCCGTGCGCGACGGCCGTACCGTGGTGCTCGACGATGGACGCGAGGTGCGCCTCGCCGGCCTCGACGTGCCGAACGGCTATGCGCCCGCCAAAAACCGGCTGCAGGAGCTGCTCGCCGACCGGCCGCTGATCATCAAGCGCTTGGGCATCGAGGCCGACCGCTATGGACGCCTGCAGGTATATGCCTTTACCGCCGAGCCCGGCACCGAGCGGTCAATCCAGCAGGCGCTGTTGGCGAGCGGCAATGCCCGCGTCGCCGCCCATGTCGGCGATAAGGCCTGCGCCGCGGCCCTGCTCGCGCAAGAGCGCCGCGCCCGCAAGGCCGGTTTGGGGCTTTGGGGCGAGCCCGCGTTCCAGGCCCACCCGGCGGATAAGCCCGCGGAATTGCTGGCGGAACTCGGTCGCTTCACCCTTGTCGAGGGCAAGGTCTTGTCGGTGCGCGACAATACGGGCACCATCTATATGAATTTCGGGCGCCGCTGGAGCGAGAGCTTCACCGTCACGATTTCGAAACGCAATGAGAGCACGTTCAAGGCGGCCGGCATCGAGCCGAAAAGGCTCGAGGGCCGCCGGATTCGGGTTCGCGGCACGCTCGAGATGCGCGGCGGACCGGTGATCGAGGCTACGCGTCCCGAGCAGATCGAAACGGCCGAGTTGAATTGACGAGCGCAACCGTGTCTACCGTCCGCCACCCCGCATCGATGACCGTGCGCGCCTTGTGGCTGTTCGCGCTGCTGCTTGTGGCCGGCTGCGCCAGCATTCCCGAGCAGCGGCAGGTGTCGCTGCCGCCGGCGCCGCAGACCACGGAGACGCAGACCCCGGCGCAGCGCGAGCATCAGCGCATCCTCGCCGCTTATGGCGGACAGTATGACGATCCGAAGCTCGAGGCGGTGATCTCAAAGGTGGTCGATCGGCTGGTCGCCGCATCCGAGCGGCCCGACCTCAAATACAAAGTGACGCTGCTCAACTCGCCGGCCGTCAATGCCTTCGCGCTGCCCGGCGGCAGTCTCTATGTCACCCGCGGCCTGATCGCGCTTGCCAACGACGAGTCCGAGCTCGCCTCGGTGCTGGCGCACGAGATGGCGCATGTGATCGCGCGCCATGCCTCCATTCGCGAGGCGCAGGCGCGCCAGGCGGCGATCCTCAGCGCCGTCGTCACCGATGTGCTCAGCGATCCCAATCTCGGCGCCCTGGCGCTCGCCAAATCCAAGCTCGCGCTTGCCAACTTCTCGCGGGCGCAGGAATTCGAAGCCGACGGCATCGGCGTCGGCATCGCCGCGCGCGCCGGCTTCGATCCGTTCGGCGCGCCGCGCTTCCTCACCGCCATGGGCCACAATGCCGATCTCAAATCTGGCAGCTCGGCGGCAGACCCGCGCGCGACCGACTTCCTCTCCACGCATCCCTCGACGCCGGACCGCGTGAAGAACGCCCTCGCCAACGCGCGGCAGTTCAACGCACCGGGCACCGCGGGCGAGCGCGACCGCAAGGAATACATCGGGCTCCTCGACGGGCTCGTCTATGGCGAGGACCCGAGCGAAGGCTTCGTGCGCGGGCGCCGCTTTCTGCATCCCAAGCTCGGCTTCACCTTCCAGGCGCCGGAGGGCTTCACCCTCGACAACACCGCGCAAGCCGTGCTCGGCCTCAAGGACGGCGGAAATCAGGCGCTGCGGCTCGACGTGGTGCAGGTGCCGGCCGAGCAAACACTCGACAACTATCTGGTCTCCGGCTGGATGGAGAACGTCGATCCGCACAGCATTGAGGATTTCACGGTGAATGGCTTCCCGGTCGCCAGCGCGACCGCGAAGGGCGAGCAATGGTCATTCCGCGTCTTCGCCGTGCGCTTCGGCAGCGAGGTTTATCGCTTCATCTTCGCCGCCAAGACGCTGACGCCGGAGGCCGACAAATCATTCCGCGCGGCAGTATCGAGCTTCCGGCGCATGAGCCTCGCCGAAGCCGAGGCGGCGCGACCGCTGAAGCTGAAGATCGTCACCGTCGGGCCGTTCGACACGGTGGAGAAGCTTGCGAGCCGCATGGCCGTGGTGAGTAAGCCGCTCGAGCGCTTCCGCGTGCTCAACGGCCTCGAGCCCGGACAGGCGGTGAAGCCCGGGGAAAAGGTAAAGATGGTCGTCGAGTAGACGTCCGCCTCACACCTGGGCGTCATCGCCCACGAAGGCGGGCGATCCAGTAAACGCCAATTTGTCACCGATTACTGGATGCCCCGCATGCGCGGGGCATGACGGCAGAGTTCTGCTGATCCGTCTTTCCTCAAGCGGCTGCGTTTTCCTTCAGCACATCCACGGCGACGCGATGCGCCTCGTTGGCGAGCGGAATGCCGCAATAGAGCGTGAGCAGGAGCAGTACTTCCTGGATCTGCTCTGCCGAGCAGCCGTTCGCGAGCGCGCCCTTGATATGCACGCGCAGCTCATTGGTGCGTCCCGCGCCTGCCATCATGCCAACCATCACCAGCGACTTCATGGCCAACGGCAGCGCATCTCGGCTCCAGACGTCGCCATAGGCATAAGCGTTGATGATGTCCTGCAGCGGCTTGCCGAACTCGCCAAACGCATGCATGCGCTTTTCGACCGCCTCGCGGCCGAACATCTCCTGCCGCAGCTTCAGCCCGCGGTCATGCAATTCTTGCGTATCCATTGTGCATCTCCTTGAGTATGAGCGGTGATTGTCCGCGGCGCCGCGAACGCTAGGATGTGTGGACTATCGCACGAGGGGATACCAATGATCGATGCCGCCGTGATCGGGCTCGGCCGCTGGGGCAAGGGCATGGTCGAATCCGTGCAGGGCAAAAGCAAACGGCTGCGCTTCATCCGCGGTGTGAGCAAGGAGCCGGAGCTCGTTCGCGACTTCGCCGCGAAGCATCAGTTCGAGCTTTCGACCGCGCTCGCCGACGTGCTCGCCGATCCGCGCGTACGCGCGGTGTTCCTGGCGACGCCGCATTCACTGCATGTGGAGCAGATCCGCGCGGTGGCCAAGAGCGGCCGCGCGGTGTGGTGCGAGAAGCCGCTCGCGTTGCGGCGTGAGGAGGCCGAGCGCGCCATCGAGACAGTGCGGCAAATGAACGTGCCGTTCGCGCTCGGCAACAACAAGCGCGCCTTTGCGTCGATGCGTGAGCTCAAGCGCCTCGTGGAGACCGGCGCGCTCGGCGACATCCTGCATGTCGAGGGCAATTTCACCAATGAGCATTCGACGCGAGTATCGGGCGGCTGGCGCGACGATCCGCTGGAGTCGCCCGCCGGTGGCATGACCGGTGCCGGGCTGCATGTGCTCGACGCGTTGGTCAATCTTGCCGGCCCGGTGGCGCGGGTCGATGCGCGTCTCTTCGCGCAGAAACCCTCGCCCGACCCGCGTGATGCCGCCGCGGCGCTGATCACGTTTCGCAGCGGCGCCACCGGCTTGCTGGCGACGGTGCGCGCCGGCCCGGCCTATTGGCGCATCCACGTCTTCGGCACCAAAGGCTGGGCGGAGGCCCGCGACGAGGTGACGCTCACCGTCGCGCCCATGCACCAGAAGCCGCAGACGCAGACGTTCCCGCAGGTCGATTCGCTCGGCGTGCTGATCGAGGCCTTTGCCGACACCATCGAGACCGGCAAGCCGTTTCCGGTGACGATGCAGCAGATGCTCGACGTGGTCAGCGCGTTCGAGGCGACGGTGAAGTCAGTGAGCGATGGGTGCCCGATCGAGGTCGCCTGAGCACCGGCCTACTGCTTCGGAATCCCCGCTGCCTCGCGCACCTTGTCCCAGCGCTTGTATTCGCTGGCCATGAAGGCGCCGAACGCCTCCGGCGTCGAGCCCTGCACCACGACGCCGGCGGTGGCGAGACGCTTGCGCACGCCCTCATCCTTGAGCACGTCGTTGATCGCCGCGTTGAGCTTCATCACGATCGGCTGCGGAATCCCCTTGGGACCGAACACGCCGTACCAGGTGGTGACATCATAGCCCGGCACGAGACCGGAGGAGATCGCGGTCGGCACATCGGGCACTGCGGGGAAGCGATCCTTGCCGGTGACCGCCAGCGTCTTGAGGCGGTTTGACTGCACCTGGCCGATCAGCGCCGACACGGTGTCGAACAGGATGTCGACCTGCTTGCTGATCACAGCATTGATTGCTTCCGGGGAAGTGCGGAACGGCACATGCAGCATTTTGATGCCCGCGGTCTGCATGAACAGCTCGGCGGAGAGATGCTGCGTGGCGCCGAAACCGGCGCTGCCGAACACCACCTTCCCGGGATTGGCCTTGGCATATTCGACCAGGCCCTTGACGTCGGAGGCGGGAAAATCCGGGCGCGTGACGATGAGCAGGCTCGCCGTCGCCACCTGCCCGATCGGCTCGAAGGCGGTCAGCGTGTCGTAGCGCAGCCCCTTGTTCGTCGTGGCAGCGATGATCTGCCCCGCCGTCATCATGCCGAGCGTGTAGCCGTCCTTGTCGGCCTTGGCGACGAGCTCATTGCCGAGCGTGCCCGCCGCGCCGGGCTTGTTCTCGACCACGAAAGGCTGGCCGAACTTGTCCTGCAGCGCCTGGCCGAGGATGCGGCTGACGATATCGGCGCCGCCGCCAGGGCCGAAGCCGACAATGATGTGGACCGGCCGCTGCGGATAGTCCTGCGCGGCTGCAGGCACCGCAAACCCTGCCAGCGCGCAACAGCCCGCGATGACGGCAGCAAACAGATTTCTCATGGCGCTTCCCCAATGATGCCGCCGTTTGATCGGCGGCTTTTTTCAGCATTGCAGGGATGCAGTTTGCAGGAAGCCCCTGCCCCGGCGCAATTGAAAACCGCGCGGCTTTCGTGCGATGCGTCACGTGCAAGGAACGACAAGGACCAGAACTTGGGCGCCATCGGCCAACCCCTCCGCCGCAAGGAAGACCAGCGCCTGATCACCGGACAGGGGCGGTTCAGCGACGATTTCAGCCTCGAGGGTCAGGCCTATGCCGCGATCGTGCGCTCGCCGCATCCGCATGCGCGCGTCCTGCATGTCGATAAGGAGCGCGCGCTGGCGCTCCCCGGCGTGCTCGGCGTCTTTACCGGCGCCGATTGCGAGGCCGAAGGGCTCAAGCCAATTCCGCACAAGCCGGTACCGTCCACGAAATTCGACATGAAGCTCACTGCGCGCGGTGGCGGTCCGATCTTCATCGGGCCGCATCACCTGCTCGCCATTGGCAAGGTGCGACACGTCGGCGAAGGCGTTGTCCTAGTGGTTGGCGCCACGCGCGCCGCCGCGCTCGACGGCGCCGAAGCGGTCGCGGTCGACTACGAAGAGCTTCCCTTCGCGATCTCCTCAGTTGAGGCGGCCGCGCCCGGCGCGCCCACGATCTGGGACGAGGTCAAGGACAACGTGCTCGTCGACACCACCTTCGGGGACGTGAGCACGACCGACGCCGCCTTCGCCAGTGCCGACCATGTGGTGGAAACGCAATTCCACATCGACCGCGTCACCGCCGTGACCATGGAGCCACGCGCGTGTCTCGGCCATTACGACGCGGCAACGCAGCGCTACACGCTCTACGCCGGCGGCGGCGGCGCCGTGCGCCACAAGATCGAGATGGCCGAGGTGCTCGGCGTTCCCGCTGAGAGCGTTCGCGTTCTCTCTTACGACGTCGGCGGCAATTTCGGCGCGCGCAACCGGCCCTATCCCGAGTTCGGCCTGGTGCTGTGGGCGTCGAAGAAGCTCGGCCGCCCGGTGAAGTTCACCGCCACGCGCTCGGAAGCCTTCATCAGCGACTATCAGGGCCGCGATCTTGTCACCAAGGTCTCGCTGGCCTTGCGCAGCGACGGCAAGATTCTGGCTATGCGCGCAGACAATCTCAGCAATGCCGGCGCGCTGTGCGCGTCGCTGTCGCCGCTCGGCAAGGGCGCCGGCCTGATCACAGGCTCCTACGACATTCCGGTGGCGACGCTGCGGGCGCGTGCCGTGTTCACCAACACCATGCCGACCAATGCCTATCGCAGCTCCGGGCGGCCCGAGGTCAACTTCGCCATCGAGCGGCTGATGGATCTCGCCGCGCAGGATTTGGGCATCGACCGCGTGGCGCTGCGAAGAAAGAACCTCGTGCGACGCACTGCCATGCCCTACACCAACGCGGTCGGCGCCACCTATGACAGCGGCGACTACAAGAACGCGATGGATATCGCCATGCGCATCGCCGACTGGCCGGGCTTTCCGGCGCGGCGGCGCGAGGCGAAGAAGCGCGGCAAGCGGCTCGGCCTCGGGCTCGCCAATTACGTCGAATCCTCGATCGGCTCGCCAAAGGAACGCACCGACATGACGGTGACGCCCGAAGGCCGCGTCGACGTGGTGATCGGCACGCAGCCGAGCGGCCAGGGCCACGAGACGAGCTTCGCCCAGGTGGTGGCCGACCTGATTTTCGTTCCGGTGCAGACCATCAACATCATCATCGGCGACACCGATATCGTCAGTGCCGGCGGCGGCTCGCATTCCGGCCGCTCGATGCGCCATGCGGCCACCGTGTTCTCCAAGGCCGCGATCGAGCTCATTGCCAAGGGCAAACAGGTTGCGGCCGAGCTCTTGCAGACGGCGCCCGACAAGATCGACTTCCGCGACGGCCGCTTCGGCTCACCCGGCAGCAATCGGACGTTCGATTTCCTCGAGCTCGCCAGGGAAGCCGCCGAGCACAACGAGGCGCTCGTGCGCAGCCTGCGCGTCACTTCCGATAACGAGATGCACGAGCCGGTGTTTCCCAATGGCTGCGCCATCTGCGAGATCGAGGTGGATCCGGAGACCGGCGGGCTTGCCATCACTCGCTATGCCGCGGTCGACGATGTCGGCCGCTGCATCAATCCGATGATCGTGCATGGGCAGACCCACGGCGGCATCGCGCAAGGCGTCGGCCAGGCGCTGTGGGAACTCTGCTACAACGATCCGGACAGTGGCCAGCCGCTCGCCGGCTCGTTCATGGATTACGGCATGCCGCGCGCGGCGCGGCTGCCGCGCTTCGCCACCGAAATCGTCGAGGTGCTCTCGCCGACCAATCCGCTCGGCATCAAGGCCGGCGGCGAAGGTGGGACCACGCCGGCGCTGGCGGTGATCGTCAGCGCCATCGTCGATGCGCTGCGCGAATACGGCGTGCGCGACATTCAAATGCCGGCGACGCCGTTCCGCATTTGGCAGGCGATCGAGGCCGCGAAGGCGAAGTAGCCGACGTGCGTCTCTCAGAACGAGCCGGGCGGCAGCTTATAGATGTCCGGCGTCTTCGCGTCTGCGACATAGAACAGGAGCAGACCGGTCGGCGTGAGGATGCGCTGCTTGTTTTCGCCCTCGGTGAATGTGCCCTGCAGGATCAGGATGGCGCTGCGGTCCTTGGCGTCGCTGCCGCGGAACATGAGCACGCCGCCGTTGACCGGCATGTTGGTGGCGACGGTGTCAGGCTTGAAGCCCTCGCCCATGAAATGCGCGCGCAGGATGCTCGAATTCGAGAACAGCTGCTCCGGTGTCATCTTCTCGTCGCTGGCCTTCGACCATGACGCCGAGACCTGGATGAGCTTCTTCGACTGATAGCCGAAGACGTAGGACACCTCGGCGGTGCCGCCGCCCGGCAACAGATCCGGCACGCGCACGAGCAGCGCCTTGGTGCGCTCGCCGGGGTTGGCCTGCTCGTGGATCGCGTCGGCCTTGACGTTGAAGTCCTTCATGATCGCAGTTTTGACGTCCGCCTCGTTCATACCGAACCTGGCCGAGCGAAAGCCCTCGACCTGTGCGGCGGTTGTCGAGGCGAGGCTCGGAGCGCCGGCCGGGGCCGGCGCGGCTGCCGGCTCTTTCTTGTTCGCCTGGCTGACGGCATCGCTTGGCGTTGCAAGCGCAGCGGCGATGATGGCGGCGGCGATCAGTCCGAAACCTCGGATCTTGGGAATGTGGCGCACGGTTTCCTCCCTCTACTAGAACGCACAGGCGGCGCGACCCGCGCCGATTTCTACAACAACATCAGCGGCTTGAATGTGACGCGAAAATAGAACTCCGAATGCGGCATGTCGGGAACAGCACCGGATCAGCCGGCACCTCGTCGAGGAGGAGGCGTCGAAACAGGGCCGGAACGCTCATCGTATCCCCCGCGCGGACAGGCAACATGATGAAACATCGAAACCTGCCCGCGCCGCAAGGAGGTATGGAAACTAGACCACGCGTGCGATGACCGGAACGCGGCGGAGTGCCAACACTATTCCCCAAGTCAGGGTGGCTGCGCCGGCGTAAACGATGCCGGCCTTGGCCAGTGGGCTCAGCACGAGTGCGAGCAGCGTGAACTGCAGCCAAACGACGATCGGATAGTGGACAAGGTAGATGCCGTAGGAGCAGGCGCTGAGCTTGTCGAAGACGAAGTGGTGCGCATCGGCGAACCGGCGGAAGATTGCGAAGAAGGCAAAGCTGATGGTGCCGCAGCAGAGAACGAAGCTGATGTCGCTGAGCAGGCGCGGGATCAGCGGCAGAGGCAAGACATCGTCGGATGCAGGGAGAAGGGCGATCGCGGCGAGCCGGAACGCAAAAGCGGCAAGCCCCGCCGCGAGCCAGATCGGCCAGCGCCGCGCCAACTCGGAATCGCGTGCAAGAAATCCGGCCTCGATCCCATAGGCGCCCAAGAGCAGCCCAGCGAAAAAATACACCGCATAGAGCAAGAGACGGCTTGCCTGAAATGCAAAGGGACCGAGCGTCAACCAACGCTCCGCGCCAAGGGTCAGCTCCAGCGGGACATAGACCAGCGCCGAGATGACGAGAAGCACCAAGATGAAAGCAGTTGGACGCTGCAACACACCGGCGTGGCGCGCAGCGTAACGAGACGGCCATCGACGCCGCAGGGCATAGAGTCCGGCGGCGAGCGCATCGAAGACGAGCAGCAGCCAGATGAACCAGGCGGGACCGCCGGGCCAATATCCCAGAGCCAGCCACGCTCGAGCGTAAGCAAGCACGCCCGGATCGTCGGCGGTGACCGCATATACCGGGTAGTAAGCAAGCGGCATCAGCAGCCCGACGACGACGACGAACGGCAGGCCCAGCCGTACACTCCGATCACGCAGGAATTTGGCACATCCCTTTCTTTGCAGGCTCGGCCAGACGAAAAGGCCGGACAGCAGAAACATCAGCGCCATGAAAAATGAATCCGTGAAAGTGGCCAGGAAAGAGAACCCAATCCAAGCCTGGGCGTCGACGATCGCCGCACCGAACATCCCGGATGTCCCGGGCTGCGATTGCCAAGGGACCGCATAGGCCAGCACCGAATGATAAAGCACGTCGAGCAGGATGATGCTGGTGCGCAGATAGTCGAAGCTCGCATCCCGTGCCCGCGTGTCGGCAAGGGGCGTGGATCGAACGATCGAGTTCCAGCCCGGGGAGAAGACGCTTCCGTTGGCTAGCTCGGACACTGACATGCTCATCTCGTTCGTTGTTCCAGCCCTGTCTCCCTGAGGCATTTTGTCGACAGTAAAATCCAACCACCGTCAGAAAACCGGGCGGCGCTATAGTAACGCCATCATTGAACAGCGCACGGTGTCAGCGATGCGCCACAAAATAAAATCCGTTTCATGCGCCATTCCAACCTTGGCGAACGGAAGCAGGCGGCGTTTGCTCATCGGAGCAACCGCGGCGTTCAGTCTCGCGCTTGGTGGCGGCATCGCTTCGGCGATGCAGCCCGCGCCAAATTTCCAAACCAGCCCTAACTACCAGATCAACGGAACCCACAAGCCCAAGAAGCCGAAGAAGCCAACCTCAACCAGTCAATCCACACAATTGCAGCATTCGAACATCCAACAATTCGAGTCGGGCGAAAAATCCGGTTTCGGGCCCGGTCACTTCCAAAACAAAACCCCGAAGATGCCACCGCCGCCACCGCCGCCGCGGAGGTGAGCGGGGTTCTGCTCCTGGCGATCAGAGCGCGTATTGCGTGTCGCTGACCTTTTCCAGCCAATCGACCGGACTTCCGTTCAGCGATTCCTGAACGGCGATATGCGTCATCGCGGTGCTAGGCGAGGCGCCATGCCAATGCTTCTCGCCGGGCTCGAACCACACGATGTCACCCGGGCGGATCTCTTCGACCGGACCGTCCCAACGCTGCACGTGCCCAAGGCCGGACGTCACGATCAGCGTCTGCCCGAGCGGATGCGTGTGCCACGCGGTACGCGCGCCCGGCTCGAACGTGACGGCGGCCATGCTGACACGACCAGGCTGCGGGGCCGAGTGCAGCGGATCGATACGAACCGTTCCGGTGAACCAGGCGTCAGGACCCTTCTGCGACGGCTGCTCGCCTGTGCGTTTGATCTTCATCGGTAACCTCCGTGTTTGCGCGTTTGCCTTCGCCGTCAGACGGTCAGCAGTGTCTTGATCGCCCTGCGTTCATCCATCGCGCGGTAGCCCTCGGCGACTTGCGCCAGTGGCAATGTGAGATCGAACACCTTGCCGGGTTTGATCCGGCCTTTCAGCACGCGGTCCATGAGGTCGGGGAGGAAGCGCCGCACCGGCGCGGGGCCGCCCAGCATGCGCCGTTGCGCGAAGAACATGGCCTGGCCCTCGAGCGTCACGCCATGCGGCACGCCGACATAACCAATGGTCCCGCCGGGTCGGGCACAGTTGATGGCCTGCGTCATGGCTTCCTGCGTACCGACACATTCGAGGACGGACTCCGCTCCGACACCGCGCGTCAGCTCTTTGACCCGCTCGATGCCCGCATCTCCACGATCGGCGACGATGTCTGTCGCTCCGAACTCCTTCGCGAGATCCTGCCGGCTCTTGTGCCGGCTCATCGCGATAATGCGCCCGGCGCCCATTTCCTTGGCGGACAGGACGCCCATGAGACCCACCGCGCCGTCACCGACGACCACCACGGTTGAGCCTTCGCGGACATTCGCCGCATCGGCGGCATACCAGCCGGTCCCGAGCACGTCCGATGTGGCGAGCAGATGCGGCACGAGATCGTTCGACGGCAACTCTGCTGTCGCGACCAGCGTTCCGTCCGCGAGCGGAACGCGGGCATAGGGCGCCTGCGCTCCGCTCATGAACTCGCGCTGCGCGCAGGATGACTGAAAGCCAAATTTGCAATGCGGGCAGGTGTTGTCGGAAAGGCAGAACGAGCCGACGACAAACTGTCCCGGCCGCACGGTCCGCACTTCGCTGCCGACCTCGATCACCACGCCGCAATACTCGTGGCCCATGTGGGCGGGGCCTTCGCTCGGCTGCAGCCCGCGATAGGGCCAAAGGTCGGACCCGCAGATGCAGGTCGCCGAAAGCTTGATGATGGCATCGGTCGGCTTGACGATCTTCGGATCGTCGACCCGTTCGAAACGGACATCGCCGGGTCCGTGCATGACTGTCGCATACATGACGTTTCTCCTTCGAACGTTACAAAGCTTCGACGCACGTGCACCCAACCGGCGGCCGCATCACCCTCTGGCGACGCAGCGTGCCAATGAAGAAGACGGCCGCGGAGATGCAGAGAATGACGGCGCTGAACAGGAACGTGGCTTGATAGCCGCTGCGGTCGAAGAGAACGCCGCCAGTGGCCGCGCCGGTCGTGATCGCCAGTTGAATCACCGCGACCATCAGCCCGCCGCCGGCTTCCGCGTCATTGGGCAGAGCCTTGCTGAGCCAGGTCCACCAGACCACCGGAGCTGCGGTGCTGATGAAGCCCCACAGTGCGAGCAGCACAGCGGTTGCGCCAAGCGACGTCCCGAAGCTTGTCAAGGCTACGGAGATCGCCGCCAAGGCAGACGGCATGACCATGAGCGCAGCGTTGAGGCGTGTTCCAAGCACAAAGCCGACCAGCAACGTTCCCAAAAATCCCGCCACGCCAAGCGTGAGGAGCAGCGCCGAAAAGGTGGACACATCGACCCGGGTAACGGTTTCGAGGAAAGGCCGCAGATAAGTGAACAGCGCAAACCGTCCAAGAAAGAACAGCGCTGCGGCGAGCATGCCATAGGGCACTTCCGGCCGGCGCAAGACCTTGAAGGCGGCTGCGGCGCCGGAGTGCTCGCGGCTGGGCATGTTCGGGAGAGCGAGGAATTGCCAAATGAGCGTCAGCGCTGCGATCGGCACGACGCAGAAGAAAGCGCCGCGCCAGCCGATATACTGGCCAAGGAAGCTGCCCAAGGGCGCGCCGATCGTGGTGGCAAGCGCGTTGCCGCCGTTGAGAACCGCGAGTGCGCGCGGCACATCCTTGGCCGCAACGACGCGGATGATGGTCGCCGCCGACATCGACCAGAACCCGCCGACCGTCATCCCGACGAGCGCCCGCCCGCCGATCAGCACTGCATAGTTGGGGGCGAACGCAACCACGATGCCGGAGAGGAGCATCAGTCCGGTCAGGCACAACAAAAGCAAGCGCCGATCCAGCCCGCGCGTCGCGGCTGAGATGAACAGGCTGGTCAGAACGGCGAACAGTCCCGAGACGGAAATTGCCTGCCCGGCCTGCCCTTCGGTCAAGTGGAGGCTCGTTGCAATCGGCGTGAGCAGGCTCACGGGCAGGAATTCGGAAGCGATGAGCGTCGAAGCGCAGAGGCTCAGCGCGAACACGGCGCTCCAGGCCGCTACCGGCTGTGCTGCGTCCTTTTGGTCCGTGATGTCCATGAAGCACCTCATTTGCGGCAAGGCGCCAAGCTGGGGCGCCCTTCAGTGCGGGAGATAGCGCGCCGAAGGGCTTTCGATTAGTCGGTATAATTCGCTTGCATTGATCGACCACAGCCATAAATACAAGCGCCAAAAGGACGGAAAATCCCATGGCTGACCAAGACTTTAATGACCTGCTCGCGTTCCTCGCCGTGGCCCGCGAGCGCAGCTTCACCAAGGCCGCGGCGAAACTCGGCATCGTGCAGTCGACGCTGAGCCACACGATCAAGCGGCTCGAAACGCAGATGGGCATCCGGCTGCTGACGCGTACGACGCGCAGCGTCGGCCTGACCGAGGCGGGCGAGCGTCTGCGCCAATCACTCGCACCGCGCATCGAGGAAATCGAGCACGACATCGCCGCGCTGATGTCGCTGCGCGATACGCCTTCCGGGAATATCCGGATCACACTGTCCGATCACGCGCTGGAGACGGTCGTCTGGCCGAAATTGTCACCGGTGCTGAAGCAGTACCCGGACATCAAGGTCGAGTTCAGCCTCGACACCGAGTTCCGCAACATTGTCGAAGACGGGTTCGATGCCGGCGTACGCCTCGGAGAGAGCGTCGAAAAGGACATGATCGCGGTGCGCATCGGGCCGGATTGGCGCCTCGTCGCCGTCGCCTCGCCTGCTTATCTGCAAGAGCATCCGAAACCCAAGCATCCCAAAGATCTCGTGCGGCACATCTGCATCAAGCGGCGTCAGGCGGCCGGTGGTCATTATGCATGGGAGTTCGCGAAGAACGGGCCCGAGCTGCGCGTCCGCGTCGAAGGGCAGCTGACCTACAACAACTCTTACCCGATGATCGAGGCGGCCTTGCAAGGTTTCGGCATCGCCTATCTTCCCGAGGACATGGTGGCCCGACACATTGAATCAGGCGCATTGGTCGCCGTGCTCGACGACTGGTCGCCGACGTTTGAGGGCTACTTCATCTACTACCCGCGCTCGCGGCAGAATTCTGCGGCGTTCAAGGTCATTGTCGACGCCCTGCGGCATCGCGAACTGCGGGCTGGCCGTGATCGCGGAAATCCGCCCCGATGAACGCCCGGCAACGTGCGCCTGCTGTCACTTCCCGGCGACGGCGATCTCCAACGGAAACTTGTCGACGACCTCGTGGCCTTTGTCGGTGACGATGAAGGTGTGGCCGAGAAAGATCCCGAACAAGCCATCGGCCGTGATCGGATTGGGTTCGGCCATGATCACCATTCCCGGCTTGAGCACTTCCTCGAACTTCTCCGCCGACACGTGCTCGGCGACGACATGCGGCTTGTCGGTCACCAGGTCAATGCCATGGCATTGCGTCGGCCGTGACTGATAGCCATTGTCGCGGAAGAATTTGCTCGCCTCGCGCATCGCCTCGACCGGCTTGCCCGGCGCGATCTCGGCGATGATTTTGTTGTAGCCGGGCAGCGTCACGTCGTTCCAAAATTTCTTCACCATCTCGGTCGGCTCGCCCACGCAAATGGGCGATCCGATCTGCGCGGTGTAGCCGCGGTAACCGGCCGCAAGCTCCATATTGATGATGTCGCCCTTTTTCAGCACGCGGGCTGACGGCCGCGGATTGCCGAAAATCATGCTCGGATTGTCCATCGGGGTCGAGCCGATGATCAGAAAATCGATATCGCCGCCGCCTTCGAGAATGGCGGCGCCGGCCGCGGCGCGGAGCTCATATTCCTTTACGCCAGGCTTTGCGCGCGCCACCATGGCATGCATCGCGTCTTCGCAAAGCTTGCCGGCCTTGCGCACGCAGCCGAGCTCCTCGGCGCTGTGGATCGAAAGCAGCTCGTGCAGAAAGCCCTTGGTGAAGACGAGCTCCGCGTGGGGGAGATTCTCGCGCAGGACATTATATTGGTTCACCGGCAGATAGTCGGCGTGGCGCGGGTCGATCTCCATCAGGCCGATGCGGCCGCGCTCGAGCTTCAGCTCGCGCAGCCGCTCGACCATGATATCGGCGTAGCGGCCGTTGCGGCTGTGGCGCACATCCTGCACGGCGATCTCAACCTGACGGCGCACCGCTTCGGCATGCGTGCCGCCCATCGAATAAATCATGGTCGGCTCGCCATCGAGCGGCACCAGCACGTAGCTCGACAGCGCGTGCCATTCCCAATGGCCGGTCAGCCAGAGCATGCCGCCGCCGAAGCTCCAATGGCTCGGCCCGCCGGGCACGATGACCGCGTCGAGCTTGTGCTCGCGCATCTTGTCGCGCAGCGCGCGATAGCGGCGGTCGTATTCGCCTTTTGAAAATTGCTCCCAGACTGCATCGCGATAGTAGGGCGTGTCGCGCATATTGGCGAAAGGCAGCGACTGGTCGAGCTTGCTGCGCACGACGTCCCACGGCTGCGGACCGATCCGCGGCGGCACGATATTCATGTTGGCTATTCCTAATCGACGGGTTGGAGATTCGCTTGCTTGGCAAGATCGAGGGTCGCCTTGAAATCATCGTTGAAGAATTTGGCGAAGTCCGCGACGCTGATGTGTGATGGTTCGACACCGAGCTGCGCCAGTTTCTGCTGGACGGCGGGCACCTCCATGGCCTTCTCGGTCACGTCATGGATTTTTTTCACGACGTCGGGTGGCGTCTTCGCCGGCGCCGAAAGTCCGTTCCAGAAGCGGAAGATGGCTTTCGGATAACCGGCCTCCACAACCGATGGCACGTTGGGCAGCAGCGGTGAGCGCTTCGGCGAGCTGACTGCGAGCACGACGAGATTTTCGTTGTGCAGCGCGGAGGCGGCGGCCGCCAGCGGAATGAAATAGAAATCGATGCGTCCGGCCATCACCTCGGTGAGCCCGCCTTCGCGGAACGGGACGTGACGAACATTGATATCGGCTGCCAGCCGAAACCGTTCGGCGGCCATGTGCGAGGAGGAGCCGACGCCGGCGGAGGCGAAGGTGATGGTCCCCGGTTTCGCCTTCGCCGCCGCCACGAGATCGGCAACGGTCTTGAAGCCGGACTTCTTCGACACCACCAGGATGCTCGGAGATGTCCCGAGCAGCACCACCGGCACGAAGTCCTTGACGGCATCATAAGCGAGATGGCTGTGCAGGACTTTTTCCGTCGCCATGGATGAGGAACTCGTCACCAGCATGTAGCCGTCGGGATCGGCATGCGCCACCGTGGCAAAGCCGATGCTGCCGCCGGCGCCGGGCCGCAGCTCGATCACCATCGGCTGGCCCATCAGTTGCGAGGCCTGATCGACGACCACCCGCGTGACCGTGTCCGAGGCGCTGCCGGCCGGATAAGGGCTGATGATCCGGATCGGATGCGTCGGAAATTGTTGCGCCTGCGCAACGCTCACGAATGCGACGAGAGACGCTACGAGCGCAAGGCCGCATGTCGCAATGGATTTTGGGGGATTCCCGTGGCGATGAGCACGCATGGTTTGGCACCTCCCGGTCGGGGAATAACCTTGCAAAGATCGCCGCGCTGAACAAGCGGTTGAATCGTCCAGATGCCTGCGACACCTTCGACGTCTCGCAGCGCCTGTTGCAGCCCGTCAGTTTGCCGCCGCTCTATACTTCTTGGTCCAGTCGGCGGAGCGTGCCTGCAATTCGCGAAGTCGATCTCCGATTTCGCCGGCCGCTTGTGCCAGGCCTGACACAATCTGCCGCGGATCCTTGGTGCTCAACGATTGCACGTAGGTATCGACGCTTGAATACAGATCGCGATTCAATGTGCTCGTCAGGTAATAGGTCCATTGATCGCGGAAATCGTCGGCATACTTCGACGCTCGTTCTGCGTCGGCAGTGATCTTCGCAAGGTCGATTCCTGTCGCCCAACCGACGGCGATATCGCGGTCCGCGGGATCGGAAATCGTCGTCGCGATGGCGATGGCTTTCATTCTCGCCACCTGGGCTTCGCCAGCGTCGGTGTGCGTTTCATTCTGAGCGATGTCGGTCAAGATGTCCGACTTCACGAACAGATCCGATATTGTGTCCGCAACTTTCGCGGCCGCGAGGTTTGCCGACTGCACCTGCGACTTCATGTCATGCTCTGAGAACACCGCGCCAAGATCGACGAGGAGATAAGCGCGCTCGGCGACGCTCTCAACCGTGTTCGCATCGGCCATGGCCTGCTCGGTCTCACCGCGCCGCGCTTCGTTCAATGCCAACAGCCGTCGCGCGCCATCGCGCAAGGTGGCGCTTGTGATTTTGCCGATGAAAGCGCGAGCGTCGGCCACGGTCGCGTGCGCGGTCAGGGAGGGAATTGCAGCGAACCGCGCGTCGTCCGCGAGGGCCGAGGGCGGCAGCGGACGCAGGACATCGACCGCCTGTTTGACCTGGCCCCGCCCGAGAAATGCCGCCGACAATTCTGCCGCGCCGCGGAGCCGCCACTCGACATCGTCGATGGCCAGCATCCGCTGCATGGCTTTGTCGGGATCAATGTCGGCTTCGGCAAGCGCAATGTTGTAAGCCGCCCACGCGGCAAAGTCGGGCCTCGCAATGTTGAGCTGCTTGAGCGCGCGCGACAAAGCGTCTCGCGCGGCATCGGGTCTGCCGGCCTTGGCATATCCGATGGCCGCGGCAAGCAGTGTGGCGGCCGCCAACTCCGGTTGCCGCGCGCCGGTGATCGATTTTTCCAGACGAACGTCGGCCCCGCTCCAGGCAAGATCGGCAGCAAACAAGCCCTCGCCGTACGGGCGCCAGCTGCCCTTTTGCTTGGCGAGTTCGGCTTCCTCGGTGGCCAGAGCGCCGCCGATCTTGTCGCGTTGTCCGCTCTTGATCAGCGCCTCGGTGATGGCGACCTGTGCGGTGAACCGATAGGTGTCGCGCGCCTGCGCCTGCAGTGCCGTCGCCTGAGCGAAGTCTCCGCATTCCGCCGCCAGCCGGGCGAGGTCACTGAGATAATAATAGTAACCGGCTTCCTCGGCGGCGCCGGCTGCTTGTTTGATGACGACAAGGGCCTGGGTCTTTTTCCCGGCTCTCACCAGTGCCGTTGCCAGCGCACGCAGCGGCGAAAAGCGATTGTTCGCCGACGTCACGCGGGCGATCACGGCTGCAGCGATATCATACTCGCCGATGGCGACCAGCTTGGTGGCGATGGTCGCGAAACCCGAATCCCGAGTGTATTCATTGGTGTCGGCGGCGAGCCGGTCATACCATTTGTGCAGCAGATCATTGGCCACCGACGTATTCCCGGCGTCGACGGCCGCGTCCGACATTGCCGCCAGATAATCGGCGTCGGCGAGCGTTCCCAGGCTGCGCGAAAGCGCAATCCGGCTTTCAGTCGCGCCTGTTTTGCCAAGGAGGTTGAGTGCGCCGGTCACCGCACTGGAACGGTCGGAGGACGACGGCATCGACGCGGTGTTGAGCAGCATCCATCCGACGTATTTTCGCTCGTTCAACTGCTCGAGCGCCTTCGCCAGAGCTTCACTGCGCTTCGCGCTCGGCGGGGTCGCCCGGGCATCGGCAAGGGCGGAAACCACCTCGGCCCGACATTGCGACAGCAGATTCTGATAGGCCGCCTTATTATCCACCTCGGCGATCAGATGGTACGGAGCTTTGCACAAGGCGGCATGATCTGCGGACGACAGACCGGACACAAGCGCGAGCTCGCGGTCAAAAACCGCTTTCGCTTTTGCCCGGCCCGCGAGCTTATCCGCGGCATAAACCACGCTGCGCAGGCTTGAGAGCTGTCCCATTGCCGTCGACTCGCGGAGCGCCGTCTCCACCGCCCGTTCGAATTCGCCATTGTTGGCAAAGTGCGACGCGAGCGCCGCGAGATACATGTCAAAATCCGCCGGCGAACCGGCCAGTTTCGGCTCCAATGCCATGGCCTCGTTGACGAAGCCGACACGCAGCATGTCGACTGCGATTGCAGCGTAAGATTTAGCGGGCTGCGGCGAATTGGCGGCAAAGCCAAGCGCGCCTTTCCAATCGGCGACCGAGGATCTTTGCTGGACGATGGCTTTGATGGCGTCCGCCCGTGCATTCGCATCGGCGATCTGCGTTGCGAAAACCGCAGCCTTGTCGATGTTCCCTGACGCCACATAGGCGTTGGCGAGCCGGCCCAGGAACCGGTCGCGGCTCGCGCCGGGCGGCAGACCGCCGACGATGGCGTTGAGTTCATTGTCGAGGCCGAGCGTGTCGGCATGCGCAGCCAAGGATTCCAGATCCGATCCCCGCGTCGACGCATCCTTGATGAAGGCGGCCGCGTGGATGGCCGCTGTCGCCGCCTGCCTGGCGGCCGCGGCATTTCGAGCCTCGCTCGCCGTCACCATCAACCTGACGAATCCGTCGACGATCGAGCGGATCTTCGACGAGCGATAGGAATCCTTTTGCAACAGGCCCATGACCGCTGGGGTCGCCACCGCGTCCAACATATGTTGGGCCGCCGTGAAATCGCCGGCGGATCGATAGGCAAAGGCCAAAGAGAGTCGCGCCTCGATGGACTCGGCCGGCGGCTGCTTCGCCACGGACGCGGCAATCATCGACACAATACGGCTTGCCGCTGCCACATTGCCGGCCTTGCGCAGCGCGTTCGCCAGCTCGACCTGCATCTGGATGAGCGCGTCGGTTTGCAGTCCGCGCGTCACCACGGCTTCGGCTTCTGAGAATTTCTGTTGGGCAAGGAGTGCTTTGAACTGGGCGCTGCGTTTCGAATCCGCGTCGCGGCTGGCGCTGCCGATGTCGTTCCCGACCTGCCCCCGCCAGAACGGGTCGGTGATTTTTGGCTCGAGCGCCCGCGCCTCGGCAAATTGCCCTGTCTTGGCGTACGCGCTGGCCATCAGATACGTCACGAGCGGCCGGTTGCCGTATTTGATCGCGTCCGGCGTCCAGTTGATGCCAGCGTAGAGTCGCTTCACCGTCTGCAAATCGTTCACGCTGATGGCAGCCTTCATCAGGTTCGCCACGTCGCCCACCGAACGCGGGTCCTTGGGCAGCGCGTTCATCGCCTTGACCGCGAGATCGAGCTCACGCGTCGCGACGTCCCGTTCATTGATTTTCACTGCGGACTCGATGATCGACTCCGCGTGCCATGTCGTCCGCTCCTTCTGCGGCATTCCGTTTCGCGCGCTGACCGCAATGTCGAGGCTGCGGCGGGCGCCGGCCTGGTCCTTGGCCTTGGCTTGCGCTTCCGCGATTTCCAGATAGCTGCGGATTCGATAGCTGCCGCCATTGATGGTTGCGGCATAGGCCAGTGCATCGGCAATCCGGTTCTGCTCGATCAGAGCCTTGACGATGCTGTCGATTGCGTCGTCGCGCTTATCGACCGCGATGATTTTGCGCACGGCCTTGTCGGCGCTGGCAAGGTCACCGAGCTTGGCAAATACGCCGGCGAGCAAATTGTAGCCGCCGTCATAGACATAGGTACCCATCGTTCCCGGGGCCGAACTCGCGATCGTGGCAAAGGCGCTGTCGATATCGCCGATCTCGGCTTGCGCCCGCGCAATCTCAGCCAAGCCGCCGTTACGGTTGTCTTCGGTTGGCAGAAGCTTGTTCGCCGCCACGGCCTTATCGATCAGTCCGTGGGCGGTCGTCCGCGCCGCCTCCTCCAAAGCAGTGATCCTGGCGCCGACCGCTTCGCGGTTGCCGGCATTCGGCGCGACGGCCAGATAGGCGCGATACCACCCGAGCGCACGGATGTCGCGGCCACCCATGCGGTCATTGGCGAGCGCCAGATTGAACAGCACCTCCGGCAGCATCGGCGCTTTGTCGCGGGCAACATCCAACTGCTGCAGCGCCAGGGTCCATTGCTGTGCGCGCGCGGCCGCGATGCCCTTTTGCAGCGCTTCGCGAACTTCGGGCGATGGCTCCTGCGCCGGCGCCGATACTGGAGCGAGCAAAATCAGGGTCGCGACGATGGCGAGCCGAAGCTGGCATGTCCGCCGGGGAGGCCTACGACGCCACGCGTTAGCGCGTTCAATCATTTCGCGCCTCTATCGGCGCGGCGACGTCTTGCACGGACAGGCATTCACACCTTCCACCCAGCAATGATTTGCGACGGTTGCCGGAATCTTGAAGTCGACCGAACGGCACGGGTCGATGTTGTTCGCGAGATTGTTCTTCGCGCCGTTTGTGAGTTCGGTGCAAAGGCTGACATATTTTGGCGCGTTGCAGTAATTGACGAAATTCAACGCGAGATGGCTGGCTACGCCCGACGGCCGGAGCTGACCCTCGAAGACGCAGCCGCTGTTCGCGGGGATCCGCTTCCAATCCTTGACGAACTCCTCGCTCCTTTGACGATGCAGCGCCGTCTCCTTGGCAAGCTCTTCTTTCTTGTCGGTACAAGCCTTGATCTTCGCCGTGTCTCGCTCATCGACGCTCGCGCAGCCATCCTTCTTCAAGCCCGCATATCCGGTCTTCAGGTCATTGCGCTCCTTTATGAGCGCTTTGCTGCGATCAGCGAGGCAGGCGTATTTGGCGGCCAGCGCCGCTGGAAGCGCGAGCGAGGGAAGCGGCGCGGCGCTGGCCGCCGGCTGTTGTGCTTCGACCGGCGTCGCGAGACCCAGGATGACGGCAGTCACCGCCAGGAAGGCGCGGCACCGATCGAGCGATGACAGTCCGCGCAGGGCATTCCACACGGTCATTGCTTGGCCGCGGCCGCAGCGCCGTTTTCGCTCGAGCTTGCGGTTGCGGCCGTCGGCGGCTCGGGCGGTGCCTCGTCGGGAAAATCCATGGAGAGATTCAATTTCTTCACCTGTTCCTTGATCTGCTTCTCGGCGGCAGTTTGATCCGCTTGCGATCGCTTGACGTCGTTGGTCAGCGTCTCCTTTTGCGCCTTGAGAATTCCCACGTCGCCCGTGCCGCTGTCGATCTGTTTTTGGATTTCAGCGATCTGCGTCTGCTTTTCCTTCACTTGCGCGTCCAGCGACAGATACCACGCCAGACTTGTCTTGATCACCGGGTCCTTCATCGCCTGCTCGTTCTTGGCGAGACGATAGGCCAAGGCATTCACCGTTGCTGCCGGCGACTCCGCCTTGGGAAACGTCAACGGCGTGCCGGTCGCGGCGCCGGGGCGGCCGTCAAAAACGCGATTGGGATCTTTCGCAGCCGCGTCAGCCTGGGCGCTGGCCGACTGATAGGTCGTCCCGCCCGTGCCCACGGCCGGCCCGAGATTGGGATTGGTCGGCGTTGCATTGGTGCCGAAAATCCCCTTCTGCTGCGGCTGGCCGGCGGGCGGCGGCGCCGCGGCATCCATGAAGTCGAGCGACGCTGCCGACTTGCCGGCGGTACTCGGATTGGCAGCCGATCCGGCGGCCGAAGCAGGCGACGGCGCGTTGACGGCCGCCGCAGGTTGCGGCGCCCCTGTCGTGAGCAGGCCGGCCATATTTTGCCGTGCACGTTCGAGATTTTGCTTTTCCTCGGCTTCCCGTTTTCGGGTGGCGATGGCGTAGCGCAAATTCTCGGCCCAACCCTGCCAATTCCATTTGTTCTGCGGGTTCAATTGGATCGCCTGGTCGATCTCGCGAAGCGCCGTCTCGAGATCGCCGCGCTTTTGCGCCGCATCGGCCAAGTGAGACCGCGCGGCGGCGATGTTCTGCCGATTGACCCGGATGCTTTCAGCATTCGTCGCGAGCTGCAGCGCGGTTTGGAAGAGCCGAATGGCCTCGGCGTAATCTCCGCGCTTGAACGCCGCCGTCCCCTGATTGTTGAAAGCGGTGGACTGGCGTTGCTGCAACTCTTGCGGTGACGGCGGCGGCGGGACGTAGACCGGCGGCGCCTGATAGCCGCCGCCTCCACCGCCGCCAAGGCAGCCTTGCATGCGCTTATAGGCTTCAGTCCAATAGGGCTGGCAATTCAACGCAGCGGCTCGCGATGCCGGAAACAGCGCCAGACAAACGGCTGTGATCCCGAGATACAGGCTCTTGCGCATATCCCGCCCCCTCGTAGCGGCGTTCTGACACAGCGAAAGAGTAACAGGGCCCCGCCGCGCCAGCCATCGATTTCGATCCGGCTGGACCAATCACGGAAGCGGCTACTGCAGCAGTTCCCGCCACGGCACGATGGTCGACTTCACAGTCTTCATCCCCATGGCGTCGGCGACCGCGCGCGCCGGTTGAACCCTAATGCAAAAACCGGAGGCAGCCGGCTCGCTTGACAGCCTTTGACGCGCCGCCATGATCCTGTGGCAGGAGCCCAGCATGAGAAAAACGTTCGTACGCGGCACGTGGCAGCAGACGCGGGCCTTTTCCCCCGCGGTGATCGTCAGCGGCGAGAGCAAGACGATCTATGTCGCCGGCCATACCGGTCAGGCCGCGGACGACGGGCGTTCCCTCGCCGGCGATTTCGACGCGCAGTGCCGGCAGACCTTTCGCAACATCGAAAAGACGCTCTCCGAAGCCGGCGCCAAGCTCTCCGATCTGGTCACAATGACGGTGTTCCTGATCGACTCCCGCTACACGACACGCATGACCGAGCTGCGCAGCGAGATTTTCGGCAAGGATTTTCCGGCGAGCGCGGCGATCACCTGCAGCGGCTTTGCGCAGCCCTCCATCATGATCGAGGTTCAAGGCATCGCGGTGGTCGCAGGATGAGTGCGCCGCTGCGCCCGACACTGCCGGCGTCCTGACGGGGCGGCGGATGGAGATCGCCGTCACCGACCTCGTGCAAGTCTTCGGCGCTCCGCCGAACGAGGTCGTGGCGCTCGACCGCGTCACGCATCGCTTTCCGTCACAGAAGGTGAGCTGCATTCTCGGTCCGAGCGGCTGCGGCAAGAGCACGCTGGTGCAGATCATCGGCGGCATCGAGCCTTACACGTCCGGCCACATCAGCATCGGCGGCAAGATCGACGAGCCGCTCGGCACAAACTCGGTGATGATGTGGCAACAGCTCAATTTGTTTCCCTGGCGCACGGTGATCGACAATGTCGCCTTCGGGCTGGAGATGCAGGGCGTCGCGAAAGTCGAGCGGCACGAGCGCGCGCGGGCGCTGATCGCCTCGGTCGGCCTGCGCGGCTTCGAGCGCCACCGGCCCCCGCAGCTCTCCGGTGGCATGCGCCAGCGCGTCGCGCTCGCCCGCGCGCTGATCATGCAACGGCCGATCATGCTGATGGACGAGCCCTTCGCTGCGCTCGATGCGCAGACCAAGATCGTCATGCAGGAAGAGCTCGTGCGCATCTACGAGGCGAACAAGATGACCATCCTGTTCGTCACCCATGCGATCGATGAGGCCATCCTGCTCGGCGACGAGGTCGTGGTGATGACCGCGCGGCCGGGCCGCATCAAGGAGGTGATCCGGGTCGACCTGCCGCGTCCGCGCGCGCAGGAGATGGTGAACACGCCGGAATTCGGCCGGCTCTACGACCACGCATTGCATCTCATCCGTGAGGAGGTGCTCAACGCAATGCGCCAGCAGGACGCCATGGCGGGTGCGGCATGAGGGGCAATCGCAAAGGAAGCGACGCCCGGGCGCTGCTGTACGCCGCGCTGCCTTACCTCGTCATCGCCGCGGTGATCCTCGTCTGGGAGATGCTGGTCCGGCTCAACGGCATCGCGCCCATCTATCTGCCGGCGCCGAGCTCGATCCTGCGCTATCTCATCGCCATGCTCGCCGACGGCTCGCTGCTTTACAACCTCGGCGTGACCTTCATGCGCATCCTCGGCGGCTTTGTCGTCGCCGCGGTGAGCGGCATCCTCGTCGGCGTCGCCATGGGCATGTCGAAGCTCGTGGCGCGCATCGTCGATCCCTGGATCGCGGCGCTTTACCCGCTGCCGAAGATTTCGCTGATCCCGCTGCTGATCATCTGGCTCGGCACCGGCGAGAGCTACAAGATCGTGATCAGCGCGGTGACGGCCTTCTTTCCTGTGGCGATCAGCACCTACGCCGCCATTCGGCAGGTCGACCTCGGCCTCATCAAGGCGGCCAGGGACCTCGGCGCCAATGCGCGGCAGATCCAAACCAATATCGTCATTCCCGCTGCACTCCCCGGCATCCTGTCCGGCCTGCATCTCGGCATGGGGGTGACCGTGATCATGGTCGTCGCCGCGGAAATGATCGGCGGCTCGAGCGAGAGCGGGATGGGCTACATCCTGGTGCATTCCGGACAGGTGATGGAGACGGAAAAGGTCTTTGCCGCCCTGATCGTGCTTGCGATCTTCGGCGCGGCGGTCACCAATGTGCAGAAATGGATCGATCGGCGGCTGGCGCCCTGGGTCGAGCCGCAACGATAAAATAAGGGAGGAGACACCATGAACACCCGCACCACGCTGACGATGCTGCTGACGGCCTCCGCGCTGTTCGCCGCGCAGGCGAAAGCGGACGACGTCATCCGCGTCGGCGAAGGCCCGTTCATCACCGGAGGCGCCTATTACGTCGCCGAAGGCAAAGGCTATTTCAAGAAGCTCGGCCTCGACGTGCAGCCGAAGTCGTATATCGACGGCGCCATGGCGGTGCCCTCGCTGATCTCCGGCGAGCTCGACATTTCGTTCTCAACCGCGTCCGCCGCCCTGTTCAACAGCATCGCCAAGGGCGCTCCGATCGTCTTCATTCTCGATCGCGGCAACAACAAGAGCGGGCGCGGTTACACCGTCATCAACGTGACCCAGGAGCTCTACGACGGCGGCGTGAAGTCGCTCGCCGATTTCGCCAAGCTCAAGGGCAAGCGCATCGGGTTGGGCGCCACCGGCAGCATCAACCAGTATCTGTTCGCGCGCGGCTTGCAGAAGGCCGGGCTCGATCCGCGCAAGGACGTGCAATGGATCACCAACGTGCCGCAGCCCGATCTGATGAAGATGCTCGGGCAGAAGAGCGTCGATGCGACCGACCTCGCCTATCAGTTCGGCTATTTCGCGCAGAACAATAAATGGGGCCCGATCGTCGTCGTCGATGACCAGATCGATCCGGACGGCGCCGTCGGCCTCTATGCCGCGCGCAAGGATTTCATCACGCAGCACCGCGACGCGCTCGTGCGTTTCGCGATGGCGTTCCTGCAGGGTGCCAAGGAGTTCAACGCGGCCGCCGCGGAGCCGGACAAGCACCCGGATATCGTGGAGATCCTGGCCAAGCGAACCGCGCTGCAGAAGCCTGAGCTGGTACGCGCCATCGCACCGCACTGGTCCCACACCAATGAAGATGGCCTGCCGAACGTGAAATCGGTGATGACGCAGCAGGACTACTGGGCGGATTATTTCCATCTCGTCGAGAAGAAAGTGCCGGAGGCACAGCTGTTCGATGTGAGCATCGCCAAAGAAGCGAAGGCGCGGCTCGACAAGGAGCGTCCGTTCGGCAACTAGCCGCTCAAGTTATGCTGTCAACCGTGGCGCGTCGGCTGATCGACGGGTTGGCACGCCCGCGTCGTCGATCTCGATCTGGAAGGTTTCGGAGAGGCCCGTTCTTCCAGCCGACGTGAGTTGAAGTGCGCGGCTGCCCGACACGGATTTGAGCCATCCGAGCGCCAGCAGACGCTCCAGGATCCGCGCGCCGACAAGTCCCTTGAGGTGATAACGGCGCTCGCTCCAGTCGAGGCAAGGCTGGCAGAACATCCGCCGCGTTCGCGGCCGCAGATCGACGCCGAACGCCGATAGGAAACGCTCGCCCGAAGCCGTGACCTCCCCGCCTTCATCGGTGAGCACGATGTGCCCCATGGCGAGGAGCGCATCGGTCACGGCGACGCCGACCCGGCCGGCCAAATGATCGTAGCAGCTGCGGGCAAACCGCACCGCCTCCTCGCTGGCTGACCGCGGCGCACGGCGCGGCGGCACCTCGATGGCGGCAACGACCTTGATGCTCTCCAGCATGGTCGCGACCAGCGGCGACGCGATCCGATAATAGCTGAAGCGCCGGTTGCGGATGACGGTCAAAAGCCGCGCGGCAACCAGCTTGCTCAGGTGACCGCTCGCGGTCGAGCGGGAGATATTGGCGCAGTACGCAAGCTCGGTCGCCGTCAGCGACTGACCGCCCATCAGCGCATTGAGCATCGTCGCTCGCGCGGTATCGCCCACGAGCGCGGCCACTTCCACCAGATTTGCCGCTGCGACCATTCCAAACCATATAGGTGATACCGAAAGCTTATCAATCGACGAGAGTTTGGCACGGATCAAACCGTTCGCGCGAGACAATAGCGGGCGTCGCGGCAAGACTTGCGTTGTTCCTTCGACAGCGGCGCAAAGTCGGGATGGCCATGTTGATCCACACTCTCCATGTCGAGCAAGCAACCATCGTTGCTGCCGTGGTGTGCAGCCTCATTGTTGCCGGCCTGCTGAAGGGGATCATCGGGGTTGGCATGCCGATCGTCGCGCTGCCGCTGCTCTCGTTGTTCATCGACATCAAATCAGCGGCCATGCTGCTGAGCATGCCTTTGCTCTTGAGCAATCTGCCGCAAGCGCTGGAGGGCGGAAAAACTGCACGCTGCTTCCTGCAATTGCTGCCGGTGCTTCTCGGCATGGCTCCCGGCCTCTTTGTCGGCGTTCGCGTGCTGTTGGCGATGGACGCGAACGTGGCAAAGATCATCGCGGGCATGGTGCTCATCGGTGTCGCAGGCCTCACCCTGCTCGCGCCGAAGCTGCAGATCCGGCCGCGCCTGATTCTACCGGCCGGCATCACATTCGGATTTTTCGGCGGGATTTTGGGCGGCATCGCAGCGATGGCGGGACCGCTTGTCTTCATATTTCTGCTCGCCAAGGGACTGCGCGGACGGGCCTTCACGAAGGAAGCGTCGCTGTACCTCGTCGTTTCCTCGGGCGTGCTGGCCGTTCTCCTGACCGCCAGCCGCGAGTTCAATTGGCTTGACCTTTCAGTCTCGGCGGCTGCGATGCTACCGGTCGGGCTCGGCATGTCTGTCGGACGACATACGCGCGATAAGATCGCACCCGAGACCTTCCGCACGCTTGTGTTGATCGCGGTCATTGCTGCGGGCGCCGACTTGCTGCGCCATGGCTTTTTCAATTGACCGCAAGCAGCGCGCCCGCGTCAGTCGAGCAAGCCGCGCCGCGCCAGATTTTGCATCAAAGCACCAACACCGAAACTCCAAGGCTCGCAGGTATCGCTGGTGCGCATCCGGTTGACGAGCTTGCCGAGCCTGGGGCTCGCAACCGTGACCACGTCACCCGATTTGTGCGTGAAGCCCTGCCCCGCCCCATCGCGGTCCTTGGTCGGCGCAAACATCGTGCCGAGAAACAGCACGAAGCCGTCGGGATATTGATGCACGTCGCCGATGGTTTGTCGGACCAGATCCTCCGGATCGCGGCTGATCAGGCGGATGGACGAGACGCCGTCGAGGCGGAATCCGTCCTCGCCCTCGACGGTCAGTGCCACGTCCATCTTGCGCACGTCATCGAGCGTGAAGCGCGCGTCGAACAGCCGCACGAAGGGACCGATGGCGCAGGACGCGTTGTTGTCCTTGGCTTTCGACAGCAGGAGTGCCGAGCGTCCTTCGAAATCGCGCAGATTGACGTCATTGCCAAGGCTCGCGCCGACGATGCGACCGGTGCTCGACACCAGCAGGACCACTTCGGGCTCGGGATTGTTCCAGACCGATTTCGGATGCAAGCCGGCGTCCATGCCGGTGCCGACCGCCGATAAGACCGACGCCTTGGTGAAGACCTCGGCATCGACGCCGATGCCCACTTCCAGATACTGGCTCCAGGCCTGCTGCGCGATCAGCACTTCCTTGAGGCGCATCGCCTGCGGCGAGCCGGGCTTGAGCCGCGAAAGGTCGTTGCCGACGAGCTTTTCGATCTCCACGCGGATCGCCGCCGCGGCCGCCGGATTGCCGCGCGCGCGTTCTTCGATGACACGCTCCAGCATCGAGATCGCGAAGGTGACGCCTGCGGCCTTGATGACCTGGAGATCGATCGGCGCCAGCAGCCAGGGCTTCGTGCGGTCGCGGCCCTCCGGCGGGGTGTTGGCCGCAATGGCCTCGAGGTCGCCGATCAAGACCCCTTTCGCCGCGCGCAGCGACGCCGCGGGATCGGCTTCCTCGGCGAGCGCACTGACGGTCGGAAACGCCTCGGTCACATCGTAGACGCGGCCCTCGCGAACGGCGACCACCGACGGACCGTCCGCAGCCGGCAGCCAGATGCGGCCGACGAGCACGGCGGCCGAGGCGTCCTCGGGCAGGATGGTCGTCGCGGTCAATGGGAGCATGGAAACGCCTCGCTTATGGACCAGAGCGGAGCACGGAAACGATTACTGCACCAGCTCCGGCCACGGCACGATGGTCGACTTCACCGTCTTCATCGCCATGGCATCGGCGACCGCACGGCCGATGCCCTCCTCGGAGAACGGATAGAGCGTCTGCATGTCGAGCCAGGGATACTTCGTGCGCGTGCGGTAGAGCATGTCGACGCCGAGCGGCAGGTCGTTGCCGGTGAAGCCCCAGGAGCCGAGCACGATGGCGTCCTTGGTGCAGATGCGATGCCACGAGGTCATGATCGAGCCGGCATCGGTGAACTGCCCCATCTCCACGTAGCAGCCGCCGTCGCGCAAGAATTCGAGGCCCTCGGGTCCGGCGCTCGGATGCCCCGAGCAATCCATCACCAGATCGGCGCCAAAGCCGCCGACGATCTCGCGCACGCGCTCGATGCGCGCCTGCGGCGTCGCGAACGCTTCGATGTCGACGGTCGCCTGCGCGCCGAAGCGCCGCGCCAAAGCGAGCCGCGGCTCTTCCGGCGCACCGACGCAGATCACGCGACCGGCGCCCATCTCCTGCGCGGCGGCAACCGCCAGAATGCCGATCGGACCGGAGCCCTGGATGACGACGGTGTCGCCCCATTTGAATCCGCCGGCGCGCGTCGCCCGGTTGAAGGCGCGGATGCACGACGTGAGCGGCTCCGACAGCGCACCGAGCCGCAGCGGCATGTCATCGGGCAGCTTGTAGACCTTGGTGCCGGGCAGCATGTCGAGGTCGACATAGACGTATTCAGCCCAGCCGCCCCACAGGTGCGGCGCCTTGTCGAAGCCGAGATAGCGCCCGTAATAGACCGGGGTCAGGCACTTGTTGGCGTTTTCCGGATAGTGGACGCAGTAGTAGCAGCGCCCACACGGCATCAGCGGCGGGATCATCACCTTGGAGCCGACGCCGAGCGGCTTGCCCATGAAGTCTTCGCGGAAACGCGCGCCGGTTTCCACCAGCACGCCGCCGATCTCGTGACCGAGCGTGAACGGCCAAGGCAGCGGCTTCGGCCAGTGGCCTTTGAGGATGTGCAGGTCAGTGCCGCAGACCCCGCAGGCGCCGACCTGGATCAGCGCCGCATGCTCGGGAATTTTCGGCCATGGCACCGCGCGGATCACTGGCGCGGCGCCGGGCCTCTCGAAGGTCGAAACGCGGATCTGCTGCATGGCGCGGAGCCCCTCGTGGGGTGCGAGTAAACCACGCGCCCGCAGCGCTGTCGTGGTCTATCCCCTGGGCACCATATGCATGAACGGCTCCGCCTCCTTCAGCACCCGTGCATAAGAGGGCCGCGCCTTCAAGCGCTCGAGATAAGCCGCGACATGCGGATAGCTCTGGCGTAGAGGCTGAACGACCATGTTGATGTAGAACAGCGTCGGCGCCGCGGCGCAGTCGGCCATGGTGAACGTTTCGTCCGTCGCCCAAGTCCGCTTCGCCATCTGCGCGTCGACCACGGACAGCGCAGTGTTCAACCGCCGCTTGGCGTCCTCGACCCCGAAACTGTCACGCTGCCCTTCCGGCCGGATCCGATCGATGATGATGCGGCCCATCTGCTCGTGCACATGCAGATCGAAGAAGCGATCGGATTCGCGCACGGGCAACGCAAGCTCGGCATCGCCGGGAATGAGCTTGGTCTTGCCGGGATAATGCTGCTGCAGGTACTCGATGATGATGCTCGATTCCGGGACGGTTTGCCCACGCGCTTCGTCGCGCAGTACTGGAAACTTGCCGATCGGCCAGAGCTTGACGAACGTTTCGCGCTCCTGCGCATCGCCGAGATTGACCAGATGCGGCGTGAACGGAACATCGGTCTCGTAAAGCGAGACCAGCGCCTTGTGGCAGTAGGACGACAGCGGATGGAAGTGGAGCGTGAGTGACATGACGAAATTCCTGGTTTGGCGTGACTGACTAAACTTCGAACAGCTTCTTGAAGCCGCCGAAGATCATGCGCTTGCCGTCGAACGGCATCGCTCCGGGCTTCATGATCGCGGCGAGCCGCGCGTCTTTCATGGTCTGCCGCACGATGCGATAACGCTCCGCGCGCGACTTGTAGACGATGTAAGAGAACACCACCGTCTCGCCGCGCTTAAGCTTCACGCTGCGCGGGAACGAGGTCCATTTGCCGACCTTCACGTCGTCGGCGACCCATTCGCGGAATTCCACGGCGCCAAGCTCACGGAACACCTTGCCGACCAGCCGCCCCATGCGGCGATAGGCGGAAAGGTTCTTTTTCGCCACCGGGACGACGAAGCCATCGATATAAGACATAAGCCTCTCCACTGCTCTTGTTTTGCAACTGGTTGCGGTGTACATTTACTGGTGGCAGAATGCAAGCGGTTTTTTTGAGGCTCGAAAAAAATGAGCGAGGCGCACCGGTCCGGCTGCCCGATCAACCTCACGCTGGAAGTGTTGGGCGACAAATGGAGCCTGCTGATCATCCGCGACATCATCTTCGGCAACCGGCGGCATTTCCGTGAGCTGCTGACGCGCTCGGAGGAAGGCATCGCCTCCAACATCCTCGCCGACCGGCTGAAGACGCTGCTCGCCGAAGGCATCATCAGCAAGGCCGACGATCCGAGCCACAAGCAGAAGGCGATCTACAGTCTCACCGAAAAGGGCATCGAGCTTCTGCCGGTGCTGGCGCAGATGTCGGTATGGGGATTGAAATATCTCCCGGTCAGCGAAGAGCTCGGCATCCGTGCGCACCTTCTGGACAAGGGCGGCCCGAAGCTCTGGGCGGAATTCATGGATGAGCTGCGCGTTCTGCATCTCGGCGCCAGGCGCAAGCACAAGGGTCCGTCGGTATTCGATAAGCTGCAGGCGGCCTACGAAGCCGTCGTGGCGAAGCGGAAGCCGCGATAGCGGTGCGGATGTGTGAATATCGGGAGTATGGTGTTGGCAACTCCAAAAAACGCTTTTTCCTCTCGCAACTGACCCCTATAACCACGTTTATCCCGCTCCATTACCGAGGGGCGCCTGATCAAACGTCTACAGTCGCGGGGCGGGATGCGATGGCCGAGTGACGGGTGCACTCAGACGAACACCCAATCCATTCGGCGGCCCAAGTCGCGAAGATCCTGGCGCCGAGCGCTTCGGCGTTATGTGTGGTGTGGGGAGCGAAATCTCCTGCAGCCCCGTAGCGGAGGTCACCAATGGTCATGCCTCCGGGGGTCCGCGAAGCAAGCTGTAACCCATCGCGCGCGGGATATCTCGATCTAACGAGACCTGCGGTTTGACTACCATCT
>DASRGN010000004.1:0-7092 GCA_035651015.1 Pseudolabrys sp. | reverse complement strand
TCGCCGGTCTCGGCCCACTCGCCCTGGGTCCACATCAGGTAGGCGAGGCGCGGGCAATACACGAACTCGTTCACCATCCGCGCGGGAACGAGCGGCATGTCGCCGCTGACCGGCGGCGCCGGAAGGTGGAATTCGAGCTGGCGGCCAATCGGCAACCTCAGTGCTCCCCTTCACGTCCAGGACATTCGCGAGGTACGGGCAAAGATCAATCAGTCCAAGGCGGCGAACAGTCCCAGGCCGATGTGGCGGCCGGCGCCGATAACGACCGGCCCCGGCACCTCCTCCGCAAAGGTGATGACCGCGTGCGTGCGGGGAAACTCCTTCAAATAGGACGGCGCGCGATAGGCGCGCGCGACGGCCGCGCCCGGAAACACCGGCTCGCTCTGCAGCGTGATTTCCACGATCGGCGTGGTGTAACCCGCCTGCGCGAGCGCCTTGAGCATGAGCGCATGCGCCTTGCGCGTGCGAAAATCGTCGCGCCCGGGCAGCACGACCGGGGTCACCGAGCCGAAGGTGCACACCTTGCGCAGGTACCGCAACGAGACACCGTCGTCGAATGGATCGATCGCGCGCAAATCGGCCTTGATCTCGCCGGTTCCATCCTGGACCAGCGGCGCGCCGGAAAGCCGCCGCGCGATGCTTTGCGCCTTGCCGCTGCCGCCGCCGAAAGGTTCGGCGAGCATCACGCGGCGGATGCGGCCGTCGCGGCCCTTCGGGGCGATCGTTGGCAGCGGCAGGTAGGAGAAGCGGTCGTTCTTGGCCTCGGCATCATCGCCGTGGCCGCAGACGAACCGCTCGATGAAATCGGCATCGAGCTTGACCGCCTTCGCCCGCTCGTGTGCAGCGTGGCGCGCCCAGGCGGCCACCGTGATTGTGTCGCGCGGATCGAAGGAGCGGTAGGCGCCGTCCTCGTCCACCAAGGAGAAAGCATGGACCGGCCGGCGTCGGCCCTGCGCGCGGCGGAGATATCCAACTTCGCGATATACCGAGACAGGCGTCGGCGGCGCGACGTAGCGCTCGGCACCGTGGCCGCGGCCTGACTGCACGCGCATGGCCTGATCCTTGTAGCGATCGATTAGCTCGTTGAGCGAACCCTCGACCGGCACGCGCCAGCCGAGGCCGTCGAGGTCCGCGATCCAGCTTTCGCCCGGCAGCGCGTTCTTCTCTTGCGCGCTGAGGATGCGCCCGTTGCCGGCGACGAGATCGATGCCGAGGCCGAGGCAGTGGACGTGGCGCGCCTCTTCGCAGAGAATTTCGACATAAGGGCGCGCGGCCTCCCATTCCTCCTCGATGATGGGCCACAGGAAGCGTACCGGACTGTCTTTGTCGAGCCGATGCGGCCGCAGGTCCTTGTCGGTGCGCAGCTCGTTCGGCTGCTTCTCAGGCTCCTTGTTCTGCGCCCAAAAACGGGCGACCTTGTCCATGTCGTTGTTGGGCACGTAGAGCCGCACCACGCTTGCCGCGCGTGCGGGCGGGGCGACGATCTCCGGCGCCGCGCGCCGTTCCAGCCAGCGCAAGGCTTCCTTCTTGGCGTCCGAGAACTCGGTGCGGCGGAAGCCGAGATTGCCGGCGGCCACCAGCGCCTGAAACAGGCGGTGCGGATTGGGCGGCCACTCGGACGGGAAATAGGTACGCTCCCGCTCCGACCTGCGCCCGTGATAGCGGCCGGCGAGGAAATGCGTCTCGATGCAGAGCCAACGCATGGCTTATCCGCCGCGCTTACCGCGCGCTCCCTTGCCGCCCACCTGCTGCTTCAGTGCTTCATTGGCAGCTTTGATGTCGAACTCTACCGGCGGGCTTTGGCCAACACCGAACACGCGTGCGGCCTCCTCGGCAAACGCCAATGCCGCTTTGCCGTCCGGGGACAACGGTGTGCGCGCGCCATCGTGCGCCACGAGCTCCCACAGCGGCTTCTTTTCCGGGTCCTGTACGAGCAGGCAGCCCTGGCGCAGGTTGTGCTCGCGCTCGTGCATCATGGCGACGAGTGCAAGCCCGAGGATATAGCGGCGCAACGCATCGCCCGACGGTCCCTTCGGCCCGACCGCGCGCAACCCAACGAGACTCAAAATCGCCTCACGGCGGATTTCGCCGTGCACGATGACGCCACCATGGGTGCCAGCGGCAGGGACTTCTACAAATCCTAAATCGGCTAGTTGCCTGGCACCCTTTACCTCATCGTCGAGCAGATCGTGATCTTCGTACCGCAAAGGAGGAAAGTACTGTGCGGAACGTGTCAACTTAACTACGTCGTACGCTCGGATCGTCGATGCCACGAGCCTTGGCAATTTGGCATGCGTTGTTCTCGCTCCGCCAGGCCATTCTCTCGAATCCCATGCACCAAAGACTATCGACGTTGGGGCAATCTTGCCAAGCTGTGTAGCGTCACCGCTTTCTTGATAAGTCTCAAAAGCTTCACGGAGTTCAGGGCCTAGTTTGGAGTAACGTATGATTGCATCGGCAGCGCGATGTCCGGCGTCCAGTAGGTTCACGATCTTGTTGCCGGCCTTAATCTCGATCTGCGGGACGAGGCGGGAGTAAGGCGTGTCCTCGCCGTTCGCTTTCTTGAACAGCGGCTCCATGCGGTTCGCCTGCGAGCCAACCGTATCGATGATGGCGATGGCTGTGACCTTGTTGGCATCGTTGCCGTCTCGGACTTCGTCGATGTTGTAACCTGCCTTGCCGCCACCCTCAGGCGCCGCGAAGGTCGGTGGGAAGATTACGGCATCGTGCCCTTCCGCCGGCATCAGCCATTGCCGACACACGAGTGCGGCCGGCCCATCGGTGGCGAGCATCTTGTCGGCCAATTCGTTCCACGTGCTCATTGCTCGTCCTCCTTTTTCGGCAATGGCTGAGCCCAGCCGAAGCTTTTGTATTGCTTGTTGCGCATCACTACGGGAAATTGGTAACCAGTATGCGCGTGGCCCGGTCCAACCATCGCTGCGGGCACCACTGCAATATCCAGAGGACTTTCCCAGACGTGATACGCGAACCATCGCCGCTCGTCTTTAACAGGAATTGGGCGGCAGCGTTGCAGGCCAATCGCGGCTAGAATTTCGGTGGCGGGCGACGTGCGAACCGGGATTTCCTGCTCATCGGGGGAAAACCCGACATCGAGTGTTTCCCACGAAGCAGAAGGGTCGAAGCCCAGGCGCCCCTTCATTGGAGTTCTCTCGGCTAACAACTCGGAACCGATGCAAAGGCCATCATTCCCGTTGGCCGCCGACCTCCAAATATTTTTAAGCTCGTTGAGCTTGCCATCGGGACCCTGGTTTCCTGCCCACGTTTTCAATTCTGAATCGTCGATTCCCTCGTAACCAGATTGCCACCAGTCAAGGGTAAGTTCGAAAGGTGTACCGAGGCGGACTGACCCTTCTCTAGCCAATTTCCCAAGTTCGTCGCGGCGCTGTTCCAATGCCTCGGGTAACTTCTCTCCCGTCTTGCTCAGGCCTCTTTTCTTTGAATTAAGCTGCTTTCTTTCTCGACGTTCCGCGTCGGTTAATCCGGCGATAGTGCAAGCGTGCAGCCGCCGCACGATCTCCCCAAGCGGATCGTTGTGACCGCTGTAGGTAGCAATGTGGAAGGCCGCGCGGTTTCCGTCGCCCGCGAACCAACCCTCGCTCCCCGGCCACAAGCGGCTTGCGAGCTCCAGCAGACCGCAGCAGGCGAAGAACTGGCCGGGATTGCGCAGATCGACGTCGAGGGTGATGTCGGGAGTGGGTAGAGTCATGCTGTATGCTCCTCCAAGTCCTTGGCCGCTTCGTTTCCGTCCGAGCCAAGGCGCTTGGTCGCCGAATAGTCCGCCGCGCGCATCAGCGATTCGAGCCACGCCAGGTGCCAATGACCGAAACGGCGCTGCAGGCGCCCGAAACGGCGCATCGTTTCGGCCGCAACGGCTTGGTTTTTTTCATCGCTCACGCCGTCAGCGATGTCCCACTGGTCCGGCTCGAAATGCGGCCGCGCCCAGCCGTGGTGTGCGGCGATGAGGTGGAGAATGAGATCGCGCTCGGGGTGCTCGCGGATCGCCTCGTCCTCTTCGGCCTCGCGCAGCGACCCGAACTCATGGCGATAGGCACCGCACTCGGAGTCGTCAAAGCCACGCTGCCCGCTCTTGGCCCAAGGTCTCCAATCGGCGTCCTCACGCCGGCGCGGCGGCGGATGGCCGATCGCCTTCTGCCATGCGGGCCGGTTCTTGCCGCGGTCATGCCAGCGCGCGGCGATGACGACAGCCTCGGCGATGCCGGGATTCGCGGCCCTGAGGCCGACTCGCTCGACGACCTTTTCCGCTTCGTCTCCCGCCCAGCTCAGATGCTCGTCGAGCTCCTGCGGGCGGCCGGCAGCCGCCGGATCGTCTTGTACGGTCGCTGTCGCACGGCCTTCGCTCAGCAACAAGAGGACTCGTACAGGCTCACCTTCCTCATCGCGATCGAGAACCAGTAGCGCCCTTTCCGCGAGCGCAAAGTGGGCGCGAATTGCGCGCGCCGCCGCCTTGACGCCTTGTGCCCCCGCGAGGCGCTCCACCAATTCATTCGGAACGGCGACCTCTTGCCCGATGCCTCGCGCGCTCCAGCCTTCAGCCTCAGGCTCGCGTGTGAGCAGCACGCGCAGACGCCGCTTTTCATCCCCGCAGTTTGCATCCACATCATCCGCCACATCGTAGGGCGGCGTGCGCTCGGGATCGTCACGCGCATCGCCTGTCAGCATGCCGCGCGCATCGAGGCCGCCGGCGCGAGGCGGAAGCACCAGAGTCGCGTTGGCCAAAACCGCGTCGAGCGCCAGCAGGTCGGACAATGGACCAATAACGGGATCGTCGTTCACCGGCAGCAGAATCGCGGAGATCGGTTCGTCCGGACCACCGGCCTTGGGTTTGCGTCGCGCAAGCCGCTTGAGTTCGTCTTTCACCACACTCAGCGGCCCGCGCAGACGCTCGCGCGGAAGGATCGGGTGCTTGTCATAGAGCTGCTTGACGAGGCGGATGCCGCTTCTTGTGCCGCGCGCAACGCAGGCGGCCAGCTCGTTCACCTCCTCGCGCCAAGCGATGGAGAGGTCCGGCTCGCCTGCCTCGATCCCGTGCAGCCATCGCTCCGGCATCGGGCGGCCCGGTAAAGCCTTCACGCGTGTGAGCGACCAGTTGTCGAGGAGAATGTCAGTGAGCGGGATGGTACGCGGCGTGGGCGCGAACGCCTCCGTCCGGCCGGCAAGCGCGCGCAAGCTTTCAGGGCTGGCGTCATGCGCATCGTCGCGTGTCGGCAGCGCGGCGAGTGCCGCCTTTGTCGCCGCTATCCGCTCGTCCAGCCTGGTTTCGGCGTCACCCGTTTTGCTCCCGCCATCGGCATCCTTCTCACTTTCCGCTCCGTCCCCTTTCCTTTGTTTCTCGCGCTTCGTTTTCGGCCACTCGACGACATGGATTTCGGCGTCGCAGCGACCAAGGCGGTTCACGCGACCGAGCCGCTGGATCATCGAATCGAGCGTGGAGAGGTCGCAGACCAGATGCTCGGCATCGAGGTCGACGCCCACCTCGCCGGCTGAAGTCGCCACCAGATACTCCGTCGCCTCGGGCGGCTGTCGATCGGGATCGCTCCGGAACCCTTTGAACAGAGCCGTCTCGGCGAGCGCATCGCGCTCGTAACCGCGCACGGTGCCGGTCAAGAGCGCGATCCGCGAGCGATCGGTGGCCTTGGCGAGATCGTCGGCGATCCTGCGCGCATCGCGCGGTCTGCGGACGTACACGAGGATGCGCTTGCGCTCGTCCTTGTAGCGTAGCGCCAGCTCCACCACCCTGGCGATGGCGGCGTCCTCGTTTTCGGCACCCTCCGTAAAGCGCAGCCGCTTGACTGCGCGCAAGCGCTGGTCGATCACACCCTCGGCCCTGTCCTCGTCCGTCAACGTGAACACCGCCGCTGCGTCCTGTCTGCGCTGCGTAGCCGAAAGCTCCACGACGCGCAGCGGGCGCGCTGCCGTCTGATCGGATTGGCGAGTTGCGATAGCGCGAATGAGCTTGCCGAACGGTTCCGAAAGATGTGCCTCGTCATGGATAAGGAGCGTATCCTGCCCGAGCAGGCCGGCATGGAACGGGCGCATTCGGCGCGAAACGCCGTAGCCGGAAAACAACAGCCGGCTGCCGATCATGTCGACCGTGCCAATGATGATCGACGGGCGCCCAGGATCGGCCTGCCATTCGCGATTGTCTGCCCGCTCGCCGCGCAGCGTGCTGACGGCAAGCGGCGAAGCCTCGTCGCCGGGGTCAATGCAAAGGTTGTTCAGACGGTCCCTAATCTGCGCGGTCAGGCTCCCCGACGGCGCATTTTTCAGCGTTCGCCGCAGTGTCTCAGCGACGTCCGTCGCCTGATCGACCACCGTACGGCGATCGACGACATAGATGAGACGGCGCGGAATGTTGACCCCGCCCCGTGCAATTTGCTGCGCGAGCGCAAGCAACCACACGGCGATGACCGAGGTCTTGCCCAGGCCGGTCGGCAAATCGAGCGCCTGCGGGATCGCTCCGACCATAAATCGGTCGAACAGCCGGTGCTGCCACCGCATCGGCGCATAGCCGGTCAGGCGGAAAAAATCATCTGAAAAGCACCGCAAGTCGCCGTTCATTTCGACGCCTAGTCGAAATCGGGATGATCCGCTTTGGACGACGATTGGGTTAATGCCATCCCCCCTCCCCTCCGTCACAATCGGCGATCCGGGCTTTGGCCTTAAGATCGATTCTCAAGATGCCCGTCGATTAGCCCGGCATGTTAGCCGGATTCCCGAGTGCAACTCAAGGTATGCGATAAGTCGCGGAAAATCACGGTTAACGCGCGGGACGAGCGGCGGGAGACGCGGATGTCGCGCTATCGGATGGCGCTGTGCCGGCGCGCCGCCGCGCTGCGGGGGCAGAGGCGGCCGTGCGCGATCGAGGAAACGCAGACGATCCGGCTGGGCGTCGGCGCAGCCGGGCGTTTGCCGAGGCGCTGCGGCGCTGGGCGGATCGCGCCGGGCGGCTTCAGGCGTTGTAGCGCTGCGCGCTCGCATCGGCTGGAGCGGTTGACAATCGGATGGGCAGGTCAGTTTAGGACCGCCGCCCCGGGCGGTATTTCGAGGTCC
>DASRGN010000003.1:0-122980 GCA_035651015.1 Pseudolabrys sp. | reverse complement strand
GATCGGACCAGTGGTCACGCTACCCAGCGCGTTGCCATAGCCGCCTTCCGTGCGGACATAGCCACCGATCTTCAAGCACGTATCCGAGCCGGGGATGTAGAAGAACCCCGCCCCGTACAGGCTACAAATCTTCACGTACTGCACTGGTGTGTGGCGTGCCCGGGAGCGGCAGGTGCCTTTGCAGACATTTCGGTGGATGCCGTCTGCCGTTCGTCGTCGAAAAGACGAGCTTGAGCTTCGGGGCCGGCCTAGGTGTCGCGCGAACGCTGAGGGCGCATTGCGCAACGGCTTTTGATCTCGACTGCCCGTTTGCGCCCGATCACTGATCTGGGTGGGGCCTAGGTGGGTAGCGCTTTAGCCACGCAGTTCGATAGAAGATGCCTATCAATTCGGCAAAGTTGTAAATACAACATAACTTTTCACAGGCATGCGACAATCTGTCCGCATTTGAATTGACAGGAACAGCACTTTTTATGATCTTAAAGTCCTATGCAATCCGCATAAGACTCTGAATTGGTTTGCCTATTTTGTGACCACAGGGGTAAAGAAAAAGTAACAAAAAGACTGGAAGAACCGATGCCAGTAGCGAGTTTAGATCGTCGATTTGTGCGTCATGCCGCCTGTCCGCCCCAGCGCAGGAAGATCGATTTTTTCGATGACCGGCAGCGCGGCCTGGTCCTCGAAGTGCGCTGTTCGGGCGGAAAAACCTACTACCAGCGCTACACCGACGAGCGCGGTCGGGAGCGACAGTTCAAGATCGGGCCGGCGGATGTCCTCAGCCTCGCCCAGGCGCGCCGGAAGGGGCGCCAGATCGTCGCCGAGGCCTTGCTCGGTCCTGATCCTCTAGCCAAGCGCCGCGAACAACGGGCGATCCCGCGTCTCGCAAGCTTCGCGGCGGAGAAGTACCTGCCTTATGTGAAGACTTACAAACGGACCTGGCAGACCGATGAAACAATCCTGCGTCGGCACATTCTGCCGAAGTTCGGCAATCGAGCCTTGGACGAAATCTCGACTGCAGAGCTTTCTGAGCTGATCAACAGGATGCGTGAGGCGGACTACGCACCCGGCACGATCAACCGCGTCATCGTCATCATTCGCTATCTGTTCAATCTCGCGCGCAAATGGAAAACGCCGGGTGCGGAAGAGAATCCGGCCGCCGGCCTCAGCGCCGGGCCGGACGTGAAGCGCAGCCGCTATCTCTCCGACGAAGAGGTGAAACGTCTCGTCGACGCGCTTGCCGTCGACGAGAACCAATCCGCGGCACAAGCGATCCTGCTGATCCTGCTGACAGGGGCGCGTCGCAACGAGGTCACGCAGGCGAAATGGGACTATGTGGACTGGGACAAGCGGACACTTCTCGTGCCGCGGGCGAAATCGGGCAAGCCGAGGACAATCGCGCTGAACGCGTCCGCAATGTCGCAGTTGCGCGGCCTGCTGATGTCGACGCGCAGCGAATATATTTTCCCATCTCCGGTCACCGGGCGACCTCCGGCATCGTTATTCTTTCCCTGGCAGCGGATCCGCGAGCGCGCCGGCCTTGCCGATGTGCGCATTCACGATTTGCGCCACTCGTTCGCGAGCTTCCTGGTCAATCGCGGCGTCTCGCTCTATGTCGTGCAAGGACTGCTGGGCCACGCGCACGCTCGGACAACCGAGCGCTACGCACACCTGGCGCCACAGACCGTGGCAGAGGCAGCCGAAGTTGTTGCTCGCATCGTCCCACTCGTGCGACGAGACGATCGGACAAACTCCGCTGCGGCTGGCCTGGACTCGTAGGATTTTCGCTGCCGGTTGCCGCGGTAACGAGCCGCAAAGCAATTGCGATCAATCGTAGTAGAGCTCAGTTGATAGGCTCGACCGCCAATGTCCGCGGTTGCTCGCCACGTTGAAACAAATCCCAAACCCTCGTGTAGGCGGCCTCGACGTGCTGGGTGAGGCGGGCGGTGTCGAACAACGGCGCGCGGGTTCGCTGGCGGTCGAGCTTGGCTCTCGTTGCATGAATAAAATGCGGATCGCTCGCGAATTTGAGCGCCAGCGCTTGGTATTCGTCCGCCGATTGCGTGATCAATTCGGGCATCTGCACAGCATTCAGCAGGCTTGCGGCGACCCGCCCGGCGAATGTTTCGCCAATCCTGGTGAGCACCGGGACGCCTGCCCATAGCGCATCGCTGGCGGTGGCGTGGGCGTTGTAGGGCAAAGTATCAAGGAAAAGGTCGGCGAGCTTGAGGCGCGCCAAGTGTTCATCGTTGCCTGGCGTTCGCTCCGCGAACACAAGCCGGTTCGGCTCAATGCCGCGCGCTTGCGCCTCGCGGCGCAGGCTCTCCATCGCGGTCGTGTTCGTGGCCGATAGCCAAAGCACGCTCCCGTCGATGACGCGGAGAAGTCGCGCCCAGCTGTCGAAGACTTGCGGCGTGAGCTTGTAACTGTGGTTGAAACAACAAAAGACGAACGCGTTCTCCGGCAGCCGTTGTTCATCTCGTGTCGGCGCGTGAGTGGAGATCGGCCGTTTGGAATCGAAAGCAAAAAACGTTTCTGGCAGATAGATGATGTTCTCAACGTAGTTCGCGCACTGGTGCTCGGGAATGACACAGCGATCGGCGAGCAAGTAGTCGAAATGCTGGCTACCCATGGTTCCGGCATAGCCGAGGTAGCTGATCTGAATTGGCGCCGGACGCTGCAGGAGCACGCCAAAGCGGGCTCCTTCAGTAAGACCGTTCAGGTCGATCGCGATGTCGATCTCGAGATCGCGCATGGTATCGGCGATCTGTCGATCGGTCTGTGAACCGGCATCGACAAAGCGGTCGACTGATGCCTCAAGCCGCGCGCCGATCGCGCTGGGCTGACGCGGAGCCAGCGAGATAGCCGTCGTCTCGAACCGAGATCTGTCGTGATGCTCAAGCAGGCCGACCGCGGAGTAGGCGACCGGGTGATCACCAAAATCCGATGAAAGATATGCAAGCCGAATTCGATCTTGCGAGCGGCGGCGATTGCCGGACCAGGACACGGCGGCCGCCGGCTGGATCGACAAGAAACGCTTCGCGCAGAGGGCCTGGTCCGCGGAGGTTGAGGGCATCGCAAGCAGCGGAAACGGCAGACTGGCGAGACGACCCTTTCGCACGGCCGTCAAGATGTGCTGGAACGCGGGCTCGAGCCCATTCCAATCGCAAAGGTGTTGCAGCGCATGAACACGCTGACCGGATGCATAATCAAGATCAGGTTTGGCGGCCAGCGCTTTGCCATAGGCCTCGGCCGCGGCCGCATAGTCTTTGAGGTACATTGATGCATTGCCGCGGCCGAGCCACGCCTCGGCGAGATGCGGCTGCAATCTGAGCGCAGTGTCGAAGGCGGCCAGCGCGTCCTGATATTTTCGAAGATCGTTGAAGATATTGCCGCGGCCCAACCAGGCTTCGGCGAGATTTGGATTGAGTTGCAGCGCTCGTTCGCCACAAGCCAGTGCTTCAGAGTACTCTTTGAGCTCACCAAGCATGTTCGCCCGGCCGAGCCATGACTCGGCGAGCCCGGGCTTGAGGGCAGTGGCTTTCTCAAACGATGCTGCAGCGTCCCAATGACGATGAAGGTCTTTGAGAACGGTGCCGCGATTGTGCCACGTCTCGGCAACCGAGCCGTTCAACGCCAGCGCTTGATCGAAACGCTCCAAGGCCTCCGCCGGCCTCGTCAACGCCTGCAGAATGAGCCCGTAGTTGGAGAGGCTGGAGTCCGATTTAGGATCGGCAGCAATGGCTCGTCGTGCGCACTCTTCGGCTTCATCGAGGCGACCTGCCTGCATAAGGATGATCGTCAGGAGGCCAAGGGTGGGGGCATGCCGTGGCTCTTGCTCCAAAGCCTGTCTGAGCAACTGCTCGGCTCCAGCCGGATTTCGCGTTTGCAGGAAAAAGAGGGCACGCCTCAACGTTTCATCAGCGGACGGCAACGCGGGGGTCCCCATGGCAAGATCGAAGGCAGTTCTGATATCCGAATTTCACGAGAAAAGCTGCCGCTGGAAACTTATGACGGCGCCTCCACGCGGCTGGTGAATTCGGCAATCCGATTGATCGTGTCCTCATCCGCCAACAGCGGCGCGTGACCTTGATCTGGCACTTCGAACGATTCGAAGCGCGGGTGCCGCAAGGCCATCGCATTCACCGTCGCCACGGACAGTATATCCGAATTAGCCCCGCGGATGCTCAGGACCGGCACGTGCGCCAAGGCCTCAAACTGAGGCCATAAAACCGGCGGAGGCCGCTCTGGATCGAGCGACACAAGCGTCTCTGCCAGACGCACATCATAGGTCGGTAGCAACTGTCCATTCACTTGCTTGAACGTACGCCGCGCGGCAAGCCGCCAGTCGTCCTGCGTCAATTTTGGAAATTGAGCGTCAAACAATCGCTTGAGGATGAGCGCGCCGTCTTCAAAGCTTGTTGGTTGCGGCAGCTTGCCGACATAGCCTTTGATGCGCATCAGGCCCTGAGGCTCGATCACCGGGCCGATATCGTTGAGGATCACGCCTGCGAGCACGGTAGGGCGCACCGCGGCGAGAAGCATGGTCAAGATGCCGCCACGCGAGGTACCAACGAAGATCGCGGGCATGGCTTCGAGAGCGGTGACGACAGCAAGGACGTCGGTGAGTTCGACGGGCAGCGTGTAGTTTTTCGGAACATCATAATCGGACAGCCCGCGCCCACGGTAATCGAGCGCCAGCACGCGACGACCCTGCCTGTGTACAAGGGCGCTTGCGAGAACCTCAAAGTCCTCCGCCGTTCGCGCCAAGCCCGGCAGGCAGACCACCGGTAGCTTGCCTGTCGCGCTGGGCTCGAAACAGCGCACGTGCAGCTTCAGCCCATCGTTGGCGGTCATGAAGCGGCTGGAAGCCGAGCCACTGCTCGCGGTCCGGTCAATCATGGACGACCCGTTTTTGACCAAATGAACCGCGCAAGCAAAAGTGTGCAGCGCCGACGCTCACATGGAGGATTTCAACCAGGCGAAGGCCAGGAGACAGAGGCCGACGATCAGGAGCGTTCCGCCGGAAAATGTCTTGGTATGATTGGAGATGAGAGGGACGTCGAGCGTGTTACGTTTCCGCATGCCCATGATGATCATGACCACTCCGAGCACGACGATGACGGCGCCCAGAATGGCGACATTGGTATAGGTACCTTCTGCAAATTTTATTGGGCGCATCATCGTGAGAGCGTTCTCGAATGTGGAAGAGGCGGGATCTTCAGCAAGGCGATCGCTTGAGCCTGGCTCTGGCCATCAATCTTAGTTGGCTCCGCTGCCGCGGTGCAAATCCGCTTCGATGAGCAGGCGTCCATTGCCGCCGAAGCGCGCCCGGTAAATCTGCAAATTTTCCATGACACGCTGCACGTAGTTTCGTGTTTCGGCGAGTGGAATGAGCTCGACCCAGTCGACAGGATCGACATTCGGGTCGCGCGGGTCGCCATGCGCGGCAACCCACTGCCGCACGCGGCCGCGGCCCGCATTGTAGCCGGCAAACGTCATGATGTAGGAGCCGCGATAGGATTCGATGAGATCGCCGAGCTCGGCGGAGCCCATCTGCATATTGTACACCGGATCGCTGAGCAGCCTGGCCCGATCGTACAGCGCCTTGAATTTACGCGCGATGTATTGGCCGGCCTCGGGCGTCACCTGCATCAGCCCCATGGCTTGCGCGCTGGAGACGACCTTCTGGTTGAAATGACTTTCCTGCCGCGCGATCGAATAGGCGACGGCGGCCTCGATCGCCGGGCCAATATGCGTGTAAGCGGGCAGCCCGACGGTCGGGAAGGCGTAATAGTCCAGCGGCAGGCCACGGGAATGCGCGCCGCCGCCCATCAGCGCCGCAGCGCGTCCGTCGCTGTTGCGCAGCGCAAGCTCACCGAGCGCAGCCAGTCCGCGCACATCCGTCGCGGTCTCGCCGAGCTCCGCATAAATCGAAGCGATGAGATCGCGCTCACGCAGCTCGTAGAGGATGCGCACCGCGCGCACAATCTCGAGCCTCTCGAGGCTCGCGTGCTCCTCGGCGGAGAAGTGTGGCGGCGGTACCATGCCAAGCTCGGCAAGCCCGAGGCGCGCCCGCGCCAGCTGGCCGTAATAGGTGGCGCTGTGCACCGCCGCTTGCTGATAGTAGGTGGTGGCGTCGCCACGGCGCCCGAGCGCTTCTGCCGCGCGGCCAAGCCAATAGCCGGCGCGCGCGAGTGCGTGCGGGTTATTGCTGCCGACCGCGATGCGTGTGAAATGTGCAAAGGCCGTCTGCGGATCGTGCAGGAAGCGCAGCGCGATCCACCCCGCGGTGAAGTGGTAGTCGGCACGGTGGCCGCCCTTGGGCGGCTCGGCGGCCTCGCGCGCGATGCGATAAGCGAGCTGCGGATTGCCTTCGTCGAGCACCTTGCGTAACAGCAGCCGACGCATCACCCACCAGCGATCGGCGTCGTAGATCTCATTGGCGCCGGCCGGAGCATTGAGCACGAGCTGCGTCGCCTCGGGAATCTTGTCCTGTTTGCGCAGGTATTCGGCTTTGGCGAAAATATAGGCCGAGCTCTGTCGCAACGTTGACGGCACGTTTTCCAGCAACGTCTTGGCGTCCCCGGCTTTCTTGGTCGCCGCCATGAAGGCGCGCACCAGAAGTGGCTCGCCGTTGCCGAGGCGCTGCGCCTCGCGCATCGCGGCTTCGCTGTCACCGGCAAACAGCCGCGTATACAGTCGCGTGCGGTGGTCGGCGGCCGTGATAATGTCGCTGAACATCTCCAGCGCCTTGTCCTCGACCTCTTTCGAGCAGTCGTAGTGATGCCAGGCATTGCGAATGAGCGGCTCGGCCGCGGCGCGATTGCCCTGGTCGAGCAGCGCGCGGGCAAGCACGTAGCTACCCTTCGCCGTGGTCGGCGTGCGGGTGGCAAAAAAATTACGCACGGTGGCGTCGTCGCGCTTGTCGTCCCACAACGCGTTTTCCGCCCGCCGCGTCAGCATCGGGATGTGCGGCCATGACGGGTTCGCGGTGATGAAGGCAAGGAAACGCTCGAAATGCGGGCTGGTGCTGTCGCTGCGCAGATAAAGATATTCGGCGAGCTTGCGCGCGACCGGATCCTGGATGGTGTTCTCCGCCGCATCGGCTTCCGCATCCCTGCCTTTGCGGGAGAGCTCCAGCACTTCCTTGACCGCCATCTTGTCCGTTTCCGGCGTCACACTCGTCGGCGTCATGACGAACGGCACGCTGGCGGTCAGGCGCAGCGGAGGCGCCACAGCGGCTTGCGCCGCAAAGAGACTGCCTCCCTTGCCGACCGCCGCAAAAGAGGACGAGCCACGCAGACCTGCGGCACCAGTCACGCTCGGCCGCAGCCGCGGCACCATGCTGCGGCTCGCGGTGGGGGTTGAGCCGGATGTCATGTGGGAGTGGATCGGGCGCGGACGCGGCAGGGGAACGTCGACAAGCCGGTGCGCCGAAGGCTGCGCCACCACCGGCGCTATCGCCCCCAAGGCCGCGAGAAGGGCGAGGAGAGCCAGCCCGCGCCGGTTCAAATCAGTCACTTCTGTTCGATCCCTTAAGCCGCTGATTCTTATGCCTGATTCGGGCCGATCAAGCACACGAAATCGGCAAGGAGCGGTACCCCGTGCTCGGATTTGCGGGCATTAGCATGGAACCCTGGCGGAATGCGGGCGGTTGCCCAGCCCCCGAGCGCAAGGTTTACGGGCCTTTAAACGGGCGGGTTGAACCTATATCAATGCCCGGCGGCGGAGCTGCCGCGCGTGCACTTCGGAACGGGACACCATGCCATGACTGCAAAGACGAGCTTCCGCGGATCGTTCACGGCGCTGGTCACCCCGTTCAAAAACGGCTCCCTCGACGAGCGTGCCTTCCGTGAGCTCGTGGATTGGCAGATCGCCGAGGGCACGCACGGGCTCGTTCCGGTCGGCACCACCGGCGAAAGCCCGACGCTTTCGCATGATGAGCACAAGCGCGTTGTCGAGTGGTGCGTCGATCAGGCCGACGAACGGGTTCCGGTCATCGCCGGCTCCGGCTCCAACTCGACGGCGGAGGCCATCGAGCTGTCGCAGCACGCGGAAGAGGCGGGCGCCGATGCGGTGCTGATCGTGACGCCGTACTACAACAAGCCGACGCAGGAAGGCCTCTATCAGCATTTCAAGGCAATCAACGACGCGATCGGTATCCCGATCATCATTTACAACATTCCCGGACGCTCGGTGATCGACATGTCGGTCGAGACCATGCAGCGGCTGTTCGAGCTCAAGAACATTTCCGGCGTGAAGGATGCGACGGCGAACGTCGTGCGCGTGTCGCAGCAGCGCGCGATGATTGGCGGCGACTTCAATCAACTGTCCGGCGAGGATGCGACGGCGCTCGGGTTCATGGCGCATGGCGGCCATGGCTGCATTTCAGTGACCTCGAACGTCGCTCCGCGGCTATGCGCCGAATTCCAGAACGCTTGCCTGCGTGGCGACTTTGCCGCGGCGCTGACGCTGCAGGACAAGCTGATGCCGCTGCACCAGAACTTGTTCGTCGAAACCAATCCGGCGCCGGCGAAATATGCGCTCTCGGTGCTCGGACGCTGTGCGGACACCGTGCGTCTGCCGATGGTGCCGCTCGCGGAAAAGTCGAAGGCCGCGGTGCGCGAGGCCATGGTGCATGCGGGCCTCGTCAATTAGCTCGCCCGGAATTGCCCCCTGCACATCGCTTCAACTCATTGCTGAGACGCGTTGCCGCGGGTGGTCGGGCCTGCGGTGTGTCAGCTTCCAGGATTGCCCATGCGGGTCGCAATAAATCGCAGTAGCGCGGCCAGCAGCTGGTTCGGCGGAATCTATACTTACGAATCCATGATGCTCGACGCATTGTGTGAGATCGGCAAGACGTTCACGCACGAGCTTGTCTATCTTTCATACCATCCGGACGACCTCCGCTCCTTGGTGTATTCCGGCGCGTTGCAATATCGGAACCTGCCGATTGTGCCGCTGTATGGTGCGCCGGAGCCGCAGCAAAAGCCGCCGGAATTTTATGTCAATCAGGGCCCCGCTGTGCCGGCGAGGCCGCAATCATATGATCTCAAGACGGTCAAATTCGACTCTGCTGGCGAGGCGATCTTTCGCAAAGCAGGCGTGGATCTCATGTTTCTCATGAGTCCATTTATGCACGCCTTTTCGCTGCGTTTGCCCTTCGTGATGCCGATCTTCGACCTCAATCACAAGATCAATCCGCAATTTCCGGAAGTGAGCGCGAACGGTGAATCGAACGCGCGTGACTACATGTACATCAATGCATGCCGGTTCGCGACGATGATCGTCGTTGATTCCGAAACCGGAAAGTCCGACGTATTGCGTTACTACGGTGATTTTATCGGCGAAGATCGCATCAGGGTCGTCCCGATGTATTCGCCGATAGCGCGCAGCCCGCGTCCCACCTCCGCCGATCTCGCCCGCGTGCGGACGAAGTACAAATTACCCGACCGCTATTTCTTCTACCCGGCTCAGTTTTGGCCGCACAAGAATCACGAGCTCATCCTGCGCGCGGTTCGCGCGATCGCGGATGAGACCGGAGAGGTGACGCCGATCATCTTCACCGGCAGCTACGCAGACTATCATCGCGCCGTGCACATGAAGAAGTTGCAGGCGCTCGCCGCGGAGCTCGGCATTGCCGACCGCATCCACTATCTCGGCGTGGCGGCGGGGGAAGACATGTCCTCGCTGTTTGCGATGTCGGTCGCGCTGGTCGCGCCGACCTATTTCGGGCCGGCGAATATCCCGCCACTGGAGGCGTGGTATAATGGCCGTCCGGTCATCATGTGCGATCTCCCGGGCATCAGGGAGCAGGTCGGGGACGGCGGTTTGCTGGTCGATCCGCGCACGCCGTCGGATCTCGCAGGCGCCATGCGTAAGCTGTGGCACGACGAGGCGATGTGCACGGCCTTGGCGAAACGGGGTCAGGAACGCGTGGAGTCCTACAACTGGGAATCGTATGTGGACCGGGTGCGGGATACACTGGAAGATGCATGCGAGAGTGTGCGCGCCGGACGCACGCCGGTCTATCCGGCGGCATAACCGCGTGACGAAAACGGCGCTGAATCCCCTTCGAGGATGAGCGCCGAAGGGTATCGAGGGGGAACTATCTTGCGTTGCCTTGTCAGCCTCTCGGCCTTCCCGAAATCGGGCGTGACCTATCTGAGCTTCCTGCTGTTCCACAGCTTGTTTCCCGAGGAATGCGACGTTCGCGACCTCGAGAAGAAGTACATCATCGATATTCACGAGCATCCCAATGCGACATTTGCGAATGAAGGCTTGTCGCTGTTCAAGTCGCATTTTCCGTTTCATCCGGCGGCACCGTTCGTCCGCGCGACCAACAAAACGATCTATCTGCTCCGCGATCCGATCGACGTGATGATGTCGGCCTTCGATTTCGGAAATCTCATCCAGGGTGCCAAGCGTGGCGTGGAATCTCCGGAATTCCGCGACTATGTGCGCGGCTGGCTCGCGAGCGGAGGCAATGGCTTTCCACAGTTCGGCCCGTGGGTGAATCATGTCCGCTCCTGGCTTGGGCAGACGCAGATTCCGGTTCACATCGTGACCTATCAGAATCTCGTCGAGGCGCCGGAGCGCGAATTACCGGACATTCTGGCATTCCTCGGCACCGCAGTTCCGCCGGAGCGGCAGCGGCTGGCCATCGAGCGCAGCTCGATGAAGTCGATGGCGGCAATGGAGGAGCAGGAGGTCGCAAAGGGCGCTGACGGCATCTTTTTTCGCGGTAGCCTCTCGACCGGCTATGGCATGGGCCATCGCTTCATCAATAAGGGTCATCGCAACAGCTACGACACTGTTCTCACCGCGGAAGAGCGTGCGCTCGCGGATAAAGTCTTTGGCGGTGAGGTCGGTCGCTATCTGAGGCGCTCAACATGATCGAGCAGATCGAGTTCGGCGGGATACTTTACGCGATCATCATTCGCAGCGGCTTTGCCAAGCCCGGAATCCACTTCTTCACGCCGGATCATTTTTCCCAGCAGCTGGCGAGCATTCAGCATCCGGCAGGGCACCTGATCGAGCCGCATTTTCACAACCCGGTGCCGCGCACCGTGCAATTGACCAATGAGGTCCTGGTGCTGCGCCGTGGCCGCTTGCGGGTCGATTTCTACGACGAAGCGCAAGAGTATCTCGAAAGCCGGGAGCTCGGCCCGGGCGATGTCATCCTGTTGGCGTCCGGTGGCCACGGATTCGAGGTGCTCGAAGCGATCGAGATGATCGAGGTCAAGCAGGGCCCGTATTCCGGGGATGCGGACAAGACGCGCTTCTCGGGAATCGCGGCCGGCAAGGTGCGTATCGGTCAACCCGGAAGTGATACGTGATCCCCGTTTCCCAACCGTTGCTCGATGAACGCGAGGCCGCTTATCTCCAGGAAGCGATCGCGAATGGTTGGATCGCCTCCGAGGGGCGGTTCATCGAAGCGTTTGAGCGCGCATGGAGCGAGTATTGCGGTGTGCCGCATGGCGTAGCGGTCTGCAATGGCACGGTAGCGCTCGAGCTCGCGATGCAGGCATTATCGCTGCCGCCAGGCTCGGAGGTGATCCTTCCGAGCTTCACCATCATTTCGTGCGTCGCGGCGGTGCTGCGTGCGGGGTGTCGTCCGGTTCTGGTCGACTGTGAGCCCGATACCTGGTGCCTGGACATTGGAGAGCTCGAACGCAAGCTCACTCCCAACACGCGGGCCGTCATGCCGGTGCATATGTACGGACACATGGCGGACATGCGCCCGCTCATGGAGCTCGCCACCCGACATGAACTCGCCGTCATCGAGGACGCGGCCGAAGCGCATGGGGCCGAGTACGGCGGGCGGCGCGCGGGCAGTATCGGGGCCATGGGATGCTTCAGCTTTTACGCGAATAAGATCGTGACCACGGGAGAGGGCGGTATGATTGTTACCGCCGACGCCGAACTCGCCGAGCGCCTTCGCGACCTCCGCAATCTCGCCTTTCGCCGAGACCGCCGTTTCCTGCACACCGAGCTCGGACACAATTTTCGCATGACCAATCTGCAGGCGGCCATCGGCTTGGCGCAGGTCGAGCGGATCGACGATCACATTGCGCGCAAGCGAAAAATGGGCGCTCGCTACACGGAGCGGTTGGCCGGCATTCGCGGTCTGCGCTTGCCGGTTCAACGTGCGAACGTGAAAAACGTGTACTGGATGTACGGCGTCGTTCTCGAGGACGACATCGACATGGATGCTCAGGGCTTTGCGGAATGTCTGCGGCGAGAGGGCGTGGATACGCGACCGTTCTTCCTCGGCATGCACGAGCAACCCGTGTTGCATGAGATGGGCCTCTTCGTCGGTGAAAGCTATCCAGTCACGGAAAGGCTCGCGCGCCGCGGACTCTATTTGCCATCCGGCTTGAATCTCGGCGAGCCGGAGATCGACACGGTATGCGCAGCAGTGCGCAAGTGTCTCTCATGAGCGAAGTCTTCGGCGGCGAATATGCTCGCGCATATGACGCGCTCTACGCCGCCAAGGATTACGCGCGTGAAGTTGATCTGATTGAGCGGATCATTGCCGCGGACGCAGGCGGCGGCCGGCGCCGTGTACTCGACCTTGGTTGCGGGACCGGCAATCACGCGCTGCCACTTGCGCGCCGTGGCCACACCGTCGTCGGCGTCGACCGGTCCGCCGCGATGCTGCAGCTGGCGCGGGCAAAGGCGTCCGCGACGCCGTCCGATGTCGTTTCGCCACGATTCCATCAGGGCGATATTCGGCACGTCGATCTCGGCGAACGCTTTGATGCGGTGCTGATGATGTTTACGGTCCTCGGCTACCAAACCGCGCAGGCCGATCTCATCGCGGCATTGCAGACGGTACGCCGGCATCTCGAGAATGGCGGACTTTTCATCTTCGACGTCTGGAATGGGCTGGCGGTCATGGCGGACAAGCCGCGCGATCGCGCGCTGACCGTGACGGACGGCTCTGCGTCGATTGTCCGGCAGACGCGCGTGCGCCTCGACGTGGAGGGCCACCTTTGCCACGTGCATTTCGATCTGCGTCGCACCGACGACGCAGCCGTCGAGGAATGGGCGGAAGATCACGCCATGCGGTTCTATTTTCCCGATGAGCTGGCGCAGGCGCTATCCGACTGCGGACTTAGTCTTTTGCGCTTCCGCAGTTTTCCGGATTACGACGCCCCGCCAGACGAGAAAGCCTGGAATATCATCGGGGTTGCTCGGGGATAGAACCGCCCAGCGCTCGGATCGCCGAGAGCCGTCTCCCGCTAGAAACGGCTCCAGCCCGGCGGGGTGCCGTGCCCGCGCCAGCCGGTCTTGCGCCCTTTGCTCCATCCCGGCGGATGCCCGGCTGATCCCCAGCCGAGCTTGCGGCCATGGCTGAAGCCCGGCGGATTTCCGCCGGAGAATCCCGGTCCTCCGCGCGCCGCGGCAGGTTCGATGGCAACCAACGCGACGGCCAGAATGGCAACCGCTGTCACGATGATGATTTTGCCCATTGCATCACCTTGTATCCCCTCGGGCTGGTACTAACCTGCGGGTCAAGGGAACGTTCCCGACACCTACACATCGCCCGACCGCGCCGGTATTTTTTTGTTGTCGGGAGCGGCCGATCCGGCAGAAACTTCGCGCAAAGATTGCGGAGGGATCCATGCTGAAAGAATTTCGCGAATTCGCGCTGCGCGGCAATGTCGTCGATCTCGCTATCGGCGTGATCATCGGCACTGCTTTCAACGGCATCGTGCAGTCACTGGTCGCTGACCTCTTCCTGCCTATCGTCGGCGCGATCACCGGCGGCCTGGATTTTTCCAATCACTTTGTGCCGCTGGTTTCGAAGGTCACTGCGACGAGCCTCGACGAGGCAAAAAAACAGGGCGCCGTCCTGGCCTGGGGACATTTCCTGACGCTGACGATCAACTTCATCATCGTCGCCTGGGTGATGTTTTGGGTGGTGAAGCTCATGAACCGGTTGAAGCGCCTCGAGGGCGAAGAGCCGGCGAAACCTGCCGAGCCGCCGCGGCAGGAAGTTCTGCTCACCGAAATCCGCGATCTCCTCAAGGAGCGCCGCCCGGCCGCTTGAGGTGTGTTTCAGGATATCCATCTAGGGTGTTGATTGCGCATATCTTACGGGCTGCGCCGTGCTGGCGGCGGCGCGCGCGCCGTGGCAAGAAGGGCCGAAAGAGAGAAGAGTGATGGCCGCCAAAGAGGAGCGCCGCTTCAAGGTTGTCGCCGACAACCGCCGGGCGCGTTTCAATTACGAGATCGGTGAAACCTTCGAGGCCGGCATTGTGCTGACCGGCACCGAGGTGAAGTCGCTGCGCAACGGCAAGGCCACGATCGGCGAGTCCTACGCCGACGCGCGCGGTGGCGAAATCTGGCTGGTCAATGCCAACATTCCCGAATACCTGCAGGCGAGCCGCTTCAATCATGCGCCGAAACGGGCGCGCAAGCTGTTGCTGCATCAACGCCAGATCAGTCGCCTCGCCGGCGCCGTCGAGCGCGAGGGTATGACCATCGTCCCGCTCAAGCTCTACTTCAACGAGAAGGGGCGCGCCAAAATCGAGATCGCGCTCGCCCGCGGCAAGAAATTGCACGACAAGCGCGAGACCGAGCGCAAGCGCAGCTGGGATCGCGAACGCGGCCGCTTGTTGCGACAGAAAGGGTAATCGTGATCCCGACCAGGCTCGACCATTGCGTGATCCACGTCTCCGATTGGGAGCGCTCCAATGCGTTTTATCGCGACGTGCTTGGCGCCACGCTGGTGCCGCGGCAGGCGGGTTTCGCCTATCGCTTCGGCGACAAGCAGCTCAACGTGCATGGCCCGGGCGTGAAGCCGGCAGAGGTGGCGCGGCTGCCGGTACAGCCTGGCAACAGTGACCTCTGCTTCGAGTGGCAAGGCCCCATCGAGGACGCGATCAAGCATCTTGGCGCGCACGACGTTGCGGTCGAGCGCGGGCCGATGCAGCGCTTCGGCGCGAAAGGGGCAGGCACCAGCGTCTACTTTCGCGATCCCGACGGCTCGCTGATGGAATTCATGTCTTATTCGGGAGCGCGACCATGAGTGGCACTGCTGCGCACGATCCTACCGTTCTGCCGGCCGGCATTCCGGCGCCCGTCGATGACGGCGCGACGCGGCATCTCCCGGGTCGCGCGCTGCCGGATCTTGCGCTCGCCGCCACCGATGGCACGACCGTGAACTTGGCCGGGGTTGCCGGTCGCACGGTCGTCTACATTTATCCGCGCACCGGCCGGCCTGGACAGGCGCTGCCGACCGGCTGGGATGGGATCCCGGGCGCACGTGGTTGCACGCCGCAGTCCTGCTCCTTCCGTGATCACTTTGCCGAGCTGCAGCGGCTCGGCGTCAGCCGCCTTTATGGTCTGTCCACGCAAGACACCGAATATCAACGCGAAGCCGCGGAGCGACTGCATCTGCCATTTGCATTGCTTTCGGATGCACGGCTCGCCTTCACCAGGGCACTCGATCTGCCGACCTTCAGCGTCGATGGCATGACGTTGATCAAGCGCATGGCGCTCGTGGTCGACAACGGCACGATCACCAAGGTGTTCTACCCAGTGTTCCCGCCCGACAAGAATGCCGAAGAGGTCGTGGCCTGGCTACGCGCATGATCCCGAAAAGTGGGAACCGGTTTTCGGACAAGATCTTGCGCAAGAGCTATTCGTCCAAGTAAGCGCGGACCTTGGCAAAGACCTCGCGGAACATTTCCGGCGTCAGCACGCCGGTGTTCGTGTTGTAGCGCGAGCAGTGGTAGCTGTCGAAAACGGTCAGTGCGCCGATCTTGTGCGTGGCGCAGTGACCGAACGCCGCGCTTGAGCGCTTGACGCCCAGCGCCGGCAGCACGCTGTCATGGGCGATGCGGCCGAGGGTGACGATCGCCTTGAGGTTCGTCATCTCGGCGATGGTGGGCTTGAGGAAGTCCCGGCAGGTCGTGATCTCGATCGGCGTCGGCTTATTCTCCGGCGGCACGCAGCGCACCGCATTGGTGATGCGGGCGTCGACCAGCTCGAGCCCGTCATCAGGATCGGCTTTGTAGTCGCCGCGCGCGAACCCGTAACGCGAGAGTGTCTCGTAGAGCAGCACGCCGGCATAGTCCCCGGTGAACGGACGCCCGGTGCGATTGGCGCCCTGCAGTCCCGGTGCGAGCCCGACGATCAACAGCCGGGCGCTGCTTGGGCCGAAGGAAGGGACAGGCGAATTGAACCAGGTGGGCTCGCGCTTGCGCCACGTCTCACGGAATTCGACGAGCCGCGGACAGCGCGGACAATTCGCGCCAGGCTTGCCGCTTCCGTCGTCCGCAGTGCGGCCGATTTGAAGCGGGGCACTAGTCCCCCCATTCCCCATGCTCGCGCTTACTCCTCCTCGAACTCATCGTCATCGCCGCCGGCGCGCTGCGGCGCCGTGCTGCGCTGGAGGAATTGCGGCGTGTGCGGGCGTGCCTCGCCGCGCGGCTCCCGGGGTTCGCGGGGCGGGCGTTCGGACGGATCGCGCCCGATCTTGGCCTGCAGTCGCACGATATCGAGGAATTCATCGGCCTGCCGGCGCAGCTCATCGGCGACCATCGGCGGCTGCGTGGAGATCGTCGACACCACGGTGACGCGCACGCCGCGCCGCTGCACAGCCTCGACGAGGGAGCGGAAATCGCCGTCGCCGGAAAACAGCACCATGTGATCGATGTGGTTGGCGATCTCCATGGCATCGACTGCGAGCTCGATGTCCATGTTGCCTTTGACCTTGCGGCGTCCGGTCTGGTCGACGAATTCCTTGGTCGCCTTGGTGACGACGCTGTAGCCGTTGTAGTCGAGCCAATCTATCAATGGACGGATCGAGGAATATTCCTGATCCTCGATCACCGCCGTGTAATAAAACGCGCGGAGCAGATTACCGCGCGACTGGAACTCTCCGAGCAAGCGTTTGTAGTCGATGTCGAAGCCGAGCGCCTTGGCGGTGGCGTAAAGGTTGGCGCCATCAATGAACAGAGCCGTTTTTTCGCGTTGTTGTGACATTGAGCTCTCTCTTTATCAACGAGACCAAAAACTTCGATCCGACGCGCTGCCGGGCCGCGCTCTACGGCGATGCTGAGACTGAGACATTGAATCGTCGAGATCGGGGAACATCAACAGTGGCGCCGGTGTGTTAATGTGACCGGCTCCCCCGCGCAGCCAGACCAGTCCGGCAATATAAGTCGGATGGGACTGGCAGCGGTTCCCGGATTTGGGGTAACAGAGCCGTCAGGCAGAGCCAAGCACCAATTTGCCCCTTGCACTTTGGTCGCAGCAGCGATAATTACCCGCAATCCTTGGAAAAGTTCCCATTGAAGGAGTGACGAGCCTATGGCCCGTGTCACCGTCGAAGATTGCATCGATAAAGTTGAGAACCGCTTCGATCTCGTGCTGCTCGCGGGTCATCGCGCGCGCATGATTTCCTCGGGCTCGCAGATCACGGTCGATCGCGACAACGACAAGAACCCGGTCGTGGCGCTGCGCGAGATCGCGGAGACGACGGTGTCGCCGGAGGACCTCAAAGAGGACCTCATCCACAGCCTGCAGAAATACGTCGAAGTCGATGAGCCCGAGCCTGAGGTGCCGTTGATCGGCGCCGGCGCCGGGGCAGGCGTCGACTCCGACGACACCGAGGTTACCGTCGATCGTATGACCGAGGAAGAGCTGCTCAAGGGCCTTGAAGGGCTTACCCCGCCCGAGGAGCAGCCTGAGGAAGACGCGGAATAAGCGTCCGTCTGAGCTTTCCGAGAATTCCCGACGGCCCGCCCATGGCGGGCCGTCGGCTTTTTGCGGCTAAATCCTTGCTGGAGCCGCAAATCATCGTGATATCTTGGGTTTGGGAGCCCTTAACCAGCCAGGCTCCATTATTGTCGCCGGCTCACGATGACAACGCGCTCGCAGACCGACCTCCCGCGCATGCAGGGGCAGGCCCGTACCCGGGCCCCGCTCGAGCGCAATGCTGAGGCGGTCGGGCAGGCGCTCGGCAAGGTACCGAAAGCCCGCAAGCCGCAGATGATGCGGCAATACGAGCTGATCGAGCGGGTGCGGCGCTACAATCCGAAGACCAACGAGGCGCTGCTCAATCGGGCCTATGTCTACGCCATGAAGGCCCATGGCGAGCAGATGCGCGCGTCCGGCGACCCCTATTTCTCGCATCCTATCGAGGTCGCCGCGATCCTCACCGACCTCAAGCTCGACGACGCCACGATCGCCGCGGCACTGCTGCACGACACCATCGAGGATACCACCGCGACACGAGCGGAGATCGACTCGCTGTTCGGCAAGGACATCGGGGCGCTGGTCGAAGGCCTGACCAAGCTGAAGAAGCTCGACCTGGTGACCAAGGAGGCGAAGCAGGCCGAGAACTTGCGCAAGCTTCTGCTCGCCATCGCCGACGACGTGCGCGTGTTGCTCGTCAAGCTTGCCGACCGCCTGCACAACATGCGCACGCTCGAGCATGTGCGCCCGGAAGTGCGCCGCCGTACGGCGGACGAGACGCTCGAGATCTATGCGCCGCTCGCCGGCCGCATGGGCATGCACGAGATGCGCGAGGAGCTCGAGGATCTTTCTTTCCGCGAGCTTTACCCCGAAGCTTACGAAGTTGTGAGCGCCAGGCTCAATGCGCTCGCGGCACGCCATCAGCATCTGATCGCCGAGATCGAGCAGCAGCTGACCAAGAAGCTCGCCGACCGCGGCATCGTCGCCGTGGTGAAGGGGCGGCGCAAGCGCGCTTATTCGGTGTGGCGCAAGATGGAGCGCAAGTCGGTCGGCTTCGAGCAGCTCTCCGACATCTTCGGCTTCCGCGTCATCGTCGAGAACGTCGCCGAGTGCTACCAGGCGCTCGGCATCGTGCATACGACCTGGCCGTTCGTGCCCGGCCGCTTCAAGGACTACATCTCGACGCCCAAGCAGAACGACTACCGGTCGATCCACACCACGCTGATCGGACCCGGCAAGCAGCGCGTCGAGTTGCAGATCCGCACCAAGGCCATGCACGAGATCGCCGAATACGGCATTGCGGCGCATGCGCTCTATAAGGACAGCAGCAGTTCGCCGACCGAAATGCTGTCGCGCGAGTCGAGCGCCTATGCCTGGCTGCGCCGGACCATCGAGCTCCTGGCCGAAGGCTCGAACCCCGAGGAATTCCTCGAGCACACCAAGCTGGAGCTGTTCCACGACCAGGTGTTCTGCTTCACGCCGAAGGGCAAGCTGATCGCGCTGCCGCGCAAGGCGACGCCGATCGACTTCGCCTATGCGGTGCACACCGATGTCGGCAACACGGCGGTGGGCTGCAAGATCAATGGGCAGATCGCGCCGCTCATCTCCGAGCTCGTCAACGGCGACGAGGTGGAGATCATCACCTCGAAGGCGCAGAGCGCGCCGCCGGCGGCCTGGGAATCGATCGTGGTTACCGGCAAGGCGCGGGCCGCAATCCGCCGCGCCACGCGCGCCGCCGTGCGCCTGCAATATACCGGGCTCGGCCGCCGCATCGTCGAGCGTCTGTTCCAGCGCGCCAAGATCGACTATTCCGACGAAAAGCTCATTGGCGCGCTGCCGCGGCTCGCCCGCGTCACACTCGAGGACGTGATGTCCGCCGTCGGCCGCGGCGAGCTCAAGGCCTCCGACGTCGCCCGCGCCATGTATCCGGACTACAAGGAAGAGCGCCTGGCGGCGGCGAGCGTGCGGCGATCCAAGCCGGAGAGCGGCTGGTTCGGCTTGAAGAAGCTCACCTCGGTGAAGTTCAGGGTGCCGACCAGCGACAATACGGGCAATGCGATCCCGATCCGCGGTATCAATAACGACCTGCCGGTGCGGTTTGCGCCGAATGGCGGCGCCGTGCCCGGCGACCGCATTGTCGGCATCCTCATTCCCGGCGAGGGCATCACCATCTATCCGATCCAGTCGCCTTCGCTCACCGAGTTCGAGGACCAGCCAGAGCGCTGGCTCGACTTGCGTTGGGATGTCGACGAGACCTCGCAGCGCTTTCCGGCGCGGCTGGCGGTGCAATCGGTGAACGAGCCCGGCTCGCTTGCGCAGATGGCGCAGGTCATCGCCGAGCACGACGGCAATATCGACAACATCCGCATGAACCGCCGCGCGCCGGATTTCACCGACGTCATCATCGATCTCGAGGTTTATGACCTCAAGCATCTCACTGCGATCATTGCGCAACTGCGGGCCAAGCCTGTGGTGGCCAAGGTCGAGCGGGTCAATGGTTGATCGTGATGGCGGCTCCCCTGCGTCTCGGCGTCAACATTGATCACGTGGCCACCGTGCGCAACGCGCGCGGCGGCCATCTGCCGGATCCGGTGCGCGCGGCGAAGATCGCCATTGCCGCCGGTGCTGACGGGATTACCGCGCACCTGCGCGAAGACCGCCGGCATATCCGTGACGACGACATCGCGCGCCTCAAGGCCGAGATCGACAGGCCGCTCAATCTCGAAATGGCGGCAACCGCCGAGATGCTCGGCATCGCGCTCAAGACCAAGCCGCATGCGGCCTGCCTGGTGCCGGAAAAACGCACCGAGCGCACGACCGAAGGCGGGCTCGATGCTGCCGGCCAGCGTTCACAGCTTGGGCCGACGGTGACTGCGCTCGGCAAAGCGGGCATCCGCGTGTCGCTGTTCATCGCCGCGGATCCGGCGCAGATCGAGACCGCCGCGGCACTGGGTGCGCCGGTCATCGAGATTCACACCGGCGCCTGGTGTGACGCGCTCACGGAAGGGCGCAAGGCGGAAGCCGCCGCCGAATGGCAGCGCATCCGTGAGGGCGCGGCGCTGGCCAATCGCCTCGGCCTTGAGGTGCATGCCGGTCATGGGCTCGATTACGCGACGGCCGAAACCATCGCCGCATTGCCGCAGATCCTCGAGCTCAATATCGGGCACTTTCTCGTCGGCGACGCCATTGCCATCGGATTGAGCGAAACGGTGAAAACGATGCGCGCCGCCATGGCGCGTGGGCGGGCGCAGCTGGCGTCATGATCATCGGCATCGGCTCCGACCTCATCGACGTCCGCCGCATCGAGCGCACCATCGAGCGCCACGGCGACCGTTTTCTGCAGCGTGTGTTCACACCACTGGAACGCGCCAAGGCGGATCGCCGCGCAAACCGGGTCGAGACCTACGCCAAGCGGTTCGCGGCCAAGGAAGCTTGCTCCAAAGCGCTCGGCACCGGGCTGCGCAAGGGCGTGTTCTGGCGCGATATGGGCGTGGTCAATCTTCCATCAGGCGCGCCGACAATGAAATTGACCGGCGGAGCGCTCAAGCGGCTGCAGGCCATCACGCCGGAGGGCTACGAGGCCAAGATCGACCTCACGATCACCGACGAGGGGCCGTTGGCGCAGGCTTTTGTGCTGATCAGTGCGGTGAAAGCGGCCGGATAGGCACGTTGAATTGATTGGCGGCCCCTTTTCCCGGTGCGCGCATCTGCTAGGAATTGCACTCCCTCCGATCGCGGTTCCTCCGCTGAAACCGATATGCAGCTATGTCGTCTGATTTATCAGCATAATTCGGTGCGGGCGGTTCGTTGCGCGGCTGCCGGCCAGCCGCTACAAGACCGCGGGTGCGATGTGATGAAGACGAGAGGCCAATGAGCGTGACATCCGGGACCAAGCGAAACGAGGGCGGGTTTGCGGAAACCGTGCGCGTCATCATCCACGCGCTGATCATCGCCGTGGTCATCCGCACCTTCCTCTTTCAGCCCTTCAACATTCCGTCCGGCTCGATGAAGGCGACGCTGCTTGTCGGCGACTATCTCTTCGTCTCCAAATATTCCTACGGCTACAGCAAGTACTCTTTCCCGCTGTCGCCGCCGATTTTCAATGGACGCATTTGGGGATCGCAGCCGCAACGCGGCGATGTCGTCGTGTTTCGGCTGCCGCGGGAGCCATCGACCGACTACATCAAGCGCGTGATTGGTCTGCCCGGCGACCGCCTGCAGATGATCAATGGCGTCCTCCACATCAACGGTCAGCCGGTGAAGCGTGAGCCTGTCGAGGATTTCATCGAGGACGAGGAGGGGATTCCCGGCACGCCCGTGAAGCGCTGGCGCGAGACGTTGCCGAACGGCGTGAGCTACCTTGCGCTTTATCTCAACGGCGACCACGGTCTGGCAAGCAACACCGAGGTGTACACGGTGCCGGCGGGCGAATATTTCATGATGGGGGACAACCGCGACAATTCGACCGACAGCCGCTTTCCCTCGGTCGGCTTTGTGCCGTTCGAGAACATTGTCGGCCGTGCGCAGCTCATTTTCTTCTCGGTCTATGAAGGCGAGCGTGCGTGGGAATTCTGGCGCTGGCCGGTGTCGGTGCGGTGGAGCCGGTTGTTCACGATCGTCCGATGAGCCGGAAGGCAAAGAACCGTTCCGAGCTCGAAGAGAGGATCGGCTATGAGTTTGCCGATCAGCCGCTGCTTGAACGGGCGCTGACGCATATTTCGGCGATTACCGGCGGCAACCGCGTCGGCAGCTATCAGCGTCTCGAGTTCCTCGGCGATCATGTGCTCGGTCTGGTGGTTTCGGAGATGCTGTTCCGCGCCTTTCCGAAAGCCAATGAGGGCGAATTGTCGCGCCGTCTGGCCGATCTCGTGCGCAAGGAGACGTGCGCGGACGTTGCGCGCGAGATGGATCTCGGTCCGGCGATGAAGCTCGGCTCATCGGAAACGCATGCCGGCGGCCGCCATCGGCCGGCGATCCTCGCGGACGTGTGTGAATCGCTGGTCGGTGCCGTGTTCATCGACGGCGGTTATTCGGCGGCTGCAGCCGTGATCGAGCGGTTCTGGAAAGAGCGCATGCTCACGCCGATGCGCCCGTTGCGGGACGCCAAGACCGTGCTGCAGGAGTGGGCGCAGGCGCGGGGCTTGCCGACACCTTATTATCGCGAGATCGCGCGCACCGGCCCGCATCATAATCTGGAGTTCCGCGTCGCCGTCGTGCTTGCGGATCGTGAGCCGGTCGAGGGCCTCGGGCGGTCCAAGCGCGCGGCCGAGCAGGCCGCGGCTGCGGCGGCGTTGTCGCGTGAGGGCGTGAGCGCGGAAAAAATGGATGGCTAAGCAAACCGCAGCGGGCGCCGAAACGCGATGCGGGTTTATCGCGCTCATCGGCGCGCCGAATGCCGGCAAATCGACGCTGCTCAATGCGCTGGTCGGATCCAAAGTCACCATCGTCTCTCACAAGGTGCAGACGACACGCGCGCTGATCCGCGGGATCACCATCGAAGCGCCGGCGCAACTCATTTTCATCGATACGCCCGGCATCTTCGCGCCGAAGCGGCGGTTGGACCGCGCCATGGTGACGAGTGCCTGGACCGGTGCCCATGATGCCGACCTGGTCGGCGTCCTGATCGACGCGCGCAAAGGCGTCGATGAAGATGCCGAAGCGATTCTCGGCAAGCTCGCCGAGGTCGCCCATCCCAAAGTGCTCATCCTCAACAAGGTCGATGTGACCGAAAAATCCGCATTGTTGACGTTGGCGCAGGCGGCGAACGACAAGGTCCGCTTCGAGGCGACGTTCATGATCTCGGCGCTGACCGGTGACGGCGTTGCCGACCTCAAGGCCTGGTTCGCGGGACATGTATCGGCCGGGCCTTGGCTCTACCCGGCGGATCAGATGTCGGACGCGCCGATGCGCCAGCTCGCCGCGGAGATCACCCGCGAGAAGATTTTCGAGCGCCTGCATCAGGAGCTGCCGTATCATTCGACGGTCGAGACTGATCAATGGAAGGAGCTGCGCGGCGGCGCTGTGCGTATCGAGCAGACGATCTATGTGGAGCGAGAGAGCCAGCGCAAGATCGTCCTTGGCAAGGGCGGACGCAGCATCAAGGCGATCGGGGAGGCGGCACGCAAGGAAATCGCTGGCATTCTCGAAGTGCCGGTGCATTTGTTCTTGTTTGTGAAGGTGCGCGAGGGTTGGGGTGACGATCCCGACCGGTATACGCAAATGGGCTTGGAGTTTCCGCAGGATTGAATTTCGATGCAGTGGAGCGATGAGGGCATCGTGCTCGGCGTGAAGCGGCACGGGGAGGCAAATGCCATCCTCGAGCTGATGACGCGTGAGCACGGCCGTCATCTCGGCCTGGTGCGCGGTGGCGCCGGCTCGCGGCTGCGCCCGGTGCTGCAGCCCGGCAATGTCGTCGGGGCCACGTGGCGCGCCCGGCTCGACGAGCATCTCGGCAACTACACGGTGGAAGGCCTGCGGCTGCGCGCGGCGAACTTCTTCTCCGCGCCGCATGCGGTCTATGGCGTCACCCACGTGGCGGCGCTGGTGCGGCTGTTGCCCGAGCGCGATCCACATCCCGGCCTGCATGCGGCGCTCGACGACATCCTCGAGCGGCTCGACGACGCGGTCTTGGTTGGGCCATTAGTGGTGCGCTTCGAGCTGCAGATCCTCTCCGAACTCGGCTTCGGTCTCGATCTCGATGCCTGCGCCTCGACCGGATCGACCAGCGACCTGGCCTATGTCTCGCCCAAGTCAGGGCGCGCGGTGTCGCGAACCGCGGGAGAGCCCTGGCGCGACAAAATGCTGCGCTTGCCGGCCTTCCTGCGCCAAGCCGACGCCGCGAGCTCTCCAGCCGATATCGCGGAGGGTTTCGCGGTGACCGGCTTCTTCCTCAACCGGCATGTGCTGGAGCCGCGCGGTCAAACACTGCCTGATGCGCGCGCGCATTTCATCACGGCATTGGCGCGCGCCGCGGCATAGCTGAGCGGTTTGGAAATCGAACGGTTTGGATCACTCGGCATCGATCACCAGCGGCGCCAATAGCGGCGTGGACCCCAATAGCCGCCGGTCCAGTAACAGGCGCGGCGCCAGCCGCAGCCCCAATAGCCGCAGCGCCACACGCGGCGGCAGACATAGGCAACGTCCTGGGCGAGGCTTGATCCATCGACCGCGGCCGCAATGGCCGCTGGCGTCGAGAACGTCATGGCTTGGGCGTTTGTCGGCATCAATGAGCCGGCCGCAAACAGGGCAAGGCTCGCTGAAAGGGCAAGAACAGTCCGGCGCATCGTAGTGTCCTCCATCGGAAAAATGCCGCGATAAAATCGTAGCGAAATCGAAGTGACGATGGGAACAATTTAGCTTGGGGAGTTGAAAGGACACATGGCCGCGGCGTTCATCGCTTGTTCATCGCCGCTCGGCGCAGTACTCAACGCAAATGGGCAAACGACTGATTCCCCCCGAGCACGCCGACGTGCAGGAAATCGCGCTGCGCGAGGCGCTGGAAGAGCGCTACCTCGCATATGCGCTGTCGACCATCATGCATCGCGCCCTTCCCGATGCGCGCGACGGCCTGAAGCCGGTGCACCGGCGCTTGCTGTTTGCGATGCGGCAATTGCGCCTCGATCCCGGGACCACCCCGAAGAAGAGCGCGCGCGTTGTCGGTGACGTCATCGGCAAATTCCACCCGCATGGCGACCAGGCCGTCTACGACGCCCTGGTCCGTCTGGCGCAAGATTTCGCGCAGCGTTATCCGCTGGTCGATGGGCAGGGCAATTTCGGCAACATCGACGGCGATAACGCGGCGGCCATGCGCTACACCGAAGCGCGGCTCACCGATGTCGCCCGCCTTCTGCTGGATGGCATCGACGAAGATGCGGTCGACTTCCGCCCGACCTACGACGGTGGTGACGAAGAGCCGGTGGTCCTGCCCGGGGCGTTCCCCAACCTGCTGGCCAACGGCTCGCAGGGCATCGCGGTCGGCATGGCGACCTCGATCCCGCCGCACAACGCGGCTGAGCTCTGCGACGCGGCGCTGTTTCTGATCGACAATCCGAATGCGCGCAGCAAGACGCTGCTGAAATATGTCCAGGGGCCGGATTTCCCGACTGGCGGGGTCGTCGTCGATCCGCCGTCCGTCATCGCCGAGGCCTATCATACCGGCCGTGGCTCGTTCCGCGTGCGCGCCAAATGGGAGACCGAAGAGACTGGACGCGGCACCTATGTGATCGTCATCACCGAGATGCCGTGGCTGGTGCAGAAGTCGCGCGTGGTGGAGAAGATCGCCGAGCTGCTCAACGAGAAGAAGCTGCCGCTCGTCGCCGACGTGCGCGATGAATCGGCGGAAGATGTGCGTCTCGTCATCGAGCCGCGCGCGCGCACGGTCGATGCCGCGCTGTTGATGGAAAGCCTGTTCAAGCTCACCGAGCTCGAAAGCCGCATTCCGCTCAACATGAACGTGCTGGTGAAAGGCCGCATCCCCAAGGTCGTTGGCCTCGCCGACGCCTTGCGCGAGTGGCTCGATCATCGCCGCGATGTGCTGCAGCGCCGCGCACGTTTCCGGCTCAGCAGGATCGAGCATCGCCTGGAAGTGCTCGGCGGTTACCTCGTCGCCTATCTCAACCTTGACAAGGTGATCAAGATCATCCGCAACGAGGATGAGCCGAAGCCGGTCTTGATGAAGACCTTCAAGCTCACCGAGGTGCAGGCCAACGCCATTCTCGACATGCGTCTGCGCAATCTGCGCAAGCTCGAGGAGATGGAAATCCGCCGCGAAGACAAGGATCTGCGAGCCGAGCGCAAAGAGCTCAAGGAGCTGCTCGCCTCCGAGAAAGAGCAGTGGAAGAAGATCACCGCCGAGATCAAGGAGGTGCGCGCGGCCTTCGGCCCGAAGACCGAGCTTGGTGCGCGGCGCACCCGCTTTGCCGAGGCGCCCGAGCACGATGAGGCGGCGATCGAGGAAGCGATGGTGGTGCGCGAGCCGATCACCGTCGTCGTCTCGGAAAAGGGCTGGATCCGCGCCTTGCGCGGTCATGTCAGCGATCTCTCCGGCGTCGCTTTCAAGGCTGACGACGCGCTGCAATTCGCGTTCCCGGCGGAGACGACGGCCAAGTTGCTCGTGTTTGCGACCAATGGCCGTTTCTACACTATCGATGCGTCGAAGCTTCCGGGTGGGCGCGGCCATGGTGAGCCGATCCGGCTATTCGCTGACATGGAGCAGGAGACCGAGGTTGTCTCGGTCTTTGTGTTCCAGGGCGGACGCAAGCTTCTGGTGGCGAGCGCCGAGGGCAGGGGCTTTGTCGTTCCCGAGGACGAATGTCTCGGCAACACCCGCAAGGGCAAGCAGATCCTCAACGTCAAGGCGCCCGACGTGGCGCGCGCGGTCGCGGTGGTCGAGGGCGAGCTCGTGGCCAGCATCGGCGAGAACCGCAAGATGGTGATCTTTGCGCTCGATCAGGTGCCGGAGATGACGCGCGGCCGCGGCGTTCGGCTGCAGCGCTACAAAGATGGCGGGCTCTCCGACCTGAAGACCTTCAAGGGCGCGGACGGGCTGACCTGGTTCGATTCCGCTGGACGCATGTTCTCGCTCACGCTGAAGGAGCTTGCGGCCTGGCGCGGCAATCGCGCGGATGCGGGCCGCGTGAAGCCTGACCGGTTCCCGAAGAGCAACAAGTTCGGGCATGCCGGCTTGGCCAACGGCAAATCCGCAAGCGCTGACTAGGCGATACGGTCAGCTCCCGACGAACAGGATGGAGCATTTTGCATGCTCCATGACGCTGGCGGCGGTATCCCCGAAGAACAGCTGATCGCCCGATCGCCGCGCCACGCCGATGACAATCAGATTGTGCTGTTGGCTCTCAGCCTCTCGAAGGATCGCCTCGTCCGGCGCAACGTCGGCGAGCACTGAGCTGCGGATGCTGACATCGTAACTCTTGGCGATATGCTCGATGTCATCGAGGATTTGTCGTTCGCGGCGGCGTGCTCGCACGCCGCCGCGTGTACGCACATTGTCGCGGGTCGCGACGTAGAGCGCGGTGACCGGTGACTGGCAGGCACGCGCCATCGTGACGGCGACCTCGGCGCCGCGTCGGGACGGCTCGGTGCCGTTCACCGGCACGAGAATGCGCAGCGCACCGGTCTGCGGCTCCTTCAGATGATGCTCACGGGCGATGGCGACTGCCACAGGCCCTTCAAAGCCGCGGGCGAGCTCGACGATTGCTGCTCGAAACTCATCACCACGTGTCGGCTCGGAAAGGCCGATCAGGAATAGGCCGAAGCCTTTCTCCGCCTCGGCGGCCACAAGTTCTGCCGACGGCTTTTCCGCAACGGCGGTGCTGATCGCGAGGGCCTGATCCGTTTTTTCCGCCGGCTCCTGTTGGTGCCGGATTTCGCCGGCGGCCTGGCGAACGACCTCGGCCATCGCTTCGGCGCGTTCGTCGGCGTCCTCGCCATTCTTGGCGACGTGCAGCACGGTGATCGGCTTGGCTTCGGTACCGGCGACCATGCCGGCGACGCGGGCGGCGAACCTGCCGTTCTCGCTATCGTCGACCGCGAGGAGAAGACGTTCGAGATTTCCGAGAAAGCCGCGATCCTGAATTTTCTCGCGCTCGATGCGCTCCCGTTCCTGCTGGCGCATCGGGACGCGCGACAAGGCCCAGCGCAGCGTCGGCGGCATCGCCATGGTCGTGACCACCGCCATGGTGACGATGACGGTGAACAGGTTCTGGTTGAGCGCTCCCATCGAGAGCCCGATCGTGGCGACGATGATTTCCGTCGAGCCGCGCGCATTCATTCCGCAGGCGAGCGCCAGGCCCTCCCGCCATGACAGGCCGCCGAGCTCGGCTCCGACAAAGGCACCAGCGAATTTGCCGAGGCTGGCGATCAGGATGAAGCCTGCGGTCAATTCCGCCAGGTGCACATCCTTGAGAATGGTGAGATCGGCGCTCAAGCCGGCCACGCCGAAGAACACGGGCGCGAAGAAGGCGGTGATCAGCCCGCGCAGCTGTTGGTCGACGTGATCGGTGAGAATTGGAGATTGACCGACGAGGATGCCGGCGACGAAGGCGCCGAGCACGGAGTGCACACCGATCAGGTGCGTGATCGCCGCCATGGCACACATGATCGCCAGGATTGCGGTGACCACCGCATATTCGCTGACCAGGTGATCGTTGACGAAGCGAATGGCGAGGAACACCAGCCGGCGTCCGACGGTGAAGCTCGCCACCAGGAATGCAAACGTGCCGAGGACACTGCGCAGCAGGATGCCGACGTCGACGGTGCCGTGCTGCGCCAGGCCGAAGATGAGCGAGACGATGATCCAGCCCACGGTGTCGTCGATGATCGAGGAGGCGAGGATGACCTGCCCAACGGTGCGGCGCAGGAAGTTCATCTCGCGCACGACAGTCGCGACGATTTTCACCGAAGCGATCGACAAGGCGGTGCCGAGAAACAGTGCCGTCACCAGCCGCTTGCTCGGGTCCGGCAACAGAGAGTCCGGCAGATACTCGCCGAGCGTCACCCCGAGCGCGAACGGAATGGCGATGCCGCTGAGCGAGGCGAAGACCGATGCCCGCCCGGTCTGCCGCACCAGGCGCAAATCAGTCTCGATGCCGGTGAGGAGGAGCAGCAACAGGATGCCGAATTGCGAGACCGCGTCGATCATCGCTTTCTGTTCGGGTATCGGCGGAAACAGCGCGTGTTGTGCGTTGGGAAGCAGAAGCCCGAACACCGAGGGGCCGAGCAGCAAGCCACCGATCAACTGTCCCATGATCGTTGGCTGCCCGATGCGAAGCATGGCTTCTCCGAGCAGCCGGCCGCAGACCATCAGCGCGAGGACCTGGCCGACAAACAGGAGCTCCGACGGTCCGGCCGATTCTCCTGGCACGGCCGCAGCGGCGACCGTGGGGGTGCATACGGTGAGGAGGGCTGCCACTGCGGGTGGTCGCAGCGATGTCCACAGCCCGGATGCGGCCGCTTTGGGGGGCATTCGGTCAATCCCGGTCGGTCGACGCAACTGAAGTTCCCAGCCTGCGGGCCAACACCCGTGTGCGGTCCAGGTTCCCTGTAAGTGCAATTGCAAATTATTCGCAACTAACTACACTGCCCTGGAGTTGTTTAGGTTTTTTGGCAGCGAGCCACGATGCATTCGACCATTCGCGGGCGCGGGACACTCTCGGAACGCACGATCGCCACAGCGCAGCAGGTGCTCGCGGGCGAGCGCCGCGGCGTGCGCGGCTATTTGGCCTTTGCCGGCCCGGCGCTGATTGCCTCGATCGCCTACATGGATCCTGGAAATTTCGCGACCAATATCCAGGCCGGCGCCCGCTACGGCTATGCGCTGCTTTGGGTGGTGCTGCTCGCCAACCTGATCGCGATGCTGTTTCAGGCGCTGTCCGCCAAGCTCGGCATCGTCACCGGCCGGAATCTCGCAGAGATGTGCCGCGAGCACTTTCCGCGGCCGGTCGTGCTCGCCATGTGGGTCGCGAGCGAGATCGCCGCGATGGCCACGGACGTCGCCGAATTCCTCGGCGGCGCCATCGGCTTGTCACTGCTCCTGCATGTGCCGCTCCTCACCGGCATGGCGATCACCGCGGTCGTCACTTACGGCATCCTGCTGATTCAGGGCTATGGCTTCCGTCCGGCCGAGTTGATCATCGGCGCCATGGTCGGGCTGATTGCCCTTTGTTATCTGCTCGAAATCTTCATCGCGCCGGTCGATTGGCCCGCAGCGCTCACCCACACTGTGATGCCGCAAATTCCCGACGCGCAGGCGCTGCTGCTCGCGGTCGGCATCATCGGCGCAACGGTGATGCCGCACGCGATTTATCTACATTCCGGGCTGACGCAGGCGCGCATGCCCATGCGCAACGACGATGAGCGGCGGACGGTGCTGCGCTTCTCCAATCGCGAGGTCATCGTCGCGTTGGCGCTCGCCGGCCTCGTCAACATGGCCATGGTGATGATGGCCTCGAGCGCATTTCACGCCGGCCATCCCGAAGTCGCCGAGATCGAAACTGCGTATCACACTTTGACGCCACTGCTCGGCGCCGGTGCGGCGGGCGTGTTCCTGCTCTCGCTGATCGCCTCGGGCATTTCGAGCTCCACGGTCGGGACCATGGCCGGGCAGCTCATCATGCAAGGCTTCGTCGAATTTCGTATTCCGCTGTGGCTGCGGCGGCTCGTCACCATGCTGCCGGCTTTTGTGGTCGTCGCGCTTGGCATCAATGCCACGAAGGCGCTGGTGATCAGTCAGGTGGTGCTCAGCATCGCGTTGCCGTTGCCGATGATCTCGCTGCTGATCTTCACGGGCGACGCAGAGCTCATGGGCCGTTTCGTGAATGGCCGGCTGACGCGCATTGCCGCCGTGGTCGCCACCGTGGTCGTGCTGTCGCTCAATGCCGTGCTGGTGGCGCAGGTGTGCGGTGTGCCGATCCCGGGCTTGCCGCTCTAAACCTCGAAGCGCGTCCAGCCGGACGGCGTGAGGCGTTCCTGTGGCAGGAAACGGCCCTTGTAGTCCATCTTGCGCGAGCCGGGCACCCAATAACCGAGATAGACGTAAGCGAGCCCCATGCTTCGCGCGCGCTCGATATGGTCGAGGATCATGAAGGTGCCGAGCGAACGCTCGCTGTGCTCGGGATCGAAGAACGAATAGACCATCGAGAGGCCGTCGCTGAGGACATCGGTGAGCGCCACGGACAGAAGCTGTCCGGCGCCGCGGCCGTTGATGGCGCTGTCGGGGCCGCGTCGGCGGTATTCGACGAGCCGCGTCTCCACGTGGCTGTCCTCGATCATCATCGCGTAATCCAACACGCTCATATCGGCCATGCCGCCGTCGCGATGCCGCTTGTCGAGATAGGCGCGGAAGACCGAATACTGCTCCGAGGTCGGCGAGGCCGTTCGCATGGCGCCGATGACGTCGGCGTTGCGCTCGGCGATGCGCCGCATGTTGCGCGACGGCCGGAAGTCGGCCGCCACCACGCGCACGGAGATGCAGGCGCGGCAGCTTTCGCAGGCCGGACGGTAGGCGATCGACTGGCTGCGGCGGAAGCCGCCATGCGTGAGCAGATCATTGAGCTCGCTGGCGCGTTCACCGACCAAATGCGTGAACACCTTGCGCTCTTCCTGATCGCGCAGATACGGGCATGGCGAGGGCGCGGTCAGGTAGAACTGTGGCGTATCGCGCGAATGCTGGGTCACGGGCGGCCCGGAACTTTCATCTCGATCACTTCACCACTGTAGCATCGCCCAGCGCCGCCCGGTCATCAAAAGTTACCGCGCATACTGCGCAAGGTCTGCGCGCGAACGGGATTGTTAATGACCACAGTGCCGAGCAGGATGTCATGTAAGAGCCGCCGGCGCTCATTGAAGAAGCAGACCAGCAGAATGAACGGCGTCAGGAACGAGACGGTGAACCAGAACGCGATGGCGTGCACGGCGCCGAGCACGAAATAGGCGGGCGTCCCGTACCAGGTGCGCATCTCCAGGTCCATGACGCGCATCCCGATCGTCGCCGAACGCGGTCCGCCGAGCGTGAGACCGAAATAAACCAGCGCCCAGATGACCGTGGCCGGCGGGAGCAGCCAATAGAGGAACCAGAGCAGGCCGAAGGTGACGAGCCCGATCGCGAAAATGAAGATCGAAGCCGCGACCACGGGAATACCGATGACGACGACATCGATCACGAACGCGACGATGCGCCGCGCCAGCACGCCCTCGAACAGCTCCGGATTGCGCGCCGGATCGTAGGCGTGCGGACGGATATCGTAGGAGCCTTGCGCGCTCTGCGGTCCAGGGTCGGCCATGGATCATCCTCCGCCGTCGAGATGGCGAACCGGCGATTCCACCGCAAGCAGGTTATCTGGGACGGCGCCTTAGTTCCATCTGGATCGGGGGCGCCGACTGCGGCAAGTTGCGGCAAATATTAGCTTGGAGATCCATTTGACCGTCAGTTTTGCCGATATCGAGGCCGCGCGCCGCGTCATCGCCGGGCGGGTGTTGCGCACGCCCTTGTTGCCGGCGCCCAAGCTTTCGGCGCTGACGGGTGCCGTGGTGTTCGTCAAATATGAGAACCTTCAGGTCACCAACTCCTTCAAGGACCGCGGTGCGCTGGTGAAGCTTGCCGCGCTCGGCGAGGCGGAGCGCTCCCGCGGCGTCATTGCCATGTCTGCCGGCAACCATGCGCAGGCTGTGGCTTATCACGCGGCGCGACTGTCGATTGCCGCGACCATCGTCATGCCGGTGACCACACCGGCGGTGAAGGTGGCGGCAACCAAGGCCTATGGAGCGAGCGTGGTACTGCATGGCGAATCCGTCGGCGAGGCGCAGGCGCGCGTCGAGGCGCTGGTGCAGGCCAACGGGCTTGTCGAGGTGCATCCTTATGCCGATCCCCGGATCATCGCCGGGCAGGGCACGGTTGCCGTTGAGATGCTCGAGGACGAGCCTGGGCTCGACTGCCTGGTCGTGCCGATCGGCGGCGGCGGGCTCATCAGCGGCTGCTCCATCGCCGCGAAGGCGATGCGGCCGCAGATCGAGGTCATCGGCGCTGAGGCGACGCTTTATCCCTCGATGTGGAACGCGCTGCACAACGAAGAGCGCCCGGCCGGCGGTCCGACGCTCGCCGAAGGCATTGCGGTCAAGGCGGTGAGCGGGTTGACGGTCGCCATCGCACGCGAACTGCTCAGCGCTATCGTGCTGGTCGACGAGCCGCATCTGGAGCGGGCGGTCAACGCTTATGCGGGCTTGCAGAAGACGGTGGCGGAGGGCGCCGGCGCCGCCGGGCTCGGCGCGCTCCTCGCCGAGCCGAAACGCTTCGCCGGCAAGCGCGTCGGGCTCGTCCTTTCCGGCGGCAATATCGATCCGCGGATCCTCGCTTCGATCACGGTGCGTGAGCTCGAGCGCGAAGACCGCATCGTCGCCTTCCGCCTCACCTTGCCGGATCGTCCGGGCGTGCTCGGCGCGATCGCGACAAGGCTCGGGGCGCTCGGCGCCAACATCCTCGAGGTCGACCACAAGCGGCTGTTCCTCGACGTGCCGGCGAAGGGCGCGCGGCTCGACGTCACGGTCGAGACGCGCGACGCCGCCCATGCGGAAGAGATACTGTCGGCACTGATGGCGGACGGCTACGCGCCGGAGCGCATCGAAGCCGGCGCGGCGATGGGCTAAGCGACAGCGGGGAGCCGCACCCGAAACAGGCTGCCGCCGGTGTCGCTGGCGAGGCACTCGACGTCGCCGCCGTGATGCCGCGCGATCTGTCGCACCAGCGTGAGACCGAGGCCGCTGCCCTTGCCGCTCTCGGTCGAGCCGGCGAGCCGGTAGAACGGAGCAAAGATTTTCTCGCGCTCGGCTTGCGGAATTCCCGGCCCGTGATCGCGCACGTCGAGCTCGGCCTGTCCGTCGGCGGTGCGCCTCACCCGCACTTCGGGTGCGGAATCCTCGGCATGGCGGCGCGCATTGTCGAGGAGGTTGCGCACCATGCGCCGCAGATAGGCGCGCTCGCCGCGGACCATGACCGGATCGCCTTCGACCGCCACGTTTTCGCGCGCGCATTCTTCTGCGGCCAGCGCGAGAAGGTCGATGGTTTCGGTGCGCTCCGGCACGCGCGCCGTATCGAGCCGCGTCGCCAGCAGGATCTCGTCGATGAGCTGGTCGAGCTCGCCGATGTCGGCCTTGATCTGATCGCGCTTCTGCGTGTCGACGCGCTCGCCGAGCAGCGCCAGCGCCATGCCGATGCGCGTGAGCGGCGTGCGCAGCTCGTGCGAGCAGTTGGCGAGCAGCATCTTGTTCGACTCGACCAGCTCCTCGATGCGTGCCGCCGAGCGGTTGAAGCTTTCGGCCAGCGCCGCGATCTCGTCCTTGCCCTCGACCTTGATGCGAGCGGAGAGTTCGCCCCGGCCGAGGCTGTCGACGCCGGACTTGAGGCGCTCGATGCGCCGGGTCAGACGCCGCGCCACGGGATAGGCGCCGATCGCCACCGCGATGGCGACAACGGCAAGCGAAGCGAGCAGCATCGGAGCCGGACGGAACGGCGGGTGGCCGATATGGGCGACCAGCATGCGCCCATCGTTGAGCTTGATGCGCCATGCCGGCCCGCCGGGACCCATCTGCCAGCCCGGTTGTGACGGCCGCATAGGCATGAGATGCGGCGGCGGGATCGGATGACCGGCCGCAGCGAGCGGCGCGCCGTCCGGCGCCAGCAGCATCAGATCGGCATGCAGCCGCGCGTGCAGGCGATCGAGCGCGTGCTGCTGCTCCTGCCGTGGCGCGTCGACGGGCGGCAAGGCGCGGCTCGCCAGTTCGCCGGCAAAGGCGAAGGTGTCTTCGAAGCGCTCATCGTTGGCGGTGAGCCGCCAAGCGAGCATGGCGGCGACCGCGAAGATCGCCAGGATGGCGATGATGGTCAGGTAGATCTGCAGATAGAGCCGGCGCATCAGCGATCCTGCTCCTTGGCGAAGACATAGCCGGCGCCGCGCACGGTGATGATGCGCCGGGGATTCTTCGGGTCGTCCTCGATGGCGGCGCGGATGCGCGAGATATGCACGTCGACCGAGCGGTCGAAGGATTCCAGCGCTTCGCCCTTCACCGCATCCATCAGCGCGTCGCGCGACATCACGTGGCCGGCGCGTTCGGCGAGCGCCGTGAGCAGCGCAAATTGATAGGACGTGACCGGCCGCTCCTTGCCGTCGACACTGACTGTGCGCGCACCGCGGTCGATGTCGAGCCGGCCGAAGTGCAGCACGTCGCTCGGCGTCGATACCGACCTGCGCCGCAGGATCGCGCGCAGCCGCGCCAGCAACTCGCGCGGCTCGAACGGTTTCGGCAGATAATCGTCGGCGCCGAGCTCGAGGCCGACGATGCGATCCATGGCGTCGCCGCGGGCGGTGAGCATCAGCACCGGAACGTCCGAGCTCTTGCGGATGCGGCGGCACAGGTCGAGCCCATTGGTGTCGGGCAGCATCAGGTCGAGGATCAAGGCGTCGAAGCCCTCGCGCTTGAGGCGCTCTTCGCCGTCGCGGCCCGTGGCGCTCGTTGCCACTCGAAAACCCGCCTTGCCGAGATAGTCGGCGACCATCCCGGCAAGGCGCTTGTCGTCATCGATGATGAGGATGCGCGCGCTCACGACGTGAGTATCGGACGCGCGCGCGCCCGCTGTCACCCCCGGAACCAGCGCTCTCGCCGCTCGATCCGGCGGGCGAGCTCAGCACGCTGTTCGGGCGTGAGAACGTCGGCGGCATCGGCGACCGCATTGGTGATGATCTTGGAGGCGGCATCGGCAAGCTGCATCTGCTGCGCGCGCAGGCTGTCGAGCTTGGCGCGATCGATGCTCGCTGCCGCGAGCGTGTCACGGATCTGCTTGCGGCCTTCCAGATGCTTGCCGCGCAACTCGAACAGTTGATCGGCGGTGCGCTCGAGGATCGGCTTCATCTTGTCGCGTTGCTCGGGCGTGGCGTTGATGCTGCTCAGCATCATATCGAGATGTCCGCCGATCGGGCCGGGGAGCGCGCCGAAGGCGCCGCCATGCATGCCACGCATCGGGCCGAAATCGTGCATCATTCCGGGTCCCGGACCGCCCCATCCCTGACTGAACACGGCGGTCGGAACGGCGATCAACGCACCGGCGATGCCGCCGGTCACAAATAGGAGTGTGCCCACAACGACGCCGCGCCAGCGGCGGCGGGGCCGCGCGGGGTTTTCGGTGGAGGTCGTCTGCGAGGTGCGTCCACGCGGCTCATTGGAAATGCTCATCATGCGGCTCCTTGATTGCTGCAGGCTCGAGCGAGCCCATGAGCGCAAGCTAAGAAGCCGCCGTTTCCGGCGATTGTCCGCAATGTAAAGTTTTGTAAAGCCGGGCTAGCGCTTTTGCATTGCCCGCCAGATGCGCTCGGGCGTCGCCGGCATCTCCATGTGGCGCACACCGAATTCCGCGAGCGCGTTGACCAGCGCGTTTGCCACCGCCGGCATGGCGCCGACGCAGCCGGCTTCGCCGGCGCCCTTGGTGCCGAGCGGATTGGTTTTGGTCGGCACCGGATTGCTGTCCACCGCGATGTAAGAAAGATTGTGCGCGCGCGGCATGGCGTAATCCTGGAACGACGCGGTCACCATCTGCCCGGCATCGTCGAAATGGATGTCCTCCATCAGGATCTGCCCGACGCCCTGCGCGACGCCGCCGTGGATCTGGCCCTTGAGCAGCAGCGGATTGAGCACCGTGCCGACGTCGTCGACCACGCTGTAACGCACGATATCGACGGCGCCGGTCTCTTCGTCGATCTCCAGCTCGCAGATGTGGCAGCCGTTCGGATAGTTGTTCACCGGCGCGGTATAGATCGCGCTGGCGGAGAGCCCGGGCTCCATGCCGGCAGGCAGCTTCGCCGGATTGAGCGCGTCTTGCGCGATCTCCTTCATCGTCAGCGTGCGGTTGGTCTTGGTCGACGAGAACACGCCGTCGGCGAATTTGATGTCACCGGGCTCGACCTTGAGCTGGTGCGCGGCGATGGCGCGGGCCTTGGCGATCACCTTGTCGCTGGCCATGGAGAACGCCGAGCCGGCCATGGTCGCCGAGCGCGAGCCGCCGGTGCCTTCGCCGAAGAAGACGAGATCGGTGTCGCCCTGCACGTAACTCACCTCGGCGGGGTCGAGGCCGAGCCGATCGCAGACGAGCTGCTTGAACACGGTCTCGTGCCCCTGGCCGTGATTGACCGATCCGGAGAAGATCGTCGCGCTGCCGGCCTTGTCGAAGCGCACCTCGGCGCCCTCGAGACCAGGCGCCGCGGCGCGCTCGATGGTGTTGGAGATGCCGATGCCGCGCAGCTTGCCGCGCTTGCGCGCCTCCTTGCGCCGCTTGTCGAAGCCGGCGAAGTCGGCAAGCTCGATCGCCATGTCCATGCTTTTTTCGAACTCGCCGCAGTCATAGGTGAAGGTGAGGCCGGTCTTGAACGGCATGCTCTCCGGCGGGATGTAATTGCGCCGGCGCAGCTCTGCGGGCGCGATGCCGAGCTCTCGCGCCGCGAGGTCGACCATGCGCTCGATCACATAGGCCGCTTCCGGGCGGCCGTTGCCGCGATAGGGCCGCATCGGATTGGTGTTGGTGTAGACGCCGGACGCATCGACATAGATGGCGGGCGTACGATAAACGCCGGCGAGCGTGCCGGCATTGAGCGTGCAGGCCGGCATGTTCGGCTGCATATAGGCGCCGATGGCGATCAACGTCTTCACGCGCAGCGCCAGGAAGGTGCCGTTCTCGTCGAGCGCCAGCTCAGCGTCGGTGACATTGTCGCGCGCCTGCGCGTCGCTGAGGAACGCTTCGGTGCGCGTGCTCATCCATTTCACCGGCTTCCCGGTGAGCTTCGAGGCGAGCAGCACCAGCGGCACCTCGTTGAAGACCGGCGCCTTCATTCCGAAGCTGCCGCCGATATCGCCGGCGATCACGTGTACCTTGCTCTCCGGCGCCTTGAGCAGTTGCGCAAGCTCGGTGCGAAAGCCGTGCGCGCGCTGTACCGGCGTATGGATGGTGTAATGGCCGTTGGTGGCATTGTAGACGCCGACGCAGCCGCGCGGCTCCATACAGGCCGCGGTGACGCGGTTGATCACCAGGTGCTGCTTGACCACGTGCTTCGCCTTGGCGAATGCCGCGTCGACCGCGGCCTTGTCGCCGATGAGCTCGACGAAGCCGATATTGCCCGGCGCCTCGCTCCACACCAGCGGCGCGCCCGAAGCGGCCGCTTCCGATGTCGAAGTCACCGCCGGCAACACCTCGTAATCGACCTCGATCATCTCCATCGCATCGAGCGCCTGCGCGGCGGTCTCGGCGACGACGAAAGCGACGCAGTCGCCGACCCAGCGCGTCATGCCGTCGGCAAGCACCGGATAGGGCGGGCGGTGCATCGGCGAGCCGTCGCGCTTCTTGATGCCGGCATGGGTAGGCAGGTGCCCGAAGCCGGAGGCCTTGTAGTCGGCCGCGGTGAGCACCGCGAGCACGCCGGGCGCGGCTTTTGCCGCTGTCGTATCGATCGAGCGGATTTTCGCGTGCGCATGCGCGGAGCGCAGCACCACGCCATAGGCCATGCCGGGGAAGGTGACGTCGTCGATATAGCGCCCACCGCCGCGAATAAGCCGCGGGTCCTCGAAACGGGGCACGCTTTGCCCGACCGCAAATTCACCCATGCGATGTCTGCCTGATCGTCAGATTGAAGTGCCACCGGGCCAAGGGGGCGGAGAGGAAGAAGCCCTGACGTTTTGTAACAGGTGCGCGACCGCTTCCGCTACCCATGGAAGCGCAATGCGCCCTTGCAGCTGGGATTATTACTTCGCCGCCTTCAGCTTCTCCGCCACGCGCGGCGCGAAGTAAGTGAGCACGCCGTCGGCGCCGGCGCGCTTGAACGCGATCAGGCTTTCAACCATCGCCTTCTCGCCGTCAAGCCAGCCGTTCTGCGCCGCGGCCATGATCATCGCGTATTCGCCGGAGACCTGGTAGGCGAAGGTCGGCATGGCGAAGGTGTCCTTCACCCGGCGCACGATGTCGAGATAGGGCAGGCCGGGCTTGACCATGATCATGTCGGCGCCTTCGGCGATGTCGATCTCGACCTCGCGCAGCGCTTCGTCGGAATTGCCCGGATCCATCTGGTAGGTGCGCTTGTCGCCGGTGAGCGTCGCATTCGAGCCGACCGCATCGCGGAACGGACCGTAGAAGGCCGAGGCATATTTCGCCGCATAGGCCATGATCGACACGTCGGTGAACCCGGCGCCGTCGAGGCCCGCGCGGATCGCGCCGATGCGGCCGTCCATCATGTCGGAGGGCGCGATGATGTCGCAGCCGGCTTCCGCCTGCACCAGCGCCTGGCGTACCAGCACCGCGACGGTCTCGTCGTTGAGGATGACGTCGCCGCGCATGAGGCCGTCATGGCCGTGGCTGGTGAACGGGTCGAGCGCCACGTCGCAGAGGATGCCGATCTCCGGCACCTCGTTCTTGATGGCGCGGATGGCGCGGCAAACCAGGTTGTCCGGATTGAGCGCCTCGCTGCCGGTCGCGTCGCGCAGCGCCGGGTCGGTGTAGGGAAACAGCGCGATGCAAGGGATGCTGAGCTTGGCCGCACGTTCGGCCTCGCGCACGAGCTCATCGACCGAGAGCCGCTCGACGCCCGGCATCGAGGCGACCGGCGCGCGGACCTTGTCGCCGTCGACGATGAACACCGGCCAGATCAGGTCGTCGGTGGTGAGCACATGCTCGCGCACCATGCGCCGCGTCCACTCGGCGCGCCGGTTGCGGCGCATGCGCACGGGCAGATCGAGCGGAGCGGGCTTGATCTCCGATGGGTCGCTCTCGATCGGCACGAAGCCGATTTTCCGCTCCAGGGGGCGGCCGAATTTGATCGCCATGACGGGCTCTCCTGATCCTTTCTATTTAGCCGTTTCGGGGCGCAACCGCCACCCGCGGGACTTGACCGGCGAGCCAAGGCTCGGGAGGTTTGTGTTCATGGATTTCGACCTTAGTGAGGAGCAGCGCGCCTTCCAGGCGACGGCGCGGAGCTTTGCCCGCGAGGAGATGATGCCGTTCGTCCGCGACTGGGACGAAGGCGAGGTTTTCCCCGTCGAGGCGCTGCGCAAGGCGGCGGCGCTCGGCTTCGGCGGCATCTATGTGAAGGAGGACGTCGGCGGCTCGGCCCTCTCGCGGCTCGACGCCGCGCTGATCTTCGAGGAGCTGGCGCAAGGCTGCACGTCGACCGCCGCTTATATCTCGATCCACAACATGGCGGCGTGGATGATCGATGCCTTCGGCAATGACGCGCAGCGCCGAAAGTTTCTGCCCAAGCTCTGCAGCATGGCGCATTTCGCCAGCTATTGCCTCACCGAGCCCGGCTCCGGCTCGGATGCCGCGAGCCTCGCCACGCGCGCGCGGCGCGACGGCGATCACTACGTGCTCGACGGCGCCAAGGCCTTCATCTCCGGCGGCGGCGTTTCCGACATCTATGTGGTGATGGTGCGCACCGGCGAGAGCGGACCGCGCGGCATCTCCTGCATCGTGGTGGAGAAGGGGACACCGGGGCTTTCCTTCGGCGCGCAGGAGAAGAAGCTCGGCTGGAAGACGCAGCCGACCGCGATGGTCATCTTCGAGAATTGCCGCGTGCCGCTGGCGAACCGCATCGGCGCCGAAGGTCTGGGCTTTCGCATCGCCATGGCCGGGCTCGACGGCGGACGGCTGAACATCGGCGCCTGCTCGATCGGCGGCGCGCAATTCTGTCTCGATCGCACTCTCGACTACATGAAGGAGCGCAAGCAGTTCGGCTCGCGGCTTGCCGATTTCCAGGCCCTGCAATTCCGCATCGCCGACTACGCCACCGACCTCGAGGCGGCGCGGCTCCTTCTGCATCGCGCCGCCGTTGCGGTCTCGGCCGGCGAAGGCCACGCGACGCGGCTTGCGGCCATGGCCAAGCGGCAGGCGACCGACGTCGGCTTCGAGGTGGTGAACGGCTGCCTGCAGCTGCATGGCGGCTACGGCTATCTGCGCGACCATCCGATCGAGCGCGTCTTGCGCGACGTGCGCGTGCATCAAATTCTCGAAGGCACCAATGAGATCATGCGGCTGATCATCAGCCGGCAGATGCTGGGCAATTGACTCTCGAAGGACGCCGCCGGACACTTTCACCATCGTGAAGCTGTGCGGAGGTGCCCCATGGAAAAGCTGCCGCGGAAATATCTGACGCGCGCGGAGATGATGCAGCGCGTCGCGCGCTTTGCCGATCTCAAAGGCTTCGACGGCGGCTTGCCCGACAGCAAGATGCGCGGTTGCGAGCGCACGCTGTTCAATGTCATCGGCTTCCAGCCGCCGCCGGGTGAGGGCGGCGCCACCACCTCGCCGGTCGGCGATGACGCGGCGCGGCTCGCCGCCATCAAGATCAGCGAGGGCTTCAATCTAGGCTACTGCAAGGCCAAGCCCGGCTGCGGGCCGATGATGCACAACCACGACACCAACGAGACATTCATCCCGATGACCGGGCGCTGGCGCGCGAGTTGGGAGACCGAGACCGGCAAGATCGAACATGTCGATCTCGGCCCGTTCGATGTGGTGTCGTTTCCCCCCGGCATGATCCGCCGCTTCGAGAATGTCACCGAGGGCGATCCGAATGCGGAATCGACCCTGATGTTTGTGATTGGCGGCGACGCGCCGAGCGCCGAATTCACTGACAAGGCGATGAACGAGCTGCAGGAAGCGGGTGTGTGGAAACCGCAGGCGGCGGAATGAGCACGCTGGTCGGTCCTTTGGCGCTGGTCACCGCAGCGTTGTTCACGGGTGCTGCGATCTACGTCAACGTGGCAGAGCAACCGGCGCGACTGCGGCTCGGCGACGCGGCGTTGCTGACGCAGTGGAAGCCGAGCTATCAGCGCGGGCTGATCATGCAGTCGAGCCTGGCTTTGATCTCCGGCGTGCTCGCACTTCTGGCTTTCATCTTCAGCTTCGACTGGCGCTGGCTCCTCGGCGGCCTGCTCATTCTCGCCAACTGGCCCTATACGATTTTCATCATCCGCCCGACCAACCAGGAGCTCGACGCGACCAGGCTCGAGGAGGCGAGCGGCAGGACCCGCGCTTTGATCCAGCAGTGGGGGCGGCTGCATGCCGTGCGTAGCGCGCTCGGCCTGGCGGCGACGATCGTCGACCTTTGGGCTCTTCCCTGAGGCGCGGTCGGCCATGACCACCGGCGAGGATATCCAGTTCGAGCGCCGCGGCGCCGCCGGCGTGGTGACGCTCAACCGCCCGAAGGCGCTCAATGCGCTCACGCATCAGATGGCGCTGGCGCTCGCTTTGCAGCTCGACACCTGGGCGGCGGATCCCGCGATCACCCGCGTCATCGTCACCGCCGCCGGCGAGCGCGCCTTTTCCGCGGGCGGGGACATCCGCGCGCTCTACGATCTCGGGCGCGCCGGCCGCCACGCCGAACAGCTGCAGTTCTGGCGCGACGAATATCCGCTCAACGCGGCGATCAAGCGCTACCGCAAGCCCTATATCTCGCTGATCGACGGCATCGTCATGGGCGGCGGTGTCGGGGTCTCCGTGCACGGCTCGCATCGGGTGGCCGGCGATCGCTTCTCATTCGCCATGCCTGAAGTCGGCATCGGCTTCTTTCCCGATGTCGGCGCCACCTGGTTCTTGCCGCGCATGCCGGGCGAGCTCGGCGCCTATTGTGCGCTCACCGGAGAACGTTTCAACGCGGCCGATGCGCTGGCCGCAGGCCTCGCCACGCATCGCGTCGGATCAGTGCGCTTCCCCGAGCTGTTCGACGCACTGTGCGGCGATGTCTCCGTCGACGCGGTGCTCGCGGCCTTCGCCGAGCCGGCCGGGGAGGGGCCAATCGGTGCGCAGCGCGCGCTCATTGATCGCTGCTTTGTCGGGGAGCGTGTCGAGGATATTCTCGCCCGCCTCGATGCCGAGGCAACAGGCGGCGACAAGTTTGCGATGGCGGCAGCGGGCGCTATCCGGGGCAAATCACCGATCAGCCTGAAGATCGCGCTGCGGCAGGTGCGCGGCGGCAAAAGCTGGGATTTCGATGAATGCATGCGCGTGGAGTTCCGCATTGTCTCGCGTGTCGTCCACGGGCATGACTTTTACGAAGGCGTGCGCGCGGTGATCGTCGACAAGGACAACAAGCCGCAATGGCGGCCGGCGACGCTCGAGGCAGTAGGTGAGACGGATGTCGGGCACTATTTCGCCCCACTTGGCCCCGATGAGCTTGCGCTATGATCGAGCCCATCACCACCGATCCGTCGAACACGCTCGAGCCGGTGCATACCGGCGAGGAAGAGCGTGAGACCCGCTGGACCGAGCGTCTGGTGCTGTTCCTGCGCATCATGGCGGGCCTGTCGATGTTCAAGGGCCTCTATCATTGGGCGCAGGTCTGCGGCGTCGGCGTGGCGCCGGATCAGGTGTTCGAGGCGCATACGACACCGTGGCAGGCGGCGACGATCTTCTTCGCCGTGATCGATCTCGTGGCCGCGGTCGGGCTCTGGCTCGCCGCGCCCTGGGGCGCGGTGGTGTGGCTCACCTCGATCGTCTCCATGGTCACGGTCGAGATGCTGTTTCCGCAGATCTATGGCGGCGGAATGCTGCTCAGCCTGTTCGATATCGTGCTGCTCGCCGGTTATTTGTGGCTGGCTTTGAAATCGGCGCGCGAGCATCCTGTTTAAGAAACGATCGGGAGGACGTCATGGCGCGGATCGGATTCATCGGGCTCGGCAATATGGGCCTGCCCATGGCGCTCAATCTCATCAAGGCGGGGCATCACGTCGAGGGCGTCGATCTCAATCCGGCCGCCACCGAAAAGCTCAAGGCTGCGGGCGGTGCGACCGCCGAGTTCGCCAAGGTCGCCGCGGCACGGGCGGATGTGGTCATCACCATGCTGCCCGCCGGGCAGCATGTGCGCGAGGTTTATCTCGGCGCCGGCGGCATCATCGAAAATACCAATCCGGGAACGCTGCTGATCGATTCATCGACCATCGACGTCGAGACCGCACGCGCGGTCGCTGCCGAAGCGGAGCGGCGCGGCCTTCTGATGCTCGATGCGCCGGTGTCGGGCGGAGTAGGGGGCGCGCAGGCGGCGACGCTCACCTTCATGGTTGGCGGTAGCGCCCAGGCGTTCGCCCGCGCGCAGCCGATCTTGGAGAAAATGGGCAAGACCATCGTGCACGCTGGCGGTGCCGGCAACGGCCAGGCGGCGAAGATCTGCAACAACATGATCCTCGGCATTTCCATGATTGCGGTCTCCGAAGCCTTCGTGCTCGCCGAGAAGCTCGGGCTCGATCATCAGAAACTGTTCGACATTTCCTCGAAATCGTCCGGTCAGTGCTGGTCGCTGACCAGCTATTGCCCGGTGCCCGGGCCGGTGCCGGCAAGCCCCGCCAATCGCGATTATCAGGCGGGCTTCACCGCGGCGATGATGTTGAAGGATCTCAAGCTCGCGCAGAAGGCGGCGAAAACCGCCGGCGCCAAGACGCCGCTCGGCGCCGATGCCGCGAAGATCTATGCGCAGTATGCGGAGAGCGGGGAGGCGGGCCGCGATTTCTCCGGCATCATCCGCTTCCTGCGCGGCTAGCGTCGTGCGCGTGGTGAACGGAGCGTAACCCGCTTCGCTCGAATTGCACCTTCAATCAACCGTTCACTCTTACAAATAAACGCGACGTTTATCCTGTTATTTAAGCTGATCTTAGACTGAGCCCCGATATTGTGCGCGGGATGGAGTGGGGAAGACAGGGCCCCGCTACCGCAAAACAAAAGTACGAACGTACGAAAGTAACAGGGGCGTTGACGATGAAAGCCGTTGCCAAGACGGTCGAGCCCGCCGAACGCGAGGCGCGTTTCGACCATATCCGGCCGCTCTACCTCGAAGCCTTGACGCTGGTCGAGCGGCTGCATCGCCGCCTGCTCGACGTCATCAAGGACGAGTTCGATCGCCGCGGTCGCGCCGACATCAACTCGGTGCAGGCGTTGCTGCTTTACAATATCGGAGACAAGGAGCTGACCGCGGGTGAGCTGCGCACGCGCGGCTACTATCTCGGCTCCAACGTCTCTTACAATCTCAAGAAGCTCGTGGAGATGGGCTTCCTCGACCATCAGCGCTCGCGTGTCGACCGTCGGTCGGTGCGCATCAAGCTGACGGCGAAGGGGCAGGAGGTGCGCGACGTCGTCGAGCAGCTCTACCAGAAGCACGTGCGGACGGTTGAACAGGTCGGCGGCATCAATGCCGACGAGTTCACCACGCTCAACAAGTCGCTCCATCGGCTGGAGCGCTTCTGGACCGACCAGATCCTCTACCGGCTCTAACCGTTCCCGGCGAAGCCTTGCTGCGCGTCTCTTCCGGACGCGCAGCGCTTTTTTATTCTCCGCGCCGGCCGCTCGCCTCCGGCTCGCCGGCGCGAATTGCGCCTCTTCCGGGCGTGCAGCGCTTTTTTTGATTTTCTGGACGCGTAGCACTTTTTTGCGCTAACGAGCCCCGGTCCATATAGCCGGGGCTTGTTTTTTGGGCTCGGCCACAATATCGCCAATGGCGCCGGCTACCGGGAACTCCCGCTCCCGAAAGCCGAATCCGGTCTCACTCGCCATGAAAATGCTGCCCCCGGCCCGCAAACCGCTGCATCGCCGCGCCTTCCTCAAATGGAGCGCCGCCCTTGCCGGAACGGGCTTTGCCGGCGCCGCGATGGCGGCCGAAGACCCGATGCTGCAGGCGCTGATCGATCAGAACCAGAACCGCGACTTCGGCCAGGGCTTCGATTCCGCCTCGCGCACCATCCATATGCCGCAGGCCTCGCTGCCGACGCTGTCACCCTCGACCGCCGACACGACCGAGAAGGCCATCCAGCAATACGATGCGATCGTCGCCCGCGGCGGCTGGCCGGCGGTGCCTCCGACTGACCGGCTGCGTCTTGGCAACCGGCACCCGAGCGTGGTGGCGCTGCGCAAGCGCCTGGCGATCGCCGGTGACCTCGAGGCCACCGCCGGCACCACGGATATCTTCGACTCTTACGTCGAAGCCGCGGTGCGCCGCTTCCAGGCACGACACGGGCTAAGCGTCGACGGCGTGCTGCGGCCGGAAAGCTACGCGATGCTCAACGTGCCGGCCGAGCGGCGGCTGGCGCAGCTCAAGACCAATGTGGTGCGGCTGCGCAGCATGAGCGGCTTCACCGGGCCGCGCGTCGTCGTCTGCAACATCCCGGCCGCGCAGATCGAGGCCATCGAGGGCGAAACCGTGGTGTCGCGCCACGTGGCCGTCGTCGGCAAGCCGGACCGGCCGTCGCCGGACATCAACAGCCGCATCGTCGAGGTCAATTTCAATCCGTTCTGGACGGTACCGGTCTCGATCGTGCGCCGCGATCTCATTCCCAAGATGCAGGCTGAGCCGGACTATCTCGAGAAGAACCGCATCCGCATCTTCGACCAGCACCACAACGAGCTCACCGCTTCGCAGATCAACTGGTACTCGCAAGACGCGGTGCACTACATGTTCAAGCAGGATCCCGGCGACTTCAACTCGCTCGGCTCGATCCGCATCAACTTCCCGAGCAACGACGGCGTGTACATGCACGACACGCCGGCCAAGAACCTGTTCGGCGAGGACTACCGCTTCGATTCCTCGGGCTGCGTGCGCGTGCAGAATGTGCGCGAGCTGGTGACCTGGCTCCTCTCCGAAACGCCGGGCTGGTCGCGCCAGGACATCGATGCCGTGATCAAGAGCGGCGAGCGCAAGGACGCCCGCCTCTTAAAGCCGGTGCCGCTGCACTGGGTCTATGTCACCGCCTGGGCGACGCCGGACAATGTCGTGCAGTTCCGCGAGGACATCTACAACCGCGACGGACTGGGCCGGCCGATCGCGGCGACCAGCCCGGGCTGAGCGGAGCCGGGCGGGCGGGAGGGGGCATGGCCGCCGATCATCCATCCGACGGTCAGCGCGAAGTCTTCTTCGAATTCACTGTCGTCGGTTCGGTCGTTCGCGTGGCGGCGGTCGATTCTCTGACCGCGCTCGAGGTCGTTGTGATGGGACCGGTGAGCGCCTCCCGCGCCGATCTGCAGCAACTGGCGCTGGCCAAGCTGAAGGCTCGACTCGCGGCCGAGGAATAGCCCCCTATATATTGCGGAGGATAATGCGCCATGATCCCAGACTTGGCGGGTCAGCACGGGGTATGCTAATGGCCGTTAATCCCGGACCCCACAGGAATTCGGCGCCCCGATCACTCAGGCGTCATGGAGAAATTGACGAATGACAGCGACCCATCCGGCTTCCGCCGACACCGACACGCTGTTTTCCGCGATGCTGCGCGAGACCGATCCTGAGATCGCGGAGACGATCGGCCTCGAGCTCGGTCGCCAGCGCGACGAGATCGAGCTCATCGCTTCGGAGAACATCGTCAGCCGCGCGGTGCTGGAAGCCCAGGGCTCGGTGCTCACCAATAAATACGCCGAGGGTTTGCCGGGTAAGCGCTATTACGGTGGCTGCCAGTATGTGGATGTTGCCGAACGCCTCGCCATCGAGCGCGTGACCAAATTGTTCGGCTGCAGCTTCGCCAACGTGCAGCCGCATTCCGGCGCCTCCGCCAATGCCGAAGTGTTCTTCGCGCTGATGCAGCCGGGCGACACCTTCATGGGACTCAATCTCGCCGCCGGCGGACATCTGACCCACGGATCGCCGGTCAATCTCTCAGGCAAGTGGTTCAAGCCGGTGCCGTACAGTGTGCGTCGCGACGACCATCGCATTGACATGGACGAGGTCGCCAAGCTCGCCGAGCAGCACAAGCCGAAGCTCATCGTCGCCGGCGGCTCCGCCTATCCACGCATCATCGATTTCCGCCGCTTCCGTGAGATTGCCGACAGCGTCGGCGCCTATCTCATGGTCGACATGGCGCATTTCGCCGGGCTCGTCGCCGGCGGCGCGCACCCCTCGCCGTTCCCGCATGCGCATGTCGTGACGACGACGACGCACAAGACGCTGCGTGGTCCGCGCGGCGGCGTCATCCTCACCAATGACGAGGATCTTGCGAAGAAGCTCAATTCGGCGGTGTTCCCGGGCATGCAGGGCGGGCCGCTGATGCATGTGATCGCGGCGAAGGCGGTCGCCTTCGGCGAGGCGCTACGCCCCTCGTTCCGCACTTATGCGCGCAACGTCGTCGAGAACGCCAAGGCGCTCGCGGAGACGCTGAAGTCGCGTGGCCTCGACATCGTCTCCGGCGGCACCGACACGCACCTGATGCTGGTCGATCTGCGGCCAAAGCATCTCACCGGGAAGGTCGCGGAGACGGCGCTCGGGCGCGCGCACATCACCTGCAACAAGAACGGCATTCCCTTCGATCCGGAGAAGCCGACGGTGACCTCGGGTGTGCGGCTCGGCACGCCGGCCTGCACGACGCGCGGCTTCGGCATTGCGGAATTCCGCCATGTCGGCGACCTCATCGTCGAGGTGCTCGACGTGCTGTCGCAAAAGGGCGTCGAAGAGGACTCGCTGGTCGAGGCCTCGGTGCGGGATAAGGTGAAACAGCTGATTTCGCGCTTTCCGATCTATCCAGATTAAAGAGCGCGGAGCGGGGGTAGCGCATGCGTTGTCCGAGTTGCGGAAGCCTGGATACCCAGGTCAAGGATTCGCGTCCGACCGAGGATAGCGCCGTCATCCGCCGCCGCCGCGTCTGCCTCTCCTGCAATTTCCGCTTCACCACCTTCGAGCGCGTGCAGCTGCGCGAGCTCACGGTGATCAAGCGCAATGGCCGCCGCGTGCCGTTCGATCGCGACAAGCTGATGCGCTCGGTGCAGATCGCGCTGCGCAAGCGCCCGGTCGATCCCGAGCGCATCGAGCAGGTGGTCTCCAAGATCGTGCGCGAGCTGGAAAGCCTCGGCGAAAGCGACGTGTCGTCGGAATCGATCGGCGAGACGGTGATGGCGCATCTGCGCGATCTCGACGATGTCGCCTATGTGCGCTTCGCCTCGGTCTATCGCAATTTCCGCGAAGCCAAGGATTTCGAGACCGCGCTCGCCGAATTATCCGGCGAAGAGGAGGGCGGCCGGCCCGCCACTCCGCTACGCAAATGAGTGAAGCGGCGGTTGCCACAGCCGGGATCGACGCGGCCCAGGACATGCGTTTCATGCAGCTTGCGCTGGCGCTCGGCCGCCGCGGGCTCGGACGCACCTGGCCCAATCCGGCGGTCGGTGCGGTGCTGGTCAAGGACGGCATTATCGTCGGTCGCGGCTGGACGCAGCCCGGCGGACGCCCGCATGCCGAGACCGAGGCGCTCAAGCACGCGCGCAAAGCCGCGCGCGGCGCGACCCTCTATGTGACGCTCGAGCCATGCTCGCATCAGGGCAAGACGCCGCCTTGCGCCGATGCGATCATCTCCGCCGGCGTCACCCGCGTCGTCTCGGCGATGGAGGATCCCAACCCGGATGTCGCCGGCAAGGGCCATGAGCGGCTGCGTGCCCGCGGTATTGCAGTCGAGGTCGGGCTTGGCAGTGAGGAGGCGCGGCGCGACCATGTCGGGCACATCGCGCGCATGCGCGATGGCCGCCCGCATGTGCTGCTCAAGCTCGCCGTCTCGGCGGACGGCAAGGCCGCCCACGCCGGACGAAAGCCGGCCGCGATCACTGGTGAGGCGGCGCGCGAACGCGTGTTCTGGCTGCGTGCGCAGAGCGACGCCATCCTCATCGGCATGGGCACGGCGCTCTCCGACAATCCGGCGCTCACCTGCCGGCTGCCCGGCATGCTGCCGGCCTCGCCGGTGCGCGTGCTCTTCGACGCCAAGCTGCAGGTGCCGATCGCCTCGAACCTCGTTGCCACCGCGCGGGAGACGCCGACCTGGGTGTTCGGCGCCCGCAACGCCTCGACCATGGCCGAGGAGATCCTCACCGCCAAAGGCGTCGAGGTGTTGCGGCTCGATGCCAGGAATGGCCTCTTCGATCTGAAGCAGGTGCTCAAACTGCTGACCGACAAAGGCATCAGCCGGTTGATGGTCGAAGGCGGGCCGCGCGTGGCGGCAAGCTTCGTCAAGGCCGATCTCGTCGACGAAGCTTTGTTGTTCCGCGGCCCGAAGCCGATCGGCGCCGACGGCATCGATGCGCTCGACGATCTGCCGCTGTCTGCTCTGACTCAGTCGAGTAAGCTCGTCTCGCGTGGCTCCGAGCCGATCGGCGCCGACACGCTCGAGCATTTCGAGCGACGCTGATGTTCACCGGCATCGTCACTGATGTGGGCGAGGTGCTGTCGGTGACGGCGCGCGCCGACAATCTGCATCGCATCAAGATCGCTTGCGGTTATGACCGCGCGTCGATCGTGGACGGCGCGTCGATCGCCTGTTCCGGTGCGTGCCTGACCGTCGTCGGCGCCGGCACCGACAATGCGCGCAGCTGGTTCGCGGTGGACGCAGCGGCGGAAACGCTCGCCGTCACCACCGTCGGCCGTTGGCGGCGCGGCACCCGCATTAATCTGGAGCGCTCGCTCAAGGTCGGCGACGAGCTTGGCGGCCATATCGTGTCCGGCCACGTCGACGGGCTCGCCACCGTCGTCATTCGCGAGGATATGACCGATACCGCGCGCTTCGTGCTGCGCGCGCCGCCACCGCTGATGCGTTTCGTCGCCGCGAAAGGCTCGGTCGCGCTCGACGGCGTATCGCTCACGGTGAACACGGTCGAGGCCGACACGTTCTCCGTGCTCATCATCCCGCACACGCTGCAGGTGACGACGCTTGGCGCATTGCGCCAAGGCGATGCTGTCAATCTCGAAGTCGACCTGATGGCCCGCTATGCAGCGCGGCTGCTCGATACAAAATAGAGCCTTGTTGTCGGCGCAGCGACTTGGTACGACGCGCCTCATCCTAACTGGAGAATGTAATGGCGAAGGCAAGTAAGGCCGCCGATAAGCGCGGCGCGGTGAAGATTTTGATCGTCGAGTCACGTTTCTACGACGACATCTCGGACACGCTGCTGTCCGGCGCCATACGCGCGCTCGAAGCGGCCGGCGCCGCGTTCGACAAGATCACCGTGCCCGGCTCGCTGGAGATCCCGGCGGCCATCGCCATGGCGGTCGATGCCGCCGCGAAGAAGAAGCAGCCCTATGACGGCGTCGTGGCGCTCGGCTGCGTGATCCAGGGCGAAACCTTTCATTTCGATATCGTCGCCATGCAGTCGGCGCGCGGGCTGATGGATCTGTCGATTGCGCGGCAATTGCCGGTCGGCAACGGCATTCTCACGGTCGACACCGAGCCGCAGGCCTGGGCGCGCGCCAAGCTCGCGGAGGGCGACAAAGGCGGCGCGGCGGCGAAGACCGCGCTCGCCATGGTCGCGCTCAAACGCTCGCTGAGCGGGAAGAAATGACCGGCAACGGCGCAGCCGGGAAGACGACGCGCAAGGCCAATCGGCGTGGCGCGGCGCGGCTCGCCGCGGTGCAGGCGCTCTACCAGATGGATCTCGCCGGCACCGGCGTAAACGACATCCTCGCCGAATTCGAAAGCCACTGGATCGGCCGCGAGGTCGAGGGTGAGATTTATCTGCCGGCCGAGGCCGCGTTCTTCCGCGAGATCGTTTCCGGCGTGGTGCGTGAGCAGCGCGCGCTCGATCCGCTGATCGATGAGGCGTTGGCGCGCAGCTGGCCGCTCAAGCGCATCGAGACGGTGCTGCGTGCGGTGCTGCGCGCGGGCGCCTACGAGATCGAGCACCGCCGCGACATCCCGGTGCGCGTGATCCTCGCCGAATACGGCGACGTCGCCGCGGCCTTTGTCGAGCGTGACGAGACCGGCATGGTCAATGCCGTGCTCGACCAGATCGCGCGGCAGCTGCGCGAGCCGGCGGAATTCAGCCGCAACGCAGGCACATGATGGGCGCACCTGGCGACAGCGGCTCGGCCGAGGATCGCCTGATCGCGCGGCTATTCAAGCCGCTGGCCCGGCATCCGGGCGCGCTGGGTCTCACCGACGATGCCGCCTTCATCACGCCGCCACCCGGCACTGACGTTGTGCTCAAGGCCGATGCCATCATCGCGGGCGTGCATTTCTTCCCCGACGATCCTGCCGAGGCCGTGGCGCGCAAGGCGCTGCGCGTGAACCTTTCCGATCTCGCCGCCAAGGGCGCGACGCCGCTCGGCTTCCTCCTTTCGCTCGCGGTGCCGAAAGATGTCGGCGATGTGTGGCTCGAGGCGTTCGCGCGCGGGCTCGGCGACGACGCGAAGCGCTATGCCTGTCCGCTGATGGGCGGCGACACCGACCGCACGCCGGGTCCGGCGACGATTTCCATCGCCGCGTTCGGCAGCGTGCCGCAGGGCCGCATGGTGCGTCGCGGCGGCGCCAGGCCCGGCGATCATGTGCTGGTCACCGGCACCATCGGCGACGCCGCGCTTGGTCTGCGCGTGCGCCGCGGACAGACTTTGAATGTGAGCGCAACTGAGCGCGCACATCTCACCGAGCGTTACCTGCTGCCGCAGCCGCGCAATGCGTTGGCCGAGGCGCTGCGCGTGCACGCCAACGCCGCCATGGACATTTCCGACGGGCTCGTCGGCGACTTCACCAAGCTCTGTCGCGCCTCCGGTGCAACAGCGACCATCGAGGTGGCCCGCGTGCCGCTCTCCGGCGCGGCGAAGTCGGCGCTCGCGGCCGATGCAGGCCTCGTCGAGCCGATCCTCACCGGGGGTGACGACTATGAGGTCGCGTGCACCGTCGCGCCCGGCGAGCTTGCGGCATTTCGTAACGCCGCGATGAGCGCCGGTGTGCCGGTTGCAGAGATCGGTCGCATCGCAGCAGGCGAGGGGGCTCCCTCGTTTCTCGACGTCAACGGCAAGCCGCTTGCCTTTGCGCATGGCTCCTTCAGTCATTTCTGATGGCTGGCACAAGAGCCCGACGCGCTATAATCCATAGCAAGAACAAGGAAACGCCATGGACGACGTCACCCGTAAGACTGCTGCGCAGGCTGCGCCGCTGGAACCGCCGCCGCCGAAGGCGAACTACAGCACGCTGCATCGTTACTATCCGACCAGCGGCTTTTTGCGCCGCGCGGCGGAGCGCCGGGTGCCGCTGTTCGCGTTCGAATATGCCGACGGTGGTGCCGGCGCCGATACCGGTATCGCGCACAACTGGGCGGCGCTCGACGGCGTCGAGATCATCCCGCGCTACGGCGTCACCAACAAGCTGCCGCCGTGCGATGTGGAGATCTTCGGCACCCGCTATTCAGCGCCGATCGGCATCGCGCCCATGGGCGCTCCCGCGATCGTGTGGCCGGGCGCCGATCTCATGCTCGCCAAGGCCGCGCAACGCGCGCGCATTCCTTACACGCTGTCGACCGCGGGCGGTGCCACGCCGGAGCAGATCGGCAAGGCGGCGCCGGACGTGTTCTGGTTTCAGCTATATCGGTTCGGCAAGAACGACCACAAGATCGGCTATGACGTCGTGCGCCGTGCCGAGGCAGCGGGTGCGCGCGTGCTGGTGATGACGATCGACGTGCCGGTGCGCACGACGCGCTCGCGTGAATCACGCGCGGGTCTCGGCGGCGAATTCCGTCCGGATGCGCGCATGATCTGGGAGATGGTCCGCAAGCCACGCTGGCTTGCGGGCATCCTGCGCCATGGCTACCCGCGCTTCGCCACGATCCGCGCCTATGTCGGTGAGAATGCAGGCACCAACGAGGTGATCCGCTATGCCCGCAGCGAGATCGGCGGCGCCTTCTCCTGGGACGAGGTCGCGCTCTACCGCGAACGCTGGAAGGGGCCGCTGGTGCTCAAAGGCATCATGCATCCGGCCGACGCCGAAAAGGCGATCGCGCTTGGCGTTGACGGGATGATCGTCTCCAATCACGGCGGCCGACAGATCGAGGCGCTGCCGCCGACCATCGACTGCCTGCCGGCGGTCGTGAAGGCCGTGGGCAGCCGTGCGACCGTGCTGATGGATAGTGGCGTGCGCAGCGGACTTGATGCGGTGCGCGCGCTGGCGCTCGGCGCCACGAGCACCTTCTCCGGCAAGGCGTTCCTGTGGAGCCTCGCCGCTCTCGGGGAGGAAGGTCCCGACTATCTGATCGGGCTTCTCACGGAAGAGGTGAAGGCGGCGCTCGGACAGGTCGGTGCGCAGTCGGCCGCGGAGGCACGTCTGGCGATGATCCGGCACTCGAGCGCGATCGATTTCGTCAGGAACTAGACACCTCAACGTTCTGCATAAGCGCGCAACCATTCGAGGATCTGCGGCCAGCCTTTGTGCGCCTGCGCGCCCTCCGGCGTCAGGCCGGAATGCGTCACCCGCACGGTGGTCACGCCATTCGCTTCCTCGAGATCGAAGCGCACCAGCGTCTCGGTCGCGTTCTCCTGCCAGCTCGGCAGCCAGGTGAAGCTCAGAAGATGCGGCGGCTCGACCGCGCGGTACTCCCCCGTCACGGTGAACGGCTTTCCGCCGACGCCGATGCCGCGCATCGACCATTTGCCGCCGTGCCGCAGATCCGACTCCACATGCGTGGTCTGGAAACGGCCCGGCGATCCCCACCACGTGATGCGCTCGTCGGGATCGGTCAACGCTTCGAACACGCGCTTTGCCGGCGCCTTGATGACGATGCTCTGGACGATGGTTTCGGTGGCGATCGTCGCGCTCATGACTGCTCCTCAACATAACGCTGGAGACTGCGCAGGCTGTCGCCCCAGAACGCTTCGTAATCGGTAAGCCAATCGCCCACGGCTCGCAGCGGCTTGGCATTCAACGTGCAGATGCGGGCGTTGCCGGCGTTTTTCGTGGCCACCAGCCCGACCGAGCGCAACAGCCGCAGATGCCGCGAAATCGCCGGACGGCTGGTGCGGAAATTCGCGGCGATTTCGCCGACGCTGTGGGCGCGGCCGCGCAGGAGGTCGAGGATTTCGCGGCGGGTCGGGTCGGCGATGGCGCGGAATATCGCTTCGCGCGACTTGCGATTGGTCGCCGTTTCTGCCCGCTTTGCAGTCGCCATTTGTGTAACCAGTGTGTTACATAGAATGTAACTCGTTTGTTACCCAGGTCAAGGGGGCTGCTTGTCGGCAAGTCCACTCATTCACGTCGTTCGTTGGCCGATGAAGAAGTTTCATCCCTGATCTGCGTCGCCGGGAGTAGCGATTCATCCGTGCGGTCGATACAAGGGGCGGCTTTTTCCGGGAGCCCGCGCCGATGTCGGTCATTGCCGAGCCGATCCGCGACGTATTGATCGATGACCACTTGGCGCGAAGGAACGCCAAGGTGCTCGCGGTGGCGCAGGCGCTCGCGGGCGGCAACAACACCGTCATTGTCGCGACCAGCAGCATCATCGGTTCCATGCTGGCGCCCGATAAGGGCCTCGCCACGCTGCCGATCAGCTTCATGGTGCTCGGCATGTGGATGGGCACGCTGCCCGTCGGCATCCTGGCGCGGCGCTACGGCCGTCGCTTCGCGCTGCAGACCGGTTCGGTATTCGGCGCGCTTTCCGGTTTCGTCTCTTGCGCCGCCGTGCTGCAAGCCTCGTTCGCGTTGCTGCTGCTCGGGGCGCTGTGCGGCGGACTGTATGCGGCTGCGCATCAGTCCTACCGCTTTGCTGCCGCGGATACCGCGAGCGAGAGTTTTCGCCCGAAGGCCGTCTCCTGGGTGCTCGTTGGCGGCGTGTTCGCCGCGTTTCTCGGTCCGCAGCTCGTCATCTTCACCAAGGATCTGTGGCAGCCTTATCTCTTCGCCGCGAGCTATGTCGCGCAGTCGGTCGTCGCCATCATGGCCGCCGCGGTGCTGACGCTGGTCAAGATCCCGCGGCCGCCCGTGCGTCACGCCGCCGGCGCCGCGCCGCGTCCGCTCGGCGAGATCGTCGGCACGCCGCGCTTCATCGTCGCCGTGGTCTGCGGTGTGGTCAGCTATGGCCTGATGAACATGGTGATGACCTCGGCGCCGCTGGCCATGATTGAATGCGGCCACTCGGTCACCAATGCGAGCCTCGGCATCCAGTGGCACGTGCTCGCGATGTATGCGCCGAGCTTCGTGACCGGCTCGCTGATTGCGCGTTTCGGCGTCGGCCGCATCGTCGTGCTCGGCTTCGTCCTTTTGATGGTCGCGGCTGCCGTTGCCATCGCCGGGATCACGGTCGCGCATTTCTGGACCGCGCTCGTCCTCCTCGGCCTTGGCTGGAACTTCTCCTTCATCGGCGCGACCACGCTGGTCACCCACTGCCACCGGCCGAGCGAGCGCAACAAGGTTCAGGCGTTCAACGATTTCCTCGTCTTCGGCACCATGGCGCTCGGCTCGTTCATGTCCGGTAAGATGCTGGCGACCGTCGGCTGGGCGGTGATTAACGAAGTCATCTTCCCCTTCGTTATCCTCGCCTGTGGCCTGTTGCTCTGGCATTCGCTGCGCGAACGCAAGGCAACTGTTTGATTTTTATGGATAAATCATAGGCTGGGGTGTCGCGCGGCGGCTTTGTACCGCGCGCGGTGCCGCTGGAGAACTTGTTTCCCGGCGTTGCGTCGGCGCGCCGTTTTTGGCATATCCCGCGCCACATTCCGGTCGGGGTGAAGCGCCCACAAAAGCGGCCATCCTCGGTCAATCCTTCAACATCTGAGGACTCTTCCTATGACAGCTCTGTGGGCGATCATCGGCTGTGGTCTGCTCGCCATCGTGTATGGCGTGTGGGCCATCGGCTCGGTGCTGCGGGCCGATGCCGGCAGCGAAAAGATGCAGGAGATTTCCAACGCCGTGCGCGAAGGCGCGCAGGCCTATCTCAAGCGTCAGTACACGACCATCGGCATGGTCGGCGTCGTCATCTTCCTCATCGTCGGCTTCACGCTCGGCTGGTATGTGGCGGTCGGCTTCGCCATCGGCGCCATCCTCTCGGGCGTCACCGGCTTCATCGGCATGAACGTATCGGTGCGCGCCAATGTGCGCACGGCGCAGGCGGCGATCGGTTCGCTCGCCGGCGGCCTCGAACTCGCCTTCAAGTCGGGCGCCATCACCGGCCTGTTCGTCGCCGGCCTCGCGCTGATCGGCGTCTCCGGCTATTTCGGCTATCTCACCGGCCCGCTCGGCAAGGCGGTCAGCGACCGCACCGTGATCGACGCCCTGGTGGCGCTCGGCTTCGGCGCCTCGCTGATCTCGATCTTCGCCCGTCTCGGCGGCGGCATCTTCACCAAGGGCGCTGACGTCGGCGGCGATCTCGTCGGCAAGGTAGAGGCCGGCATTCCCGAGGACGACCCGCGCAACCCGGCGACCATCGCCGACAACGTCGGCGACAATGTCGGCGACTGCGCCGGCATGGCCGCGGACCTGTTCGAGACCTATGCGGTGACCATCGTCGCCACCATGGTGCTGGCGTCGATCTTCTTCGCCGGTCAGCCGAACCTCTCCAACATGATGCTGCTTCCGCTCGGCATTGGCGGCGTCTGCATCATCACCTCGATCATCGGCACCTTCTTCGTGAAGCTCGGCGCCTCGCAGTCGATCATGGGCGCGCTCTACAAGGGCTTCATCGCCACCGCGGTGCTCTCGATCTTCGCCATCGCCTACATCATCTGGCGGCTGGTCGGCTTCGGTCCAATTGCCGGCGTCGCCTACACCGGCACCTCGCTGTTCATCTGCGCGCTGGTCGGTCTGGCCGTCACCGGCCTGATCATCTGGATCACCGAGTACTACACCGGCACCAATTTCCGCCCGGTGAAATCGATTGCGTCCGCTTCGGTGACCGGCCACGGGACCAACATCATCCAGGGCCTGGCCATCTCGCTCGAAGCCACCGCGCTGCCGGCACTCGTCATCATCGCCGGCATCCTGGTGTCCTATGGGCTCGCCGGCCTGTTCGGCATCGCGATTGCGGTGACCAGCATGCTGGCGCTTGCCGGCATGGTGGTCGCACTCGATGCCTTCGGCCCGGTCACCGACAATGCCGGCGGCATTGCCGAGATGGCTGGTCTGCCGAAGGAGGTGCGCAAGTCGACGGACGCGCTCGATGCGGTCGGCAACACCACCAAGGCGATCACCAAAGGCTACGCCATCGGCTCCGCTGGTCTCGGCGCGCTGGTGCTGTTCGCGGCCTATAACCAGGACCTCGAGTTCTTCACCAGGACCGCGGCTCAGCATCCGTACTTCCAGGGGCTCAAGCTCGACTTCTCGCTGAACAATCCATACGTCGTGGTCGGCCTCCTGTTCGGCGGTCTGCTCCCGTATCTGTTCGGCGCCATGGGCATGACCGCGGTCGGTCGCGCCGCGGGTGCGATCGTCGAGGAGGTGCGCCGGCAATTCCGTGAGAAGCCGGGCATCATGCAGCACAAGGACAAGCCGGATTACGGCCGTGCGGTCGACATGCTGACCAAGGCCGCCATCAAGGAGATGATCATCCCGTCGCTGCTTCCGGTGCTCTCGCCGATCGTCGTCTACTTCGTCATCTATCTGGTGGCGGGGGGCGGCGCGGCCGGCAAGTCGGCGGCGTTCTCCGCCGTCGGCGCCATGCTGCTCGGCGTCATCGTCACCGGCCTGTTCGTCGCCATCTCGATGACGTCTGGCGGCGGCGCCTGGGATAACGCCAAGAAATACATCGAGGACGGCCACTACGGCGGCAAGGGCTCGGAAGCCCACAAGGCCGCGGTGACCGGGGACACTGTCGGTGATCCCTACAAGGACACGGCGGGCCCCGCCGTGAACCCGATGATCAAGATCACCAACATCGTGGCGCTGTTGCTGCTCGCGGTGCTGGCGCACTAATTGTCGCGAACGAACTAGGACGAAAGCCCGCGGCGCGAGCCGCGGGCTTTTTTTGGAGCTCCCGCGTCCCCGCCATTTTAGCTCTTGCGTTCCCTTTTCGTTCCTATATAATCCTCATTATCCCTTCTCCGCTCCAAGGGGCATCGGCCGTGTTCACTGATGTGGGGAGGGTGGCGATGGCCGGTTGAGGTCGGGCGGACATCCCGATCAAGACCGGCGGCCCAAGTCGCGAGGATCCTGGCGCCGAGCGCTTCGGCGTTATGTGTGGTGTGGGGAGCGAAATCTCCCGCAGCCCCGTAGCGGAGGTCAGCAATGGTCATGCCTCCGGGGGTCAGCGAAGCAAGCCGTAACCCATCGCGCGCGGGATGTTCGTATCTGACGAGACCTGCGGCTTTCTACCCCTGCCTTCGCTTTGACGGGGCGAAGGTACCTTCTCTCCGCGAGGAGTGAGGGTCCGTAGATCCCGGCGGATCACGGACGTCCCGCGCGCCCTTGGATACTCCTAGAGGCGCACCGATTTGAAAATCGACGCCGTGTCGAAACGGCGAAGCGATGGCGTGCGGACATTGCCAGCGCAGAGGACAATTTGCGTGATTGCGAACGTGAAAATTGCCGACGCGCGCTTGCGCTCACCCGCTCGAGGTCGGGCCCTTGTTCTGCCAGAACTTGAACAGGTAGCCCATGAAGCTCGGGTTCTCGCCGCCGGTCGTGGTGGTGCGGCTGATATAGTCGAACACCTTGCCGTCCTTGAGCCCGTAATCGGCGAGCCGCTCGACGCGCCGGCTCTTGTCGAAATAGACCGCGATCACGCGCTGCTCCTTCACCTCCTGCGGCATGAAGGCGACCGATTTCACGGCGCGCTGCGAGATGTAATAGAACGCTTCGCCGCTCACGGTGGCGACCGTCGAGGGCGTTCCGAGCACGATCAGCACCTGGTCCTGCGAGGCGCCGATCGGGATCTGCTCGAGCGCGCCTTCAGGCAGCACATAGCCGCGCTGAAAATTCTCCGAGAGCGTATCGCCGCAGGCTGCCGTGAGCACGCCAATGCCGAGCACCGCCGTGAGCGTGAGTGCGAGGCGCGCACGGGCAGGGGTAGACGAACGGGGGTTACGCGAACGTGTCATTTCGGTCTTGCATCCCTCGTGCCGCCGATTTGAAATTCCCACACAGCTTGCCGCAAACTCCTCCTAGGAATTTCAAATCGAAAAGCGGCACTCGAATCATAATGTTGGCTAGTGCGGCTTATCGAGTTGAAGTCCCTGAAAGAGCGTGCAGCAAAATGACCCAGGGACTTCAACTCGGCCGCGCTAGCAGCATTGTCTTACCCGGCGGCGGAGCCGCACTCAAACACGACCTGCTAAGCCGATGATTTTGCCCCTTTTTCGCCGCCATGGGCGAGCCGACACCATTGCTGCCCTCTATGGCACGATCGTGGCGCAGGCGCGATCCCCGGCGTTTTACCGGGATTTCGCGGCTGCCGACACGGTTAACGGGCGCCTCGAGCTCATCATCCTGCATTTGGCGTTGGTGCTGCGCCGCCTGTTCGCCGATCCTGCGCTGAAGGACACCGGGCAGGGGCTTTTCGACCATTTTTGCGCCGACATGGACGGCAGCTTGCGGGAAATGGGGATCGGCGACCTCGCGGTCCCCAAGCACATGCGCCGGGTAGCCGATGCTTATTATGGTCGCGCGAAGGCCTATGACGCGGCGCTGGCGGCCGCAGATGCGGAACCCTTGGCCCAAGCGCTGGCGCGCAATGTCTTCGAGACCAAAGCCGTCGAGCCGGCGGCGCGGCGGCTGGCGGGCTATGTCCGCGCTGCCGCGGAGGGCATCAACGCAGCGGACCCGCACGAGCTTGCCGCTGGTAAAGTGAACTTTCCCGACCCTGCTGCTTTTGCAACCCAATGACCACATCGACAGAGCGCCCCTGGAGCTTTCCGGTCCCCATCGCCGAGCTCCCTGAAACCGGCCAGCATTTCGACGTCGCCGCCGACGAGCCGGCGCGTGCCGCTATTGCTCAGCTCGCCGGGCTGCGCGCGCTCCCCGAGCTCGCCGCAAGCTTCGACATCATCCGCCAAGGCAACGCGGTGCATGTCAGCGGCAACGTGCGCGCGCGGGTCGGGCAGACCTGCGTGGTCACGCTCGAGCCGATCGAGAACACCGTGCGCGAGGACGTCGATCTGGTCTTCGCGCCCGGAGGTGGTGCCGCCGCGGAGGCCGGCAAGTCGCATGGGCATACGCTTGCCGACGACGAGGAGGCGCCGGAGCCGCTGCTTGGCGACACCGTCGACCTTGGCGCCGTCGCCACCGAGTTTCTGATGCTCGGCATCGACCCTTATCCACGTAAAGAGGGTGTTGAATTCGCCGCGACGACGGCCGGTGACGCGGCCGCGGCGCATCCCTTTGCCGCTCTGGCCGCCCTGAAAAAGGGGTCCACAGGCGAGAGCAAATGACCGTCAAGGCCTTTGTGTCCCTTTGCCGACCCGTTATTAAATCGATCCATGCCCGATAAAGTCCGCATTGCGCTTGATGCCATGGGCGGGGACCATGGACCGTCCGTGGTCGTGCCCGGAGCGGCGGTTTCGCTCGCCCGACACCCGGACATTGAGTTTCTGTTCTTCGGCAACCAGGAGCAGGTGGCGCCGCTCCTCGACATCGATCCCAAGCTCAAGGCCGCATCCCGGGTGGTCCACACCGAGGTGGCCATCAAGATGGACGACAAGCCGAGCCAGGCGCTGCGCTATGGCCGCTGGAAGTCCTCGATGTGGCTTGCCCTCGATGCCGTGAAAAAGGGCGAGGCCGACGTCGCTGTGTCGGCCGGCAACACCGGCGCGCTGATGGCCATGGCGCGCTTCAACCTCAAGATGATGCCCGGCATCGAGCGACCGGCCATCGCCGCGCTGTGGCCGACAGTGCGCGGTGAATCCATCGTGCTCGACGTCGGCGCCTCGATCGGCGCCGATGCGCAGCATCTCATCCGTCTTGCCGGCATGGGCAGCGCCATGGCGCGCGTTCTGTTCGATCTCGAACGTCCGACGGTCGGGCTGCTTAATATCGGCGTCGAGGAGGTCAAAGGCCTCGACGATGTGCGCGAGGCCGGCACCATCCTGCGCGATCAGCCGATGCCGCATTTCGAATATTACGGCTTCGTCGAGGGCGACGACATCGGCAAGGGTACGGTCGACGTCGTGGTCACCGAGGGCTTTGCCGGCAATATCGCGCTCAAGACCGCGGAAGGGACCGCGCGGCAGATCGGGCAATATCTGCGCGCGGCCATGAGCCGCACCTGGCAGGCCAAGCTCGGTTTCCTGCTGGCGCGCCAGGCATTTCGCGCATTGCGCGAGAAGATGGATCCGCGCAAGGCCAATGGCGGCGTCTTCCTCGGGCTCAACGGCGTGGTCATCAAGAGTCACGGCGGCACCGATGCCGAGGGTTTTGCAGCCGCCGTCGATCTCGGATACGACATGGCCCGCTACGACCTGCTTGCCAAGATCAATCAGACGCTGGCGCGCGATGAGCAGGTCGCTTCCGCGCTGACGGCCGCCGGGGCCACCTAATGTTGCGTTCCGTGGTGCTGGGCTGCGGCGCCTATCTGCCGAGCCAGACGCTGACGAATAACGACCTCGCGCGCTCGGTGGACACCACCGACGAATGGATCGTGCAGCGCACGGGCATCCGCGAGCGGCACATTGCCGCGCCGGGTGAGCTCACCTCCGACCTCGCCCTCAAGGCCGCGCGTGCCGCGCTTACCGATGCCGGCGTCGAGGCTTCATCGATCGATCTCATCGTGCTCGCCACGGCGACGCCGGACCAAACCTTTCCGGCGACCGCGGTGTCCGTGCAGGCCGGGCTCGGCATTACGCACGGCGCCGCCTTCGACCTGCAGGCGGTGTGCTCAGGCTTCATTTTCGCGCTTGCCACAGTCGACGGCCTGCTCAGGTCAGGCAGCTTCAAGCGCGCCCTGGTCATCGGCGCCGAGACCTTCTCGCGCATCCTCGACTGGACCGACCGCACCACCTGCGTCCTGTTCGGCGACGGCGCCGGCGCGCTGGTGATCGAGGCGCAGGAGCAGCCGGGCGCGCGCTCCGATCGCGGGCTCCTGACCACGCATCTGCGCTCCGACGGCCGCCATAAGACCAAGCTCTATGTCGATGGCGGCCCGTCCTCGACCGGCACGGTCGGGCACCTGCGCATGGAGGGCCGCGCCGTGTTCAAGCACGCGGTGGCGATGATCACCGACGTCATCGACGACGCTTTCAAGGCGACCGGCTACACCGCCAATGACATCGCCTGGTTCGTTCCGCACCAGGCCAACAAGCGCATCATCGACGACAGCGCGCACAAGCTCGGGATCGTGCCGGAGAAGGTGGTCATCACCGTCGATCGGCACGGGAACACCTCCGCAGCCTCAATTCCGCTGGCTTTGCGCACCGCCGTTGCCGATGGACGGGTGAAACGAGGCGATTTGTTGCTCCTGGAAGCCATGGGCGGCGGCTTCACCTGGGGCTCCGCGCTGCTGCGCTGGTGACCTTTCATTAGTCACAAAGTTCCATCATCACCCGTTGACCCTGCCCAACCAAGCTAATATCGTTGATAATTCAGTATGATATCTCGCCGAGAGCGGGGCAGGCGATGACCGGTAAAACAGTGACGCGCGCGGACCTCTGCGAGGCGGTCTACCAGAAGGTTGGACTCTCGCGAACGGAGTCCGCCTCGCTCGTGGAATTGGTCCTCAAAGAGATCACGGATTGTCTGGAACGTGGCGAAACCGTGAAGCTTTCGTCGTTCGGATCGTTCGTCGTGCGCAAGAAGGGTCAGCGCATTGGACGCAATCCGAAGACGGGCAAGGAAGTGCCGATCTCGCCGCGTCGCGTGATGGTGTTCAAGCCATCCGCGATCCTCAAGCAGCGCATCAACGGCATCGCGGTTGCCGACGAGCCCGAATAAGTTTTCAATTCTTGTGGAGCGTGCTGTTCCGCGAGCGACGATGTTCGCAAAGCGCGTAAGCTGACGTAAGCCACAGGAGTGATCCGCTTTGGACAACAAGGCGCCGGACGCATTTCGCACCATCAGTGAGGTGGCCGACGATCTCGATCTGCCGCAGCATGTGCTGCGCTTCTGGGAGAGTCGCTTCCGCGAAATAAAGCCGATGAAGCGCGGCGGTGGGCGGCGCTATTATCGCCCTGACGATGTCGATCTTCTGCGCGGCATCCGCCATCTGCTTTACGGCGAGGGCTACACCATCCGCGGCGTGCAACGCATCCTCAAGGAGCAGGGCGTCAAATTCGTGCAGGCGGTGTGGCAGGCCGGCGCGCCGCAACCGCAGCATCGCGGCGATGAAGACGAGGATCTCGCGCACGACGAAGGCGTCGTTGAGGAGGCCGAGACCGAGGCACACGGCGGCGGTTTGCGCGAGCGCATCTCCTCGCTAATCGGTCGCGACTTTAGTGACGACGATGCGGCGCTTGGCGAGCGACGCGAGCCGCCGATGCAATCGGCGCCGATGCCGCGCGTCGAGCCCGCCGATCGCATCGCGAATCCGCCGATTGCACCGACGCCGGTGCAGCCGGCGGCGACCCCGAGTCGTGCACCGAACCGCGGCCTGAGCGACGAGGATTTGCGCAAGCTGCGCGCGACGCTCGGCGAGCTCGACGAATGCCGGCGCCTGCTCGAGGCCGCAATCTCGCCGGCTTAACCACGCGATTTTGGCCGATTGACCTCAAGGAGCGCGCCACTATAGTCCGCGCGCAAAGTCGGAGCGTAGCGCAGCCCGGTTAGCGCACCAGTCTGGGGGACTGGGGGTCGTGGGTTCGAATCCCGCCGCTCCGACCATTCCTCTCTCGTGAACAGACGGCTCGGCTTGTCGTTGGACGGATTGATCTCGAGCCAGACGTCCAGCCACCATGTGCGCGGGGCAACGCGATAATGGCCAAATCGTCGATAGCAGTTTTGCTGTGCGCCTTGGCGCTGTCGTCGGCTGCCATGGACTCCGCGCTCGCACAAGCGGGCAGCACTGGTGGCTCGATTGGTAAACAGGGCAAGTCGGCGTCTGGAGTCGATCAAAGCGTGCAGGAGACGCGCCGTCGGCCCGCCGATGCCGAGGAAAAGCCAAAGCGTTCCGGCTGTCCTAATATTGTAGGTCGGTGGTCGAGCTGGGCGTCCGGCATCTTCGGCAAGGACGACACGGTCTTCAACAAAGACGGTTCCGCTCTTCACAGCGCCGGAATTCCCGGCAAGTGGTCCTGCGAGAAAGGACAGCTGCAGATGGATTGGGGCAAGGGTGCAGAAGCATTCAAGCTCTCGGCGGACGGGAAGCAGATCATCCACACGGGCACCGGCGCCGTCGGTTTCAGCCGATAGTCGCGGAACTCTGGCACGACCGTATTGAGTTGGCGGCCGCTTCTTGCGATGAAAGAGGTGCTCCGATCTGTAGGAGTAAGGGGGAACACGGCGCGACGTCGTCGGCATGAGCAGCACACACGATAGCGGGGGAACGGTGGACGGGACGCTCGGCCAGTCGGCCAAGGGCGATCATTATTTTGCGCTGCCGGCTGGCACCGAGTTGCTCGAATACCAGATCGAGGCGCTGCTCGGTCACGGCGGTTTCGGCATCACCTATCGGGCGATCGACCGCGTGCTGCGCCAAAGTGTCGCCGTCAAGGAATACTTCCCCAACGATATCGCCGTGCGGATGTCCGAGAAGACGGTCACGGCGAAATCGATCGGCGATGCGCCGGAATTCAAAATCGGCCTCGACTCGTTTCTCGAGGAGGCGCGCGTCATCTCCCGTTTCCGGCATCCGAATATCGTGCGCGTGCGCCGTTTCTTCGAGCTGCACGGGACCGCCTATATCGCCCTCGATTACGAGCAGGGCCGCACGCTGAGCCAACGCCTCGCCGCAGGCGCTGTTCCCGAACCGGAGCTGCTGCAGATCCTGCGCGGCATCATCGACGGGCTGGAGACCGTTCACGAACAGGCGGTGCTGCATCGTGATCTCAAGCCGAGCAACGTGATCCTGCGCGACGACAACACGCCGGTGCTCATCGATTTCGGAGCGGCGCGCGATTTTCGCGAGCGGCACAGCCGCAGCATCACCGCCATCGCCGCGCCCGGCTATTCGCCGCCGGAGCAATATGGTGTCGGTGGCCAACAGGGGCCGTGGACCGATATCTACGCGCTCGGCGCAATCGCCTATAAGTGCGTGACCGGAAACACACCGCCGGAATCCTTGCGGCGGCTGCGCAACGATCCGATCATCCCGGCGAGCAAAGCCGCCGCGGGCAAGTACAATCCTGAGCTCTTGGGCACCATCGATTGGATGCTGTCGATCGAGGAAGCCAATCGGCCGGGCTCGGTGCAGTTTGTGCGCGACAGGTTAGAGCCGAGCCCGACCGGCGCAGCAAAGCGGACACCGGCGCGCCGCGGTGCGCGTCTGCAGCCGCCGTCGCAGCGCTGGCTGCCGCTCGCTGCCGTGCTCGTCGCTGTGTTCGCGATCGGTGCCTTCACGGCGACCACCAACTTCGGTTGGATTCGCGGCATGTTCGCGCCGGCAGCGAAACCGGCGGCGGCCGCAGTCGAGACCACCCGCGAGACGCCGCGTGTCGCGAGCGCTGCACCGTCGCCACCAGCGCCGCGCGTCGCGCCCGACGACGCCGCCTGGAAGGAGATCAAGGACGGCAGCGATATCGGCCAGCTGCGCCACTTCCTGGAGCAATTTCCGAACAGCACGCATCATGACGCGGCAACGCAGAAACTGGCGGCACTGACACCTCCGCCGCCCCCACCGGTACCGCGCGCTGCGCCGCCGGAGCTTCCTCCGCCTCCGCCTGCGCCGGCCGCGGATGAGATTGCCTGGGATTTCCTCAAGGACAGTCGCGACGCTGCGCTGCTGCGTCAGTTCGTTGAGCGGTTTCCGACGAGCTCGCGGCGAGCGGCAGCGGAGGCACGTCTTGCAATGCTCGAGCAGCAAAGCCGGCCAGCGCCTGCACCGGAACCGCCGCGGCCGAGCGATCCGTTCAGCGACGCGACGCTGGTTACCGATCCGGTGCTGGTGAACGAAATCCGCTCGCGGCTTTATGAGCTTAATTTCGACCCCGGCGCGCCCAACCAGACCGCGCAGCTGCAGCAGGCGGTGCGCGACTACGAGGCGACGAACCAGCTTGCCGCGGACGGCGTGCTGACCAAGGGGCTGCTTAATCGCTTGCGCGGGCTATCGCCGCTGCGGCCCTGGGGCAGCATCGTCTATGGGCGTGCGGACGAAAAGTGGGGCATGTCCTGGGCGCAGGAGACGCGACGCGAGGCCATCGCCAGCGCGCGCGCCAGCTGCAACGAATCCTGCCCGACCGAGGTGAGCTTCTTCGGCACCGATTGCGCGGCGTTCGCGCATTCCGATGCGTCTTGGGCGATCGTGTCGCGATCGACGCTGGAACTCGCGAAGGAAGCCGCGCTCGCGGATTGCCGCAGAAATGGCAAGAGCTGCACGCTGGTCGCCAGCGTTTGCGCCGACGGAAGCGGGCGCACACGTCGATAGGTGTGCGCGGCGTTGGCGGCGCCGCCGTTCAGCGGCTCATATGGACGCCGCCCGCGCTGTCAATGATCTGCTTGCCGTCCGCAGAAAGCTTCACCGCGCCTGGCTTGCCGTCGGGCCACTCGATGCGCAGCTGACCATTTTCGCAGAACCATCTCCCCGTGATTCCGGCACTGTGATAGGCGGTGCCGTCGGCTTTGAACACAGTGTCATTGGCGCCGAACATTCCCGACGCCCAGCTCGACCATCGCCCAACGATGCTCGGGCAACCCTTGCTGGCGGTTCTCTCACTGTGTTCGCTGCGCTCCACGCGCGGGGTCTGGTGATGGCGTGGTCTCGGCTCGTCGCTTCCGGTGGCCTCTTTGCCGTGCCTGCCGATGCTGCCACCGGTGCTGCCGGCCTGCGCCAGCACGATCGATTGCGCCGTGCCGGGCTGCGGCAGCAGCCAGAGCAGAGCAGCGGATGTCAATGCGGTGGAGAGGTGGCGACGGAAGGCGGTAGCAGCAGGCATGGCTTCCCCGAACGCCCCTCGTGAAACTATGATCAAATAACTACGAAGACAATGCGACGCGCTACGTTGCCGGCAGCCATCTTTGTCGCAGCCTTGTTCGTGCGCGGGCGGTGATGTCGGCGGCTTCGACGCGGACTTTCGCGGGCCGATTCAACGCCTATATCGAGGAAACGTTCTTGGATCGCCCGCGTTTGTTGTCGTGATTGCATTGAACTCCATCGAGAGCACACCATGAAAATGCCCCGTTTGCTGACTGCCGCCTTGATCTTAGCCGCTGGTATGGCCATTCCCGTCGCCGCCATCGGCTTGAGCCGCGGCGGCCCGTCCAACACCGACCTCGCGCTGATTGCGGGCGTGATGCAGATCGTCGAGCGCGGTTACGTGCGGCCGGTTGGACCTGACGATCTCACCAAGGACGCGCTCAAGGGCATGCTGTCGCGCCTCGATCCGCATTCCGACTACATGGACGAGCAGGAGTTCAAGCAATCACGTGCCGACCTCGCTGGCGAGTTTGGCGGCCTCGGCATCGAGATCACGCAGGTGGGCGGCGTGCCCAAGGTGATCTCACCGATCGACGGCACACCGGCCGCGCATGCCGGCATCCAGCCGGGCGACCTCATCGTCGCCATCGATGGCCAGGCCACGCACGGCGTCGACCTGAGCAAGATCGTTCGCGTCCTGCGTGGCAAGCCCGGCACCAGTGTCAAGCTCACGCTCTCGCGTGGCACCAAGGAGCCGTTCGACGTGACGGTGACGCGCGACACCATCCACGTGCAGAACGTGAAGTTCAAGCTGCAGGACGGCGGGGTCGGCTATGTGCGCATCGGCGAGTTCACCGACACGACGCCGACCGATTTCAAGAAAGCCATCGACACGCTGACGCAGCAGGCTGGCGGCAAGCTCAAAGGCCTGGTGCTCGATCTGCGCAATGATCCCGGTGGGCTCCTTTCGGCCGCGGTCGGCGTTGCCGGCGATTTCCTCGACGGCGGGGCCGTCGTCACGGTGCACGGGCGCGACGCGACCAGCGACAAGACCTTCCAGGCGCCGAAAGGTGGCGAGCTGCTCAAGGACACGCGCGTCGTCGTGCTGATCAATGGCGCCTCGGCCTCGGCATCGGAGATCGTCGCCGGCGCGCTGCAGGATCGGCACCGCGCGACGATCATGGGCACGCAGAGCTTCGGCAAGGGTTCGGTGCAGTCGGTGATCGGGCTTAACGGCTACGGCGCGCTGCGCCTGACCACGGCGCTCTATTACACGCCGGCCGGTCGCTCGATCCAGGGCCGCGGGATCGTGCCCGACGTCGTCCTCGAGGCGCCGAAGGACCAGCAGGTCGAAGGCGCGGTGATGCTGCGCGAGAGTACGCTGCAGGGAGCCTTCGCCAATCCCGGCGGGCTTGGCAAGTCGAACGCGCCCGTGGAAGCGCCGAACCCGAGCGACGAGAATAACAAGGCCGCGAACTCTCCGCCGATCAAGGCCGAGTTCATCGGCACGCCGAAGGACGCGCAATTGCAGGCGGCGCTCGCCACGTTCGGCGAGCACACCACCGGTGCGCCGCACTGAAGCTCGCGGCGTGCGTTTATCGAGAATCTGTGCGACGCTCTCGCCGCGCTCGGGCTCGCGATGTGAACCATCCCCAGAGCCACCTCGCGGGCGGGGCACCTTTTGATGACTGAGCGCAGGGCGTTGAACGAGCTGACGGCGAGGCAGATCGTCGAGCTTACATCGTCAGGTGCGGTGACCGCCGAAGCCGTGGTCCGTGCCTGTCTTGCGCGCATCGAGGCGCGCGAGCCGCAAGTACGCGCCTGGACGCATCTCGATCCGGATCATGCGATCGCCCAGGCGCGCGAGGTCGACCGGCGGTCGGCGCTGGGCGCACTGCGCGGGGTGCCAGTTGCCATCAAGGACATCATCGCGACCGTCGACCAGCCGACATCATACGGATCGCCGATCTATGCTGGCCATCGCCCGCCCTGGGATGCGGCTTGTGTGAGCGCCATTCGTGCCGCGGGTGGCATCGTCATCGGCAAGAGCGTGACCACGGAGTTCGCAGCGAGCTTTCCGGGCAAGACCGTACATCCGCGTGATCCGTCGCGCACGCCTGGCGGCTCCTCGAGCGGGTCGGCGGCAGCCGTTGCCGATTGCATGGTGCCCGTCGGGGTCGGCACACAGACCGGCGGCTCGGTGCTGCGCCCCGCGAGCTTCTGCGGCGTCGTCGGCTATAAGCCGAGCTTCGGCTGGGTGAGCCGGCATGGCGTCAAGCCGCTCTCTGAATCACTCGACACCGTCGGGAGCTTCGGCCGCACGGTCGCCGACGCGGCGCGGCTCGCAGCGGTGATGGCCGCCCGCCCGGCGCTGCTCGAGCTGCCCGCCGCCGCCTCGCCGCGGATTGCGGTCTGGCGCGGCAAGAGCCTGGCCAAGGCCGAGCCGGACATGCTCGCTTGCCTGGAGCGGACGGCATCGACGCTTTCCAAGCACGGCGCCATGGTCGCCGATCTCACGCCGCCGGCGATCTTCGAGGAGCTGGACGCGGCGCATCACGAGATCGAGCATTTCGAAATGGTGCAGTCGCTCAGCTTTGAGATGCGCATGCATCGCCATCAGCTGTCTCCGGTGCTGCGCGGTCGCGTTGAAGGCGGTCAGGCGTGTTCGGTGGAGAGCTACGACGCGAGCTGGCGCGTGGCGTGGGAATGCCGTGCGGCGATGGCCTCGATCTGGGCGAATGTCGACGCGATCCTGACGCCGAGCGCGCCTGGGGAGGCGCCGGTCGGCCATGCGAGCACGGGCAACGCGCTGTTCAATCGCATGTGGACGCTGCTGCAGGGACCAGCGATCAGCGTTCCCGCGAATGTGGGCTCGAACGGCATGCCGCTCGGCAGCCAGTTCGTCGGCGCGCCGGAGCACGACGTGAGGACGCTCGCCATCGCGCAGTGGGCGGAGCGGCTGCCGTTGGCGTGAGTTTCGGTTTCCATCACCGATGAAATATGCTTGTTCGGGTTCAGCATTCGAAACGGAATGAAACGCGTGTCGAACACCCCTGAAAATCAATTCAAGAAAAACCTCGGCCGCAAGCAGCAGCTTGGGCTTTGGTCGACGCTCGGCACCGCATCCGTCGCGGAGCTTCTGCTCGGCTGCGGCTTTGACTGGGTGCTGATCGACACCGAGCACTCGCCCAACGAGCTGCCCGAGGTCATCGATCATCTGCGCGTCGCCAAGGCTGCCGGCCTGCCGGCGGTGGTGCGGCCCGCCTGGAACGATCCGGTGCGGGTCAAGCGGCTGATGGACCAGGGCGCGCAGACCCTGTTGTTTCCTTATGTGCAGAACGCGGCGGAAGCGGCGGCGGCGGTTGCCGCCACGCGTTTCCCGCCGCATGGCAATCGCGGCGTCTCCGGCGGCTCGCGCGGGGCGGGCTATGGCCTCTGGCCCGATTACTTCAAGCGCTACGCCGAGGAAGTCTGCGTCATCGTGCAGATCGAGACGGTCGAGGCGCTCGGGCAGCTCGAGCAGATCGCGGCGGTGCCCGGCGTCGATGGCGTGTTCATCGGCCCCGCCGACCTTGCCGCGGCGATGGGGCATCTCGGCAACCTGCAGCATCCCGACGTGCAGAAGGCGATCGACGAGGCGTTCGCGCGGCTGCGCGCGCTGAATAAGCCGAGTGGTTATCTCACCACCAATGAGGCGGAGGTCGAGCGGCGCATCGCCGCGGGTGTCGACTTCGTGGCGGTGACGACCGATGCGGCGCTCATCTCGCGCGCGGCGACCGGCTTGCTGCAGCGGCTGCGGAAGAGCTGAGCTATCAGCTGGCGAACACGGCTGCCAGGCGCTCGTAGTCGGCAAGCTCGTTATAGGCCTGCGCCGAAATCCGCGCCCACAGTGCGCCGGCAAACGCCGTCATCGCGATCTCGATGCGATGCTCCTCGAACAGCCATTTGCGCAATTCGACTGCGCGCCCGATGGTCGCGTCACCGGAAACTGGCAGGCGAATGGCAGCCATGGATCCCGTCAACGCATCGGGCGTCCCGCGTTCGCTTCGCCAACGTTCGCTGATGAGCGCCGCCGCGCGCTGCGCCAATGCAACGTTGCGCTCCCGTAAGGCAGCGCCGCCAAGCTGGCCATGCACCTCGATGGCGGCAGGGACGCTAAGCCATGCGCTCGGATCGCGCGTGCCGATCCAGTCGAACTCGTCGGTGTAGCCTTTGTTGTAGCCATGCGAGATCACCGGCGGATGCATCTGCCGCTGGTGTTGCGGATCGGTCCATAGGAAGCCAGCGCCTTTCGGCGCCATCAGCCATTTGTGGCAGTTGCCGACATACCAGTCGGCGCCGATCGAGGGGACATCGAGCGCCAGCATGCCCGGCGCGTGGGCGCCATCGATGAGGACGCGGGCGCCGGCGGCCCGGCACAGCGCGGTCAGCTCGCGCACTGGAAAAACGATCGCGGTCGGCGAGGTGATGTGATCGAGAATGACGAGCCGTGTCCGCGCTCCAAGCCGCGCGCCGACGGCATCGATGATCTGCTTAGCGCTGTCGATCGGAAACGGCACTTTGGCCTCGACGACCTTGGCGCCTGATTTTTTTGCGGCGTGCTCGAGCGCGTTGCGCACGGCCGCATAACCGTGGTCAGTCACGAGGATTTCGTCGCCGGCCGCGAACGGCATGGAGTTGAGCACGGCGTTGCAGCCGGCGGTGGCGTTCTCCACAAAGACGAGATCGTCGGCCTTGCTGCCGACGAAAGCGGCGAGTCTGCCGGCCGCATCGCGTAGCGCCTGCGGTAGCTCGACGCTCATGAAATAGGTGGGACGCCGCTCCATGCGCGCGCGCCAGCGATCCTGCTCCGCGAGCACGCTGCGCGGCGTCGCGCCATAGGATCCGTGATTGAGGAAGGTGCCGCCAGGCTCGAGCAGCCAGTCGCTCTTGGGCGCGATAGCGCCGAACTGTTCATTCTCGTCGCGCATTTAAGCCGTCTGATCGGCGGACGCGGGCCTCGGTCCGATGCGCCGCCGCAGGAGGCCGAACACGGCCTCGCGCAAGTCGGGACCGACGAGCGCGGCAACACCAAGCGCGGCTCCCGATGCAGCGATGACAGCCGCTGCCAGCAGCGGCAACGCGATAGTCGGCCCAAGCAGCATGCGCGTAGCATAGAGCATCAGCCCGGCCACCGCGAATTGGGGAACGAGCGAGCTGCGCAGCCAGGCGCCGCGCTGGCCCTTGAGGCCATGGAAATGGGCGCGCCCGAGGAACACCGTGAGGATCATCGCGTTCGTCACCAGCCAGAGGAATGCGGGCGCCTCCACGCCGAGCGATAGCGTGAGCGTGAACAGGCTCGGCAGATAGGCGACCGTCGCGATGGCGTTGCTCCAGAACGCCGTCTCCGGGTGGCCTTCGGCAAGCAGCAACGCATTGGGTAGATAGCATAGGCTGTTGAGGCCGTAGGCCCAGGCGAGCAGCGTGAATGTCCGCGCGTAGTCATCCGCGACGGCATGGCTCCCGGTGAGGATGCTCAGCGCCTCATTGCCGAAGAACGTGGCGCCGAACACAAAGACGCCGACCAGGCAGGCCGCTGTCTGCCCGGCGGCGAAATAGACGCGTCTTGTGTCGGCGAGATCGCCGCGATGCACCGAGGCCGAAAGCCGCGGCAGCACCGCGGTGACATTGGGCACGACGAGCTTCACCACGATCAGGCAGACCTGCGAAATGAACAGGTAGCGGCCGGTGACGTCGAGCGGCAGCAGCGTCGAGACCACGAGCTTGTCGGCGTTTTGCAAGAGCGCGCCGAGCATGCCGGAGGTCGAGGAGGTGGCGAGGAAATGCGCGAGCTCGCGAATGAGCGGTACGGAGAAGTATGCCTTCTCGCTGCCGCGCGGGACCGCGCGCCAGGCGGTGAGCGCATTGACCACCACCTCGAGCGCGCAGACCGCGAGCGATGCGGCGAGGAACACGACGGCGCTCGGCCGCACGGCGATCATGGCGCCGATGGCGACGCCAGCGCGGATCACCGCGCCGCCGCTTTGCAGGATGTTCGCCGTTACCTGCTGCTCCATGCCCTCGAGGAAGATCGTGAACACCGAGCGCAAGCGCTGCGCGCCGATGGTGAAGGCGGTGAGGATCAGAGCGAGGTGGATCTCGTCGGCAGGGATCGTGTCCGCGGTGATCAGCCGCGCCAGCAGCCAGGAGGCGGCAAGCAGGAGCGTCGTGGTGAGGCCGGTGAGCCCGAGAAAGATGCCCTGGAAGGTATAGAGGATGGTGCCGATGCCGACTGCCTTGCCGCCGGCGCGCGCTCGCGCCACTTCGCGCACGATGCCCGGCCCAAGACCGATGTCGAGCACGGCGACGATGCCATGCAGGGTCAGATAAAAGCCGATTAGGCCGAACTGCTCCGGACCGGCGATGCGGAAGGCGAAGATGCTGGTCGCCGCGGTCGCGCCGATGAACGCGACCGTTCCGATGCCGTTGGCAATGACGTTGCGGGCAACGGCCATCAGCTCACCTTCGCCGCGATCAATAGGCGTTTTCGGTTTTGAGCAGCGCGAGCGGCGTCTTCAGCAGGATTGAAAGATCGAACAGCACCGACCAGTTCTCGATGTAGTGCAGATCGTGCTCGACGCGGCGCTGGATCTTTTCCTGCGTGTCGGTCTCGCCGCGCCAGCCGTTGATTTGCGCCCAGCCCGTGATACCGGGTTTCACCCGGTGGCGGGCGAAATAGCCGTCGACCGCCTCGTCATAAAGCCGCGCTTCGGCCTTGGCGTTGACCGCGTGCGGACGCGGGCCGACCAGCGACAAGTTGCCCTTGAACACCACATTGATGAGCTGCGGCAGCTCGTCGAGGCTGGTCTTGCGGATGAAGCGGCCGACGCGCGTGACGCGCGGGTCGTCCTTGGTGACGAGCTTCGCCGCGGTCGCGTCGGTCATGTCGGTATACATCGAGCGGAACTTGTAGACCTCGATGAGATCGTTATTGAAGCCGTAGCGCTTCTGCTTGAAGAAGACCGGGCCGCGGCTGTCGAGCTTGATGGCGATGGCAACGGCCGCCATCACCGGTGCGGCGGCGAGCAGTGCGAGGCCGCCGACGACTTTGTCGAACAGCCACTTCATCACCACGTCCCAGTCGGCGATCGGCCGGTCGAGCACGTCGATGACCGGCATGTTGCCGAGATAGGAATAGGAGCGGGGACGAAAGCGCAGCTTGTTGGCGTGCGCGGAGAGCCGGATGTCGACGGGAAGCACCCAGAGCTTCTTCAGCATCTTCAGGATGCGGTCTTCGGCGGAGATCGGCAGCGTGAAGATAACGAGGTCGAGACGGGTCTTGCGGCCGAATTCGACCAGCGCGTCGACGGTGCCGAGCTTGCGCAACCCGGCACAATGCGAGCCGGTGCGGTCGTCGCCGCGATCGTCGAACAGGCCGACAATCTCGACGTCGGAATCCTTCTGCTGCTTGAGTTGCTTGATCACGGCGGCGCCGTAGTCGCCGCCGCCCACGATCACCGTGCGCCTTGTCAGACGACCTTGCTGCGTCCAGCGGCGCACCAGCAGGAACAGGATGCGGCGCGAGATCACGAGGCCAATGAGCCCAACCACGTAGAAGCTGCCGAGCCACACGCGCGAGAACATGTCGCCCGACTTGGCGAAAAAGGACACGCTGATGGCGATGAGGAACACCACCGACCAGGCCGAGGCGAGCCGCATATATTGCTTCTCGTGGCCGCGGAATGCCTGCACTTGGTAGATGTCGGCCACCTGGAAGGCGATCATCGCGAGAACAGCGATGATGCCGATTGCGAGCACGTAGCGCGGCTCGAAACCGACCTGTGGCACCACATAGACAAGCTGGATGGCGAAACCGACGACGATAATCAGTGCGAATTCGGCGGCGCGCACGAACCCGGCGAGCACGATCGGCGAGAACGCCTGCGGCGTCGGCTGGCTAGCAAGCGCGAGCGCCGCCGGCGACAAGGTCGGCCCACCCGGCGCGCGCGAGAATTTGCGCACGCTGGCAATGGCCGACGCCGCAGAGGCGCCAAGGGTTACAGGCGGTTGCGTGTCACTCATGAATCGACGCCAGTTGGGGCCAGTCCTTGGCCTTGACCGGCCATAGCTGCCCTCGATGGTTTGGCGAATGGTCTATGAAAAAAACCTCAAAAAACGCTTAGCGTGACCCTCAAGGAAAAGTTAACGCGCCGCCGTCGGCTATCGTCAGAACCAGCGTTCCTTGACCACGATCGTGTCGCCCGGCCGCACGGGAAAATTCAGCGGCACCTCGGCGCGCATCTGCTGGCCCGGCAGATTGCGCGTGAGCTGCACGGCATACTTGCTGGCGCGCGGGGCGAAGCCGCCGGCAATCGCTACGGCCGTCTCGACGGTCATGTTGGCGACATAAGGATATTGCCCGGGCGTTGTCACCTCGCCGAGGATGAAGAACGGCCGCGCTTGGACGAGCTCGATGCTGACATTCGGGTCGCGCACAAATCCGCCATGCTTGAGCTTTTGCGCAATGGCCTGGGACAGCTGCCTGGTGGTCATGCCGCGGGCGACGATGCTGCCGATGAGCGGCAGGCTCACAGTGCCGCCAGGGTCGACGATGTAGGTGTTGGTGATGCCCTCCTGGCCGAAGACCGTGATGCGCATCCTGTCGCCGGCATCGAGCGTGTAGGGTGCCGCCGTAGCGGCCGGGGGCACCGACGCATAGGCCTCGGGCGCGACCGCGTAGGGGGCGCCATAGGTCGGTGGTGCGTAAGTCCGCGGCCCCAACGGCGACTGCGGGCTGGTGAACAGGCCGCGCGGATGCCCGGCCTGGGCACTCGCTTGCGTCGCCGCACAGGCGACCAGCGCCAACAGGACGAATGCAAGGGCAAAACAAGGTCGCCACATACGGTTCGATCTGGGCAGCGGCGATAAAATCGCAAGACTGACCGCGAGCGGGGTGGTTAACGAAAGCTGAATGCGCGCTGTGCGTGATCTATGCAGCACAGCGGATTAACGCGACAGCAACCATAATCGAGTGTCATCACACCGTAGCCACAGCGTCTTGGTCTGGATTCGCGAATGTTCGGTTTCAAGTCAAAGAAAGCGTCTGTGGCTGCTCCGGTCGTTGCGGCTCCGCCGCCGCCACCCCCACCGCCATTTGTCAGCTCCGGCGAGCCGGACATGCGCGGCCTCGGCCGCGCGCTATGGCGCAAAAAGTCGCGCATCATTTTGCCGACACTCATCGCCGCCGGGCTCGCGTTCGTTGTCGTCAATTCGCTGACGCCGCGCTACCGCTCGGAAGCGCGCATCCTGCTCGAGATCAAGGAAAACGTCTTCCTGCGCGCAGAGGCCGACAAGGGCGCTGAGCGAACCGCGCTCGACCCCGAGGCGATCACCAGTCAGGTGCAGGTCATCCTGTCGCGCGATCTCGCGCGCGATGTGATCAAGAAAGAGAAGCTCGATCAGCGCCTCGAATTCGATTCGCTGCTCGGCGGCGGATCATTGATGCGCGTGCTGCTCGGGACCATCGGGCTTGGCCGCGATCCGGCCAGCATGTCGCCGCAGGAGCGCGTGCTCGAATCCTATTACGAGCACCTCAACGTCTACGCGGTGGAGAAATCCCGCGTCATCGTCATCGAGTTCCGCTCCGCCGATCCCGAGCTTGCCGCGCGGGTCGCCAACACGATTGCCGAGGGATATCTCACCACGCAGCAGTCGGCCAAGCAGGAGCAGACGCACGCGGCCAGCCAGTGGCTGGCCGGCGAGATCGCCAATATGCGCCAGCGCGTACAGGACGCGGAGACCAAGATCGAGGAATACCGCGCCAAGTCTAATCTCTACGCCGGCTCCAACAACTCCTCGCTGCCCAACCAGCAGCTCACCGAGATCAATTCGCAGATTTCCGCGGCGCGCGGACAGAAGGCCGATCTCGAGGCGCGGGCACGACAACTGCGCGAATTGCTGCGCTCCGGCAAGCCGATCGATTCCTCCGATATTGCCAACTCCGAATCCATGCGCCGGCTCGCCGAGCAGCGGGCGGCGCTCGCCGGGCAGCTCGCCGAACAGTCCTCGACGCTGCTCGACCAGCATCCGCGCATCAAAGAACTGCGTGCGCAGGTCGCCGAGCTTGACCGGCAGATGCGCAACGAGGCCGAGCGGCTCGCGCGACAGCTCGACAACGATGCCAAGGTCGCCGGCAATCGCGTCGAGACGCTGATCGCGAGCCTCGATCAAGTGAAGAAGCTCGCGTCACAGGCCAACGAGCAGGACCTGGAGTTGCGGGCGCTCGAGCGCGAGGGCAAGGCGCAGCGCGATCTGCTCGAATCCTATCTGGTCAAATATCGCGAAGCCGCCGCTCGCGAGAACATCAATGCGGCGCCGGCTGATGCGCGCATCATCTCCCGGGCGATGCCCTCGGTGAAGCCGGACTTCCCGAAGAAGCTTCCGACGATCCTGATCGTGAGCCTCGCGAGCTTCGTCTTGTGCAGCGGCTTCGTGGTGACGGGAGAGCTCCTGGCCCCGGCGCCGCTGCCGTCGGTGTACAGCTATCCGACGGCGTATGCGCAGGCGCCGATGCACTATGTGCCGATGGCGCCGCCGACCGCGCCCGCACTGATGCCGCAAGCTTATGCGCCGCCGCCACCTCCGCCGCCGCGCGGCGTGGCGCCGCCTGTATTGGTGAAGCCGGTGCGCGCTGCCGGACCCCTGGCACCCACCGCCATGGACGACATCGTGCGCGGCCTCATGGCCGCCGGAGAATCTGGCCGCCGCGTCACCGTGGTCGGCTCGGCGCGCAATGTCGGCACCACTTATGCGGCGATCGCGCTGGCGCGCTTGCTCGGCAAGCAGGGCAGGGTGATCCTGGTCGATCTCGCCTTCGGCGCGCCGAATCTCTCGGTCATCTCCACCGATGCCGAGGCGCCGGGCATTGCCGAGCTGGTGCGCGGCGAGGCGTCGTTCGGCGACGTGATCACCCGCGACCAGTTCTCCAATGTGCACCTGATCGCCACCGGCAATATCGGTCACCACGGTCCGGCGCTTGCCGCCTCGCCGGTGCTCGCCACCATGATCGAGGCGCTGGTGCGCACCTACGATCACGTGGTCATCGACATCGGCGCGGCGCCGGAGGTGCCGGTCGAGCATTTCGCGGCACTCGCCACCCGCGCGGTGCTGGTCGCGGCGGACGCCGCCAATCCGGCGACGACGGCGGCGCGCGATCGTCTGGTGGCCGCCGGCTTTGCCGACGTCACGCTGCTCCTCGGCGGCGTGCGCGCGGTCGCTGCGTAACATTCGAGAACTGGGTCTATTGCGTTGATTACCGCCGACGACGTGGCGCTGTCACCAAGGCTTTCCGGCCAGCTGCCGCTCGTGTCCCCGAGCCGGTCGTCCGCACCGGACATGAGCGCGTCCGCTCATGTTCCCTCGGCATTTGGGGCGATCGTCGCCGCACCGTTCCGCGAACGGATGCTGCTTCTCGCCACCTATCTTTGCATGTTCGCGAGCTCGGTCGCGATCGTGGAGCCTTCGCCGCACGATGCGCTGGTTTTGCTGGTGGCGCTCTGCTGCCTGATCACCGGGGCGCGCCTCGATCGGCTGATCCTGGTGCTTCTGCTGCTGTTGCTTCTCTGGAATGTGGGCGGCTTGTTCTCGCTGATGGAGGTGGTCGGCCGCGACAAGACCACGGAATACGCCGCCACCTCGATCTATCTCGCCATTGCCGCCATCGTCTGGGCGATGCTGTTTGCGCAAAACACGATGCCGCGGATCACGGTCTTGCAGTCGGCCTATGTGCTCACCGCTTTTCTCAGCGCGATCGCCGGCATCTGCGGCTATCTCAATCTTTTCCCCAAGGCGCATGATCTGTTCGCCTGGAACGAACGCGCGGTGGGCCTGTTCAAGGACCCGAACGTCTACGCGCCTTTCCTGATCTGGCCGACGCTGATCGTGTTCGAGCGCCTGCTCGTGCGTCGCATCACGCTCGTCGATACGGCGGTTCTCGGCACGCTGCTGGTCGCGCTGTTGGTCGCGTTCTCACGCGGCGCCTGGGTGCATCTCGGGATTTCCGGCGTGGTCGTGATCGTGCTTGCTCTGCTGACCGCCTCGCAGGGCAAGACCCGCTTTCGCATCGTCCTGCTCAGCTGCATCGCGCTGGCGGTCCTGGCGGTGATGGTCGTTGCACTGCTGTCGATTCCGGCGATTTCCAGTATGGTCGCGGAGCGCGCGCATCTGATCAATTCGTATGACGTCGGCGACGGCGGGCGCTTCCGCTTGCAGGAATTGGCGCTGCGCGACATGTTCGATCATCCGAACGGCATGGGACCGTTCGGGTTCGCCAGCACGCAGACCAATCAGCAGCACAATGTCTACTTGCAGGCCATGCTGGTCTATGGCTGGGCCGGCGGCGCCGTCTATGTGCTGATGATCCTGATGACCTTCAAGCTCGGCCTCAAAGCGGTGTTCGTGCGCACGCCATGGCAGCCTTATCTGATCACGGCAATTGGCGCATTCACCGGCGAAGTGCTCGAAGGCTTCATTATCGACACTGACCATTGGCGGCATTACTTCCTGCTGCTCGGCGTGATCTGGGGGCTGTGCGTGGCGACGTCGAAAGTCATGCGCGAGCGCGCGCCACGCCCGGCCTAGCAGACGCCTGACGACCGCTTCGGCTATTTGGAGAACAAGACCTCGCGGACCGCAGCGAACAGATTCGTTCGCCACGGCTTGTCCGCTGCGCGCAGCGCCTGAATCATCAGATCGGATCGATCGGTTGCCGCGCCGTGTGACGCTTCTCGCGCGCCGGTGATGCTGCGCGCGATCTCGAGAAGCCCGTTCTGCGAGCGGGCGCGCGCCACGCGGCAGCCGATCAGTTTGGCTTCGCGGCCGCAGCCGATATTGGCCGGCGCATGGCTGCGGCTGGCGACGCCGAACATCGCCAGATCCGGGGTCTGGTCGCCGACGGCGATGGTTTCCGCCTGCGGCCCCAGCACCATGTCGCGGAGCGCCACAAGGCCTGAGCCCTTGGAGACGCCCTTGGCGACGAAGGTCGTGTCGATCGAGGTGTGGTGATAGGTGATCAGATCGAGCCGCAGCTCCGTCATCACGCGGCGGACTAGCAGCGTCGAAATCGGCGCGAGCAGCGCGTCGCCGGTGCCGGATTTGAGATGGGCGAGGATCTTTTGCTTCGTGCCGCGCGGCTTCTCGACATAGCTGAAGGCGCGGATCGAAAATTCGTGGCGTTCGTCGAGGAAGACGCCAGGCAGTGCGCGCAGATGTGCCTTCAGGCGATCGAGCTGCTCCAGCGCCTGCGCGCTGATGAGCTGTTGGCCGCATTGGTTGACGGCGTCCCACACATAGCTGCCGTGCTCGGCGACGCCGCCGGAGAGCGCGTAGGCCTCGCAATAGGCCTTGATCTCGGCGAGCGAGCGCGCCGAATTCAGCGCAACGGGAATGCCGTTGGCGTTGAGCAGCCCCAATGCTTCGATACCGGCAGGCGTCGTTGTCGGAAAGCCGAGGGGACGCTCGTCGATGACGCCATCGATATCGGAGAAGAAGATCGGCGAGCGCCAGGGCGCCGGCTGGCGGCGAGCGAGCGTGCCGCCCAGATGCCGCGCCGCTTGCACCGTGAGGAAGTCCCAGGCGGTCAGGAATTGCTGGTGGCAAGCTTGCTGCTGCGCCAGCGTCGAAGCCTTGTCGAACAAGCGGTCATGAGCCTTTTTCATGGCCCACAATCCGGCGAGCAGCTTGTGCAGCATCAGCCGCTGCTCAACGTTGGAATCTCCGCTTTGCGCGATGTATCGCGTCACCAGCCGGTGCTCGTCCGCTGCCGAGAGTTTCCAGTTCAGCACAATGTCGGCGAGGTCGTAAGCAGGATCGACAATGTTGAGCTCTTCCTTGCCGAGGCCATGGTGCTCGTAATCGACCTTCAACACGCCGCTCGGCCCAATGAGCCACTCCGACGCTTCCATGTTGCCGTCGATGAAGGTCGGGAACGGACAGCGCGAGCGCTCGATCAGCCGCGCCAGCGCCGGCCGCTTCAGCAGATTGACGGGGAACTTTCCGAAAGCGTTCGCGAGTGACCGCGCCAATAGCTTGAACGCGTTGGTCTGCCGGCCCTCGACATTGGCCGCCGCCGTGGCGCCAAGCCCGAGGAGTCGCGTACGCGCGGCGACGTAGGAGGCTGCCGTGTCGATCCGCGCTCCTGCGTCGGGCTCGGCGACCGTGGTCTCGTTGGCGATCCACTCCATAGTGAGGATGCCGTCGCGCAACCCGAAGAGCGGCGGAACGAATTCGGCGAGGCGATGCCCGCCCAGGAAGGCGCAATAGCCGAGCCATCCGAAGCCGACGCTCTTCGCCAATACCATGCGCGTTTCGCGATAATCGGCGCGGCGAAGCTCGACCTTGAAAACCTTTTTCAGGCGGGTGCCGCGCTCGCCCGCGGCATCCTGGTCCAAGCGCGCATTGATGCGGTCGGTTGTCTCGCAGGGAATGAGACGCACGCTGTCAAAGCCCTGGCCACGGAAATATTCGTCCAAGCGGACTTGCGCGTATTCGGGCGAAAGCAGCTTGCGCTTGTGCCAGGCTTCCGGCGGCAGCGTCACCACGAGATCGGCAGGAAGCTCGTCGAAAAGATGCGGACGGGCCGGGTGTGTCGGCACCAGCAGCCGGCACTGCGCGAATCCGGCGCGCCGCACGATGTCGAGCCCGGTATGTACCGCGCCACCGGTATGCGGCGGATCGTCGACGACGACGGCGGTGTAACCCTGCGAGGCGAAGCGGGCGAGCTCGCTTTGCTCGCGGCGGCTCACGCCTTTGCTCGGCGCCAGCGTCATCATTGCCACCGCGTCGTAACCGCGACTGGCGAACAGCGCGCGCAGCACCGGAACCAGATAGGAGCCGGCGGTGCGCAGGCCGACGAACAGGATCGGACGGGAGCCGCGCGGCGGAAAGCGTTCGGCGTAGCGCTCGCCGAGCGCGATCACGTCTTCGATCGTCAGGTCGAGGCGGCGGAACGGGGACGGAATGCTGATAGCGCGACGCGCGAGCGTGGCCGGTAGCGGCGTCTTCAGCAGACTCGCCAAGCTCGCGGCAGCCGCGAGGAGCGCACCGCGACCGCGCGCGTCGCCGGCGATGCGCGCTGCCAGGAAGGCGTCGAGCGCGGCCAGCCAGCGGTCCCGCCATTGCCTGGTTTCGGCCAGTCGGCCGGTGAAGCGCTTGGGCGAAAGATCCTCCGCAAAGAACCGCGCCAGGCGGCCCGGGGGCGTATCCGCGATGCGTGAGGAGAGGCGCAGCGAGGGGCCGCGCAAATGCTCCTCTGCGGCATTGAACAGCGCGCAGGCGAGCAGATAGACATTGGCGACCACTTCGTCGAACCGCCAGTCGCGCTCGACCTGCGCGAGGAACTCCAGCTCGTCGGTGAGGTGCTCGACGGCATCGCGAAACCGCATGTGCGGCGTGAGCGCCCATTCGTAGCGCTCGTAGAAATCGACCTCGGCCGCCAGCAGCCCGTCACCCGTCGTGGCGGCAGGCTTGCTATCCGATCCGGATTTGTCGGGCGCGAGCATGATACCGGGGCCTTACGGATGGGTGTGTGTCGCGGCCGTCGGCGCGGTGGTGCCGGCGGAAGCGGCGCGCCGCGCGGTCATGTCGCCGATCACCTCCGCCATGAGTGCGTCAACGCGGCGCGTGACGAAGCGCGTCAGTGGGCGGCTGGCCGGGCCTGCGGTGATCCAGGTTGATTTGAGCACCTTCGAGAGGTGAAACAGCGCGCAGTCGCGAATCTCGTTGATTGTCTGCAGTCGCGCGTCCTGCGACTCGATGGTCTCGAGATGCGCCAGCACGGCCGATTTCACGAATAGGCCGCGCTGACGCCGCGCCGCCGGGTGACCGCGGAAGTTGCGCACATCGGTGCCGAAATCCCGGAGCATGTGGCCGAGCTCGAGCACCGCGGCTTTCCACGGCAGGTCGCGGGTGTTGCAGACGCGGCAACAGTCATGCGTGCCCGGATCGATGAACGACAGCTCTTTGGCCGACACGTTGTAGAGAATGTTCTGTAGCGCCAGGTCGCCGTGGATTTCGCCGTGCGACCACGCTTCGCGCAAAGCATGAACCACGGCGCTGCCGAGCTCTGCGAGCGCGGCGGGCGTGAGGTGCGGATCGACACCCATCGAGGCCTTGAGCTCGCGCTTGTGCGAGATCTGCGTCATCAGCAGCGCGAGCGGCTCGCTGTGCACGAACAGCGGCTTCGGTGTTGATACCGTCCAGCCGTTGACGACGCGGCCATCGGTCCATTTATTCAGGCGTGCCAGCGAGGACAGTTGTTCGGCCGCAAGCTGTGGTGCCAGCGCGGCTTCGGGCTTGTAAAGTTTCACGATGACGGAGCGATGCGTTCCCCAGATCGGCAGATCCTGCTGCAGGCGGGCGGCATAGACCTTGGCGTGGTCACCCTCGCCAAGCTTGGCGATCACCAGATGCCTAGCGTCGTCGAGCTGGGGCAGAATTTGCAGGATCGATTGCCGGTCTTCGCTGCGCTCGACGACGAACAGAAAGGTCAGCCAGAGCGTACAGGTGAGCAGCACATTGCTGATGAACCAGGCCGACACGGCACCGGCAAGGCCGGACCACATGGTCATCACGATCATGAGGCCCGTTGTCAGCACTGCGCCGATGGTGTTGACGGCACAAATCAGGCGCGCGCGCTCCATGCTTGCGAGCGCGTTGGACGCAGGATTGCTCACCGCCCAAATCGCTGTCGTGACCGCGAGCATCAAGACCAGTCCGCCTTGTCCCTCATAAGCGGTGCTGCGATAGAGCAGATGCACGGCGTCGCCACCGACATAGAGCGCGGCAACGCAGAATGGCGCGAGCAGGAAGGCGAGCATCAGCGCATCGAGGCGGCTGCGCCGTCGCAAGCCCGCGCCGCCACCTTCGTTCCAGGCGAGCACGGATTTCTGCGTGAAGACGTTGTTGAGGCCGTAGATGAGCGGATTCATCAGGCCGACAAAGCTCAGGCAGGCGCTGAGCACGCCGGTTGTCGCCGTGCCGAGCACGAGAGCGCAAACCCAATAGGGGCTGAAGCGCTGCACCTGAACCATCATCTGATTGAGGCCGAGCCATTTGCCGATCTGCCAGCTCAGCTTCATCGTCGAGCGGATGTTCTTGCGCTCAAACGCGAAGGCCGACCGGCTGAAGGCGAGCCACGCCAGCGCGGCGATGGCGGATGAAGCACCAAGCGCGACCGCGGCTGTGAAAGCGGACAGTCCTCCGGCGAGTCCGAGCCAGACCAGGAGGGCGATCTGCAGTGTACCGGCGGCCATGTCGACCAGGAGCGCCTGCGTCATTCTCAGATGCACGAAGGAGTAGCGCCGGGAGAAGTCCCGCAGCAACGCGAACGGCATGATACCGGCGAGGCACCAGGTGATCGGCGCCAGCGTCGCCTGCGCGGTCGCGGCGAATTCGCCGAGCGCCGCGGCAGCCACCATTGCGGTCATCAGCAGCGCTAGCAGCGCGGCGAGAACGAGCGAGCTGCCGGCATGCTGCTCGCTGTTCGCCGACTGGCGGCTGCGTTGAAGCGAGTAGGGCAGCGAAACGAGTTGCCCTTGCGCCGTGTAGGCGGAAGCGAGCACGGAAACGATGATCGAATAGCTGCCGAGATCGTCGGGCGTGGTGAAGTGCCCGATGATGACCGTGGTCAGGAAGCTGGTGGCGCTGACCACGCCTTGGTCGAGAATGCCGACGGTGTGCGGGGCGAACAACAGACGCGTCAACGAGCGTCCACGCAGCCGCTCGCGCAACTGCGCGATCGGCGCAAGCAGCCCGCCTTTGATTGCGTTGTCGGCTCCGGTCACGCTCAAATGCTTGCCTCGCCGTTCCCCGTGTGAAGCAAGTTTCCGTCGTCGCAGTTTCGCGACTGCGTCGCCAAGCGCCCCACGCGCATACACATAATGGGCTTTGTTTGCGGATTCGTTTCAGTTTGAAGCGCATCCAGCGGGTGTTCTGTGGCAATTCGTTAACGCTGCGGCGACGTGGTCGCGATGATTTGCAGGAGCCGCTTCACACAAAATCAACCATGGTGCGCGCTTTGGCTGGAAGCGTTCGAATTGCCATTTACCGGCTCGTGCTAACGGTGGCCGGAGGCTGCTTCGCTGCTTACGCGAAGCGGCGGCATTAGGTTGCTCGATGAAGATCCTGCACATTTTCCGCGCACCGGTCGGCGGGCTGTTTCGCCACGTCATCGACCTTGCCTCCGGGCAGATCGCGCGCGGTCATGAGGTCGGGATCGTCGCCGACAGCCTCACCGGCAACGCGCGGTCCGACGAGATCCTCTTTGCGCTGGCGCCGAAACTGTCGTTGGGGCTCACCCGTGTCGCCATGCATCGGCAACCGAGCCCGCTCGACGTCCTCAGTCTCGCGCATATCACCGCCCGCGCGCGGCGCGCGGGCGCGCAGGTCGTCCACGGCCACGGGGCCAAGGGTGGGGCGCTGGCGCGGCTGGCGCCGGTTCGCACAGTGGCCGTGCGCGCCTATACGCCGCATGGCGGCAGCCTGCACAGTTCGGTCGGCGGCAAGCTGCACCTGCTGCTCGAGCGCTGCCTGATGCAGCGTGGCAACTTGTATCTTTTTGAAAGCGCCTATGCGCATGAAGCCTTTCTCGGCAAGGTCGGGCAGCCGCGCGGCATTGTCCGCGTCGTTCACAACGGCGTTGGCGTGCAGGAGTTCGCGCCCATTGCCGATAATGCCGATGCGACCGATCTCGTCTTTCTCGGCGAATTGCGCTGGCTCAAAGGTGTCGATGTCCTCATCGATACGCTGGCCGGGCTTCACGCCAATGGACGCAAGCTCACGCTGACGATCGTCGGCGACGGCCCGGACGCGCAGGCGTTCCGCGATCAGGTGAGCCGCCTCGGCCTTGCCGGCGCCGTGCGGTTTCGTGCGCCGATGCCGGCGCGCGCGGCTTTCGCGATGGGCCGCATCATGGTCGCACCGTCGCGGGCTGAATCATTGCCCTATGTGGTGCTCGAGGCGATCGCCGCGGGGAAATCGATCGTGACCACGAAGGTCGGCGGCATTCCCGAAATCTTCGGCGAGTGCACCGATCGCCTTGTCGCCCCCGGCGACACCGCAGCCTTGGCGCAAGCGATCGTGCGGCTGTGCGACGACCTCGATGCGGCTGTGGGTTTATCGCGCACCCTGCAAGCGCGCGTACGCTCGGCGTTCTCGATTGATCTGATGGTGGATCAGGTACTTTCGGCCTACGAGACCGTGATCGATGCCGCACACCTCGGCGGGCAACGCACATCTGACGCACTCGTGGCTGACCGGAACGCGCCGCGCTGTGCGTAAAATCGGCGCTGCCGGCGGTCCAGTTTAGCGAACGCCCGTCAAAGCAGATCGCTAAAGTTCAAACTAATTCCCAGTATGCCTGATCAGCACTCTTTATGAACTGCTGCCCCAGGCTGATCCCCGCGATCGATCCGCTCGGGGGTTGATGATGTCTTTTGCCGGCGTCCTTTGGGCGCTCCCTTTGTTGTCTGTGGCCAAGCTGCCGCGCGTTGTGCGCTGCTGGCTGAAGGATTGCCGTGGCGGCGTCGCTCCGATAGCCGCGCTGTCCCTCGTTCCTCTGGTCGGCTTTGTTGGCGCGGCGGTCGACTACTCGCGCGCCAGCGATGTTCGCGTCAATCTGCAGGCGGCCTTGGATTCTGCCCTTCTTGCCGGCGCCAAGGACGGCACCACGAGCTGGGCGCAGGTCGCGCTCAACACCTTCAACGCCACCGTTGTCTCCAAGGGCTCGACCGTCGGGACGCCGAATTTCTCGCTGTCGGGCAGCGACACCTATGCCGGCAGCGTGTCGGCGGCGGTACTGCCCGCATTCGTGTCCGTGCTCGGTCTCTCATCGATCAATGTCACGGCGTCCTCGACGGTGGTCGGCGGCTTGCCTCCAGACAATTCCTGCATCTTGACGCTTGATACCGGGCAAGCTTCGACCGACATTTCCCTGTTGTTCGGCGGCGCGCCGAACATCTCGCTCACTAATTGCTCGGTGCGCTCGAACACAAGCCTGTCCTGCAACGGCCACAACAGCGGCTCGGCGGAATCGATCGCCGCCGGCACTGCGACGAGCTGCGCCAATCCGGTTTCCGGCGCGCGCGTCGTGCCCGACATCTATGCAAGTCTCGCCACGAAGATCACTCCGATCTGCGGCGGCACCAGCGTTGCGGTGAACTGGACCGCGGGGAGCTCGAACCCGCCGGCCGCAGTGAAGACCGTGGTGCAGAGCGGCTACACCGAATATCACGTGTGCGGCGACCTCAATCTGTCCGGCAGCGGCACGCTGATCAATAGCGGATCGGACAGCGTGGTGGTGATCGAGAACGGCAGCCTCAATCTCGGCAACAGCGCGAATGTGAGCACCGTCGGCACCGCGATCGTGCTCACCGGCAACGACAACCACGCAAGCGCGATCAATTTCCCCAACGGCAATGGCCAGAGTGCCACGCTGGCTTTGTCGCCGCCGACCAGCAGCGGCGATCCGTGGCTGGGCATCGCGCTCTATCAGGATCCGGCGCTGACCAACGGCGTCACTGACAATTGGGGACCGGGCGCCACTTTGAATGTGGACGGCATCGTTTATCTGCCGAATGCCAACGTGACGATGCGCGGCGTCGCGGCCAGCAACAATTACCAGTGCACCAAATTCGTCAGCAACAGCTTTCAGACCAATGGCAGCGTCAGTCTGAGCTTCGCGCAGGCGAATAGCGGATGCACGATGATCGGGATGAAGCAATGGTCGGACGTGCCGATCCATCTGAGCCAATAGCGTTGCCGGGCTCTTCGGAGCCTTGACCGCGTTACGAGAATCTTATCTATTTGCAACCGTGCGCTGTCCCATCGGCGCACCCCCAAACGGCGCCGCGCTCGGCCATTCCGGTCGGGCGCGGCTTTTTGTATCGGGAGGTGAGTGCGCGGGGCCTTCAGCCCTCCCTGAGCAGCCGCAGCCGGCGCGCCAGCCATTCGGTGGTCGGCGCCTGGATCAGCAACGTCATCAGAATGGCGATGAAGGTGACCGAGGCGATCACCTCGGCGCCGGGCACCTTCAGGGCAAGCAGCAAGCCGGCCAGCGCTGCAGGGATCACGCCGGTCTCGCGCGTCCAGCACATGAAGAGGAGCTCGGCGCGCTGCCAGCGCGCGCGGCGGTCGAGCGGCGCGCAGATAAATACTGTCAGCGGCCGCGCCACTAGCATGAAGACGGCGACGACAAGGATGCCGCCGACGAGATATTTGCCGACCAGCGCAAAATCGACCTGCGTGCCGAGCAGGATGAAGATGAACAGCCGCAGGATGAAGGCGGTGGTCACCGCGAACTCGGCGAGCTTGCGGCGTTCGCCTGCGGGCATCGCGAAGCCGAAGGCGTCCTGGTTTCCGAGCATGACGCCGAACACGAACACCGCGGTGAAGCCGCTGGAATGCAGCCCGTCGGCGGAGAAATAGGCGCCGATGACCGCCACCAAAGTCACGATCGGGGCATAGTCGGCGAGAAAGCCGTAGCGCTCATGCGCGATGAGCCACGCCGCCGCATAGCCGAACACGATGCCGGCGATGATGCCGATGCCGGCCTGCTGCACCAGGCCGAGCAGCGCAGCTGGTAATGAAAAGGCTTGGGCGCCCGTCGCGATGCCGAGCACGGCAAAGGTGGCGATGGCGCTGGTGGCGTCGTTGAGCGCTGATTCGCTGACGACGGTCTGCGCGATGCGCTCGCGGATATGCACCTGCTGGAACATCGGCACGAGTGTCGCCGGGTCGGTCGAGGCGATGGCGGCGCCGAGCAGGGTCGCCGTGACGAGCGGCACGCCGAGAATAGCGCTAGCCGCGACCGCAGTGATTGCGCCGGTGATGACCACGCCGGCGGTGGCGAGCAGGACGATGGTGATCCACACGCGTTTGAGCACAGCGAAACGCAGCGAGGCGCCGCCGTCGAACAGGATATAGCTCGCGCCGAACAGCAGGATCACCTGGTTGAGCGTGGAATCGGCCTTGAGGTCGACGAAGCCGAGCACCTGCGGGCCGATCAGGATGCCGACCAGCGGGAACATGGCCACATCGGGGATTTTCGTCCGCTGCGCGATCAGCGCGGCGATGGTGCCGATGGCAAGGATCAGGGCGCCCGACAGCAAGACGTGTCTGGCGATCTCAATCGATGTGGCAGCCGGCACCGCGCGCCCTCCGGTCCGCGCGCGACCTGCCGTCGGCGCTTGTTCGTTGCGCCGATGCTGACTCAGGCGGACGCACCCTGGCAAGCCGCGTGATTATTCCGGCTTCTTGATGCCGGCCTTGGCGACGACGTCGCGCCACATCGCCGCTTCGTCGGCAATGCGACGCTGCAGCTCAGCGGCACCGTCGGCGGCCGCCGCGATCCCGGCGGCCGAGAGCCGCTCACGCGTCTCCGGCGCCTGCAGAGCGGAGATTGTTACGCGCTCGATTTCGGCGCGGATCGCGGCCGGCGTGTCCTTCGGCGCCAGCAGCGCAAACCAGGCGCTGGTGTCGAAGCCGGGCAGGCCGCTTTCCGCAATGGTGGGCACGTCAGGGAGCTGCGGATCGCGCGCTGACGTGGTCACCGCCAGCGCCCGCAATTGCCCGGCTTTGATCAGCGGCAGCACCGTCGGCAGATTGTCGAACATCAGCTGCACTTGTCCGCCGAGCAGATCCTGCACGGCCGGCGCGCTTCCCTTGTAGGGCACATGCAGCATCTCGATGCGTGCGCGCTGCTTGAACAGCTCGCCAGTGACGTGGCCGTTCGAGCCGACACCTTGCGAGGCGAAGCTGAGCTTGCCCGGCTGCGCCTTGGCGAGCGCGATGAGCTCGCGCAGGTCGCGCGCGGCGACGGAACGATTGACGACCAGCACATTGGCGACGGCGCCGGTGCGAGTAATCGGGGCGAGGTCACGCGCGACGTCGTAGGGCAGATTGGCGTAGAACAGCGGATTGATGGTCAGCGCGCTCGAGGCGACGGCCAGCAGCGTGTGCCCGTCCGGTGCCGCATGCGCCACCGCGGCGACACCAACGCCGCCATTGGCGCCGGGCCGGTTCTCCACGATCACGCTTTTGCCCCAGCGTTCGGAGAGCTTCTGCGCCAGGATGCGCGCGATGATGTCGCTGGTGCCGCCCGCCTGATAGGGCGAGATGATAGTGACGACGCGGGAGGGAAAATCTTCCGCCCGCGTCGTTTCGACGTTGAGCAGCGCGACGAACAGCAGCAGCACGAGTGTGCAAGAGTGTTGACCAAAACTCGGCGTCATCGCCCGCGAAAGCGGGCGAACCAGTAAACGCAGGCGCCTGCGATTACTGGATGCCGCGCTTTCGCGGGGCATGACGTCAGAGAGTTGGGCGAGGTCGAATGGCACTTGACCGTCACGTCTTGTATTTCGGCATCATCGCCACAGCATTGCCGCGCTCGATCGCCTGCAGGTCGGCGGCGCTGAACATCTTGGTCTCGCGCAGGCCTGCCGCGGTGGCGCTGGCGGTGAGGAACGGGAAGTCGGTCCCGAACATGACCTGCGAGGTCGGCACGAGCTTGAGCAGAGAGGCCAGCGGATAGACCGTCGTGGCGTTCGCGGTGTCGTAATAGAACTTCTGCAAGCTGCGGATTGGCCCTTCCGGCATGCGCGCGCCCAAGTCCTTGCGGGCTTCGGCGAGGAAGGTGAAGCGCTGCACCAAAAACGGCGCCGTGCCGCCGGCATGCGAGAAGATGAACTTGATATCGGGAAAGCGCGCCACGGTGCCGGAGAACATCAGGCTGGCGATCGTGCGCGTGGTGTCGGTGCCGAGCTCGATCACCGGCTCGAACACGTCCGGCACCAGGGCGCGGCAGCAGGCATTGCGGAACGGGTGCGTGTAGACGATCGCCTTGCGGCGGTTGAGCTCTTCCATCACCGGCGTGAAGGCAGGGTCGCCGAGGAATTTGCCCTCGTAATCGGTCATCATGCAGATGCCGTCCGCCTTGAGCGTGTCGAGCACATATTCTATCTCGCGCAGCGCACCGTCGACGTCGGGAAGCGGAACCGTGCCGAACAGGCCAAAGCGGCCCGGATAGTCGTGCATCATGCGTGCGCCGAAATCGTTGGTCTCGCGCGCGAGCGCGCGCGCCGCGTCGTAGTTGCCGAAGAACACGCTCGGCTCGCTGATCGAGACGATCGAGGTCGCGACACCGCCCTTGTCCATGTCTTCGATGGATTTCTGCGCGGTGAGCCGCATCAGCGGCACTTGCCCTGTCCGCCGGCCGGTGATCTCGGCGATGAATCCCGGCGAGGAGAAGTGATGGTGCACGTCGATGCGGAACGGCTTTTCCGGCGCCGCCGCCTGGGCGGCGGCTTTGCCTGCGCCGAGCGCAGTACCGGCGCCAAGCGCCGCAAGCCCGGTGAGAAATTCGCGCCGGCCGCAGCACGTCGCTGAATGGACATGACCCGTGTCGCAGGAGAACGTCGCAGGCGTTCCCGGTTTGAACGGATTGAGTTTGGGCATGGGGATCTCCTCCGTTTGTTGTTGAGCCGTCAGTGCGCGTCGCGTTCGTCGGTGTACCAGGACGGCTTCTGCGGATAATGCGGACCGTCATAGATCTCGAGCACCACGGTCTCTTCGTGCGCGATCGCCGGCCCATGCACATTGCCTTTGGGATTGCAGTAGAAGCAGCCGGCGGTGAGCACGGTCTTGGTAGCGGTGTATTCATATTTGCCCTTGAGGCAGAACATGAATTGATTGGCGGCGTGCAGATGCGGCTGCGGAATGCCGGCGCCTTTGTCGAACTTGATCAGCGCGATCGAGGCACCGGTCTCTTCGTTGCGCCACAGCATCTTCTCGTGGATGCCTTTGAGCGATTTCTCGCGCCATGGCATTTTTTCCGACTGGATGAGGATTTCCTCGAGACTGGGAGCGCCGGCGGGAAGGTTGGTCATGGAAGCCCCTTCTGCGATGTCAGGCGTTGAGCCGGCCGCCGAAGGCGGCCTCGGCATTGGTCTTGCGGATCTTCTGTTGTAGCGCGCGCGGAAGCGCCCCGAGATCGTGCTCCGCCGACGGCGCGCCCATGGGAAACGGCCAGTCGCTGCCAAGCAGAATGCGGTCGTCGCCGATCACCGCGATGATGGCGTCGAGGAACGCGGCCGAATGCACCAGGCTATCGACATAGAAACGGCGCACCGCCTCACGCGGCTGCATTTGGAGCGGCGGAATGCCTGGGCGCTTGGTGGCGGCGCCCTGTTGCCAGCGGCCGCAAAGCGCGGCGACGCAGCCACCGCCATGCGCGAGGATCACGTTGAGGCCCGGGAAGCGCTGCATGACGCCTGCGAAAATCAAGTTCGCGGCGGCAATCGTCGTCTCGACCGGATTGCCGAGGAGATTGTTCAGATAGAATGCATCGAGCCGCGCATCCGGCGTCGAGCCGGGATGGATGAACAGCGGCAGCTTCGCGTCGCTCAAGACTTTCCACAGCGGGTCGTACCGCGTTGACGCGTAGGAGAGGGCACCGAGCTCGGTGCCAGCGACCGTGCCCGCCCAATCCCGACCGAGCTGTTCCGCCACGCGTAGGGCTAGCTCTGGATTCTCGATCGGCAGATAGGCGAACGGCCGCAGCTGCGGGTGATGCCGCTTGCAGGCCTCGAGCAGGCTGTCATTGACGAGCCGGGCATAGTCCGCGTGATCGGCCGCAGCGAGATCGGGCCGGAACAGGGGTGGCGGTACCGAGACGACCGCGCCGTCGAGCCCGTCGCTCACCACCCGCGCCACGAGCTTGTCGATCTCCGACAAAGGGTGCAGCGGCACGCCGTGGGCGCAGATGTGCAGCGTCGGCGGGGCCGCACGCATGCCGTAGCGGCCGGCCTGCGCGGCAGCGATCACCGCCGGCGGAATGACGTGGGTATGGACGTCCCAGCCGCCGAGTGCGTGCGCATCGCTCATACGCTCGCCTTCATGTGCTCCAGGTCACCGATTTCATCTCGATCAACCGCGACAGATAGGTGACGCTCGATTTGTTGGTCAGCCGATGCACCGGACGCATCTCATTGATGAAGACGGTGTGGCCGAGTGGCTCGTTGGTCGGGATCTTCTGCCCCGTGATCACCTCGATCTCGTTCTCGCCGCCACCGAGCGAGACCACGAGGTACGGATGATAGTGGATGTGGAACGGGATCGTCTCGCCGGGCTCGAGCTTCACCTCCCACATGCGGATGTGGTCGTTCTCGAGCAGCAGCGCGGTGCCGACTGGCCCGAGCTTGATGCCGCGCTCGGCGGCGGCTTTGAGCCCGTATTTGTCGTCCATGCGCGCGCCCCCTATTTCGCTGGCAACACGGCGATGGCGTTGATCTCGATCAGGTAGTCGGGCGAGGTCATCTTGTTGATCTCGACCATGGTGGAGGCAGGGAGCGGCGGCTTGAAATATTGCGCGCGCACTTTGTGGATCGCTTCGAAGTGCTCCATGTTGCGTACATAGACGTCGACGCGGCAGATGTCGTCCATGCTGCCGCCCGCGGCTTCGACGGCGGCCTTGATGTTCTCGCACACCTGTTTCGTTTGCTCGGTGATATCGCCGATGCCGGCAATGCTGCCGTCCGCCCGCCGCGCGGTCATGCCGGAGATGAAGACGAAGCGTCCCGTCGCCTCGATGGCGGTGGCATGGGAGAACACGCCGTTCGGCTGCCGTAGCTTGGGGCTCGCAATCTGCACTTTAGGCATGACGTTTTTCCTTGCGCGGCTCGTCGAGGAATGCGGCATCGACGCTGAGTTCTTTGGCGTAGCGCTTGAGCATGGCGATCACCGGCGCGTCGAGCCGCACCTCGCCGGCGGAGCGCTGCCGCGTGCGCCATTCCGGCTCGCCCGGTGTCATCAGCTGCGTCACGGCGGGAGCGCGCAGGCCGCTGCGGATGCGCTCGGCCGCGGCTGCGGCCTCCTTTTTGAACCAGGCGAGGTCGCAGAAATGCGCGACGTCGATGGCGATGAACAGATGCGAGCAGTCATAGGGCACGCTGAGATCGCCATAGAGCGGGCGCACCGCAGCGCCGAAGGCGCCCTGCGAGAGAAGGCCGCAGAGAAGATCGATCAGGAACGACAGCCCGAAACCCTTGGCGCCGCCCGTCGGCAGCAGCATGCCGGCGATCGCTTCCTTGGCATTGATGGTCGGCTCGCCGCGCGCGGTCACCGCCCAGGTTGCCGGGATTGCGGCATCGGCCTTCTCCGCCATGCGGATCTTGCCCATGGCGGCTTCGCTGGTCGCCATGTCGAGCACGATGGGAATGTCGCCGGCGGCTGGCACGGCGATGGCGAGGGGATTGTTGCCGACGACGCGCTCGGCGCCGCCCGGTGCCGGCATCAGCGGCCGCGTGTTGCAGAGCGCGATGCCGATGCAGCCGGCTTCCGCTGCCTGCTGCGCATATTTTCCGGCGGCGCCGAAATGGAAGCCGTGGCGCACGGGCACGATGCCCGCGGCGAATTCGCGCGCCTTCTCGATGGCGATCGCCATCGCCTGTTGTCCGGTGAGTTGCCCGAGCGCATGGCCAGCGTCGAGCACAACGGCGCCCTGGCGTTCGGAGACGATGGTCGCCGCGGTCGCCGTCGACACCGAGCCCTTGCGCAGGCGCTCGATATACATGTCGGCGAGCATCACGCCGTGCGAATGCAGGCCATCGAGGTCGGCGGACACGAGACCCTCCGCAACGCGCTTCGCCGCGTCCGCCGGCACGCCGCAGGCAGCGAACAGTGCGGCGACGAATGCGCTCAGGCGCTCCGCGGAGAGGGGCTGCGGGCGCTCCGCGCTCACACTCACCTCGCCGATTTCTTGCGGCGCGCCTGCGCCGCCTTTTGCCCGTCGGCGAGCGAAGCGGAAACTTTCTCCAGCGTGCGCGCGATGTGCGCACGGTTGAGCTCAATCGTGCGCTCGATGTCGCGGTTGAGCGCCGCGCGCATCAGCTGCTTGTGTTCGCCGACATCGTCGCGCAGCGGTCCTTTCGACATGATCGACAGTGCCACATAGCGGTCCGCCTGCTCGAACAGCCGCGCGCGGATGGTGAGCAGCGTCGGTGCGCCGCAGCCGGCGGCAAGCGCGGCGTGGAAGTCCGCGTGCGCCTTCCACCAGTCCTCGCTGATCGCACCCGGCGCCGCCGGATCGATCTTGCCTTGCCGGGACAGCCGGTGAAATGCGGAAAGCAGGTTCGCCTCCCAGTCGACGCCGCCTTTCTCGAGCGACCAGCGCAGCGCCACGCTTTCGATCTCGATGCGCGTGCGCATCAGGTCGGCGAGATTTTCCTGCGAGACCTCGGAGACCCGGAAACCCTTGTTGTGCTCGAGCTCGACCAGGCCTTCCGCCTCGAGCCGCATCAGCGCCTCGCGGATCGGACTCGTACCCATGCCGTAGCGCTCGCGCAGGGTCTCGAAGCGCAGTCGCTCATTGGGGATGAGGCGGCAGGCGATGATGTCGGCGCGCATCAGCGCCAGCACCGAGGCGTTGAGCGTCTGCGCTTGATCGGAAGGCGCGGGGATAGCCGGCACTGGAACCTCACAGGCGAACGGTCGGCACTGCTGCGACCGATAGCCCAAGGATTTCCGACAAGCAAATAAATTTTCGAAAATCCATTGACGCTGCAAATTCGTTGGTGGCACGATGCGCGAAACGCTCGAACATCATGGGGGAAGGCCGATGACCGCGCGCCGCCGTTTCCTGCTGGCATTGTCGTGCTCCGCCGCACTGCTCGGCGCCTTGCCGCTTGCGGCATCCGCGCAAGCGCCGGCACCGACCAAAGTCGTGTTTTCCCTCGACTTCATCCCGCTCGGCCGTCACGCACCCTGGTACGCGGCGCTCGCCGAAGGCTATTTCAGGGCCGAAGGGCTCGACGTCAGCATCATTCCCTCGCAGGGCACTGCGCAGACCATCCAGGCGGTCGAATCCGGCACCGCCAACATCGCCTTCGTCGATGTGCCGAGCGTGGTGATCGCCCGCGCCAATGGCTCCAAGCTGAAAATGGTCGCGGTGAATTATGAGAAGGCGCCTTACGCGATCTTCAGCCTGAGCACCGGTGCCAACGTCACCGAGCCGAAGCAGCTCGAAGGCCTCAATCTCGGCAGCGGGGCAGGGAGCTTCACGCCGAAAGTCATCCAGGGCTTCATGGCGCAGCAGGGCCTCGATCCCTCGAAGCTCACCATCAGCAATGTGGCGCCCCCGGCGCGGGCGACGACGCTGCTCTCCGGAAAAATCCCGGCGATCGAATTCTTCGTGATGTCCAAGCCGGGCCTTGCCGCCGGTGCCAAAGCAGAAAGCGCCGAGCTGCGCACCCTGCTGCTTGCCGACCACGGCCTCGAGCTCTACGGCAACGGCATTGCCGCGACGGACGATTACATCGCCAACAACGGCGACGTGCTCAAGCGCTTCGTGCGCGCCGCGCTCAAGGGCTGGCAGTTCGCCCTGGCGAACCCGGATAAGGCGGCGGCCGATCAACTCAAATATGTGCCGAGCCTCAAGCCGGACGTCATCGTCTCCGAGATCAATGTCGTCCACGATCTCGCGGTGACGCCGCAGGTGAAAGCCAACGGGCTCGGCTGGTTCGATGCGGCGGGCATGCAGAAGACGACCGATTTCGTCGTCAAATATGTCGGCGTTACCGGCACGCCGCCGAAGGCGGCCGATGTCTATGCGTCGGGCTTCCTGCCGTCGCCGCCGATCAAGCCCTGAGGCGTCCCGATTTCCGCCGCCGCGCGCATAGAGGGGCGGGGCGCCGCCGCGCCCGTCCCGTTCGGGCACTTCAAGGACGTGCATCAGTCCTTCGCGCGCGCCAACGCCGATCGGCTTGTCGCCATCGACACCATCAGCTTCGATCTTGCCAAAGGCCAGCTGGTGGCGCTGCTTGGCCCCAGCGGTTGCGGCAAGACCACGTTTCTCAAGATCGTTGCCGGTTTGATCGCCGCAACCAGCGGCACGGTGCAGATCAACGGCCGCGACGTCACCGAGCCGCATCCGGATTTCGGCGTCGTCTTCCAGCAGGCCAACCTGATGCCGTGGCGCACGGTCATCGACAATGTGCTGTTCCCCATGGAAATCCTGCGCCGGCGCAACGCCGCAGCGGTCGAGCGCGCGACGGCGCTGCTCGGTTCCGTGGGCCTTTCCGGCTTCGAGCGCGCCTATCCGGGCGAGCTTTCCGGCGGCATGCAGCAGCGCGTCGCGCTCTGCCGCGCCCTGATACACGAGCCGAAATTGCTGCTCATGGACGAGCCGTTCGGCGCGCTCGACGAGCTCACCCGCATGGAGATGCAGGACCTCTTGCTCGACATTCGCGGCAAGACCGGCGCCACGGTGATGTTCGTCACCCACAGCATCAGCGAGGCGGTCTACATCTCCGACGCGGTCGTGGTGTTCAGCAAGCGCCCGGCGGTGATCGCCGATTTTATCCAGGTTGAGCTGCCTTATCCGCGCTCGGCGGAAGTCCGCTACTCGTCCGACTTCACCGCGCTGGAGCATCGCGCCGGCCGCGCTTTGGGGGTCACGCGATGAAGCCGCGCGACCTGCACACCGCACTTTATCCCCTGATCGGTGTCGGCGCCATTCTGTTCGCCTGGCATGTCTACGTGACGGCCTTCGGCATCAGCCGCATCGTGCTCCCGGGGCCGCTCGATATCCTGCACGCCTCGATCGCCAATTGGAGCATTCTCCTGCGCGAGACCTGGCCGACTTTCTTGGAAAGTCTGCTCGGGTTTGCGCTTGCGGTGGTCATCGGCATTCCCGTCGCCGTCGCGGTCGCCAACTCGCGCATCCTCAACCTCACGCTTTATCCGATCCTCATCGCCACGCAGTCGGTGCCGAAGGTGGCAGTGGCGCCGATCATCCTCGTCTGGTTCGGTCTCGGCCTGCAGTCGAAGCTCGTCATCGCCTTCCTCGTCGCCTTCTTCCCCATTGTCGTCGACACCGCGGCCGGCATGCGCGCGACGCCATCGGGGCTCCTCGAGCTCGCACGCTCGCTGCGCGCGTCACGCGCGCAGGTGTTCTTCAAGGTCCAGTTCCCGGCGGCGCTCCCTTTCGTCTTCGCCGGCGCCAAGGTGGCGGTGACGCTCGCGGTCATCGGCGCGGTGATCGGCGAGTTCGTCGGCTCGCTCAACGGCCTCGGCAATCTGCTGCTCACCGCCAACTCGCAGCTCGACAGTCCGCTCGCCTGGGCGGCGTTGATTTGGCTGAGCGCGCTCGGCATCGTGCTGTTCGCCGCGGTGGTCGTCGCCGAGCGGCTGGTGATGCCCTGGGCGGAACGCGGCGGCCATTGAGTTACGCGCGTCGAATTAACCCGGCACCCAGCCTTTAACCTTACTGAGTCAGCTTAACGCAAGCCTCGCCTCGCCATGCCGAGCGCGACGGGTTAAGCGGCACCCATCAACAAAAACACGGTTCTAGGGGGTTCACCTTTCCCGCGGTGACAGGCCGCTCCTCATCTGTGAGACACGCGTTGTTTAAAAACTCTGTGATTGTGCTGCTTGCCATTATCGCAAGCATTGTTTCCACCGCCGTCGACGCCAAGACGCGTCACGTTCGTCAGCAGGCGATCATCTCCTGCGATGACCGCGGCTGCTCCGATCGCCCGGCAAGCTACGAAATGACGCCGAGCTACGGCGCGCGGTCTGAGAGCCGAAGCGCGAAAATCCGCCGCGCGACGGCACGCGCACATCAACGCGTGCAAGCTCAGCCGACCATCACCTGCGACAACCGCGGTTGCTCCGACTACGCAACTGCGAGCCGCGTCGCACAGAGCGACGTTGCACGCGTTGACTATTCCGTCGCCGGCTCCGAAATGGCTCGCGCGACCCGAACCCGCACGCTCGTCGCGGACGGCAACTCCGAGGTCATTGGCGGACGCCCCGCCGGTTGTCCCCACGCCTTCTGCGGCTGTGAGGCCTCGCGCTATCTGTTCGGCCAAATCCGTCCGGAGCTCAATCTCGCTGCCAACTGGATCCGGTATTTCCCGCGCACCATGCCGGCGCCCGGCATGGCGGCCGCGCGTGGCGGCCATGTAATGGTGCTGATCAGCCAGGTCGACGGCAGCGACTGGCTCGTGCACGACGGCAATTCCGGCGGCGGCCTGACCCGACAGCATGTGCGTTCGATCAACGGCTATGTGATCGTCGATCCGCACGGCTCCAGGTCGGCTATGCGCTAGCTGCTCAATCGTCCTGCCGGCGCTCCGCGCGCCGGCGCTTCTCGTCCTTCATGCCCTGGCCGATGGCGGCCGTTGAAACGCGCGGCAGTGTCGCGCGGTTCGCGGCCCCGTCGCGTTGACAGCGCGCACCTCAACGTCTACTCGAATATAGCGCAATGAAATGACGTTCCATTCAATGGAATAAACGAGGAAACGCCTGATGGACAACGAGCAGTTCGACGTCGTCGTGATCGGCGGAGGCAACGCGGCGCTGTGCGCGGCGCTCGCCGCCGCGGAGCAGGAGGCGGCGGTCGCATTGCTCGAGCGGGCGCCGGAAGAGAAGCGCGGCGGCAATTCACGCTTCACCGGCGGCGGTTTCCGCATGGTCCATCACGGGGCACAGGACATCAAACGCGTCGTGCCTGATCTCAGCGAGGCCGACATCGCCCGCACCGACTTCGGCGAATACAGTGCCGAGACCTATCTCGACGATCTCGGCCGCATCACCCAGTACTACATCGATCCGGATTTGGCCGAGACGCTGGTGACCAGCAGCACCGACACGGTGCATTGGCTGATGGGCCGTGGCGTCAAGTTCCTGCCGAACTACGGTCGCCAGGCCTTCAATCACGAGGGCCGCTTCAAGTTCTTCGGAGGCGTGGTGATTTATGCCAATGGCGGCGGCGCCGGGCTCGTCGAATCCGAATACAAGGCGGCGGCCAAGCACGGCGTGCGCGTGCGTTATGGCGCGCGGGCGCGCGGCATCGTGCGCGGCCGCGACGGTGTCGAAGGCGTGCGCGTCCTTATCGATGGCGTCGAGGAGATCATCCGCGCGCGCAGCATCGTGCTCGCCTGCGGCGGCTTCGAGGCCAACCGCGAATGGCGCTCGCGCTATCTCGGCCCCGGCTGGGACATGGCGAAGGTGCGCGGCACCCGTTACAACACCGGCGACGGCATCGAGATGGCGCTCGCCATCGGTGCGCAGTCCTATGGTCAGTGGTCGGGTTGTCACGCGGTCGCCTGGGAACGCTATGCGCACGACTACGGCGACGTCGACGGCCAGCACAGCGCCGGATACCGCCATAGCTATCCGTTCGGCGTGATGGTCAACGCCAATGGCGAGCGCTTCGTCGACGAGGGAGCCGACTTTCGCAACTACACCTACGCCAAATACGGACGCGTCGTGCTGGCGCAGCCTGGCAGCTATGCCTGGCAGGTGTTCGACAGTCAGGTGCTGCATCTGCTCCGCGACGAGTACAAGATGCGCGGCGCCACCAAGGTTCGCGCCGACACGCTGGAAGAACTCGTGGCGAAGATGCAGGACGTCAATCCCGCCGGCTTCCTCAAGGAAATGACCGATTACAACGCCGCGGTGAAACGTGACGTGAAGTTCGATCCCAACGTCAAGGACGGCAAGGCGACCGTCGGCCTTGCGATCAACAAGTCGAACTGGGCGAACACCATGGAGAAGGGGCCGTTCGAGGCCTATTCGGTCGGCTGCGGCATCACCTTCACCTTCGGCGGCTTGAAGATCGATCCGTCCTGCCACGTTCTCGACATCGAGGACGTGCCGATCCCCGGCCTCTATGCCGCGGGCGAGCTCGTCGGCGGCCTGTTCTATTTCAACTACCCGGGCAGCGCCGGACTGATGGCGGGCTCGGTGTTCGGCCGCATCGCCGGCCGCGAAGCCGGCGGTTTCGCGCTCGGCAAGCACTGACCGTCACTGCACCTTCAATCCGGCCTTCTCGACCAGCGCGGTCCAGCGGTCGAGCTCGTTGATGATGTGCGTGCCGAAGGCTTCCGGCGTCGACGACACAGGCTCGGCGCCCTCATTGGCCATGAATTTCTTGATGTCCTGCGAGGCCATGATGCGGTTGAGCTCGGCATTGAGCTTGTCGACGATGTCGCGCGGCGTGCCCGCCGGCGCCACGATGCCCCACCACTGCTCGAGCGTGTAGCCTTTGACGCCGGCCTCTATGAGTGTCGGGAATTCCGGCGCCAGCGGCGAGCGCTGCGGCCCGGTCACCGCGATGCCGGTCGCCTGGTCGCCGCGCACCATGGCGTACATCTGCGGCAGGCTGCCGACGAACATGTCGAGATGGCCGCCGATCAGGTCGTTCACCGCTTCGTTGCCCGCGCGATAGGGTACGTGCTTGATGTCGAGACCGGCGAGGCTCTTCAAAAGCTCCATCGACATGTGATTGACGCTGCCGACGCCGGCGGAGCCGTAGTTGAGCGTCCCTGGCTTGGCACGGGCGAGCGCGAGCAGCTCCTGCGCATTCTTTGCCGGCAGGTCCTTGCGCACCGCCAGCATCATCGGGCCTTTGCCGAGCATGGCGACCGGCGCAAAGCTGGTGCGCGGATTATAAGGCAGCCGCGCCATCACCGCGGAATTGATGGTGTAGGTCGAGGAGAGAATGAGCAGCGTGTAGCCGTCGGGCGCGGAGCGGGCCGCACGCGCGGCGCCGATCGCGCCGCTGGCACCGACCTGGTTCTCCACCACGACGGGGAGCTTCCAGGCTTCGCCGAGCTTCTGCGCGACCGCGCGGCCGAGAATGTCATTGGAGCCGCCGGCGGAGAACGGCACGATCAGCGTGATGTGTCGGTGCGTGTCGGGATAAGTCTCGGCGCGCGCGTGCGGTGTCGCGCAAGCAAGCATCCCAATAGCGACAATCAAATTGAGAGACCGCATGCGCTCAGCCACCCGCGGCCTTGGCCTTGCGGCGCTCCTCGAGCACGCGGCGCGTATAATTGGCAATGCCGCCGTCCTGGATCAGCTTGAGCGATTCCGGCGCCATCGGCGGCAGCCGCGTCTCGTAGCCCGAGCGCAGATTGCGCAACTGGCCCTTCTCCAGGTCGATCGAGAGCTCGTCGCCCTCACGTACCTGCTCATCGATGCCGGGCGAGGTGATGATCGGCAGCCCAACATTGATGCAGTTGCGCGTGAACAGCCGCCCGAAGCTTGGCGCCACCACGGCGGCAATGCCGGCTTCCTTCATCGCTGCGGCGGCTTCCTCGCGGCTCGAGCCGCAGCCGAAGTTCTGTCCGCCGACGATGATGTCGCCGCATTGAACCTTGCCTGGAAAACTTTCGTCGATGCCGACCATCAGATGGCTTGCCATCTCGCCAGGTTGATAGCTCGGACGAAACCACATCTTCGGATAGATGAGGTCGGTGTTGACGTTGCGGCCGAACGTCCAGGCTCTGCCTTTGAACTGCATGGCGCCCTCAATGCTTGGTCAGCGCCGACGCTGGCACGATGTGCCCGGCGATTGCCGAGGCCGCGACGGTGGCCGAGGATGCGACATAAGCGTTCGATTCCGGGCTGCCGAAACGGCCGCGGAAATTGCGGCTGGCATTGGTGATGGCGTTTTCCGCCGGCGCCAGCATGCCCTGGTGGCAGCCCGAGCAAGGCCCGCAGCCGGGGACGCCGATGGTGGCGCCAGCCTCGACCATGATCTCGATCAGCCCTTCGCGCATCGCCTGCTTGTAGGTCTCGCGCGAGCCAGGATTGATCATCATGCGCGTGTGCGGCGCGATCTTCTTGCCCTTCATGATCGCGGCCGCGACGCGGAAGTCGTCGATGCGCCCGCCGGTGCAGGTGCCGAAGATCGCTTCATCGACGCGCACACCACTGAGGTCCGCCGCGCTCTTGATGGTGGAGAGGTCGTGTGGCACCGCGACCAGCGGCTCGATCGCGGAGACGTCGAGCTCGACGATGCGCCCGTAGTCGGCATCGCTGTCGGTCGTCTCCGCGCTCCAGCCCAGCTGCGGCGCATGCTCGCTCATCCACCGCGCGGTGGTCTCGTCGGGCTGGATGTATCCGGTCTTGGCGCCGAAATCGATCACCATGTTGCAGAGGACGAGGCGCTCGCTCATCGGCAGCTTCGCGGTGAGCGGACCGGCGAACTCGACGCCGAGATAGGGCGTGGCATCCTCGCCGTAGAGCTGCGCGATGCGCAGCGCGATGTCCTTGGCATAGACGCCCGGCTTGAAGTCGCCGACGAGATCGAAGCGGATCACCTCCGGCACTTTCAGCCAGTTGTAGCCGAGCGCCAGATAGGAGGCGATGTCGGAGTGCCCCATGCCGGTGGCGAGGCAGCCGAGCGCGCTGTTGGTGACGGTGTGCGAGTCGGTGCCGAAGACGAGCGCGCCGGGAAACGAATAGCCCTTCTCTGGAAACAGCACGTGGCCGATGCCTTCGCCGGGATGGAAACGGGTGATGCCCTGTTCCTTGATCCAGTCGCGCGTCGCCTTCTGCGCCACCGAATCCTGCTGGCGGATCGGCGGATAATGATGGTCGAAGACCACGACCACGCGTGCCGGATCGAACACGCGCTCGCCGCCCATTTTCTTCAGGAGATCGGCGGCGCGCGCAGCGCCGCGGTCGTTGAGCATCACCACATCGGGAACGACGTTGACGATCTCGCCGACCTCGACGCTTTTGCGCTCGGCGTGACGGGCGATGATCTTGGACAGCGCGTGCATGATCTAGAGGACCTTCACTTCCCACTTTTCCGTGGTCTTCTTCTCCAGCGTGCCGACGATCAGCCGCTCGGTGGCGTAGCCGACGATGCTGATGAGGATCATCGCCATCATCAGGTCGGTGGCGCGGAACTGGAACCGCGACTCCATGAGCACCGAGCCGATGCCGGTCTCCGACGCGAGCATTTCGCCGGCAACGATCATGCGCCAGGCGCCGCCAAGCGCGATGCGCATACCGGTGATGATGAAGGGGATCGAGGCCGGCAGGATCACGCGGCGGAACAGCGTGAAACGGGTCGCGCCGAAGCAGCGCCCGGCATCGACCAGGATCGGATTGATCGTGCGCGCGCCGGTCTCGGTGTTGAAATAAAGCGGGAAGAACTCGGCGATGAACACGACGAAGATCACCGCGGTGTTGCCGAGCCCGAACCACAGGATCGCCATCGGGATCCAGGCGATGCCGGGGATCGGGTAGAGCGAGCGGATCACCGGATCGACGAATTCACGCACGGCGCGCACGCGGCCGACCAGGAGCCCGAGCGGGATCGCGATCACCGCGGCGACAGCGAAGCCGGTAATGGCGCGCACGAAGCTCGCGGCAAGATGTTCATAGATGTTCGGGCCGTAGAGCCAGCGCTGGTCGTAGTTGAGCGTGAGTGTATGAATGATGTTGCGGGCGACGGCGAGGGGAGTGGGCAAGATCTGCTGCAGATTGTAGGCGACCGACATCACGTGCCAGAGGACCAGCAGCACGGCGATGCCGATGGCGCCGCGCGTGAGCTTGCGGATGCGGTCTTTGCGGCGACGCTGGCGCGCAAACGCCGACAGCTTCTCGTGGGTGCCGGGATCAACCTCCGCGGCATCCTGCGCTTGCTCGATGTCCGTCCGCCGCGCGTCCATCATCATGCGCCCGTGGTCATGCCTTTAGCGGCTGCAGCGAAAGATCGAACAGGTCGGGGAATGGCTTGAGCTTCGAGCTCAGTTCGCCGCGCTCGACCATGGCCGTGCCGATGAAGTCCCACCACTTCTGCGCCTGCGCGTGGGTGAGGCTGGTGGTCGGGTTCATGCGCTCCTGCGCCTCGCGCACGATCGCTTCGTCCTGGCCGCTCCACTCCGCGACCAACGGCGCCATCGCCGCCGGATCCTTCGCGTAAGCGGCATTGGCATCGAAGATCGCCAGCATGAAGCGCTTGGCCACCTCGTTGCTGCTCTTCATGTAGTCGCGCCGCGAGCTCATGAGAGTCGCCGGCGGCGGGTTCGGCCCCATGTCGCCGTGTGCGGCCTGCATGAACAGATGGCCAGCCTTGTTGACGATCGCGAGCGTCGTCGTCGGCTCCGAATGCAGGAAGCCGTCGATTTGCCCGCTGAGCAGCGCCGGCACCATGTTGCTGCCCTGGACGGGAAGGAAGCGCCAGGCGATGGCGTTGATCTCGCGCTGCTTTTCCGCGCGCAGATAGCCGCGGAAGAAAGCGAGATGCACGGAAGAAAGCGAGGATACGCCGATCTTGAGATGCTGCTCCAGAATGTCGTCGATCGACTTCGGCTGCAGCTTGTTGGAAAGGACGAGACTGGTGTGGCCTGGATTGGCGCCGCTGACCACGGCGAGTGGCGCCGGCGATCCGGCTTCGATCAGTCGCGAATTGAGCCGCGGCACTTCCGGCGCGCCGCCCATGTAGAACTCGAGATTGCCGCGCCACAGCTGCTCGACGCCCTCGACCGTCTGCCCGGACTTGAACCGCGTCTCTACGACTTTGAGGTCATGCCGCTCATAGGCGCCGGTGCGCTTGGCGATCTCGTGGATCACCGTGGTGAGGTTCGGATGCAGCACGCCGAAGCGCACGGTGTCGGGGCCCGCGGCGCGCACGACCGCAGGCGCCGCGATCAGCGCCGAGGCGGAGAGCAGGAGCTGCCTGCGGTTCATTCTCATCATCGATGCGTCCTCCCTGATCGTTTCGCGTCGCCCCGCTTCGATCGTGCCGTTTCTTCTTTCGCTCAATGTTTCCCGAGCCGATGCATGGTTCCGGTGAGCTCGGCGCGCAGCTTTGTTGCTGCGTCGGAATTACGGTCGCGCGGTCGTTCGAGATCGACTTGCACCGTCGAGCCGACGCGTCCGGGCGAGGGCGTCATGATCGCGATGCGGTCGGCGAGATAGACCGCCTCGTCGATATCGTGCGTCACATAGATCACTGTGCGCGGCTCGGCGAGCCAGGCGTCGACCAGATATTTCTGCAGCGTCATGCGGTTCACGGCGTCGATCGCCGAGAATGGCTCGTCCATCAGCAGCAGTGATGCATCGGGCAACGCCCAGGCGCGCGCCACCGCCACGCGATGCCGCATGCCGCCGGAGAGCTGATACGGATAAAGATGCATCGCGCTCTCGAGTCCGACGATGCGCAGCACCTCGGCGGCGCGCTCGTCCACCGCCTCGCGGTCCATGCCGGACATTTCCAGCCCGAAGGCGACATTGCGCAGCGCCGTGAGCCAGGGAAACAAGGCCGGCTCCTGGAACACGATGCCGCGATCGAGCCCGGGTTTCTCGATGCGCGTGCCGTTGAGCTTGATCTCGCCTTCGAGCGGCTTCATCAAGCCGGTGACCATGCGCAGGAACGAGCTCTTGCCGCAGCCGGATGGACCGAGCAGGCAGAGGAATTCGTTGCGCGCGATCTTGATCTCGAAATTCTCCAGCGCGTGCACCCATCCGGTCTGCCCTTCATAGGCATGGCTGACGCCGCTCGCTTCGATCACGAACGGTGCGCAGGAAACATTGCTGGGTGCGGCCGCGGCCGGCGCTGCGAGCAAGGGGCCACTCTCGTTGCTCGACATTCCATCAGATGGAATGCGATTTCATTGTCAAGGCACCGTAGATCGTGTTGATTGGCGCGTCAATTGCGCGCCCCTTCGTCACCGAACCGCACTGCGAGCGTCCATGGCCCCGAACGAACCGAGCGCTTCCGCGCGCCTGCAAAGTCTCATTCGGCGGACCGACCGCGTGCTCGCGGTGATGCATCCGCCGAACGCCGCCTGCGCGCGCGTCATGGAGAAGGCCGGCTGCGAGGTCGGCTTTGTCGGCACCGGCGGGGTGGTCGGCGCCTATACGGGGCTTGCCGATGTCGGCACGCTCACCATGCTCGAATGCGTCACCGTCGCCGGCTGGATCGCGCAGGCGGTCAAGTTCCCGGTCATCATGGACGGCGACACCGGCCACGGCGGCATCATGGCGGTGCGGCGCATGGTGAAGGAGTGTATCCGCGCCGGCATCGCTGGCGTACGGATTGACGACCAGCCGATCGAAGGCAAGCGCCGCACGCAGGACGCCGGCATCACCGTGGTGCCGCGCGAGCAGGCGATCGCGCGCTACCGCGCCGCGGTCGACATGAAGAACGAGCTCGATCCGGATTTCGTCATCATGGCGCAGTGCTATGCGCGCGACGCCGAGAACGGCGGCATCGACGATGCGCTCACGCGGCTCAAAGCCTACCGGGAGGAGGCTGGCGTCGATTGGGTGCAGCTCGAGGCGCCGCATTCGGTCGAGGAGATCAAGCGCGCCCGTGCCCTCGTCAAAGGGCCACTCTCCTTCATGAAGGGCAAGCTGCCGCGCTATCTGTCGCTCGAGGAGCATCTCGCGCTCGGCGTCAACATCGCCTGGCTGCCGAGTTTCACGCATCACGTGGTCTGGGCGGCGCTCTCGGATTTCATGCAGGACTTCGATAAACGCGGCATCGCCGCCTGGGAGGATTTCGCCGCGCGGCGCAAGGACAAGCCGTATTTCCAGCCGGCGCTCGGTGAGGACGGCGAGGGCGCGGCGAAGCAGCAGGCACTTGAAGAACGCTATTTCGGCAAGCACTAGACAAACGCATGCGCATCGAACGCATCGAGATCCGTGTCACCGATCTGACCACGCGCCTGCAGCGCCAGCGCTCGACGGGCAGCTATGACACCGGCGCGCCAGGGACGCTCATCGGCAAGCCGGTGCTGGTGAAGATCTTCGCCGAAGGCGTCGTTGGCTATGGCCAGATCCGGCCGCTGGCGCCGCATCATGCGATGCCCGACACCTATGCGACCATGATCTCCGCGATCAAGGAGCTGTGGGGAGGCAAGCTCATCGGCCAGCGCATCTTCGATGTCGAGACGATCCACGGACTATTCGATGCGCGGGCGCCCGGAAACTTCATGGCACGCGCCGCGCTCGATGCCGCGCTCTATGACGCCATGGGCAAGGCGCTCGGTCAGCCGGTGTACAATCTCATCGGTGGGCTCGCGCAGCCGCGCGTTCCGCTCGAATGGTCGATCAGCATGGCCGAGCCGCAACAGATGGTCGCCGACGCGCAACGAGCGCGCGACACCTTCGGCATCCGCGTCGTCTGTCTCAAGGCCGGCCACAAGGCCGGTTGGCACGAGGACGTGAAGAATTTTATTGCCGTGCGCGAGGCGCTCGGGTCGGATTTCACCATCGGCATGGATGCCAACACCGGCTGGAGCGTGCCCGAGACGCTGCAGGTGCTGCGCGCGCTTGCGGATCATCGCGTCGACTATCTCGAGCAGCCGGTGAAGCGGAACGATCTCGCCGGCATGGCGGCGATCCGCCGCGCGGCGCAGGGCGTGCCGCTGATGGCCGACGAGGCCTGCATGTCGATTGCGGACGCGCATGCCATCGTGGCCGCGCAGGCCGCGGACGTGCTTTGCATCAAGCTCTACAAGCACGGCGGCATCACGCCGGCGCGCAAGATCGCCGCCATCGCCGAGGCGGCTAACTTGAAGATCAATTGCGGCGGGCTCGCTGTGCTCTCGCAGCTCGAGGCGGCGGCCGGCGCGCATTTCTACGCCAGCCGTCCCGCCGCGCATGTCATGCCGGCCGGCGAATTCATCTTCGGCCTCGGCGTCATTGGTCCCGATCCGCTGGTGCCGCAGGCCGATTTCGTCATCAAGGACGGTCACGTCGCGCCGCCGAGCGGGCCGGGGCTCGGCATCACCGTCGACGAACGCGCGCTCGATGCGCTCACGCTGCTGACGGAAACGGTGCAGGTGTGATGGATACGAAGCCCGCCACCGCTGCCGTCACCCCCGCGCTCGGGCGCTGGGTGGCGGAGCTGCGGCTCACGGCAATTCCCGAGGCGGTACGCGATCATCTCAAGCTCTGCTTGCTCGACAGCATCGGCTGCGGGCTTTTTGGCGCCGCGCAGCCATGGGGGAAGATCGCCGCCGACGTCGCCGTGAGCATGAGCGGCGGCGGCCCTGCATCGCTATTCGGCCGGAGCGAGGCCGCGAGTCCATCCGATGCGGCGCTTGCCAACGGCACTGCCATCCACGGCTTCGAGATCGACGACGCGCATGTGGCGTCTTCGCTGCATCCCGGCGCGGTGGCGTTGCCGCCGGCACTGGCGCTTGCGCAGGCGCACGGCCGCAGCGGCGCGGAATTCCTGACCGCGCTCGCGGCCGGTTACGAGATCGGGCTGCGCGTCGGCGTCTGCGCCGGCGTGAGCCATTCGACCAGCGGCTATCACGTCACGGGCACTGCTGGCGCGGTCGGCGCTGCGGCGGCCGCTGCCTCGATCCTGCGGCTCGACGCGAGCAGGAGCGCGCATGCGCTCGGCATCGGCGCGACGCAGGCAGCGGGGCTCTATGCCGCGCGGCTCGGCGCCATGACCAAGCGCTTCCATGCCGGTCGCGCGGCGCAGAGCGGCGTCATTGCCGGCGCGCTCGCCGAGCGTGGCTTCACCGGCAGCCTCGACGCGCTGGAGGCGCCGTTCGGCGGCTTTCTCTCGACGCTGCACGGACAGTTCGATGCCGCGACGATGCTGGACGGACTCGGTGAACGCTGGGAGAGCGCGCGCGTCGGGCTCAAGGCCTATGCCGCCTGCGCCAGTGCGCACACCACCATCGACGGTGTTCTCGCCTTGCGCGCGCGCGGTCTCACCGCTGGCAACCTGCGCAAGCTGACCATCCGCGTGAGCAGGAAGACGCACATCAATATCGGCTGGCCCTATGCGCCCGCCGAAGTCATCACCGCGCAGATGAACGGGCAGTATGCCGCCGCGGTGGCGCTGATCGACGGCGAAGCCTTCATCGATCAGTACGCCGAAAAGCGGCTTGGCGACCCGGGAATCCTCGCGCTCGTGCCCAGGATCGAATTCATCCACGATCCGGATATCGATAAAGGCGGAGCGGGCAAGCGCCATACCGTGAAGATGGAGGTGGTCACCACGGACGGCGCGACGCTTTCGACGGCGATCGAGCAGCGCCGCGGCTCCGCCGAGCATCCGCTCTCGCGCGATGAGGTGCTGGCGAAGTTTCGTCGGCTTGCGGCGGTCTCTATGCGCGAAGTCGCCATCGACGAGCTGATCGAGCGCGTCGATGCCATCGAGCGCGAGGGCGATCTGCGTGGCGTTGCGGCCATGCTGCCCAAAAGTAAAAGTGCTCGCGTGGAAGTCTCATTACGCTGAACCCTGAAAACACGCGGTATCCGTTCGTCACGAGGCACCATGCAGTACCTTTTCACCGCCAATCTGAAAGAAGCCGATCTGCCGCCCGGCGTCAGCGCGATCGCGCGGGGCCAGGCGATATCGTTGGAACAGCCATGGCCGTTCGGTCCCGTGCTGGTTTCGCGCGTCGAGGATCGAGACGAAACCGGCCTTGCGAAACTCAAAGCCGTTCCGAACATCGTCGCCTTCAGTGTCGCCGGCCTTGCGGAGCCGGGCGACGAACCCGTTTTTGTCTTCGGCGCCCATATCATGAAGGATCCCGAAGGCATGAAGCCATATATCGAGCGTGTGGCGCCGGTGATCGCGCCGCATAGCTGCAGGTATCTCGCGCGCAGCAGCACGGTATTCATTCATGCCGGCGCATTCGCGCCGGACCGCGTGGCACTGATGCAGTTTCCGACCGCCGAGAACGTCATCGCCTGGTATACCGGTGACGCTTACGCGCCGCTTCTGGCTATCCGCCTTCGCTGCACTGAGGCGCGTGAAGTCCTGATGATGGCGAAGGGGAAGATTCCCGACGCCGTGCAGCAAATCATCGCCAGCAAGGTGCCCGGCGCCGTTCCGATCTGAACGCGCGTCCGCTGCGCCGGCTCAGCGATAGCCCAAGCGCTCCGACGCGCGGCGCACGCCGTCGAGCAGCACCTTGATACACAGCTCGCGGTGCTCCGCCGTATAGCGATGCACCGGCGTGAGAATGTCCAGCACGGCGACGGTCTTGCCCGAGAAATCCTTGACCGGCGCGGCGAGCGCGCCGCCGCCGGCGAACAGCTCGCCTTTGCTCTCGGCATAGCCGCGCTTGCGGATCGATTTCACCTCGCGGCGCAGCTCGTCCTTATCGGTGATCGTGGTGTCCTGGAACGGCTTGAGCTCGGTACGCGCCAGATAGGAATCGACCTCGTCGTCATCCATGCCGGCGAGCAGCACCTTGCTGGCGGCGCCGACATAGAGCGGCGCGTGCACGCCGAGATCGGCCATGCGCCGCATCGGATGCAGGCCTTCGGCGAAGTCGATATGCACGCGCGAGTCGCCGGTACGCACCGACAGGATCACCGTCTCGTTCACCGCATTGCGGATCTCGCGCATGATCGGCAGCGCCACGTCATGCACATTGTTCTGCCGCCGGCGGATGTCGGCGAGCCGGATCAGCTCGAAGCCGAGGCTGTATTTGCCGCTTGCCGGATCAAGCTCGCAATAGCCGCGCGCGACCAGGCTCGAGAGAATGCGGAACACGGTGGTCTTCGGCAGGCCGGCGAGATGCACGACCTCCGCGAGGCTCAGCGCCGGCCGCGCGTGGCTGAAGATCGACAGGATGTCGACGGCGCGATTGAGCACCTCGATGGAGTAGGGGCTGCCGGCGCCGCGCGCGGCGGGTGCCGGAACGGTGGCGGTCGTCGGCTTGCTGCGCTTGGCTTTTCGGGGCGGCACGGGTGCGGCTCAGATTGCGACGCCCTCCGCTTACCTCATTTCAGCACGTGGAACAACGTTCCGGCCAGCCGATTCAAGCAGCAGGATGAATCGGCTCCGTGCCGAACATGAGGCCTCCGACCTGTTGCCTGCCAAACGAGAAAAGTCCCGCTCGCCGAAGGCTCGGCGGCGGGACTCCAAACCACCAAACTCTGCCAGTACATCCGTGGTCAGAGCAGCATGGGTGTTCTGGCGACGAGTGCTCCGTTTCCGAAGTTCGCCGCGCGCATTAGGCGGCGCGCAGATTCTCTGCGGCGGACTTGCCGCTCTTGCGGTCTGCAACGAGGTCGAAGGACACTTTCTGTCCCTCGTTCAACGTGCCCATGCCGGCGCGTTCGACCGCGCTGATATGGACGAACACGTCCTTGCTGCCGTCTTCCGGCTGAATGAAGCCGAAGCCCTTTTGATTGTTGAACCACTTCACAGTACCCGTATTCATCGAAATTTTCCTTTCACTGACGGCGTACACGTTGGAGCTGGCGCGCAATGATGCGCGGCCATGCCCGGTTAGTCGATTTTGGAGAAGGTTCTGAAACGTGCGCGCCCCATCAGGACGGGGGCGAAGCGGCCCAGTTGTTCGGCCAAGTATCGATCGCAGCAATGTAAGATTGAAGAAAGGCTTATTCAAGGCGGGCGACGGGATTCTTCGAACCAAAGCACATGCGGCCCTGCGCGGCGTGGCGTGCGCCGGCGCAGAAAAAAGCACCTGCCGTCTGATCGGCGGCAGCCAGAGCTGCCTGTTATTCGACTTTTTGCTTCGCGCGCCAGAGCTGAAAGCCGTGCTGCTTGATGGCGCTTTCGATGCGGTAGCGTGAGAGTCTGTGCGGCGGGTGTGCGCCTGTCTCGACATAGCCGTCGGCCGTCCAGGGCGCAAACTGCTTAGGCAGTCGGCTGCCGTTCGCGTCCCCGGCGAAGGCGCAGAGACTATCGGCCTTGAATATATAAATGCGCATGGCGTGTTTCCTCATTGTTTCAGGGATGCGGAAATCCAAAGCAGCCGGTGACCGCAATCCCGACAACGACGAGCTCGACGACTACCAGGGCGAATGTGATGTGCTTCACCCTCTTGCGTGCTCAGATTCTTTAACGCGCGTCCATTGTTTCCGACCCGACACACCAAAAAGCCGCGGCGCCCCCGGTATTGCAGGACGAACGCAGGTGCTGGATCAGGCCATGCGGCTGGAGCCAGTGAGCTCTCCGACCTTCTTGACATGTGCGACTGCCGCGAGCCCGCCCGTCGTCTTCGTGAGCAGATCGAAGGTCGTGTCCTCATCATCGGCGACTGGCGTCAATGCTTGATCGCGATACGCCTTCGCATTCGCGTCACGGGCGATCGCCGCTTTGAGCCACATTAATCGGCCGATCGTCCCCGCGATCACCGCGTGTTTGTAGACCGTCTCCCAGGCAAAACGCGGCCAGAATATCCAACCGCTCTCGCGAGGCAGGCCGGGGCGGCGTTCTGACGGCCGCTTGAGGCGAATGAGTCCGCCTTGCAATGGATGCACTCTTTCCAGGCGATTGGTGGTGGCAAACGGCACCAGTACTTTGATCAAGCTGTTCATCGGCAGCCCCGTCGCCGCCGCGCGGCGCATCAGTGTCTTCACATGCGCGCGCGAGTAATACAGCGACCACGCCTCGCGATAGATCGTCTCCCATTGCACACCGCTCATCCGCGGATGGGCGGTGCAGACGTGCTCGACGTCGTATTTGTTGAGATCGAGATCCATCGGAGTGCCGTTCTTCCACAGCACCTGATGGTCCTCCGACCCTGGCAGAGGCGTCAGGCAGAAGAATTCCAGCGCGTCGAGCGGCAGCTCTCGCTGAATGATGGCGATGTCGCGCCGGATCGTCTCGGCGGTGTCCGCAGGAAAGCCGAGGATATATCCGGCAAACGTCAGGATACCTTGCGCCCGCCAGGCGAGCAGCATCCTGCGATATTCTGTGATCTTGTTCTGGCGTTTCTTGGCGGCAGCAAGATTGTCGGGATTGATGTTCTCGAGCCCGATGAAGACCCGGGTGACGCCGGCGCGTTTGGCCTTTTCGATGAAATTCGGGATACGATGACACAATGTGTCCACCTGGATCATGAGCCCGAGCGGGATGCCGCCCTCGCGCAGCTCGATCAGGCGATCAAAGATCGCTTCCCAATCCTTGTTCCGCGCGAAGTTGTCGTCGGTGATGAAGAACTTGTGAACGCCGTCGGCCCAATTCAGGCGCACGAGGCGCTCGACATCGTCGGCCGAGCGGTGACGCGACTTGCGTCCTTGGACATTGATGATCGTGCAGAACGAGCATTGATAAGGACAACCGCGTCCCGCATCGAACGTCGTACTTAAGCCGAGCGTACGCCGCAGATAGCGTTTGGGCAGGAACGGGACCGGAGTGCCCTCGATGTCCGGCAGATCCCTGATGAAGTTGTAGATGGGAGCGAGCTCTCCCGCAGCCGCATCGCGCAGCACGGCGTCTAGTCGTCCTTCTGCTTCGCCGGCGAACATTGAGATGCCGAGATCGCGGCAAGCGTCGAGCTCTACGGCGCGGCCGTCGAGCATCGACAGGCACCCGGAGACGTGGAAACCACCGATCGCAACGGGAACTCCGGCCTGCCGGAATGGCCGCGCGATATCGAGGGCGCGAGGATATTGGTTCGACTGCACGCCGATGAGCGCGAGCATTCCGAAGTTTCCCTGACGCCGCAAGCGAGTGAGCAAGGCCGGCACGTTTACATGCGTATTGGTCTCATCGATCGCTGTGATGTCGATGGCGACGTCGTTGCCGAGAACACGACGCTCCGCGCAGTCCGCGGCAATGGCGTACAGAGCGGCAAGCGAATTCGACGGGATCATCGCGCGCCACCAACGGATCACATAGCCATCATCGCCGTAATGCGACGGCTTGATCAGAATCAGCTGGAAGCGCCGCGGCGCGGTGGCGATCAAAACATCCCGTTTCGTTGAAGCAAGCCGAACGTTGAAGCGGCGCAAAGCAACGCTGCGCGCGGCCGTAAGCGCTCTGTGGTGAATTCTGCTCCGCGGATCCCCGGTCGCCGCATTGGCATTGAGCAGTATCGGGCAATCGAATGCAACGTGCGCCGAATTCATTCGTAAGTCGAGCAATATCTTTGGTGCCACGGCTCGGCAAAGAGTGATCTTTTGTCCGCGCTCTATGGCTTCGATGCATTAACAAGCCATGCGAGTACGCCTCCGGACAACGAAACGCACCTAACTTAGCGCCCTCAATCACACATAAAGCTGGAACGGCTGCGACAGGGGCCGACGATCGGGAAAAAGAACTGGCGTTTTGCGGCTGAAGCGCCCATGTTGAGCAGATCATCGGCATCGGCACAGGCCGCCGATGGCTGAGAGCCGGTTGTGCTCCCGCCGACAAGGAGGGGGCTTTCCGTGACCGGCATTTACCCGCTGCATATTGCGCGCGAGATCGAGCGCCGCTGGAAACAGCGAAGACGCGTCAAAGCTCCTGTGGCGCAAAACGACAATCACGACGGGGATACACTTTGCCCGTTGTGCGGCGGACATAAATCGGCCGGTCGCAAGCGGTCCGTCGATCCTGGGGCGGGGCGAGTCTTCCGATTCTGGCTGTGCCGGGCATGCGGTCACGAATGGGCAACCGTGCTGCACGTTCCTGGCTAGCGGCGGAGTGCTCCGTTTCCGACGTTTGCCGCACAACGCTCGAAGGGAACTTCGGAAACAGACGAGCAAGAGCCACCCGCTGATTCCGCTTTCGCTACGTCATGAAGGAGTTGAGCATTTGCAAGTTTTCGTCCGCGACAACAACGTTGAGCAAGCATTGCGCGTTTTGAAAAAGAAAATGCAGCGCGAGGGCGTGTTTCGTGAAATGCGGCAGCGGCGCGCCTATGAAAAGCCTTCAGAACGCAAGACCCGGGAAAAGTCCGAGGCTATTCGCCGCGCGCGGAAGCTCGCGCGTAAGAAAGCGCAGCGTGAAGGGCTCATTCCCGACATGCGCAAGAAGAAGCTGCTCGAGGCACACAAGACGGGACAACGCCCAGGTTCCCCACCATCAAGGTAATGCGCGATGAAGCGCCGGATCCATGACAGACCAGCGCGATTTTTTTGTAATCGTTAAAAAAAACCATCTTCGAAGGCCGTGGAGCTGGGAGATCTACCGTTCCGGCAGGAAAAGTGCGGTCGAACGGTCAGAGGTTCATTTCGCCACTTTCACTGAAGCCAATTGGGCCGGGCGGAAGGCGCTCAGCTCGTTCCTGAGCGAATTCCAGGTCGACTAGCTGCCCGAGCCGGTCCACCACGCGCCCGTGTGACCGCTTTGAGGGGCGACGACCGGCGTGAGCGCGATCCTCTCCGATCAGCATCGGGAACTTTCGATAACTTTCATCGTCTCGCATTTACCTGATCTTACAACCGGTCAGGTACGGTCCCCGACACGGCGGCATGTGTCATGCCCGGGGATACCAGATGTTAACCGTATACAACTGCATCGTGAATGCGCACGACCTTCGACTGGTCGTTCTGGCGGCTGTGATCTGCACGCTCGCCTCGTTCACGGCCGTCAACCTGCTGCATCACGTGCGCCGCTCCAGCGGGCAAATGCGCCTCCTTTGGCTGGGCGTTGCGGCGACCTCGACCGGCTTCGGCATCTGGGCGACGCACTTCATCGCCATGCTGGCTTTCTCGCCGGGCCTGCCGACCGCCTATAACATCGCGCTGACCTTTCTCTCGCTGGTCGCTGCCATCGTCCTCACCGGAGCGGGTCTCGCCATTGCCGTGAGCTCGGGCATCCGCGCGGGCGAATGGCTCGGCGGGGCGCTGGTCGGCGGCGGCATCGCCGCGATGCATTACACCGGCATGGCCGCGTTCGAAGTGCAGGGCCGCATCGTATGGGATCCGGTTCTGGTCGTGGTTTCGATCGTGCTGGGCGGCGCTATCGGCGCCTTCGCGCTGCCTGTCGGCCTGCGCGCGCCGACCCTGAAGTCGAAGATCTACGGCGCGCTGCTGCTGACGGTGGCGATCTGCAGTCACCATTTCACCGCGATGGGTGCCGCTGCGATCATTCCCGATCCGACCATCGTCATTTCCGCTGCGGCGCTGCCGACGGGCTGGCTGGCGGTCGCGGTCGCGCTCGGAAGCTTCATCATCATCACGCTGGCGCTGGCCGGAGTTGCCGTCGACATGCGCGATCGGCGCCGCGGCGAGCTCGAGACCGAGCGCATGCGCGGCCTGGCCAATGCCGCGGTCGAAGGCTTGCTGGTTTGCGACGGCGAGACCATCGTCACCGTCAACGACAGCTTCGCGGCGCTGGTCGGCTCCTCGACTGAAAAGCTCGTCGGGGCGCATCTGTCCCAGTTCTTCGCCGACCAGAACCTGCGCGTGAAGCTGTTCGAGGCGACCGACGCGCCGATCGAAGGCGAGCTGCTGAAAACCGATGGATCGAAAGGACCGGTCGAGCTGATCGTGCGGCCGGTCGTGTTTTCCGGCAAGCCGCATCGCGCCGTCGCGGTGCGCGACCTGCAGGCCCGCAAACACGCCGAGCAGCACATCCGCTTCCTCGCGCACAACGATTCACTGACCGGATTGCCGAACCGGTCGAGCTTCAACAAGAAGCTCGACCAGGAGATCGAGGTGGCGCTCGCCACCGGCCGCAAGCTTGCCGTGCTGTGCTTCGACCTCGACCGCTTCAAGGAAGTCAACGACCTGTTCGGTCACGCCGCCGGCGATAAGGCGCTGCAGTCCGTCGCCGCGCGGATCTCCGGCGTGCTCGATGCGACGCAGACGCTGGCGCGGCTGAGCGGCGACGAGTTCGCCCTTATCCTTCCCGGACTGTCCAGCGCCACCGTCGCCGGCCGCGTTGCCGAAGCGATCTTGGAGGCGCTGCGGGTCGCCGGACCCGAGGGGACCGAAGGCGATGCCGCCAATGCGCCGGTCTCGGCGAGCATCGGCATTGCGCTGTGCCCGGACGATGCGACCGATCGGCATGCGCTGCTCACGCATGCGGATACGGCGCTCTATCGGGCCAAGAACGACGGCCGTGGCACCTATCGTTTCTTCGTGGCCTCCATGGGCGCCGCGGTTCACGACCGCCGGCTGCTCGAGCACGACCTGCGGCAGGCCATCTCGCGCAAGGAGCTCAAGCTCGTCTATCAGCCGCTGAAGAAGATCAAGACTGGCGAGGTGGTCGGCTTCGAGTCGCTGTTGCGCTGGACCCATCCGACGCGCGGTTCGGTCCCGCCCGCCGAGTTCATTCCCATCGCGGAGGAGACCGGCGTCATTCTCTCCATCGGCGAATGGGTGCTGCGCGAGGCCTGTCGCGAAGCCGCGACATGGAAAAAGCCGCTGACGGTCGCGGTCAACGTCTCCACGGTGCAGATCCACAACGACAATTTCGCGCATGTGGTGCACGAAATTCTCTTCGAAACCGGGCTCGCTCCGTCGCGCCTCGAGCTCGAGGTGACGGAGACCGCGCTGGTGCGCGATCTCAATCGTGCTCTCGCCACCTTGCGCCGCATCAAGATGCTGGGCGTGCGCATCGCCATGGACGATTTCGGCACCGGCTATTCGTCGCTGTCGAACCTGCGCGCCTTCCCATTCGACAAGATCAAGATCGACTCATCGTTCATCAAATCGGTCGAGACCAACGACCAGGCGGCGGCGATCGTGCGCTCCGTGCTCGGCCTCGGAGCCGCGCTCGACCTGCCGGTGCTCGCCGAAGGCGTCGAGACCATGCCCGAATTCAAGTTCCTCGAGAACGAGCAGTGCGATCAGGCGCAGGGCTATCTACTCGGCAGACCCGCCCCGATCGAAGTCTTCCAGGCGCTGACCAGCGGCGAAAAAGAGACGCTGGACGATCCAGTCGTGGTGCCGATGCTCAAGGCGTCGTCGGTGTGATCTAGCTGCCGTCTTGTGGGCGCCGCGGCTCTTGGCGGCGCCTGCACACCTGTCTTCGTCCGCGATGTCAGCTGCGGTGGTCCATACCGACAGGCGCCGCGCGAGGCTGAAATCGCGCTTGCTCCTCGGCATATAGCCTTCGCACAAAGCACGAAGCGTCGAACAACAGGCTGCGCCCGCGGTTTCGGCGCGATTCGTCAAACGGCCATATTTGCAGGCGAGACGTTTGCCGCGAAGCAGTGGATGCAACACATGCAACAAATGCGAATGAAACGTCGCGCCAACCTCATGTGCCTCGCCGTGCTGGCTGCGGCGATGCTCCCCCCATTCATGGCGCATGCGCAGCCCATGCGCGCGCAGCCAGCGCAGCGCCCGACGGCGGCGGCTCCCGCTCTCGAGGAGAGCACGGTCGCCGGCCTGTGGGAGAAGCGCACGCGCGAGGGCAATCCGGTCGGCTGGTTCCTGTTCGTGCGCAAAGACGATGGAACTTACCAGGGCGCGATCGCGCGCTTGTTCCCGCGCCCCGGCGATCCGCCTGATCCGATCTGCGAGAAGTGCCGCGACGATCGTCAGCGCGCGCCGCTGCTCGGGCTCGACTTCATTCGCGACATGCACCCGCGCGGCCTGCAATATGTCGACGGCAATATTCTCGATCCGCGCGACGGCAGCATCTATCACGCCATGATGACGCTCAGCCCCGATGGCCAGACGCTCACCCTGCGCGGTTATCTTGGTATTCCGCTCCTCGGCATGGACGAGGTGTGGAACAGGCTGCCCGACGAAATGCTGCGGACGCTCGATCCCGTCGTGCTGGCGAAATACGTGCCGCAGCTCCTGCCTCCCCCGAGCCGGCCCAGCGCGCGCAAGCGGTGAGGGTGCGGCGGCGTGGTGAGCGCGGCGATATCGGTCTTAGTTTGGGGCTAATGCCCCAGCGCCTTGATCTTCGCCTTGACCTTGCGCGTCGCCTCGATCGTCTTCCACAGCGTCGGGTTCTGCTTGAGGAAATGCTTTGCCTTGTAGATCAGCCGCAGCCCGGCGGTGGCGATATGCCCTGACGCCGACAGTGGAATGAAGCTGTCGAACAGGATTTCCGCGTCCGGGCAGAACAGGCCCTTGTAGCGTGCCTTGCCGGCGCCGAGGTCGAAAGTGATCAGCCCGCGATCGCAGCAGGTGCGCACGATGTTGACCAGGAGCTGCTCGCCCGGGCTCTCGGCGGCGAAGCGGCCGTGGATGATCGAATTGAACATCCCGCAGAAGCGGCCGCCGCCGGCGATGCCGCCCATGGTGGCGACGACGATGTCGTCGACGGAGAGCGAATAGAGCTCGATCACCGGCTCCTCGCCCTGCACCAGGCGATCGGATGCCGCGGCCTCGAGGAAGCGGCGCACGTCGGGCGCGGCAAACACGTCGGGCTGGCCCTTGTAGCCCATGCGCGCGGATTTCTGCTTGAAGAAGGCGTCGAGCACGCGCCGCGCCTCGGCGGCTTCGGCGACGCGCTGGAAATGCACCTGGCCGTGCTCGGCGAGCTTGCGCTCTTTCGAGCGCATCTTCTTGCGCGCCGAAGCGTTGGTGCGCGTTCGCATCACCGTCTCGAAATCGGGCGTCAGCGCGCCGCTGTAGCCGAAATCGGGTGCTGGCTGATGCGGCAGCAGCGCGAAGGGATTGGTGGTGCCCTGCCAGGTCAGCGACTGGTCGAGCAGGACGAGCGCATCGACGCGGCGGCTCGACAGCACCTTGATGATGTCGCGCAGGTCGTCGGCAGTGACACTGGCGACGATGTCGCGCCGCCACAGCCCCATGTTGAAGTTGGCGTGCTTGCCGCCGAGAAACTCGACCACGTGGAAGGCGCCGCGCTTGCGCCGGCCGAGCGGGAGGAGGCACATCGGCGCGCCGGTCCCGTCATAGGCGACGACGATGAACGGGGTGATGCCTTGCGCGGCCCCGATATGCTGCTGCCACAAGGCGAGCAGGTCGTAGTGCTGATACGGGGTGGCGACCGTGTCTGCCCGCTGCAGTGTCCGCCAGACGCCTTCCGCCGCCGCCATGTCCTCGATCACGTCGACCCGGGCAATCCGGGTCGAAGGCGCCGGAACGGCCAGATTCTGCCCGAAGGCGCGGTGGACGACGACATTCATTGGGTTTTTTGAGGGGTACCGGCCTCTTTGGCCATAAGATCGCAAAGATTTCTCAATAATCCGTTGGGATATTGGGCCGCTTTTCGGGGGCGATCTGGGGTGCTGCGGGCGTGAAAAGGACCATTATCCGCACCGGGCTGGAGACGCTCTATTTCACGGGCGCGCATCATTTCATGCGCCCCTTTGTCGGCGGCATCGGCGCGATCCTTACGCTGCATCATGTGCGGCCGCCGCGGCCCAACGCCTTCCAGCCGAACCGCCTCCTCGAAGTCACCCCGGTGTTCTTCGAGCGGATGCTGCGCCGGCTGTCGCGCAAGAACATCGATGTCATTTCACTCGACGAGATGCACACGCGCCTGGTCAGCGGCACCTCCAAGCGCCGCTTCGTCTGCATCACCTTCGACGACGCCTACAAGGACGTGCTGCGCTGGGCCTATCCGCTGCTCAAGCAGTACCAGCTGCCGTTCGCCATGTTCGTGCCGACGAGCTTTCCCGACCGCATCGGCGAATTGTGGTGGCTCGGCGTCGAGGCGGTGATCGCGCAGAACAAGCGCATCGGGCTGACCATCGACGGCAAGGACAAGTTTTTCGACTGCCGCAGCGTGCGCGAGAAGCGCGAGCTGTTCGACGCGGTCTATGGCTGGCTGCGCTCGCTCAAATCCGAGGACGAGCTGCGCCGCGTGGTGCGCGACCTCTGCGCCTGCCACCGCGTCGATTTCTCCTCCTTCTGCCGCGACCTGTGTATGGACTGGGAGGAGATCGGGCAGATGGCCGCCGATCCGCTGTGCACCATCGGCGCGCACACGGTCAATCATGTCATGCTTAAGAAGCTGCCGACCGACGCCGCGGTGCGAACGGAGATGGACATGAGCCGCGCGGTGCTCGAGGCGGCGCTCGGCGTGCGCCCGCAGCATCTGGCGTATCCGGTTGGCGATCCGACCTCGGCCGGCCCGCGTGAATTCCGCATTGCCGCGGAGCTCGGCTTCAGGACGGCAGTGACCACGCGTCCTGGCGTCCTCTTCAAGGCGCATCGCGATCATCTCACCGCGCTGCCGCGCATCTCGGTCAACGGCGAATATCAGCGCCAGCGCTATCTCAAGGTGCTGATGTCGGGCGCCGGCACCGCCTTCTGGAACGGTTTCCGCAAGGTCGACGCGGCGTAGCCGCTGCGGGGCTGTGAATATCGGGAGTGTGGTGTTGGCAACTCGCTTTCGCGCTTCCGTCCTCACGAAAAACAGCTATAACCACATTTATCCCGCTCCAAGTCCAAGGGGCGTCTGATCAAACGTCTACAGTCGCGGGGCGGGATGCGATGGCCGAGTGACGGGTGCACTCAGACGAACACCCAATCCATTCGGCGGCCCAAGTCGCGAAGGTCCTGGCGCCGAGCACTTCGGCGTTATGAGTGGTGTGGGGAGCGAAATCTCCTGCAGCCCCGTAGCGGAGGTCACCAATGGTCATGCCTCCGGGGGTCCGCGAAGCAAGCTGTAACCCATCGCGCGCGGGATATCTCGATCTAACGAGACCTGCGGTTTGACTACCATCT
>DASRGN010000002.1:0-53827 GCA_035651015.1 Pseudolabrys sp. | reverse complement strand
TAGGGCCGCCGCCGCGGCTTCGTCCCGCAGGTTGTCCCGCTCGTCAAAGGCCTGGTCTTCGTGCGCCACCGCGACCTGTTCCGGGATCACCAGCGCGCCGCAGCCGAGTTCCAGAATTTGCCGGAGCGCCATCAAGCCGCGGATACCGCCGTGGACGGCGCGAGACACGGAAGCGATGGCGAAAGCGCGCCCCTTGAACATGGTGTTCGGCGGCTCGCCACGGTCACGCACCCGCGTCACCCAGTCGATCGCGTTTTTGATCAGCGGCGGCACCGAGGCGTTGTATTCAGGGCAGATTATGAGGACGCCGTGGTGCGCCAGCAGCGTGCGTTTGAGCTGCGCCGCCGCCGGCGGAAGCGCGTCGGCGGCAAAGTCGCCGTCAAACAGCGGCAGCGGGTAATCCTCAAGCGAGATGCGGGTGACTTCGGCTTCAGCCAGCACGAATTCCTTGGCAGCGAGCGCTGCCAGCCTTGCATTGCTCGATCCGGCGCGGAGCGAGCCGGGAATGATCAGGATTTTTGGAACGGCCATCCGAAGCTGGTACTTGCCAAGCTAGCGCTTGCGATAGACCCACACCCGTGCCGGCGGCAGGTTCATCCAGATTCGCTCCGACGCTTCCGCGGTGAAACCGCCCAGCCGTTTCGGCAGCGGCGAGGCGACCGAGTAGGTGAACTGCACGAACGGTGCGCCGGGCACCATCAGGTCGAAAGCATCGCGAACCAGCCGCCAGCGCTCGCGGATCGGCTTGGTCACCAGCGGCAAGCCGGAGACCACCGCCGAGGCCGGCTGGATCAACAGCGTCTCGAGCAGGCGGCGCAGGCTGTAAGCGTCGCCCTGCACCAGGGTCGCATCCGGGTAGCGGTTTTGCAAAATCCGGCAGAACGCCGGGTTGAATTCGACCAGCACCAGCCGCGACGGCGCCACGCCGGCTTCGACCAAGGCTTCCGTGACCGGACCGGTTCCCGGGCCCAGTTCGACAACCGGGCCGTCGGCGTTTGGATCGACGTAGCTGGCCATGGTGCGCGCCAGCACTTTGCCCGATGGCGTCACGGCGCCGATGGTCAGCGGCCGCTCGATCCAGGACCGGATGAACCGCACCTCGTCGTCAAGCCGGATACCGCGCTTGGCCTCGAACTGGCGGATCTGCTTTTCGATCTTCCTGCCGATCCCATTACGCCTTTGCTCGAAAAGCCTGATCTGCTTTTCGATCTTGCGTTCGATGATGGTCTTTCTGACCTCGAGGAGGCGAAGCTGCCGCCCGATTCGCTGTTCAAACTTTTGCAGGGCCGGCAAAGGCATGGTGTCCACGCGACAAAAACCGGTCTTTTTTAAAGCATTTGTGACGTGAAAACCAGCGCCTCCCGGCGGCCTCTTGGGCACCCTCATCGGTATCAGGGACCAGGCGCGGTCGCTAGCGATAGGTCAAATAGATATTGATTATGCCGGCGGCGAAAGCGCCTGCCAGCAGTGCTGCAAGCACGTAGCGGAGGATTGTTTCGCGATCCGACATTGTTTCGCGGTCCGACATGGAGCCGACTTGGATCCCACTTGGGTCCGATAGGGCGCCGACGCCGGCAAAATACGCGATTCGGGCCGGTGAGACGAGGTTGCAGCGCGCTTGACGTCCGCTATTCGGACGCGGCGCGCGACCCTAGGCCGTCGAGGAACTCCTTCACCTTGCCGAGGAAGCCCGACGACTCCGGTTGCGTCGCCTCCGACGACAACCGGTGAAATTCGGCGAGCAGCTCGCGCTGCTTCTTGGTCAGGTTTTGCGGCGTTTCGACCATGACCTGCACGTACATGTCGCCGCTCTGGCGGGCGCGCAGCACCGGCATACCTTTTCCGGTCAGCCGGAAGCGGCGGCCGGATTGGGTGCCTTCCGGCACCTTCACCTTGGTCTTGCCGCCGTCGATGGTCGGCACCTCGAAATCGCCGCCCATCGCCGCCGTCACCATCGAGACCGGCACCCGGCAGTGCAGGTCGGCACCTTCGCGCTGAAAGAACGGATGGGCCGCGATCGACAGGAAGATATAGAGGTCGCCGGCCGGACCGCCGCGCAGGCCGGCTTCGCCTTCGCCGGCCAGCCGGATGCGGGTGCCATCCTCGACGCCGGCGGGAATATTCACCGACAGCGTGCGCTCACGGGTGACACGTCCCGAGCCCGAGCAGGACGCGCACGGGCTGTCGATCGACTGGCCGCGGCCCTGGCATTGCGGGCACGTTCGCTCGAGGGTGAAGAAGCCCTGCGCATGGCGAACCTTGCCGTGGCCCTGGCACATCGGGCAGACCTTCGGCTTGGTGCCGGGTTTGGCGCCGGAGCCGGAGCACGCCTCGCAGGTGACCGACGTCGGGATGCGCACCTGCGCCGCTTTGCCCGCGTAAGCTTCCTGCAGCGAGATTTCCATGTTGTAACGGAGATCGGCGCCGCGCTCGCGGCCGGTGCCACGGCCGCGGCGGCCGCCCATGCCGAACAGATCGTCGAAAATATCCGAGAACGTCGTCGCGAAATCGGCGCCGAAGCCGGCGGCGCCACCGCCCATGCCGTGCTCGAACGCGGCATGGCCGTAGCGGTCATAAGCCGCGCGCTTGTCGGGATCTTTGAGGACTTCGTAGGCTTCGTTGATTTCCTTGAAGCGGTGCTCGGCGTCCTTGTCGCCGGGATTACGGTCCGGGTGACACTGCATCGCCTGCTTGCGGAACGCGCTTTTGATGTCGACTTCGGTCGCGGTGCGTTCAATCGACAGCGATTCGTAGTAGCAGCGCTTGGCCATCATTCTTTTCCTGATGATGCCCAACTATCCGACGCCGATACCTGCCCGGTTACCCGCCCGATAAAAAACAAGCACCCCCGTTTTTCGACCGGGGGTGCTGTTTTGACGAATCGAAGCGGCATGACCCGTCTCGCCGTCTTAGGCCGATTTCTTGTTCTTCTTGTCGTCGTCGACTTCCGTAAACTCGGCATCGACGACATCGTCCTTCTTGGCGTCGCCGCCGCCCGTGGCGCCGGCATCGGGGCCGGCACCCGGCTGCGGCTCAGCCTGCTTGTACATCGCTTCGCCCAGCTTCATCGAGGCCTGCGCCAGCGTATTGGCCTTGGCCGTGATCGCATCGGCGTCGGTACCCTTCAACGCCTCTTTCAGATCGGCCATGGCATTCTCGATCGCGCGGCGCTCGGCCTCGCCAACCTTCGAGCCATGTTCGGCCAACGTCTTTTCCGTCGCATGCACCAGCGCCTCGGCGTGGTTCTTCGCCTCGACCTGTGCTTTACGCTTCTTGTCTTCCTCGGCGTGCGCCTCGGCGTCCTTCACCATCTTCTCGATGTCGGTGTCGCTCAAGCCACCCGACGCCTGGATGCGGATCTGCTGCTCCTTGCCGGTGCCCTTGTCTTTCGCCGACACGTTGACGATGCCGTTGGCGTCGATGTCGAAGGTGACCTCGATCTGCGGCACGCCGCGCGGTGCCGGCGGAATGCCGACGAGATCGAACTGGCCGAGAATCTTGTTGTCGGCCGCCATCTCGCGCTCGCCCTGGAACACGCGGATCGTCACCGCGGTCTGGCCGTCTTCGGCCGTCGAGAACACCTGGCTCTTCTTGGTCGGGATCGTGGTGTTGCGATCGATTAGCCGGGTGAACACACCGCCCAGCGTTTCGATGCCGAGCGACAGCGGCGTCACGTCGAGCAACAGCACGTCCTTGACGTCGCCTTGCAGCACGCCGGCCTGAATCGCCGCGCCAATCGCGACAACCTCATCGGGGTTGACGCCCTTGTGCGGCTCCTTGCCGAACAGCTGCTTCACCACTTCCTGGACCTTCGGCATGCGGGTCATGCCGCCGACCAGAACGACCTCGTTGATCTCGGCCGCGCTGACGCCGGCGTCTTTCATCGCCTGCCGGCACGGCTCGATGGTCTTCTGCACCAGATCCTCGACCAGCGCCTCGAACTTGGCGCGGGTGAGCTTCATGGTCAGGTGCTTCGGACCCGACGCGTCCGCGGTGATGAACGGCAGATTGATTTCGGTCTGGGTCGTCGACGACAGCTCGATCTTGGCCTTCTCGGCCGATTCCTTGAGCCGCTGCAGCGCCAGCTTGTCGCGGCGCAGATCGATGCCCTGCTCTTTCTGGAATTCGTCGGCCAGGTAATTGACCAGCCGCATGTCGAAATCCTCGCCGCCGAGGAAGGTGTCGCCGTTGGTCGACTTCACCTCGAACACGCCGTCGCCGATTTCGAGAATGGAAATATCGAACGTGCCGCCGCCGAGGTCATAGACCGCGATGGTGCCGGTCTTGCTCTTGTCCAGCCCGTAGGCGAGCGCGGCCGCGGTCGGCTCGTTGATGATGCGCAGGACTTCGAGGCCGGCGATCTTGCCGGCGTCCTTGGTGGCCTGACGCTGCGCGTCGTTGAAATAGGCCGGAACGGTGATGACCGCCTGATCAACCTTCTGCCCGAGATTGGCTTCCGCCGTCTCCTTCATCTTCTGCAGGATGAAGGCGGAGATCTGCGAGGGCGAATACTGCTTGCCGTCCACCTCGACCCAGGCGTCGCCGTTCGAGGCGCGCGAGATCTTGTAGGGGACGAGCTTCTTGTCCTTCTCGACCGTCGGATCGTCGTAGCGGCGCCCGATCAGGCGCTTCACGGCGAAGATGGTCTTTTCCGGATTAGTGACGGCCTGGCGTTTTGCCGGCTGGCCGACCAGCCGTTCCCCGTCATCGCTGAACGCGACGATCGAGGGCGTGGTGCGCATCCCTTCCGCGTTCTCGATGACCCGCGGAGTTTTGCCTTCCATGACAGCGACGCACGAATTGGTCGTGCCGAGGTCGATGCCGATGACCTTGCCCATGTTTCTTCCTCTCGTTTGCGGCAGGTCGGCCGGGCCGAATTTGGCGCCCGGTCAGACGATCCCGCGGGTCACCCGCGGGGCCCCTCATCCGACCCCCTGGAGACTGACTTTCTACCGCATTTCGCGGCTTCACGGGTCATATAGGAGGACAGCCCTGAGCCGCAAGATGTCTTGCAAACAAGGCCTTAAATGCTCCCGCGCCCCCTACCCAGTTAACCGTTCCTTGCCGCGCAAAGGGTCCGGGTCAGCCCGCATCGCGGTGCAGGATGACGATGCCCTCGATGGTCTCGACCGGACGGTAGGGCGCGAGCGCCGCGGCGACGGCCGGATCGGCATAGGCCCAGGCCTGCCAGTCGAAATCGCGGCGATCGATGAGCAGGATATCGGGCCGGCGGGTGCGGATGTCGTTGGCCAGCACCGCGCGATCGAAGGCGGCGTAACGCTCAAGCTCGGCCGCATGCGCAGCATCGATGCCGCCGCGCTCACGCGCCCGCAGAATGCCCGAGGTGATCCACTGGCCGAACACGCTGCCGACCCATTGGCCACGGATCTGACGCACCAGCGGATGGCTGAGCACGATCTCATCGCCGATCTGATGCATGCGCGGATGCGGATGGATCTTCTCGATCGCTGCGGCGAGCACGCGCGTATCCATCGACTGATTGAACCAGGCACCGACCTTGGCGACGATGACGGCGAGCGCGAGCGACGCCGCAATGCGCAGCCATTTCCGCCGCGCGGTCATAGAGGCGATCGGCTGATCGGTGCGGGCGTAAGCGGCGCCGACCGCGATGAAAGCCAGTGCGAACATCGGATAGGCGTGATAGGGCCATCCCTTGCCCTGAATGACGAAGGCGATAGCAAAGCCGGCCGAGGCGCAGATTAGGATCGAGAACGGCGGCTCGATCACGGCGCGGCGCTTGAGCACGGCAAGGCAGACGAGGGTGGCCAGCCAGACAAGTGTCGCCGGATGCATCAACGCGGCGAAAAGCGGCAGGCGATCGCTGAAGTACAGCGCGCCGGCCATCGGCATCACGCGCGTAATGAAATCCGGAAAGAACACGAAGATGCTCGCGGCATAGACGACGGCAATGCCGGCGGCGATCCAGTCCTCGAGCGCGAACACGACCCGCCAGGAGCGAATGCTCAAGGCTGCAGCCAAAGCGGGCAGCACGACGGCGCCGACGAAGTAAGGCTTGATCGTGACCGCAATACCGGCACCGAGCCCGGCGATGATCGCATCGGAGAGATGCGGCGTCTCGCCCTTGGCGCGCAGCGCAAGCACGGTGAGCAGTGGCAGCAACGCGATGACCGCGATGTGCTCGCGCTGACTGAAGGAGAATGCGGGAAGCACCGCGAGGACCGCCGCGGTGATCGCAGCCAGCGCCCAGCCGTCAATGGCGAAGAGCTTTCGGTTCGCCAGCGTGCGCGCGCAAAGCGCGAGGCTCACGCCGATACCGATGAAGACCAGCGCATCAACGGTGAATTCGGGGGTGATGCCGAGCACCCGCGCGATCAGGATCGCCGGCATGTAGAGCAAGGGCGACGCAGGCGGATTGACCTCAAGGATATCGCTGCCGAAACGCTCGCCGGCGAGCATCTTCTCGCCGACGGTGAGTAGCCAGCTCACGTCCCAATTGGGAAGCACGAAATGGCGCAGCACGATACCAGCGATGAAAACCAGCAGCAGTGGCAGCGCGCGGCGCAGCGTGACTTGCGCGAGCGCATCGCCGATCCTCCGCGCCATCGCGGGCGCGCGCTGCGCGTCGATGATTTGACTCATTCCGCTGCCCGGATACCGGAGACGTTCGCCTGCTCAAGCGGATCGGCCGCGTGATCCTGCTGACGATCGAAGCCGGTCTGTCGGTCGATTACGTAAAGCGGCCGGCGCTTCACCTCGGCATGGATGCGGCCAATATAGAGGCCCATGATGCCGGTCATCAGCATGTTGACGCCGCTGAGCAGCGAGATGATGACGACTGTCGAGGTCCAGCCGGTGACCACTTCGTCGGCGAAGAAGCGGGTCACCGCATAAGCGCCGTAGAGAAGCGCAAAGCCGGACACCGCAAGCCCGACCCAGATGGCGAAGCGCAGTGGCGCGTCGGAGAAGCCGATCATGCCGTTGACGGCAAGCCGCAGCATCTTGAACAGCGGATATTTGCTTTCGCCGGCCGCACGCGGCGCGCGATGGAAGGTCACTTCTGTCTGGCGGAAGCCCAGCCAGGCAAACATGCCGCGCACGAAACGGTCGCGCTCCGGCATTTCGCGGAAGGCCTTGAGCACGCGACGATCGATCAGACGGAAATCGCCGACGTCGCTCGGCATCTCCACCGACGAGAGCTTGCCGAGCAGCCGATAGAACGCGCTCGCGGTCCAGCGCTTGAACACGCTCTCGCCCTCGCGCGAGGCGCGACGCGCGTAGACCACGTCATAGCCGTCCTTCCAGCGCGCGATCATTGCGCTGATCACTTCCGGCGGATCCTGCAGATCGGCATCCATGACGATGACGGCCGCGCCGGCCGCGGCGTCCATGCCCGCGGTGATGGCGACCTGGTGACCGAAATTGCGGCTGAGCCCGATATAGCGGTAGCGCGGGTCGTCCTTGGCCTTGGCCTCGAGTACGATGGAGCTGCAATCGGTGCTGCCATCATCGACAAAGATGACTTCCGCCGGCGCATCGAGCGTGCCGAGCAGCGCATCGAGCCGCCGCAGCATCAGCGGGATCACCGCTTGCTCGTTGAAAACGGGGACGACGATGCTGTATTGGACGCCGTCGGCGCGGCACGCGGTCATGACCATCGATCCGGCGTAATTGGATGGGGAAAAGGTAGCCGGACGCCGTTAATAAGCTCTTAGGATTTGCGCTTGGTTTCGCCCGCGTTTGAGGGGTGGTCCATCGCAGCAGAAGGAACAGCTGGCGTGAAACGATTTCTGCCTTTGGCACTGCTCGCGCTCATCACTTCGCTGACGAGCCTGCCCGCGCAGGCGCAGGTCAGTTTCCCGCTCGGCTCGCGGGTGGGACTCGAAGTGCCGAAGGGGCTGACGCCGAGCACGAGCGGACCGGGCTTCGAGGACACGACCCGCAAAGTGGTGATCAGCGTTCTCGATCTGCCGGGGCCGGCATTTCCCGATGTCGAGCGTGCCGCGCTCGCGGTGCAAAAGAACTCCGGCGTCAACGAGGAGAAGCGTGAGAGCTTCGCCTTCCGCAGCGGTATCGGCTCGCTGATCTCCTTCCGCCTCACGGCCGAAGGCACCACTTATCGCAAATGGATCCTGGTGGCGGGATCAGCGACGGCGACGACCGCCGACGTCACCGCGGTAGTCTCATTCCAGGTCCCGGAAGCGGCGCACGATACTTATCCGGAGCAGGTGGTGCGCACGGCGCTGGCCAGCGTCACCTTCCGCCCGACACCGGTGGAAGAGCAACTCTCGCAACTGCCGTACAAGCTTGCCGATCTCGCCGGCTTCCGCGTCGTGCGCGCGGCGCCGACCGGCGGTGTGATCCTCACCGACGGGCCGCGCGACGACAGCAACGAGCAGCCGAATGTGATGGTCTCGGTGTTGAACGGCGGCCCAAAGGAGCCACGGGATCGCGGCAGTTACGCCGAGCAGCTGCTCTCGACCGTGCCGATCGCCGGGATGCGGCTCACCAATTCGGAGCCGATGCGCATCGGCGGCCAACCCGGTTACGAGGTGCGCGCCGAAGGCAAGGATGGCCACGGCAATCCAGTCACGGTCGTGCAGTGGCTACGCTTCGGTACCGGCGGCTTCCTGCGCGTGCTCGCCGTTGCGCAAAAGGACAAGTGGGACGACGCATTCCCGCGCTTCCGCGCGATCCGCGACGGCATCCAGACGCGATAGGCTTTTCGTGCGCCCTACGCGCCCTGCGAACCGGCCGGCGGCGGATTATCGTTGTTCGCCGCTTGCGGCTGCGCTTTGGGGCCGCCCTTGGTGACCGCGACCAGCGCCGGCCGCAGTACCCGCTCGCCGATCATGTAGCCAGCCTGGACGACCTGCGCGATGGTGCCCGTGGGCACGCTCTCGTCCGGCACCTCGTACATCGCCTGATGCACATGCGGGTCGAACTTCTCGCCCTTCGGCTCGAATTTGCGCACGCCGTTGTTCTCCAGCGCCTTGAGCAATTCACGTTCAGTGAGCTCGACACCGTCGAGCAGCGCCTTGATGTTGGCGTCGGTGCTCTGGCGCAGCTCGGGGCCGATGGCCTCGCGGGCGCGGTGCATGTTGTCGGCAATGGCGAGCACATCGCGGGCGAATTTGGCGATGCCGTAGGTCTGCGCGTCCTTGACGTCGCGCTCGGTGCGGCGGCGGAGATTCTCCATCTCGGCGAGCGTGCGCAGGAAGCGGTCCTTGTATTCGGCCGCCTCGCGCAGCAGCGCGCCCACCGGATCGGTGTCGGCGGCCGGGGCGCCCTGAGGCGCGGCCTGCTGCGGCTGCTCGGACTGTTGCTCCGGTGCAGTCGGCATATCGGCGTCGCGTGAATCCGTCATCCTTCGCTTCTCATCTTAGTCATCGGGGGAGGACGTGCGGGATATCAGGTTTCGCGGGACAAAAATCAAGGATTTTGCCCCAACAGCCGGCCGACGACCCGGGCAGTGTAGTCCACCATGGGAACCACGCGGGCATAGTTCAACCGGGTCGGCCCGATCACCCCAAGCACGCCGACGATGCGCCCGGACGTGTCCCGATAGGGCGAGATGATGGTGGAAGAGCCGGAGAGCGAGAACAGCTTGTTCTCGGAACCGATGAAGATGCGCACGCCCTCCCCGCGCTCGGCGCGGCCGAGCAGGTCGACGACCCCGCGCTTGGTCTCCAGCTCATCGAACAGCGAACGCACGCGCTCGAGATCCTCCAACGCATGCAGGTCTTCGAGCAGGTGCGCGTGGCCGCGCACGATGAGCTTGCGATCCTCGTTCTCACCGCCCGACCAGCTGGCGAGCCCGGCGGCAATGACCTTCTGCGTCAATTGATCGAGCTCGGCGCGCCCCGCTTCCAGCGCGCGCTCGACTTCGGTGCGCACCTCGGCAAGCGTCTTGCCGCGGATATGAGCGTTGAGGAAATTGCCGGCTTCGATGAGCGCCGAGATCGGCAGCCCCGCCGGGATGTTGAGCACGCGGTTCTCGACCTGGCCATCCTCGGCGACAAGCACCGCCAGCGCGCGCTCCGGCTCGAGCCGCACGAACTCGATGTGCTTCAGGCGGACATTGGTCTTGCTGCTGAGCACGACGCCAGCCGAACGCGTGAGCCCGGAGAGCATCGAGGAGGCTTCCGCCAGGATTTCTTCGATGGACTTGCTGCTCGCGGCAGCCGCGACCTGCGCTTCGATGGCGCGGCGGTCGGCGTCGGTGAGATCACCCACCTGCATCAAGGCGTCGACGAAGAAGCGCAGGCCGAGCTCCGTCGGCAGCCGCCCGGCCGAGGTATGCGGCGCATAGATCAATCCGAGCTGCTCGAGATCGGACATCACGTTGCGCACGGAGGCCGGCGACAGCGTCATCGGAATGATGCGCGCGAGATTGCGCGAGCCGACCGGCTCGCCGGTCGTGAGATAGCTTTCCACGATCTGCCGGAAGATCTCGCGCGAGCGCTCGTTGAGCGCGGCGAGGCTCACCGGATTGGCACCGATCGGGATGTCGTGGGAGGCCAAGAAGTGCTCCGTGTCCAACTCCTTCAATCCCCCAAAGAATTGACCATTCCCGGGCTGCTATTCAAGCTGGTTTGGCAGGCCTGAACAGGATAGAAGCGCCGCAGTTAACTGGGAGGACAATCCGATGCGGCCGAGCCGCCGTGCGCCTGACGAACTGCGTGCCGTCTCGCTCGAGCGCGGCGTGGTGAAATATGCCGAAGGCTCCTGCTTCGTGAAATTCGGCGAGACCCATGTGCTCGTCACCGCGACACTGGAGGAGCGGCTGCCGCCCTGGCTCAAGGGCCAGGGGCGCGGCTGGATCACCGCCGAATACGGCATGCTGCCGCGCGCAACGGCCGAGCGCACGCGCCGCGAGGCCTCGGCCGGCAAGCAGCAGGGCCGCACCATCGAAATCCAGCGGCTGATCGGCCGGTCCTTGCGCAGCGTCGTCGACCTGCGCGCGCTCGGCGAACGCCAGATCACCGTCGACTGCGACGTGATCCAGGCCGATGGCGGTACGCGTACCGCCTCGATCACCGGGGCCTGGGTGGCCTTGCATGATTGCATCGCCTGGATGAAGGCGCGCGAGATGCTGCGGGCGGAGGTGCTGCGTGATCATATCGCCGCAGTGTCCTGCGGCGTGTTCAGCGGCACCGCCGTGCTCGATCTCGATTATGCGGAAGATTCAGAAGCCGATACTGACGCGAATTTCGTCATGACCGGCGACGGCCGCATCGTGGAGATCCAGGGGACGGCGGAGAAAGACCCGTTCAGCGAGGAGCAATTCCTCGCACTGCTCGCGCTTGCGCGCAAAGGTGTCGAGAAGCTCGTCGGCTTGCAGAAAATGGCGGTGATGTGAGCGAGACTTCGCAACATCGACGGCTCGAAGGCCCGCTGATCATCGCTACCCACAATCCCGGCAAGCTCGCCGAGATGCGCGAGCTGCTCTCGCCTTATCCCGTTTCACCGCAATCGGTCGGCGAGCGCGGGTTACCGGAGCCGGAGGAAACGGGGACAAGTTTCGCCGCGAATGCGCGCATCAAGGCGATCGCTGCGGCGACGGCGGCGCAGCTTCCGGCCTTTGCGGATGATTCCGGTCTCGTTGTCGAGGCACTCGGCGGCGCGCCGGGCATTCACTCCGCGCGCTGGGCCGGGCCGGACAAGGATTTCCGCGGCGCGATGAATCGCATTCAGACGCTGCTCATCGAGCGCGGCGCGAAGACGGACGAGGCACGCCGCGCGCATTTCGTCGCCGCGCTGTGCCTCGCCTGGCCCGACGGCCATCTGGAGGAATTCGAAGGCCGCGTCGACGGCGTCGTCGTGTGGCCGCCGCGCGGCTTCAAGGGCTTCGGCTACGATCCATTGTTCAAGCCCGATGGCTTCGCCATCACCTTCGGCGAGATGACCGCGGACGAGAAGCATGGCTTGCCGCCGAAGGGACAAGGGCTGTCGCATCGTGCGCGGGCGTTCGTGAAGCTCGCGGATGCCTGCCTGCGCGGCGGCTAAAGCCACATTGGCAGCCGCCGATCGTCGCCCTAGGATGATGGCTTGGCCCAACCCGGGGGGACCATGGCCGCATTGATTTATGGCGCGCTCTGCTATGTCGCGTTCCTGGGATCGTTCCTCTATTTCTTCGGCTTTGTCGGCAATGTCGCCGTGCCGAAGTCGATCGACAGTGGCGTTGCCGGCTCGCCGACCGCAGCGCTGATCGTCGATGCCATCCTGCTTGCACTGTTCGCTCTACAGCACAGCGTCATGGCGCGCCCGAGCTTCAAGCGCTGGTGGACGCGGTTCGTGCCGGCTTCGGTCGAGCGCAGCACCTATGTGCTGATGACGAGCCTAGTCCTGATCCTGTTGTATTGGCAGTGGCGGCCTCTGCCGGGTGTGATCTGGTCGGTGACGAGCCCCGCGGGCGCAGCGATCCTGATGGCGGTGACACTCGCCGGATGCGCCATCGTCCTGGTCAGCACGTTCCTGATCAGCCACTTCAGCCTATTCGGACTGAGCCAGGTCTATGCCCACTGGCGGCGACAACCGGCGGAGTCTCCCGTCTTCCAGACGCCATCGCTCTATCGGTTCGTCCGCCATCCGATCTATTTCGGCTCACTGCTCGCGCTCTGGGCGCCGTCGGTGATGACGGCGGGGCATCTGCTGTTCGCGGCTGCCTTCACCATCTACATCTTCGTCGGCATCTGGCTGGAGGAACGCGATCTCGTCACCTCGCATGGCAGCGCGTATGTCGACTATCGCAAACGCGTGTCCATGATCGTGCCGCTGCCGCCGCGATCCTGATCGTTACAATTTTAATCACTTCTCGCTGTGAACCGGCCCCAGGCGCGAGTTCCTGCTGGCCGAGCCGCCGTGACGCGGCTAATGATGGTTAACATGATGTTAATGCCGCAGCCCTCGCCTTTTGCCGTCTACGTGCATTGGCCGTTCTGTCTGTCGAAGTGCCCGTATTGCGACTTCAACAGCCATGTGCGGCATGCGGCGATCGACGAAGCGCGCTTCGTGCGCGCGTTCAGTGCGGAGATCGCCGCGACCGCGGCGCGCACCGGAGCGCGCAGCGTGTCGACGATCTTCTTCGGCGGCGGCACACCCTCGCTAATGCAGCCGTCGACCGTCGGCGCGATCCTCGAGGCGATTGGCAAGCATTGGACGATTGCGCAGGACGCCGAGATCACGCTCGAGGCCAATCCGACCAGTGTCGAAGCGATGCGCTTTCGCGGCTATCGCGCAGCGGGCGTCAATCGCGTCTCGCTCGGCGTGCAGGCGCTCGACGATGCGACGCTCAAGGAGCTCGGCCGCATGCACACGGCGGCCGAAGCACTCGACGCGGTCGCGGTCGCACGCTCGATCTTCCCGCGTTACTCGTTCGACCTCATTTATGCGCGGCCGCGGCAGACGCCCGAGCAATGGGCCGCCGAGCTTCGCCGCGCGATCGCGGAAGCCGCCGAACATCTCTCGCTCTATCAACTGACCATCGAGGCGGAGACGCCGTTCTTCGCGCTGCATAAGTCGGGCAAGCTCATCCCCCCCGACGACGACACTGCCCGCGCGCTCTACGACACGACGCAGGAGGTCTGCGGTGCGGCCGGATTGCCGGCCTACGAGATCTCCAATCACGCGCGGCAAGGCGCCGAGTGCCGGCACAATCTCGTCTACTGGCGCGCTCACGAATATGCCGGCATCGGGCCCGGGGCCCATGGGCGCCTCGACATCGGCGATGAGCGCTACGCAACCGCCACCGAGCGGCGGCCGGAATCCTGGCTGATGCGCGTCGAGGCGCTCGGCCATGGCCTCGTCACCGACGAGAAGCTCACGCACCTCGAACGCGCCGACGAATTCCTGCTGATGGGGCTGCGGCTCGCCGAAGGCATCGACCCGCAGCGCTTTGCGGCGCTCGCCGGCCGCACGCTCGATCCCAAGCGCATTTCGCTCCTGCGTGACGAGGGCGCGGTCGAGGAGATGCAAGACGGGCGCCTGCGCGTCACGCAATCCGGCTTCCCGGTGCTTGACGCAGTGGTCGCGGACTTGGCGGCTTAAGTTCCCGAGCCGAACGACTTCGGCGCCGGCGAGATCGCCTGCCCGCCGGACGGCGTTGCCCTCATCACCGCAAGCCCGCGCTCATTGGTGCCGTCGGCGCGAAAGCGGAACACGCCGTCGATGCCGGCGAAGCCGGACGCATTGGTGAGCACCTGCTCGGAGAAGCGCTGCGCGCCCTGCGTCTTCACCAGCGCGGCGACGAGCGCCACCGCATCGTAAGCGAAAGTCGCGGTGCGCACGGGATCGCCGCCATAGCGCGCGCGATAGCGGCCGGCGAAGCTGCGCCAGCCCGCGGTCTCCGGCGCCGGGTACCAGCCGCCATTGAGGATCGCATTCGTGGAGATGCGCGGATCGTCCCACAGACCGCTGCCGAGAAGCTGCACGCGCTTGGTGTTCACCGCATTCGCTTGCAGCGTGCTCACCAGCGCCGGCGCTTCGTCGCTCGGCAGGAAGATCGCGTCGATGCCGCGCGCGCCTGCGGCAATGCGCTTTGTCGCGTCCTGCATGCGCTGCGGATCGGCGGAGTAGCGCTCGAGTGCGACGACGCGGCCCCCGCGGCGCGCTACCGCCTGCTGGAACGCGGCCTCGACCACCGCGCCATAGGCGTTGTCGGGCAAGAGCGCGGCAAAGGAGCGTTTGCCGTTTTGCGTCGCATAATCGACGATGCGCGTGACATCGGACTCCGGAAGGAAGCTCAACAGATAGACGCCGCGCGATGCGACATTGGCGTCATTGGAGAAGGCGATTACCGGAACGCCGCGGCCGCGCGCGACACTTGCCACCGAGGGGACGGCCTGCGCGAACAACGGCCCGATGAGCAGCTCGGCGCCTTCATCGATCGCCTGCTGCGCCATCTGCTGCGCGACCTGCGCATTGCCGGCGTCGTCCTTCACCAGCAGCTGGATGTTCGGATTGTTGAATTCGGCGAGCGCGAGCTCGGCTGCGTTCTTCATCGACTGCGCCGCAGTGCCGGCATTGCCTTGCGCAGAGAGCGGCAGGATGAGGCCGACCTTGACCTGACCGGTGCCGATATTGGCGACAGGCGGAGCCTGCGTCGGCTGCGGCGTCGGCGGACCTCCGGCCGTGTCGAAGGTGCCGCCCATATTGCTGCAGGCGCCAAGCGCCATAACGCCCGCGGCAAAAGCGGCAAAGCGCAGCATGCGCGCGCTGCGCGCCGGCGCCCCCAATCCGCTCGGCGACCCCCCGGACATGATCTACAAACTCCTCGACGACGACAGATACACGCCGGCGCCAGCCCCCTTTGCCTCTCAATAGTGTCGCAAAAAAGTTAAGTAAATGAAAAGGATAATGAATTGCGAACAACCGATGACGGACGCCTCAGCGCACGTCTAAACTCGCTTCTATGATGACGAAATCAGGGCGACCGGCGGCCGAAACGGACCCCCGCAGCTATTTGCTCGCCGGACGCGAGGTCGCGGCACCGGCCATTGCCGCGGGCCTGCACATCGTCGCCACCCCGATCGGGAACCTGGCGGATGTGACCATCCGCGCCCTCCAGACGCTGGCCGGCGCCGCGGTGATTGCCTGCGAGGACACGCGGGTGACGCGGCGACTGATCGACCATTACGGCATCGCGACGCCGCTCATCGCCTACCACGAGCATAACGCGGCGACGATGCGCCCAAAGATTTTGGCACGGCTTGCCGCCGGCGACGCGGTGGCGCTGGTCTCCGATGCCGGCACGCCGCTCGTCTCCGATCCGGGTTTCAAGCTGGTGCGCGAGGCGCGCGAGGCCGGCTTTGCGGTCACGGCGCTGCCCGGCGCGTCCGCCGTGCTGGCCGCGCTGACGCTCGCGGCGCTGCCGACCGATCGTTTCTTCTTCGAGGGCTTCCTGCCGGCCAAGGACGCCGCGCGCCGCACGCGGCTCGGCGAGCTCGCGCGCGTTCCGGCGACGCTCATTGTGTTCGAGACCGGACCGCGCGTGGCAGCTTCGCTCACAGCGCTCGCCGAGATCTTCGGCGCCCGTGAGGCGGCGGTCTGCCGCGAGCTCACCAAGCTGCACGAGGAGGTCCGCCGAGGCCCGCTCGCGGAGCTGGCGCATGCCTATGCGCAAGGCGCCGAGACGCGCGGTGAATTCGTCATCGTCATCGCGCCGCCGAGGGATGACGTGACCGCGCTCGCGGATGCGGACGTCGATGCGCTGCTGCGCCGCGCGCTGACGCGCGTCTCGGTGAAGGACGCCGTCGGCGAAGTAGCGCTCGCAACCGGACTGCCGCGCCGCGAGGTCTATCAGCGGGCGCTGGCGCTGACCAAGGACGACGCCGATGGCGCGGCGACCGACTGAAATCGGCAAGGGCCCGCGGCCTGAACGCGTCGCCGCATTCCGCGTCGGCATCACGGCGGAAAGCCGCGCCGCTGCGCTGCTGATCGCCAAGGGCTATCGCATTCTGGCCCGGCGCTGGCGCAGCCCGGCGGGCGAGATCGACATCGTGGCGCGGCGGCGCCATGTGCTGATCTTCGTTGAAGTCAAAGCGCGTGCCAGCCTGGAAGACGCGGCGGAAGCCGTCACCGATCGGCAGCGGCGGCGTATCACCGCAGCGGCCGAATCCTGGCTCGCGCTCTATCCCGATCCGCGCCTCACGGATTTCCGCTTCGATGCCATGCTGGTGGTGCCGGGAAAGATGCCCCGACATATACCGGCAGCCTTCGAAGTGAATTGAGCGGTCGCGCCGTTCTTGTGCAGCCTCGATGTGTATGATATATACTGTCTATACACATCGAGGCCACGCATGCGCACGAATATCGACATCGACGACACATTGATGGCGGAGGCTCAGAAGGCTTCTGGCCATGCCACCAAAAAACAAACCGTCGAAGAAGCGCTGCGATTGATGATTCGGCTGCGGCGGCAACGGGAGGTCAAAAAAGCATTCGGCAAGTACCCGTGGCATGGCGATCTCGCTCGTAGCCGCGAAGGACGAGGCATCGGGTGATCGTTGTCGATAGCAGCGTCTGGATCGACTTTCTCAAAGGCAAGAGCGCACCACACGTCGATCGGCTCAACGCCAGTATTGGCGTAGACGAGATCATCGTTGGTGATTTAATGCTTTGCGAGGTCTTGCAAGGAGTCGAGACGGAGCGAGCTGCGCGAGAGGTAGAAGCGCTCCTGCGTCGCTTTGAGATCGTGGCAATGGCAGGAGATGAAATTGCGGTGACCGCCGCCCGGAATTTTCGCTCACTTCGTGCAATTGGAATCACGGTCCGTAAGACTGTGGATTTGCTGATTGGCACTTGGTGCATCAAGAACCGCAGACCTCTGCTCCATAATGACAGCGATTTCCGGCCAATGGCGCAGCATCTGGGGTTGGTCGAGTTTTCAACCGCAGAACATCGCTAAGCGCTCAACCGATCAAAAAACTGATCGACCTGGCTGCGGATGCGCGTCGCCACAGTGCCGAGCTCGTCAGCAACGGTCTTGACCATATTGGCGCTGGCGCGGGTATCGGTGGCGGCCGCGCCGACGCGGCCGACTTCGGCGGCGGTATCGCTGGTGCGCCGCGCCGCGACATCGACGCCGCGCGCGATCTCCTGCGTCGCCGCGCCCTGCTGGGTGACCGCGGCAGCGATGGCGCTGCAAATTTCCCCGATCTCGCGGATCGTTCCCTCGATCGCTGCGATCGCCTCGATCGAGCGCGCGGTGGCGCGCTGCATACCCGCGATCTGCGTGCCGATCTCCTCGGTGGCGCGGCCGGTCTGTCCGGAGAGCGCTTTCACCTCGCCGGCGACGATGGCAAAGCCGCGTCCGGCTTCGCCCGCGCGCGCCGCCTCGATCGTGGCATTGAGCGCCAGCAGATTGGTCTGCTCGGCGATGTCGTTGATCAGGCGAATGACGTCACCGATGCGCGCCGCCGCCTCGTCAAGCTCCTTCACCGCGGTATTGGTCCGCTCAGCATCAGCCACCGCGCGCTCGGAGATCGCCGTCGACAGCGCCACCTGGCGGTCGATTTCGTTGACCGACGCAGCGAGCTGGTCGGCCGCAGTCGCGATGTCGCGGACGTTTTCGGACGCCTCGGTCGAAGCTGCCGCCGCGTTTGCGGTCTTCACCGCGGTCTCGTCCGCGGCGCCGGCGAGCGCCCCCGAAGCGGCAACCATGCGTTCGGAGAGCCCGGCGAGCGCAGCAAGCGTCTCCTCGACCTCGCTGCTGAAATGCGCGATCTCGCGCGAGGTGAGCTGCGCTCGCTCCGCGCGCTCCTGCGCATCAGCGCTGACCGTGCGATTGAGCTCCACATTGTGGCGCATGGCGTGCTGGAAGATCTGGATCGAGCGCGCCAGCGCGCCGATTTCATCGCGACGCGTCCCGTAAGGAACATCGACACTGTTGTTGCCTTCGGCCACCGCCTCGGTAACGCGGGTGATCTCGCCAAGCGGACGTGTGACCGCGCGCCCGATCACCACCGCGCCAAGCGTCGCCAGGCCGATCGCCAGCACGCCGAGCACGAGCACCACCGTGCCGATGGTTTGCGCCTGCAGGAAATCGCCGCCGAACTCCGCCGGGAGATCAGCGAAACGGCTCACATTGACCAGCGACACCACCGCCAATGCGACGGTCACCGTGGCCAACAATGCAAAGATCGCATAGAGCTTCGTCGCAATTGACAGATGCGGCAACCGCATAACCAGTCCAATATTTCAACTTGTAAGACGCCTTTCTGGGCATCATGTCGAGAAAGTGTTAAGCAGGTCTTTTCCCGAAATTCCAAAGGACATCCATGACGTTGAAGGTGGCCGTGCAGATGGATCCGATCGAACGGATCAATATCCGGGGCGATTCGACCTTTGCGCTGCTTCTGGAGGCGCAGGCGCGCGGCCACGCGCTTTTCTATTACACGCCCGATCGGCTGGCGCAGCGCGACGGGGTGGTGTTCACCACGGCGCAAGCGCTGCAGGTGCGTGATACCGCCGGCGACCATTTCACCGTGAGCGAGGGCAAGCGCGTCGCGCTCGCCGAGTTCGACGTGATCCTGCTCCGCCAGGACCCGCCCTTCGACCTCGCCTACATCACCACGACGCATCTCCTCGATCGCGTGCATCCGAAGACGCTGGTGGTGAACGACCCGACGCATGTGCGCAACGCGCCGGAAAAGGTCTTCGTCACCGAATTTGCCGATTTGATGCCGCCGACGCTGATCACCCGCGACCTCGCCGAGATCAAGGCGTTCCGCGCCGAGCACGGCGACATCGTGATGAAGCCGCTTTACGGCAAAGGCGGCGAAGCGGTGTTCCGGCTCGCCGCCGAGGATCTCAATTTCGGCTCGCTCTACGACCTCTTCGTGACGACCTTCCGCGAGCAGTGGGTGGTGCAGAAATTCCTTCCCGCGGTGCGGCAAGGCGACAAGCGCATCATCCTGGTCGACGGCGAGTTTGCCGGCGCGGTGAACCGCGTGCCGGCGGCGGACGATCTGCGCTCCAATATGGTGCGCGGCGGCTCGCCGGCGGAAACCAAGCTGACGCCGCGCGAAGAGGAAATCTGCAAGCGCATTGGCCCGGCGCTACGCGAGCGCGGGCTTCTGTTCGTCGGCATCGACGTGATCGGCGACTATCTCACCGAGATCAACGTCACCTCGCCAACCGGCATCCGCTCGATCAAGAATCTCGGCGGCCCGGACATCGCGGCGCTGATCTGGGACAAGATCGAGGCGAAGCGCGCCGCGCGGTGAGCGACACGACGGCTCAGCTGTGCAACCCCGGCGCCTCGCGGCCGGTGCGCGCGACGTATTCCGTGTAGCCGCCGCCATATTGGTGGACGCCGTCAGGCGTGAGCTCCAGCACGCGATTGGACAGCGCCGCGAGGAAATGCCGGTCGTGTGAGACGAACAGCATGGTGCCCTCATATTGCGAGAGCGCGCCGATCAGCATTTCCTTGGTCGCCATGTCGAGGTGGTTGGTGGGCTCGTCAAGGACCAGGAAGTTGGGCGGATCGAACAGCATCTTGGCCATGACCAGGCGCGCCTTCTCGCCGCCGGAGAGCACCCGGCACTTCTTCTCGATGTCGTCGCCGGAGAAGCCGAAGCAGCCGGCCAGCGTGCGCAGCGCGCCCTGACCCGCCTGAGGAAACGAGTCTTCGAGTGATTGGAAGACGGTGCGCTCGCCCTCGAGCAGATCCATGGCGTGCTGCGCGAAATAGCCCATCTTCACGCTGCCGCCGATCGCCACCATTCCGTCGTCAGGTTGTGTGGCGCCCGCGACGAGCTTCAGCAAGGTCGATTTCCCCGCGCCGTTCACGCCCAGGATGCACCAGCGCTCCTTGCGCCGGACCTGGAAGTCGAACCCGGCGTAGATCGGACGGCTGCCGTAACCCTTGTGCACGTTTTTCAGGCTGGCGACGTCCTCGCCGGAGCGCGGCGCCGGCTGAAACTCGAATGCAACGGATTGCCGGCGGCGCGGCGGTTCGACGCGATCGATCTTCTCCAGTTTTTTCACCCGGCTCTGCACTTGCGCCGCATGCGAGGCGCGCGCCTTGAAGCGCTCGATGAATGCGATCTCCTTGGCGAGCATGGCCTGCTGCCGCTCGAACTGCGCTTGCTGCTGCTGCTCGGCGAGGGCGCGCTGCTGCTCATAGAACTCATAATTTCCCGAATAGGCGGTGAGCGAGCCGCCGTCGATCTCGATGACCTTGTCGACGATGCGGTTCATGAACTCGCGGTCGTGCGAGGTCATCAACAGCGCGCCCTCATAGCCCTTGAGGAACTGCTCCAGCCAGATCAGGCTTTCGAGATCGAGATGGTTCGACGGCTCGTCGAGCAGCATGGCGTCGGGACGCATGAGCAAGATGCGCGCGAGCGCCACGCGCATCTTCCAGCCGCCGGAGAGCGCGCCGACGTCGCCGTCCATCATCTCCTGGCTGAAGCTCAAGCCGGCGAGCACTTCACGCGCGCGGCCTTCGAGCGCGTAACCGTCGAGCTCCTCGAATCGCGCCTGCACCTCGCCATAGCGCGCAATGAGCGTGTCCATCTCGTCCACTCGCTCCGGATCGGCCAGTGCCGTCTCCAGCGCCTTGAGCTCGGCGGCGACCGCGCTCACCGGCCCGGCGCCTTCCATCACCTCGGCGACCGCGCTGCGGCCGGCCATCTCGCCGACGTCCTGGCTGAAATAGCCGATGGACACGCCGCGCTCGACGGTCACCTGCCCGTCGTCGGGCTCATCCTCGCCGGTGATCATGCGGAAGAGCGTGGTCTTGCCGGCGCCGTTGGGGCCAACCAGACCCACCTTCTCGCCCTTGCGGATCGCGGCGGAGGCCTCGATGAACAGAATCTGGTGGCCGTTCTGCTTGGAAATGCTGTCGAAACTGATCATTAGCGGGGACGTGCGGGAATGTTGCGGCGCACTTATGGCACGGAGAGCGCCGGGACGAAGAGACCTTTTTGTTCCCTGAACGTTCTTGCGCGTGAAACTGGCGTCCTTTAGGCTCACAGCCAGGGGGCGTGGCATGGTCCAGCGCGTAACGACCGTGGCGTTCGAGGGCATCGAGGCCCGCGCGGTCGACGTGCAGGTGCAGGTCGCGCCCGGGCTGCCGGCCTTCAACATCGTCGGACTGGCCGACAAGGCCATCGGCGAAGCCAAGGAGCGCGTGCGCGCCGCGCTGATCGCCTCGGGCCTGGCGCTGCCGTCGCGGCGCATCACCGTCAATCTCGCGCCCGCCGACCTGCCCAAGGAAGGCAGCCACTACGATCTGCCGATCGCGCTCGGGCTGATGGCAGCGATCGGCGCCATTCCGCCGGACGCGCTGCCCGGCTTCACCGTGCTCGGCGAGCTTGGGCTCGATGGCTCGATCGCCGCGGTCGCCGGCGTGCTCCCTGCCGCCATCGGCGCCAACAGCCGCGGCGAGGGACTGATCTGCCCGGCCGACTGCGGCCCTGAGGCGGCGTGGGCAAGCCCGGAGATGGAGATCATCGCGCCGCGCTCGCTCATTCAGCTCGCCAACCATTTCCGTGGCACGCAGGTGCTGACAAGGCCGCAGCCGAAAATGCATACGGTCGCGGACGGCGCGCTTGATCTCGCCGACATCAAGGGCCAGGAGAGCGCCAAGCGCGCGCTCGAGGTCGCAGCCGCCGGCGGGCACAATCTGCTGATGATCGGGCCGCCCGGCGCCGGCAAATCCATGCTGGCGGCGCGGCTGCCCTCGATCCTGCCGCCGCTGGCGCCGGCTGAGCTGCTCGAAGTCTCGATGATCGCCTCGGTCGCAGGCGCGATCGAAGGCGGCGCGCTGACCAACCGGCGGCCGTTCCGCGCGCCGCATCACTCGGCCTCGATGCCGGCGCTTGTCGGCGGCGGCTTGCGCGTGCGGCCGGGCGAGATCTCGCTCGCGCATCACGGCGTCCTGTTTCTCGACGAGCTGCCGGAATTCGCGCCCTCGGCGCTCGAAGCGCTGCGCCAACCGCTGGAGGTGGGCGAGGTCGCCATCGCCCGCGCCAATCATCGCGTCACCTATCCGGCACGCTTCATGCTCGTGGCGGCGATGAACCCGTGCCGATGCGGCCACGCCAGCGATCCGGCCTACATCTGCCGGCGCGGCGCCAACACGCGCTGCGCCGCCGACTACCAGGCGAAGCTGTCCGGCCCGTTGCTCGATCGCATCGACCTCCACATCGAGGTGCCGGCGGTGACCGCCGCCGACTTGATTTTGCCGCGGCCGGCTGAAGGCAGCCGCGAGGTGGCAGCGCGCGTGGCGCATGCGCGTGGCATCCAAGCTGAACGTTTCGCTGCGATGGGCATGCCGGAGCTGCGCCTCAATGCGCAGGCGCAAGGCCCGGTGCTGGAAGAGATCGCGCGCGCCGACAAGCAGGGGCTGACCTTGCTGCGCGAGGCCGCCGATAACATGCGGCTCTCCGCACGCGGCTATCATCGGGTGCTGCGCGTCGCCCGCACGCTAGCCGATCTCGACCGCGCCGAGCGCGTCAGCCGCCTGCATCTCGCGGAGGCGCTGTCGTACCGCGCGCTGGCGGACGAGCTGCGGCGCGCTGCCTGACCACAGTCTCCAGCTTGCTTAAGCGGTCCTTAATGCCCACGCCGTTAAGCTTTCCGCGTCGCGTCCACCGGTTTTGGGGAGCCGGGCATGAATCGCTCACATATTGTGGCGCTTGCCGCCGTCGTGATCGCCATTCCGCTCGGCGGCCAGGCCGTTTTCGCGCCCGCCGCGAAACCCTGTCTCAACACCGGAAATACGAGCTTCCAGCTCTCGTCATCATTTGACGCCGGCACGCGCGTGCGCATCGCCGACGACGCAACGCCGTCCGACCTGCGCGTCAGTTTCGTCGACAGCCCCGATCGCGCGGATTTCATCCTGGTCGACGACGCCGGCGAACCCGAAAACTGCCCCGCCGCGCGACGCCGCACGGTGAATGTGGGCCACGGCGTGGCGAAAGCCGACATTAGCGTCGGCATCGTGCAGGACGCTGCCGATTACCGCATCTACCTCAACTCGACCCGCTATTCGCGCGAGGACGCGGCCGGGCTGTTCGCTGCCATTTGGCGTGCCGACCACAAGGCCAAGCTGGCGACGCGGTAAGCCATTCCGGCCGCCGCCGGCGCTTAACCCCTTCTTCACCACGTTGGCGCCGGAGCATCCGGCGCGGCACGGAATCGCAAGATTCCCTGTGCCAAATGCCCGAAGAAAAGCAGGCGAAAAGCCTGCACTAGTGCCGCCGATTTGAAATTCCTGCAGCGGTTTCCGCGGGCTCGTTTCAGGAATTTCAAATCGAAAGCGACACTAGAATCATACGCTGCTAGTGCCCTTTGGTTTTCGAAGTTCGTGTCAAAGGGTGCCGCGAATGGCTCACGAACTTCGAAAACCGGGCACTAGTGGCGTCGTCAACGACATGATCCGGCGGCTATCCGAGATCGAATTGCGTCCGCTGCCGAGCCACGCGTCGCTGGTGTTGTTCAGCCGCGCGGTGATGACCACGCTCGCGGTGCTGTCTGCCGGGCTGGGCTTTCTCACCGGTGTGCGCCTGAAGGCAGATACCTACGACCCGCACACCTTTGCGATCGGTGCCGCGGCACTGTTCTGCGCGGCCTCGACAGTGATTGCTTTCCTGCTGTATCGCCGCCGGCTCGCCAAGGATCGGTATCGCGCGCTGCAAGCGCGTTGCGAGCAGATCGCCGATGAAAACTGGGAACTGCGCGAGGCGCAGGAGCGCGCCCGCGGTTTCCTCGAAGCACAGGGTGATGTCATCGTACGCCGCGACGCTGACGGCCACATCACCTACGCCAACGACGCTTTCTGCGCGCTTGCCGGACGCATGCGCGACGCGCTCATCGGCAGCGATTTTGCCCTGGCGGTTCTGACGCAGGGCGAAACCACGGTGCATGCCGACGGCACGCGCATGCACGATCAGCAGGTCGACGGCGCCACCGGCGCGCGCTGGATCGCCTGGCGCGAGGTGCCGGTGCGCAGCGAACGCGGCACCGAAGTGCAGAGCGTCGGCCGCGACGTCACCGATCGCGTCGAGGCCGAGCATGCGCTCGCCGAAGCACGCAATCAGGCGGAGGCCGCGAGCCGCGCCAAGTCGCGCTTCCTCGCGGTCGTGTCCCACGAGATCCGCACGCCGCTCAATGGCATTCTCGGCATGACCGATCTGCTCACCGACACGTCGCTGACGCCGGAGCAGACCACTTATGTACGGGCGGCGCGCGCGTCCGGCGAAATGCTGCTGTCGCTGATCGAGGAGATCCTCGACTTCTCCAAGATCGAAGCCGGGCACCTCGACCTCGAGGCACGCGCCTTCGCGCCGGCCGAGCTCTGCGAGCAGATCGTCGAATTGCTGGCACCGCGCGCGCAAGCCAAAGGCATCGAGATCGCCGCTTATGTCGACGAGCGCCTTCCGGCGCAGCTTGTCGGCGACGCGACGCGGCTGCGGCAAGTGCTGCTCAACCTTGCCGGCAATGCGGTGAAGTTCACCGAGCATGGCGGTGTCGCGCTGATGATCGAGCCGGCGCTCAAGCCTGGCGACGTCAGCTTCCGTGTACGCGACACCGGCATCGGGCTCTCCGCGCAGGACCAGGAGCGGATCTTTCGCGAGTTCGAGCAAGCCGACATCGGCATCAATCGCAAGCATGGCGGCACCGGCCTCGGTCTCGCGATCTGCGAGCGTATCGTCGAGCGCATGGGCGGCCGCATCAGCGTCGAGAGCGCGCCAGGACACGGCGCGACGTTCGGCTTTACGGTCGCGCTTGCCACCGCCAGCAACACGGCAGATGCGCCACCGGCGTTCGTTGCGCCTGATTTCACCGGCGGCACGATCCTCATCGTCTCCGCCGGCGCGATCGAGGCCGAGCTCATCGCGCAACGCCTGACGCGCTGGGGTGCGAAGCCTTGCGTGGTGCCGAGCGTCGAGGTCGCCGCAAGCGTGCTGGCCGAGCCGCAATGGCGCGCCGTGCTCGTCGATTATCCGCTGGCCAAGGCGATGGCAGACGTGTTCAGGCGAAGCGCCTCGATCGAGCACCGCATCGTGCTGATCGCGCCGAGTGAACGTCATGATCTGGCGATGCTGCAGCAAGCAGGCTTCTCCGGCTATCTGGTGAAGCCGGTGCGCGCCGCTTCGCTCGCCGCGCAGCTACGCGCCGGCGACGGTTTCGAGGCGAGCACGGAGAGCGCCGAAGTGCAGCCAACGTCGGACGCCGCAACAGCATCGAGCGGCCGAAGCCTCAAGGTCCTGGTCGCGGAAGACAATGAGATCAATGCGCTGCTGGCGCGCGTGCTGCTCACGCGGCTCGGACATCAACCGACGATCGTCGGCGACGGCGATGCCGCGGTTGCCCACTGGCAAGACGCACGAACGAACGGCCCGCCGTTCGACCTCGTGCTCATGGACGTGCACATGCCGCGGGTTGACGGGCTCACCGCAGCACGCCGCATCCGCGCGGCGGAAGCCGCAACGTCTGCGCCGCGCGTGCCCATCGTGGCGCTCACCGCGAACGTCTCGAGCGAGGATCGCGACGCCTGCCGCAAAGCCGGCATGGACGTTTTCCTCGCGAAGCCCGTCGAGCGCGAACGATTCATCGAGCTCATTGCTACACTGCCCGGTCTTGCCGCCGGCGTGCTCGCTGCCTAAATCCACCGTAAACAACTCACGCAAAACGAGCGCCGGGTTTTCCCAGGCATGCGCTAACAACCTGTTCCCAACATTGTCATAATCCCGTATTGAGCCCATGGTGTAGGGGGGAACGCTGGATCGAACTTTTCGATTCGTTGTCCGCGAAAACCCTCCAGCGCTCGGGGAAGTCGAGGGCAAATGGGACCGAATTTCATGCCCCAATTGGTGATTTCGCCACGCCGCCTGCTCGGCCGTTTTCGGCCGGCCGGAAATGGCGGTGCCGCACCCGGCTTCCTGCCGGCGCTGCAGGCCTATGGCGGATTACAGGCCTTCGCCGCCCGCTCGCGCTATCCGGTGGGCACGCTCGGTCGCCTGGGATCGCTGGAAGTGCGGCTTGCGCGCAGCGCGGCCGAAGTGCGCAAGGCGCAAAAGCTGCGCTATCGCGTGTTCTATCAGGAAGGCGCGGCGATCGCCGATCCGAGCCGCTTGCTCGCGCGCCGCGACATCGATGCCTTCGACGCCATCTGCGACCATTTGCTCGTGTTCGACCACGCGGCAGAGGATCCAAGCCAGGGCCGCGGGCCGGCGGTGGTCGGCACCTACCGCTTGCTGCGCCAGTCGATGGCGGACGACTACGGCGGCTTCTATACCTCCGGCGAATTCGACATCAGCGGGCTGGTCGCGCGGCACACCGATCTACGCTTCCTTGAGCTTGGCCGCTCCTGCGTGCTCGGCTCCTATCGCAACAAGCGCACGCTCGAGCTGCTCTGGCACGGCATCTCCGCCTATCTCGATGCCAACCGCGTCGACGTGATGATCGGCTGCGGCAGCCTCGACGGCACCGATCCGAACGCGCTGTCGACGCAGCTCTCGTTCCTGCATCACTTTGCACGGGCGCCGGAGCTCTGGGCCGCGCGCGCGCTCCCTGAGCGCTATGTGGAAATGAACCGCGTCGCCAAGGAAACGATCGATCCCAAACGCGCGCTGCGCGAGCTGCCGCCCCTGATCAAAGGCTATCTGCGGCTCGGTGCTTACATCGGCGACGGCGCGGTGGTCGATTACGAGTTCGGCACCACCGACGTGCTGATCGTGCTGCCGATGTCCGCCTTGAAGCGACGCTACCTCAATCACTTCGTCCACGGCGCGCTGCGGCCGGAACAGCACGCGGCCTGACGACGCAGCTTAGAGACGCCGCAGAGCCACCTCTTCGACGAGGTGGCTATCGCTTTTCTTGAGGATCAAATCGGAGCGCTGGCGCGTCGGCAGAATATTCTCATGCAGATTGACGAGATTGATCCGCGACCAGATCGAGGTTGCAGTCTCCTCTGCCTCGGCGTCCGACAAGCCCGCATAACGGTGGAAGTAAGACTTCGGATCGCGGAACGCAGTACCGCGCAAGGTGAGAAAGCGATCGACATACCACGACTGCAGCACGCCCTCGTCGGCATCGAGATAGACCGAGAAGTCGAAGAAGTCGGAGACGAAGGGGATCGCCGAGCCGTCCTTGGGCAGGCGGCCGGTCTGCAGCACGTTGAGGCCTTCGACGATGAGGATGTCGGGACGATCGACCTCAACCCAGACATTCGGCATCACGTCGTAGACGAGATGCGAGTAGACCGGCGCGCGCACGGGGCGCACGCCGGCTTTGACGTCGGAGAGAAACCGCAGCAGCGCCTTCTGGTCGTAGCTTTCCGGAAAGCCCTTCTTCTCCATCAGCGCTTCGCGCTCGAGGATCGAATTGGGAAAGAGAAAGCCGTCGGTGGTGATGAGATCGACCTTCGGGACGTTGGTCCAGCGCGCGAGCAGCGCTTGGAGCACGCGCGCCGTGGTCGACTTGCCGACCGCCACCGAGCCGGCGACGCCGATGATGAAGGGCAGCTTTGCGTCCTCGGTGCCGAGGAAGCGCTGTTGCGCGCGATGCAGCCGCTGCGTCGCCGCCACATACATCGAGAGCAGGCGCGAGAGCGGCAGGTAAATCTCCTCGACCTCCTGCATGTCGAGGCGATCATGCAGCGAGCGCAGCCGCGTGACCTCATCCTGGGTCAGCGTCATCGGCGTGTCTTCGCGCAACGCCGCCCATTCCGCGCGAGAGAAGATGCGGTAAGGCGATAGCGCTTCTTCGGTCCGCTGTTCCATCACGGCCGCTTTCGCGAGGCTTTTTCCTCGTGGCCTGATTGCCTGGTGCGCCTGGCGAGCTCCGCTTCCACGTCGGCAAGCGTGATGCCGCGGGCTTCAAGCACGACGAGCAGATGGTAGAGGAGATCGGCCGCCTCGGCGGTCAGCCGGGCGTCGTCCTCCTGGACGGCGGCAAGCGCGGTCTCGACCGCCTCTTCGCCGAGCTTTTTGGCGCAATGGGCGATGCCCTTATCGAGCAAGGCGCGCGTATAGGAGATGTCCGCGCTCTCTTTGGCGCGTTCCTTCACGCGGCGCTCGAGGTCATGCAGGGTGAAATCGCTCATGGCAGTCCAATACCATTAGGCGGGTTACGGATCGAGCCGCATCGGCAGACCCGCCTTGGCCATATAGGTTTTGGCCTCGCGCACGGAAAACTCACCAAAATGGAAGATCGATGCGGCAAGCACAGCCGTGGCATGTCCGTCGCGGATGCCTTCGACCATATGTTGCAGGTTGCCGACGCCGCCCGAGGCGATCACCGGCACCGGAACCGCATCGGCGACCGCGTGGGTGAGCGCGATGTCAAACCCGGCACGGGTGCCGTCGCGATCCATGGAGGTGAGCAGGATCTCGCCGGCACCGAGCGCGACGACTTCCTTCGCATAGGCGACGGCATCGAGGCCGGTCGGATGGCGCCCGCCATGCGTGAAGATTTCCCAGCGGTCGCGTTCACCGGGCTTGGAGACCTTCTTGGCGTCGATAGCGACGACGATGCACTGGTCGCCGAATTTCTCCGCCGCTTCCTTGACGAAGCCGCGGCGCGCGACCGCCGCGGTGTTGATCGACACCTTGTCGGCGCCGGAGGTGAGCAGCGCGCGGATATCATCGACGGTGCGCACGCCGCCACCGACCGTGAGCGGCATGAAGCAGGCTTCGGCGGTGCGGCGCACCACGTCGAGGATAGTACCGCGATTCTCGTGGCTCGCGGTGATGTCGAGAAAGCAGAGCTCGTCGGCGCCCGCGGCGTCATAAGCGATCGCCGCCTCCACCGGATCGCCAGCGTCGCGCAGATTGACGAAGTTGATACCCTTGACGACGCGACCGTCTTTGACGTCGAGGCAGGGAATGACGCGGACCTTAAACATGCGCGGACTGCGCCTCGCTCATGCCGCCGCGCGCGCCGCGCGAATGAGCTGCAACGCTTCGACCGGATCGAGCCGCCCGTCATAGAGCGCGCGGCCAGCGATGGCACCCTCGAGCTTGCGCGCATCGGGCTCGAGCATGCGCTTGATGTCGTCGATCGAGGCAAGGCCACCCGAGGCGATCACCGGAATCGAAATCGCGCCGGCGAGCGCGATCGTCGCGTCCCAATTGATGCCCTTGAGCATGCCGTCGCGGGCGACGTCCGTGTAGATGATGGCGGCGACGCCGGCGTCCTCGAAACGCCGCGCGATCTCGAGCGCCGAGAGCTCTGAGGTTTCCGCCCAGCCCTCGACCGCAACCTTGCCGTCGCGCGCGTCGAGGCCGACGGCGACCTGCTTAGGAAATTTGCGCGCAGCCTCCTTCACCAGCCCTGGATCGCGCACCGCTGCGGTGCCGATGATCACGCGATTGACGCCCTTCTCCAGCCAAGCCTCGATGCCTGCCATGTCGCGAATGCCACCGCCGAGCTGCACACAGAGCCCGACCGCGTCGAGAATGCGCTCGACCGCGGCGCCGTTGACCGACTTGCCGGCAAAGGCGCCATCGAGATCGACCACATGCAGATGCCGGAAGCCCTGCGTCTCGAACACATGCGCCTGCGCCGCCGGATCGCGGTTGAACACGGTAGCGCGGCTCATGTCGCCCTGTTGCAGGCGGACGGCGAGACCTTCCTTGAGGTCGATGGCGGGGAAAAGAATCACGGCTTCCACTTCAAAAAGTTGGCGATGAGGGCCAGGCCCAGACGCTGGCTCTTCTCCGGATGGAATTGCGTGCCGACGATATTGTCGCGGCCGACGATCGCAGTGAGCGGCCCGCCATAGTCGGCTTGCGCAATCAGATCGGATCGTTGGCTCGGCTTGAGCTCGTAGGAGTGCACGAAATAGCCGTGCAGTCCGCCGGCACCGACGGCAATGCCCTCGAGCAGCGGATGCGGGCGCAGCTCGTTGAGCGTGTTCCAGCCCATATGCGGGATCTTCAGCGCCGGATCATTGGGCGTGATCTTGTCGACCTCGCCGGGAATCCAGCCAAGCCCGGGCGTCACCTGATATTCGCGGCCGCGCTCGGCCATCAACTGCATGCCGACGCAGATACCGAAGAACGGCCGGCCGTTCCTGCGCACCGCCTCGTCGAGCGCATCGATCATGCCATCAATGGCGTCAAGGCCGTGCCGGCAATCGGCGAAAGCGCCAACGCCAGGCAGCACCACACGATCGGCGCGAGCGACGACGTCCGGCTCGTCGGTGACAGTGATTGGCTGGTCATGTCCGCTCTCGCGCGCTGCGCGCTCGAAGGCCTTAGCCGCAGAGTGCAGATTGCCGGAGCCGTAGTCGACGATGGCGACCGTCATGGCATCGATCCCGCGTCCGGAGCCCAGCCAATGACGTCAGACGGGGTCGGCGACGCGACGCGCGGCGCGGGCGATGCAGCAGGCGCCGCAGCCACAGGCGCTTGCGGCGGGCGCCGCTCGACCCAGCCGGCGAAGAAACGCCGCTCGGCGGCTTCGAGGTCATCACCGACCACGACCCCAACCTGCTTCCAGCGCCGACGCGACAGTGTCCAGCGGCGCAGGCTCGCGGCCTCGATGCCGATGAGAATGGCGATCAGCAAAAACACCAGGGCGCGCGCACCAAGAGGCATCTGCGCCACCGCCATCCCGATGCCGAGCAAAATCATGCCGCCGACATAGAGCACCAGCACCAGCCACAGCCGGTGCACCAGCATCCATAACGGGGTGAGCAGGAAGGCCCAGAAATAGAAACCGTCGCGCACGAACATGAAACGTTCAGGCGCGGCAACGGCCTCGCCTTTGCGCGGCGGTGGTTCGTGCACCGTATAAACGGCCATGGCGATCACTCTTTACTCGAACGTCGATCATGTAGTGACGGATGAGCTATCCGCCGAGGGTGCCTTTGGTCGAAGGCACCTCGTCCTTGGCGCGCGGGTCGATGGCGACCGCGGCACGCAGCGCCCGCGCCAGACCCTTGAAGCAGGATTCGGCGATGTGATGGTCGTTCGACCCGTAAAGCGTTTCCGCGTGCAACGTCACGCCGGCGTTCATGGCGAAGGCCTGGAACCATTCCTGCACCAATTCGGTGTCGAAGGCACCGACCTTGTCGCGCGAGAACTGCGCCTTGAACACCAGGAACGGGCGTCCGGAAATGTCCAGGGCGACGCGGGTGAGCGCCTCGTCCATGGGCACGTGCACGTCGGCGTAGCGGGTGATGCCGCGCATGTCGCCGAGCGCCTGCTTCACCGCCTGGCCGAGCGCGATGCCAACGTCCTCGGTGGTGTGGTGGTGATCGATGTGCAGATCGCCCTTGGCCTTTACCGTGACGTCGATGCGCGAATGCCGGGCCAGAAGGTCGAGCATGTGGTCGAGGAAACCGATACCGGTTTCGATCGACGACGTGCCGCTGCCGTCGAGGTTGATCGCAACCTCGACGTCGGTCTCCTTGGTCTTGCGCTTCACGGAAGCCTTGCGCATCGGAATTAAGTCCTTCCGGTTCGAATCCGCGCCTTTTATCAGGGGTTTTCCCATTTAGCCACCGTTTGCAATGGGCTGCCGTAATGCCTAGATCACTTCGGGCGTGAGGTTCATTAAGCGATGACCACAGCGGATACCGGGCCCTGGCACGGGACCACCATTTTGACCGTCCGCAAGGGCGGCAGCGTCGTGATCGGCGGTGACGGCCAGGTCTCGATCGGGCAGACCATCGTCAAGGCTAATGCCAAGAAGGTGCGCCGGCTCGGCAAAGGCGAGGTGATCGGCGGCTTTGCCGGCGCCACCGCCGACGCCTTCACCTTGTTCGAGCGGCTGGAGAGCAAGCTCGAGCAATATCCCGGCCAGCTCACCCGCGCCGCCGTTGAGCTTGCCAAGGACTGGCGCACCGACCGCTATCTGCGCCGGCTGGAGGCGATGATGATCGTCGCCGACGTGCAAGTGTCCTTGGTGTTGACCGGCACTGGCGACGTGCTGGAGCCCGAAGGCGGCGTCATGGGCATCGGCTCCGGCGGCAATTACGCGCTCGCCGCCGCCCGCGCGCTGATCGACGGAGCGCTCGATGCGGAGGCCATCGTGCGCCGCTCGCTCGACATCGCCGCCGACATCTGCGTCTACACCAACCGCAACGTCACGATCGAGACGTTGAAGGCCTCCTGAGCATGCCGGCGTGCGCGTATCAATTTCGCCCGATGAAGGCCTCGGATCTCCCATTGGTTCAAGCCTGGCTGCACGCGCCGCATGTGCGCGAGTGGTGGGGTGAGCCGGAGATGCAATTCGCGCTAGTGCGCGACGATCTTTCTCATCCCGCGATGCATCAGTTCATCGTCGTCGCCGATGAGCGCCCATTCGCGTATCTGCAATGCTATGACCCGACGGTCTGGCCCCAAGGTGGACTGGGTCCGCAGCCGCAGGGAACGCGCGGCATCGACCAGTTCATTGGCGAAGTCGACATGCTCGGTCGCGGTCACGGCTCGGCGTTCATTCGCAATTACGTGGATCAGGTGATCGCAACCGGCGCTCCGCGCGTCGTCACCGATCCCGATCCGTCCAATCGCCGCGCGATCCGCGCTTACGAAAAGGCCGGCTTTCGCGAGGAGCGTCTCGTTGAGACGTCCGACGGCACCGCGCTGCTCATGGTGTGTCACGCATGACCGACTTCTCTCCTCGCGAAATCGTTTCCGAGCTCGACCGCTTTATCGTCGGCCAGGCTGATGCCAAGCGCGCGGTGGCGATTGCGCTGCGCAACCGCTGGCGACGGCTGCAGCTTGACGACCGCCTGCGCGAGGAAGTGCTGCCGAAGAACATCCTGATGATCGGCCCGACCGGCGTCGGCAAGACGGAGATTTCGCGCCGCCTCGCGAGACTCGCGGGCGCGCCGTTCCTCAAGGTCGAAGCCACCAAATTTACCGAGGTCGGCTATGTCGGCCGCGACGTCGAGCAGATCGTGCGCGACCTCGTCGAGATCGCGATCACGCTCACACGCGAGCGCAAGCGCAAGGACGTGCACGCGCGCGCCCAGCTCGCCGCCGAGGATCGCGTGGTCGACGCGCTGGTCGGCCCCGGCGCTTCGCCGGCGACGAAGGAGAGCTTCCGCCGCAAGCTGCGGGCCGGCGAGCTCAACGACAAGGAGATCGAGATCGAGGTGCAAAGCTCGCAGGGCATGCCGATGTTCGAAATTCCCGGCATGCCGGGCGCGCAGATGGGCGCGATCTCGATCGGTGACATTTTTGGCAAGCTCGGCGGCGGGCGCACCAAGACGCGGCGTGTCACCGTCGAGGAGTCGCATGAGATCCTGGTCAACGAAGAGTCCGACAAGCTGCTCGACAACGAGCAGCTGATCCAGGAATCGATCCGCGCCGTGGAGCAGAACGGCATCGTGTTCCTCGATGAGCTCGACAAGATCTGTGCCCGCGACGGCCGGGTCGGCGCGGATGTCTCGCGCGAGGGCGTGCAACGCGATCTGCTGCCGCTGATCGAAGGCACCACGGTCAACACCAAGCACGGTTCGGTGAAGACCGACCATATCCTGTTCATCGCCTCGGGCGCCTTCCACATCTCCAAGCCGTCGGATCTCCTCCCCGAGCTGCAAGGGCGGCTCCCGATCCGCGTTGAGCTGCAGGCGCTTACCCGCAATGATTTCCGCCGCATCCTCACCGAGCCGGAAGCGTCGCTGATCAAGCAATATGTGGCGTTGATGAAGACCGAGGGCGTCGAGCTCACCTTCAGCGACGATGCGATCGATGCCATTGCCGATATCGCGGTGGCGGTGAATTCCAGCGTGGAAAATATCGGCGCACGGCGGCTGCAAACGGTGATGGAGCGCGTGCTCGACGACGTCTCTTTCGCCGCGCCCGACCGTTCCGGCGAGCAGGTCACGATCGATGCCGCCTATGTGCACAAGCACATCCGCGACCTGGCCAAGAATGCGGATCTGAGCCGGTTCATTCTGTAAAGGCCAATCCGCGGACCTATTCGGTCCGGCGCCGCCGCACGCGCACATAGAGCGCGCCCTCGCCGCCATGCGTGAGATGCGCAGCTTCGAAGCCGATGACATGCTCGCGAAATTCCGTGAGCGCGAGCCAATGCGGTGTCTGCTGACGCAGCACGCCGCTCTTGCCGGTGATGACCAGGACGAGCTTGGCGCCCTTGCCCGCGGCGCTGCGCAGGAAGCGCAGCAAGGCGGCGTGGGCTTCGCTCTGCGTCATGCCGTGCAGATCGAGCCGCGCGTCGATCGGCTCACGGCCGCGCGCGACGCGCTGCTTGAGCTTGCGCCCGAGCGCCGCCGGCATCGCAGTCGCAGGCACCGTCGGCAGCGCGATCGGTATCTTTGCCGGTTGCGCAGGCGCCGCGACACGTTTGGGCCGCGGCACCGGCGGGACCGCGGGCATATCCGCTTGCTCGCGCCGCGGTGGGCGCAGCGGCGCCACCGCTTTGGTGACGGTCTTCCAGAGATGGCGCTCGTCGTCCGTGACACCGCGCCGGCGGCCGCCGCCACTCATGTGCGTTCCGGCGCGGCTTTCGGGCGCGGCTTCGGCAAGGGCACGTTGGCGGTGAGCTCGGGACCATCAGCCCCGCTGGCACGCGCCGGCGGCTTGGCTTCGACGGCCGGCTTATCGCCTGGAATGTCATTCGGCCGCGGACGCGGCAACGGCACCTCAAGCGGGGTCGCGACCGGATCGAGCTCCTTGGGCACCAGCATCACGAACTGGCCGAACTGCTTGATGCGCCCTGCGATGTGGCCGATGTCCTCGCCGACGCCCCAATAGATGTCGGCGCGCGCCGGGCCGACGATGGCGGAGCCAGTGTCCTGCGCGAACATCAGCCGACGGAACGGCGTCTCCACCTTGTCGCTGGCGATCGGCAGCTCCGCATCGACCCAGACCGGCGTGCCGTAGACGTGATAGCTCTTGTCCACCGCAAGCGAGCGGCCTGGCGTCAGCGGCACGCCCTGCGAGCCGATGCATTGCTCGTCGTTCGACTGACCGGTCTCGCGGAAGAACACGAAAGAGCGGTTCTTGCGCCGCAGCTCCTTGCCCTCCTCCGGATTGGCCTCCATCCATTCGCGGATCTTGTCCATCGACATCTCGTCTTTGGTGATGACGCCGCGCTCGATGAGGAATTTGCCGACCGGCGTGTAAGGCAAGCCGTTATGGGCATCGTAATTGAGCCGCAGCACGCGGCCGTCCTCGACCTTGATGCGCGCCGAGCCCTGGATCTGCGCGAAGAAGGCATCGACCGGATTCTTCAGCCAGCAGATTTCCAATCCGCGGCCGGCGAGCGCACCCTCCTCGATGGCGGCGCGGTCGTGAAAGACGACGACCTTGCGATGCGACACCAGGCGGCCGACCTTGGCGCCTTTCGAGGGAAAGTCGGCGAGCTTGCGCAAGCCCGCGACCACTAGATTGGCCGGCTTGCGATAGACCGGGATCTTGTATTCGTCATGCGGCTGCAGCGAGCCGTCATAGACCGGCTCGTAATAGCCGGTGAAGAATCCGTTGGTCTCGCCGAAAGGCGCAATGCGCACCGGGCGGAAATTGTCCTCGAAGAACGCCTTCGCCTTGGTGTCGTCGAGCGTTCTTGCCGCCGTCGCGCGCCCGCAGACATCATAGAGCGCGCCGAACAACGGCCGCTCCGCACGCATCGCCTTGGTGCCTTGCAGGATGGCAGAACAGCTTTTGAGATAAGTGGAAAAGGCGGCGGCGTGATCATCGTCAGCCCAGCCATTGAGCGCCGCGAAGGACAGCGGCTCCATCTGCGCGCCGTGCAGCCGGAACGGATGCTCGGCGAAGGACGGGGTGGTGGCGATGGCGAGAAGGCTCGCAGCGACAACCCATCGGATGGCCCGGGAGCGACGCCGCGATCTCATCGCCCCGCCCTCGCCTATTGTCCGGCCTCGGTCGCCACAAGCTTCCAGTTGGGATCGCGCGAGGACAGATCGCGCGCGAAGGTCCACACATCGGTGACGTCGGTGACCTTCTCGGCGTTGCCATCGACGACATTGCCGCTCTTGTCGCGCGTCACCGAGACGAGCTGCGAGACGAAGCGCACGGTGATCTGCGCCGTGCGGCCGCGCAGCTCGGCGGCGGTGATGTCGGCATTATCGATGGAGACGAAACGGCTTTCCATGGTTTCGCCGCGCGTCTCGCGCTCAGTGATGGCGGTTTCGAAACCGTCGCACACTTCGCGGGAGAGCAGATTTTTCAGCGTACGCCGATCGCCCTGCGCGAAGGCGATGACGATCATCTCGTAAGCCGCGCGAGCACCGGCGACGAAGTGCTTGAGATCGAAATTCGGATCCGCGCCAGCGACCGCATCGAGTCCATTGGCCAGCGGCGTGCCGGGTTCGGCGACGCCTTTCCACCGCTCGCCCGGCTCCGTGCGCTCAGTGGCAGTATCGGCCGGCTTCGGCTTTTCCATGGTCCGGCTGGGCAGTGCCACGACCTTGTCCGCGGTCGCCGGGCGTACCTCGCGGGCGGAATAGGGATCGTAAGGCGGCCGTTCGCGGCCGGTCCGCTGCCCAAGCACGCTGCGCAGCCGCAGGAAGATGAACACTGCGAGCGCCAGAAAGATGATGGTGTAGATGTCGAACACGTCTGACATGCTTTCCGCGGCCATTCGGCCAATAACACCAATCAGGTGCACCCCATCCCGGGGTGGTGACAGATCCTGCTACGCTTATCTAGGCACGCGGGCCACGCTGATCCATAGGACAACGCAGGTCAACCAGCGTTGTTGTGGGGCACGCGTTGAAGATTCTAGACGATCCGTGCCCTCCGGCCAACCTTTGGGCGAACAGGGAATAACGCAATGGCGGCGCCAAAGTGGCTCGCACTCCTGATCCTCGGATGGCCGGCCGCGGAACTCGTGACGTTCATCGTTGTGGCCACCCTCATCGGTGCCGGCCCCGCCTTCGGCCTGCTGCTGTTAACGTCGATCGCCGGCGCTCTGGTGCTGCGTTATGGCGGCGGCGCGCATGTGAGCCGCATCCGGGTCGCCCTCAATGACGGCGGCATTTCCGGCGTGAATACCGACGGAGCCGGCTTCATGATCCTGCTGGCCGGGATTCTGCTGCTGTTGCCGGGCTTTATCAGTGACGTCCTAGGCCTGTTGCTGCTGGTTCCGGTGACGCGGCGATGGCTCGGCGCACGTCTCAAGCGCGCATTCACGGGCACCGAGGCTGCGGCTCCGGGCACCGTCGATCTCGAGCGCGATCAATGGCGTCAGGTGCCCGACGAACAGCTCGAAGATCGGCGCGATCAGGACCGGAATCGTTAATTGGCCCGTCCTTGTTCGGGCAAGGCCCCTGTGTTAGCCAACCGCCGCCGCAATCGCGGCCTGTCGGCTCGAAGGAGTTCTCATGTCAACGACGAATGGCGGTCCGGCGCCTGGGCAAGATCTGCCGCCGCAACTCAATGTTCTTGCGCAATACATCAAGGATTTCTCCTTCGAGAATCCGAACGCGCCGCGGTCGTTGGCGCCGGCCCAGCAGCAGCCGAACATCAATATCCAGGTGAACGTCAATGGCGGCGCCATGCCGGGCAGCACCACCGATTTCGAAGTCTCGCTGCATGTCGATGGCAAGGCCGATCTCGCCGGCTCGATGCTGTTCAGCTTCGAGCTGGTCTTCGCCGGGATTTTCCGCCTGCAGAACGTGCCGCAAGAGAGCGTTCACCCGCTGCTGATGATCGAATGCCCACGACTGCTGTTCCCGTTCGCGCGCGAGATCATCGCCACGGCGACGCGTAATGGCGGCTTCCCGCCATTGCTGCTCGATCCGATGGATTTCGTCGGCCTCTATCGCCAGAAGATGACGGAGATGCAGGCCACCGCTCCGATGGCACAGGCCTGATTGAGATTACGCGCCGGCTGCAATCGCTCCTACGGCCGGCAAGCTATATTCACCCCACAACGCTTTTTCGCCGAGCGTCGCGATGAAGGCCCGATGCGCCTCGCGTTCGGCGTCGGTGATCCGCGGCGCCAAGACGATCGGACGCGTACGCGGCGCGCCATTGCCGCCACCGACGGCAGCGTGACCATTGCCGCTCTCCACCAGGATGAGCTGCGCCTGACGGGCGCCGATCAGCTCGAGATAGACCTCGGCGAGGATCTCGGCATCGAGCAGCGCGCCATGCTTGGTACGCCGTGAATTGTCGATGCCGTAGCGGGTGCACAAGCCGTCGAGATTGTTGGGGCCGCCCGGATGCTTGCGCCGCGCGATGGTCAGCGTGTCGACCAGCCGATCCCGCGTGAGCAGCGTACGCTTGACCCGATCAAGCTCGGCATTGAGGAAGCCGTGATCGAACGACGCGTTGTGGATCACCAGCGGCGCGTCACCGATGAAAGTCAGAAACTCGTCGACGACTTCTTCGAACAACGGCTTGTCCTTGAGGAAATCGGTCGACAGCCCGTGCACCGCGAAGGCCTCAGCGGGAACCTCGCGCTGCGGGTTGATATAAGTGTGGAAGCTCTGTCCGGTTGGGATGCCGTTAAGCAGCTCGATGCAGCCGAGTTCCACCACCCGATCACCGTTGAACGGATCGAGGCCGGTGGTTTCCGTATCGAGGACGATTTCGCGCATCGGTGCCTGGTGTTAACGGGGCCGAATCACGGCCGCCGTCTCGGCATTGTAGCAACCGCGCGGAGGATGTCCCCTACTTGCATGCGCGCCGCGTCGAAACCCTTCGACGTATCCACCACGAAATCGGCACGGCGGCGTTTCTCCTCGTCGGGCATCTGCTTGGCGAGAAGCGCCTCGAGCCGGTCGGCGCTCATGCCGGCGCGCTCGAGCACACGCGCACGCTGAACATCCGCCGGCGCCGAGACAACGACCACCGCGTCGCAGCGCTTCTCCGCGCCGGTTTCGAACAGGAGCGGAATATCGAGCACAACGACCGCGGCGCCAGCCTGTCCGGCTTGCGCGAGGAACTTGTTTTCCGCCTCGCGAACCAGCGGATGCACGATCGCTTCCAGGCGCTTGATCGCCTCGGGATGTCCGATCACCTGCGCGCCGAGCTTCGCGCGGTCGACCTTGCCGCCACCGGTTGTCCCGGGAAACGCTGCCTCGATGGCAGGAACCGCCTCGCCCTCATAGAGACGATGCACCGCAGCGTCGGCATTGTGCACGGGCACACCGGCGTCGGCGAAAAAGCCGGCGGTCGTCGACTTGCCCATACCGATCGAGCCGGTGAGGCCAAGAACGAACATCGCCATCAGCTCAGAATGAAGCCGCCGCGCCGCAAGAAGTCGAGCAGCGGCAACAGCGGCAAACCGAGAATGGTGAAGTAGTCGCCTTCGATGCGTTCGAAAAGCTGTGCGCCCATGCCTTCGACCTGATAGGCGCCAACGCTGGCCAGTGCTGCATCGCCAATCAGCGTCAGATAGGTGTCGAGGAATTCGTCGGAGATGCGCCGCACCGTCAGCCTTGCGACTTCCACATGTTCGAATAGGACTGCGCCATCGCGGATCAGCGCGATCGCAGTATGCAGCTCGTGCGTCCCGCCCGCGAGCGCCTTGAGCTGCGCAAAAGCGGCATTGCGGTCCTTCGGCTTGGAGAAACGCCGCGTCCCGAACGCCAGCGTTTGGTCCGCCCCGAGCACCAGGCGTTCCGGCAAATGTTCAGAGGCCGCCCAGGCCTTGGCATGAGCGAGCAGGTTCGCCGCGGCGGAAGGCTCGTTCACGCCCGCGCGTGACTCGATGCCCCGCTCGTCGATATCTGCCGGCTTGATTTCCAGCGGCACACCGGCCGCAGCGAGAATCTTGCGGCGTACCTCGCTCTTGGAGGCGAGCACCAGCGGCCGCGGAGCCAACCACAACGGCATGATCAGATCACCGGATGCCGTTTGCGCTCGGCGAGGAGCCGCATCACCGCCGCTGCTGTCTCTTCGATCGAGCGGCGCGTGACATCGATGACCGGCCAATTGTGCTTGGCGCAAAGCCGTCGCGAGAACGCGACCTCCTCGGCGACCGCGGCACGATCGACATATTGGTCGTCATCGCGATGCGCCTTGAGGCCAAGCAGGCGGTTCTCACGGATCTGCACGATGCGTTCGGGGCTTGCATAAAGCCCGACCACGAGTGGCCGGTTGAGAGCCTCCACTTGCGGCGCCACCGTCACGCCAGGCACCAGCGGCACATTGCCCGTCTTGATGCCGCGATTGGCGAGATAGATCGAGGTCGGCGTTTTCGAGGTGCGCGAGACCCCGACGAGCACGACATCGGCATCCTGGAGACCTTCGACATGCTGGCCGTCGTCATGCAGCATGGTGAAATTGAGCGCATCGATGCGTTGGAAATATTCCGCGTTGAGCACGTGCTGGGCGCCAACGCGATGCGTCGTCTCGGCCCCGAGATAAGACTGAAACAAGCGCAGCACCGGCCCGAGGATCGACATGCACGGGAGCGCGAGCTCGCGGCACTTGCCCTCGAGGCCTTCGGTCAGCTCTTCCTCGAGCAGCGTATAGAGTACGAGGCCGGGCGACTCAGCGATCTCCGCCAGCACGCGGTCGAGCTGCTTGCGCGTGCGCACCATCGGGTAGACATGCTCGACGGGCGAGACATTGGCATATTGTGCCGCCGCCGCGCGCGCGACCGTGATCAGCGTCTCACCGGTGGAGTCGGAGACCAAGTGCAGATGGAAATAGCCTGTTTGCGGCATCGGGATAGACGGCCAAGATCCTGTGGAGGGCCTGTGAACAGCCTATGCCTTTTGCCGGAACGGTTAGCAAGCCGTGGACAACTACCCGTTCTATCAACACTTGCCTTTGCGGGAGTGCGTCCAGACACTCTTGGCGAAGTCGGTATCCACTGTGGACGAGGTCTTGTGAAGGACGTGTAGACGTCGTGAGAAGCCACGAAATCCAGGTACTTTGACCGGCGTTGAAATCCAGGCAAGACAGAGCGCCTTGGACAATATCTGACAAGCCGTGGATAGCGTGTGGAGGAAAAAGCGTGAGTCCAATCCACGGCCTAAGAATCACTACAAATAATCTTAAGGGATTTAGGATGAAGGGTAGGAAGCCGAGGACGCCTTGGTGACAAAGCCATTTCTCGAGGTACTCGCGGGTCGTCGGCAGTCCGTTCCTCCGATTTGGATGATGCGTCAGGCAGGACGGTATCTGCCCGAATACCGAGCTGTGCGAGAGAAAGCAGGCTCGTTTCTCGATCTCTGCTTCAATCCGGACTATGCGGCAGAGGTGACGCTGCAGCCCATTCGACGTTTCGGATTTGATGCAGCGATCTTGTTTTCCGACATCCTGGTGGTGCCGCATTCCTTGGGACGCAAGGTGTGGTTCGTCGAAGGTGAAGGGCCGCGCCTCGAACCACTGCGTGACGTGGCATCGATCAAAGCTTTGCCATTCGAGGTCGATGACGCCACGCTTGCGCCGGTCTATGCGACGGTTCGTGCGGTAAAGGCAGCTTTGCCAAGCCACGTCGCGCTGATTGGTTTTTGTGGCGCGCCGTGGACGGTGGCGACTTACATGGTTGCAGGCCAGGGCACGACCGACCAAGCGCCGGCGCGCATGCTGGCTTATGGCGATCCAGAAAGCTTTGCGCGGTTGATCGATGTGCTGGCAGATGCATCCGCGAATTATCTGATCGGGCAACTCGAGGCGGGCGCCGAAGCGCTGCAGATTTTCGATACCTGGGCGGGAGTTTTGCCGGGCGATGAATTCGAACGCTGGTGCGTGCAACCGACCGCGAAGATCGTTGCCAAGGTCAGGGACCGCTTCGCCGATGCAAAAATCATCGGGTTTCCGCGTGGCGCGGGCATCAATCTGCTGCGCTATGCGGAGAAAACCGGAGTCGATGCGGTGGGATTAGACTGGACGATCGATCTCACCTTTGCACGCGAGCGCATTCAGAGTCGCATTCCCGTGCAGGGCAATCTGGATCCGCTGGTGCTGCGCGCTGGCGGCGCCGCGCTTGATCATGGTGTCGATGCGATCATGGGCGCGCTCGCGGCAGGACCCTTCGTGTTCAATCTCGGGCATGGAATTCTCCCGGACACGCCGATTGCGCATGTCGAGCAGATGCTTGCGCGCGTGCGCCGTTGAGCGCGCGCTGTTTCAAACGATTCTAATGTTTTGCCAAAGGCTTGACCGGCGCGGCCATCTTGGAAATGGTCACGGCTCACTGCGAGCCGGAGCGCTCCCATGCATGAGTGGATTCAGGATCACTACGACTGGGTGAAAGCCTTTCACATCATGGCCGTGATCGCGTGGATGGCGGGCATGCTCTACCTGCCGCGGCTGCTCGTCTATCACTGCGAAGCGCCGGCGGGCTCGCCGCAATCGGAAATGCTCAAAGTGATGGAGCGCCGGCTGCTCAAGGGGATCATCAATCCGGCCATGATTGCGGTGTGGGTGCTCGGGATCACGATGATCTGGAGCGCCGGTTGGCTGGCGGGCGAGTGGTTCGAGCCAGGCTGGCTCTATGTCAAAATCGCGCTCGTCCTGGCGATGTCGGGGGTGCATGGATTTCTGGTCGGCCGGGTGCGCGATTTCGCCCACGACCGGAATCGATTTTCGCAGAAATTCTATCGTATAATCAATGAAGTACCGGCGGTTTTGCTGGTCTTCATCGTACTGATGGTGGTGCTCAAACCGTTCTGATTTCTTCGCTTTTCACAGGCCCCCTTCCCCACGGGACTTGCGAAAAGTCGCGTCCTTCCATATCTTTTTGCCATCCCACCGAACGCAGGCGGATGCTTTCGCGTTCCGGTCCCGAGTACTCGGACCGGGTCGAGCATCGGGCCCCGGGATCCTCAAGCTCCCTTCGCCTAAGGCTCCCTTCCCAAGACCTGCGACCTTCAGCTTTACCCGCGTCAGTCTCTCCCATTGCGACTCCGCCGGTACTTTTCATAGGACTTCCCTAAATGCCGGAAATGAGGCTCCAAGAGCTCAAATCCAAAACCCCATCCGAACTTCTGGCTTTTGCCGAAGAGCAGCAGGTCGAGAACGCCAGCACCATGCGCAAGCAGGAGCTGATGTTCGCAATCCTCAAGCAGCTCGCCCAGAAGGACACCGACATCATCGGCGAAGGCGTCGTTGAGGTGCTCTCCGACGGCTTCGGCTTCCTCCGCTCGCCGGAATCCAACTATCTCTCCGGTCCCGACGACATCTACGTTTCTCCATCGCAGATCCGCCGCTTCGGCCTGCGCACCGGCGACACGGTCGACGGCCAGATCCGCAGCCCCAAGGAGGGTGAGCGCTATTTCGCGCTGCTCAAGGTCAACACCATCAACTTCGAAGATCCTGAGAAGGCGCGCCACAAGATCAACTTCGACAACCTGACGCCGCTCTATCCCGACGAGCGGCTGAAGATGGAATATGAGGACCCGACCAAGAAGGACCTCTCGGCTAGGGTCATCGACATCGTGGCGCCGATCGGCAAAGGCCAGCGCGCGCTGATCGTGTCGCCGCCGCGCACCGGCAAGACGGTGCTGCTGCAGAACATCGCGCATTCCATCACCGCCAATCATCCCGAGACTTATCTGATCGTGCTGCTCATCGACGAGCGGCCGGAGGAAGTCACCGACATGCAGCGCTCGGTGAAGGGTGAGGTGATCTCCTCGACCTTCGATGAGCCGGCCTCGCGTCACGTGCAGGTTGCGGAAATGGTGATCGAGAAGGCGAAGCGCCTGGTCGAGCATCAGCGCGACGTGGTGATCCTGCTCGATTCGATCACGCGTCTCGGCCGCGCTTACAACACCGTCGTACCGTCCTCGGGCAAGGTGCTCACCGGCGGCGTCGACGCCAATGCCTTGCAGCGGCCGAAACGCTTCTTCGGCGCAGCGCGCAATATCGAGGAAGGCGGCTCGCTCACCATCATCGCCACCGCGTTGATCGATACCGGCAGCCGCATGGACGAAGTGATTTTCGAAGAGTTCAAGGGCACCGGCAACTCGGAACTGATCCTCGACCGCAAAGTGGCCGACAAGCGCACTTTCCCGGCAATCGACATCACCCGCTCCGGCACCCGCAAGGAAGAGCTGCTCACCGAGGCGGCGGTGCTCAAGAAGATGTACGTGCTGCGCCGCATCCTCAACCCGATGGGCACCATGGATGCGATCGACTTCCTGCTCGACAAGCTGCGCAACACCAAGAACAACGCCGAGTTCTTTGAGTCGATGAATACCTAAGATCGGCGCCTCAATACAAATGCGCGACGAGATGGCCGGGGTCTTCCCGGCCATTTCCTTTTCGGGATCATGCGTTACGCTCCCCCTGCCCGACCGGCCGACAGAGCGAGGCGGGCCTTTGGGAGGAGCCATCATGGACCGCAAGGGCATTTCACGCCGCACCGTGCTCAAGGCCGGTGCCGCGCTCACCACCGCCAGCCTTTTCGCCGAGCCGCTCAGGGCTGCCGCACCACCGCCCGCCGCGGTGACGCCGACGCTGATCGAGGCCGCGCGCAAGGAAGGCAAGGCTTCGTTTTATACCGCGCTCGAGCTCAACACCTCGGAGCGCCTCGCGCGCGCCTTCGAGGCGAAATATCCGGGCATCGCCATCCGCGTCGAACGCTCCGGCGCCGAGCGCATCTTCCAGCGCATCGCGCAGGAGCAAGGTAGCCGCGTTTATGCCGTCGACGTGGTGTGCAGCACCGACCCGTCGCATTTCCTCGACTGGACGGCGAAGGACAAGGATTGGGTCGAGCCCTACGTCACCGAGGACATGGCCAAGCATTTCCCGCGCGAGCAGGTCGATGCAAGCGGCATGCACGCGACGCTATGCGCCTGGCTCGAGGTGATCGGTTACAACACGACGCTGGTGACGAAAGACGACGCGCCAAAGAGCTACGCCGACCTGCTGCTGCCGAAGTGGAAAGGCAAGCTGGCCAAAGGTCATCCCGGCTACAGCGGTGCAATCCTCACCACCACTTATCTGCTGGTCCGCGACCTTGGCTGGGAGTATCTCGAGAAGCTGGCGCAGCAAAAAGTGCTGCAGCTGCAGTCGGCCGCCGATCCGCCGAAGAAAATCGTGATCGGCGAGCGCGCGGTGATGGCCGACGGCAACGACTACAGTCTGGAAGTGGCCAAGGCCCAGGGTAAGCCAGTCGAGATCGTGCACCCATTGGAAGGTTCGCCGGTCATCCCGGTACCGTCCGGCATCTTCCGCAGCGCGCCCAATCCGAATGCGGCGCGGTTATTCCAACAATTCCTTTTCAGCGTCGAGGCGCAGCAGATTTTCATCGACGTGTTCGCACATCGCTCGTTCCACGCGCTCGCGAAGGAAACGCCGGGCCGTGCGCCGCTGTCGAGCTTCAAGCTGTTACAGGCCGATCCGAAGCTGGTGCTGGCGCAGACGGAAGAAATCAAGGCGCGCTACAGCAAGCTGTTCGTGTAGGCGCGGACTAGGCACAAACGGACACCGGACGCGGTATCGCGTCCGGCTCTCGCGTTCTTGAGGGTGGAGATTAATTGTCCCAGCCGCGCGGCAACAGACGCTGACCGATTTCCATCTCCAACGCGTCGTTGAAGATGCCGGCGCGTCCCGCCACCAGGCGCTCGATGTCGCGCTGGGCGCGGCGCTGCTGCGCATCGACGATGGCGTCGTAGACGCGGCGCAGCAGGCCCGGACGGGTCGCCTGCGTCGCCGGAGCAGCGGTGAAATCAGTGAGATGGGCCAGGATCGCCATCGTCGCCTCCATGTCCAGGGTGAAGCTCTATTGAGTATTCCTCATTCGTGGAGCTTAATTCTCACGGAGATGGCTATTTGACAAAGGATATGGTCTCAGTCGATAGTTGAGATAATCTCATGTATCAAATGATGCCACCGCTTAATGCTTTGCGCGCCTTCGAGGCCGCGGCGCGGCATTTGAGCCTGACCAAGGCGGCGGCCGAGCTGCATGTGACGGCGGGCGCCTTGAGCCATCAGATCCGCGGCCTCGAGGAGCTGCTGCAGGTGAAGCTGTTCGAGCGCGGCGTGCGCTCGATCGCACTCACGGCAGCAGGCAAGCAGCTTTATCCCGGCCTGCAGTCCGGCTTCCTGCACATTCGTGAAGCGGTCGAAGGGCTCGCCCGCGGGGTCGATGAGCGGGTGCTGGTGGTGAGCACGCCGCCTGGTCTCACCGCGAAATGGCTGGCGCCGCGGCTCTACCGGTTTGCCAATGCGCATCCGCAGATCGACGCGCGCATCTCATCGTCGCTCAACAATGCGAACTTCGTCACTGATCGCGTCGACGTCGCCGTCCGCAACATGGCATCAGAGCCGCAGCCGGATGCTGCCTTGGCGATGCAGAAGTTGGTCGATGTGTCCTACGTGCCGGTGTGCAGCCCGCGGCTGCTCGAAGAATACGCGCTGCTCGACAATCCCGCGGCGTTGACGCACGCGCCGCTCATCCATGACGATACGTTGATCAACCGCATTCCGGTGCCAGGCTGGGCCGATTGGTTTGCGGCAGCAGGCATCGCGGACGTCGATGTCAGCCGCGGGCTGCGCTTCAACAGCGCCGACCACGCGCTCGACGCGGCCGGCGAAGGCGCCGGCGTGCTGCTGGCGCATGATTTCCTCGCCTATGACGAGCTGCGCACCGGACGGCTGGTGATCCCGGTGGATCTGCGGTTGCCCTCGAGGCGTGCATACCACGTGATCTGGCCCAAGGGCCGCAAAATACGTCCAAATGTCGAGGCTTTTCGCAGATGGATCGTGCAGGAAGCCGCCGCGCTGGATTGGTCGAAGGTCGTGCGGCCGCGGCCGCGCTAGCACATGCGCCGGACGGCCTCGGCGATTTCGTCAGGTTTGTTCACCGGCAGCGAACAGGTGGTGCCGACGCAGATGAAGGCTGCGGTTTCTGTTGTCGTCTTCAGCTTTTCCTGCGCGGGATGCGAGGGCGGCAAGGCCGCGGCGTCCGGGGCGCGCAGAACGATGCGTTCAACGAACGGGATTTTCAGCGCCGCTGCCGCCATCTGCGCGGAACCTGAGCCCGTCACCACGATCTCGGCAGCGCGCAGACGCAGGTCGAGCGCATTGAGCAACGCGAGATGCCCGAACAGGTTTTCTGAGGCGCGCGCCAGGATTCCGTCGAACAGGCGATCGGCGCGTGCGCGATACGCTTCGTCGCCGGCGAGCACGGCGAGGCGCACCAGGTTCTGTGCCGCGACCGCATTGTGGTTCGGCACGGCCTCGTCGGCGGTGGAATGCGGACGTACAACAAGGCCTTCGGCGTCGTCTGCGGTGAGATAGTAGCCGCCCGTTTCCGGATCGGCGTAATGCCGCTCGAGCGCGCTCTGCCACGCGATAGCACGCGCGCGATAGGTCCCCTGTCCCGTCGCCTCGTAAAGCGCGAGCGCGGCGCGGATCATGGCGGCGAAGTCGGAGGCGAGCCCAGGGACCAGCAGTTTGCCTTCCCGCCAGGAATGGCCAAGCCGGTCGCCGCGCGTCATTGCCTGCGCAATGAAGGCGAAGGCTTTGCCGGCCATTTCGACCCAGGACGGCTCGTCCAGCAGGATTCCGGCGTTGACCAGGGCGGCGATCATCAGGCCGTTCCAGTCGGCCAGAACCTTGTCGTCGAGCCCCGGGCGAACCCGGTTTTCTCGCTTCTGCTGCAGCATGGAGCGCAGCAAAGCGAGCCGGGCGTCGTCCTCCGTGCTGCGCGGTAAGCTATTGAGACGATTGAGAATATTGTGACCTTCGAAATTACCGTCGGCGGTGACGTCATAATTTGCAGCAAAGAACGCAGCATTCTCGGCGCCCAAAACCTCCTCGATCTCGGCTTTTGACCAGACGTAGAACTTGCCCTCCTCGCCTTCCGAATCGGCATCGAGGGAGGCGCAAAACGCGCCCTCGGGCGTCGTCATCTCGCGCTGCAGCCAGCCGATCGTCTCGCGTCCCCGCTCGCGGAACAGAGGCCTGCCGGAGCGCGCGTAAGCGAGCGCCAGGAGCTCGAGGAGCTGGGCGTTGTCGTAGAGCATCTTCTCGAAATGCGGCACCAGCCAGCGCTCGTCGACCGAGTAGCGCGAGAAGCCACCGCCGAGATGATCGTAGATGCCGCCCTCGGACATGCGATCGAGGGTGTGCTCGACGACATCGAAGAAGCGGGCATCGCCGCTGCGCAGCCCCGCGCGCCACAGCATTTCCAGCATCGCCGGCTGTGGAAATTTCGGTGCGCCGCGGAGCCCCCCGTTACGCGCATCGAACATGTTGCCGATCTGGCGAGCGTAGCCGTCAAGCTCGCGGGCACCGATCGTGACCTTGCCGGCAGGCTGTGCGCGTTGCGCAAGGCGCCCGAGCAGCGCCGCGCGATTCTGTCCGATGCGCTGCGGCTCTTCGCGAAACAGCCGCGCCACCTCACGCAGCACGTCGACAAAAGCCGGACGGCCGTAGCGCGACTCCTTCGGAAAATAAGTACCGCCCCAAACGGGCTCGCCCGCGGGCGTGAGAAACATGGTCAGCGGCCAGCCGCCCTGCTCGCCCAGCGCGTGCAGCGCCGACATGTAGATCTGATCGATGTCCGGGCGCTCCTCGCGATCGACTTTGATGTTGATGAAGAGCTCGTTCATGACCTGCGCGGTGGCGTCGTCTTCGAACGACTCGTGCGCCATCACGTGGCACCAGTGGCAGGCCGCATAGCCGACCGACAGCAGGATTGGCTTGCCCAAGCGCCTGGCTTCGTCCAAGGCGTCAGGTCCCCACTGCCGCCAATCCACCGGGTTGTGCTTGTGCTGCAGCAGATAAGGCGACGTGGCGCCGGCGAGGCGGTTTTCGTGGGTGCTTGCGGAGGGCGCTGACATACGCGTCGATATGACTATTAGAGGGGCCGATGCCTAGAGTGGCAGAGAGGATGCCTTTTGTCTGACCGCACCGATACCATCTTTGCCCTTTCGTCGGGTCGCCCGCCGGCCGCGATCGCCGTGGTGCGCATCTCCGGGCCGCGCGCCGGCGCCGCGCTCGAGATCCTGATGGGCCGCATCCCGCCGCCGCGCCGCGCCGCGCTGGCGCGGCTGCGCGATCCGCGCTCGCGCGAGATAATCGACGAGGCGCTGGCGTTGTGGTTTCCCGCGCCGAACAGTGAGACCGGCGAAGACGTTGCGGAGCTGCAGCTGCATGGCGGTCGGGCAGTGTTGGCTGCAACACTCACCGCGCTTGGCGACATCGATGGACTGCGACCGGCGGAGGCCGGCGAGTTCACCCGGCGCGCTTTCGAGCATGGCAAGCTCGACCTCACGGCGGTGGAGGCGCTCGCCGACCTTGTCGGCGCGGAAACCGAGGCACAGCGGCGCCAAGCCTTTCGTCAGCTCAAGGGTCTGTTGGGCGGCAACGCCGAGCGTTGGCGCACACGGCTGATCGAGGCCTTGGCGCTCGTCGAAGCACGCATCGATTTTTCCGACGAAGCGGATGTGCCGGAAGAGCTCGTCGCGCCGGCGCTGGCGATCGTGGCCGAGCTCGAGCGCGAGATCGGCGCCGCGCTTGCAGATGCGGGCCGCGGCGAACGCCTGCGTGAGGGCATGGTGGTCGCGATCGCCGGGCCACCGAACGCCGGCAAGTCGACACTGCTCAATCGTATCGCGCGACGCGAGGCGGCAATTGTCTCTCCGTTTGCCGGCACGACGCGTGACGTGATCGAGGTGCATCTCGATCTCGACGGCTATCCGGTGACGCTGCTCGACACCGCCGGCATCCGCGAAAGTGCCGAGCCGATCGAGCAGGAAGGCATCCGCCGCGCGCAGGAGCGCGCGGCCGAGGCGGACCTGGTGCTGTGGGTCAGTGATGCGGGTGATCGCCTGGCGGCGCCGAATGCGGCGCCAGGCCAGGAGCTCTGGCAGATTCGGAACAAGGTGGACCTCCTTACGGCGGCCTATCTTAGAAATGAACCTAAATCCATCGCGAAAACATTCAATATTTCAGCAGTTAGAGGGGATGGACTGGATTCGCTTTTGGTGGCCCTGGCGCGGCAGGCCACGTCATTCCTCGCAAGCGGCGAATCAGCGCTCATTACCCGCGACCGTCATCGCAGGGTGCTGACCGATGTGCGGGCGGCCTTGCTGCGAGCCCTGGCCGAGGAGACGCATGGGCGCGAGGACATTATCGCCGAAGAGTTGCGCCTCGCCGCCAACGGTCTCGGCCGTCTGACCGGGCGCGTGGATGTCGAGGACATCCTCGACGTCATCTTCCGCGATTTCTGTATTGGCAAGTGACGCGAGGTCGCCGGCTCAGAACGTATAGGCCGTGCGGAAGCCGCCCCAGTGCTTGCCGAAGACGCGGATCGGAGCGTCGATCTCGCGCATCATCACGACTTTGTCGCCCATGTTGCGCGGATAATTCTGGATCAGATACGGCCGCACCACACGTGCCGCAGAAAGACCAGCGCGATCGTCGAAGATGCGGCGGTTGCGCGAGTTCGCCGTATTCCAGATCACGTCACCGCGCCGCTGCGGCTTGGAGTAGATCTTGTTGTGCACGGGAAGATAGCCGTTACGGTCGACGCAGCAGCAGAACACCATGCGCTTTTCGTTTTCGAGCGCCGCGTCCTGGAATTGCGGCAACACCTCCTCGACGAAGTCGAGGAAGCGGGTGCGATACTGTACCGGATCGGTTTCCGGTATCGGCACATACACGTTGTCGAATAGATCGGCTTGCGAGATGCGACCTTTGACGACGGCCTCTTCGAATACCCGGGCGATCTTGTTGGCTGTCTCGATCGCTTGATTGATGAATTCCGTGTTGTCGGCGCGAATCGATGCGAGCTTTTGCTCGAGAGCAGCGCGCGTTGGCGGATCAAGCTTGCCGAATTGCAGATGGAGGCCGAGGTTCGACTGATTGACCACGCGCATCGGACAGGTGCCGATGCCGGCAATCTGCGCCGTCACTTGCGTGCCGGCGAGGACCGGCTCCGCCTCGTTGAGCCGCATCAGCGCTCCGCCTTCGGAAAGGTCGGCGGTATGCCCGCGAATCTCGCGTCTGCCGGCGCTCAGCGTGATCGAGAGCTCGCAGGGCAGACGTTCGTTCTCGCGCCGATCGCCCATTTCGGTGAGCCGCAGGAAGATGCTGCTGCGCGTGCGTAGCCGCTCGGCCAAGCGCGCCACATCCTTGCCCGATTGATCGACGGCTTCACCGTGCGTCGTCGCGCCGGCCGCCGCTTTTTCGATGTCGGTCGCGCCGTCAGCGACGTCAGCGATGAATTGCGACGTCTCGGTGGCGTTGCGCGAGAGACCGCTGGTGGTGCCCGCCTGCTGGTCGACAGCGCTGGCGATTGCGGCAAACACCGGGCGGATGGCCTGGATCGCCTGGTCGATGCGGTGCACGGCGGCGATCGACGCCGCAGCATCCTGCTGCAAGAGATCGATCTTGCGTTTGATGTCTTCGGTCGCGCTCTGCGTCTGCAGCGACAGCGCTTTAACTTCTGCGGCGACGACCGCGAAGCCACGACCGGCCTGGCCGGCGCGCGCCGCTTCGATCGTGGCGTTCAGCGCGAGCAGATTCGTCTGTTTGGCGATGTTGGCAATGAGGTTGACGACATTGCCGATGTCCGCGGACGACGCTTTCAAGCCGTCGACATTGCGGCTCGCAGTAGCGGCGGCTTCGCCTGCATCGTCGGTGAGCGTGCCGGCGGCGCGCACCTGTGTGCCGATCTCGCCGGACGAGCGCGCGAGCTCTTCGGTTGCGGAAGCGACGTTGAAGGCGTCGCGCTTGGCATTGTGCGATTTCGCGGCGAGTGTCTCGGTGTTGGCGCGGATTGCGGCAAGCGCTTCGGCGGACGCACTGGCACCGTGGCGCACGGCCGCGGCGGCGTCCTCGACCTCGCGGATCATCGCGCCGAGATCTTGCTCGAGCAGATCGATCGTCTCGCGCAGAACCGCGGCGCGATCGACGTGCGGAAGGGAGGCTTCGGCAACCGGAGCGGGAGGCTCGGGCGCAGACGCGACGACCGCTGGGGCGCTTGCGCGCCGCGACTTCCCGAGGCGGAAGATCATGAAAGGTGGTCCGACCAGCTGACGTTGGCAGGATTGGGTGAACAAGGGGTTAAAAGATTAGGCCGGTGGCGCTCGTCTTTGCTCGGCAGATCAATGGGATAGCTCCCACTCCAGTATTAGCAAAAAGATATGATTGAATATTAATTCACTGTTTCACGTGAAACGGGAATTTTTGACGTAAGCTATCCACGGCCCTAAATAGCGGCATGCTTCCGCCCTTCGATGTCGTTGTGATTGGCGGCGGACACGCCGGCTGTGAGGCCGCGGCGGCCGCAGCGCGTATGGGCGCACAGACAGCCCTAGTGACACATCGCTTTGCCACTATCGGCGCGATGTCCTGCAATCCGGCGATCGGCGGCCTTGGCAAAGGCCATCTGGTTCGTGAGATCGATGCGCTTGATGGCCTGATGGGCCGCGTGGCTGATCGCGGCGGCATCCAGTTTCGCGTCCTCAACCGACGTAAGGGGCCAGCCGTTCGCGGTCCGCGCGCCCAGGCCGACCGCAAACTCTATGCAACGGCCATGCAGGGGGCAATTCGCGAAACGCTCAATCTGACCGTACTCGAAGCCGAAGCCGACGATCTCACGATCTCCGGCGGCCGCGTTTGCGGCGTGCGGCTGGCCGACGGCCGCGAGCTCACCGCAGGCGCCGTTGTCTTGACCACCGGCACGTTCCTTCGCGGCCTCATTCATATCGGCGAGACGCAAATCCCGGCGGGGCGCGTCGGCGAGGCGCCGGCGATAGGTCTTTCGCGGACCCTCGAGCGAATTGGCTTTGCCCTCGGGCGCCTGAAGACCGGGACGCCACCGCGGCTCGACGGCCGAACCATCGACTGGGCTGGCTTGGAAATGCAGCCTGGTGACGAGCCGCCTGAGCCGTTTTCGGTGTTGACCCGCGCGATCGAGCAGCCGCAGATCCAGTGCGGCATCACGCGCACGGTTGCTGCCACCCACGAGGTGATCCGCGCCAACGTGCACCGCTCGCCGATGTATTCCGGTCAGATTGCAAGCCGGGGGCCGCGCTATTGCCCCTCGGTCGAGGACAAGATTGTCCGCTTCGGGGAGCGGGATGGGCATCAAATCTTTCTCGAGCCCGAGGGTCTCGACGATCCGACCGTCTACCCGAACGGCATCTCCACCGCGCTGCCCGAGGAGGTGCAACGCGCCATGGTGGCCTCGATCCCGGGGCTCGAGCGCGCCCTCATGGTTCGGCCGGGCTATGCCATCGAATACGACCACGTGGATCCGCGCGAGCTCGAGCCGACCCTCGAGACCCGCCGGATGCCGGGCCTGTATCTCGCCGGCCAGATCAATGGGACCACCGGGTATGAGGAGGCCGCCGCCCAGGGCCTGGTGGCGGGCCTCAACGCAGCCGTGCGGGCGGCCGCGGGGGGCGCCGACCGTGCCCCGCGCGCGATTACCTTCGACCGGGCGGAGGGCTATCTGGGCGTGATGATCGACGACCTCGTCACCCGCGGGGTAAGCGAGCCCTACCGCATGTTCACCTCCCGGGCCG
>DASRGN010000001.1:0-51359 GCA_035651015.1 Pseudolabrys sp. | reverse complement strand
CGAAGAACTTCGGGAATGGCCTCGATTCGCGGCTGACGGCCGGCGGCGCCTATGTCACCGCAGAGACGAGAACGTCTTTCAAAGGCACCTATCGCGTCGCCGGAAAAGGGAATGTGGTTCTGATCCGCTCCTTCGTTCAGTTCGACGGTGAAGGCGCGACCGCAAACGCGAGAGCGCGCGAGATCGGCGGACACGCGGCGGTGTTGCTGCGGAATGTCTGCCTGCGCAAGGATCCGCAGAGCCCATACGCGAACGAGGCGGGCTACGTTCCGTTCGGGGAGCTCGAGGATTACGCCGACGGGCGCAGCGACGGCTGCACCAGCTGGTCGCGATCGGACGCCGGAAAAGTCGTCTCGACGATCAAGGACGCTCCGACGACGCTTTACATCTATCCCGAGGCGACCGACATCGAGGCCGTCGCGCAGGCGGTGAAGGCCAACCAGTCGTTGGCGGATGCGGGGCTCTATTGGAACGCTGCCTGCCTGAAAGACATCGGCGCGCCGAAATATTGGCCGAAGGAAACCGTCGAGCCGATCCTCGCGCGATACCTGAAGGTTCATCCGGATCCGCCGCAGGGGCCGATCCCGCTGTGCAAGGAGCCGTGAATTCGTCGCGAAGGCGGACATAAAGATTCGTGCCGGCATTCCTTACCGTCGCACATGCCGGCTCAGCCCCGCCTCCTGCCGTAAACCCTTTGTGATGGAACGAAGGGAAAGCAATTTCTTATTCCGGGCGTGTGTCGTCGCCATTGTGCCGGCCGTGTCGGAGGTAGTTACGGGCCGTCGCCTTGGGAACCTCGCAATGGGATCGGAATAATTCCGGGGGCGGGGCACAGAAAGGATTTGACGTCATGAACACGCAAGAGCTGGCAAAAGCCTTCACCGACATGTGCGCCAAGGGCGAACTCGAGGCCGCCGGTAAGAAATTCTGGTCCGACGACATCGTGAGCCGCGAGCCGATGAGCGGCGATATGGCAGAACTCAAGGGCCGCAAGGCGGTGGAAGGTAAAACCCAATGGTGGAACGCGAACCACGAACTGCATGATCTCAAAGTCGAGGGGCCCTATGTGCACGGGGATCAATTCGTCGTTCGCTTCAAGTCGGATGTCACGCCAAAGGGCCAGAAACGCATGCACCTCGATGAGGTCGGCCTTTACACGGTCCGCAACAACAAGATTGTCGAGGAAAGCTTCTTCATGGGCGGCGGGTAATCCCAATCGGATCGCCGCCTCCGGCTCAACGTGTCGAAGCGTGCGCGCCCGCAGTTGCGTGACGCGGCAACGAATCCCATCAACGATCAAACTTGGAATGCGGCGTCGAAGCAGAAACGGACCGACAATCCTTCGAGACCGCAAAGCCGAATGACATCGATGCAGGCGATCGTGGTCACGGACCAGGCTGCGGGAACAGCCGGGATGAAGCTTGTGGAGCGGCCGCAGCCGCAGGCGGCGATCAACGACGTCGTCGTCGAGGTCCATGCGTCGGGATTCGTCCCGACCGAGCTGACGTGGCCCTCAACCTGGACCGATCGCCGCGGCCGCGACCGAACACCGTCGATCCCCGGCCACGAGCTGGCCGGCGTGGTCACCGCGCTCGGCTACGGCACGACGGGGCTGTCGCTCGGACAGCGCGTGTTCGGCCTCGCCGACTGGTATCGCGACGGCACGCTGGCGGAGTCTGTCGCCATGGAGGCCCGCAACCTCGCGCCGCTGCCGGGCGACGTCGACTTCACCGTGGGCGCGAGCCTGCCGATCTCGGGCCTCACCGCATGGCAGGGACTGTTCCAGCTCGGCCGTCTGCAGGCCGGACAAAGCGTGCTCGCGCACGGCGCCGCCGGCGCAGTCGGGTCCATGGTGACGCAGCTCGCACGCGAAGCCGGCGCCTACGTGATCGGCACCGGGCGCGCAGCCGACCGGCAGAAGGCGCTCGACCTCGGCGCGCGTGAGTTCGTCGATCTCGACAACGACACTCTGGAAGACGTCGGCGGCGTCGACCTGGTGTTCGATCTCATCGGCGGCGACATCGGAAAGCGATCCGCGCGTCTCATCCGCGCCGGCGGAACGCTGGTGTCCATCGTCGGACCGAGCGAGGCACGGCCCGTCGACGGCCTGGCGGTCGATTTCGTCGTCGAGTCCGATCGTGCCCAATTGCGTGAGATTGTCCAGCGGGTGCGGGACGGACGGCTGCGGACGAATATCGGCAAGGTCACGAGCCTCGACGATGCCGTCGCCGCCTTCAATGCGTCCGAGCGGCGCACGGGAAAGACGGTCATCCGCGTTCGTCCGTGAGCGCCACGCGCCGATCGATTGCGCGCTTGCCAAGTCGGACGCATTTTGCTGTGTAGACCCGAGACGCCGCGCCGCCTTGCTCGCGGTTTCTCGAACCCAGACACGAACGGCTGGCGCACAATCAGCGCCCGATAGCCGACACATTTCACTCGTCGATGCGACAATTCCTCACCACCCGCCATCTGCGCTTCGCCCGCGTCATCAGCGTGCGCTGGCAGCGGCGCACCTTGTTTCTGGCCGGCGGCATCACTGTCGGCGCCGCCGCGGTCGGGCTGGCGCTTGGCGCCGACTGGGTGCAGGCCACGTTCCATCTGCTGGTGTCGAAATGGCGTTACGCCTCGCTCATCGTCACGCCGCTCGGCCTCGCGCTCTCGGTGTTCCTCACCAACCGCTACTTCACCAACTCGCAAGGCAGCGGCATCCCGCAGGCGATCGCGGCGCGCGGACTCACCGACCAGGAGGCGCGCGGGCGCCTGGTGTCGGGGCGCATCGCCGTCGGCAAGATCCTGCTGACGCTGCTCGGGCTGCTCTGCGGCGCCTCGGCCGGCCGCGAGGGGCCGACGGTGCAGGTCGGCGCCTCGATCATGTTCGCCATCGGCCGCTTCTCGCCGCGCCGGCAGCCGGGGCTGATCCTCGCCGGCGCAGCGGCCGGCGTCGCCGCCGCGTTCAACACACCGCTCGCCGGCATCGTCTTCGCCATCGAGGAGATGAGCCGCGCCTTCGAGACGCGCACCAGCGCGCTGGTGCTGGCGGCGGTGATCGCCGCCGGCCTCACTTCGCTGGCGCTGGTCGGCAACTACGCCTATTTCGGCAGCACGCCGGCGATGCTGCGCAACGGTGTCGACTGGCTCGCGATCCCGGCCTGCGGCGTCATCGGGGGGCTCGCCGGCGGACTGTTCAGCCGCATCGTCATCATCATGGCGCGCGGGCTGCCTGGCGCGGCGGGACGCGCGATCAAGGCCAATCCGATTGTCTTTGCGCTCGCCTGCGGCCTCATCGTCGCGCTGTGCGGCATTGCGTCGGACGACACGATCTACGGCACCGGCTACGCGCAGGTGAAGGCCGCGCTCGAAGGCGTTACCTCGCTGCCGGGGAGCTTCGGGCTACTCAAGTTCGTGGCCACGACCTTCTCGACCATCAGCGGCATTCCCGGCGGCATCTTCTCGCCCTCGCTCGCGGTCGGCGCCGGGATCGGCGCCAATATCGCGCAGCTGTTCCCGGCGGCGCCGATCTCGGCGATCATCCTGCTCGGCATGGTGTCGTATTTCACCGGCGTGGTGCAGGCCCCGATCACGGCCTTCGTCATCGTCACCGAAATGACCGACAACCATGCGATGGTGATCCCGCTGATGGCCTCGGCGCTGATCGCCTATGCCGCCTCGCGGCTCGTGTGTCCCGAAGGCGTCTATCACGCGCTGGCCAAGGGCTTCGCGCGTCAGCAGGCAGCAAAACGCTGATCGCGGCCGGGAGGCACGGCCCAAGGCTCGCGAATGCCTTATGCGTGCGGCGCGAAGGGCACGAAGGGGACACGTTCGCGCCTGGCGAGGCGCGGCAGCAGCGTCTCGACGAACGCCTTGAAATGAGCGGTCTTTTGGTGCTCGGCCCATCCGGCTTCGTTCCGGTACAGCTCGAAGATGAAGAACGCCTTGCGGTCGGTCGGCGAACGGTAAGGCAGGAAGAGCTTGACGCCAGGCTCCGCCATTGTGGGCGCGATCATGGCGCTGAGACCTTGCGCCACGGCCTCTTCCTCCCCGGGTTTTGCGTCGATCTCGATGGCGACGACAAAACCGTCATTGAGCTCGGCAGGCGTGAACGATTTGTCCGACATGCGCTGGGACTCCGTTGCCTCGGGTGTGCCCGGGTGTAGCGAGAGAAGCAAAGCGGATGCTTCGGAGAGGACCGAAGTGTCATTTCCGTGCGCTCGGCATAGGGGTGCGAAAGGGCCAATCGCCGCCCATTGACTTCGTCACCTCTCGCCGGAACACTGTTGACCGTCGGGCTTGATGGCAGTCGCCCGGCTGATCTCAAGGCATGTCGCCCAAGCACTGCATCGCGCCTGCTCGTCGGGCCGAGCGTTGCTGGCGACATGCAAAGTCACGACACTCCGGCTTCTGGCGGCGGCATTGGAGAGTCCAATGTCCAATCTCGATCGTTCGCGGGAGCGCCTGCCGATCGTCGACTTTCACTGCCACCACATCCCGGCGCGCTTCCCGGTCACGCAAGCACGCTTCGTTCCGCCGGCCCAGCGCGCGCGCTGGGAAGCGCTCGCCCACGTGCTGCCGGATGAGGACTTCTTGCTGCGGGACATTCGCGACGGCAATCTCGACGCGCGTGTCGTCAGCGTGCTGATCCAGCTGATCGCCGATGCGGACGGGCGGGTCCAGCACGACACGGTCATGGCCATGAACGATGCGCTCGCGGGACTGGTCGCGCGACACCGCGGCCGCATCTACGGGCTTGCATCGGTCGATGCGTATGGCGGCGACAGATCCGCGCGCGAGGTTGAACGCGCGATCCGCGAGCTCGGCTTGCACGGTCTCCTGCTCGAGTGCGCGCAGGGTGAGCTGCTGCTCGATGCGCCGCAGGCGCGCCCGACGCTCGAGGTTGCGGCCCGCCTCGGCGTGCCGGTTTTCGCGCATCCGATCGCGCCGCAGCCGCTGACACGGCAGATGGCGCCATATGGGCTGATCGGCACCTTGTTTGCGCGGGGCGTGGTGAACTCGGCGGCGCTCATCGCCCTCGTGGAAGGCGGCGTATTCAGCGAACTGCCCGGCTTGCGCGTCGTGTTCACGGCGCAGGCCATGGGCGGCCTGGCCATGGCGGCCGGCCTTTCGGGCCAGAGCCGCTTGCCGTCCGGCGCCATCGACGTCATGCGCAAGAACGTCCTGATCGACACGACGCTATTTCATCCGGCCGTGATCCGCGCATTCGTCGATGTGCTTGGCGCCGACAATGTGATGGCCGGCAGCGACTGGCCGATCGCGTTCGACACGCCGGTTCGCAACGTCCTGGCGGACACGCTGCAAAAGGCCGGCTTGTCGAACGCCGAGCAGGTTGCGGTCGCGGCGGGGAATTGCCGCCGGCTGTTGAAGATCGACTGAGCGGGTGCCTGCGTGCCTTCACCGCCGCACATGCCTCGACAGCCCCGCCTCCAGCCCCTGGCTGTAGCGCGACATGGCGAAGCAGAAGGCGAAATAGATCACGCCGACGAACACATAGACCTCGAGGCTGAAGCCCTGCCACGCCGGCTCGACGATCGCGGTCTTGCCCGCGGTGAGCAGGTCGAAGATGCCGATGATGAGCACGAGGCTCGTGTCCTTGAAGAAGCCGATAAAGGTGTTGACGAGCGGCGGGATGACGAGGCGCAGCGCCTGCGGCAGCACCACGAGGCCGGTCTTCTTCCAGTAGGAGAGCCCGAGCGCGTCGGCGGCTTCGTATTGCCCCTTGGGCAGCGCCTGCAAGCCGCCGCGCACCACTTCCGCGAGATAAGCGCCGGCGAACAGGATGATCGCGGCCTGCGCGCGCAGCAGCTTGTCGACATTGATGCCCTCGGGGAGGAACAGCGGGAACATGACGCTGGCCATGAACAGGAGGCTCACCAGCGGCACGCCGCGAATGAGCTCGACATAGAGCACGCATAGAGCCTTGATCGCCGGCAGGTCGGAGCGGCGGCCGAGCGCAACGACGACGCCGAGCGGGAAGCCGAAGGCGAGCCCGAAGGTGGCGAGGATCAGCGTCACCGGCAGCCCGCCCCAGCGATCCTGCGCGACGTAAGTCAGCCCAAAGACGCCGCCCCACATCAGCACGGCGATGACGCTAAGCGCGGCGAGCCAGATCAGGATCAGCTCCTTGCGCCAGAACGCGCGCGTCGCGGAGATGGCATAGAGCACGACGAAGATGACGATGACGATGGCGCCGCGCCACTGCTCCTCGAACGGATAGGTGCCGAAGAGGATGAAGCGGTGCTTCTCGGTGATCACCGCCCAGCAGGCGCCGGCGCCCTGCAGCGCGCGGCAGGCCTGGGTCTGCGAGTCCGGCACCGCCCAGACGGCTTTGATGAGGCCCCATTCGACGAAGCCGACGATGCCGCGGATGAGCAGATAAGCGATCGCCAGCGTGATCGCGGTCGAGAGCCACGAGGAGAACAGGTTGGCGCGCATCCAGGCGAGCGGCCCGCGCAGGCGCTTGGGCATGCCGCGCGGCACCGCCTCGGGCACGCCGGCGACGGCAGTTTCGGTGGCGATTTTGGCGGAGGTGTCGGTCATGCAACGCGAAATCCGCGATCAGCGTTGGTGTTTCCCTCTCCCGCGTAGCGGGAGAGGGTGGCGAGCGAATGCGAGCCGGGAGAGGGCCGGCGCCAAACAACAGCGCCCCTCTCCCGCCCTCGCTGCGCTCGGGCACCCTCTCCCCGCTTCGCGGGGCGAGGGAAAGGATCGGCGACGCCTGCGCCAGGATTGAGAAGCGTATCTCGCATCATCATCACCGCTCCGTCAGCGCGATGCGCGCGTTGTACCAGTTCATGGTGAAGCTGATGGTCAGGCTGATGGTGAGGAACACCAGCATGATCAGCGCGATGCCCTCGATGGCCTGGCCGGTCTGGTTGAGCGTGGTGTTGGCGATGGAGACGATGTCCTGATAGCCGATGGCCACCGCCAGCGACGAATTCTTGGTGATGTTGAGATACTGGCTGGTGAGCGGCGGGATGATGACGCGCAGCGCCTGCGGCAGCACGATGCGGCCGAGCGTCAGCGTTGGCTTCAGGCCCAGCGCCTGCGCCGCCTCCCACTGCCCGCGCGACACCGAGAGGATGCCGGCGCGCACGATCTCGGCGATGAAGGCCGCGGTGTAAGCGGTGAGCGCGATGAGCAGCGCGGCATATTCCGGCGACAGCGCCGAGCCGCCGGCGAAGTTGAAGCCGCGCAGCGCCGGCCAACTCACGGTCCAGGGAACGCCGAGGACGTAACTCACGCCGAGCGGCAGCGCGACGACGAGGATGAGCGCCAGCGGCCAGACGCGGCGCGGCTGGCCGTCGGCCATCTGCCGCGCCAGAGCGAGCCTGCGATAGGCCAGCGTCGCGGCGATGCCGACGACGAGCGCGAGCAGCACGATGGCGTGGGTCGGCACCCAGACGATCGAGGGGATCAGCAGCCCACGGTTGGAAAGGTAGACGCCGGGAATGGGATTGAGCGCGGCGCGCGCGACAGGAAGCGAGGAGAGGATCGTGTACCAGAACAGCAGCTGCAGCAGCAGCGGCACGTCGCGCACCGCCTCGACATAAACGGCGGAGAGCTTCGCCAGCAGCCAGTTCTTGGAGAGCCGGGCGATGCCGATCAGCGTGCCGATGATGGAGGAGAGCACAATGCCGACGATGGCGACGCGCAAGGTGTTGAGCACGCCGACCGAGAGCGCGCGGAAGTAAGTGTCTCGGGGGCTATAGCTGATCAGCGCGTCGGCGATCGGCATGCCGGCCTCGCGGGAGAGGAAGCCGAAGCCGGTGGCGATGTGGCGGGCGTCGAGATTGGTGACCGTGTTGCGCCACAGCCAGGTGAGCACCACCGCGACCGAGCCGACCACCACCACCTGCCAGACGATGCCGCGAAAGCGCTTGTCGGTCCATGACAGGCGCATCGGCTCTCGCGGCATGCGTTCGGTCGATAAAGCCATGCCCACCCCACTCCACCGACGCGGCCGACTGTTCCCTCGCCCCGCGAAGCGGGGAGAGGGTGCCGAGCGAATGCGAGGCGGGAGAGGGGCGAATGCCAGCCCTGCCCTCTCCCGGCTCGCGCTTCGCGCTCGCCACCCTCTCCCGCAAGCGGGAGAGGGAAAGACAAGCAGCGCCGCACAAGACGCCAGAAACGTGTCGCTTCCTGCGTGCTAAGTCAATTGTTGCACCACTCCCCAATCTATGCAACAAATGTTTCATGCCCGAAACGGCCTCCCCCCTGCACCGCCTGCGGCTGGCCTTGCCCGGTCTGCCGGCGCGGCTGCAGGAGGCCGGGCGCTTCATCGCCCGCAATGATTTCGACGCCACCACGCGCTCGATGCGCGACCTCGCCGCCACCGCCGGGCTGCAGCCAGCCTCGTTCACGCGGCTGGCGCAGGCGCTCGGCCACACCGGCTGGGAGGATTTCCGTGAAGCACTGATCGAGGCGCAGCGGCCGGCGCCGGCCGCGCCGTTCTCCGGCCGCGTCAAACGCGCGGCCAAGGGCGCGAGCAAGGGCGCCGCGCGCTCGCAGGCAACTGATCTTTGCGCCGAGATGCTGGAGGCGGACGCGCAGGCACTCACGCATCTTGCCGCCTCCCCGATCGCCGCGGCGGCGAAGGCGCTCGGCGGCGCCAAGCGCATCTGGGTCGCGGGCTTTAGGAGCTGCCGCGCGGTGGCCGTGCTGCTGCATTATCAATTGCGGCTGTTCCGCCCGGAAGGCGTGCGGCTCGTCGGCGGCTCGGCGCCGGAAGACCTCGATTTCGGCGGCTTCCGCGCCGGCGACGCCGTGGTGGTGATCGGCTTTGCCCCCTACTCGCGCTCGAGCGTCATCGCCGCGCATGCGGCGCGCGAGGCCGGCGCCACGCTGATCGCGCTCGCCGATGCCGCGACCGCGCCGATGGCGGAAGGCGCCGATCATCTCCTGCGATTCGACGCCGCCGGCGCGCCCGGCTTCTTCCCGAGCCTCACCGGCGCGGTCGCCACCGCGCAGGCGCTGGCCGCCGCGAGTTTCGCGCTCGGCGGCGAAGCCGCACAATCCCGCCTGCGCGAGACCGAAGGCCGTCTCGCCGCACTCGCTCAATATGTTGCCGAGGAACACCGCGCATGAACGTGCCTGCCCCCAAGCTCGCGACGCCGCACACGCGCGTCATCCACCGCAGCCTGCGTGAGATGCCGCCGAAGGCGGTCGGCGGTCACGGCGTCTGGCTGATCGCCGAAGACGGCCGGCAGATCCTCGACGGCTCCGGCGGCGCCGCGGTGTCGTGCCTCGGGCACCAGCATCCACGCGTGATCGAGGAATTGAAACGGCAAGCGAACACGTTGGCCTATGCGCATACCGGCTTCTTCACCTCCGACGCGGCGGAAGCGCTCGCCGACACGCTGGTCGGCCACGAGCCGGGCGGCCTCGCGTATGCGTATCTCGTCAGCGGCGGCTCGGAAGCAGTGGAAGCGGCGCTGAAGATGGCGCGGCAATATTTCGTAGAGATCGGGCAGCCGCAGCGCACGCATTTCATCGCGCGGCGGCAGAGCTATCACGGCAACACGCTGGGCGCGCTCGCCGCCGGCGGCAATGCCTGGCGGCGCAAGCCTTACGCGCCCCTCCTCTCCGACGCGTTCAGCCACGTCTCGCCCGCTTTCGCCTATCGCGAGCAGCGCGAGAGCGAGAGCGAGGCGCAGTTCGTGGCGCGGCTTGCCGCCGAGCTCGAAGCCGAGTTTCAGCGGCTCGGTCCGGACAGTGTCGCCGCCTTCATCGCCGAGCCGGTCGTCGGCGCCACCGCCGGCTGCGTGCCGGCGCCGGAAGGCTATTTCCGCGCGGTGCGCGAGATCTGCGACCGCCACGGTGCGCTGCTCATTCTCGATGAAATCATGTGCGGCATGGGCCGCACCGGCACGCTGCATGCGTGGGAGCAGGAAGGCATTGCGCCCGACGTGCAGACCATCGCCAAGGGATTGGGTGGCGGCTATCAGCCGATCGGCGCAACGCTGGCCTCAGCGAAAATCATCGACGCCATCCGCGCCGGCTCCGGCGCCTTCCAGCACGGCCACACCTATCTCGCGCATCCGATGGCCTGCGCCGCGGCGCTCGCGGTGCAGACCGTGATCCGCGAGGACAATCTGCTCGCGCAGGTGCGCATCATGGGCGAACGGCTCAACGAAAAGCTGCACGACCGGCTCGGCAATCATCATCACGTCGGCGACATCCGCGGGCGGGGACTTTTCCGCGGCATCGAGATCGTGCGCGAGCGCGCCAGCAAGGAGCCGTTCGAGGCGAAGCTTGCGATGCATGCGCGCATCAAGCGCGAGGCCTTCGCGCGCGGCCTCGCCTGCTATCCGGCGCCGGGCACCGCTGACGGCCAGCGCGGCGACCACGTGCTGCTGGCGCCGCCCTATATCGCGCAGGCGCACGAGATCGACATGATCGTCGAGCGGCTCGGGGATGCGATCGATGCCGCGGTCAAGAATCAGTAAGCAGATGACAGTGATCAGTACAGGGAGGAAAACATGAAACGTCTATGGGCTATTGCGATCCTGATCGCGGGCAGCACCGCTGTCGCGCAGGCGACCACGCTGGAGACCGTGAAGCAGCGCGGGACGCTGGTGTGCGGCGTGAGCACCGGCTTCGCCGGCTTCTCGGCGCTGGATTCGAAGAGCAACTACCAGGGGCTCGACGTCGACTACTGCAAGGCGGTGGCCGCCGCGGTGCTCGGCGACGCGACCAAGGTGCGCTATGTGGGCCTCACCGCGCAGAACCGCTTCACCGCGCTACAGTCGGGCGAGATCGACGTGCTCTACCGCAACTCGACGGTGACCTTTCTGCGCGCGGTGACACTCGGCCTGCATATCGGCCCGGTGAACTTCTACGACGGGCAAGGCTTCGCCGTGCGCAAGGACGCGAAGGTGGACAAGGTCGCGAGCTTGAACGGCGCCACGGTCTGCGTCGCGCAAGGCACCACGCATGAGGTGACGCTCGGCGACTATGCGCGCGCGCACAACATCACCTGGACGCCGATCGTGTTCGAGCGCGTCGACACGATGTATCAGGCGTTCTTTGCCGGCCGTTGCGATGCGATGACGCAGGACGCCTCCGCGCTCGCCGGCGCGGTGGGCACCGCGGCGCCGAACCCGGCCGACTATATGGTGCTGCCGGAGACGATCAGCAAAGAGCCGCTCGCCCCGTTCACCCGCGCCAATGACGAGCAATGGTCGAACATCATCGCCTGGATCCACTACGGCCTGGTTGAGGCCGAGGAAGCCGGCGTGACCAAGGCGAAGGCCGACGAAATGGCGACGGGAAGCGACAATCCCGTCGTGCAGCGGCTCCTGGGCAAAAGCGGCGAGTTCGGCAAGCAGATCGGCCTCGACAACGCGTTCATGCTCAACGCGATCAAGGCGGTCGGCAGCTATGGCGAAATCTTCGAGCGCAATGTCGGGCAGGACAGCCAATTGAAGCTCAGCCGCGGGCTCAACGGCCTGTGGAGCAAGGGTGGGCTGATGTACGCCATTCCGTATCGGTAGACGCCGACACTAGCGGAGACCTCGAAGGCCGAGGTCTCCGCCCTTCCCACTCACTCAGACCTCATCCTGAGGAGCGTTGCGAAGCAACGCGTCTCGAAGGATGGCCGCGGCCAGCTTTTCGTTGTCCGCGGCGGCACTCACTTTGCTCGTTGGCGCGGACGTGGCCTCATGGTTCGAGACGCCCGCCTTCGGCGGGCTCCTCACCATGAGGAGAAAGGTTGTCTCTTGTCGGCAACCTGAGGAAGCGCTTACGCTCATTGCCAGACACACCCCGGGAGGGCGAAGCCATGACCGACACCGACACCCAAGCCGTTTCCGAAGACCGCCGCGAGGCCATCCGCTATGCGCTGGCGATCGGCAGCGGCGCCGCGCTCGCGTCCGCGCTGACGGCGAGCCCGGCGAGCGCGCAGGCCGCCGACAGCACGCTCGCCCGCGTCAAGGCGAACAAGACGATCCGCATCGCGGTGCTGCCGGGCGAGCTCCCCTACTTCAACAAGGACCTCGCGAGCGGAACCTGGTCAGGCTTCGCCATGGAGATGGCGAACGACATCGCGAAAATGCTCGACTGCAAGCTCGACTACACGGAATCGACTTACGGCAATTCGGTGCTCGACCTGCAGGCCGGCAAGATCGACCTCGCCTTCGCGCTCAACCCGACGCCGCAGCGCGCGCTGGTGATCGATTTCTGCGGCGCCGTGTTCCAGCATCCATTCGGCGCCATGCTGCGCAAGGGGCTCGAGGCGAAGACCTGGGGCGACATCAGCAAGCCGGAGATCAAGATCGCGGTCGATGCCGGCTCCGCCAACGAGCTGGTGGCGCGCCGCTTCGCCCCGAACGCGACGATCAAGTCGCTGCGCACGCGCGACGACGTGATGCTGGAGATGTCGTCGGGCCGTGTCGACGTCGTGGTCAATGCGCTGATCCTCGGCTTAACCGCCATCGCCAAGAATCCGAACCTCGGCCACTACAAGATCCTCACCTCGCCGTCGGTCGCCATCGCCAGCTCCATGGGCATGCGCCGCGAGAGCGACAAGAGCTGGCGCGACTTCCTCACGGTGTGGGTCGACTACAATCGCGGCATCGGGCAGATGCGCGAGTGGTTCCTCAAGGGCATGGCGCTGTCGGCGGTGAAGCCGGAGGACGTGCCGACGGAGCTGAATATTTAGGCTTCGTTCAATTCCGGTTCTCGTCGTTGCCGGGCTTGACCCGGCAATGACGGGAAACCGGAAGCCCCGCGATCGCCGTCACGATTTTGTGGTAATCTCGGCGCAACAAAGGCGCGTAGAGGAAGTCCGCGGATGTGGCGCAAGGCTCTATTGGCAATCGGTTTCACCGTCCTCGCCGGCACATGGCTGTCGGGCTCGCCGGCGCTGGCCAAAGGCCCCTATGGGCTGACCAAGATCGGCAACTGGCACGGAGGAGCCTACACCCATAGCACGACGGGAGCGTTCACGGCGTGCACGATGGCGGCGCAATATCGCAACGGAGTCGAGCTGCTGGTGACTCACGGCGCCGATGGGTTGTGGCGTCTCGGCTTCGCCAATAAAACCCTGCGGCTGCAGCCGAAGGAGACGTTTCCGCTCGACGTGACGCTGGATGGGGCCGCGCCGGTGCACCTGTTCGCCAGTGCTGCCGGGCCGATCGTGTTCTCCGCGCTGATCCCGAACAACAAGATCGTCGAGGAACTGCACAAAGCGAACCTGATGGTGGTGCAGACGCGCGGCGCGACGCTGCAGTTTCGGCTGGAGCAGATCAACGAGGTGATCCCGGCGATTCAAAAATGCGTCGCCAGGGCCAAGACTACGCATCTCTCGGAAGCAAATATTGGCGATTGGGCGCCGCCTCCGGTGCCGACCACGCTGCCGCCGGCGGCGAACGGGCCGACGGCGACCCCGACCGTCGGAACGCCCATGCATCCCGCTTCGCCGTTCGATGCCGGCCGCACGGTGCAACAGAGCGGCAGCGGATTCATCGTCAGCGGCGACGGGCACCTCGTCACCAACAACCACGTCGTCGCCGGCTGCGTCGGCGAGATCCGCGGCAGCCTGCCCGGGCAGCCGCCGGTAACGCTGCGTCTCGTCGCGCAGGACGCCATCAACGACCTCGCATTGCTGCAGGCCCCCGGGAGCTACAAGGACACGGCGAAAATCCGCGGCTCCGGCGTGCGCGCGGGCGACGGCATCGTCGCCGTCGGCTATCCGCTGCACGGCATGCTCACCTCCGACGTGACCGTGACCACGGGCATCGTCAATTCGCTGAGCGGCGTCGCCAATGACACGCGCTTCCTGCAGATCAGCGCGCCCGTGCAGCACGGCAACAGCGGCGGCCCGCTGCTCGACACCACCGGGAGCCTGGTCGGGGTCGTCACCGCCAAGATCAACGCGCTGAAATTCGCCAAGGCGACCGGCGACCTGCCGGAGAACATCAACTTCGCGATCAAGACCGCGGTGCTGCGCAATTTCCTCGACAGCTCTTCGATCACGTACCAGACCACGGATCAGGCCGCGGAGCTGCGGACGCCCGACATCGTGCAGGGTGCGCGCGGTTACACCATGCTGATCTCGTGCACGGCGAAACCGACGCAGTGAAGCGGCCGCGGACGGACGGTATTTGGCGATTGGAGCGAAAGCCTATCCGTAGTCATGCCCGCGAAAGCATGCATCCAGTACTCCCCGGAGGCGAGACCGTGCACCAATAGGTAAGGCGGTGGAATACTGGGTCCCCCGGTCAAGCCGGGGGACGCCGCCGAGATTGCGATTCGCTTCGTGAACGAGCAGCGACTTACCGCTTGCCCTTCGGGCAGCTCAGGCCGGCGATGACGAAGTCGATCTGCTGATCGAGCGTCGGGCCGGGCTTGTTGTGGTTCTGCGCGATCAGCTGCGGGTGGAAGAACCGCACCATGGCCGAGCAGGTGCACATCGACGCGAGCGGCACGTCGTCGACGTGAAACTCGCCGGAGGCGACGCCTTCGGCGATGACGGCGCCGATGGTGCCGGTGAGGCACATCATGTGCGCGGTGCAGACTTCCCAGCTCTCCTCCATGGCCACGGCGACCATCTCATGCATCTTGGAGTCGTCGGCGTAGCGCTCGGAGTTCATGTGGTGGATCGTGGTGAGCAGCTCGCGCATCCGCTGCGCGGCACTGCCCTTCTTGCGGGCGATCGCCAGCGAAGCCCCCTCGACCTCCCCCATCAGCCGCCGGGCGACGCCTTCGTTGATCGACTTCTTTGAATCGAAGAAGCGATAGACGTTGGCCGGGCTCATGCGCAGCATCTTCGCAATGTCGGCGACCGTGGTCTTGGTGTAGCCGATCTCGCGAAAGAGCTTCTCCGCGGTGATCAGGATCCGCTCGCGGATGTCGGTCTCGGTATGGTCGGCGACGTCGCTCATCTCGTCCTTTATATAGGGACTCTCTTTATGTCTGACTATTCGGCCGCAATCGCAAGCGGAATTGCCGGCTCTCCCGCCTCATGCTGCGGCGCGGCGGGCGCATTTTCGCCCTCGCCGCCCCGTTCGCCGAGCCGTTTCCGATACCAGAGCGCATAGAGGCCGGGCAGGAACAGCAGGGTCAGGAAGGTTGCCACGAACAGCCCACCCATGATGGTGATGGCCATCGGGCCCCAGAAGGCTGATTCCGACAGCGGGATCATGGCCAGGATGGCGGCGAGCGCGGTGAGGATCACCGGGCGCGCGCGGCGCACCGTCGCTTCGATGATGGCCTCGCGGCGGGTGAGCCCGGCCGCAACGTCGGCCTCGATCTGGTCGACCAGGATCACCGCGTTGCGCATGATCATGCCGGCGAGCGCAATGAGACCAAGGAGCGCCACGAAGCCGAACGGCTTGCCGGCGACGTTGAGCCCCAGCGAGGCGCCGACGATGCCGAGCGGCGCGGTCATGAACACGAGGATCAGCCGTGAGATGCTCTGCAGCTGGATCATCAGCAGCGTGAGCATGGCGAAGACCATCAGCGGGAACAGCGCAAAGATCGACGCATTGCCCTTCTGCGACTCCTCGATGGCGCCGCCGATCTCGATGCGGTAAGCGGGCGCCAAGCTGTCGCGGATCCCCTGCAGCTTCGGCCAGATGGCATTGGTAACGTCGGGCGGCTGGACGCCGTCGATCACGTCAGCGCGCACGGTGATCGCCATGTCGCGGTTGATGCGCCAGAGGATCGGCTCCTCGTGGGCGTATTCGACGCGCGCAAGCTGCGACAGCGGCACGGCGACACCGTTCTTGGAATAGACCGCGAGGTCGTCGATGCGAGCGAGATCGAGCCGTTCGGAGGACACCGCGCGGGCGACGACCTCGACCTTCTCGATGCCGTCGCGCACCGTGGTGATCGGGAGACCCGAAAGCAGCATGCTCAGCGACTGCGCGATGTCCTGCGGCGTCATGCCGAGCGCGCGCACGCGATCCTGGTCGACGACGAGCTTGAGATACGGCGTCTGCTCGTTCCAATCGAGATGCGGGTCGACGACGTCCTTGTTGGCGCGCATCACCTCGCGCACCTGGTACGCGATCTCGCGCACCTTCTGAGTGTCGGGACCGATGACGCGGAACTGGACGGGGAAGCCGACCGGGGGGCCGAAATTGAAGCGGTCGACGCGCACGCGAGCTTCCGATAGTTGGCCGTCAGCAACCGCCTTCTCCAGCCGCGCCTTGATGCGCTCGCGCGCCTCGACGTCCTTGGAGACGATGACAATCTCGGCGAAGGCTTCATTGGGAAGCTGCGGGTTCAAGCCCAGCCAGAAGCGCGGCGAGCCCTGCCCCACATACGCCGTGTAGGTCGCGATGTCCTTGTCGTCCTTAAGCAGCGCCTCGGCCTTCTGCACGGATTTGAGCGTGGTGCCGAAGGCGGTGCCTTCCGGGAGTCGCAGCTGGAAGAACAGCTCCGGGCGCTCGGACAGCGGGAAGAACTGCTGCTGCACGTGACCGAAGGCGAGGATCGAGGTGACGAAGATCCCCGCGGTCGCCAGCACCACCTTGACGCGGTGGTTGACGCACCACTCGATCACCCGTCGCAGCGCGCGATAGAGCCGCGTCTCGTAAATGGCGTGCGGATCGTGGATGACGCCGCGCTTGGCCGCAGACTTCTTGCTTGCAGACTTGGCGAAGCTCGGGAGGAGCTTGACGCCGAGATAAGGCGTGAACATCACGGCGACGATCCAGGAAGCGACGAGCGCGATCGCCACCACCCAGAAGATGCCGCCGGCATATTCGCCGACGGCGGAGTTGGCGAAGCCAATGGGCAGGAAGCCCGCGGCGGTGACCAGGGTGCCGGTGAGCATGGGGAACGCGGTCGATTCCCAGGCGAACGACGCCGCGCGCACGCGGTCGAAGCCCTGCTCCATCTTCACCACCATCATCTCCACCGCGATGATGGCGTCGTCGACGAGGAGGCCGAGCGCGATAATGAGTGCGCCAAGCGTGATGCGATGCAGATCGAGCCCGATGGCGTTCATGACGATGAAGACGACGCCGAGCACGAGCGGAACCGAGAGCGCGACGACGATGCCGGTGCGCAGCCCGAGCGCGATGAAGGAGACGATGAGCACGATCGCCAGCGCCTCGATGAAGGAGCGCACGAACTCGCCGACCGCGTGGTCGACCACCGCCGGCTGATCGGCGATCTGCTCGAGGTTGAAGCCCTGCGGCACCGAAGCCATGAAATCCTTGGTGGCGGCGGCAACCGCCGGCCCGAGCTCGAGGATGTTGGCACCCTTGGCCATGACCACGCCGACGCCGATCGCGGGCTTGCCTTCCTGGCGCACCTCGAAGGTGGGCGGATCGACATAGCCGTGGCTCACCGTGGCGATATCGCCGAGCCGGAAGGTGCGGCCATTGGCCTCGACCGGCGTGTCGGAGACGGCTTTCACGCCGTCGAGCGCGCCGGTGACGCGCAGCGGCACGCGTTGCGCATTGGTCTCGACCACGCCCGCGGGCACCACGGCGTTCTGCTTCTGCAGCGACTGGAAGATCTGCTGCGCGGTGATGCCGAGCGTCGCCAGCTTGGCGTTGGAAAACTCGACATAGATCTTCTCGTCCTGCGTGCCGTAGAGATTGACCTTGGTCACGCCTTTGACCTTGAGCAGCCGCTGGCGCAGCGCTTCGGCGACCTTCTTCATCTGCCGATAGTCGGCGCCGTCGGCGGTGAGCATGGAGAGAATGGAATCGACGTCGCCATACTCGTCGTTGAAATTCGGACCGATCAGGCCTGACGGCAGGTCGCCCTTGATGTCGGAGATCTTCTTGCGCAGCTGATAGAACAGCTGCGGCACCTCACGCGCCGGCGTGTAATCCTTGAACGCCACCGTCATCGCCACGAAGGACGGCTTCGAATAAGTCGTCACCTTGTCGAAATACGGCAGCTCCTGCAGCTTCTTCTCGATCGGATCGGCGACCTGCTCCTGCATCTCGTTGGCGGTCGCGCCCGGCCAGATGGCGGAGACGATCACCACCTTGATGGTGAAGGACGGATCCTCGGCGCGGCCAAGGCTGCGATAGGACATGAAGCCGGCGAAACCGAGCATTACGATCAGGAACAGGATGAGCGAGGGATGAGCTACCGCCCAGGCGGAAAGATTGAACCGTCGCATCGTCGCACCCTTGGTTTCGCAGTTCGTCCAGTTTTCGTTGCCGGTCCCGGGATCAGGCTGGGGTGAGGGTCGTCGACGTCGGCAACGGGGGGCGTCAACCAACTGCAACCCTCACCCCGAACCCCTCGTCGTGTGCCGCGAGGGGATGCGCCTAAAGGCATTTCGGGGGCAGCGAGGAGGTGGGATTTACGCGCGACGACGCGTCTGACGGGAACCAGAACGCGTTGCGTTTCACCCCACCCCGCTCACTGCGCTCGTCGCCTACTCGATACGCCGGCGGCGAGCACTACTCTGCAACTCACACACAAACCTCAGAACGACAGCGCCGAGACCACACGCACCTTCTGCGCGGGATCGAGCTTCTGCACGCCGAGCACCACGACGTCGGCGCCTTCGAGCACGCCGCCGGAGATCAGCACGTCCTTGCTCTCGTAAGCCTTGACCTCGACCTTGCGCAGCTCGAGCGCGCCGGTCTTCGCGTCGGCGACATAGAGCGAGGGGCCGTTGCCCTGGTTGAACAGCGCGGTGAGCGGCACGCGCGCCACGCGATCACTCGAGGCATCGGTGAGCGTCAGCGTCGCGGTCATGCCGAGGTTCACCGATTCGTCAGCGTCGGGCATGGAGAACTTGGCGAGATAAGTGCGCGTCGTCGGATCGGCGGCGGGCGCGAGCTCGCGCAGCTTCGCGACATATTGCTTGCCCGGTTCCGACCAGATGGTGACCTTGGCTTCGCCGGACCTGGCGCGCGCCAGCAGCGTCTCCGGGACGGCGACGACGACTTCCTTCTCGGCGAGCCGCGCCACGCGGATCGCGGCCTGGCCGGCGGTGACCACCTGCCCCGGCTCGATCAGCGTCGCGGTGACGACACCCGGGGCGTCAGCGACGAGCGTCGCGTAAGACAGCGAGTTGCGCGTGAGCTCGACCGAACGTTCGGCCCGGTTGAGCCGCGAGCGCGCCTCGTCGGCGGTGGCGCGAGCCTGATCGAGCTGCGCGTCGGTCGCCCAGCCTTTCACATGCAATTCCTTGGAGCGGGTCTCGGCGGCCTCGGCCTGTGCGGCGACACCGGTCGCGGCGCGGAATTCGGCATCGGCCTGCTGCGCCTGCAGCTTCAGATCGGCTTCGTCGAGCGTGGCGAGCGGCTGCCCGGCATCGACCAGGGCTCCCACTTCGACCAGACGCTTCGCCACCTTGCCGGCGACGCGAAAGCCGAGATCGCTTTCGATGCGCGGGCGGATGGTGCCGACAAAGCTGCGGTCCGGGTTCTGCGACTCATAATGTACAGCGGCCACCAGGACCGGCCGCGGCGGCTCGGCCTTCTGCGCCACGACGTCATTACAGCCGGCCAGCGCCAGCGCGAATAACGGCGCCAAAGCGACCAAGTGGCTGGATTTGCGAGAGGAAACGGCGCGAGCAGACATGGAAGCACCTCGTTGCGTGCTCCGGAACATACATGATGAGTGACGAATGTCAATATTCGTCAGTGATTATCATTTAGTCGTAAGTGCCCCAGCGGCATACCGCCGGGGCAAGGCGGGGCCCAATCACAGCGTGCGGGTGATCTTGCTCAGATGCGGCGGATGGTCGGGATCGAGCCCCTGCCCGCGCGCCGCCGCCTCGATCGCGCGATAGCAGGGAAGCAGCATGGCGACCGGATCGCAGATCGGGTGATCGTCGTCGATCCACGGCAGCGTGCCCTCCGGGCCGCCCGCGGCGAACACGGTCTCTCCGGCAGCACGCAAGTCGCGGATCAAGTCATCGACACTCGCAGCCGTGGCGTCGTTCTGCCGCAAGAGGAGCACCGGCGTCTTCGGCGTGATCGCGGCGCGCGGGCCGTGCCGCAGCTCGGCTGCGCTGTAACCGAGCGCCGGTACGCGCAGCGTTTCGGTCAGCTTCAACGCCACCTCACGCACGATGCCGAGCGCATAGCCGCGCGCGGCGACGAAGGCGGCGGGAGCATAAGCCAGACTGAGCGCCCAGGGCGACCAGTCGCACCGCGCGGCGGCGTCGAGGCGTTCGGGCAAGCGCTTGAGCGCACCGGTGAGGTCGTCGTCGCGCGTGAGGGCCGCAACAAGCTGCGCGCCCGCGATCATCGACAGCGCGACCGTCTTGGTGGCAGCGACGGCGCGCTCGGGACCGGCGTCGATCGGGAGCACGAGCTCGGCGGCCTTCGCCGCCGGCGACGCAGCATCGTTGATGATGGCAAGCGTCAGCGCGCCGAGTGAGCGCGCCACCTGCGTGGCGGCCACAAGATCGGGGCTTCGTCCGGATTGCGAGATCACGACGAACAAGGCTTCGCGCATGTCCGGCGGCCGCTCGTAAGCGGTGACGATCGAGGGCGCCGCGGCGGAAACCAGCACGCCGACGCGCGCCTCGAACAAATAGCGCAGATAAACGCCGACATGGCCGGAGCTGCCGCGGCCGCAGAAAATGACGACGCGCGGCGCCGCGCGCTCGATGCGGCTGGCGATGGTGGCGATGCCGTCGGTCGCGGTGAGCAGGCGCTGCGTTGCCGCGGGGATCTCGGCGATCTCCCGCGCCATGGCCGTCGCGGTTGCGGCTTCAGCCATTGTTCCGCGAGAGCTTGTTGATGGCCGCGCGCAGATTGCCGGCGTGCTGCTCGAGCAGTGCCGCGGCGTCTTTCGGCTTGAGCCCGAAGCCGAGCAGGACCGCGAGCTTGACGTCGCCTTCGGCATCGGCGACGTGCCGCGCAGCGTCGGCTTCGCTGCAGCCGACAAGCGTGTGCACCATGGCCGCGGCGCGGCGCCTGAGCTTGGCGTTGCTGGCGCGCATATGCACCATCAGCCCGCGGTAGACGCGGCCCATTTTCACCATCAGCGCAGTGGAGAAGAGATTGAGCACGATCTTCTGCGCGGTGCCGGCTTGCATGCGCGTCGAGCCGGCGATCACTTCGCTGCCGGTCTCGACCAGGACGGCGTGGCGCGCCGCCGCCAGAAGCGGCGTGCCCGCATTGTTGGCAACCGCGACGGTGACGGCGCCGGCGGCCGTCGCCGCGCGCAGCGCGCCGACGGTGAACGGGGTGGTGCCGCTCGCGGCGAGGCCGACGACCACGTCGTCGCCGCCGACCTTGGCATCGGCGATGGCGCGGGCCCCCTGCCCCTCGTCGTCCTCGGCACCTTCGACGCTGTGCACCAGCGCCTCGAGCCCACCGGCCATGAGGAAGACCAGGCGATCGCGCGGCCAGTCGAAGGTCGGCGACAACTCGCTGCCGTCCTGCACGCCGAGGCGCCCGGAGGTGCCGGCGCCGACATAAACGATGCGGCCACCGCGCTCGAGCGCCGGCACCGCCGCGTTGACCGCTGCGGCAATCGCCGGCAATGCGCCGCGCACCGCCGTGGCGGCCGCGATCTGGCCGTCATACATGGCGGCGATCATCTCCGCCGCCGACCAGGAATCGAGATCAATGTAGCGTGGGCTGATCTGCTCGGTGAGCATGCGCCTCTGCCTGTTCAGACGAGCGGCCAACGCCGCTGCGGCGAGTCACGTTCCAAAGCGAGTTCGAAGCTAGTTCAAAGCCTCTCGGCGCGCCAGCAGCAGCGCGCCGTCCACCGCATCGCCCTCGATCGGCGACAGCCGCCGCTGCACGTCCGGTGCCAACCAAAGCTGCATCGGCGAGGCGAGGCCGCCGAGGAGTGCGATGCGCGGGGCGCCGCATTCGACCAGGCGGCGGACGAGCTCGTCGATCTGCTCGGCGGCATCGCGCACGACGCGACGCGCCACCGGGTCGCCATTGTCGGCGTGACGCATCACCAGCGGCGCGAAGGTCGCGTAATCGGTCGCCGTCGCCTTGTCCATCCAGGCCACCGCCTCGAACGGATCGTTCTGGAAACGATTGAGCACGTCTCGCGTCAGCGCCGTGGCCGTTCCGCGTTCGTCGAAGGCGCGCAGCGCCAAGCGGATCGCATGCAGGCCGAGATCGGCACCGCTGCCCTCGTCGGAGATCGGGAATCCGTAGCCACCGACGCGCACCTCGCGACCGCCGACCACGGCGAAACCGACGCTGCCGGTGCCGATGATAACGATGCCGCCGTCGCGGCCGCCATGCGCGCCGATGCAGGCGATTGTGGCGTCATTGACATAGGTGACAGCGCCGAACGGATGCGGATGCGCGATGAGCTGCTCCTGCAAACCCTTGCGGCCGACACCGGCGAGACCGACACCGGCGACCATGCTGCCGAGCGCTTCGCAGGGAAGCCCTGCCTCCTCGAGCGCGCCGCGGCACGCAGTCTCGACCGCGGCGAAGGAGCGGTCGATGCCGAGCCGCACCGCCGCGGGTCCGGCGATGCCGGTGCCGAGCACGCGTCCATCCGCGTCCTCGATGCGCGCGCGGCACCCCGTGCCGCCGCCATCGACGCCGATGAACAGGCGCGTGGTCATGAGACTACCCGCTCGATGTCCGCTCCACACTGCACGAGCTTCTTGTCGAGCGACTCGTAACCGCGATCGAGATGATAGATACGGTTGACCGTGGTCTCGCCCTCGGCGACGAGACCGGCGAGCACCAGGCTCACGGAGGCGCGCAGATCGGTCGCCATCACCGGCGCTCCGCGCAACCCATCGACGCCGCGCACCAGCGCGGTCGAGCCCTGCAGCGCGATGTTGGCGCCGAGCCGGCCAAGCTCGGGCACATGCATGAAGCGGCTCTCGAAGACGGTCTCACGAATGACCGAGGCGCCGGACGCGATCGTCATCAGCGCCATGAACTGTGCCTGCAGGTCGGTCGGAAAGCCGGGATAAGGCTCAGTGACGATGTCGACGCCGCGCAAGGGCCCGTTGCGCGAGATCATCAGCCCGCGATCGGTCGGCCAGATTTGCACACCCGCATTTTCGAGCGCGGCGCCGACGGCGCCCAGATGCTCGAGATGCGCGCCGATGATCTCCAGGTGCCCGCCGGTAATGGCGGCGGCCACCGCATAGGTCCCGGCCTCGATACGGTCGGTGATCAGGTCATGGCGCGCGCGCGTGGTGAGTGCATCGACGCCCTGCACCAAAATGCGATGAGTGCCGGCGCCTTCGATGCGCGCGCCCATGGCCGTGAGGCAGCGCACGAGATCGATGATCTCAGGATCGCGCGCGGCATTGAGGATCTCGGTCTCGCCGCGGGCGAGGCTCGATGCCATCAGCGCCGTCTCGGTGGCGCCGACGGAAGGCGTGGAAAAGATGATATGGCCGCCGGCGAGCCGGTCGCCGGCGACACTAGTGCTGATGTAGCCGCCCTCCATGTCGACCTGCGCGCCGAGGGCGGCGAGCGCCTTGAGATGCAAGTCGACTGGGCGCGCGCCGATGGCGCAGCCGCCGGGTAGCGAGACGCGGGCGCGGCCGAACCGGGCCAGCAGCGGCGCCAGCACCAGGATGCCGGCGCGCATCTTGCGCACCATGTCGTAGGGCGCTTCCGCGCTACGCGCAGCGGCGGCATTGAGGATGAGCCGGCGGCCGGCCCCCATCTCGGCGGTGACGCCGAATTCCTGCATCAGCGCCACCATGGTGACCACGTCGGTCACCTCGGGGACATTGCCGAGCTCAAGCGGCGCCGCCGAGAGCAGCGAGGCCGCAATCTGCGGCAATGCAGCATTCTTGGCGCCGCGCACCGCGACGGAGCCTTCGAGCCTCTTACCACCGCGGATGACCAGCCGGTCCATGCCTGTCCTCTTGTTGCGAGGCCATAACGCAATCGGGCTGTTTAAGGTTAGATTGGCCCCGTCCTGAGACCAATTCACTACTGCGATACCCGCGCATGAATTCCACACCCGCAGCGCAAGCCCGCCACGCCATCCTGGCCGAGCGCCTGTTCGATGGCCGCGGCTGGCATGAGGGCGCCGCGCTGCTGACTGAAGGCGGGCGCATTGTCGCGCTGGCGCGGCAGGGGGACATCGCCGCGGATTGCCCAACCGCGCGGCTGCCGGCAGGCACGTTCCTGGTGCCGGGCTTCATCGACCTGCAGGTCAATGGCGGTGGCGGTGTGCTGCTCAACGATGCGCCGAGCGCAGAGGCCATGCGCGCCATCGCATTGGCGCATCGCAAGCGCGGCAGCACGGCGATCGTGCCGACGCTGATCACCGACACACGCAAGCAGATGCAGACGGCCATCGTGGCTGCGCGCAGCGTTGCCGGGATGGACGGCGTGCTCGGACTGCATCTCGAAGGCCCGTATCTCAGTCCGGCCCGGCCGGGCATCCATCGCGCGGATCGGATCGCCCCGGCGCAGATGCACGACCTCGACTGGCTGATCGAGCTTGCCGGCGCCGGACGCTCGATGATCACGCTGGCACCCGAATGCGTGCCGGACGGCTTCGTCCGCGCGCTTGCGGCGGCAGGCCTGCGCGTCGCCGCCGGGCACAGCGAGGCGAGCGCGGAGATCGTCGCGCGCGCGGTCGACGACGGGCTCACGGGCGTCACACATCTTTATAATGCGATGCCGCCACTCGCGAGCCGCGCGCCGGGCCTAGTCGGCGCCGCGCTTGCCGAGCCGCGGCTTACGGCCGGCCTCATCGTCGACGGCCTGCATGTCGATCCGATTGCGGTGCGCGCGGCGTTTGCAGCGAAAGGTGGCGGCGGCATTGCGCTCGTCAGCGACGCGATGCCGACCGTCGGCGCGACGATCGACCATTTCGAATTGATGGGGCGCGCGATCTCGCTCGCCGACGGCAAGCTCACGGACGAAAATGGAACGCTCGCCGGCGCGCATCTCGACATGGCCTCCGCGGTGCGGAACGCAGTCAAGCTCGCTGGTATTCGCCTCGGGGATGCGCTCGCCGCCGCGACGCTCACGCCGGCGCGCTTCCTCGGCATCGAAGCCGACCGCGGCGCGCTGGTTCCCGGCGCGCGCGCGGATTTGGTCGCATTGACTGAGGCGCTCGAGGTCACCACGATCTGGGTTGACGGGAACCGAAATTGATGGACGCGCGGAACGTTCAGTCCAACGCCGTTGCCGCCGCGACCTGGCTGACGCAGTTCGACCGGGCGCTGGCGCAGCGCGACACGGCGCGCCTGCGCGGCCTGTTTCATGCCGAAAGCTACTGGCGCGATCTCGCCGCGCTGACCTGGCGCATCGGCACGGTCGCCGGCGCCGAGGCCATCATAAACGCACTCCTGTCCCACGCGGCCCGCGAACAGCCGCGCGGCTTCGCTCTCGACGCGCAGCGCACGGCGCCACGCCTGGTTAAGCGCGCCGGCAGCGAAGCGATCGAGGCGATCTTCCGCTTCGAGACCGCGCAGGGCCGCGGCAATGGCGTGCTGCGGCTCACTCCGGATCCCGCCGACGCGACCGTGCTGAAAGCCTGGACGCTGCTCACCGCGCTCGACGAGATCAAAGGCCACGAGGAGCAGCGCGCAGGCGCTTCGCCCGACGACAAGATCTATGCGCGCGATTTCCACGGGCCGAACTGGCTCGACATGCGCGAGACCACGGCGGCCTTTGCCAATCGCGAGCCGACGGTGCTGGTCGTCGGCGCCGGCCAGGCCGGGCTGTGCATCGCCGCACGGCTCAACGCGCTGCAGATCGACACGCTGGTGGTCGAGCACTATGCGCGCGTCGGCGACAACTGGCGGCATCGTTATCATGCGCTGGTGCTGCACAATCAGGTGCACGTCAATCACCTGCCCTACATGCCATTTCCGCCGACCTGGCCGGCCTACATCCCCAAGGACAAGCTCGCCGGCTGGTTCGAGTCGTACGCCGAGGCGATGGAGCTCAATGTCTGGACCTCGACCGACTTCCTCGGCGGCAGCTATGATGAAAAGGCGCAGCGCTGGTCGGTGACGGTGCGGCGCGCCGACGGCTCGATGCGCGAGCTGCGTCCCAAGCATGTGGTGATGGCGACGGGCGCCAGCGGCATTCCCAACATGCCGGAAATCCCGAGCCTGAAGGATTTTCGCGGGGCGGTACTGCATTCCAGCCAATACGGCGACAGCGAGAAATGGGCGGGCAAGCGCGCGCTGATCATCGGTACAGGCACCAGCGGCCATGACATCGCGCAGGACCTGCATTCGGCCGGTGCGCAGGTGACGCTCGTCCAGCGCAGCTCGACCATGATCATCAATGTCGAGCCAAGCGCGCAGCTTCCCTATGAGCTCTATGGCGAAGGTCCGCCGCTCGAGGACTGCGACCTCGCCACCGCGGCGATGCCGCTGCCGCTGTCGCGCAAGAGCCATGTCCTGCTCACGCAACGCGCCAAGGCGATCGACCAGCCGCTGCTTGATGCCTTGGAGCGACTCGGCTTCAGGCTTGACTTCGGCGACGACGGCACCGGCTGGCAGTTCAAGTATCTCACGCGCGGCGGCGGCTACTATTTTAATGTCGGCTGCTCCGACCTGATCGTGCGTGGCGAGATCGGGTTTGCGCAGTTCACCGACATCGAGCGTTTCGTCGCCGAGGGCGCGCGGCTGCGCGACGGCAAGACGCTTCCCGCCGACCTGATCGTGCTGGCGACCGGCTACAAGGGCCAAGACGTGCTGGTGCGCAAGCTGTTCGGGGATGCGGTTGCCGATCGCGTCGGGCCGATCTGGGGCTTCGGGACAGAGCTCGAGCTGCGCAACATGTTCACGAGGACGGCGCAGCCGGGCTTGTGGTTCATCGCCGGCAGCTTCGCGCAATGCCGGATTTATTCGAAGTATTTGAGCTTGCAGATCAAGGCGGAAGAGTTGGGGTTAGCGACATAGCGCGGCCTTTCCGTCGTCATGCCCGCGCTTGTCGCGGGCATCCACGTCTTCCTTCTATCTCTGTCAGCAAGAAAGTCGTGGATGGCCGGGTCAAGCCCGGCCATGACGAAAACTAACGCCGTGCCAAAACTAATCGAACGCCTTCGCCCCGAGCAGCGCCTCGCGAAACCGGTTCTTGATGTGCGCGCCGTCACGCATGCGGATCGACATCGGATAGCGCTTGGCGGTCACCTTGATGTCGCGGAACACGAGCTCGCGGCCGGTGAAGATCTCCGGAATGGCCTTGGTCAGCTCATGATCCGTGTAGACGGTCTCCGCGCTGGGGAAGCCGCAGGCCGCGGCGACGCCGGTGAGGCTGACGCCACGATGGGTGTGTGTCGCCTGCATGCCGGTCTCGCTGTATTGCTCGTTGTCGAAGACGACGAGCGAGAGGTTTTCCGGCGCCTTGGCGCCGATGGTGGCAAAGGCGCCGAGCCCCATCAGCATCTCGCCGTCGCCGGTCACGACGACGACGCGGCGCGTCGGCTGCGCCAGCGCCAGGCCCAAACCCATCATCGCGGCGGCGCCCATGCCACCCCACAGATAGAAGGTGTTGGGATGATCCTGGGTGCCGAAATCGTAGCAGGTCGAGCCGAGCCCGGTGACGATCAGCGCGTCGCCGCGCGCCTGCATCATCGCGGCCGCGACCTCGCGCCGATCAAGCGTCGCTTCTCTGCGCTCCGCCATGGTCACTTGCTCCAGTCCTTGAACCCGATGAGCCGCTGACCGAGCAGCACCGCGATCGGCCGATTGGTGGAAAATGCCATCTGCGCCGCCGCGAACACGACGTCGCGCACCTCGTCGGCGTGCTCGGCCCGCTGCACGACGACGCCGATGTCCTCGAGCACCTTCGCCGTGCTCTGCCCCATGGGCAGCTGCCAGGGATTGAACTCGCCCCACTCGCCGCGCATGGTGATGAGCATCAGCAGCGGAAACCGGCACTCGGTGACGAGGCTGATCATGTTGATGCAGTTGCCGGCGCCGGAGGACTGCATCAGCAGCGCCCCGCGTTTGCCGCCGAGCCAACCGCCGGCGAGCATCGCCACACCCTCCTCCTCGGTGGTGAGCGACACCACTGCCATGGCGTTGTCGGCCTCGCATTCCTTGATCAGCTGGGTGTGACCGGCGTCCGGCACGAAGGCGATCTGCTCGACGCCGACCTGCTTGAACACGTCATAGATGGCGCGCGGCCAGGTCCGCGCCGGGGTGTCCTGTTTCACGAGATCTCCGAAAGAGCCTTGTGGGATTCTGCCCGTAGGCTGGGTGGACTGGTGGATTTTCGGTTATCCCGGCCGGGTTCCGCAATTCGTTTTTTCGCAGATCAGATTGAACGAATTCAGGCGGTCGTCTTCAGGTGGATAAGCGGCATCCTCACAGCGCATGAGCGTTGACACGCTGCAGCGCACCTTCAATCTAATAGGCTGCCGACAGCGCGATTCTCGCAGCAACGTACCGACTATGCTTCTCGTCAAAACCTATCTCGACAAGAGCCCGATCCACGGTCTTGGCGTTTTCGCCGGCGAGCTCATCCCCAAAGGGACGAAGATCTGGCGCTTCGTCGAAGGCTTCGATCACTGCTATTCGGCGAGCGAGTTCGCCCGCCTGCCGAAGCCCGCCCGCGACTTCATCGAGTATTACGGCTACCAGATCGACGGCGAGATCCTGCTCACCGGCGATAACGACCGCCACATGAATCATGCGGAGCAGCCCAACACTTGCGTTCGTGGGGCCTACACGGTGGCGCGCATCGACATCCCGGAGGGCGTCGAGATCACCGCCGACTATCGGGATTTCGAGCTGGCAATGTGCGCGTCGTTCTTGCGCGATGCCACGTCGGCGCGAGCGGATTCGCAGGTGGTGCAGCAATCGGCAGAGATGTAAGCGCCAAGCGAGGCGCTACTCCACTTTCGCCCCCGAAACCGCGACCACCGTCTTCCATTTGGCAAGCTCCGCACGCTGGAAGCGCAGCGCATCGGCCGGACTACCGCCCGCCGGCATCGCCCCGACCTCGGTCAGCTTGCGCTTCACCTCCTCGTCGGCGAGCGCCTTGTTCACCTCGGCGGCGATGGCGTGGACGATCGCCGGGTCGGTGCCCTTGGGCACCGCGAACACCACCCAGGACGACAGGTCGAAATTCGGGATCACCTCACCGACGGTGGGGATCTCGGGCAGCTTCGGCCAGCGTGTGGCGGCAGTGATCGCGAGAAAGCGGACGAGGCCGGTGCCGGCAAAGCTCTGGAACGTCGGCAGGCCGTCGACGACAAAGTCGACGCTGCCGCCTGCGAGCGCCTGCGCCGCCGGTCCACCGCCGCGGAAGGGCACATGCACGGCCGTGATCCCCGCCTCATGCATGAACATGGACGCGATGAGGTGTCCGGTCGACCCATTGCCGGAAGAGCCCATAGTCAGCATCTGCGGGCGCGCTTTGGCGAAAGCGATGAAGTCGCGTAGCGTGGTCGCCGGGATTTTCGGATTGATGACGAGGATCTGCGGAAACGTGGCGACATGGCTCGCCATCACGAAATCCGTTTCCGCATTGTAAGGCAGCTTGGCGAACATGTGCGGGTTGATCGCCAGCGTGCCGGGCGAACCGGCGAGGATCGTGTAGCCATCGGGCGCGGCACGCGCGACCGCGTCGGTGCCGAGATTGCCGTTGGCGCCGGTGCGGTTCTCGACCACGAAATTCTTGCCGAGGTTTTCGCTCATGCGCCCGGCAACAATGCGTGTGACTACATCGGCCGCGCCCCCGGCGGAGAACGGCACGATCACCTTCACGACACGTTGCGGCCACGCTTGCGCGGACGCGATCATCGGCAGCGCAAGCGCAAAGACGACCGCGGCCAATGCCCGCCATCCGCCGATCATGATACTGCTCCTGCGCTCCGCATCTGCATCTATCCGAAAGTGCGATCGGAGACCGCGAGATCAGTCACGAACATGTGGCCGGGCGCGTGCGTGATCATCTCCGCAATGCCCGCCGCCGCGGCTGCGGCTTGCGCCGTAATCCCACAAGCCCAGAACGCGGGAATCGAACCCGGCTCGTCCTGCGGCGGCTGCCCCCAATCGACATTGCGGAGCGCCGCAATCCCGATCTTTTCCGGATCGCCGATATGGATCGGCGCCCCGTGGGAAAGCGGATAGCGCGCGGTGAGATCGATCACACGCATCAGCAGCGGCTCCGGTACGGGTCGATAGCTGACCACGACAGGTCCGTGAAATACGCCCGCCGGCGCGCAAGGAATCGAGGAACGATACTGGGCAGGAAATGCATCATCGCGCACGAGATGCGGAAACGGGATACCGGCGTCGAGCAGCACCTGATCGATCGACAAGTTGCAGCCGGTGAGGAAGGCGACGTGATCCTTGCGCCAATGCGCGCGCAGGTCGCGCACGCGCTCGACCAGCTTGCCGTCGCGATAAATACAATAAGCCGGGATATCGGTGCGGATGTCGGCATCCGGCGCCGCCTTGCGCGGCACCGGATCGCCCGGATCGGTGACATCGAGCAGCGGTAGCGCACGCGGATTGCGCAAGCAAAAGCGCATGAAGTCGAAGGCGAGCCTCTCCGGCAGGATCGTGACATTGGCCTGATGGAAGCCGAGCGCCAGCCGCTTGGTGTTCGACGTCCAGCCGCCGGCACGGATCGCCGCGCGCACGTCGGCGGGCTTGGCGCGCTCGAGCTCGGCGCGCACCAGACCTTGCCGATCGGCGAGCGTATTCATCCGCACAGCTCCATGATCGCATAGGCGCAAGTCCGCGCCGTGGTCATCAGCTCGGAAATATGCACCCGCTCGTCCGGCGCCGGCCACTCGGGATAGAGCTTGATGTTGCCGGGACCGAACTGGACGCTCGGGATGCCGGCGGCATGCAGCACATTGCCGTCGCCGAAATTGCCGATGCGCTCGACGCCGCCGACCTGCGGCTTCTCGCCCGTGGCAAGCTCGTAGCCGCGCGTGAGGGCCGCCACCAGCGGATGGTCATCGGCAAGCTCGCTCGGCTCCATGTAGAACGGATCGTCGGGCCCATTGGCGGGGATGATGATCTCGCAGTCGAGCGCCGGATTCTCGCGCTTGCATTGCGCGACGACGCGCTCGATGTCCTTGCGCACCCCCTCGAGCGTCATACCCGGCACGGTGCGGATCTGGAAAACGAGATCGCAGGTTCGCCCATAGTGCTCCTTGCTCACCACGTCGTAGCGGATCATCGGAAAATTCGGCAGCTCCTTGTGCGGCGTGTAGGTCAGCCAGCTCCCCTGCGGCACCTGCACCAGGCTCGGGCCGAACTTGCTGATGAAGAGCGCCTGCTGCTCGATCGGATTGAAATAGGCGTCGCGGGCTTCCTTGGTGAAGCGAAAGAACAGGCCGGGTGTGTTGGTGCGAAGCCGCACACGCACGGAGCCGACGGTGACCGAGCCGATGGTGTTTGCCGCGTGCTCGATATTGATGCAGTAGTCGGCACGCACGCCGTTCTTCACCAGCGTGCGCGTGCCGGTGCCGCCAAGCTTGTGCGATGCAACTGGGCAATAAAGGATGTCGCCCTTGAGCCGCGTCCCGGCTTCGCGAAGCGCGGAAATGGCGCAGAGCGCCGCGGCAAGCCCGCCTTTGTCGTCTTGCGCCGCGAGACCCCAGATCCAGCCGTCCTCGTATTTGCCTTCGGTCGGATGCACGGTCCAGCCGGGCATCTCGACGTTGACGTCGAGGTGGCCGTTGATCATCAGGGTCGGCCCGTTGCCCTCGCCTTTCAGTCGTCCGACGGCCTGCCGCGTCTTGCGCTCCTTCTGGAACGGATGCGGGACGTCCATGGAGGTCACTTCCATGCCGAGCTCGCGCATGCGCTCGGCCATGAAGTCGGTGATCTTGCCTTCCTCGAAATTCGGGCTGGGAATGGCGATCATCTTGCGCGCCAACGCGACGATGTCGTCAGGTCGAATTCGTTCCATCACGCGTTTGAAGGCGGCTTCATCGACCATGCAACTGTCTCGACTGATGCGCGATATTGCGCATGATGGCAGAGTAAGTAGCCGTTCTGGTGCGGTCAAACGTCTTCGTCTTGCGAAGAATGAGGGGCAGCAATGAAATCTTCTCGCCGGTTTCCGATTTTGTCCGCCGTGCGGTTGTGCATCGGCGTCTGCTCTCTCGCACTCGGTTTTGCCTTGAGCCCCGCGGGCGCGCAGACGCCCAGCTTTCCGCAACAGCCGGTACGCATCATCGTGCCTTTCGCACCGGGTGGGACTCCGGATCTGGTGGCGCGGCTGCTCGGGCAAGTTGCCGGCGCCGATTTTGGCCAGCGGGTCTACGTCGAGAACATCACCGGTGGCGCCGGCAACATCGCGATGCAGGCGGGCGCCCGTGCCGAAGCCGATGGCCAGACCATCCTGATGTGTACGCTTGGCTGCGCTTCAAATCTGTTCTTGCTCGACAATCTCGGCTGGGATCCGCGCAAGGACATCGCGCCGGTGATGGTCGCCGGCGTAGTTCCCAACGTGCTCGTCGTCGGTCAAAGCCTGCCGGTGAAATCGGTCGGCGAATTCCTCGCCGCCGCGCGCGAACGTCCGGGCAAGCTGACCATGGCCTCATCGGGCATCGGATCGGCCTCGCATTTGGCCGGCGAGATGTTCAAGGCGATGGCCGGCCTCGAGATCCTGCATGTGCCCTATCGCGGCTCGACAGCGGCACTCCCCGATATCGTTGCCGGCCGCGTCGATTCCATGATCGTCAGCCTGCCGGAAGCGCTGTCGTTCATCCGCGGCGGCCAATTGCGCGCGCTCGGGGTGAGCAGCGCCGAGCGCGCCGCCGCCCTGCCCGCTGTTCCCACCATTTCCGAGAGCGGCGTGCCGGGATACGCGGTCGTTGCCTGGTCGGCGATGTTCGTGCCGGCGGCAACGCCGAAAGATCGCATCGATATCCTCAATCGCACGTTCAACAAGGCGCTTGGCGACCCAGAGATCGCGCGCAAGCTTTCCGAGTTCGGCGTGCAAGGCGGCGGCGGCGCGCCGGAGAAGGCCTCGGCGCTCCTGCAGTCGGAGATCGCAGCCTGGGGCAAGTTGATCAAAGACCGCAACATCAAGCCGAACTGATCCCGCGTAGGATCAGGCGCCGAGAAAATTACACGTGCCGTCCTGCTTGATGCGCTCGAGCAGGTCGACCTCCCAGGCGAGATATTCGTTCATCGCATTCTTCGGATCGCCCGCGCGCTCATAGGGCTTGAGCCAGGCATCGACCGGCTCATCGCCCATCAGCGGATCGCGCGACAATGCGTGGCCGGCCGCGACCCAGGCCGCGTTGCCGCCCTTGAGCCAGCGCACGGGCGCTTTGGTGAGCACACGGGCTTCCTCGACGGTGAGGCTCGCGAGGACATCGTCCTCGGATGTGAGCACCAACGTGCTGCGCAGCGGAATTTTCGCCAGCGCGCGATCGAGGCGGCCGGCAATGGCAAACCAGGCGCCGGGGAAATGGCCCTTAGCGTAATTGGGGCTCCGTGAGAGGTCGAGAACGGTTGCGTCCTTCTGCGCCGCGAGCTCTTCGGCGTCGATCGCCGCATCCATATTGGGCGTGCCGAGTATCTCGACCTTGGGCGCGTCGGTCTCCTCGCCTGCTTCGGGCAGCACGAAGACCTCATCCCAGCCCATCTGCCGGAGCCAGGCGGCGGTCATCAGCGCGCGCACTTTGCGGTCGTCACAGAGCACGACGCGGGCGTGCAGCGTCCCGACATAGGTATCGGTCGCTTGGATCAGCTGGCCGCCTGGCGCAGACACGGCGCCGGGAAAATGCCCGCGCGCATAGTCCTGCGGATCGCGCACGTCGAACACATAGGTCGTGCGTGTCGTGTCTGCTCGCAGCGCCTGAAGCGCAGCACGGTCGATGATGCGAACGCCGGCCTTTTCGGCCACACGCTGCGCCGCCTCCTGCGACCAGGCGAGCCCTTGCGTGGACACGTCTGGATAGCGCGCCGACGCGCCGTTGGCGCAAGCGAGCCCCGCAAGATGCCAGCCCATGGTGCCGTTGCGCAATGCCACGACCTTGTTGGGCACGCCGGCATCGATCAGCGACTGCGCACCCATGATGCTGCGGGTACGTCCCGCGCAATTGACGACGATCATCGTGTCGGGTGACGGCGCCATGTCGCGCGCACGCAGCACCAGCTCAGCGCCGGGCACGTTGATGCCGCGCGGGATGGAGATGCGCGAAAACTCGTCGAATGGACGGCTGTCGAGGATCGCGATGTCGCGGCCCTCGCGCATCCACTCATCGAGCTCGTCCGCCGAAATGCTCGGTGTGCCGCGCTGATGCTCGATGAACTCGCCGAACGCCTTGCTGGGCACGTTCATGCCGGAGAACAGGATGAAACCGGCGCGCTCCCAGGCCGCGATGCCGCCCTCGAGAGAGGAAAGATCGCTGTAGCCCGCGCCTGCGAGAATGGCTGCGGCGCGCTCGACCAGGCCGTCGCCGTCATCGCAAAGCACGATCCGGGTTGAACGTCGCGGCACCAGGCGCGCGAATTGCAGCGCCAGCCGGCTCAGCGGCACCGAACGCGCCCAGAGCAGATGATTGCGCGAATAGATCAGCTCCTCGCGCACATCGATCAGCGCGAGCTCTTTGCCGTCGCCAAGCATCGCCTTGACGGCAGCCGCGGACAGCGGGCGGAGTTTCGTCGGACTGGAGGACATGGTTTGTCGTCGTTGATCTCTCAGCCGTCATGCCAGCGAAAGCGGGCATCCAGTAATCCGTATCGATGCGATTTTGCCCTAATGCATCGTTGCGGAGTACTGGGTCCCCCGGTCAAGCCGGGGGACGAGGCCGATTTGTTGAACCGCGCTACGTCGCCTGCTGCGCCGTCATCTGCTCCACCTCGCCGGTCTTCAGGTCGATGCGGATGCGGTTGATCTTGTCGAGATTGGTGCCGGTGACGCGCACGAAACGCGCGTGCTCGGGATAATCGATCGAGTGGATGGCGCCGTCCTGGTAGATTCCGGCCTGCCCCGGATTGAGCCGGTATTTCTTGATCGGCTTGAGCTTGGCGTGCTTCGGATCCTTGCCGTCATCCTCGCGCGCCCACTCCGTCATCTCTGTGTATTTCGTGGCCTGGCCGTAGATCGCCCAGGAGGCGCCGTGGTCGTGCGGCGGCGAGACGCGCGCCTTGTCGTTGATATGCGCCAGGACCTGGAAGCCGAGCTTGTCGTCCTCGTACAGCACCTTGAGCCCACGCGGCACGTCGTCGCCGCAGTATTTCTGTACGAAATCGGGGTTGGCGAGCAGGCGCTCGAGGTCGGTGCGCACCTTCTCGCGGCCGGCCGGGCCGCCATCGCGCGACAGTGTGGCGCGGCAATCTGCGATGAATTGGTCGAGATCATAGGCCATGGCGTTCTCCCGCAGTGCATATCGTCTTTGCCAGAGAATGTAGCACGGAAAGGCGGCTGTGCCGCCAGCCGGTCACGACGCCGCCGCTGCCGCGACCGGAGCTGCGGATTTCGCGGGCGTGGCGGCGAGCGCTGCCTGCAGCCGCGCGAGGTCATAGGGCTTCTGCACGATCGAAAAGCCCTCGCGGACCGCCGCCTGCGCCTTCTCACTATAGCCAGTGGTTAAGAGCACCGCGGTGTCCGGGTGATAGTCGCGCACGATGCGCGCGATCTCGAGACCAGCAACGCTGCCCGGCATCAGGATGTCGGAGAACACCAGATCGTAGTTGCGCTGTCGCTTCTGCAGCTTGCGCAAGGCCTCGGCGCCGTTCGAGGCCGTGTCGACGGCGTAGCCGAGCTGGGTGAAGTAGTCGGCAGCCACCGCAGCGACTTCCTGATTGTCTTCGACGAGCAGCACCGCGCCACGCTTGGCGGCGACATCGCCGACCGCTCGCTGATCCACCTTGGCAGCACTGACCGCCTCCGTGGTCACCGGCAGATAGAGGCTCACACGCGTGCCCTGCCCCGGCTTGCTGTCGACCAGCACGGCCCCGCCCGACTGCTTGGCGAAGCCGTAAACCTGGCTCAGCCCGAGACCCGTCCCCTTGCCGACCGGCTTGGTGGTGAAGAATGGATCGAAAATCCGCGGCAGCACCTCCGGCGCAATGCCGACGCCGGTGTCGGCGAGCTCGATGACGGCGAAGTCGCCGCACAGCCCCTCGACCGCAGCATCGCCCTGCAGGCTCGCACAGCGCAGCGACAATGAGAGAATCCCGCCATCCGGCATTGCGTCGCGGGCATTGACGCCGAGATTGAGCAGCGCCAGCTCGAGCTCGCCCGGATCGATGCGCACCCGGCACGACCCGCCGGCAACCGAGACGCGCACATCGATATCGCCGCGCAGCGAGCGCCGCAGCATGTCGGCGAGCGCCGAGAATCCCTCGCTGAGATCGACCACGTTCGTTTCCAGCGTCTGCCGCCGCGCGAAGGACAACAGGTGTCCGGTGAGGCTTTGGCCCCGCTTGACCGCAAGCCCGATCATATCGAGCGGGCGCGCCAACGCGGCATCCGCCACGGTGCGGCGGACCTTCTCGGCGGCGCCGCTGATGACCATCAGCAAATTATTGAAATCGTGTGCCACGCCGCCGGTGAGCTGGCCGATCGCCTCCATGCGCTGGGCCTGGCGCAAGGCATCCTCTGCACGCTTGCGCGCCGTGACATCGATCAAGCCGCCGACAATATGCATGCGTCCGGTCGGCAAGCGATCGAGCCGCGCCGACATCAACACGTCGAGCACGTCGCCGGCCGCGCACACCATTTGATACTCGGCCTCGCGGATATCCTCGCCGCGCTGCAGCTTCGGCCAGTCCACGTCTTCGTAGCGCCGCCGCGAAGCGGGTGTCATGAACTCGACGAACCTGCGGCCGAGCACGGCCTCGCGCCCATAACCGAGCAGATCGAGCCAGGTATCGCTGACGTTCTCGACCGTTCCCTGCGGGCCGAGCGCGTGCAGCGGCAGCGGTGTGCCGCGATAGACGCGGCGCAGCTCATCCTCACTCTCACGCAAGAGCACCGTCTCACGTTCGGCAAGCAGCGCGAACTGCCGATCGAAGGCCGAGGCGATGAGCGCCAGGATGAGGATCAGGAAGGTGATGCCGGCGACGCTCAGTGCGAGGTTCAAATGCGTGACGCCGCCGGCGTCGGCGACCGCTTCGAGCGGCGCATCGCGCGTGAACACCGCGGCGGCCATGCCGGTGTAGTGCATGCCGGAGATCGCGGTGCCCATCACCAGCGCCGCGAGCAGGCTTTGCCAGACCGAGCTGGTGCGGAAAGCGAGCCACAGCGCCGCGGTGGCGGCGCCGATAGCGATGATGATGGACAGTGCGACCAGGAGCGGTGCGTAGTCGAGCCGGCACTGCATGCGCATCGCGTCCATGCCGGTGTAATGCATGCCGACGATGCCGATGCCGACGAAGGTACCGGCAAGGACGAACTGCATGCGGCTCGCCTGCCGTGTGCCGATGACATAGAAGCCGATGGCGGTCACCGCGATGGCGACAATGAGCGACAGCACTGTGCTGCCGACCGCATAGTCGACCGGGATCGGCAGCAGGAAAGCGAGCATGGCGATGAAATGCATCGACCAGATGCCGCCGCCGAGCGCAAGCGCCGCGGTGCTCAGCCAGGCGAGGCGCGGCCATCCCTGCGAGGCGCGGATGCGGCCGCCGAGATCGAGGGCGGCATAGGAGGCGAGCGAGGCCACCGCGACCGAGAGCGCAACCAGAAACGGATCGTAGTCGCCGCTCAAAACCATGGCGCTACTCTATGTGCGTCGCGCGAAGCGACAAAACTAAAATTGACAGAAAATCGGCCAGTCCGATCGGCATGCGGCGATGGTACTCCGCTGCGGACAGCCGGGCACGGAACTTAGCGCGTCAGCCGCCGGTTCTCCGTAAACGCGATATGGAGGATGCGATGAAACTCTCGATCTATCTTAATGTGGCCTTGCTGGCCGCTGGTCTGACGCTGGCCGGGACCAATCTTGCTGCAGCGCAATCAGACCGCACCTTGGGTGTGAATTGCACCGAGGCCGGCCACATCCATTGCGGCGAGAACGGCCCGATCTTCGGATCGCATCGGGTCTACTCCCCTTACTACCGCTGGCACCGGCATCATTATTACCGTCACTACTATCGCCCGTATTGACGGTCAGAGCCGCTGATGTGCGCTGCGGCGGTTCGACGGTTTAGCCCGCGCGTAGCAGCCGCGCCACTTCGGCTGCGTCGGCGAGCTTTTCCAGGCCGAGCAAGGCGTCGATCAGCGCCTGCTGGCGCGGCGCGCTGAGCGCGCCGCGGGAGAGCTTGCGGAATTTCTCGATGATGTCGCCGGCGCTGGCGAAGGACTGCTCGCTGCCGCGTGGCGCTTCGCGCGTCTCCGAATGCACCGAGCCGTCGGTCAGGTGCACGTCGACGCGCACCTTATGTCGGAACTTCGACCCTTGAGCGGTGATCGCCGGGTCTTCGACCACCTCGATCTTACGTGAGAGCGCGATGCGCTCGGCATTGCCGACGTCCTTCTCCGTGAACTGCTCGACGAACACGTCGCCCTCGAGGAACAGCGTCGCCACACAGTAAGGCAGATTGAGCTGCGCCGAGGTCAGCCCCTGCGGCTTATAGGGCCAGCCGACATGGTCGACGGTGACGCGCGAGCCGTGCACCACAACCTTCTTCAGCTCGGCGAGCGTGAACGGCCGCCGCTTCTGGATGTCGCGGATGGCATCGAGCGTGGTGTGGTTGCTGCCGACGCAGGAATAGAATTTAAGCGAGACGCGCATAGTCTCGTAACGCTCCCCGAGCCCGGCGCTGAGCTCACCAAGCTTGAAGCGGTCGTTGGAGCGCGAGAACGTCGTGCAGAAGCCCCCGTACGGCGCCTCGAAGACATCGATGATGCCGGTGAAGCCCGCTTGCGCCAGCAGCGCGCCGTAGAGCCCGCTCTGCGCCGAGCGGCCGGCATGCATGCGCTTGACCATGGCGCCATATTGCGCCGCCATTAGGCCCGCGGACTGGGTGCCGGCGAGACCCAGCGCATGCACGGTCTTTTCGGCATCGAGCGTGAGGCCGCGCGCCGCGGCGGCCGCCGCGGAGAACACGCCGACGGTGGCGCCCGAATGCCAGCCTTGGCCGATATGCTCCTGCCCCATGCACAGGCCGACACGCGGCCCGGTCTCGTAGCCGGCAACCGCGGCCGCAAGAAAATCGCGCCCGCTCAGCTTCGCATGACTCTCGGCGACAGCGATGAGCGCCGGCAGTGTCACCGCGCCGACATGCAGCACGCCCTGACGATGCACGTCGTCGAGCTCGAAGCCCTGGATCTGCGTTCCGTTGAGCAGCGCTGCGTGCGGCGAGGAGAGCTTGTGCGCCGTACCCCAGATCGTGGTGGTGCGCGTCGCGTCGGTCTTGAGCAGCGTGTCGCGCAGGATGCGGCACCATTCGAGCTCGGCGCCATAAAGCGCGCAGCCCAGACTGTCGAGCATCAAAAGCTTGATGCGCTCGATCACCTCGGCCGGAATCTCCTCGTAGCGCAGACCGGAAATGAACGCGGCGAGTGTACGCGTATGCGGGTTGTCGCCGCTGCCGTGCTCGGTCACACTGGACTCCCAACGTTTCACTGAGTGAGAAAAAGAAAAGCAATGTGGAGGAATCGTCGATGCTGAGAGCCATCGTCGCGGCGCTCGCAGGCACACTCTGTATGGTCAGCGGCGCGGCCGCGCAAGCCGATTATCCGAACCATCCGATCCGGCTGATCGTGCCGTTCGCTGCCGGCGGCAGCACCGACTCGCAGGCGCGCATCCTCGCAGATTTTATGAGTCGCGAGCTCGGCCAGCCACTCGTGGTGATGAATGTCGGCGGCGCCGGCGGCACCATTGGGCTCACCCAGGCTTCCAAGGCGACGCCCGACGGCTACACACTCGCCACCGCGACGCCGTCGCTGGCGATCAATCCGTTCATTCAGAAGGACATCGGCTACGACCCGCTGAAGGACTTCGAGACCATCATCGAGGTCGCGATCAGCCCGATCGTGCTCGTCGTGCCCAAGGATTCAACGATCAAGAGCGTGCAGGACTTGATCGACCAGGCGAAGGCGAAGCCCGGGCAGCTGCGCTACGGCAGCGCCGGCATCGGCTCGATCACGCATCTGAGCTCGGCGCTGTTCACATCGATGGCCGGCATCGACATGGTGCACGTCCCCTATCGCGGCGCCGGTCCGGCGATCCTCGACCTGATCGCCGGACGCCTCGACGTCCAGTTCGAGAATGCGCCGACGATTATGCCGCAGGTGAAGAGCAGCGCGTTGCGCGCCATCGCGGTGGGCACGCCGCAGCGATCGAGCACGCTGCCCGATCTGCCGACCATCGGCGACACCGTGAACGGCTATCAGGCAAGCTCGTGGTTCGGCCTGCTGGCGCCGGCGAAAACGCCGCGCGCGGTGATCGACAGGCTCAATGCGGCGGCCAACAAGGCGCTCGCCGATCCGACCGTGCAGAAGCAGCTCAGCGCGCTCGGCGCCGAAAAGATCGGCGGCACGCCGGAGCAGTTCACCGAGTACCTGAAAGCGCGGCTCGCCGAGATGAAGGTCGTCGCCAAGGCGGCGAACCTGGTGCCGCAGTGAGCAACTAGCCGTGCAGCACGAGCTTCTGCACGCGCCAGTTCAACAGCTCGCCGACATAGAGCACGTTCTCGTCCGGACACGACATCTGGTGGATCCAGCCAAACTGCTTGAGCTGCTTGCCCGACTGGCCAAGTATGCCGAGCACCTTGCCCTCGAGTGACAGCCGATAGATGCGTCCGGGCCACGCATCGGACGAGTAGAGGACTTGGTTCGGCGGCGGCGAGATGCAGATCGCCCAGGGCGAGCCGGGCGCGAAGGTGCCGGCCGCGATCTGTGCCTCGCCCGGCATATTGCCGATCGCCGGGCGTGCGTCCTTCGGCACCGGCACGTCGATGGTGAACTGGCGCTGGAAGGTGCCCTCGCCATCGAACACCTGGATGCGGCGATTGCCGCGATCGGCGACATAGATGTTGCCCTTGGCATCGCTGGCGATCGAATGCGGCGTGCTGAATTGCCCCGGCCCCTTGCCGCGATCACCCCAGGACTTGAGCCAGTTGCCGTTCTTGTCGACCTTGGCCACGCGTGAATTGATATAGCCATCGCTGATGTAAGCGTTGTCGGCGGCATCGAAGGTGACGTCGGTCACCTGCCGGAAACGCCCGTCTTCGGCCGGCAGCGGCGGGTTCGGATGCTCGAGCGGCGCGGTGCTCTCGTCGGACGCCTCCTGCTTGCGGCCGAACACCATGTCGACGCGCCCCTCGGGATTGAACTTGATCACCATGTCCGAGCCCTTGTCGGTGACCCAGATGTTATCGTGACGGTCGGCCTTCACCGTATGCGCGAAAGACCACGCATAGAGATTGTGACCGATTTCGCGGATGAAGCGACCATTGGGCGCGAATTCGAGCAGCTGCGTCGCCGCCGCGGCATAGGCGGGGCCCGTGGTGTTGCCGCGCGACAACGCGAAGACGTGACCTCGGGAATTGAGCGTGACGCCCGATACCTCGCCGAAATACATGTTCTCCGGTAACCGCAGCGGATTGGGTGCGGAGGTGTAAGGAATGAGGGGTACCTCGTCTGCCGCCGCACGGCGGGCGGGCAAAGCAAGCGCCACAGCGCCGGCCGCCGCAGCAGAGAGGAAGTGGCGGCGGCTAAAAGCGCCGCGCAGAAATAGACCGCTACAGCAAGAGCAGGATACCGATGGAAAGGTCATTGGACGTCTCCCTGGGACGCATAAATTTGTTTTTTTGCAGTGCGCCATTACGGACGAGCCTAGTGGCCACGCAAGCCCTGACAAACGCGATTAGTGCACGATAGAGTTGCCGGCGGAAGATGCATCGGGGGAGCATTGCCATGTCCGTACGATTGTCTCGCCGCCGCATCCTGCAGCTCGCGGCCGGCGCCACTGCGCTGCCGTTTGGCGCACGGTCAGCTTTCGCCCTCGACTATCCGCAACGCACCGTGCGCATCCTGGTCGGCTTCACCGCCGGCACCGCGCCCGACGTCACCTCGCGGCTTCTCGCGGCGAAATTCTCCGACGCCTGGGGCTTCCCGGTCATCGTCGAGGACATCACCGGCGCCGGCAGCAACATCGTCACCGATCAGGTAGCGAAGTCGAAACCGGACGGGCATACGCTGCTGATGGGCGGCAACGCGGCGCTGGTGATCAATCCGAGCCTCTACACAAAGCTGCCCTACGACCCACTCAAGGACTTCGCGCCGATCTCGCAGATCTTCGTCGCCTCCAACATTCTCGTCGTGCACCCCGACGTGCCGGCGAAGACGCTGCCGGAGCTGGTTGCGCTCGCCCGTGCCGAGCCGGGCAAGCTCACTTATGCGCATGCCGGCGTCGGCACCTCGCAGCATCTCGCGGGCGAGCTGTTCAAGTCGATGGCGCATCTCGACATCCAGCCCGTCGCCTATCGCGGCACCACCGCGGTGACGCCGGATCTGCTCGCCGGACGCGTCACCATGTTCTTTGGCAATATCGTCAACATCCTGCCGCTGGTGCGTGAGGGAAAGCTGCGCGCCTTCGCGGTGACCTCGCTCAAGCGTACGGCGGCGGCACCGGACCTGCCGACCATGGCGGAGATGGGTTATCCGGGCTTCGAGGCGGTGCCGTGGTTCGGGCTGCTGGCGCCGGCAGCCACCGATCGCGCCATCATCGACAAAATCTACAAGCAGACGATGACCGTGCTGGCGATGCCCGACGTGAAGAAGAGCTTTTCCAGCCTCGCCATCGACATGATCGGCAACTCGCCGGAGGAGTTCGCCGCGGTGATGAAGCGCGAGACGGTACAATGGGCGCAGGTGATCAAGGCGGCCGGGATCAAGATCGCGAATTAATTAAGGCGGTGAGCCATCTGCGGCGTCATGCCCGCGTAGGCGGGGGCATAGTAAACACCGACCTTGCAGTGATTACTGGATCGCCCGCCTTCGCGGGCGATGACGCCCGGAGAGTGGGCTTCTTCACAGCCGCAAATCGGAGTCGAACAGCAGCCGGCGCGGATTGTCCGGAATATCGATCTCTTGGAAATAGGCGACCTCGCCTTCGACCGTATAGGCGGTGGCTTCGAGTCGCAGCTGCGGCCGGCCACGCGTCGCCTTTATGCTCGCGACGGTCTGCACGATGCGCGAGATGGGCATGCCGAGCTCACGTAGGAGAATGGCCTTGAAGTTCGCGCTCTCGACGTTTTGGCGCGGGCGGGCAAGCAGCGGCCTGGCGATCGCCTCCGGCACGAAGAAGCGGCTCGTCACGTCGAACTCGCGGTTGATGGAGATGGTGCGGTCGATGCGGACGATTTTGGCACGCGGGCCGAACAGCTCGCGCCAGCGTTTCTCCGGCTTCACCACGCGATGGCCGACGAGATGCGGGTAGATCGGCAACACGGTGCCATCGTCGCCGAGGAAGCGGCAGTGCCACGGCTCTGCCATCTGCCGCTGCATCGGCGCGACGAAGCTGCCGCGGCCGCGTGAGCGTACGACGAGGCCGTCTCTGACGAGCTCGCCATAGGCCTTCTGGATGGTGCCGAGGCTGTAGGGCAAAAGCTTGGACAGCTCGGCTTCCGTCGGCAGGCGCATGCCCGCGGTCCACTCGCCGGTCGTGATCGCCGCGAGGATGGCGTCGCGCAGCACCTGGTATTTCGGCCCAGTCGAAGCGTCCGCCGCAGCGATGCGGGCCTGGATGGTGTCGAGCATCGGTGCGCTCAGCCTTTTGCGTGCGTCAATGCGTTTCCAGGTGCGCCGCCTTCACGATCTTCCCGTATTTGGCATTCTCGGCTTTGATGAAGGCTGCGAACTCCGCTGGCGTGTCGCCGACCGGCACCGCCGCCTGATTGTCGAGAATGCTGCGCACATGCGCATCCTTGAGCGCATCGACGGCCGCCTGATGCAGCTGATCGAGGATCGGCGCCGGCGTTCCCGCCGGCGCGAGCAGGCCGAACCAATTGGTGAAGTCGCAATCCTCGAAGCCTTTGACCTCGGCCATGGTCGGGATGTTCGGAAGCATCGGCAAGCGACTCTTGCTGGTCAACGCGATGGCCTTCAGCGCACCCGACTTGAGGAACCCGACTACTGGCGGCATGCCGGAAACCGTGAGCTTCACTTGACCGGCCACCGCATCGGTCACCGCCGGCGCGGCGCCCTTATACGGGATGTGCGTGAGCTTGGTGTGCGCCTTGAGATTGATGTACTCGCCGACGAGCTGATGCGCGCTGCCGATGCCGGGCGAGGAGAAATCGACCTGGCCCGCCTGCGCCATCTTGATCAGCTCTGCCGGCGTCGAGGCAGGGAAGCTCGGATGCGCGGCGAGCACCATCGGCGTCCAGGCGAGCAGCGTGATCGGGGTCAGATCCTTGACCGGATCGTAGGTCATCGACTTGAACAAATTCGGATTGAGCGCGATCTCCGCCGGCGACGCCACCAGCAGCGTGTAGCCGTCGGGCTGCGCATGGGCGACGATGCCGGCGCCGATCATGCCGCTCGCGCCGGTGCGGTTCTCCACCACGAATTGCTGGCCGAAGCGCTCGGCGAGCTTCTGCCCCAGCACGCGCGCCACGAGGTCGGTGCCGCCGCCCGCGGAAAACGGGACGATGAGATGCACCGGCCGCGTCGGCCAGTCCGCGGCCTGCGCAGAGGACCATCCCAGCAGTGCGGCCAGAAGTAATGCGAATGTCCGCAGCATGACGCTTCCCCTCTCTGGTTCTTGTGCCGCCGGTCGTGCCGGCTTTTCGGCTTGTTTACTACAGAGTATATTACTATAGAGTATTGGCAAGCCTTCGAGCCAGGAAAGCGTCCGCATGCAGCCGCAGAACCTGCTGATCATCATGTCCGACCAGCACAGCCGCAATCTGATGGGCTGCTACGGGCACAAATTCGTGCGCACGCCGCATCTCGACGCGCTGGCGCGGCGCGGCACCCGTTTCACAAATTGCTGGACGCCTTCGCCGGTCTGCATCCCGGCGCGCGCCTCCTTTGCCACCGGCAAATACATCCACCAGATCGGCTTCTGGGATAACGCCGATCCTTATGACGGCACGATCCCGAGCTGGCACCACCATCTGCGCGAGACCGGGCACCAGGTGGTGTCGATCGGCAAGCTGCATTTCCGTTCGGACGACGACGACTGCGGCTTCTCGCGCTCGATCGTGCCGATGCAGGTGATCGAGGGCAAAGGCGACCTGATGGGTCTCATCCGCGACGACCTGCCGGTGCGCGGCGCCGCCTACAAGATGGCGCGCATGGCGGGTCCGGGCGAGTCGCCCTACACGCAATACGATCGCGAGATCGCCGCGCAGGCGCAGATCTGGCTGCACCAGGAAGCGGCGAAATATCGCGACAAGCCCTGGGTGCTGTTCGTCTCCTTCGTCTCGCCGCACTACCCGCTGACCGCGCCGCCGGATCATTATTTCCCGTATTTCAACGATCCGAAGCTGCCGATGCCCCGCTTCTATGCGCGCGACGAGCGCCCCGATCATCCGTTCGTGCGCGACTACGCGACGGCATTCAATTTCGACGACTACTTCAAGACGCCGGAGGACATCCGCCGCGCGGTCGCCGGCTATTTCGGCCTCTGCAGCTTCATGGACGAGCAGGCCGGCAAGGTGCTCGACGCGCTTGACGCCAGCGGGCACGCCGGTAACACGCGCATCATCTACACCAGCGATCACGGCGATGCGCTCGGCCAGCGCGGGCTCTGGGGCAAATCCACGCTCTACGAAGAAACCTGCGGCGTGCCGCTGATCCTCGCCGGCGACGACGTCCCGCAAGGCAGTGTCGTCGACACGCCGTGCAATCTGGTCGACACTTATCCCTTCATCATCGATTGCGTCGGCGAAAGCGGAAAGCAGATGATCGACCCGGATCATCCCGGCGTCTCCATCGCGCGGCTGGCGCACGGCGAGACGCCCGAGCGCACCGTGCTCTGCGAATATCACGGCATGGGCTCGACCACCGGCGCCTTCGCCATCCGGCACGGACGCTTCAAATACGTGCACTACGTGAAATATGCGCCGCAGCTGTTCGATTTCACCGCCGATCCCGACGAGGCGCACGATCTGTCAGCCGACCCGCAATTCGCCGAGGTGCGCGCCGCCTGCGAGAAGCGGCTGCGCGCGCTGCTCGATCCCGAAGCGATCGACGCACGCGCCAAGAAACGCCAGGCCGAGCAGCTGGCCAAGCATGGCGGCCGCGAGGCGGTGATCGCGCGCGGCGATCTCGGCTTCTCGCCGCCGCCCGGCGTGCGCGCCGAGTTTCATTAGCGCGTCAGCGAATTCCCGCGCGCATAAAGCTCTGCACGAATTGCCGCTGGAACAAGAGGAAGGCGACGAGCAGCGGCGCCGAGGTCATCAGCGTCGCCGCGCAGATGATCGACCAGTCGATGCCCTGGTCGCCGGAGGAGAACACCTGCAGGCCGACGGTGAGCGGCCGCGATTCCACCGAATTGGTCACGATCAGTGGCCACAGGAAATTGTTCCAGTGGTAGCTCACCGAGACGAGGCCGTAGGCAAGATAAACGGGCTTCGCCAGCGGCACATAGACTTTGAGCAGCACCTGCAGCGGCCCCGCGCCTTCGACGCGGGCCGCCTCGTCGAGCTCGCGCGGCACAGACTTGAAGGTCTGGCGCAGCAGAAAAATCCCGAAGGCCGAGGCGACATAAGGCAACGCGATGGCCGGAATGGAATCGAGGATGCCGATGAAGCTCATGGTGCGGTAGTTCTCGACGATCAGCACATCGGGCATGATCATCAGCTGCGCCAGCACCAGGGCGAAGGCGACACCGCTGCCGAGGAAATCGCTGCGCGCGAAGGCGTAGGCCGCGAGCGTGCACAGGACCAGTTGGCAGCCGAGCACCAGCGTCACCAGGATGACCGTGTTGAGAAAATACCGGGCGAACGGCGCCGCGTCGAAGGCGCGTTCGAAATTGTTCAGCGTCAGCGGCGCCAGCGGCGCGAAGCGCGTGGAGAACTCCGGTGCGTGGAACGCGGTCCACACGGCATAGGCGAGCGGCAGGATCCAGAGCAGCGCGAGCATCCAGGCGCCGACGGTCTCGATGAGACGCCCGCCACCGGCTGGCGCATAGACGTGACTTTCTCCGCGCATGCTCATCGGTAGTGGATCCGCGGCTCGAGGAAGGCCCATTGCGCGAAGGCGACGAGCGCGAGCCCCACCAGCAGCACGACGGTCAAAGCCGACGCCAGGCTGGTATCCCAGAAATTGAAGCCGAGCTCATAGATGCGAAAGAGCAGCAGCGAGGTGGCGTTGTCGGGTCCGCCATGGGTCATGACGATGATGTGGTCGACGGTGCGAAACGCATTGATCACGGCATTGATCAGCACGAACAGCGTGGTCGGCATCAGCAGTGGGAATTGGATGCGGCGGAAATAATAGAAGCGCGAGGCGCCCTCAAGCGCCGAGGCTTCGGCGAGGCTTGGTGGAATCTGCTGCAGCGCCGCCAGATAGAAGATCATGAAGAAGCCGGCTTCCTTCCAGATCGCGACGATCATCACGCAAATGAGCGCGGTGTCCTGCGAGCCGAGCCAGTTGTGGGAGGCGATGCCGAACGCTCCGAGCACCTGCGCGAGGAGCCCGTATTGCGGCGTGTAGAAGAACAGCCAGATATTGGCGATGGCGATCATCGGCAGCACGGTCGGCGTGAAATAAGCCATGCGGATGAGCGTGCGCCCGGCGATGCGGTCGTTGACCCACAGCGCCATCAGCAGCGCGAGCGCGATCGACACGGGAATGGTGCCGAGCGCGAACCACAGATTGTTGGTGAGCGCCTGCCAGAAGATCGGGTCGTCAGCGAGCGTTGCGTAATTGGCTAGACCGACGAAATGCGCGGGCCGGATCGGCCGTGGCGTCGAGTAGAAGCTGTCGATGAAGGTCGCCAGCGCCGGCCAATGCGTGAACAGCGCGAGCAGCGCCATGGCCGGCAGCAAGAGGAGCCAGCCATGGATCGCTGCGCGCGTTCTAGTCATCGTGCTACCGATACCGCGACAGGATGCGCTCGGCCTCGGCCTGCGAGTCCTTCATCGCCTGCGCCGGCGCTTTGGTGCCCGTGAGCGCCGCCTGCAGCCCGTCGTTGAGCGCCTTGGTGACGCGCTGGTTTTCATGCGTCGACAATTCGGCGACGGCATATTGCAGCTGGTCGCGGGCGACCGCCGCCGGCGGGAAATCGGCGACATATTTCTTCAGCGCCTCCGTGTCGAAGGAGTCGGGACGCACCGCCACGTAACCGGTGTCGACACACCATTGCGCGGCGCGTTCCGGCGTCGTGAGGAAGCGCGCGAACTTGAACGCCGCCTCTTGCTGCGCCTTCGGCGCCTTCTTGGAGATGTAGAAGTTGCCGCCGCCGGTCGGGCTGCCGCGGCGCTTGCCCGCCGGCAGCATGCCGACGCCGAACGGGAATTTGGCGCTGTTGCGCACATTGGTGAGATTGCCCGTGGTGGTCCACATCATCGCGGTCTTCCTCTCGAAGAAGTCCTTGGGCGTCGTGCCCCACTCGACGATGCCGGGCGGATGCACCTTGTATTTGCGCGAGAGGTCGACCCAGTAGCTCAGTGCTTCGATCACTTCCGGCTTATCGTAGAAGGTGCGGTCGCCGGCCTCGTTCATCAGGATGCCGCCGGCCTGCGTGGTGAAGCCCTGGAACAGCCAATACGGGAAGCCGGACGACGGCACTTGCATGCCCCATTGCGAGGCGCCGCCGGAGCCGTCGGGCTTGGTCAGCTTCTGCGCGAAGGCCACCTGCTCGGCCCAGGTCGCCGGCGGCTTTTCCGGATCGAGCCCGGCTTCCTTGAACAGCTCCTTGTTCCAGTACATCACCACAGTCGAGCGCTGGAACGGCGCGCCCCAGGTCTTCCCGCCGGTGCGGCTGTTGAGCATAAAGGCCGGGAAGAAACTCTTGAGCCACGCCTTGTCGTCATCGCTTTTGACGAAATCGTCGATCGGCGCGATGGCGTCCTCGTCGATCAGCGTGAACATGTCGGTCGAGAGCAGCACGGATGACGTCGGCGGATTGCCGCTCTTGTGCCCGGTGAGCACCTTGATCAGCGTTTCCTGATAGGTGCCGGCATAGACCGGCTTCACCTTGACGCCGGCATTCGCCTTCTCGAAATCGGCGGCATAGCCGTCGATGATCTTGGTGATCGGCCCGCCGACCGCCACCGGAAAGAAGAAGGTGATCTCGGTCGCCGACTGCGCCAGCGCCGGCTTGGCGATGAGGCCTGCGGCAACGCCCGCAGTGGCTTTGAGGAATTCGCGTCTCTTCATGGCTTGCTCCCCTTCTCTCTCTTTATTGCTGAACCCTGCGGCCGGAGGCCGCATCGAACCAATGTGTTGCGTCAGGCTCCCACGTGATCGACACGCGCTCGCCAGCCTGCACGCGCACCTGTCCGGGCAGCCGCACGACGAAGCTGTGCTCCCCGATACGCGTATCGACGAGCGTATCGGCGCCGAGATATTCCGCTGCAGCGATCTCGGCGGAAACGCCGTCGCTGCCGAGCCGCGCCGCCTCGGCGCGAACGCCGACCGTGAGATCGCCCGGCGTCTGCCCTTGCGGCGCCTGCAGGCGCGCCAGCGTGGCGCCGACCGCCGTCGCCGGCAGCAGATTCATCGGCGGCGTGCCGACGAAGCGCGCGGTGAAGATGCTCGCCGGCCGCTCGTACAATTCCGAGGGCGAGCCGTTCTGCTCGATGCGGCCCTCGCGCATCAGCAGCACCTGGTCCGCCATGGTCATCGCTTCGAGCTGATCGTGCGTCACATAGAGCATGGTCATGCCGAGGCGCTGCTGCAGCGCGCGGATCTCGCGGCGCATCTCGACGCGCAGCTGTGCATCGAGATTGGAGAGCGGCTCGTCCATCAGGCAGACCGGCGCCTGCGCGACGATGGCGCGGCCAAGCGCGACGCGCTGCTGTTGTCCGCCGGAAAGCTGCGACGGCTTGCGATCGAGGAGCTTGCCGAGGCCGAGCAGATCGGCGGCGCGCTTGAGCCGCTCGCCCTGTTCCGCCGCCGGGACGCCGCGCACCTTGAGGCCGAAGATGACGTTCTCCGCCACCGAAAGATGCGGGAACAGCGCGTAGGATTGAAACACCATGGCAACCCTACGTTTGCCGGGCGAAAGATTTGTGACGTCCTCGCGGCCGATGTGGATCGTGCCCGCGGTCACCATCTCCAGACCGGCAACCAGGCGCAGCGTCGTGGATTTTCCGCAACCGGAAGGCCCGAGCAGCGCGCCGAGCGTGCCCTGCTTCACCGTGAAGCTGATGTTGTCGACGGCCGCCGAGGCGCCCCAAGCCTTGCTCACCGATCGTAACGCGACGTCCGCCACGCCCTTCCCCCCGACCCTTTCCGCCGATGATACATCGGCCGTCAGGGAGAGCCAGTGAGCGATTTAGCGCGCCTTTTGTGGCCTGGTGAGATATTGCCCCCGCGCTGGGCCTTGCACCTCGCCCTTGTCGTACACGAGCGCCCCGCGCAGGAACGTGCTCTTCACCCGACCGCTGAGCTCGACGCCCTCGAACGGCGTGTAGCCCTGCACGGATTCCGATTCCGCGGCATGCACGACGAAGCTTTCCTGCGGGTCGACCAGCACGATGTCGGCGTCATAGCCCGGCGCGATGTCGCCCTTGTGGGTGAGTCCGAAGCGCTGCGCCGGCTTCCAGCTTAAGAGCTCGGCCATGTGATTGTAGGACATGCCGCGCTTCGAGCCTTCGCTGATGACGCCGGAGAGCAGATATTCGGTGCCGCCGAAACCGGACTTCGCCAGCCAGATATTGTTCGGATCGTCCTTCGACCATTTCTGCTCCGCCGAGCAGCAGGCGTGATCGGACACGATCCAATCGATCTTGCGATCGAGCACCGCCTGCCACAGCGCCTCGACGTCCTCGCGCGGGCGGATCGGCGGGTTGACCTTGGCATGCACCGCGCATTCGCAATCCGTATCAAGGAGCAAATGCCCGACCGTCACCTCGCGACGGAACGCGATGTGCGGAAACACCTGCTGCATGGTCCAGGCGGCGTCGATTGCCTTGTGTGAACTTAGATGCAGCAGGTTGATGTTGAGACAATTTGTTTCGTTCGCGAGATAAGATGCGATCCAGATGGCAAGCCCCTCGGAATGCGGCGGGCGCGCCGCGCTATAGGCCTTGAGGCCGGTGAGCTTGCCCTCGCGCTCCACGATCTTGGTATAGGCATTGAGGATGTCGGCCAGCTCGCAATGCAGGCTGACGCTGATGTGGGGAGCCTTATCCGGATATTTTTCCATCAGGCGCTGCGCGCCGCGCATGATGAATTCGAAATGCGCGATATCGTAGCTCTCCTCCGGCCCGATCATCAGAAAATCGTTCTGGTGCGACGAGCGCCCATGCAGGCCGTAGCCGCCGTAGAACATGAAGATCTTGAACGAGGGAATGCCTTGCTCGGCGACGAGGTAGTCCATTTCGCCGATGTGAGACGATTCGATCGGCGCGATGTGAAAGCCGTAATCGACCCAGAAGCGCCCATCCGCCTGCCGGTGCACCTCCGGCATGAAGTCGC